>NZ_LYXZ01000021.1 GCF_001676615.1 Labrys sp. WJW | reverse complement strand
CCCTGTGCCCGCCGCTGTGGCGGGCGACGATGCCGGCAAAACCGCATGCGGCGAGGACAGTGAGCAGAGCCGCAACATCGAGACGACCGGTGACGGACAAGCGCCAGACGATAGCGAGCAGGGCGGCAACCAGTACCATGATGCCGCCGACACCGAGGCTGGGACCACCGGAGAAGGCCAGGAAAGGTGGTACCAGCGTCAGCCCGAACAGCGCCGCGCCCAGCAACATGGCAACGAAGGCACCATGGCGAGCTGCTGTCAAGGGATCGTGTTTCGCCGATCCGTGGACCAAGCGGTCGACGGATGCTTTGGCGGATATGAACCAATCAAACTGACGCAACGCCCCGGCACGGCCCTGTGGCCGCGCTCCCTACATGACCCCTCGACCATGGCAGTGCGTCCTTTAAACGAACCCTAAGAGAATGGGCCTGCCAGGCCGTTCCTGCGTCTGGAAAGGCCTCTTGGCGGCGCAAGTGCCAAACATGGTGAACAATTCCTCACCAAGATGGGCTCGCGGGTTAACCATCCCTTCACTTTGCGGCCGTCTGTGCGGTGAGTCACGCTCCTGTCGATGGTGCCCATGCTAGAATTGACCATCGATCGGGAGCCTAAGACGTGTTCTTTATCCTGCGCATGATGTTCTGGCTGGCCGTGGTTGCCCTGCTGTTGCCGGGTCCGCGGGCCCAGCATGACAAGCAGGCTCTGGCGGGCCTGTCGGCAACGACCCTCGCCGACAAGGCCGTCGGCGCCGCCTTGTCCTATTGCGCCGCCAGTCCCCGGCAATGCGCCGCCGGCCTCGCCGGTGCCAGGCAGCTCACCGGCCTGCTCACCAGCCCAGGTGAGGATGCCGCCGCCACTCCTAGCCCGGCCGGTCAGCGCTTCACAGCCTTGCCGCCCCCTCGCCCTTCCATTCCCTGAGAGGGCTTTGTCTTCCTCGGCATCTCACTTATATGAAGGGGATGAGCAGCCAAGATATCGCCGTCATCATCGAGAATTTCGAACTCCTGGACGATTGGGAGGATCGCTATCGTTACCTGATCGAGCTCGGCAAGACGCTGGAGCCACTGCCTGACGAGGCGCGGACAGCGGCCAACAAGGTGCAGGGCTGCGTCAGCCAGGTCTGGCTCGTCACCCATTGGAAGGACGGGCGGGCCGGTTTTCAGTGCGATAGCGACGCCTTTATCGTGCGCGGACTCCTGGCGATCCTGGTTGCCGTCTATTCAGGCCGCACCGCCTCGGAAATTCTGGCCATCGACGCACTCGAGATCTTCCGCAAACTGCAGCTCGAGGAACATCTCACGCCGCAGCGTTCCAACGGGCTGAAATCCTTTGTCGAACGCATTCGCAGCGACGCTCGGCAGGTCCTGGTCACGACCTGATCGCTTCCTGCTTCGGACATCTTGCTCCAAACCACGCCTGACGACACGCCCGCGATGCTTCAAACAACAAGAGCCGGATGCGTGGCATCCGGCTCTTGTTGTCGTTCCGGCAGGGCCGTGGCGAAACTACCGTCCCTTGCGGCGGCGCTGCTGGCCGAGGCCCATCTGCTTGGCCAGGTTGGAGCGGGCCTGAGCATAATTGGGGGCGACCATCGGATAATCAGCCGGCAGGGCCCACTTCTCGCGGTATTCTTCCGGCGAGATATTGTATTGCGTGCGCAGATGACGCTTCAGGGACTTGAACTTCTTACCGTCCTCGAGGCAGATGATGTAATCAGCCGTCACCGACTTCTTGATCGGAACCGCCGGCTTGGGAGCCTCGGCCGGCACTTCCTGCACGCCGCTGGTGATACGCTGAAGAGCACCATGGACCTCATTGATCAAGCCGGGCAGGTCCGATGCAGCAACCGAATTGTTGCTGACATAGGCCGAGACGATGTCCGCCGCGAGCTCGATGAAGTTGGTGTTGTTGGATCCGTCGCTCATGGTAAATCGACTTTCTTTTTTTGGTCTGATTTAACTAAATGTTCACCACCGGCTACGCTGCCGCGCCATTCATTAACAGCAGTGCAGGCCATACATCCGCTTCGCAACTTTGGAATCGCGAATTTCGAATTGCGCACTGATGTAAACTCTCAAATCTTATCAATCAAGATCTTTTGCAAGACAAGCATGAATTTTTCACTACGCCGTTTCTGATTACTGCCGTGAAAACATGCAACCGCCTACGTAAGAAGCGCCCCTATCACAAATGGGTACTGCAACACCCGATCGGACTATCTGATCTGCACTGATAACCGGATAGGTCACGCCAGACACGACAGCAGACTGCAATTGTAGAAAGGCGCGCGCGACCAGCGCATTACGCAGCATCGCTGCGCCTGCCGCCGATCTCTCGCCGATGAGAAAGGTCTACGATTCGATCGGCTTCCCTTGCGACAATTGCCACCCTCGGCAAACGGCAAATGCAAATTTGCAAGCTCGCCGCGGAATTCAACAAGACACAGAATTGCGAACTGTCGCCCCACTCCCTATTTACGACGAACTGAATAGTCTTCAAACGCTCGGCTCGTCGAATCAGTCGCAAAGTATGTCTACCGTTTCGATAGCATCCCTTTGCGGCAAAATATTGGGAGACAATTGTGCCAAACAAGAAAGTTAACAAAACCGATGCGGAATGGCGGACGCTTCTCTCTCCAGAACAATACCACATTACCCGCGAACGCGGCACGGAGCGCGCTTTTACCGGACCTTTCTGGAACGCCAAAGAAAAAGGCACCTATTCCTGCGTCTGTTGCGGTGAGGAATTGTTCAGGTCGGATACCAAATTCGATTCAGGTTGCGGTTGGCCGAGCTATTTCGAGCCTGTGCGCGCGGATGCCGTAGTCGAGTTGGAGGACAGATCCTACGGCATGCGCCGTATCGAGATCCGCTGCGCCGCTTGTGATGCCCATCTCGGCCATGTCTTCCCGGATGGCCCGCCGCCGACGGGCCTGCGCTATTGCATCAATGGCCATGCCATGAATTTCACACCCGACCAGAAGGCATGACATGACGACTTCTTCCCCCATTGTGCCGCCGACTGCCAAAAAGCGGCCGAGCACACGCGTCGTCCACGGTATTGCGTTACAGGACGACTATGCTTGGCTGCGGGCGGACAATTGGCAGGATGTGCTGCGTGATGGCTCGACGCTGCCCTCCGACATCAAGGCCCATCTCGAGCAGGAAAATCGCTATGCCGACGCCCAGCTTGCGGAGGGCGAGCAGCTGCGGGCCGTCCTGTTCGAGGAGCTCAAGGGGAGAATCAAGGCCGACGACTCCTCGGTGCCCTCTCCGGACGGGCCGTTCGACTACTATTCGCGCTTCCGGCAGGGTGGACAGCACCGCCTGTTCTGCCGTCGCCCGCGTGGCGGCGGCGAGGAAACGCTGCTTCTGGATGGCGACGCCCTCGCAAAGGGCAAGAGTTTCTTTGCCTTCGGTGGGTTTGCACCCTCGCCCGATCATCGGCTGATCGCCTGGAGTTGTGATGAGAATGGCTCGGAATTCCATACGATACGCCTGCTTGATACTTCGAAAGGCGTAATGCTGGCCGATCACGTTCCCGATACGGAAGGCGAGGCCGTTTGGCTCGGGGATGGATCGGGCTTCTACTATGTGAAGCTCGACGAGAACCATCGCGCCTCCAGCGTGTGGCTGCATCATCTGGGAACCCCGGCCAGTACCGATCGCCTCATCTACGACGAGGCCGATGCCGGCATGTTCGTCGGCCTGTCGCAGACCCAGTCGCGCGGCCTGGCCGTCATCGACATCCACGACCATGAAACCTCGGAAGTCCGGGTGATCCGCCTCGAGGATGCCGGCAGCCATGTCCATCTGATCGCCGCTCGCCAGGAAGGCGTGCAATATGAGATCGAGCATCTCCCCTTGCCGGACGGGAAGGATCAGTTGCTGATCCTGACCAATTTCGACGACGCCGAGGATTTTCGCATCATGACCGCGCCTCTGGCGACGCCGGCTCAGGCGTCTTCAGCTCAGGCGTCCTGGAGCGATCTCATCCCGCATAAGCCGGGCCGCTACATCCTCGACATGGTGCTGCTGGCCGATTGGCTGGTCCGGCTCGAGCGCGAGGACGGCCTGCCGCGCATCGTGATCCGCTCCCTGTCCAGCGGCGAGGAACACGCCATCGACTTTGCCGAGGAGGCCTATTCCCTCTCGCTCGACGGCGGCATGGAATTTATCACCGACCGGATCCGCTTCATCTATTCCTCGATGACCACGCCGGCCGAGACCTATGACTACGACATGCGCTCGCGCGAGCGCATCCTGCGCAAGCGCCAGGAGGTTCCATCCGGGCACGACCCTGCACTCTACGTCACCCGCCGGGTCTTCGCCCCCACTGCCGATGGCGAAAGCGTGCCCATCAGCCTGCTCTACCGCAAGGAAACCGCCCTGGACGGCTCGGCACCGCTGCTGCTCTACGGCTATGGCGCCTATGGCCTGTCGATGCCGGCGCAGTTTTCCACCAATGCGCTGTCATTGGTCGACCGTGGCTTCGTCTATGCCATCGCCCATATTCGCGGCGGCACGGAAAAGGGCTGGCGCTGGTATCGCGAAGGCAAGCTCGCCAAGAAACCCAACACCTTCCAGGATTTCATCGCGGCCGGCAGCTACTTGGCCGAACGCGGTTTCACCGCCCGCAAGCGGATCGTCGCCCATGGCGGCTCGGCCGGCGGCATGCTGATGGGTGCCGTCGCCAATCTCGCCCCCGATCTGTTCGGCGCCATCGTGGCCGAGGTTCCCTTCGTCGACGTCCTCACCACCATGCTCGATGACAGCCTGCCCCTCACCCCGCCGGAATGGCCCGAATGGGGCAATCCGATCGAGGACGAGGCGGCATTCCGGACCATTCTTTCCTATAGCCCAGTCGACAACGTGGCCGCCCGTCCCTATCCGCCCATCCTGGCCCTTGCCGGCCTGACCGATCCCCGCGTGACCTATTGGGAACCGGCCAAGTGGGTGGCGCGGCTGCGCGAGAAGAACCCGCAGGGCAACCCGGTGATCTTCAAGGTCAATATGGATTCGGGCCATGGCGGGGCTTCGGGGCGCTTCGAACGGCTGAAGGAGGTGGCTCTGGTCCAGGCCTTCGCCCTGCAGAGGATGGGAGCGGCGTAACTTAAAAATCATGCCGGTCACCCTGCCAAATCTGTTCCCTTCCAGCGCCATCGCGCTTAAGTTTGCCCGCCGACGGTGCATCGGCCTCGCAGCCCGCTCCGGCGGGCATTGAGGCTGCTAGCCGCCACCCCTTCATTCGGCTCCCGCCCGGATGGCTGCAAGATCTGCGATCTCGTGGCAACCGTTCGGGAACACTGGACGGGCGGGCTGCGTTTTGTAGCCATGCCCATCGCCATCATGTCACTTCACGAGGAACACCATGTCCTTCACGCTTCCCGAACTGACCTACTCCTATGACGCCCTCGCGCCCTACATGTCGCGCGAAACGCTGGAGTTCCACCACGACAAGCATCACCTTGCTTATGTGAACAACGGCAACAACCTGCTCAAGGGCACGGAGTGGGAAGGCAAGAGCCTCGAGGACATCGTCAAGGGCTCCTATGGCAAGAATGCCGGCCTGTTCAACAATGCCGGCCAGCACTACAACCATCTGCATTTCTGGAAGTGGCTGAAGCCCAATGGCGGCGGCGCGATTCCCGGCAACCTCGAAAAGGCCATCGTCGACGGCCTCGGCTCGGTCGACAAAGCCAAGGAAGACTTCATCCAGGCCGGCGTCACCCAGTTCGGTTCGGGGTGGGCCTGGCTCGCCGTCAAGGACGGCAAGGTCATCATCGCCAAGACCCCGAACGGCGAGAGCCCGCTGGTGCATGGCGCTACCCCGATCCTCGGCGTCGACGTCTGGGAGCATTCCTATTACATCGACTACCGCAACCGTCGCCCCGACTATCTCAAGGCTTTCGTCGACAACCTGGTGAACTGGGAATATGTCGCCGAGCTCTATGAAGCGGCAGTGAAGTAAGCAGCCTTGGAGCGCCATCCGGCCCATGGGCTCGAATGGCGCCTGCTTCGCAGGGACCGCCCTCTACATCCCGCAATCCATCGGGCTGCAGGGCGTCTTCAGGCACTTTATCGAGAAGCTGAAAGGGCGGAGCATTCTCCGCCCTTTTCATTTTAGGAGATTTTACCGTGCGTCCGTCCCACCTGACGCATGGCTTGCCCCTTTCTTGGCACAAGGCCTAAATTCGAAATCTTCGACAGATCAAATAATGCATTGATATTCTTATTTTTTCTCAAAAACTGGTAGCGGAGCACCTGCAATCGCTACGCATGGCTCGCCTAGCAGCCATGCAAACTCAGCAATTGTTTATTGTGCGGCGCACACTAAACTAATCCTTGTCAAACGGCGCGGAACTTTTTCCCCGTTTGATAGCCCTCCTTGGGCGTTTCCTCCCTAGACTTGGGCCGCAGCGCAAGCTGCGGCCTCTTTCTTTTTCAGGGGCTTTTGCACTCTGGCGCAATTGTCGAGAATCGCAAGGCATGGAAACGGCACATCCGAGTAAATCGACGCCACACTTGAACGCGACTCGCCCGGACAGTGGCTTCTCCACCGAAAATCCATACCGTCCTCACCCGACGGCAACCTTTTCAAGGCGATACTGCCTGTTCCCGCCGATCAAAGCCGCGTATAGGCGGAGCTGACATCACGATAGGCCCTCTCCTTGCTGAAGAACATTCTTTCCATCGGCGCCTGGACCATGGTGTCACGCGTGACCGGTTTTGTCCGGGACGCCTTGATGGCCGCCCTGATGGGAAGCGGCCCGGCCGCGGAGGCCTTCATCGTCGCCTTCCGCCTACCGAACAATTTCCGCGCCATCTTCGGCGAAGGCGCCTTCAACGCCTCCTTCGTGCCCGCCTACACCAGGGTTCACCAGCAGGATGGGGACGACGCCGCACGGCTGTTCCAGGGGCGGATTGTGTCGATATTGCTGATCTCGCAGGTCATCCTGCTGGGATTGGTGCTGATCTTCACGCCGCAATTCGTCGGCTTGAATGCGCCGGGCTTCGAGGGCGAGCGTTTCGACCTCGCCGTGACGCTCACCCGGATCACCTTTCCGTATCTCATCCTGATTACTCTGGCCACGCTCTATGGCGGCGTGCTCAACGCCGTCGGACGCTTCACGGCCGCCGCCGCGGCACCGATCCTGCTCAATGTGGCGATGATCGCCACCCTGCTCGCGCATCATTGGTTTCCGACCACCGCCCACGCCGCGGCCTGGGGCCTCACCATCTCCGGTGTCCTGCAGCTCGGCTTCATGCTGTGGGCGGCGCGCCGGGCCCGCGTGCTCGCCAAGCCCGAGCCGATCAAGCTGGACGCGCCGGTGAAAGCCTTCTTCAAGGCGCTGGGGCCGGCCACTATCGGCTCGATGGGCACCCAGATCGCCATCTTTGCCGATACCATCATCGCCTCGCTGCTATCGGCCGGTGCGGTGGCAGCCCTCTATTATGCCGACCGCATCAATCAATTGCCGCTCGGCATCATCGGCATCGCGGCCGGCACCGTGATCCTGCCGCAGATGAGCCGCCTGCTGGCGGCCGGACAGGTCGACGAGGCGCATGCCGCCCAGCGGCGCACCATCTTCCTGACCTGGCTGCTGGCCGCGCCTTTTCTCGCCGGCTTCCTTGCCGTCCCCGATCTCATCATGCGCGCATTGTTCATGCGCGGCGCCTTTACCGCGGCTGATGCCGAGGCCGCCTCCAGCGCCCTTCTCGCCTATGGCGCAGGCCTGCCGGCGGTGGTGCTGATCCGCTCGGCCGTCGCCAGCTTCTATGCCCGCGGCGATACGGCGACGCCGCTCTGGGCCTCCCTCACCGGCATCGCCGTCAATATCGGGCTGAAGATCGTCCTGATGGGACCGCTGCAGCAGGCGGGGCTTGCCCTGGCGACTTCGCTCGGCGCCTGGGTCAATCTCGGCCTCCTGGCAGTGCTGGCCAGTCGCCGCGGCTTCATGCATCTCGACCGGCGCCTCTATGCCATGCTGGCTTGCGTCGCCCTGGCAACCGTCACCACCGGCCTGGCCATGTATGCGGCCGCCACCGCCCTGGTGCCATTCCTGGCCGGGCTCTCCCATATTGGAGACATTATCGGCCTCGCCATCGTCGGCATCGTCGGCGCGGCGTTCTACGGCGCCACCGTCTATTGTGCGTTCGGCACGGCCGGCATGGATCTCAAAAGCGCGTTACGACGCTGATGCCGACGCCGTCGAAGCGGTCCATACGCATCAAGGCCTCCGGCGCCTCGTCGAGGCCGATGCGGCTGCCGATCAGCTTCTGAGGCGCCAGTTTACCTGAGGCGATCATGTCGAACATCGCCTGGTAGCGGAAAGCCTGCATGCCGTGGCTGCCGAGGATCTCGAGCTCGTAGGCGATCACACGGTCCATCGGAATCGGCGGCCTGGCATGGTCGCCCAGCATCAGGCCAACCTGGACGTGGCGGCCGCGCCGGCGCAGATTGCCGATGGAATTGACGCTGGTGACGGGATGGCCCAGCGCATCCAGCGACACCTGGGCGCCACCGCCGGTGAGGTCTCGGACCGCGGCGACCACATCCTTGGTCTGCGCCGCATTGATGGTTGCCACCGCGCCGAATTGGCGAGCGAAATCCAGTTTTTCATCGGTCAGATCGATGGCCACGACATTGGCGCCGACAGCGCTGGCAATCATGATTGCCGACAGCCCGACTCCGCCGCAGCCATGCACGGCGACCCAGTCCCCTGCCCGGACCCGTCCCTGGTCGACCACCGCCCTGAAGGAGGTAGCAAAACGGCAGCCCAGGCTCGCCGCCGTCGCCGAATCGAGGGTTTCGGGCAATTCGACCAGATTGGCATCGGCAAAATCGAGCGCCACGAACTCCGCAAAGGAACCCCAGGCCGTGAAACCCGGCTGGAACTGCTGTTCGCAGACCTGCTGGTTGCCGCCGGCACATTCCCGGCAATGGCCGCAGCCGGCGACGAAAGACACGGTGACGCGCTGCCCCGCACGCCAGCGCCTGACCTGGTTGCCGACCGCCACGATAGTGCCGGCCAATTCGTGCCCCGGGACATGGGGCAGCACGATATCGGAGTCGTGCCCCATCCAGCCATGCCAATCGCTGCGGCACAGGCCCGTGGCCTCGACCTTGACCACCACCCCCTCCGGCGAGGGCGTCGGGTCGGGAACGCTTTGGAGTTTCGGCGACTGCCCGAACTGTTCGAAAACCACGGCTTTCATGATGGATCCGTATCGCGCCAACAAAGGGGGGCAGGTGCTGGCACCGGCCCCGCTGACGGCCTGTCCTATTTGGCGAGCGCGTCGAGAATGCGCACCCAGGAGCGGATGCCCCGGTGGAAGCTGCGCACATCGTACTTCTCGTTGGGCGAATGGATCTGATCGTCTTCCAGGGCAAAGCCGATCAGAAGCGAATCGATGCCGAGGATGCGCTGCATGTCGCCGACTACCGGGATCGAACCGCCGGACCCGATCACCGGCGCAGTGCGACCCCACTCCTCCGCCAGCGCCGCTCGCGCCTTGGCCAGTGGTTCGCTATCCGCCGGCACGGCGATGGCGGGGCCGAGGCCATGCGACTGGAATTCGGCCTGGCAGTCAGCCGGCAGGCGATCGGCCACGAATTTGCGGAAGGCAGCCTGCACCTTTTCGGGCTCCTGGCCGGCCACGAGGCGGAAGGACACCTTGGCGAAAGCCTGGGCGGCGATCACCGTCTTGGCGCCCTCGCCCTCATAGCCGCCGCTGATGCCGTTGACATCGCAGGTCGGGCGTACGGTGATCTGCTCGAGCACCGTGCGATCCTTCTCGCCGGCCGGCACCTTCAGGCCGACTTCGGCAAGATAGGCCTCACCGTCGAAATCGAGAGCGGCCCACTCGGCCTTCACCGCGTCGGGCAATTCCTTCACGCCGTCGTAAAAGCCCGGCAGGGTGACGCGGCCATCGTCGTCGTGCAAGGCGGCGAGGATCTTCGACAGCACCCGAATCGGGTTCTGGGCAGCACCGCCATACATGCCCGAATGCAGGTCGCGGCTGGCGGCCTTGATGGTGACTTCCTCATAGACCATGCCGCGCAGCATGGTGGTGATGGCTGGCGTTTCGCGATCCCACATGTCGGTATCGCAGACCAGGCAGAAATCGGCCTTCAGCTCGTCCTTGTTCTCCTTGAGGAAGGGAATGAGGCTGCGCGAGGATGATTCTTCCTCGCCCTCCAGGAACACCGTCACATCGATCGGCAGTTCTCCCTGCGTCTCGATCAGGGCGCGGCAGGCCTCGATGAAGGTCATCACCTGGCCCTTGTCGTCGGAAGCGCCCCTGGCCACAATGATATCGCCGTGGGGACCGGGCTTGCGCACCGGCTCGAACGGCTTGGTGTGCCACAGATTGAGCGGATCCGGCGGCTGTACGTCATAGTGGCCGTAGAATAGGACATGCGGCACGCCCGGCTTGCCGGTGCGCCGATGTCCCACCACCATGGGATGGCCGATGGTCTTGCGCGGCGAGGCATCGAAGCCGATGTCCCTCAAGACCGCGGCCGCCCATTCGGCGGCCTTCTGACAATCGCCGGCATAGGCGCTGTCGGCGGAGATCGAGGGAATGCGGAGAAATTCGAACAGCCGGTCGAGGCTGGCATCGAGTGCCTTGTCGGCAGCATCGAGCGCTTTATTGATATCAGACATGTGCCTTAACGATGCGGGTGAGAAAGCGCCAAGCTAACGCGCCTTGCCCGATCTGGGTAGGGCCGACTTGCCTTCCGATGGCATTTTCGCGGCCTGTGGCTGCGCCCTCCCCTCAGCGGGAAGGGCAAAAATAGCGCTGGTCAGCTCGCAAGGCTCCGCATCCGAGCGGTGAGTCGTGTGCGCTGGATCATCGATCCCACCCGCCGATAGATCTGCCGCGGCGAGACCGGCTCGGTCAGCACGGCATCGAAACCAGCCTGGGTGGCCGTGAGAAGCGCAGCACGGTTCGGCTGGTTTGCGACCAGCAGAATCGGCACTTCACGCAGCTCGCCTCCTTCGTCCTGGCTCAGTGCGCCCAACAATGCAAAGGCGTCCGCAAGCACCGGCAGTGCGATCACAACACCCAGCGGGGGATCCCGGCGCGCCATCTCCAGAGCATCCACGATACCCGAAGCAAGTCTGACTTTGGTCATGCCGAAATCCAGCAGGTTCTCACGCCAAAACTCGGCAACCTCTCGGTTTGGATTCACTAATAAAATATCAGCGGATTGTATTACTTTTCTATTCGAGCGGTCGTTCAGTATAGTTGCGCCATCCATCGCCCAAGAGCCTCCAGCAATCGCGCTTCAAAAGCTCATACGCCAAGGGTACCCAAACGTATATGCTGATCCCAATACCTCACCAGGAGGGGCAGGAATGCAATACGGGAAATTTGACGTAGGCGGCCCGAATAACGGCGAACTGGTAGTACTTGTATACTGACTCTTCAGCTATGGCATTGCGAGGGCGCTTGCCTTAGCGTCGCGAACGGCCGCCGAGCACACCTCTCAGGATCGCCTGGGTAATCTCCCGGCCGGCGGTCGTGGCGATCGTGCGTGTCACCGAGCGAATCACGGCCTGCGAGGTCGTCATGCGGCCGGAAGCACGCCCGCCGCCGCTGCCCGAACCGAACACGCTTCCCAGGACGCTGCCGAGCAAACCGCCACCCTCCTCCGCCTGCTCGGCGGGCGCTGCCTCGTCGGTGACGCGGCGCTGCAGCATTTCGAAGGCCGATTCGCGATCGACCACGGTTTCATATTTGCCGCGTAGCGGGGAAGCTTGCAGGATCGCCTGGCGTTCGGCTGGCGTGATGGCGCCCACCCGCGCCGCCGGCGGCAGGATCAGCGCCCGCTGCACAATGGACGGCACGCCATTGCCTTCGAGGAAGGAGACGAGGGCCTCACCCTTGCCGAGTTCCGAGATGACCTTGGCGGTGTCGAGCTCGGGATTGGGGCGGAAGGTCTCGGCCGCGGCCTTGACCGCCTTCTGGTCGCGCGGCGTGAAGGCGCGCAAGGCATGCTGCACGCGATTGCCGAGCTGGCCGAGCACGGTGTCGGGCACGTCGAGCGGGTTCTGGGTGACGAAATAGACGCCGATGCCCTTGGAACGGATCAGGCGCACCACCTGCTCGATCTTTTGCAGCAGCGCGGGCGGGGCATCGTTGAACAGGAGATGCGCCTCGTCGAAGAAGAACACCAGCTTGGGCTTGTCGAGGTCGCCGACCTCGGGCAGTTGCTCGAAGAGCTCGGACAGCAGCCAGAGCAGGAAAGTGGCGTAGAGCTGGGGCGCCATCATCAGCTTGTCGGCGGCCAGGATATTGATGGTGCCGCGCCCCTTGGCATCGAGCAGGCCGATATCGGCAAGCGACAGGGCCGGTTCGCCGAAGAATTTGTCGCCGCCCTGCTGCTCCAGGGCCAGGAGCTGGCGCTGGATCGCCCCCACCGTCGTCTTGGAGACATTGCCATAGGTCTTGATCAGCTCGGCCGCCTTGTCGGCCATATCAGCCAGCAGGGCCTGAAGGTCCTTGAGATCGAGCAGCAGCAGGCCCTGGTCGTCGGCGAGCTTGAAGGCGGCGTTGAGCACACCCTCCTGGACGTCGTTCAATTGCAGCATCCGGGCGAGCAGGAGCGGCCCGACATCGGAGACCGTCGCACGGATCGGCATGCCCTGCTCGCCGAAGACGTCCCAGAACTGCACCGGAAACTGGTCGGGCTGATAGGTGATGCCGACGTCGGCGGCCCGCTTGACGATGAAGTCCTTGGCTTCGCCGCGCTGGGAGACCCCGGAGAGGTCACCCTTGATGTCCGCCGCGAACACCGGCACGCCACGGGCGGAGAACCCTTCCGCCAGGACTTGCAGGGTCACCGTCTTGCCGGTTCCCGTCGCCCCGGTGACCAGCCCATGCCGATTGCCGAAGGCCAGCGCGAGATATTGGGGCTCCGCGCTCTTGGCAACGAAAATCCGGCTCTGATCGGTCATCTCTTCCTGTCCTGAACGGTCAAATCGCAACGCGAACCATAACCGGCCGCGCGGCCAATCGCTACGGCCAATGGCTTGATGAAGTGTTACAAGTATTTAAAGCCACGGCCTTGATCTCCATGGCAAAATGGGAAACAGAGAAGAGCGGTTGGCCTACCGTGGGTCTTTGGTAGCATCCGCGTCACGTCAGGGAGAAAAAAGATGGAAGAGCTGGTCGCCCAACTGGGTGCGAAGATTGGCGTGAGCCCCGAAGTTGCGACGCAGGCTATCGGTGCCGTGCTTGCCTTCCTGGAGCGGGAAGGACCCGCCGACGCGGTATCGAAGCTCGTCGATTCGATCAGTGGCGCGCGTGAAGTCACCAATGAGGCCATGAATGCCCAGAGCGGCGGTTTCATGGGCATGCTGGCCGGCATGGTCGGCCATGTCGGCGGCGGCATCGCCGGCCTTGGCGGCCAGTTGATGGCGCTCGGCCTCGACCTCAACCAGATCCAGGCGATCGGCAAGGAGCTCTTCGCCTATGCCGAGAAGGAAGCCGGCCCGGAAGTGGTCGGCAAGATCGTCGCCGAGATCCCCGAACTCGGCCAGTTCGTCTAAGCCATGGCGGAGGCGGGTGCGGACGAGGCCCGTTGGCGCGACGCCGTCGCCGGCGTGCTGAAAGGAGCCTCCTTCGAAGACAGGCTGACCAGCCCGTTGCCTGGCGGCGCGCGCCTGCAGCCCATCTATGCCCGCATGGCCGGCGCCCTGCCCATCCCCGGGCGGCCGCCGGCTGCACCCTGGACCGTGGTCCAGCGCGCCGATCATCCCGACATCGTATCGGCAAATGCCCAGCTCCTCGAAGATCTCGAAGGTGGCGCCAACGGCATCACGCTGGTATCGGCCCAAAGCCCGTTCGCACGCGGCTTCGGCCTGTCCATCAACGGTGCCGACAGCCTGGATGGCCTGCTGGCCGGCGTCGTGCGCAATGCCATCGAGATCCGGCTCGACGCTGGGCCGCAGACCCTGCAGGTCGCGCGCTGGCTCAGCGAGATCGAAGGCGGTACCGTTCACTACGGCTATGACCCGATCGGCCAGCTCGCCACCACTGGCATCTTGCCGACCGGATGGCCCTCGACAGCTTCGGTTCTCGGCAATCATCGGCAAGGCGGCACAGTGCTGACCGCCGATAGCCGCGCCTTTCATGAGGCCGGCGCGACCCCGGGGCTCGAGCTCGCCAGCGTGCTGAGTTCGGCCCTGTCCTATCTACGCGTGCTGGAGGCGACCGGCCTGCGCCTGGAAGAAGCGCGCCACTGCATCGGCTTTACCGTCGCCGCCGACCAGGACGTGTTCACCACCATCGCCAAGCTGCGGGCCCTGCGCCTGCTCTGGCTGGAGATCGAGGAGGCCTGCGGCCTCGCCTCGAACCCGATCCATATTCATACGGAAACCGCCTGGCGCATGCTGAGCCGGCGTGACCCGGCCACCAACATGCTGCGCAACGGGCTGGCTGCCGCAGCTGCGGGGTTGGGCGGTGCCGACAGCGTCGCCATCCTGCCTCATACGGCCGCCAATGGGCTCGCCGACGCCCATGCCCGGCGTGTTGCCCGCAATTGCCAGCACGTCCTGATCAGCGAAGCCAATCTGCACCGCATCGCTGACCCGGCCGCCGGCTCGGGCGGGCTGGAGGCTATGACCCAGGCCCTCCGCGAGGCAGGCTGGGCCCAGTTCCAAGCCATCGAACGCCAGGGCGGCATCATCAACGTGATCCAGTCAGACTGGCTGCAGGAGGAGATCGAACGGCTACGCCAGCCTGTCGGCACCATCATCGGCGCCAATAAATACGCCCTTGCCGAAGAATCAATCGTTTCGGTGCTGCGCCCGGCCCCTGCAGACGCGGTATCGCCTGCGGCTCCGGCCTTGAGCCGCGGGCGCGATGCGGTCCCATTCGAGAGCGTGCCAGGAGGCGCCGCATGAGCCGCATCCCCGATTTCTCGAACCTCTCCTTGCGCCGTCTTTCACCCGGCCCGCTGTTGACCGGCGAGGTCTGGCAGACGCCCGAGGGTATCGATATCAAGGCCGTACATGGGGAGAGCGACCTGATCGGCCTGCAGGCCGTCGATTCCTGGCCGGGCCTGCCGCCATTCCTGCGCGGCCCCTACCCGACGATGTATGTCCAGCAGCCCTGGACCATTCGCCAATATGCCGGCTTCTCCACCGCCGAGGAATCCAACGCCTTCTATCGGCGCAATCTTGCGGCGGGCCAGAAGGGCCTTTCGATCGCCTTCGATCTTGCCACCCATCGCGGCTATGATTCCGACCATCCGCGCGTGACCGGCGATGTCGGCATGGCCGGCGTCGCCATCGATTCCATCATCGACATGCGTACGCTGTTCCAGGGCATCCCGCTCGACGAGATGTCGGTGTCGATGACCATGAACGGCGCCGTGCTGCCGATCCTGGCGCTCTACATCGTCGCAGCCGAGGAACAGGGCGTTTCACCAGACAAGCTGGCGGGCACCATTCAGAACGACATTCTCAAGGAGTTCATGGTCCGCAACACCTATATCTACCCGCCGGGCCCCTCCATGCGCATCGTCGGCGACATCATCGCCTACACCGCGCAGAACATGCCGAAATTCAATGCGATCTCGATCTCCGGCTATCACATGCAGGAGGCCGGCGCGACGCAGGATCTGGAGCTCGGCTACACGCTGGCCGACGGGGTCGAATACATCAAGGCCGGGCTGAAGGCGGGGCTCGATATCGACCATTTCGCGCCGCGCCTGTCCTTCTTCTTCGCCATCGGCATGAACTTCTACATGGAGGTCGCCAAGCTGCGGGCCGCCCGACTGCTGTGGACGCGCCTGGTGCAGCAGTTCAATCCGAAATCGGCCAAGTCGCTGGCCTTGCGCACGCATTGCCAGACGTCCGGCTGGTCGCTGACGGCGCAGGACGTCTACAACAACGTCACGCGTACGTTGATCGAGGCGATGGCGGCGACGCAGGGCGGCACCCAGTCCCTGCACACCAACGCCCTCGACGAGGCGCTGGCACTGCCGACGGATTTTTCGGCCCGCATCGCCCGCAATACCCAACTCGTGCTGCAGCAGGAAAGCGGCACCACGAGGCTGATCGACCCGTGGGGCGGGGCCCACGCCATCGAAAGCCTCACCGCCGACCTTGCCGCCAAGGCCTGGCAGCATATCGAGGAAGTCGAGGCGATGGGCGGCATGGCCAAAGCGATCGAGGCCGGCCTGCCCAAATTGCGCATCGAGGAAGCCGCCAGCCGGACCCAGGCCCGCATCGATGCCGGCGAACAGGCGGTGATCGGCGTCAATATCTACAAGCCTCAGTCCGAGCCACCGCTCGACCTGCTCAAGGTCGACAATTCGGCCGTTCGCGCGGCCCAGATCGCCAAGCTCGCGCAGTTGAAGGCCGAGCGCGATCCGGTTGCCCTGGAGCAGGCCCTGGACGCCCTGAGCAAGGGCGCAGAAGGCGATGCCAATCTCCTTGCCCTCGCCGTCGACGCGGCGCGGGCCAAGGCGACCGTCGGCGAGATTTCGTCAGCCCTCGAAAAGGTGTTCAGCCGCCACAAGGCGCAGATCCGCGCCACCTCCGGCGTCTACAAGGCAGCCATGAGTGGCGACGGCATCGAGAAGGTACAGCGCCAGACCGCCATCTTCCGCGAGGAAGAAGGACGTCCGCCCAAGATCCTCGTCGCCAAGATGGGCCAGGACGGTCATGACCGCGGCCAAAAGGTCATCGCCTCCGCCTTCGGTGATCTCGGCTTCGAGGTCGAGATCGGGCCCCTGTTCGCCACGCCCGACGAAGTCGCCAGGCAGGCCGCCGACAGCGATGTCCACATCGTCGGCGTTTCCTCCCTCACCGCCGGACACCTGACGTTGGTTCCCGCCTTGCGCAAGGCCCTGGTGGCCGAGGGCCGGCCCGACATCATGATCGTGGTGGGCGGCGTGGTACCAGAGCACGATTTCGAAGCTCTTTATGCGGCAGGCGCCCAGGCGATCTTCCCACCCGGCACGGTGATCACAGAGGCGGCCAGCGGCCTGCTCGACGAATTGCTGAACCAGCTGCGCCACCGGCACCACAACCGGCCACGGGACGCTCAGTAACGGCCGGCGTTTTATGGGATCGCAGGCATCCCTGCCTGCTCTTCCTTGAAACGCCGCGGTTCCAAGGGCGGGCAAGGATGCCTGCGATCCCAATGTACTCCGCCAAGATCGTCACGCCCGCCCTCATCACGATTTGGCGGAGATCGCGCTCAACTCTTCCAGGTCCAAGTCGCGTTCCAATTCGTGCAACGTCTCGTTGTCGATCTTCCCAACCCGGTGAAGCCTGATCAGCTCGTCGCGCCCGGTGGCGATCGCCGCCAGGACGACGTCGAAATGGGCATGAAGCCCCGGCTGATATTCTTCGGTGCGCTCGGCATAGTCGACGATCATCGTGGCCCGGCGCTGGTAGCGCTCCAGCAATCGGGGATGGATGAGTGTCCCCTCGCTGTCATAGGCGAGCTTCTGGATGGTGAGCAATTGCTTCTGCGCCATGGCGGATTCGGCCTGAGCCATGGTGAGGCGCGCCCTTTCCGATTCCGGCTCGACCGGCTTCACCCAGCCGATCACCCGCCCCAGGGTGGTGCCTTGGACCAGCACCGTTCCCAGGATCACGGCGAACGACGTCACCAGGATGAAGTCGCGGCCGGGAAAGCCATCCGGCATGCTCAGCGCCAAAGCCAGGGTGACGACACCGCGTACGCCGGCCCAGCTCAGGATGGTGGCGTTGGCAAGGCCGAGCGGCGTGTAGCGGTCGAGCCCCGCAGCCATGCAAAGCCGGATCACCAGATCGGATCCGAACACCCAGGCAAAGCGCGCAAGGGTAAGCGCCAGCAGGACCACCAGAATAGGCACGACCATCGTATTGGCCACCACGCCGAAGCCGCCGCCGCGTTCCACCACGCCCCGCAGGGTAAAACCGATCAGGATGAAGACCGCGGCCTCCATCAGGAAGATCATCACGGTCCAGAACGCCGTGCCGCGCATGCGTACCGAGGCCGAAAACACGGTGTGCTGGTACCAGCCGGCAATCAGGCCCGTGGTGACCGTGGCAATGACGCCGGAGACATGAAGCATCTCGCCCAGCAGATAGGACGACCAGGACAACAGGCATGTGGCGGCGATGATCAGATATTCGTCACCGAGGCGGCGCGCGAGCAGCACCCACGTCGTACCGGCAGCGACTCCGACGAGCACGCCGCCCAATGCCAGCAGGAAGAACTCACCGACTGCATCCACCGCGCTGAAAGTGCCGGTGACGCCGGCCGCGATGGCAAAGCGAAACAGCACGAGGCCACTCGCATCGTTGAACAGGCTCTCGCCCTCGAGCAGGATCTGTAGGCGCCGGGGCAGTTTCACCCGCTGCAGCACCGCACGGGCGGAGACGGCATCGGGCGGCGAGACGATGGCACCGAGCGCCGCACAGGCGGCCCAAGGCAACGACGGGAAGACGAGATGGGTCGCCACGGCGACGATGACGCAGGTAAAAACCACTGCCCCGACGGCCAGCGAGGCGATGCCGATCATGTGGCGCCGCAACCGGCCGAGCGCGATGAACCAGGCCCCATCCATCAGCAGCGGCGGCAGGAAGATGACGAGCACCAGGTTGGGATCGAGCGCGATGGCGGGCAGGCCCGGCAGAAAGGCGAGCGATGCGCCGCCGACCAGCAGCGCCACGGAGGGCGGCAGCCCCAGCTTGTGGGCGGCATAATGCAGGACGATGATCGCCAGGAACATCGCGATCACCAGTTCGAACAGGTGAATTGGGTCCATCCGCCTCTGCCCCGATTTGGCTTTTGCAGACCCTATAACGTCACGTCGGAAATGAAAGCCGGCGTTTTCGGCACAAATGCCGGGTTGATGAGCCCTGTCGTGCCTCTCATTTTGAGGAGCACAGCCAGGACGAGCGAAACGCGCCAATCCTTCCCCGGTTTCGGGGAAGGTAGCGATGAGAAGCATCGACGGAAGGAGGAGAGTGGCTCAAATCGAGCAACAATAAGCCCTGTAGCGCCACTCCCCCCACCCGGCCCTTCGGGCCACCCTCCCCGCAGACGGGGAGGGATTGGCGCGCTCAATTCTGAAATCCAGCCTTGTTCAACTCGTTCGGCGAAATCGTCTCCTCCGCTCAGCGCGGCGCGGTGACGATCACGTTCCAGGAGCCCGGCAAGAGCCGCGCCTGCAGGCGATCTCCCTCCAGGCTCACCTTCTCGATCGGCGCCGGCGCGACAGTATCCTGGGCGTCCTTGGTGTTCACCGCCTTCATATTAGGATGATGGATCTGCAAAGCTTCCACCACCTGGCGGTTGCCGCCGAAGCCGCGCAGCAGGACCTCGAGGTCCATCGGCTCGCCGAGATGGCGATTCAGGGCGAAGATGGTGACCTGGCCGGTCGTCTCGTCCTCGGTGACGCAGGCATGGAGGTAGGGAATTTCCGGCGCCGTCTTGCCGGCATAGGAGGGTGAGGAGATCAGCGAGCGCAGCACGCGGCCATGGGCATGGCGTGCCGTGAGCGCGAAGGGATGGAAGATGGTCTGGCGCCAAGCCGCTCCGCCCGGCTCCGTCATGATCGGGCCGATGATGTTCACGAGCTGGGCGATGCAGGCGCATTTCACCCGGTCGGCATTGTTGAGCAGCGTGATCAGCGCACCGCCCACCAGGAGCGCATCCTCGGTGTTGTAGACCTCCTCGATCAGCGGCGGGTGCTCGGGCCAGCCGGGCTTGCGCAGATGCTCATGGGTGCGCGCCTTGTACCAGACATTCCACTCGTCGAGGGACAGCATGATCCGCTTGGGCGAGCGGCGGGTGGCGGCCACGGCGTCGGCAATGGCGACCACCTCCCGGATGAAGGCTTCCAAGAGCTCGATATTGCCGAGGAACTCCTCGGTGCTGTCATGCGGGTTCTGGAAATAGGTGTGCAGGGAGATGAAGTCGACATAGTCGAAGCAATGGTCGAGAACCTCGTACTCCCAGCGGGCATAGGTGGCCATGTCGCGATTGGACGAACCGCAGGCCGCCAGTTCGATCGAGGGGTCGACCCAGCGCATCACCTTGGCGGTCTCATGGGCGATGCGACCATATTCGCCCGCCGTCTTGGCGCCGATCTGCCAGGGGCCGTCCATCTCGTTGCCCAGGCACCAGAACTTGATGTCGTGCGGCTTTTCATAGCCGTGGCTCTTGCGCAGCTCCGAAAGCTCCGTGCCGCCGGGATGGTTGCAATATTCGATGAAGCGCCGCGCCTCGTCATGGTCGCGGGTGCCGAGATTGACGCCGAACATCGGCTCCACCCCGACCTTGCGGGACCAGTCGATGAATTCGTTGGTGCCGAAGGCATTGGTCTCGGTCGAGAACCACGCAAGGTCGAGCCGGCGCGGCCGCTGCTCAACCGGGCCGACACCGTCTTCCCAATTGTAGCCGGACAGGAAATTGCCGCCGGGATAGCGCACGATGGTGGTGCCGAGCTCGCGGGTCAGCTCGGCGACATCCTGACGGAAACCCTGGTCATCCGCGCTGGGATGGCCGGGTTCGAAGATACCGGTGTAGACGCACCGTCCCATATGCTCGACAAAGGTACCGAAGATACGGCGGTCGAGATCGGAGATGATGAAATCGTGATCGACGATCAGGCGGGCGGACGGCATGGCGAAAACTGACCTTTGGACGGGGGGAACGTTTGGCGGGAAAGGGGCCCACGGCGGGAGGAGAGCCGTGGGCCCTATAGCGTTTTGCGATTAGACGGAGTCACCACAAATCGCAAAGACGCGTTGAATCAAAGAGTTAGGTGTAGCGAGACGCGGCGTTACTTCGCGTTCGCCAGCAATTCGTTGATGCGGGACTGGGCATCGGCGAGCGCAGCGTCGATCTCCTTGTCGCCGGTCACGCCGGCGGTGACCTCGTCATTCTCGATCTCCTGGATCGCGAACTGGCGCTTCACCGCCGCCGGGCGGGCGGCGCCATTTGTGGTCAGCGGCGCAAGGTCCGCCCGGTGCGGCAGGGCCTTGAATTCGGCGCTGTCGGCCACGGATTTGCGGATGGGCAGATGGCCGGTGCGCGCCCACTGAAAATCATTGTCCCACAGGAATTTCAGAAATTCGTAGGCCGATTTGCGCTGGGCATCGGTGAGATCGGCCTTGAGGATCACCCAGCTATGCCCATCGGCCCAGACGCGCGGGCTGCCGGGATAGAGCTGCGGGAACGGCACCACGGCATAGCCGTTGGACAAGGGCGCTCCGCTCTTCTTGGATTCCTGGTCATAGGTATCAACAAGCCAGGTGCCGCAGATGAACACGCCCGCGTCACCGGCGGCGAAGCTGGCGACCGAGGCGGCATAGTCCTGCCCCTTGGTGGTATCGCCGGCCTGGTAGAGCGCCTTCAGCAGCGTCGCGGCGTTCTTGGCCTCGGGCGTGGCGAAATTGACCTTGGCCGGATCGGCGAAGAACTCCGAATTCTGCTGGTAGAGCAGCGTATCGAAGGTGCGCGTGAAGAAGGCGCGTTCGTTGGCGATGGTCCAGACGAAATAGGGCTTGCCCGTCTTCTCCTTGAACTGCTTGGCCTGGGCCAGCAACTCGTCGCCATTCTTGGGCAGGATCGGCTTGCCGGCGGCATCGACGAGGCCCGCCTGCTTGAACAGGTTCAAATTGATGTGCCAGAGCCAAGTATGGGTGTCGAATGGCAAGGCAAAGGTCTTGCCGTCCTTGATGACACCGGCCTTGGCGGCGTCGGTGAAATCGGCGGTATCGACCCCCGCCGCCTTCAGGCCCTCGTCCAGGGGCTCCAATAGCCCACGCGAGGAATAGTCGCTGATGACGGCCTCGTGCATGACCGAGATGGTCGGCGGCTCGCCGGAGCGGATGCGGGCGGTGAGCTGGTCATAGCCGGGCCATTCGACGATATCAACCTTGACGCGGGTATCCTTGCTCTCGGCATTGAACTTGTTGATCAGCGCCGTGATGATGCCGCACTCGCCATTGGCCTTGGCGACATCCGTCACGGAGCCATAGTCGGCTTCGCAGGCGCCGAAGAAGCGCGACACCGAGATCTCGGTCTTGTCCTGGGCAAGCCCAGCCTGCGACGACAGCAGCAAGAGGGCCCCGGCATAGAGCAATCGTTTCAAACCGATCATGCATTTCCTCCGTTTCGGCCGATTTTGTTCAAGGTCGAGCGCGCGGCCGGGACGCGGAACCAGGAGATCTCGTTGAATTCAGCGGATCGCGGCGCCGGCCACGGCGCGGACGATATATTTCTGGAAAAACAGATAGACGATGAAGACGGGCAGCCCGGCGAAGACGGCCTGCGCCATCAGGAAGCCGAGCCCCTCGGACTGGGCGAAGTTGGTCTGGGTGGAGGCCATGCCGACGGTGAGGGTGAACATGTCGGGCTTGGTCGCCGAGATCAGCGGCCACAGATAATCGTTCCAGGCCGACAGGAAGGTGAAGATGCCGAGCGTGGCCTGGGCCGGGATGGTCAGCGGCAGCACGACCTTCCAGAAGATCTTGAAGCGCGAGGCATTGTCGAGCATCGCCGCCTCGTCGATGTCGCGCGGGATGGCCTTGAAGTATTGCGTCATCAGGAAGACGCCGAAGGCATGGGAGAGCCCGGGCAGGATCAGCGCCGGATAGCCATTGTGCATCTTCCAATCGGTGAACATCTGGTGGCGCGCAATGATCACCGCCTGCTCGGGGATGGCGAGGCCCAGCAGGACCAGCACGAACAGGATGTCGCGGCCGAAAAATTCGGTGCGGGCGAAGCCGTAACCGGCCAGGGACGACAGCACCAGCGTGCCAATGGTCATGCCGCCCGCCACGATCATGGAGTTGAGCAGCCAGCGAAACACGCCGGATGAAGCGATGATGTCGGTGTAGTTCTTCAGCGTATAGGGCGGATGCAGGACCGTGGCGGTGGAGAGCATCAGCTCGGAATTGGGCTTGAAGGAAAGCACGATCACCCAGGCGACGGGAACCAGCCAGGCGAAGGCCAGAAGCAGGACACCAGCCAGGATCACCCGGTCGCCGGCGGTGCGGCCGACGAATTGCTGCGCGCTCGCCATGGCCTAGCCCTCCGTCCGCCGACGGGCGGCGACATATTGCAGGATCGCGGCAACCGCCATCAGCAGGAACAGCACCTCGGAGGCCGCGGCGGCGTAGCCGACGTTCCAGCGCTGGAAGCCCTCTTCATAGATGAACTGCACGATGGGGCGGGAGGCGTTGTTGGGCCCTCCCCGGGTGAGGAGCTGCGCCTGGCCGAAGAGCTGGAACTGCGCCACGATCTCATAGATCGCCACGACCACGACGCTGCGCCGGATCGAGGGCAGCGTGATCGACCAGAAGGAGCGCCAGCGCCCGGCATTGTCGAGCGCCGCCGCCTCGTAGAGCTCGCCCGGTATCTGCTGCAGGGCGGCGAGAAAGAGCATCATCGGCAGGCCGATCACCCACCACAGCGTGCACAGCGCGATGGCCGGCAGAGCGAGTTCCTGGCTGGTGAGGAACTGGATAGGCGGCAAGCCGAAAACCGAGAGGATGCCGGCGATCAGGCCTCGGTCCGGCAGATACATCATCTTCCAGATGATGGTGACGATGGTCACCGACAGGACCGAGGTGCCGAAGAAGATCGCGCGCAGGGCGGCACTGCCCCTGCTCTCCCGGTTGAGGGCGAGCGCGAGGGCAAGACCGATGGCGACGAAAACCGGCACAGTCATCAGCACGAAGACGAAGGTGTTGCTCACCGTGCCCAAGAAGACCTTGTCGGCGAACAGGCGGCGAAAATTCGCCAGGCCAGCAAAGGACGCCGTCTGGTCGAACATGTCGTATTCCTGCAGGCTGATCCAGATGCCGCGAAACAGCGGATAGACCAGCAACACCACATAGACGGCGAGGAAGGGCAGGATGAACAGGAGATTGCGCCAGCTCGGCCCGATCGAGGCGCCGGCATAGCGGGGAGCGGGTGTCACAGTTGCGGTGGAGGCAAGGCTCTGTGTCGACATCAGCCCCTCCTCACGCGGCATGGAAGGCGCGGCCGCCATCGTCGAACAGGTGTGCTGCCTGCGAATCCACCGAGAAGCGGGCCTCGCCCCCTGCAACGGCGGTCGACGCGCCCTTGTCCTCGGCAACCAGCGAGGTGCCGTCGGGCAGGCGCACATAAAGATGCGTGCGATCGCCGAGGCGCTCGACCACCTCGATCCGGCCGGCAAGGGAGCCTGCCGGATCGGCCCTGACGGCCTCCGCCCTCACCCCCAGGCGCAGATTGGCCCCCTGCGGCAGGGTCGCGACAGGCACACGCGTGGTGATGCCGGTGCCATCGGCCAGCCTGGCGGCGGCAAGGCCGCCCTGCTCGGCAACGGTGACCGGCAGGAAGTTCATCGCGGGCGAGCCGACGAAACGCGCCACGAATTCGGTGGCCGGGCGGGAGTAGACCTCCATCGGCGTGCCCACCTGCTCGATCTTGCGGGCGTTCATCACCACGATGCGCTCGGCCAGGGTCATCGCCTCGACCTGGTCATGGGTGACGAATATGGTGGTGGCCTGGACCTGCTGGTGCAGGCGGGCCAGTTCGACGCGGGTGCGCACGCGTAGCGCCGCATCGAGATTGGAGAGCGGCTCGTCGAACAGATAGGCCTTGGGGCTCTTCACCAAGGCCCGGCCGATGGCGACACGCTGGCGTTGACCGCCGGAGAGCTGGCCCGGCTTGCGGGCGAGCAGCGGCTCGATCTCCAGGATGCGCGCCGCTTCCTTCACCCGGCGATCGATCTCCTGGCTGGGTACGGCAATGTTGCGCAGGCCGAAGGCCATGTTCTCGTAGATCGTCATGTGCGGATAGAGCGCATAATGCTGGAACACCATGGCAACGCCCCGCGCGCCCGGAGGGAGCTGGTCGACCCTCTGGCCGCCGATCGAGATCGAGCCGCCATCGACGCGCTCCAGCCCCGCGATCATGCGCAGCAAGGTGGATTTTCCACAGCCCGACGGCCCGAGGAACGCAATGAACTCGCCCGAGCGGATCTTCAGCGAGAGGTCTGCGATGACGTTCACGGCGCCAAATGTCTTGGACACCCTGTCGATGTCGATGGCACTCAAGGTCTCTTCCTCCAACCATCTTTTCTTATTATCATCTGATGATAAGATATCGACAATCGCGATGCGGTGTCAATCCGCCGCCGACGTGAAGAATGGTAATTTGTAGGAGGATTTCTCGTTGGCAGGAGGGTTGCTGGGCGCTTTGTTCCCCCCCGATAGCAGTGTTAAGAGGTGGGAAGCCTCTCAGAACATGGCGGAATCAGCCGGTGCGAGGAGCATGATGCCGCCCGCGTCGAGCGACGGGTTGGTTTGGAGATGAGTATGTTCGAGCGGGATACCGCCATCAGCACGATGAGTGCGCAGGTCGCGCGCATCATCGGCACCCGCATCACCTCGGGAGAGTTCCGCCCCGGCGACACCCTGCCGATCGAGAACGAACTCTGCCAGGCCTATGGCGTCAGCCGCTCGACGGTGCGCGAGGCCGTGAAGAATTTGGCGGCCAAGGGACTGGTCGAAGTTTCCCCCAAGACCGGCACGCGCGTGCTGCCTTTCGCCGACTGGAACCTGCTCGACCAGGACGTGCTGTCCTGGCGCCTCAACGCCCAGTTCGACGAGCGCATCATCGAGGATCTCTACGAGATGCGGAATTGCTTCGAGCCGCGCGCTTGCTTCCTGGCGGCGCGGGACGGCTCGGCGGATGATCTCGAACGCATCCGCATGCGCTTCTCCGACCTTGTTTCCATGCTCGGGCAGCCGGCCCTGGCGGCGGGCGCCGAGACGGAGTTCCATCTCGCCATCATGACGGCCACCCATAACGGCCTGTTCGTCACGATCGGGCGGGCGGTCAAGACGGCGCTGAAGGTTTCCTTCGGCCTGACGCAGCGCAGCGCCAACGGCCAGGCGATGGACCTGCAGCCCTATCAGGCCGTGGTCTCGGCCATCCTCGCCCGCAAGGCTGACGAGGCGTCGCGCGCCATGAGCCAGTTGCTGGAAATTTCGCGGGCCCGCATGCTGGAGGCCCTGCGCAATGCACCGCGCGCCGTCGAGAAGACGGCCGGGCAATAGGGGCCGTCCCGTCGGGGTGACGGTCCGCGGGACAGCGCGCCGAACCAGAGCTCATCTTCCCGATCGTAGCTGGACAGAGAGGTGAAGTCCGATGATCCGCAGCAAGGAGCTATTCATCCGCTCCGGCGACGCCGAATGGCAGCCGACGCCGGATGGCAACCGTCGACGTATCCTGGCCTATACCGACGAGTTGATGATGGTCGAATTCGCCTTCGAGAAGGATGGCGTGGGCTGGCTGCATTCCCATCCCCACATCCAGTCCAGCTATGTCGCCGAGGGACGGTTCGAGATCACCATCGCGGGCAGGACCGAGACGCTCCTTGCCGGCGACAGCTTCATCGTGCCATCCGGCCTCGAACATGGCGTCAAGGCGCTCGAGAAAGGCCGGCTGGTCGACTGCTTCACCCCGCATCGCGCCGATTTCCTGGCGTAGTGCCGCATTTGCGAGATTGCGAGGCCGGCGCGAAAACTATTGATCCGCGTTCTCGATCGCGCGGGCGACCACGGCGCGCACTTCCTCGCGGCTCATGAAGATGTCGTGGTTGATGAAGCCGGAGCCGAAGTCGGAGGCGTCGACCACCTTCACGCCGGTCTTCTGCAACTCCTCGCTGTCGCCGGAACCGACGCGGGGCACGCCGCCGGCGAGCTTGGTCGAGATCTCCAGAGCGCGGTCGTTCTTGGAGACGATCACCGTCATCTTCGTCGACAGCGACGACAGCCGCTTCATCTGGCGACGGAAGAGGTCGAGGTCGACATCGGGATTGGCCAGCACGATGGCGCCGAAATGGTTGGGCAGGGAACCGCCCATGCGGTCGGACATCGAGCGCAGGGCTTCCATCGCCACCATCGAGCCCATGGAATGGGCGATCAGGTTGATGCGGCCGACCTTGGGATCGTTGGCGAGCGCCGTGAGCGTGTCCTCCAGGGCATCGCGCGACCACATCGCGCTGTCCTTGTCGGTCACGTAATCCAGGAGCGCCGCACGCGAGGGCCAGGAGAACAGTACGGGCACGCCAGAGAACTTGATGCCATCGACCAGCTTGGCATAGCTCGTCGCCGCGCTGTCGAAGGTCTCGTTATAGCCGTGGACATAGACGATGACGTCGCGTCCCTCGGCCTGCGTCGCAAGGGAGGTGGCTGGCTGATCGCCCGGCAGGGCACTGACGCCGGCGATCGACCAGCCGGGAGTGGAAACCGGGTTGACCGCGGCCAGCAGCGACTTGGACGGCGGATACATGACAAGGCGCGCCGCAGTCGGATCGGAAGCGCGCTTGGGGCCGAACCAGGGTTCCTTGTTGCCGGTCGAATTGCGCGTGGTCATCACCAGCATGGTCATGCCGCCGCGCCAGATGCCGAGCGGGGCAGTATTGGCCGCTTGGTCGTTCGAGGCCGTATTGGTCAGCACCGGCTTGAGAGACGAGGTCGAGTCACCGGAATCGTCATCGATCCCGACGCAGCCCGTCAGGACAAGCGCCGAAGCGATCAAAGCGAAGAGCGAGGCAGCCCGCATCGAAACACAATCCCATTTGCCGAGCTGCTTTCAATGCAGCGCAAGGGGTGAATAGTCAGTGAACGGGCGAAATTGAGGCGACAGCGCTCTCCAGGCAAAAAATTCCAGATTTCATGGTGCTTTCTGCGCGATGGCGGCAAAAATGTCACGCAATCGGCCTATCTGCCCGAAAGCCGAACCTTGTGCTTCGCCGTCACATCGTGGAGGTTGTCACGGCACATTCGAGGGCGAGGCGCATTTCGGCAGAAGCGCCTCTCCGCTCGAACGCTTTGCCTCGACGCCTCTCTGCAGTCCGGAGAGGCGCACCCAATCGCAAAACGCCAGGGGAAAGTCCGTCCGGCCATGTCGAGAAGCGAAAACATCAGCCATGCCGGGCCCGCCGCGCATCAATTTGGTCTTGGCCTGTTGCTACGGGCAAGCTGGGCCATCTATCGCATACGGTTCCTGCGCTTCAACTTGCTGGCGCTGGCTGCAGTGCTGCCTCCCCCGTTGATCCTGACTTTCTATCCCATACCGCAGGATCTCCTCCTCACCTCGGCCGAGTACTGGTCGACCCTGGTGCTGAGCCTGGCACTGAGTGCGATGGCCGGGGCGATGTCCTGTCTGGGTGTCCAGCAGATCCTCGGCCACCAGCCCTTCTGGCTTGGAGCCGCGCTCGCTCATGCCGGCCGCAATTTTCTTGCCCTCTTCGCGACCACGATCATCTTCTTCGGGGCCTTTTATCTGGGGCTCGTCGTCCTGATCGTCCCCGGCCTGGTGGTGCTCTGCCGTTACTTCGTGGCAGGGCCCGTCTGCGTGATCGAGCGAACCGGCCCTCTCCAGGCGCTGAAAAGAAGCGCAGAACTGACGAAAGGCTTCCGGTGGAAATTGCTGATCCTCGGCCTGCTCCTCTTGCTTCTCCAGATTGCGCCGCGACTGGCCATCAATTTCGAGGAAATCAGCGCAGCTTTCCAAGGCCCGGGCGCAGCGCCGGGCCAGGTCAGTTACCTGAAATATGCCGCAACCATTATCGCCGATGCCCTGTCGACCAGCTTTACCTTCGTGGCGTCGGCCGTGACCTATTTCCAGCTCCTCCGCATGAAGGAAGGCGCCGACGTCAGGCAGCTGGCAACGGTCTTCGACTGAGCCAAACAAAAAGGGCCGGCGCGACGCCGGCCCTTTCCGATTTCAGCTGTCAGCAGGCGAAGCGAGCCTCAGCCCAGGCCACCGAGGCAGACATATTTGGCGTCGATATAATCCTCGATGCCGTATTTGGAGCCTTCCTTGCCCATGCCGGATTCCTTGACGCCACCGAAGGGCGCGACTTCGGTGGTGATCAGCCCTTCATTGACGCCGACCATGCCGTATTTCAGGGCCTCGGCGACCCGGAAGGCCCGGCCGAGATCCTTGGTATAGAAGTAAGAAGCGAGGCCGAATTCGGTGTCGTTGGCCATCTGGACGGCCTGCTCTTCGGTCTCGAACTTGAACACAGGAGCCAGCGGCCCGAAGGTCTCGTCGCGTGCCACCAGCATGTCCGGGGTCACGCCGGTCACCACGGTCGGCTCGAAGAAGGTGTGGCCGAGGGCATGGCGCTTGCCGCCCGCCACCACCTTGCCGCCCTTGGCGACGGCATCGTTGATGTGCTCCTCGACCTTCTGCACCGCCTTCTCGTCGATCAGGGGGCCCTGCTGCACGCCGGCCTCGAGGCCGTTGCCGACCTTGAGCGCGTTGGAGGCGGCAATCAGCTTCTCGACGAACTTGTCGTGGATGCCGGCCTGGACCAGGAAGCGGTTGGTGCACACGCAGGTCTGGCCGGAGTTGCGGTACTTGGCGATCATCGCGCCTTCGATCGCCCGGTCGACGTCAGCATCGTCGAACACGATGAAGGGAGCATTGCCGCCGAGTTCCATCGAGACCTTCTTGAGCGTCTTGGCGGACTGCTCGACCAAGAGCTTGCCGATCGGCGTGGAACCGGTGAAGGTGATCTTGCGCACCAGCGGGTTCGAGGTGAGCTCGCCGCCGATGGCGCTGGCCGAACCGGTGAGGACGTTGACGACGCCAGCCGGAACGCCAGCCATTTCGGCGAGGACACCCCAGGCAAGGCCCGAATAGGGCGTCTGCAGGGCCGGCTTGATCACGATGGTGCAGCCTGCAGCCAGGGCCGGACCGAGCTTGCGGGCGATCATCGAGGAGGGGAAGTTCCAGGGCGTGATGGCGCCGACGACACCCACAGGCTCCTTGGTGACCAGGATGCGGCGGCCCGGCCAGGGCGACGGGATCACGTCGCCATAGACGCGCTGGGCTTCCTCGGCGAACCAGCGCACATAGGCGGCCGAGAAGACCACCTCGCCGCGGGCCTCGGTGAGCGACTTGCCCTGCTCGACCGTGAGCAGCACGCCGAGCGCATCGGCATTGGCTTCGATCAGGTCGGCGAGCTTGTGCAGGATCTTGGCCCGCTCCTTGGCCGTCTTGGCGCGCCAGGCCGGGAAAGCGGCATCGGCGGCGGCAATGGCGCGCGCCGTCTCGTCCTTGCCGCAATCGGGCACGCTGCCGATGAGTTCGCCGGTGGCCGGATTTGAGACCGGCAAGGTCTTGCCGTTGTCGGCGGCGATCCATTGACCGTTGACGTAGGCGGCCTCACGCTTGAATTCGAGCTGCTGAGCCAATTTTTCCAACATGCGCCTTCCTCCGTTGTGTCTCTCGCTGGCGCTTAGATAGGCGCTCAGCGCGCGCGGATCAATGTCGAAATGTGATCACATATTCGGGTGTTGCCTCGGCTCGCGAAGCCTGCGATGGAGGCCCGCCTGCACATAGGGAAAGTCCGCAAGCATGTCCAATCCCATTCTGGCCGAACTCATCCGCGGCGGTATCGTCGAAAGCCGCCATAGCGGTGCCATTGCCGTGAGCGACCCCGAAGGTCGGCTTGTGCTTTCGCTGGGCGATGTCACCAGGCCCGTCTTTCCCCGCTCGGCCGTGAAGGCATTCCAGGCCCTGCCCTTGCTGGAATCCGGGGCAGCCGACAAGCTCGATCTCACCGACGCGGAAATCGCCCTCGCCGTCTCCTCCCATGGCGGCGAGCCGCGCCATGTCGAGACGGCAGCCGCCATGCTGGCCAAGGCCGGCCGCGATGCCGGCACGCTCGAATGCGGCGTCCATGCCCCGAGCTTCCGTCCGGCGGCCTGGGCCCTGCTCCGCGCCGGCGAGGAGCCCTGCGCCCTGCACAACAACTGCTCCGGCAAGCATGCCGGCTTCGTCTGCCTGGCCTGCGCCAGCGACCGCGACCCGCACCACTACATCGAGGCCACACATCCGGTGATGCGCGAGGTGATGGGGGCTGTGAACGAGATGAGCGGGGCCGCCCTCACCGGCGATGGCGTCGGCATCGACGGCTGCTCCATCCCCACCCAGGCCGCACCGCTTGCGGGCGTGGCACGGGGCTTTGCCCGCTTCGGCACCGGTGCCCATCTCGGCCCCGAACGGGCGAAGGCGGCCGCCCGCATTCGTCGCGCCGCGGCAGCCGAGCCTTTCCTGGTCGCCGGTACCAAGCGCTTCTGCACCGACATCATGACGATCTTCGGCGAGCGCGTCTTCGTGAAGACCGGCGCCGAGGGTGTGTTCTGTGCGGCCTTCCCCGAACTCGGCTACGGCATCGCCCTCAAATGCGACGATGGCGGCACAAGGGCTGCGGAACTGATGATGGCCGGCGTGATCGCCAAGCTGCTGCCGCTGTCCGAAAGCGAGGCAGACGCCCTGCAGCGCTTTCTCCAGCCCGTTCAGAAGAACTGGAACGACATCGAAGTGGGCAGGCTACGGCTGGCGGGGGCGTTGGCCTGACATTATCCGGGACGAGCTTTGACCATCCCGGACAAAGGTCCGCTCCCGCCCGACTGTCCAAAGGCCTGGGAAGGCTCCAAGTGCGCAACCGCCCAGTTCCACCAAGGCCGTCACTGGCTGCGCACACCCGATACCCCAGTTTAGGGGAAATACAGCTTCGTATTGACGTGATACTTGCCAGGTCAGCTTGACACGCTGCCTTGGGGACACCGGGATGAGCCTGCCAGAATTCGGCCTGCATTTCAGGCGCTACGCGCCGTTTGAGAAGTTCGGCATTCCATCATTCAAGGGCGACAACAGGACGGCGGCTTCGACATCGCTGTCGGCAACCTGCCGCACTTTCGGCTGCGTGATGTTTAGCCCAGCCGGGATTCGAGAGAGCACGGCCGGGTCTTCGGGAACGGAAGACGCCAATCTGGTGCTGCACTTCCTCGATCGGAAAAGAATGGCCAAGGTTTCGATGGTGACGACCCGCCTTCATGAAGAAGGCCCCGCTTTGTTGAGCTTCACCGCAAGCACCGCCGGCGCCAATCCGCTCGTCCCCGCATCGCCGGACATCGATACAAAGGTTCAAATCCGCGTGGATTGGGGTTTCAAGAATGCGATGCACGTGAGTGGCAAGGTATCCGGAGACGACTTTCCCAATCTCGAGGTTTTCATCCGCTGTCTCCAGTCAGGATACTCGGCCTTGCTCGTCGATGGGCGCACGACCAGGAACAGATACACCGGTCCTATGAGCTTGTTCGGATCCGGCGACGATCTCTGCTCCTTCGCGGCAACAATCCCTTTGACCGATGATGGGACATTTGTCGGTGAAGCAAGATATGGCGCCCCCATAGAAATCTAGATGAGGCTGGAAAGCGCCGCCGGTGCATGGGCCACCCATGCTCCAGGCAACCGCCAGCCCGTGACCAGCTGCCGGCCGAGCCGGTATTCGGATGCTGCCAGCATCCCCTGCTTTCTTTCAGGTCGAAGCCGCCTTCTTCCAATCGCCGGTGCTGTTCCACCAGCGATTGGGGTTCTTGCTGTCATCAAGCCCCTTCGAGCGGCTGGACAGGGTGGCCTGCAGTCGGATCACCGGCTCCTGGTAGGAATGGGCCTGGAAGATGGCCTCGATCACCCTCTCCGTGACATCCTGTGCATCGGGAAGTTCGAAAACGACCTCCACGACACCGAGGCGTCGGCGAAGGTCGCTCTCGGCACCGGCGGCTGCGCCTTCCAGCGGCCGATAGCGCTCGATGCCAGGCGCGGATTGATAGGCATTGCTGTCATAGACCCCCATCGTCAGGGGAACGATGGCAACCACCGCCGCCATGATGCGGTCGACGTCCTCTGCCGGGGCCTGAAAGGTGAGAAGGCGCATGGGAACCATCGATACCGACAATGTTTCGAAACCTGTCATGGCCCTCGCCCCTCCCCGCAAATCGAAGTGGAAAGGTTAGTTCATCGCTGCTGACAACAATCTGTCAGCACTGTCGCTGTCGGATCTCCGTGCGAACCGCGATGCATCTACCCCCCGCCGCGGTCTCTCGGTCGGAAGGTCGTCTATCGGCTGACATACCGCAAATCAGCGCTTGATCTAGAGTGCACTCCAGCAAGTAGCCTCAGCAACGGTTCGGGAGTGCGATGAAGACAGATGAAGATCGGAGAACTGGCGCGCCGCTCGGGATTGTCGGTCCACACACTGCGCTATTACGAGAAAGTCGGCCTGCTTCCGCCGGCTTTTCGGAATCGTTCGGGCCAGCGGGACTATGATGCCGCCATCCTCGGCTGGATCGATTTCCTCGGCCGCATGAAGGCTTCGGGCATGCCGATCCGGGACATCGCCGCCTATGCGCTGTTGTGGCAGCAAGGCGCCGGCACGGAGGCCGCTCGCCGCGAACTGCTGGAGCAGCAGGGACGGCGGGTGGCGACCCAGATCGAGGACCGACAGTCCTGCCTCCTCGTCATCAAGCAAAAGATCCTGGACCTGGTTGAACTGGAAAAAGGACGACAATCATGAGTGCCTATGTCATCTCCGACGCGGTTCCGCAGGACGAGGAAGCCTGGAACGCCTATGTGCGGCTCGCCCCCGGAACGATCGAAAAATATGGCGGCCGCTATCTGGCACGCGGCGGCCCCGTCCGGACCATGGAGGGGAGTTAGTCGCCTCGTACGATCGTCCTCGTGGAATTTCCCGACCGGAATGCCGTCGAGGTCTGGTATGCCTCCCCTGAATATGCCGAAGCCCTCAAGCTTCGCGGCAAAGCCCTGAGCAGAAACCTGATCTGCGTGGATGGCGTGGAGTGAGCAGCCCGATGTCGCAGGATCACAAGTTCCGCGGCATCCCTCCGCACTTCAGGGTAGGCAAGGATGGCAGCGATCCCAAGACGAACCCGATAGGCAATCCAACCGTTCGATCAGCTAGAGGGACGAGCCCCCCACCCGTCTTCAGTCAGATCGGTTTGCGCGGTCAAAAAGGAGGCATCGAAGCTTGCCTCCCACGGAAATGCATTGGCAGCGTCCGGCCAAACGATCAGCAGGCAAGGAAAATCGTTTCCAGCATAGAACCATCGGCTCCAGCCGAGATAATCCTCATAGTGTTTGGAGGCAACCGGTAAGGCATAGGCAGCTGCATTGCCGAATATCCCGTCAGTGCGGGTTCCAACTTCAACTGAGTGCCCGTCCTGTATATTGCGAAAAACATCCCAGAACACCGCATGAGCCGTACTATCCGACAAGCCGAAGACGATGAGTTCAGGATGTCGTACGCTGACCCACAAGCCTGTCGTGTAGGAGAAGCCGGGTCCTTGGGCATCGGCAAACACGCTGGTTCGAAACCACCCGTGTGTCCGAATTTCGCCGACGAAACGCCGCTCCCCTTCATCGAGGATGTCGCCTGGTGCGTCCAATGCCGTGCGCATACTTCCCCAACTCTTAGAGCGAAGCGCGAGGATCCCCCTTGCTTCAAGAGATCACTCCTACGCGTTGCTCGCCAACGCCGAATTGTAAGTAGAAGTTATCCCGCTCACACCTGTCCGAAACGATACTGCGTCTCGTGATCGTAGACCTGGCCCGGCCGGATGATCGAGGACGGGAAATGCGCCTTGTTCACGGCATCCGGCAGGTTCTGGGTCTCCAGGCAGAAGCCGCCGAAGGCCCCATATTTGGCGCCGCCGAGGCCGGGAACCGGGATGTCCAGCTTGGCGGCATCGTAAAGCTGCACGCCGGGCTGGGTCGTCCAGGTCTCAAGGCTGACGCCGCTCTTGGGGGACCAGGCCCGCGCCGCCCGCGCCAATACGCCCGAGCTCCTCAGCACCAGATTCCCGTCATATTTGAACGGCCCTTCCGGCGTCTCCAGGCGTAATGTGCGCTCCTGGCGGAAGTCCCATGGCGTACCCGCCACCGACAGGATCTCGCCGGTGGGGATCAGGTCGGCATCGGTGGGCGTATAGAAATCGGCATCGATCTCAATGCGATGGTCGAGCACATCGGCCGAACCATCGAGATTGAAATAGGAATGCTGGGCAAGATTGACCGGCGTCGCCTTGTCGGTGGTCGCGGTGAAGATCACCTGCAGCGTTGCGGGCTCCAGCAGGCGGTAGGTGCAGGTGGTCACCACACGGCCAGGGAAGCCCATATCGCCATCCTCGGAAACCAGTACCAGCGTGGCCGAGCGCTGGTCCGATTGCACCAGCGACCAGACGCGCTTGCCGAAGCCGGTGGCGCCGCCATGCAGCGTGTGCGGTCCGCCATGGCTCTTGGAGAGATCGTAGGTCACGCCATCCAGGGTGAAGCGGCCGAAGCCGATGCGATTGGCGACCCGGCCGGGATTGGCACCGAAATGCGGGGAATATTTGGGGTAGTCCTCGAACTTCTCGAAACCGAGCACCACGCGCTGCGGCCCGTTCTTCGAGGGCACCAGGAGATCGCGCACCACGCCGCCATAGGTGATGATCCGGGCCTCGGCACCGGCATCGGAGCGCAGGGTGACCTCGAGCACATCGGCGCCGTTGAAGGTTCCGAACAGGACAGGCTTGGACATGGGATTTCCTTGGTGGGAAGAATGCGTGCGGAGCAGCAAAGTGTCATTGCGAGCGGAGCGAAGCAATCCAGTCTTTCACACACACGGCGCCAGCTGGATTGCTTCGCTCCGCTCGCAATGACGATGCAAAACAATATTCATGCGACATAGCATCATACAGTCCACCAATAGCGAACCACATGGAAGAAGATCGGCGCGGCGAACACGACGGAATCGAGCCGGTCGAGCATGCCGCCATGGCCTTCGATCAGATGCCCCCAGTCCTTGACGCCGCGGTCGCGCTTGATCGCCGACATCACCAGCCCGCCGAAGAACCCCATGAGAGTGATCACCAGGGCCACCAGCGCGGCCTGCCGGAAGGAGAAGGGCGTGATCCACCACAGGCCGGCGCCGAGCAGCGTGGCGCTCGCCACGCCGCCGATCAGGCCTTCCCAGGTCTTGGAGGGCGACAATTTGGGCGCGACCTTGTGCCGCCCGAAGAGCTTGCCCCAGACATATTGCAGCACGTCGCTCATCTGCACGACGATGACCAGGAAAGCGATCAGCAGGAGCTTGCGGCCCTCGAAGCCGGGAATGTCCAGCGTCAGCAGCGCCGGGACGTGGGAGAGACAGAAGATCGCGATCATCACGCCCCATTGCATCTCGGCGACGCGGGTCATGAACTTGGCGGTATCGCCCCTGAGTGCGATCAGGATCGGCAGGAGCAGGAAGACATAGACGGGGATGAAGATCGAGTAGAGGCCGTACCACTCGATCCAGATCAGATAATACTGGATCGGCAGCACCACGAAGAACATGGCGAACAAGGTGCGGTGGTCGGCCCGGCGCGTCGGCGTCAGCGTCAGGAATTCGCGCAAGGCGGCAAAGGAGGCGAAGGCAAAGAGGGCGATCACGCCAGCCTTGCCGAGGAGGAAGGCACCGCCCATCAGCGCCACCATCACCCACCAGGCGCGAATGCGGGCATTGAGATTGTCGATGGCGGCATTGCCCTGCGGCCCGGCCCGGCGGTCGAGCTGCCAGCCGACCAGGGAGGCGAGCACCAGGAAGGCGATGATGCCGCCGAACAGGGCCAGGGTATGGTTCTCGAACATCAGCCCTCGTCCCCCTCATGCGGCCTGAGGGCCAGCAAGGCATTGCGGCTGCGGTCGAGGAAGGCCTGCTTCTCCTCCCCGGGACCCAGGCGCAGCGGCGCGCCGAAGGTCACGGTGCACAGAAAGGGCACCGGCAGGAATTCGCCCTTGGGCATCACGCGGTTGAGGTTCTCGATCCAGACCGGCACCATCTCGACCTCGGGCTGGCGCTTGGCGAGCCAGAACAGGCCGGACTTGAAGGGGAGCAGCGGTTCCTCGCCCATGTTGCGCGTGCCCTCCGGAAACAGGATCAGCGAGGATCCTGCCTCGAGCGCCGAGGCCATCTGGCCGATGGGATCGACGCTGCGGGTGGCGCTTTCACGATCGATCAGCACGGCATCGAAGACATTGTGGGCGAGGAAGCGCCGCGTCGCGCCGGCATTCCAGTAGTCACGCGCCGCCACTGGCCGTGCAGCCGAGCGCAAGGCCGACGGAAAGACCGTCCAGACCAGGATGAAGTCGCCATGGCTGGCATGGTTGGCAAAATAGATCCGCGGCTTGCGCGCCGGCAGGCATCCCTGCCAGTTGCCGCGCACACCGGTGACGAGCCGGGCAAAGCCGATGGTGGCGATCCCCACCAGCCGGCCGAGCACAGAGCGGCCATCCCGCACCACGGTGCCACTCACAACACGACCCCGAGCAATGGCAAGGACAGCAAGCACAGAACCTGCAAGGCCAGGAAGATGGCCTGGCGGCGGACCAGGGTCATGGCGCCGCGTGCCCGCTCGGACATCGGGCGCGAGGGACGGTCCTGCGCAAACAGGCCGAGACGCTTCATCGCTCCATCGAAATTGGTGGTGCTGAAGGCGTTGCCGGCAAGATGGCCGAAAATATCGGCATCGAAGCTCGCGCGAAGGGCAAAATAGCTCTGCCCCAGGCCAAAAAGCAGGACAAGCAGAACGGGGGCGCTGACCCACAGAGGCGCCGAGGCATAGGTAGCGGCCAGGATACCTCCGGCGCCGAGCAGGCTAAACCCTCGTGAAACCCTGTCGAGCGCCCTGCCTTGCCGCAAATAGGCTGCGGCGATGGCGGCAATCACCGCCGGATTTTCCTGTGCCTCAACCATGGGTGCCAACCATCTTTCCAGCCGCCGAGATGGCGGCTTGCGCATCCGACCCCAACACGATTCGTGGGCGGATAGCACGTATGATCGCAATGGCTTCGTCCACCGTCCCGGCTTCGCCGCTGGCCAGCAGCCAGGTCGCAACGGCGGCGGCGCTGCGCGAATAGCCGAGCGCGCAGCACACCAGGACCGTGCCTTGTCCGCGCGCCACTTCAATTGCCCTCGCCGCAGCCGCGAGGCTGATCGCCTCCGGTGCAATCAGGTCGAGCATCGGCACCGCACGCGTCGACACGCCTCGCCAGGCGGGCAGCTCGGCAGCAAGTTCGACAACGCTGCCATAGCTAGCCGGCGCACGATCGAAGCGCGAGGGGATACGGCCCAAATAGATCCCCGGACGGACCTCGCCAGCGGATGGCTCGCGACGCGTCCACCAGCGCGAATTGAGGAAGGCACCGAGCTGATAGGGCGCGAACAGGAGCCGGGCGGCCAGGCTCATCGAACCGTCGGTGAGCTTCTGGAATCCGGCCGGCCCGCGCCAAAGGTAATTGGCGGCAACGAGGACGAACGAAACCGCCGGGTAGCACAGCCAGAGCCCCCAGCCGCCCAGGGCGATACCGGCAAGGGCAAGAACCAGGGCACCCACACCGTAATAGGCGGCGAGCTTTCGGCGTTTGGCCTTACTTCCCGGGTGCGCGGACGTCTCGTCCGCTCTTGGAAACGCCGCGTTTGCAGGCTCGGAAGAGCGGACGAGACGTCCGCGCACCCGGAACTCCTCATCCGGCCAGAGCCACAGGCAGAACAGGCCCAGCAAGGCGCCGGTCGGTATGTCGAAGAAATGATGCTGGTAGGTGGTGAGGACGGAGAGGCCGATCAGGGCAAACCAGGGATGAACAAGCCAGCGGGCCCATGACGGCAGATGGCTGATGTAATGCACCCAGAGGATCACCAAGAGCGCGATATGCAGCGAGGGCGCCTGGTTATAGGGCTTGTCGAAGCTCAGCAGGGCATCGAACATGAAGCCCGGCAGGCCGCCGCCGATCTCGGGCTTGGCGAAGCTGAAGCGCAGCGGAAAGGCGAGGAAGCAGGCGACGGCGATGACCTGTGCGGTCAGCAGCCGGCGGCCCAGCGTATCCAGCTCCGCGCGGCTGGTGCAGACGAACAGCGAGGCGGCATAGAATAGGTTGACCGACCAATAGGGAATGATCGTCCAGGGCAGGAACGGGATGCCGCGTTCCCAGCCGAACGCGATGGACGGTACGAAGGCGCGCTGGTCGGCGAGGTAATTGGCGAGGCCATAGCTCGAATAGAAGAAGATGCCGAGCCCCACGAGCCAGAGGAGCGCCCTCCCCCAGGGACGCCTATCGGCGGGCCTTGCCGGTATCGTCATGCTCATGACGAGGCCTTTTGCCAAGTGCGGCGTCTCGGAGCGCGGACATCCTGTCCGCTCTTGGAAACGCCACGCTGGCAGGAAGGAAAGAAGAGGACATCGCGACATGCAAGCATGTCGCTGAGATGTCCGCGCTCCAAAACAAGGGTCATGACGCGGCCTTGCGGCGAGCGAGCAAGACCGAGAAGATGCCCCATTCGTCGATACGCTGTTCGAGCTTTTCGAAACCGGCAGCCTCGACGAGCTGGTCCATCTCGGCCTGCGTACGCCGGCGCATCACCCAGGCCTGGCCCTGGCGGTGGCTGGTGAGGGCCCGCGCGATGAATTCGAGCTGCGGATGCCAGGGCTGGCCGGTATAGATCAGATAGCCGCCGGCCGGGATGGCGGCGGCGAGCCCTCCAAGCGACCATTTGATCAGGTTGTTGTCGGCGAAGAGCTCGTAGAGGCCCGAAACCAGCCCCAGAGTGGGCCTGGGCTCGATGCCGGCAAGGCTGGCGGCATCGAAGGCATCGCCCTTGACGAAGCGTGCGATGTCGGCGAGGCCCTTCTCGGCGATCAGCCGCCCGCCCGCCTCGACATTGATGTCGCTGTAGTCGCGCAGCAGGATCGAGTCAGGCCGCGACACGCCTTCCGCCTCCAGCGCTTCGAGCACGTAGCGGCCGTGGCCGGCGGCGATGTCGACGATGGAGACAGGCCGCCCCTCTTCCCGCAGCCGGGCAATGGCGGCACGCAGCAATTCCTCGACATGGAGCTTGCGCTGGCGGATGCCGCGCCAGCCGATTGCCTCCAGATAGTTCTTGTCGGCCAGCCGCCCGACAGCCGAACGCCCCGACGGCGTGTTGCGGTAGACGTAATCGAGGGTGGAGCCGGAATCGAAGCCGGTCTCATGGCCGAGCCTGATGCCGTCGGAGATCAGCCCCGTCGCCTTCAATCCGAGCCTGGTACCGGCCCAGTAGAGCCCCTTTGGCGAGGCTAGCGACAGGGGAGAGGCAAGCCTGTCGGCTTCGTCGCGGGTGTAGCCCTGCCGGTCGGCCTCGGTGAGGACGGTGCGCTCCAGGGGCGTAGCGAAGCGCTCGCCGAGGAAGCGCCTGACATGGCCGATCGCCACCGCCCTGTCCTTCTCGCCGAGCGTGTCGTGGTAGAATCCCGGCAGCACGTGCCGCTCCTTGGTGGCCGATCCCAGATTTTCGTAGAAGCGGTGCTGGGGTCCGTGATGCACCACCCAGTCGGCGCCCGAGACGAGCAATTGCGTCGGCACCGTGATGGCCCGGGCATCCTCGACCACCCGTCGTGCTGCCTCATAGAGCCCGAGGAGGATGCGCACCGAGATCGCCCGGGTGATCTTGGGATCGGCGTCGAAAGTCGCCTGGCGCTCGAGATCATGGGTGAGGAACTTGGCCTTCACATAGGATTGCACGAAGAAATTGCCCTTATAGGCCTGCCACAGCTTCAGGCCCGGCCGGGCAAAGGGCACGTAGAGCTTCACCTTGAAGGCGGGCGAGGCCACCACCAAAGCACGGATCCTGGGCGCGTAGTCATGCACCCAGGCCGAGGCGACGACGGCCCCGACGCTCTGGGCGAGCACGGCGATGTCGGCCGGCGCGAAACCATGCGCAGCACCGATATGGTCGATGAAGCTCTGCACATCGCGCACCAGGGCGCCGAAACTCGGGGCATCGCCACGTTCGCCGGGCGAGTCGCCGTGGCCCCGGGCATCCCAGGCGAAGAACTCGTAATCGGGCATGGCGAGTTCGTCGGGCAGATGCGCCATGCGCCCCGAATGCTCGTGGCCGCGATGGAATAGTACGACCGCGCCCTTGGCGGGCGCATTGACGGCCGGCCAATGGCGATAGAACAGCTCGACACCGTCATGGCTGCGAAAAAAACCGGTCTCAGAGGGACGCATCATGACTCCTGCCGTCATCGGCCTGCTTGGCGCAGGCCTCACGCAGGCCCTTATGCACACGATTGACGATGGTCAGTGTGAGAAAAAGCACGGCAAGCGGCATGATCCAGCCGAACCAGCCGGGCAGCGGCAGGCCGAGGCCGACCCACAGGCCGAGCGCGCCGAACACGAAAGCACGGTCGCTCTTGCCCAGCGGACCGTCATAGCGCCTGTTAGCGCCGACCATCGGCCCCATTACGCCAGCGAACTCGCTGATCACAGCCAGCACGATCGCCGCGCCGGTCCAGAACGGCCCAAAGACCGGCAGGGTGGCAAAGGGCAGGATCAGCGCGGCGTCGGAGACGACGTCGGCGATCTCGTTGAGATAGGCGCCGAGCAGGCTCTTCTGGCCGAATTCCCGCGCCAGCATGCCGTCGATGGCATTGAGAGCCATGCGGATGGCGAGCCAGACCGGCAACAGCAGGAAGAGAATGCGCAGATCCGAGAGCCAGGCGACGCCGAGACCGACGACGAGAGAGCCCGCCGCCGCCGCCAGCGTCACCTGGTTGGCGGTCGTGCCCCGCTCGGCCAGCCGCGTGACGCGCGGGCGCAAAAGGGCCTGAAAACGGGGCTTGAGAGCATAAAGACTCACGGGACTGTCCAGATTCGCGGTTTAGCCGGCTATCATGGCTCACCCGGCGAGGCTCATGCAAGCCGACGGATGAGCCGGCGCGTACCGGTGCATGGCGGTTTCAAGAGCGGACGAGACGTCCGCGATCCCAGCCGCACAGCTTCCGGCGCGATACCGGCCAGGTTCGTACCAGAGACGCCAAGGCTGGCACCGCGGACGTCTCGTCCGCCTTTCCTGTCCGGCAGGCGCGGCTCTGCCATCGGAAACGCCGATGGCGCTATCGGTTTCTTCCGTTTTCCGGGCCGCCGTCGATCTGCGATGCCGGTTTCAATTTCCATCGGGATCGAAAGGAAGCGCTTCATCATGAGTCTCGCAAAGTCGAAAATTCTCATCGCCGGCGGCAGTTCCGGCATGGGCCTGGCACTGGCGCGGCGTTGCCTCGATGCCGGCGCGCGGGTCGTCATCGCCGGACGGAGTGAGGAGAGACTGGCTCAGGCCCGTTCGAGCCTCGGCGCCCCCGACGCTCTCGATACCGTCTCTGCCGACATCACTTGGGAACACGAGGTCGCGGCGTTGTTCGAGCACATCGGCCGGCTCGATCACATCGTCAGTACCGCGGCCGATATCGACGGAGCCTATGCGCTTCTGCCCTCGCTCGACCTGAAGGCCGTCCAGAGAATCATGGAAAGCAAGGTCTACGGGCCCCTCCTCCTGGCCAAGCATGGCGCCGGGAAGCTGATACCATCCGGCTCCCTGACCTTCGTCTCCGGTATCGCCGCCTATCGTCCCTTGCCGCGGGGTGCGGCGGTCGCCGCCGTCAATGCCGCGCTGGAAGGGCTGGTCAAGGCGCTGGCCATGGAGCTCGCGCCGCTGAGGGTCAATGCCGTCTCACCGGGTTGGGTCGACACCCCGATCTGGACCTTCGTCGCCGGCGACAAGAAGGACGAGACTCTGGACGCCATGGCCCGTAAATTGCCGGTCGGCAGGGTCGGCCGCCCCGACGATATCGCCGATGCCCTGGCCTTCGTCATGGGCAACGGCTTCATGACGGGAACGGTTCTGCATGTCGAGGGCGGGCATCGCTTGGTCTGAGGGCGTCGAGCCCGGTGCTCGCCGAGGCGAGCAGCAGCTTCAGGGCCGGCGGCTGCACCCGCCGCCGGCGCCAGATCATCACCAGCTCCGCGGCCAGGTCGGCCGCTTGGGCAGGATCCGGCCAGGAAAGCGCGGTCACCTCGCCCCGCGCCAGCGCCTCGGCAACCGCCAGGCGCGGTACCAGGCCAATGCCCGTTCCCGCAGCCACCAACCGGGCTATCGCGCCGATGCTGCCAGCTTCGGCGGCCAGGCTCGGTGCAGCCAGCCCCGCGCGGACAAAGGCCGCATCGAACAAATGGCGGTAGACGCAGCCTGGCTCCGTCGCCACGAACCGCCTCGCGCCAAGCATGGCTAGCCCCTTGCCGGGCGGCAGCGGCGGCTCGCCCGCCGGCGCGATCAAAGTCAGCGGTTCCCTGGAAATGCTGCGCGTGGCGAAACGCTCGTCGAATTCCCCCCGGTCGAAACAGAAGACGACATCCACATCCCCGTCCTCCAGCTTGCGCAGGAGGTCACCCGTGCCCGCGACCGACAAGCGCAGCGCGATTTCCGGATGGGCCTGCCCGAAACGCGAGAGCCAGGCCGGCAGGCGGGCGGCCGCAATCGTTTCCAAGGCGCCGATCGACACTGCTCCCCGCTCCTGCCCCGAAGTCATGGCCACCGCTCCGCGGGCCTCGTCCGTCAGCATCAGGATTTCTTCGGCATAGGGCTGCAGCGCCGCTCCGGCGGCCGTCAGCTGCAAGCCTGACCGCGAACGCGTGAACAAGGGCGTGCCGAGTTCGGCTTCGAGCGCCTGGATCTGGTCGCTCACGCTCGATTGAGCCAGGTGCACCGCCTCGGCCGCCCGGGTGACATTGCGATGGCGGGCAACGGCAAGAAAGGTCTTGAGCAATCTGGGATGCATGGTTTTTCAGACCTCGGTCTCGAATGACGCTGCAGAGTCCAGAACGTGCTTCAACGGGCCAGGAGACGGATGCCCGATACGAGGCAGAAGACGATGCCGGAAGCCAGGCCGCAGGCCGATGCCAGCAACACTCGATCAAGCTCGAACATCGATTGGGTCCGGCCACCAATGAGCCAGAGATAGCCTGGCAATGTCACCGGCCCCAATGGGGTACACCAGAAACATAATCTTGCTGCCGACAAGGCCCATCGGCGTCGCAGCCACAAGGCCATCGGCAACACCAAAGCCAAGGTGACGGCGTAGGTGAGAGGCAGGCCGAGTACGAGGTAAAGAGCCACAAATTCGATGATCTCTTGGAGGGAGGCACCGACAAAGCCGCGAGTGGCAGCTATGTACAGGTACCATAGAAAGGGCAAGCCGAGCGGGACCGCCCAGGGACTGATCAGGGCGCCTAGCACCAAGCTTCTCTTGTGCTGGAAATCGTCCACCTACTCCCCCCGTCCCGCCTGCCGCATCGCCTCGAACACCGCCTTGGCCTCGTCGGTTTCCAGCATGGCGTGGACGTCGAGGTCGAGGCGTCGGCGCCAATTGGGATATTCGCGATCGGTTCCGGGCAGGTTGACGGGCTCTGCCTCGCCGGCGAGATCCTCGACCTGCGCGGCGACAAGGCCGGAGGAAGCGGAGGCCAGGAAGCCATGGATGGCGCCGACGAGGGCCGGCGTCAGCGCGCTCTCCTCGCTGCCGACGGCCTGCAGCAGCGCCTGCCTGTCCTCGGCGCGTGCCGCTTCCGCATCCTCGGCGACGGGCCGGCCGAGCGAACGCTCCAACGCGAGATCGGCGCCGTTCCACCAGCCGCGCAGGGTCGGCAGATCGTGCGTGGCGACACAGGCGAGCGAAGCGGCCGGATAGACGTCGGGGCGGCGGAAGACCGTGCCGTCGCGTTCGAAGAACAGCACGCGATAGGAATAGAGCTCGGCTTCGGACAGCCGCTCGCGCAGGCCCTCCGGCACGGTACCGAGGTCCTCGCCCACCACCATGCAGCGATGGCGTTGGCTCTCCTCGGCCAGCACCTCCAGCATGCCTTCGAGCGGATAGGTCAGATAGGCACCCTCGCTGGCCGGTACGCCGTCGGGCACCACGAAGAGCCGGGTCAGCGCCATGACGTGGTCGATGCGAAGCGCCCCGGCGTGGCGCATATTGGCAGCAAGCAGCTCCCGGTAATGGGCAAAGCCGCTCTGGCGCAAGGCGACCGGGTCGAGCGGCGGGATATGCCAGACCTGGCCGCTGGCCGAGAAGGGATCGGGCGGCGCGCCGGCGGAAACCCCTTTCAGGAAGGCATCGGGAGCCGTCCAGACCTCGGCGCCATCCGGCGCCGCTCCCACGGCAAGGTCGCGGCAAAAGCCGATGGCCAGGCCACTGCGGCTGGCCGCGGCGAGCTGCTCTTCCGCCAGGAATTGCAGATAGCCGGCGAAATCGGCGGCATGCTGCAGGTCGGGGGACAAGCCCGCCGTCGACATCGCCGGGATCGCGCTCGATCCGGCCTGCTCTTCCAGTGCCTGGAACAGGCAGAAGCGAGCCAGCGCATCGCCAGCCACCACCTGGAAGGCCCGGAAGGCAGCGAGGCGCGCAGGACGTTCAGGCAGGATCGAGAAAGCCTGCGCCAGCGCCGCCCGCTTGTGGCGCCAGACTTCGGGCCAATCGATGAAACGCCCGGGCGGCGGTGAAGCCGTGAGATGGCCTTCGAGTTCGGGCACGGCGTCGAGGGCGATCAGGGCCGGATCGAGGAAACGGCGATCGGAAGGCTGATAGGGGCTGGCCCGCTGGCGGTCGGACGGGAACATGGCATGAAAGGGATTGAGGGCGATCAGGCTCGCGCCCTTGCCGGCCGCGTCCCGGGCAAAAGCCTCCAGCGTGCGGAAATCCCCGACACCCTGATCCCCCTGCCGTCGTAGCGTATAGAGCTGGGCCGAAAGCCCGAAGCGCCTGCCGCCATCGGCGAGCATCGGCGGCAGATAGGCCTTGGCTTGCCGGTTCTCGACGGGCGCACCGAGCGAGCGTAGATGCTCCAGGCTCTCGCGCGCCTGGGCGAGCGAATGATGGGGCAGGCCCATGGCGGTGAGCAGAGCGCGCTTGGTGTCAGGGGAGACCAAGGTGTGGCGGCCCGAAACCTCCCACCATTCCGGCGCGATACCGGCGGCCTTGGCCAGGAGTTCGAGCACTTCGGGTGGCGCATCCCCATCCCGGCGCGGCGCACGCCCCGGCGCGGCGATGAACACGCCGACCGAGCGCGGCGCCAGCTCCATGATGTCGAAGGCGCCGTAGAGGGCCGGTGGCGCGAAGGCCTGGTATTCGTCGCTGACATGCGCCAGCCGCCAGACCAGCCCGGGTGCGAGATCCGGCAGCCGGGCATAGAGCGGCTCGGCGCCGGCATGGAACCAGATCAGCGCTTTCGAGCCATCCGGTCCCGTAAGCGCCATGCCGAGGCTGCGCAGGGCCGGATTGCCCCATTCATTGTCCTGCAGAGGCTGGCCGCTTGGACCGAGCCAGATCACGTCGGGCGCTCCATCAGCCGCGGCGTCGGCAGAAGGCCTGCCGGTCAGGAACCGATCCGCCGTCACCAAAGGCAATGACTTGCGCAGGCGCGTCAGGCTCGCCACGAACTGGATCAAGGAGCGATCGGCGTTGGCCCAGTCGATCCAGGTGATCGCATTGTCCTGGGCATAGGCGTTGTTGTTGCCGCGCTGGCTGCGGCCGAGTTCGTCGCCCATGGCGATCATCGGCGTGCCCCGCGACAACAGGAGGCTGGCCAGCAAGGCCCTGATATGGCTGCGCCTGAGCGAGACGATCTCCGGCGCCGTGCTGGGTCCCTCGGCGCCATCGTTCCAGCTCACCTCGCCCGAATGCCCGTCGCGGTTGCCCTCGCCATTGGCGTCATTGTGCTTGCCGGCGAAACTCACCGTATCGGCGAGCGTGAAGCCGTCATGGGCCGCGACGAAATTGATGCTGTCGCTCGGGCGGCGGCGGCCGGGATCGAACAGATCGGAGGAGCCGGCAAGGCGCGTCGCCAGCGCGCCGATGCCGCCATCGCCCCGCCAGAACCGCCTGACGTCGTCGCGATAGCGATCATTCCATTCCGCCCAGTCCGCCGGAAATTGGCCGAGCTGATAGCCGCCGGGGCCGATGTCCCAGGGCTCGGCGATCATCAGCCGCGCATTCAGGACTGGATCGGCGGCAATGGCGGCGAACAAGGGCGCTTGCCGATCGAAACCATCGGGACGGCGCCCCAGCACCGGAGCGAGATCAAAGCGAAAGCCGTCGAAGCCGCCGATCTCGGCCCAATGCCAGAGGGCAGCGAGGGTGAGGCCGAGCCCCGGCTCGCGATCGAGAGCCAGCGTGTTGCCGCAGCCGGTATCGTTGGCATAGAAGCGCGGATTGTCGGCGAGCCGGTAGTAGGAACTGTTGTCGAGCCCACGTAGCGAGTGGGTGCCGCCACGCTCGTCGCTCTCCGAGGTGTGGTTATAGACGACGTCGAGCAGCACCTCGAAGCCGGCCTCGTGCAGCCGATCCACCGTCCAGGCAATCTCGGCCATGCCGCCGGGGGCAAGGCGCGGATCGGGCGCCAGGAAGCATACGGGATTGTAGCCCCAGTAATTCCTCAATCCGAGCGGCTCGAGATGCCGTTCGTCGATGGCGGCGGCCAGGGGCATCAATTCGAGCGTGGTGATGCCGAGCTCGGTGAAATGGGCGATCGCCGCCGGATGAGCCAGGGCGGCGACGGTCCCGCGAAGCTCGGGCGGGATGTCGGGATGGGTCTGGCTGAAGCCCTTCACATGGACTTCATAGATGATGCGGGTTTCGGGCTTCACGCCGGAAGGACGGGTCTTGTCCGGCGCTGGCCGCTCCAGCACGGCTTTCGGCATGATCGCAGCGGTATCCGTGCCATCCAGGACGAGGTCATCCACGCCTTGGGCGCCTTTCACCGGCAGGGCGGAGGTCATGCCCTCCGGCAGGACGAGCCGGGTCGCATGAGGATCGATCAGCAGGCGCGCCGGGTTGAAGCGCAGCCCCTCCTCCGGGCGCCAGGGACCATGGGCGCGCAACCCGTAGAGCTGCCCCTCCGCAAGCCCACCGATACGACCATGATGCACCGATCCGTCGCGTCCCGAGAGCAGTATCCGCTGGCTCTCCGTGCCATCGGCATCGAACAGGCACAGCTCGATGCGTTCGGCATCGGCAGCGTGGACGGCGAAATTGACCTCTTCCCCGATCCAGCTCGCTCCGAGCGGAGCTGCCGCGCCGGGATTCGCCATGCTTGAACGTGCCATACGGTCCTTGCCTCGACTGTCGAATGCCTGTCGTACTTTCCTGACATCTTGGACGATCAAAACGCAAAGACTAGATGACAGGATGCGGCGAAATTTCTGTCCGCTACCCATTGCGGGTGAATCGTCTCCGACCAATGTCCTTGTCGCGCGTTTTGCTGTAGGAACGTCCTGGCGCGATAGTGTGCCCGAAGGAAAACCATGGTTCGCCATATTGCCGACCCAGCCGGGGCCGAAACGGACGCCGTCCAGTTCACCTATGCGGACCCCACCTTTTCCAAACCGAAACAGGCCCTGATCCGGGCCATCGAGAAGGTGACAGGGCAGCCTCGGCTGAAGCGCCTCTACCTCGAAAACCAGCGCAATCCGGTGGCCGGCGAGAGCTTTTTTGCCGCAGCGGTCCGCCAGCTCCGGCTCGACGTCCAGTTCGACAGGGCCCAGCTCGACAAGATTCCGAAGACCGGGCCCTGCGTCATCGTCGCCAACCATCCCTATGGCGTGCTCGACGGCATCACCATCGCCTGGCTGATCGGCCTGGTCCGCCAGGATTTCGTCATCCTCACCAATGCCGTGCTGCTGCATGCGCCGGAAACACAAGCCTTCCTGCTGCCCGTCGATTTCGCGGAGACCGAGGAGGCGATGCAGACCAACCTGCGCACCCGCGCCGAAGCGCGCCGGTTGCTCGATCGCGGCGGCTGCGTGATCGTCTTTCCGGCCGGCGGCGTCTCCACTTCGCCCGACAAGCTCGGGCGACGCCCTGCGATGGACGCCCCCTGGCAACCCTTCACCGTGCAGTTGATCCAGCGCTCCAAGGCCACGGTGGTGCCGATCTTCTTCGGCGGCCAGAACAGCCGCCTGTTCCAGATCGCCAGCCACCTCAACCAGACCCTGCGCCTGTCCCTGATCTTCAAGGAGGTGCGTGATCGCATCGGTACGATCCTGCCGATCGCCATCGGCAATCCCATCGATGGCGCAGCTTTCGCCGCTGCAACCGACCGCAAGGCGGTCGCGCTGGAGCTGATGCGCCGTACCTACGCCCTGGCGGGCCAGCTGACGGATGACCGCACCGCCAAGCGCATCGCCGCCGGCCATCTCGAACCGGTGGCGCCGAACCAGCCGAAGCTCTGCGCGCCGCGAGGGTAAGGTTTCCTTCTCCCCTTGCGGGAGAAGGTGGCACGAAGTGCCGGATGAGGGGTCGTGCCGAGCTATCAAAGGGTAGCGCGACCCCTCATCCGCCTGCCGGCACCTTCTCCCGCAAGGGGAGAAGGGCGGCCGCCCCTCAGGTCACCACGCTCGGTTCGGCCATGCCTGTCTTCTCGGCGATGCCGCTGAGCTGGCGGGCAACGGCGATGACATCGGCGAGGGCGGCCTGCGTCTCGATGCCGTGATGGGCAGGATCGGCTTCGTAGCGCTCGAGATAGACGCGCAAGGTCGCCCCTTCCGTCCCCGTCCCGGACAGGCGGTAGACGATGCGCGAGCCGTTTTCGAACAGGACGCGCAGGCCCTGGTTCTTCGAATCCGAACCATCGACGGGATCGTGATAGGCGAAGTCGTCGGCCGACTTGACCTTGAGGGCACCGAAGCTCTTGCCGGGCAGGCTGGTGATTTGCGAGCGGACGGCTTCCATCACCGCATTGGCGGCCTCCGTGGGCACGGCCTCGTAATCGTGGCGCGAATAATAGTTCCGGCCATATTTGGCCCAATGCTCGCGCACGATGTCGAGCGTAGGCTGGCGACGCTTGGCCAGCAAAGTGAGCCAGAGCAATACCGCCCACAGCCCGTCCTTCTCGCGGACGTGGTTCGAGCCGGTGCCGGCGCTTTCCTCGCCGCAGATGGTGACGCGATCGGCATCGAGCAGGTTGCCGAAGAATTTCCAGCCGGTCGGCGTCTCGTAGATGTTCACGCCCATTGCCTTGGCGACCTGGTCTGCCGCAAGGCTGGTGGGCATCGAACGGGCGATGCCGGAAATGCCCTTGGCATAGCCGGGCGCCAGATGGGCATGGGCAGCCAGGATGGCAAGGCTGTCCGAGGGGGTGACGAAGATGCCGCGGCCGACGATGAGGTTGCGGTCGCCGTCGCCATCCGAAGCCGCTCCGAAATCGGGGGCGCTCGGCCCCATCATGAGATCGTAGAGATCCTTGGCGTTGACCGGATTGGGATCGGGATGATGGCCGCCGAAATCGGGCAGCGGCGTCGCGTTCACCACCGTGCCGGCGGCGGCCCCCAATTGCTCCTCGATGATGCGGCGGGCATAGGGTCCGGTGATGGCCGACATCGCGTCGAAGCGCATGGTGAAGCCGGACTTGAACAGCTCCCGGATAGCATCGAAGTCGAAAAGCTTGCCCATCAGTTCGGCATAGTCGGCGACGGGATCGACCACTTCGACGATGGTATCGCCGACCGCCGTTTCGCCGAGCTTGTCGATGTCGATGTCGGGCACGTCGGCGATCTTGAACTCGCTGATCGACTTTGTGCGGGCAAAGACGGCATCGGTGATCTTCTCGGGCGCCGGACCGCCATTGCCGATATTGTACTTGATGCCGAAGTCTCCGTCTGGCCCGCCGGGATTGTGCGAGGCGGAGAGCACGATGCCGCCGAAGGCCCCATATTTACGGATGACGGCCGAGACGGCCGGGGTGGACATCAGGCCGCCCTGCCCGACCTTGATACGGCCGAAACCGGCCGCAGCCGCCATTTTGAGGATCTTCTGCACGACCTCGCGGTTGTAAAAGCGCCCATCGCCGCCCACGACCAATGTCTTGCCGGCAAATCCCTCCAGCGTGTCGAAGATCGACTGCACGAAATTCTCGACGTAATGCGGCTGCTGGAACACCGGCACCTTCTTGCGCAAGCCGGACGTGCCGGGCTTCTGGCCATCGAAGGGTTGGGTCGGGACGGTACGGATCATAGTGAGGTTCCGGTTCTGGTTTATCCGAAGGTCTATCGATAGCATATGGGAGCAGCGCTGCCCCTCACCCTTACCCTCTCCCCGTAAGAACGGGGCGAGGGGCGCCAAGCGTGATGCCTCGATGCGAGAGGTCGCGCCCGCTGGACAAGTCGCGACATCGAGGTCCCCCTCGCCCCGTTCTTACGGGGAGAGGGTAAGGGTGAGGGGCGGCTTCTCCCCTCAAAAACCGCGGCCGAGCTCTCCTCACGCCACCAACTCCCGATAGAGCTTGGCATAGCCGGCAGCCCTGAGATCCCAGGACTGGTCCAGCCCCATGCCGCGGCGCTGCATCGCCTGCCAGACGGGCTTGTCGTCGTAGAGCGCGATGGTTCTGGAAATCGCATCGCGCAGCATGTCCGGCGTGATCGGCTGGAACTGCACGCCGGTGGCAGCCTTGAGCGTCAAGGCCGCATCATTGGCATCGACAATGGTGTCGGAGAGCCCCCCGACGCGCGCCACCACGGGAATGCAGCCATAGCGCAAGCCATAAAGCTGGGTAAGGCCGCAAGGCTCGAAGCGCGACGGCACCAGCGTCATGTCCGAGCCGCCGAACATCAGATGCGAGAGTGCCTCGTCGAAACCGAACACGGTGCCGACACGCCCCCGGTGCTGAAGGCTTGCCTGGCGGAAGATGCCCTCAAGCTCCCTGTCGCCGGAACCGAGCAGGGCCAGCCGCGCGCCGGAGGCGACCAGATGCGGCAACGCCTCGGCGAGAATGTCGATACCCTTTTGCCAGGTCAGGCGGCTGACCAGGCAGAACAGCGGCGAGTCGTCGTGATCGAGGCCGAAGCGCTCTTCCAGCGCCTTGCGATTGCCCACACGCCTGGCGAGGGACCTGGCATCGTAATTCACGGCCAGGCTCGGGTCGGTCTGGGGATTCCATACCCGCTCGTCGATGCCGTTGACGATGCCGGAGAGCACATCGGCGCGGCCAGCGAGCAGGCCTTCCAGCCCCATGCCGGCTTCCGCCGTCTTGATCTCGGCGGCATAGCGCGGCGAGACGGTGGTGATGCGATCGGCAAAATGCAGCCCGGCCTTCAGGAAGCCGATCATGCCGTAATACTCGACCCCGTCCAGGGCAAAGGCCCGCTGCGGCAGGCCGAGACTGCCGAGAATCGAGCGAGGATACTGGCCCTGGAAGGCGAGGTTGTGCACCGTGATCACCGATTTCGGCCTGACGGCATCGGTATAGTTGAGATAGGCCAGCGTCATCGCCGCCTGCCAGTCATGCACATGCACGATGTCGGGCCTGTAGGTCTTGACCAGGCCGTGGCAGATTTCCGCCGCCGCGCTCGACAGGGCACAATAGCGCTGGGGATTGTCGAGCCAGTCGCGCCCATCGGCATCGACATAGGGATTTCCCGGTCGGTCGAACAGATGCGGCGCATCCACGGCCAGGAGGTCGAGTTCGCCGATGGTGGCGCGCTTGATGGCGGTGCGGCCGCCGAAGAAGCCCGGCAGCTTGGCCACGGTTTCCCAGGAAGCACTTGCCGCCATCACGGCGGGATAACCGGGGATGACCGTCGTCACCGCGACGTCATGGCCTTTCAGGGCAGCAGGCAGCGCGCCGACGACGTCGGCGAGCCCCCCCGTCTTGATCAGCGGATGGATTTCGGACGCAACCGCGAGAACTTTGATCATCGAAAGCGCTAACTTCTTGTTTTGACGCATTTTCCGAGCTGAGAAGCTTGGCGCCTCACCGGAAAATGCCCTGAATCGTGTCGTCAGAGCTTCAGCTTGTCGATCATGGGCTGGGTGATCAGGCAGATGCCCTTTTCCGTCCGCCGGAAGCGCTTGGCGTCCAGTTCCGGATCCTCGCCGACGACCAGGCCCTCGGGGATGATCACGCCGCGGTCGATCACCACATTCTTGAGCTGTGCCGATCGCCCGATCTCGACATAGGGCAGGATCACGGCGTTCTCCACACTGGAATAGGAGTTGATACGCACCCCGGTATAGAGCAGCGAATGCTTGGCCGTTGCCCCGGAGACGACGCAACCGCCGGATACCAGCGAGGAGATCGCGGTGCCACGGCGTCCCTCGGTGTCATGCACGAATTTAGCCGGCGGGGTAATTTCGGCAAAGGTCCAGATTGGCCATTCCTGGTCGTAGAGGTCGAGCGCGGGCACGACGTCGGTGAGGTCGATATTGGCCTCCCAATAGGCGTCCACCGTGCCGACGTCACGCCAATAGGATTCCTTTTCATGCTCGGAGCGCACGCAGCTCGCCGGGAAGCGGTGTGCCACCGCCTTGCCGTTCTTGACGATGTGGGGAATGATGTCCTTGCCGAAATCGCGGCTGGAATTGGGATCGTTGGCGTCTCGCTTCAACTCCTCGGTGAGGAACTTCATCGAGAAGACATAGATGCCCATCGATGCCAGCGCCATCTCGGGATTGCCGGGGATCCCAGGCGGATCCTTGGGCTTCTCCACGAAGGCGACGATGCGATCCTGCTCGTCGACATGCATGACGCCGAAGCCGGTGGCCTCCATGCGCGGCACTTCGAGGCAGCCGATGGTGACATCGGCGTTCTGCTCGACATGCTGCTTGAGCATCAGCTCATAGTCCATCTTGTAGATATGGTCGCCTGCCAGGATGACCATGTATTCGACGCCGGTGCCATCGATGATGTCGAGGTTCTGGTAGACCGCGTCCGCCGTGCCGCGATACCACATGTCCTCGGAAATGCGCTGGCTGGCCGGCAGGATGTCGAAGCTTTCGTTGCGCTCCGGCCGCAGGAAGTTCCAGCCGCGGTTGAGGTGGCGGATCAGCGAATGCGCCTTGTATTGCGTGGCCACGCCGATACGACGGATGCCCGAGTTGATCGCGTTCGAAAGGGCGAAGTCGATGATGCGGCTCTTACCTCCGAAATAGACCGCGGGCTTGGCGCGCCGGTCGGTCAGTTCCATCAGGCGGCTGCCGCGGCCTCCGGCCAGCACATAAGCCATGGCCGAACGTGCCAGCGGCCCACCCTTCGAATGCCTCGGTTCCGTCATACAGTTCCTCCCACTGATAATCCGGGATGACGCTGCTGCCTTCCTTTTCAGCCTCGGTTCCTATCGCGGAGCCGCGACTCTCCAAAGACATGCAACGCCCACTCCCCAGCCTAGTTCCCCGCCCACTCCAGCATGATGGCCGTCAGGGGCGGCAGATTGATACGCGCGGACGCCGGTTTGCCCTTCCAATCGCCCGCATAAGCATAGACTCCGCCGGAATTGCCTCGATTGAGCCCGAAATAACGCTCGGAGTCGGTGTTGAGAATTTCCCACCACTGTCCCGCCAGAGGCAGGGGCAGCAGATAGTCGTCGCGCGAGACGGGAGTGAGATTGGCCACCACCACGATCGGCATCGCATCGGTGGCATAGCGCGCCCAGGCGAACACCGAATTGGCGTTGTCGTCGACCACCATCCACTCGAAGCCGTCGCCCTCGCAATCGCGCTGATGCAACGCCGCACGGCCGCGATAGAGATGATTGAGATCGCGGACGAGATCGCTCACCCCCTTGTGCGGGCCATATTGCAACAGGTCCCAGTCCAGCCCGACATTCTCGTTCCATTCCCGGCGCTGGCCGAAATCCTGGCCCATGAACAGGAGCTTCTTGCCGGGATAGGCCCACATCAGCGCATAATAGGCCCGCAGGGTCGCGAATTTGTCGCCTTCCAGGCCCGACATCTTGTTGACGATGGAATTTTTGCCGTGAACGACCTCGTCATGGGAAAGCGGCAGCACGAAATTCTCGGCAAAGGCGTAGATCAGGCCGAAGGTCAGATCGTCATGGTGATATTGGCGGTAGACCGGCTCGCGCTGCATGTAGCTCAGCGTGTCGTGCATGAAGCCCATGTTCCACTTGAAACCGAAGCCGAGCCCGCCGTCATGCACGGGCTTGGACACGCCGGGCCAGGCAGTGGATTCCTCGGCGATGGTCATCACGCCGGGATGGGCCGCATAGACTTCCTTGTTCATGCGCTGCAGGAAGGCGATGGCATCGAGGTTCTCACGTCCGCCATGGACATTGGGCAGCCACTCCCCGTCCCGGCGCGAATAGTCGAGATAGAGCATGGAGGCGACGGCATCCACGCGCAGCCCGTCGATATGGTAGCGCTCCAGCCAGAACAGGGCGTTGGCGATCAGGAAATTGGCGACCTCGCGCCGGCCGAAATCATAGATCGCCGTATTCCAGTCGGGATGGAAACCGCGTCGCGGGTCGGGATGCTCGTAGAGCGCGCTGCCGTCGAACCAGGCAAGGCCATGCGAGTCGGTGGGAAAATGCGCGGGCACCCAGTCGAGGATGACGCCGATCCCGGCGGCATGGGCGCGATCGACGAAACGCGCGAACCCTTCGGGCGAGCCGAAACGGCTGGTCGGCGCGAACATGCCCGTCGGCTGGTAGCCCCAGGACGCATCGAGGGGATGCTCCGTCACCGGCAGCAATTCGATATGGGTGTAGCCCATGTGCTGGGCATAGGCGATCAGATCGTCGGCAAGCTGGTCATAGCTGAGGAAGCGCTGATGCTCGCCGCGCTTCCAGGAGCCGAGATGCACCTCATAGATCGACATCGGGGCCCGCCGCGCATCGCGATGCGCCCGCTCCTCGAGCCATTGCTGGTCGGTCCAGGCGAAGGGCTCCGACGAGGCGACCCGGGAGGCCGTACCGGGGCGCAATTCGCTGGCAAAGGCGAAGGGATCGCTCTTCAGCGGCAGCAGCGCGCCGTTCGGGCCGATGATCTCGTATTTGTAATGGGCGCCGACACCGACGCCCGGAAGGAAGATCTCCCACACGCCGGTATCGACGCGCTTGCGCATCGGATGGCGACGGCCGTCCCAGTCGTTGAAATCGCCGACAATCGATACCCGCCTGGCGTGCGGCGCCCACACGGCGAAATGCACCCCCTCCATGTCGCCATGCTGCAGGGGACGAGCACCGAGCTTGTCCCAGAGCCTGAGATGGGTGCCCTCCGTCAGCAGATAGTCGTCGACCTGGCCCAGCAGCGGCCCGAAACGATAGGGGTCCTCGACCTCCCACTGCCCTCCCGCATTGACGGCACGCAGGCGGTAGATCCCGACGCTGTCGGGCACCAGGCCTTCGAAGACGCCATCGTCATGCCGCCGCTCCAAGGCAACGGGCCCGACCAGATTGGGCGCGAGCACCGACAGCGTCTCGGCATTGGGGATGAAGGCGCGGATGACGAGGCCGGCGGGTGTCTCATGCGGGCCGAGTGCGGCGAAAGGATCGGCATGACGTCCCGCCGCAAGCGCGGCGACCTCAACCTCTGACAAACGCCAATCCGCCGTCTTGCTGCGGCTGACCGGCCGCTTGGCCAAGGGTGCCGGCTTTGCGGCTCTGGCGGCGGGAGCGTTCGTCTTCGTTGTCTTTGCCAAGCGCCACGACCCCTTTTCGAACCGGATCGAAACGCCTGGACTTGCCGGGACCAGGCGTCTTCCTGTGATCCTCTCGAACACAAGCTAGGGCTTTTGCTACAACGGTCAACGATTAAACGCAGCCTGCCCAAATGGGTTATGTCGAGGGTACTGCAGGGTGAAAAATTTGGTGTTTTCGCCCTCTGGCGGAAACGGAACGGACGGTCCCACCGAAAAAGTCCGAGAGGGTTCATGGCCCAGCTCGACCTGATGCCGCCGCTCTACGGGGCCAGGGCAAGCGGCACGGGCTTGCAAGAATCGACATCCCGCGAGGCAGGGCTTCATGCCACGCGGGATGCAAATCCTGCCGGGAATACGACGATAGCGTCGCCTATTCCACTGGGGTCGTCTGCACGCCCCAAATCTCGTCGGCATATTCGCGGATGGTGCGGTCCGAGGAAAACCAGCCCATGCGCGCCACGTTGAGGATCGATTTTTCGCGCCAGGCCGGCTTGTTGGCCCACAGCGTGTCGACGTTGCGCTGCATGGCGGCATAGGCGTCGAAATCGTCGGTGACGAAGAACCAGTCGCTGGAGCGCAGCGCCTGCACCGTGCCGCGATGACGTTCGCGATCGGTCGGCGAGAACACGCCGCTTTCCACCGCATCGAGCACCTCGGCCAAGGCCGGCGAGGCCGCGATGGCGTCGGCCGGATTGCGGCCCTGGCGCTTCTTCTCCTCGACCTCATGCGCCTTCAGGCCGAAGATGAAGATGTTGTCGTCGCCGACATGCTCCTTCATCTCGACATTGGCGCCATCGAGCGTGCCGATGGTGAGAGCGCCGTTGAGACCGAACTTCATGTTGCCCGTGCCGGAGGCTTCCAGGCCTGCGGTCGAGATCTGCTCGGACAAGTCCGCCGCCGGGATGATCACCTCTGCAAGGCTGACATTGTAGTTCGGCATGAACACGACCTTGAGCAAATTGCGTACGGCCGGATCCGAGTTCACCACCTTGGCGACGTCGTTGATCAGCTTGATCACATATTTGGCCGCCGTATAGCTCGCCGCCGCTTTGCCGGCAAAAATCTTCACGCGCGGCGCCCAATCCTTCTCGGGATGGGCGCGGATGGCGTTGTAGAGCGCGATGGTCTCGAGGATGTTCAGGAGCTGGCGCTTGTATTCATGGATGCGCTTGATCTGGACATCGAACATCGCGGAGGGATCGACGCGAAGCCCGACCGTCTGCTGCAGCACCTTGGCCAATCGCGCCTTGTTGGCATGCTTGACCGCGGCGAAGGCCTCCTGGAAGGCGGCATCCTTGGCATAGGGCTCCAAGGCCACCAGCTTTTCGGCGTCGTCGAGATAGGCATCGCCGATGGTCTCGCGCAGCAGCGTTGTCAGCCCCGGATTGGCCGTCATCAGCCAGCGCCGCGGCGTGATGCCGTTGGTCTTGTTGGTGATGCGGCCCGGGAACAGCGTGTTGAGGTCGCGGAACACCGTTTCCTTCATCAGTTCCGAATGCAGGGCCGACACACCATTGACCTTGTGCGAGCCGACAAAGGCGAGATTGCCCATGCGCACACGCCGGCCATGGCTCTCGTCGATGATCGAGACGGTGGCGATCATGGCATCGGAGGCGCCGCTCTCGCGCGCCTCGGTCAGCACGCGCGCATTGATGGCGTAGATGATCTGCATATGCCGCGGCAGCAGCCGCTCGATCAGCGGCACCGGCCAGGTTTCCAGCGCCTCGGGCAGCAGGGTGTGGTTGGTGTAGGAGATCGTCTCGCGGGTGATGGCGAAGGCATCGGCCCAGTTGACCCCGTGAATGTCGATCAGGATGCGCATCAGCTCGGCCACGGCGATGGCCGGATGCGTGTCGTTGAGCTGGATCGCCGCCTTGGACGGCAGGGACTTGATGTCGCGATGCTGCTGCAGGTGGCGGCGAACGATGTCCTGCAATGAGGAGGAGGTGAAGAAATACTCCTGACGCAGGCGCAATTCCTGCCCCGCCGGGGTGGAATCGGCCGGATAAAGCACGCGCGAGATCGACTCCACCTTGGTCCGGTCGTTCAGGGCGCCGATATGGTCGCCGGCATTGAAGGCATCGAGCGAGATCGGGTCGAGCGAACGGGCCGACCACAGGCGCAGCGTGTTGACGCGATTGCCGCGCCAGCCGACGGCCGGCGTGTCATGGGCGACGGCAAGTACGGTCTCGGCCGGCTTCCAACTGTGCACGGCCGAGCCGTCCCAGCCATCGCTCGCCTCGACGGCACCGCCGAAACCGACCTCATAGGCGACTTCCCGGCGCGGGAACTCCCAGGGATTGCCGTTCTGCAGCCAGTTCTCGGGTGATTCCGTCTGCCAGCCATCGACGATGTTCTGGCGGAACAGGCCGTTCTCGTAGCGGATGCCATAGCCATAGGCGGCGATGCCGACGGTGGCCATGCTCTCCATGAAGCAGGCGGCGAGGCGGCCGAGACCGCCATTGCCGAGAGCGGCATCGGGCTCCATCTCGGCAATCATGTCGAGGTCGACGCCGACGGAGGCCAGCGCCTCGCGGGCCGTGGCCACGAGGCCGAGATTGTTGAGGCCATCCTTGAGCAGGCGGCCGATCAGGAATTCGAGCGAGAGATAATAGACGCGCTTGCCGCCCATGCGGTAGACGCCGCGCGTCGTCGCCATCCAGCGGTCGACGATGTGATCGCGCAGTGCCAGGCTCACCGCCCGCAGCCAGTCATGGTCGCGCGCCACGATCGGGTCCTTGCCGACGGCATAGGTCAGCTTGGCGAGGATCAGGTCACGGAAGGCGCGCGCCTCGCCGGTTGCTTCGGGCAGCTTGGCCGCATCATCACCGACAGCCATCGCCGCCTCGGCCGAATAGAGCTTGTCGTGCAACGTTGAAGTCATGTGTCGCTTCTCGATCGTTGATCCCAGGACGGTGGTCCTTAACCCAAGTGACGCCCGGTTACGAGTGCCCCTTTTGCATAAGATGTAGGCAAAAACACTGATATCTTGTGATTTTGGCACGCTACGCCGCCATGATCATCTCATATGTTGGTTCTGCATGGCTCTCGCGCCCTGTGCATGGTGAGCACAGAACGACCCGATGCTGTTGCCGATGGCCGTGGAGAGCGCGCGCTCATGACGGAATCCTGGCTGAATTCCGCTGGCGATGATGATATGCCACCGCCATGGGGCCATGCGATTGCGTGGGACCGGCAGGAAACGCAAAGCCGCGCCGAAACAAGGAGTTAGGGCAATCGAACGTTCCGGCGTTCTGCCCTGGGAGACAGATATGACGGGTATCCTCTATCTTGCGGTCGACGGCGGCGGCACCAATACGCGTGCAAGGCTCTACGACGAGGACGACAAGCTGATCGGCGAAGGCCTGTCGGGTTCTTCCAATCTCACCCTCGGCACGGAGATCGCGGGCCCGGCGATCGCAGCGGCCGGCGATGCCGCCCTTGCCGCGGCCGGACTGGCACCGGACGCGAAGCGGCGCATCCGGGCCGGGCTCGGCCTTTCCGGCGGCAATATTCCCGCTCTCGCTGACAGTATCGCCGCCTTTCCCTTCGGTTATGGAGCCCTGACGGTCACCTCGGATGCCGTCACCGCCTGCCTCGGCGCCCATGCCGGCGAGGATGGCGGTATCTTCATCCTCGGTACGGGCTCGCAAGGCCTGGCCCTGGTGGGCGGCAGGGAGACCTCGGTCGGCGGCTGGGGGTTTGCCCTGGGCGATGACGCCTCCGGCGCCGTGCTCGGACGCTCCGCCCTGCGGGCCGCCCTGCTCAGCGTCGACCTGCTCGGTCCGGTGAGCGACCTGACCCGCCGCCTGCTGGCGCATTTCCATGACGATCCGAACGAGGCGGTGATCTGGGCCAGGACCGCCACGCCGAGGGACTACGGCCGCTTCGCTCCCCTGGTGTTCGAAGCTGCCGGCGGGGATGTCGTAGCCGATCACCTGATTGCCGGGGCCACGGGCTCCATCGTCGCCATGCTCGATCGCCTGAAGGACCTGGGCGCGCCCAGGATCGCCCTGATGGGCGGGCTTGCCGAACCCTATCGCCCCTATCTGCCGGTGCGATATGACGAAATCCTGGTTCCGCCCAGGGGCGATGCCCTTGCGGGGGCCCTGACCCTGGCAAAGAGGGGGCGCTGACGATGTCGCTCAACGCACTTACCGCGCCTCGCCTGTTCAATGGCGAGACCTTTGTCGAGGGCCATGCCGTTCTGGTCGAGGCCGATGCCATCCTCGGCCTGGTGCCGCGATCCGACATTCCCTCCCATGCCGCCGTGACCACCCTGCCCTCCGGCGTGCTGGCGCCCGGCTTCGTCGACGCCCAGGTCAATGGCGGCGGCGGCTTCCTGTTCAACCAGTCCCCGGACGTGGCGACACTCGACGGCATGGTCGCGGCCCATCGCCGCCACGGCAGCACCGCCCTGCTGCCCACCTATATCACCGACACGGCCGAAGGCATGAAGAGCGCCATCGCCGCCGCCCGTCAGGCGATCGCCGACGGAGTCCCGGGCATGGCCGGCATCCACCTCGAGGGGCCTTTCCTTTCGGTGCCGCGCAAGGGTGCCCATGACCCCGCCTTGATCCGCCCGCTGACAGAAGCGGATGTCGACCTCATTCTGGGCAGCGGCATCGAGACCGTCCTGCTCACGGTGGCGCCGGAAAATGCGCCGCTTCACCTGATCCGGCGCCTGGCGGATGGGGGCGTGATCGTCAGCCTCGGCCATACCGACACCAGCTATGAGGCGGTGATGGCGGCGGCGGATGCCGGCGCCACCGGCATCACCCATCTCTTCAATGCGATGTCGCCCCTGCAGGGCCGCCATCCTGGCGTCACCGGAGCCGCTCTCGACCATGGCGGGCTCTGGGTCGGCATCATCGCCGACGGGCTTCATGTGCATCCCGGCTCCCTCTCGCTGGCCTTGCGAGCGAAAAAGACACCAGGACGGCTGTTCCTCGTCACCGACGCCATGCCGACGGCCGGCGACGCCAACGACGTCTTCTATCTCAACGGGCGCAAGGTCACGCGGCGCGACGGTGCCCTGACGCTGGAAGACGGCACGCTCGCCGGCTCAGACCTCACCATGGATGCGGCGCTGCGCTACAGCGTCGGCCATCTCGGCATCGGTCTCGGCGAAGCCCTGCGCATGGCCAGCCTCTATCCCGCCCAGTTCCTGCGCCTCGACAATCGTCGCGGGCGGCTGGCACCGCGCTATCGCGCCGACCTGGTGCATCTCGACGAGCAACTGACGGCACGCGGCGTCTGGGTGGGCGGTCGCAAGCTGGCCGGGTGAAGCGGCCCTCAAGCCGTGCGGTGTGGCGCGAACAGGATGACGGCCATGCCGGAGAGGCACAGCACCGCTCCGACCAGATCCCAGCGATCGGGCCTGATCCCCTCGACGCTCCAAAGCCACAGCAGCGAGGCGGCGATATAGATGCCGCCATAAGCGGCATAGGCCCGGCCCGCCGCATCTGTCTCGATCTGGGAAAGCAGGAGGGCGAAGGCGATGAGGGCGGCCGTGCCCGGCACCAGCCACCAGGCCGGCTTGCCCAGGCGCAGCCAGCTCCAGAAGGCATAGCAGCCGCCGATCTCGCCGGCGGCTGCCAAGACGTAAAACAGAATCGATTTCATGCTGGCCGCGCACTCCGCTTCCGCGTCAGCTTAAAGGGCTGTCGCGAAAGCCGAAAGGCGGCAGTGGGAAACGTAGCGCTCCCCGCCTGATCTGCTCAGAATTTGTAGCTGACACCGACCAGCGCGACCGTCTCGTGGAAGCCGGCCTTGAAGCGGGTATCGGGTGCCACCCGGAAGCGCGACTTGCCGAAATCCGTGTAGCGCACCTCGACGCGGCCGATCCAATTGTCGGTGAAGGCATATTCGACGCCGGCGCCTACGGTCCAGCCCGCCTTGGTCTTGGAGCCGGAGCCGACGATATCACCGTCAAACAGGTTCCAGCGCTCGCGGATGTCGGCAAAGGCGACACCACCGGTGGCATAGACCAGGACCCGGTCGAAGGCATACCCCAAACGGGCGCGGATCGAACCCTGCCAGCGATTGCGCATATGCAGACGACTATTGCCGTTATTGGCGTCGATGACGGTGTGAGAACCGTTGATGCCGCTGAGATCGATGTCGCCTTCCAGGCCGACCACGATATTGTTGGAGAACTGCTCGTTGTAGCCCGCATGCAGGCCGCCGAGCACGCCATTGACGTTGAAGCTGTCGGCGGGCACGGGCAGTGTCCGGCTCAGATCGTCCCTCTCCTTGCCCCAGGCATAGCCGATATGGGCACCGACATAGAAACCGGTCCAGCTATAGGGCGTTATTGGCGCGACCGGCTCGACTGGCGTCGCCGCGAGATCTGCTGCGAGAGCCTGTGCCGGTGCTAGCAAAAAGGCCGCCAGGACGAATTTTTTCATGTTGCCCATCCCCATCGTGATATGATTCAGCAATAAACCACTGTCACAATTCTTATTAGTTGTCCACATTTTCGACAAATTTTCGAAGAATTTGGCATGAGACAATTTCTATAGAATATACTTCATGCTTTTTAGAAATAATTTGATTGCTTGTTACTCTATCATTCTTAAGTCTAATTAGCCTCTAGGGAAACACAGGCATATTGCCTCGCCAAGTCCTGACAGCAAAACGGGCCGCAAAGCGGCCCGCTGCTGGATCGACGCTCAGCTGTCTCGCGATCAGCCCTTGCTCGAGGCCGCCCAGAGATTGACATTGCCTTCCTCGGCATAGTGATCGATCTCGGCCAGTTCCTCGGCAGAGAAATCGAGATTCCTCAAGGCACCGACGCAGTCCTCGATCTGGCCAGGCCGGCTAGCACCGATGAGGGCCGAGGTCATGCGACTGTCCCGGAGCACCCAGGCAATCGCCATCTGGGCCAGCGACTGGCCACGACGACGGGCAATCGCATCGAGAGCCCGCAGCCTTGCCAGATTCGCTTCGGAGAGCTGGTCGGGCGAAAGCGACTTGCCGGCTGCGGCGCGGCTGTCAGCCGGAATGCCGCTTGCTCCGAGATATTTGCTGGTGAGCAGGCCCTGTGCCAGTGGGGTGAAGGCGATGCAGCCCGCACCGTCGGCTTCGAGCTGGCCGAGCAGGCTGTCCTTCTCGATCCAGCGGTTGAGCATGGAGTAGCTCGGCTGATGGATGAGCAGCGGTGTGCCGAGGCGACGCAGGATCGCAGCCGCCTCCTTGGTGCGTTCGGCACTGTAGGACGAGATGCCGGCATAGTGAGCCTTGCCCTGGCGCACGGCATCATGCAGCGCCGTCATGGTCTCTTCCAGCGGGGTGTTCGGGTCGAAGCGGTGGGAATAGAAGATGTCGACCGTCTCGATACCCATGCGCTTGAGGCTGGCATCGAGGCTGGAGAGCAGATATTTGCGGCTGCCCCACTCGCCATAGGGTCCGGGCCACATGCGGTAGCCGGCCTTGGTCGAGATCACCAATTCCTGGCGGTGATGGGCGAAATCCGTCTTCAGGATACGCCCGAAGGTCTCCTCGGCCGAGCCGGGCGGCGGACCGTAATTGTTGGCGAGGTCGAAATGGGTGATGCCGAGGTCGAAAGCCTTGCGGCAGAGCGCCCTGGCATTCTCGAAGGGAATGTCGCCGCCGAAATTATGCCACAGGCCGAGCGAGAGCGCCGGCAGCTGAAGGCCCGAACGGCCGGAACGGCGATATTGCATGGCGTCGTAGCGCGCATCATCCGCGACATAGGTCATTGGTGGCTCCAAGGGTGAGGAAAAGCGAATCCGCAAGCATTCATCAGACAAACTGCCCCGCCCCGGTCGATTGTTCAACCACTCATGCGCCCGCCCGTGCAACCCTCGGGGCATGAAAAAGGCCAGCGTCACCGCCGGCCTTTCCTATTTTGGTTACGGGGCGCATCAGGACGTGGTGACGGCGTCCTCGTAATCGGCCGATGACGTCTCGTCCTGCGTCGTGGAGCCCAGCACCATGGTCAGCACCACGGACACCACGAAGTTCAGCACCACGGCGATCACACCGATATAGAAGGACGTGCCGAACAGGGTGTAGGTCGAGACCACAGAGGTCGGGCCCCACGCCATGTAGCTGCCGGCCAGCATGCCCACCGCCCAACCGATCAGCAGGGCCCAGCCATTGAACCAGCGTGTATAGAGGCCGGCCACCAGGGCAGGGAAGATCTGTATCATCCACACGCCGCCGAGGAGTTGCAGATCGATGGCGAACTTGGTCGGCAGGAACACGATCACCACCAGGGCGCCAACCTTGACGATCAGGCTCATCAGCTTGGCAAGGTAGGATTCCTTCTGCGGCGACATAGTCGGCTCGATGAAAGGCTTCCAGACATTGCGCGTGAAGGTGTTGGCCGCCCCGATCGACATCACCGCGGCCGGCACCAGCGCGCCGATGGCGATGGCCGCAAAGCAGAAGCCCGCGAACCAGTCCGGGAACATCTTGTTGACCAGCAGCGGGATCGCCGCCTGCGCATCATCGGTCTTGATGTCGGCGGCGACAGCCATCACACCCAGGAGCGCGATGAGGCCAAGCACCAGCGAATAGGCTGGCAGTGTCACCGCATTGCGCCGGATGGCGTTGGGGCCGGTGGCCGACAGCGTGCCGGTGAGCGCGTGCGGATACATGAACAGCGCCATGGCCGAGCCGATCGACAGCGTGATGAAGGGCCAGATCTGCGAGGGCGCCAGGGTCAGGCCCACGGCTGCCGGCTTGCCGGCAGCAACAGCCGCCGCTGCCTTAGCGTCATAGACAAGCTTGGCCTTCTCGAAAATCGAACCGAAACCACCCAGCTGATAGGGAATGACGATGACCGCGGCGATCACGAAGATATAGATCATGATGTCCTTGACGAAGGCGATCATGGCCGGCGCGCGCAGGCCGCTCTTATAGGTGTAGAGCGCCAGGATGATGAAGGCGATCGTCAGGGGAAGATGCGAGGCCCACCCCGTGGCCGAGAAGCCGAGGGCCTGGATCACCTTCTCCATGCCGACGAGCTGCAGGGCGATATAGGGCATGGTGGCGAGGATGCCGGTGAAGGCCACCGCCAGTTCCAGCCAACGATTGCCGTAACGCCCGGCAATGAAATCGGCGCCGGTGAGATAGCCATGCTTGTGGGTGGCATTCCAAAGCCGCGGCATGATCAGGAAGATCAGGGGATAGATCAGGATGGTATAGGGCACGGCGAAGAAGCCATAGGCCCCCACCGCATACATCAGGCCAGGCACGGCAATGACGGTGTAGGCGGTATAGAGGTCGCCCCCCAGCAGGAACCAGGTGATCCAGGCCCCGAAGCGCCGGCCGCCGAGACCCCATTCATGCAACTGGTCGAGATCCCCCGCCTTCCAGCGCGCCGCGACGAACCCCACCACGGTGACGACAAGGAAGAAGAAGACGAAGACCATCGCCGCCGTCCAATTGAGATTGTCCAGCATCAGCGTTCAACCTTCCAGGCGAGGTAGACGAACAGCGACGAAATCGGCACCAGGACGAGCAGATAGAAATAGAAGAAGGGCAATCCAAACAGCACAGGATCGATGCTGTTATAAAGCGGTGTCAGCAATGCCAGTACGCAAGGTACCAGCAGAAGCAGGTATTTCATGGCATTTCCCCCGGAGATTCTGAGAACGTGGCGGCAGCCGAATCCTCGCCTGCTGCAAACTCTTTGGGCAGATTCTTATTCCCTTGGAGAAAGATTGAGTCCAGCGGCAATGCGGCTCCCTGAACGGGAAAGGCTGCGATTTGTCATAGCCGGGCTCGGCCCGGCTATCCAGAAGCCCCGATCGACACAATCCGAGGTTGGATGGCCGTGTCCGGCCCGCTGACAAAGCTCTCGCCTGCCCGGCCGCGCCGTCAGATCTTGGCCGCCTTGACGAAAGCCGGATCGAAGGTCTTCTCGTAGGGAACGTCGGCATTGGCGAGTTCCGGGTCGAGGGCCTTGAGCGCATTCATCATCGACTCATAGCCATCCTTGGTGACCATGCCGTCCGGTGAATACATCTGCCGCGAATTCTGGAACGCCTGCATGTAGAGGTCCCGATTGCCCAGCAGATATTCCTTCGGCACGAGATCGGCGACATCCTCGGGCTTGGCCTGGCCGAGCCACTTCAGGGCCTTCATCATGGCATTGACCACGCGCTGGGTGGTCACGGGATTCTCCTGCGCGAAAGACTGCTTCAGATAGACCGTAGCCGCAGGATTGGTGCCACCGAACAGGGCCTTGGTGCCCTCCTCGGTACGCGTATCGAGCAGGATGGCGATATCGTCGTCATGCTGCAGCTGGCTGATCACCGGATCGAGATGGGAGAGGCCATCGATGCCGCCGTTCTTGATGGCGGCGACGGCACTGGCGCCGCCGCCGATGCCGATCTGGGCGACGTCGGCCGAGGTGAGGCCGTTCTTCTGCAACGCATATTGCAACAGGAGAGCAGTGGAGGATCCCGGCGCCGTCACGCCCACCTTGCGGCCCTTGAGGTCGGCGATGGTCTTGATCTCGCCGGCTAGGCTCTTGCGCACCGCGATGACGATGCCGGGAAAGCGCCCGAGATCGCAGACGGCGACGATGTCCTGCCCCTTGTTCTGCATGCGGATGGTATGCTCATACGCTCCGGTCACCACATCCACCGAGCCACCGACCAGGGCCTGCAGCGATTTGGAGCCGCCGGCGAAGTCGTTGATGGTGACGTTGAGCCCTTCCTCCTTGAAGAAGCCCTTCTGCTCGGCCACGGTCAGCGGCAGATAATAGAGCAGCGGCTTGCCGCCAACGCCGATGGCGAGGTCGGTTTTTTCGGGCTTGGCGTCCTCGGCGAAGGCCGGCAGCGCCCCGCCGAACGAGGCGCCGAATGCCAGGCCGGTGGCGCCGATCAGAAAAGTTCTGCGTTTCATGATTTTTCCTCCCAATTCGATTTCCAATATGAATTAGCCGCGCCAGACCAGCAGGCGGCGCTCCACCGCTGTCATCAGCCAGTCGACGATGAGAACGAAGGCCATCAGCACGAACATGCCGGCGAAGACACCGGTGACGTCGAACACGCCCTCGGCCTGCTGGATGAGGTAACCCAGGCCCGCCGAGGAACCGAGATATTCGCCGACCACCGCGCCGACCACGGCAAAGCCGACGGAGGTGTGCAGGCTGGAGAACACCCAGGACATCGCCGAAGGCAGATAGACATGGCGCAGGAGCTGGCGCTCGTTCATGCCGAGCATGCGGGCATTGGAGAGCACGGCCGGGCTTACTTCCTTGACGCCCTGATAGACGTTGAAGAAGACGATGAAGAACACCAGGGTGAAGCCGAGGGCCACCTTCGACCAGATGCCGAGGCCGAACCACAGCGCGAAGATCGGCGCCAGCACCACGCGGGGCAGCGCATTGGCGGCCTTGACATAGGGGTCGAAAACAGCGGCGACCACGGGCTGGCGGGCGAACCAGAAGCCGAGAATGATGCCGCCCAGAGCACCGGACAGGAAGGCCAGTGCCGATTCAGCCAGGGTGATCCATAGATGATACCAGATGGAGCCATCGCTGAACCACTCCACGATCCGCTTCCACACGCTGAGCGGCTCGCCGAAGAAGAAGGCCACCGTCTTGGGCGAGCCGAACAGCGACGTCGTCGAGGCCAGGTGCCAAAGGGTGATGCCGACGACAGCGACGAGCACCTGCAGGGTGAGCAAGACGATCTTGTTGTTCATTCGGGTCCCCACGACGGCCGTTTCATACAGGATGCGTAAAGGCTGATCCGTCATTGCGAGCGCAGCGAAGCAATCCAGCTGCCATTAAGCAGGAGCTCTGGATTGCTTCGCCGCGCTCGCAATGACGAATGATCGATCGAATTCATGAGAAAAAACCGCCAAGCTAGCTGTAGGCTTTCATCACCTCGTCGCGCAGCGCATCCCAGATGTCGCGATGCAGGCGGATGAAAGCGGGGTCATGGCGGATTTCCGCAATGGCGCGGGGCCGGGGCAGAGGTACGCTGAACTCCCCGATGATGCCGGCCTTCGGGCCGGCCGACATGATGACGATGCGATCGGCCAAGGCTATCGCCTCGTCGAGGTCGTGGGTGACGAACATCACCGCCTTGCGATCTTCCGACCACAGCTTCAGCAGGAGGTCACCCATCACCAGCCGGGTCTGGGCGTCGAGCGGCCCGAAGGGCTCGTCCATCAACAGCAGCTTGGGATTGCGGATGAGCACCTGCGCCAGGCCCACGCGCTTGCGCTGCCCGCCGGACAGCATGCGCGGATAGCGATCGCCGAAGCGGGCGAGGCCGACCCGTTCCAGCCAGGTTTGCGCCGCCTGCCTGGCCTTTTCCGCGGGCGTGCCGGCGACCTCCAGGCCGATGGCGACATTCTGCAGGACGGTCTTCCAGGGCATCAGCGATTCCTGCTGGAAGAGGTAGCCGGCCTGCCCGTTCAAGCCCTTGAGCGGCTTGCCGAAGACCTCGACGCTTCCGGCGACCGGGATCAGCAGCCCGGCCGTAGCATTGAGCAGCGTGGACTTGCCGCAACCCGTCGGCCCGACAATGGCAACGAATTCATGCTCCCCCACCGAGAGGTCGACGCCAGCGACGGCATCGAAGCGGGAATCCCTGCTCGCGAATGAAATCGAAACGCCCTTCAGCGCAACGGCTTGCGCTGCGCTCATGCGGCCTCGGCCCTTCTCATCTGCGGTCCTCCCGGATTGGTCCTACGAGTCGGCTTTGTGCGAACTCTATACCGCGACAGCAAGCAACGGCCAGCCCCGCGAGCAGGCTGGTCAGGAGCAAGGCATGGTCAGGACGGCGAGAAACGCGCAACGAGCTGATGGCGGTCGCCCGGATAGGTGAAGCGCACCGCCGTGACGAACTGGTCGCCGCGCCAGGTCCGCCGCTCCACCACCAGGCAGGCGTCGCCGGGCTCGAGCTTCAGCACGGCCGCCTCTTCCCCGCGGGCCGCCGCGGCCTTGATGTGGTGTTCGGCCACCGTCCAGGGCACATGCCCCAGGAGCCATACACCCGGCGGCTCCCGGGTAAAATCGGCCTCCTCCGCCAACGGTACAGCCTCAAGATCGATCAGGCGCTCCTCCAGGCAGAACGGGCTGTCGCCGGCGAAATGGCGGCAGGTCAGCGCCAGCAACGGCTTGGGGCCCTCCAACGCGAATGTCAGGCGTTCCGCCGGCGTGGGCCGGCGCTGGCGACGTTGCAGCAATTCGAAGCGATAGGGCAGGCCTAGCGCGGTCACCTCCGCCTCGATGCCGTGAATGGCGAGCACGGCGGCCTCGCTGCGCGGCTGGGCCACGAAGCTGCCCGCCTTGCGCCGGCGCTCGATCAACCCGGCGGCAGCAAGCTGCGTCAGCACCTTGTTCACCGTCATGCGCGAGCAGCCATAGATCTCGGTCAGCTCGGTCTCGAAAGGGATGCGATAGCCCGGCGGCCATTCGCCCGAAACGATGCGGTGCTCGATATCGCCGAGGATGCGCTGATGCAGCGTCTGCGCCTTGGCATCCAGCTCGAGGGGGGCTGTCTCGTTCATCAAAGGCTCCCGCCGCGATATGGCCCCATCCGGGCGAGCGCCGCAATTTCGAAGACCTCCGCTTCCTTAGCCATTGCCGCCTCCCCCGCCAAGTTCTGCTTTCCCGCCCAAGCCAATCGGCACTAAACTTTCATCATTCCACTTGCGCGTCAATTAATATGTCTATACATGTTCCCGCATAATAGCAGGGTGGAGAGATCGATGGCGACAGACAGCCAAGGGGGTCGTTTGTGGCGCAATGCGCGCCTGGCAACCCTGGTCGGGGATGACCTCGGCATCGTGGAACGGGGAGCCGTGCTTGCCGAGGGCGAGCGCATCACCTTCGCCGGCCCCGAGAGTGACCTGCCGGCCGGTATGCGCGACAAGGTCGAGACCATCGACCTCGAAGGGCGCTGGATCACCCCGGGCCTGATCGACTGCCACACCCATCTCGTCTTCGGCGGCGACCGGGCGCATGAATTCGAGCTGCGCCTCAAGGGCGCCAGCTATGAGGAGATCGCCCGGGCGGGCGGCGGCATCGTTTCCTCGGTCAACGCGACGCGGGCCGCCAGCGACGATGAGCTTCTCGCCAGCGCCCTCCCCCGCCTCGACCACCTGATCGCCGAGGGTGTCACCACGGTCGAGGTGAAATCGGGCTATGGCCTGGAAACCCGCACCGAGCTTGCCATGCTGAGGGCCGCCCGCCGGCTCGCCGAGGCGCGCAAGGTGAATGTCTCGACCACCTTCCTCGGTGCCCATGCCTTGCCCGTCGAGGCCAGGGGCGACAAGGACGCCTATATCGACCTCGTCTGCCGGGAGATGCTGCCCGCGGTGGCCGCCGAAGGCCTCGCCGATGCCGTGGACGGCTTCTGCGAGGGCATCGCCTTCCTGCCCGAGCATATCAGCAAGGTCTTCGACGCGGCGAAGAAGGCGGGCCTGCCGGTCAAGCTCCATGCCGACCAGCTCTCCAACCTGCACGGCGCCAAGCTCGCGGCCGATTACGGCGCGCTGTCGGCCGATCATCTCGAATATACCGACGACGAAGGCGCCGCCGCCATGCATGCGGCGGGCACGGTCGCGGTAATCCTGCCCGGCGCCTACTACTTCATTCGCGAGACCAAGCAGCCGCCCATCGCCGCCTTCCGGGCCCACAAGGTGCCGATGGCCGTGGCGACGGACTGCAATCCCGGCACCTCGCCGCTGACCTCGCTGCTCACCACCATGAACATGGCGGCGACCCTCTTCCGCATGACCGTCGACGAATGCATCGCCGGCGTCACCCGCAACGCCGCCAAGGCGCTCGGCAAGGCCGACGACATTGGCACGCTCGAAGCCGGCAAGCAGTGCGATCTCGCCATCTGGGATATCGAGCGCCCGGCTGAACTCGTCTACCGCCTAGGTTTCAATCCGCTACATCAACGCATCTGGAGAGGCCAGTGACCAACCCCGTTTTGCTGCGTCCCGGCAGCGTTTCGCTCGCACAATGGCGCGCCATCTATGACGGCGCGCCCATCAGCCTGGACGAAGGCTGCCGCCCGCTGGTCGAGGCCGCTGCCAAGGCCGTCGCCGACATCATCGCCAAGGGCGAGCCGGTCTATGGCATCAATACCGGCTTCGGCAAGCTGGCGAGCGTGCGCATCGAGAATGCCGACCTCGCCATCCTCCAGCGCAACATCGTGCTCTCGCATGCCGCCGGCGTCGGCGAGCCCCTGCCGGTCGAGGTCGTCCGGCTGATCATGGCACTGAAGCTCGGCAGCCTCGCCCAAGGCGCTTCGGGCGTGCAATGGTCCACCATCACCATGCTGCGCGACTGCCTCGCCCGCGATCTCATCCCGGTCGTTCCCGGCCAGGGCTCTGTCGGCGCTTCGGGCGACCTGGCGCCGCTCTCCCACATGACCGCCGCCCTGACCGGCGTCGGCGCCTTCTTCGTCAAGGGCGAGAAGGTCGAAGCCACCGAGGCGCTCAAGCGCGCCGGGCTGTCGCCGCTCGTGCTCGGTCCGAAGGAAGGCCTGGCGCTGCTCAACGGCACGCAGGTCTCCACCGGCCTGGCGCTGGCGGGTCTGTTCCAGGCCGAACGCGTGTTCCAGGGCGCTCTGGTGACCGGCGCGCTCTCGACCGACGCGGCCCGTGGTTCTGACGGCCCCTTCGATCCGCGCATCCACAAGGTCCGCGGCCACCGTGGCCAGTCCGAAGTCGCCGACACGCTGCGCGCTTTGATGGCCGGCAGCGCCATCCGCGCCTCCCATCTCACCGGCGACGAGCGCGTGCAGGATCCCTATTGCCTGCGCTGCCAGCCGCAGGTGATGGGCGCCTGCCTCGACCTCCTGCGCCAGGCCGCTGCGACGCTGACGATCGAAGCCAATGGCGTCACCGACAATCCGCTGGTCTTCACCGATACGGGCGACGTGATTTCCGGCGGCAATTTCCATGCCGAGCCCGTCGCCTTCGCCGCCGACATGATCGCCATGGCGCTGTGCGAGATCGGCTCGATCAGCGAGCGCCGCATCGCCATGCTGGTCGACCCGGCTCTTTCGGGCATCCCGGCCTTCCTCACGCCCAAGCCCGGCCTCAACTCCGGCTTCATGATCCCGCAGGTCACCGCCGCCGCACTGGTGTCGGAGAACAAGCAGCGTGCCTTCCCGGCCAGCGTCGACTCGATCCCGACCTCGGCCAACCAGGAGGACCATGTCTCCATGGCCTGTCACGGCGCCCGCCGCCTCCTGGAGATGAGCCGCAACACCGCCAACGTCATCGGCATCGAATATCTCGCAGCCGTGCAGGGTTGCGATTTCCATGCACCGCTGAAGTCGAGCGAAGCGCTGGAAAGCGCCCGCGCCACGCTGCGCGCCGAGGTGCCCCACCTTTCCGACGACCGGCATTTCGCGCCCGACATGGCCGCCGCCACCGCGCTGATCTGGAGCGGCGCGGCGCAGAAGGCCGCCGGCCTCAAGACTTTGGCCAGCGTGGTGGAGGGCACGGCATGAGCCGGCCCGATTGGCTCGAGATCCGGCAGGGACAGGCACCACTGCTTGTCTCGCTGCCGCATACGGGCACGGAGATCCCGGCCGCGATCGAAGCGCGGCTGGTCTCGCCCTGGCTCGCCCGCAAGGACACCGACTGGTGGATCGAGACGCTCTACGACTTCGCAGCCGGGCTCGACGCCACCATCGTGCGCACGCCGATGTCGCGCACCGTCATCGACGTCAACCGCGACCCGTCCGGGGTTTCGCTCTACCCCGGCCAGGCCACCACGGAGCTGTGCCCGACCACCAGCTTCGACGGCGAGCCGCTCTACAAGGACGGCGAGGCCCCCGGCGCGGCCGAGGTCGCCGAACGGCGCGCCCTCTGGTTCGATCCCTATCACCAGGCCCTGGCCGACGAAGTCGCCAGGCTTAGGGGACGCCATCGCCACATCGCCGTCTACGACTGCCATTCGATCCGCTCGGTTATTCCGCGCCTGTTCGAGGGCACGCTGCCGCAGTTCAACATCGGCACCAATGGCGGTGTGACCTGCCATCCGGCGCTGGCGGAAACGATCGAGGCGCTCTGCCGCTCCAGCGGGCGCGAGACCGTGATGAACGGGCGCTTCAAGGGCGGCTTCATCACCCGCAGCCTGGGCCAGCCCGACAAGGGCGTGCATGCTGTGCAGATGGAACTCGCCTGCCGCTCCTATATCGACGAGCCGCTCGGCCCGGTCGGCGAGGCCAACTGGCCCGTCGCCTTCGATGCCGCCTATGCCCAGCCCTTGCGCGAAACGCTCGGCAGCATCCTCAATGCCTGCCTGGTGTTCGCCAGGGCGTTGAAATAGGGCGTTTTCGAAGCTTGGGGAAGCCGCTGGCACGCGCTCTGCCGCCTCCCACCCTTACCCCTAGTCAACTCTCTTGAGTTGACTAGGGGTAAGGGTGGGAGGCGGCGCGACCTCGATCAATAAATGACCCTGTAGACCGCCCCGAATGGACCCTGCCATGAAGCTGATCCGTTTCGCCGACCTCACGCCGAAGCCCTGGAAGAATGGCGGCGGCACCACCACCGAGATCGCGGTTGCGCCGGAGGGCGCCGGCTTCGACGATTTCGACTGGCGCTTGTCGGTGGCGGAGGTGGCGAGCGACGGCCCCTTCTCGCTGTTCCCTCAGATCGACCGCACCTTGACCCTCATCGAGGGCCACGGCCTCGACATGTCGATCGAGGGGCGCGAGGCAATGAGGCTGACCCCGGCCTCCGCTCCCCTGGCCTTCCCCGGCGATGTGCCCGTCACGGCCAGCCTGGTCGACGGCCCCATTCGCGACTTCAACGTGATGACCCGGCGCGGGCGGTTCAGCCATCGGGTGGTGAGGCACGATCTGGCATCCGGACGGCTGGCATTGCCGCAGGACGGCTTGCGGCTGGTGGTGGCGCTCAGCACCGGCCCGGTGCGGATCGGCGCAGCGAGCCTCGACCTCGGCTTCGGCGATGTCCTCGCCTTCGAAGCGGGCGATACGGGCAGCATCGAAGGAGCGCTGCCCGTCTTGTCGATCGGATTACTGCCCGCGACGACCGGCTGAGGCCGGCGCGAACTCACTGCACCGCGTGCTTGACGGCGCGGCCGGTGGCCTTCACGTCCCGGCCGACGCCGGTGACCGTATTGGCGCAGGCGGTCAGCGTGAGGGCGGACACCACGAGAGCAACGATCGCGAAGGAAATTTTTGACATTCGTTCATTCCCCGAATTGGCTGTGCCGACAATGGCAACAACACGGGAATCGTTATGCCATATTCGCCGGCTTTGCACAGCCGGACTTTTCCTTCCCAAAGGGAATATCAATCCTGTACTTGCCTATCCTGACGCTCCCGTGAGACAGGCGGCGGTCCCCGGAATGGCTGCCATTCCCAGCGGGCCAGGCCGCCCCTCTATCCCAAGCCCGCCGATGCCGTTATGCTCCGCCCCCTCGAAGCGGCCCGACATTCGTCGCGGGCATGCAACCCCCTCAAAGGCACCTTGTTCCTCGACATTGCCATCATCGTCTTCCTGACGCTTCTCAACGGCGTCCTCGCCATGTCGGAACTCGCGATTGTCTCCTCCCGCCCAGCCAGGCTGCGCGCACTCGCCGACCGCAAGAAGCGAGGCGCGGCCACCGCGCTGGAGCTCCTGGAAAATCCCGGCCGCTTCCTCTCCACGGTCCAGATCGGCATCACGCTGGTGGGCGTGCTCTCCGGCGCCTTCTCGGGCGCGACGCTCGGTACGCGCCTTGCCGGCTGGCTGCAGGCCCAGGGCCTCTCCACCCATCTCGCCGACACGCTCGGCGTCGGCATCGTGGTGGTCGCGATCACCTATCTGTCGCTGATCATCGGCGAACTCGTGCCCAAGCAGATCGCCTTGCGCGATCCCGAGCGCATGGCGGCCCGCGTGGCGCCAGCCATGCGGCTCCTGTCGAAATGCGCGGCGCCGCTGGTCTTCCTGCTCGACATCTCCGGGCGCACCGTATTGCGGCTGCTCGGCCAGGCCGGCAAGAGCGAGGAGAAGGTGACGGAAGAGGAAGTGCGCACCATCCTCAAGGAAGCCGAGAACGCCGGCGTGCTTGAGACCGCCGAGCGCGACATGATCTCCGGCGTCATGCGCCTGGGGGACCGCAGCGCCCGCTCGCTGATGACGCCGCGCCGTGACGTCGAGGTGATCGACCTCTCCGATTCCGCCAAGACGATCATGGCGCAACTGCGCGCCACCAGCCGCTCGCGCCTGCCCGTGCAGGACGGCGAGGACGACAACATCATCGGTGTCGTCACCGTCAAGGACCTGTTCCAATCCCAGCTCGATGGCCGGGCCCTCAATGTGCGCGACCATATTCAGGCCGCGCCCATCGTGATGGACACCAATGAGGCCCTCGGGATGCTGCCCTCGCTGCGCTCCTCGAGAGCCCATATGGCGCTGGTTTTCGACGAATACGGCCATTTCGAAGGCGTGATCACCGCCAATGACGTGCTGGAGGCCATCGCCGGGGTCTTCCAGGACGACGACGAGGACGAGCCGGCCATCACCATGCGCTCGGACGGCTCCTACCTGGTCTCGGGCTGGATGCAGGCCGACGAACTGGCAGAGACCCTGGCCATGCCGATCGAGCGGGGCGACTACGAAACCGCCGCCGGCTTCATCCTGGCCGAACTCAACCGCCTGCCGCAGACGGGCGAGAGCTTCGTGCGCGATGGCTGGCGCTTCGAGGTGGTCGACCTCGACGGCCGGCGCATCGACAAGATCCTGGTCTCGAAGGAAGCCTGAGGCAGGAAATCCTTCTCCCCTTGCGGGAGAAGGGTGTTCGCGCCGCTTCCTGCTCGCCTCTCAACGTGCCTCGGCGGCCGCAAGCGCGGCGGCGTTGGCCCATTGCGTCACCACCATGCCGCCGATGATGAGCAGCACGCCGGCAAGGCGCGCCGGATTGACCGGCCTTGCTGCAAAGCCCATCAGGCCGAAATGATCGATCGCCAGCGAGGCGATCATCTGGCCGGCGATCACCGCCACCATGAAATTGGCGGCACCAAGCCGGGGCGCCAGCAGGAGCGCGGCGGTGATGTAGATCACACCGGCCAGGCCGCCCGTCCAGATCCACCACGGCCCTTTCGACGCCGCGTCGATGGTGGGGGCCGAGACGCGGAAGGCCGCCATCACCGGCAGGACCACCGCGATGCTCACCGCCAGCGAAACCAGGGTGGCCCAGAGCGGATGGCCGAGCAGGCGGCCGAGCGTGGCATTGGCCCCCGCCTGGAACGGCACGACCGCGCCTGCGATCAGGGCCGGCAGCAGCAGAAACAGGGAAGCGGGGTTGGTCATGGCGGTCTCCTTCAGTCGCCGAAGACCTAAGCCATGCTCAATTCAGATGGAAATTCCGATTTCCTATCCCTATTATGCAGCATATGAATAATCTTGCCGGCATCGACCTCAACCTGCTCACCGTGCTCGAGGCCCTGCTGGCGGAGCGCCATGTCTCGCGCGCGGCCTTGCGTCTGAACAAGAGCCAGCCGGCCGTCAGCCATGCCCTGGCGCGGCTGCGCCTACTGCTCGACGATCCCCTGCTGACGCGCCAGGGCGGCAGCCTCAGGCCGACGGCGCGGGCGCTCGAGATCCAGCCTCATCTGAGCGAGGCGCTCGACCGCATGCGCCATCTGCTGGCCCCGGCCGGCTTCGATCCTTCGAGCGAGCAGCGCACCTTCCGGCTGGCGATGTCGGACTATGGCACCGTCGTGCTGCTGTCGAAGCTCGTGCCGCTGCTGCAGGCTGAGGCACCGCGCTGCAACCTCCTCGTCACCCAGGCGAGCCGGGAGGCGATGGCGGCCCAGATCCTCGATGGAGAAATCGACATTGCCTTCGGCGTGTTTCCCGATCTCGGCGAGCAGTTGGCCCGCGTCCTCCTGTTCGAGGACCGCTATGTCTGCCTCGCCGATGGGGCGGGCCTGCCGCCCTCCGGCGGGCTCGACCTTGCTTCCTATCTCGCCCGCCCACATGCGCTGGTAGCGCTGCGCGCCGATGTCGAGAACGAGATCGACCGCACGCTCGCCGCGCTTGGCCACAAGCGGCGGATCTGCCTCACCCTGTCGCATTGGGGGGTGGCGCCGCGCCTGATCGCCGGCACGGACATCATCCTCACCGTGGCGCTCGGCATCCTGCCGCCCTCGATCGAGGCCGACGGCCTTTGCCTGTTCGAGCCCCCGTTCGCCCTGCCTGCCGTGCCCTTCACCCAGATCTGGCATCCGCGTCGCCAGGGCGATCCCGCCCATCAATGGCTGCGCGAGCGCATCGCCGGGTTTTTCCGGGAGGAATAGCCTGGTGTGCCGATCTCCCGATCGGCGTTCCAGAACGTTTCTTCGTCTTCCTCCGGGAAATGGCATGGCCGGCCCAAAAAGATGCCGATCCGGAGGTCGGCACACCGTGGTTCGATCGCCCGTTCCAGCCAGGCTGGCGCAGGGGAACGCACCCTGCCGGCAGCCTCTCTCCTCAATCCCCGAGATCGACCGGCTTCAGTGTGGGATAGAGATCGCCGGGGCCGGGATTTTCAGCCGGAGAGCGCCCGCCGAGATGGGTCATCACGCCCCACACAGCATTGAGCGCCGTCTGCACGGCGCCCTCGACCCAGGCCGGCGTCCAGCTCACGCCGTCGCCGGCCATGAAGATGCCGCGCTGGGTCTCCGGCAGGTCTGCCTGCATGAAATGACCGTACATGCGATGATTGTAGCGGTAATGCCCCGGCAGCGCCCCCTTGAAGGCGCCGAGAAAGTTCTCGTCCGCCTCCCAGCTCACGCAGATTGGAGAACCGATGATATGGCTGGCGATGTCGAGCCCGGGATAGATCTTGCCGAGAGCCGAAAGGGCGAGCTCCACCCGCCGCTCGGCCGGCAGCGGCAGCACCTTCAGCGCATCCGTCATCCAGGAATAGGACAGGCAGATCACGCCCGGCTTGCCCTCGCCATTGTCGAACAGATAGGTGCCGCGGGTGATGCGGTCGGTCAACGTCATCGACAGCACGTCGCGGCCGGTGGCCGGATCCTTGTCCTTCCAGAACGGGCGGTCGACCATGATGAAGGTCTTGGCCGCCTGCATGTAGCGGGTGCGGTCGAGCGCCATCCACAGCTTCTGGTCGAACAGGTTCTCCTCGGCGGCGATCGAGGTGGTGAGCAGATGGCTCTGGCAGGTGACGACCACGGCATCATAATCGTCGCGGTTGCCCCATTGGTCGATCACGGCAAAACCGCCCTTGCGATTATGGGCGATGGCCTGGGCCCGCCCTTTGGTGGCGCCGGCATTGAGCCCGGCCAGCGTGGTGCCGGCGGGCCAATGCGCGAGCTTGTCCGGCGCCTTCTGCCACAGGCCCTGCGCCACCTGCTCGACCCCGCCGACGACATAGCGCTGCTCGTCGTCGAAGGCACCGAGATTGACGCGCAAAATCTCCAGCATCGAATTGGGGAAATCCGAATCCCAGCCGCCGGTGCCGAAGCCGACCTGCCCGAACACCTCGCGATGGCGGAAGGAGAGCTTGCGGAAGGCCTGGGACGACACCACGAAATCGTAGAAGGTGCGCTCGTCCCAATCGCGCACGATCGGATCCCAGATCTCCTTGATGCGCTTGGCATCGCGTGCCCGCATCGCCGCCTGTAGCGCGGAGAACTGCGCCCCCTCTTCCAGGGCCTGGTGATAGGCGTCGGCGACCTCCCTGTAGAGCGGCGGCAGATCGTCCAGCGTGCGGGCATAGAGGGTCTCGCCCTCCAGGTCGATCACGGTGGAGCCGGCCGCCGGCGTGAGCGGATTGGGAAAGGGCCGCGTCTCCAGGCCGAGCTTGTCGACATAGTGATAAAAGCCGCGCGAGGAGATCGGGAAACGCATGCCGCCGAGCTCGGCGATGATGCCGTCCGTGCCCTCGAAACGCTGCGAGCGCAGCCGCCCGCCGAGCCGCGCCGATTCATAGAGCACGGGCCTGAGACCGAGGCGCATCAGCTCATAGCCGGCTACCAGCCCGGCCGCGCCCGCCCCGATGATGGCGACCCGCTTGCCATGCTTGTCGGCCGGCACGGCGCCGAGCCCGGCCGGATGGGCCAGCCACGCGTCATAGGCAAACGGGAAATCCGGCCCGAAGGCACTGATGGCATCGGAAGGGTGGTTCGGCATGGTTGTTTCCCTGCTGGCATGATGGGCACCGGAAAGGCGCACGCCATCATGCGCGAGGCAGGGGAATAGGGGAAGTGGGGTGATTTGGGGAGGGGGTGGAGCGAACTGTCGGAGCCGAGATAACGCAAGAGCAAATTTCTGCATTATGAAATTATTTAATGTACAGAAAAATTGGTTGTATACTGCAGCGAATCCGATAATGAGCGTTGGCTGACATAAATTCGGGTGCCGTACACTTCTGGCCAGGATTTATATCGCGTTTCGTCGATCTCCTAACTATTTAGGCCTACATTCCAAAAATAAATAATAGGATTTTATCCTAACTTACTATCCAAGAACGACATATTTTGCTAAGTTGGAATATAATAACTTCATATGAGAGTGTCACGATGCTTGAGAATGAGATAAAATTTAACTCAAAAAGCAAAGAATATAATTGGCTGTCTAATTTCTATGAATGTAATATTTGCTTGGAAGATAAAATTTGGTTAACTGTAGAACATTATTTTCAATCTATGAAATTTTTAGATAAAGATTATCAAAACACCATTCGATTAGCCCCGTCGGCAAAAGAAGCCAAAATCTTAGGAAAATCTAGAAAGTATGCTATACATGATGATTGGGATATTCGTCGAATTTCTATAATGGAGACCGCGCTAAAAGCAAAATTCTCGGATCCAATACTAAGAAAAAAACTTATCGACACATACCCAAAATTTTTAATTGAAAGCTCGATGTTCGATTATTTCTGGGGGAGTGGTAAGAACGGGAAAGGTAAAAACGTCCTCGGCAATATGCTGATAAATTTAAGAGAGGAATTATTAGCAAAAACGTGATCAAATTCAATAGTATTTAAATTATCTACAGCCTATGCCTAAGGCAATAAAATCTCACGAATTTCGTCCGATAATAAAATCCACCTTTCATATGCCACTCTATAAAAATCAATATTATTCTGAAAGCTTCCCTCCGACGAACTAAATACCAGAGCGATGTCGACCAAAAGACTCGCGACCTCCCTATCAATCAACCTGCCGTTAAGTGAAGATTTTAATAAACTTATCAAATCTTCTGAAAAATCGACAAATTCTTGATCGCTAAATATCTCCCCATAGCGAATTTTATTCATAAAGTCCAATATTTTTACTTCCGATTCCATGTTTTCCTAACCTCCTATTTTGATCTAAGGAATACTACTTATTTTATGGCACTTATAGCCTCTCTTGGAATTACGCCTTGTATTAAAACCTCTTGCGACGAATTCGCGAAGTTCTTTGCTGTAACCCCTTTCATGACACCAGGTTGGGTAGTATCAATTATTATGCCTTGAATCTTGGAAGGCTGAATCGCTATAATTCTATTTCCTGTTTTTTCAGCCCACTTCCGAGCTACATCAAGATCTTTGGTTGTAGAAATAAATTGTGAAGCCCATCCTGGTTTACTGCCGTTTAATACATGCCCAGTTGGCGTGTATGCTGCATTTGGATTTCTTGCTACCAGACCCACATCCGGATTTTCGTCCGGACGTATCACTCGATACAGAGGAGCCTCGGCTGACAACCCCAAGGCATCCACCCACGATAGTGGCCTAGTTACATATCCGTGTGGTCGATCTCCTCCCTCTAATCCGATAGCATCAGGACCGGTATATTGCCCAACAAAAGGGTCATAATACCTATGTCGATTATAATATAGCCCAGTTTCCTCGTCTTGCCATTGTCCTTGAAAACGGATTGGGCAGATGCAGGCTTGGAATGTATCTTCAGATACTGCTTTTAACGCCAGATTGCCGAAAGCGCGGCGAACTGTGCCGCCTTGGGGTAAATAGTTATTCGCATAGTCGTCGTTTTCCGCTTGAGATGCTGCAACCCTGACTCCGCGTATAAGACCCCAGGTTGTGTAGCTCGCCGCCCACTGCACCTTGCCGCGCTCATCGATCATTTCTCTCGGCATACCGAGATGATCGGTGACCAGGTAAAGCAGTCTGCCGGCGTCTTCCTGCCAGTTTCCATCCGGGCGTTGTACGCGTTGCGGTGGCTCCTGCTTGGCCAGAGGCCGGAAACTGCCCGGCTCGTAATGCCAACGCGTGGCTCGATGCCAGTCGATGGCGCCATCGAGCCGCAGTGGCGCTTCTTCCGCGACGACATCGCCATCCCAACTGTAGGCAACACCGATGATCGGCGGCTTCTCCCTATCATCGTCTGACTGCCCGGGCAGGCCACCCCGGCACTCGGAAGGCGGCGGCAGCAGGCTGCTGGCATAGTCCGGCGTTACGCGATTGGCGGCGATCAGGTCCGGGTAGCGGCCTGCATGGCTTCTTGCCTCAGCCTGGGTGAGTTCCCGCACTTTCCACACCCGCCGCCCGAACGGGTCGTAGCCATAGCGCCAGATGTCTCCCTCCGGCGTAATGCACTTCACCAACCGGTCATGCCCATCCCACTCGTAGCGCCAGACCTTGGGCCGGAAGCCGTTGCGCTCGACCTTACGTTCGGTCACCCGCCCACAGGCATCATGGCTCAGGGCGAGCCGTTCCCCGCGCGGGCCACGAGCGATCCGCACCACGCCGCCCGGCGTGTTGCTCCAGGCCGTTAGCTTGCCGAGCGCCTCGCCGAAGCCGTGCAACTTATCGGCGCCGGCCGCCGCCGTGCCGACGAGATTGCGTGCCGCGTCATATTCGAAACGCTCGCGCAGTTCGTCGCCGGTGCCCTCGCCTGCCTTGGTCGCCACCACCTGGCCATTGGCGTCGTATTCGTAGCTGGTCTCGCCCCACAGCCCATCGAGGATGGCGAGCGGCGAGTTGGCGCGGTCCCAGCGATAGCGGCGCTCGATCCCCGGGTCACGCCCAGGGATTGGGCTTGCGCTTCGGGAGAAAGCCTCGCCGAACGCCGCCTGGCGTAGGTGCTCAGCCGGATCACCACCACCGGTCTGCTCGATCAGCTGGCCTACCGCGTCGTGCCGGCTCGTCAGTTGGAAGCCGGCAGGGCTGGAACGCCGTGCCTCCCGCCCCAGCGCGTCATGCTGGAAGGACAGCGGCGCATGACCGTCGATGGTCAGGTTCTCGATCAGGCCCAGCGGATCATGACTGTACCTGACCAGGCTTTCGCCCGGCTCATCGGCCCTCAGCGTCACGAGCCGGCGCTCAGTCCGCCGGCCCATCGCATCGAGCTTCACCTCGACCCGCCGTCCGTTCACCGTCTCGGCGACGATGGCGCCATTCTTGTCTCGTTCATACTCGACCAAGGAGGCGCCGTTCTCGGCCTTGATCACCAGGCCGCACCCGTCATACCAGAACCGCGTCACGTCCTGGGGAACGTCTTCGGGCTTGGCCTTCGGGGCGAAGGTTTCGATACGGATGACCCTGTCTGTCCTGTCGTAGCCATAGACCAGCCGCCCGCCATCGGGCTTGATCGCCTCGATCACCCGCCCGCCGGCATCGCGCCGGTAGCGTGTCACCCGCCCGTCGAAATCCTCCTCCTCGATCACCCGGCCCACGACGTCGCGGTTGAGGGCATAGACCCGCCCCATCGCGTTGGTCACGGCGATGAGGCGTCCCTCACTGTCATAGCCGAAAGAGAGTTCGCCGCCCTTGGGATCGGTGATCGCCTCCAGCACCTCGAAGGCTCCGAAGCGATAATGCCATTGTCGCCCCTCGCCATCGCTCACCGAAGCGAGCGAGCCCTCGGCATCGAAGCGCCGGCCGATGCTCACCCCATCCGGCCGCGTCAGCCGTGTCGGCGTGGCAAAGCCGCCGGCACCGGCTTCGTAGTCGAGCCTGGTGACGCCGCCGAGCGCGTCCACCCGTTCCACCATCCGCCCGAAGGCGTCATAACCAAAGCGCGTCAGCCCGCCCTTGGCGTCGCGGATCTGCGCGAGGCGGCCGTATTCGTCATAGGCGCGAGTTTCCTCAGTTCCATCGGCAAAGATCGTTTTGGTGAGGCGCCCGCGTTCGTCGCGCTCAAACCTCGTCGTATGACCTTCCGAATCCGTTTCACAAATCACATTGGCATGATCGTCGTGCTCGTACCGCTTCTTGTTGCCCTCGCCGTCCGCGACCATGAATAACTCGTCATAATCGCCCCAGAAGTAGGTACTCACTCGCCCCTCGGCGTCCACTGCCTCCTTCACCCGCCCACGAGCATCGTACCGTGTTACCGTCTCATGCCCCAGTGGATTAATGGTCGAAATCCGAAAGCCGTTGCCGTCGTAACGATGCGTCACCTTCCCGCCCAACGCGTCGATCTCAGCGGTAATATTTGCATTTGTGTCATAGTCGAAGCGCTGTGCTTGAGCCTCATCGCCTGCCGGCAGATAGGTTGTCTGCCGGTGCTCTCCGTCATAATAAAAGCGGTCATCGTTCCAGATGCCGTTGGTGGCCGTGTGGATAACGCGCCCCTCAGCATCATAGGTGAAAGTCGTCTCGGAACGTCGAGTTTGGTTATGCCAACGCGCGACCAGATCTGCATGTGCTTGCCACTCGTAACGCACCGACATGCCGAACATACAGTCAGCCGAGACCATGCGGCCCTTATGATCATAGGCATACCGAACCAGCGTCTGCGACACACCATCGGTGCCAATCAGTGTTATGGCGAGCCGCCGCCCTTTGACATCGTTCTCGAAAACAAGCGCGAGGCCATCCGGCCCCTCAATCCGGTTCAATACACCGGTCTCGGCATCCCGGGCGAGCACCAGCTCGAACCCGTTCATTTCCACGATCTTGTCGAGCCGATAGAAGCCGTCGCCATATTGCCGGAAATGTTTCGTAAGCCGCCCGTCGCGAAGTTCAAGCAACTTCAGCCAGGGCGCTTTCAGTTCCAGATGCGGGCAGGCTGAATTAACCGAGGGCAAGAAGCCGAATGGCCTCTCGAAGCGGATCCGTTTACCGTCCGCGCAATGAAACATCAGTTCACCGCGCGCCGGATTGGAAAAGATTTCATCAAATGCCGAGATTTGGCAGGGTCCCAACGGACTCGTATACCGGGTCGGCAGGCCGAGCTTCATCCCCATATAGCGCGAGCCATCAAGAGAGAGGCTTGCGGGAATAAGAAAATCCCTCCAAGTCTCCAGATATTCGCCAGTGGCAACCGAAACCGGCTCGCCCACAAGAGGAGCGAATTTACCCACTATCGTTTTCGTGGCGAGCCCAAGCCCTTCTCCTGCCGCTACCCCTCCATACATCCGCCCCAAATCAACGGCGCCTGTCCCCTGCGCAGCGCTTTCGTCCGCATTGAGAGCAGCGGTTTCCAGTGCATCCCCCGGATGCGTCACGGTATCTTTTATTGCTTTTACTACATTACCAGGTTCAGTAAAAACATAATATATCCCCTTGGGAGTATCTATGAAAGCACCTTGAAGCGTTCCCTTTCCAATGTCCTTCACCGTAGACCCAAACTTCGACAGAAAGGCCATCGGTGTATCGGCTATTGTTATAGCCTCGCCACCATTTTGAATTCTATTATAATTCGCGATAGAAGGTCGTATGCTTCTTGCTATTTCTTGTGGAGGATAGTTATGATCATATCCAAATTTTCTGTAGAATTCTATTGTATCTACCGCTTCGTTTAAAGCTTTTTGCTTGTGCTCCAACTCTGATGGGTTATTTTCAATTCCCTCTTTCGCCTTGTCTGATAATTTTCGTGAAAAAACCGTTGTTTTAGCGGTAGCGTCTACCAAACACAGAGCGTTTCCGTTCGCGTCTCGAGTAGCAATGCATTGCCCAAGAATTTGCCTCTCCTTGGTCCTGACATTATATCGCCCTCTCAATACTTTGAGATCATCTTCAAACGGTGACTTTTCGGCAGGCGTAGGAGTATTGGTAGACGGAGAAGGAACAGAACCATCGTCAGCCATAAGACATCCTTACATGCATTAGCTTATATTTATCGAAACCCAGGTCAAAAATTATGAAATCACGAATATATTACTCAACACCTCTACCAAACGAAGGGATTAATTTCTCCGCTTCGCTCTTTTGAGGCTCCCGCGGTCCAGCATCAGGCCGATTGATCCAGGCTTCCTGCATGTGCGCCCAGGTCGCAAACCCCTCCGAATAGACGAAGGTCGAAGCAATATTTACGAGCGCGTAACCCTTATAACCCGGGCTAACGACACCGCGTTCGGTACCTGGTTCGTGCCCAGTTACTCCCGGAACGGCAGTATTCAGTTGGCAATCAAACTTTCCGTTGTCACGTACCGATTTCGAATAGCGGACCGCCTTGTCGAGCGTCACCATCGAGGAATAGGCAACGGGCCTCACTCCGCTTCCTACTGGTGTCAGGCACACGTCCGGCCCTTTTGAAGCGATGACGTTTGAAGCGCATTTGCGCGCTGAAACCCTAGCTTGGCTCATGCCGCGCTCCTTTCTCGGAGGCTTCTACGCAGATCAGAGGCTGAAACTGCTTTGATCACACGTTGGATAATGGCTGCTTCATAGACCTGCGGCTCGAAATTTACCCGCCATGACAGGAATACACGCCAGTCGCGCCAAGATTCGGCGTCGATATCGAGAAACACCGTATCGAGCACCATATCCTGGCGATTGTCACTACCATCTTCACTGACGAAATCGACGAATATGCTTTCGCTCGGCAGATTGAAGGCCAAGGTCTCCCGTCCCATCGCTAGTCCGGTGAGTGTTACCCGCTCGCCGCCCTTCAGATATGGCCTGACGATCAAATCGGGATGCGCAGAATTGTGATAGGCGAAATCATAATCCACTGGCCATTTAGGCCAAATATTGTCGATCCAGTTCTGATCGTAAGTTCCGCCTAGGGGATAGCGTGGCTCCCAGGCCGGTGGAATTGGCCCTAGATTCTGGGGCACATAGGCCGTGTAAGGCTCGGTAATCGGTGCCTTCGAATCTTCAATCTGTGGTGCGGGCACTTCCTCTGTGTGATCGGTCCATTCCCGGTCGAGCTTGCCACGACCGATTGGGTTGCGCGCGTCTGTATCAAAGAGTGCATTACCGGCCTCATCTGTGCCAGCGGCGATTTCACCACCGTAGGCATATTCATACCGGAGCGGCAATTGCGTAATCGGCGCGGGTTCAGTGAGCCGCCATTCAAGAAAATATTCCCGATATGCGCGCCAATTGGATTTAGCACTATCCCGCATCGGTCCCCGCCAGATCGGCTCCCACCAACGTGGGCCGGTGACACGCAATTGCTTGTCGAGGAGGAGCCGCTCTCCATTCGTGATTTTCATTCCGCAGAACCAAGACGGCGTGGGCCTGTTGCCCGGCGCATGTGCGGTCGCGTTGACGATGATATCCGTCGCGGGCTTGTTCGGCACCATATCCGAGGGATGCCACAGGGATGAGATATTCAAAGCGCCGTGCGTCAGATCGGTGAACACCAGTGGTGCCTGCTCTTCAGCAATGAGTAAACGACCGGAAGGGGCAAGTTCATAGGTCGCTTTGACGATGATGACCCCAAAGTCGCGATTTTGATTGTCCGCGCTGTAATAGCGAAAATTGGGATAAGGTGTGTGATTGACGAGCTTGGGCATGGTCAGTTCTCGTGATTGATTGTGGGTATCACACACGTGGACGGTTTGGTTTTCGTGGCGACAGCAGAAGATAACTGGCAACCGAATACGTAGGTAACGGCATATCCCTCCAAGTCGCGAAAACCATTCCTCATCGTCTCATCTCCATCCTTTCAATTGTTGTCTTGCATAGGTGTAATAAGTTGAATGTGCGTATCACCCTCAACGTAGATGCGTATGCCTTTGATTAGAATTGTGCCGTCAGACTTCATTAGAAATACAGATTTGGGTTCCTTCCCGTCATTTCCGCCAACTTCGACAAGAAGCTCTTCACCGACCCTTACCCGCTTGGTATGGCCGACTTTCTCTATCGACACCTGCCCCACAGTCGACACCTTCGCCGTCCCGATCTGCTCCGAACTCGCCACCCCCACATTCTTGACCTGCATCCGCCCGATGGTCTGGCTGAGCACCCCTCCGCCCAGCAGCCCCCCCAGCGTGCCGAGAGCGGCTGTACCGGCCGCCGCCATCGGGGCGCCGCCGGCCTGGAACAAGGCCTGGGGGGCGACATTCGCCGCGGCCTTCAGGCCCTGGTCGAAGAGGCCTGAGGCGACGCCGAGCACGTTGTTCATCAGGGAGCCGGCAATTCCCCCGGCAATACCGCCCTGCCCGCCGGCATCGGCTGGCGGCGCGAAAGGCGGGGTGGAGAGGATGCCGCCGGGTGATGCTTCGCCGCCGCTTCCCCCCGCCGCGGGAGCGCCGCCTCCGGAACCGAATCCGCCCCCCAGCCCACCCAGCGCCGCCTGCGTCACCGCCGAAGCCGCCGCGCCAGCGGTCTTCGAGGCGGCACTGCCCGGCTGGCTCGCAGCCGCCTGCGCCGCGATCGCCATGGCCTGCTGCAGCATGCCCGCGCTCTGGCCCATCAGCCCAGCGAGCGGCGCCAGCAGGGCGGCCGCGCCCATGCCGGTGGTGGCGCCCACCACCTGGTTGAGCCCACCGCCGACCTGGTGGTTCATGTTGGCGCCCACGGTGAGCTGGTGCTGCTGGCCATAGGAATGCAGGGCGCTGGCATCCACCGTGTGGATCTGGTTGTTGAGCACCTTGCTCGTCATATCCTTCTGGGCATGCAGGTGGAAATTCTCCTGGCCCGGCGCGTCCTCGAAGGAGAATTCGTTGAACTTGGTCGGGTCCTTGGATTTGTAGGTGTTGGAGCGGAAGATGCTCTTGGTCTTGTGCTCGGGCAGTTGGTAGGGCACCTGCTGGCTGGCATTGGGCACCAGCGCGGTGATGATCGGCCGGTCGGGGTCGCCGCCGAGATAGGAAACGATCGCTTCCATACCCACGCGCGGGATGATCTGGCCGCCCCAATTGCCGCCGCCCCAGTTCTGCGCCACCCGGATCCAACAGGTGTCGGTGCCGTCCTTCTTGGCGCGGCGGTCCCAGGGGAACCACACCTTCACCCGGCCATATTTGTCGGGATGGATCTCCTCGCCCGGCGGGCCGGCGATGATGGCAATGTCGGTGCCGTCGATGCGCGGGCGCTGCGTCGAGCGGTGGGGCGTCGCCGGCACCCGGCTCGGCAAGGCGATGAAGCGGTTGGAATATTCCGGCTCGCCCTCATTGGTCTCGTAGGAGCGGTCGCGCGCCACATGCACGATCTGGAAGGTGACGTGCTCCTCATAGGCATTGCCGGGATTGGCGACGTCATAGGGCTTGAAGCGCCGGCCGGGCGAAAGCGTGCGGATGGAGGAAGCGCCCTCGATGCGCTCGTAATCAGCCTCGGCCGCCTGCATCCTCAGCTTGGACTGGCGCTCCACCCGGTCATTGGCGATGCCTTCCGAGGCACTGTCCGAGCCGTAGCCGCCAACCATCGGGTATTCATAGAGCTCATAGGCCTCGTTGCCCGGCAGCGACACCAGGCTCGGCGTCTCGCCCGAGGGCACGGAGCCGGGGGTGAGGAAGTTCCAGTCCCCCGCCGAGCGTTTGCCGGGCACATAGGTGAAGCTGCGCTCGAACTTGGTGAGGTGGTTGCGGTCGCTCGAGCCCATGGCGAGGCGCACATCGGTCTCGGGCCCGCTGGTATAGCCCGAGACATGCGAGGCGATGTGCATGACATGCTTGGCGGCGACCGAGCCTGCCGAGCCGCCCTCATGCTCGAACCAGAAGAACAGGCCGTCTTCCTCCAGGCGGCGCAGGAGATAGGCGATATCCGTCTCGTTATACTGCACCGAATAGTGTTGGGGCTTGGGTTCGGGGATGACGCCCGAGGTCACCGGCGCCTGCAATTTGTGCTCGGAAAGCAGCGTGCGGGCGACGTCGAGCGAGGTCTTGTCCTGCCAGATGCGGCAGTCCGAACGCTGGCTCATCAGCCAATGCTGGGGCCGGATCTCGAGCTGATAGGAACGCATGCCCCGCGTCACCGGCGGCCCTTCCACCAGGCGCACCACCAGCCCGTTCCAGGTGCGCCGCTCGCCTTGGCCGAGTTCGAGCGAGACGTCGACCAGCTTGCCGACGATCTCGTTCGGCTTGATGTCGGTCTTCTTGGAGCGTACCGCGACATGAAGCGTGAACAAGTCGTTCACCGCCTCGCGCATCTCCACGCGCTCGGGCAGCAGCACGTCGGCGCCCAGCGGCGTCTCGATGCGCAGGATGCGTTCGGCCTGGATATAGGATGCTGAGCTGGCGTCGCCGTCCATCGAATGCCTGTCCCCGTATCATCTGGCCGGCGGCGGTGGCGAGTTCGCCTCACCGCGGGCCTGCCCGTTTCGATCGCAGCCCCCGGCCTGGCGCCGGCGCCGCATGCGAAGTCGATGCTCAGTGGCTGATCCGCTCTCCCAGGAGATAGACCGTCACATAGCTGATCGAGCGGTTCGGCGGCGTCGGGCCGATCCATGGCCCCTGCACCAGCCTGGCCAAGGTCGGCTCCAGCTCGGCGCGGCTGCGGGCCGATTCGAGAAAATAGGCGCTGCGCCACATGAAGGCGCGGGTATCGGCGCCCTGCGCCAGCGAATAGGTCACCTGCATCACGAAGACGGTGTGGCCCTTGGCGTCCATCGCCCGGGAGATCGGCTGATCGTTGTTCTTCAGCCAGGTCCGCAGCGCATAGGTCAGCGAATATTCGTTGAGCAATTCGGAACCCTGGCGGAACAAGGCCGCGGCCGCCCCGACCGTGGCGGCCCTGCCGCCGGCTTCGCGCGGCCCAGGGGCATAGGCGAAGTAATCGAGGTTGGGGGCCCGGCCCATGCGGGCAATGGGCGGTACGTCGGCCGGAACCAGCGGCCTTACGCTGAGCCTTGCAGAGGAAACGCTGAAATCGACCATGCCACTCCCTTGCGATTGTCGTTCGATATGGCTGGAAGGCCCATCCGGAACCGGACCGGAAAGCCGTCGAAAGGTCCGAGGCGCCGCCGGATCGGCGGCGCCCCGTCATCATGCCCGAGGTACTTAGGCAGCCTTCGTCGTGGCCAGATCGTAGGTGGCGATCGTCGGCGAACCGGAGGTGTTGTCCTCGTTGTAGGGGGTGTACTTCACCTGCATCTTGGTGAAGTTGAGCCGGATCGTCTCGACCGGGCGGTCACCGTTCGAATCGACCGAATAATTGGCGAGCAGCGTGTTGGTCAGCGTGTATTCGATATAGGTGTTGCCGGGGCTGCCGGTGGACACCAGATGGATCACCGCCGTCTTGCCCGTGCGGCCCGAGCAGGCTTCCTGGAACAGCCGGGTGGAGGAGGAATCGCTGACCTTGGTCAGGATCACTTCCGAAATCGTCGGCTCGGAGGCTTCGCGGTTGGCGGCCGAACCCGCCGAGGTGTTCATGTTGCGCGAAACGTTCCAGTGAATGGCTTCGATATCCATCCACTTCTTGTGCTGTTCCTGGGTGGCGTCGCCCTGGATACCATCGAGCTGCAGATAAATCGGCATACTACTTCTCTCCTGTTCGAAGTTGAATCGGCTTAAGACAGGTCAAGGCGCTCGCGCCTTTCTGGGTCGTACCGCATCCGAATGAGCCTTCTTGCCATTCGAGGCTGCTTTATCCGCCGGCCGTTTCCTCGGCCTGGCGAATTCCTTGGCGGCCGCCGGCTCAGCGGCAATGCTGAAACGGTCGCCGTCAAATCCGATCTCGATCCGCCCCGCCTTGGTTCCGGCGGTGACCTGATCGAGGAAAAAGGTGGACAGATCCGGCAGGAGTTCGCGCGCGATCATCGCCTCGATGGCACGCGCCCCCATCTCGCTGGTGCCGGCGCGGGCGACCAGGGCCTCGCGCGCGGGGGCCAGCAACGCCACCTCGCTGCCATAGCTCGCCGCGACGCGGTCCCGGATGCGCCCGAGCTGGATGTCGACGATGCCCGACAGCGCCTCCCGGCCGAGCGGCATGAAGGGCAGGATGGTGGTGCGGCCGAGGAAGGCGGGCTTGAACTGCTTCTGCAACTCGCCGAGCAGCAGTCCCTCCAGCGCCTCGCCTTCCGGCATGGTATCGGGATCGGCCGCCAGCGTGGCCAGCAATTCCGAGCCGGTATTGGCCGTCATCACGATGGTGGTGTTCTTGAAATCGATGTCGCGGCCTTCGCCGTCGCGCAGCGTGCCCTTGTCGAAGACCTGGTAGAAGATCTCCTGGACGCCGGGATGGGCCTTGTCGATCTCGTCGAGCAGCAGCACGCCATAGGGCCGGCGCCTGATGGCCTCGGTCAGCACCCCGCCCTCGCCATAGCCGACATAGCCGGGGGGCGAGCCGAGGAGCATGGAGATCTTATGCTCCTCCTTGAATTCCGACATGTTGATGGTGGTCAGATACTGGCTGCCGCCATAGAGCAGGTCGGCAAGCGCCAGCGCCGTCTCGGTCTTGCCGGTGCCGGACATGCCGACGAACAGGAACACGGCGGGCGGGCGGCGCGGATCATTGAGCCCGGCTCTGGCCGTACGCATCGCCGAAGCGACCCGGCCGACGGCACCGTCCTGGCCGATGACCCGCTCCTTCAGGCGCGCTTCCAGCGTCTTGACCGTCTCGACCTGGTCGGTCAGCAGCTTGCCGACGGGAATGCCGGTCCAGCGCGCCACCAGGGCCGCGATCACCTCGCGATCGACGGCGCGCGGCAACAGAGGCGTCTCGCCGGTGAGTGCGGCCAGGCTCCCTTCGGCCTCGGCCAGCGCGGCACGGGCACTTTCGCGGGTGCCGGGCTGCTCGGGGAAAGGCGCGACATTGCCCTCCTCGCCCCCTGACGATGACGGCTCGCCCGCCTCGTCCTCGCCCGACAGGATCGCCTCCAGCCGATCGGCCTCCTCCACCAGGCGGGCTTCGGCCTCGAAACGAGCTTCGAGCGCCTCGATCTCGTCGGCGATGGCCGCCAGCCTCGTGGCTATCCAGCCTTGCCGTTCCAGGCCCTCGGCGCTCTCGGGCTCCTTGGCGAGCCAAGCCGTTTCGACCTCGAGCAATTCACGCTCGCCCCGCAGGGTGCGAATCGCCTCGGGCACCGCCTGGCGGCCCAACGATACCGCCGCCGCCGCCGTGTCGATCAGGCTGATCGCCTTGTCGGGCAACTGCCGGGCCGGAATGTAGCGCGCCGACAGCCGTACCGCGGCAGCCAGAGCCTCGTCGCGAATGCGCACTTTGTGGTGGGACCGGAAAGCGCCGGCGACGCCGCGGAGCATGCGGATCGCGGTTTCTTCGTCGGGTTCATCGACCTTTACCGTCTGGAACCGCCGTGTCAGGGCCGCATCGCGCTCGATGAAACGCTTATATTCGCCCCAGGTCGTGGCTGCGATGGTACGCAGTTCGCCACGCGCCAGCGAAGGCTTGAGAATGTTGGCGGCATCGCCCTGCCCGGCCTGGCCGCCGGCTCCGATCAGGCTGTGCGCCTCATCGATGAACAGGATGATCGGCACGGACGAGGCCTTGACCGCATCGACCACGCCATGCAGCCGGCGCTCGAACTCGCCCTTCACACCGGCCCCCGCCTGCAGGAGACTGAGATCGAGCGACAGCAGGCGGACGTCCTTCAGCATGGCCGGCACATTGCCGGCCGCGATCTCCAGGGCCAGCGCCTCGGCGATGGCCGTCTTGCCGACTCCGGCCTCGCCCACCAGGATCGGGTTGTTTTGCCGGCGGCGCATCAGGACGTCGACGACCTGGCGCAGCTCACGGTCACGCCCGATCACCGGGTCAATACGGCCGGAACGCGCGTCCGCCGTCATGTCCTGGGTGTAAAGCCGCAGGAAATCGCTCTCGCCGGTCACCCCGGCGGTCGGCGGCGTGCCTGCCGGTGCCTGGTCCACATCTGCCGCCTTGAGGTCGGCGAGCGCTGCTTCGACGGCCTTGAGGTCGATGTCCCGCAGGCTCGGGGCCGTGGCCCTCGCCACGATGCGAAGGCTCTGCTCGGTGGCGAGCGCCACCAGGAGATCGCCGAACTCGACGCGGTTGCGCCCGAACTGCAGCGAAGCCACCAGCCACGCCTCACGGGCGAGTGCCAGCACATTCTGCGACAAGGTCAGCTGCGCCTGACTGTCCCGCGACAGGTCGGCGATAGCAAGATCGAGCTCACGCCTGAGTGCCTCGACGCCGATCCCCGCCTGTTCAAATCGCGCCACCAGACCGGACGCCTGGACGAGCCCGCTCAGCCAATGCGCCACTTCCACAGTAGGGTTTGCGTTGCGCACGGCAATGGAGGCGGCTGTCTCAAGAGCGACACGAAGCTCCGGTCCCAACATCCTGACAAGTTGGTTGAGATCGATATTCGGCATCCACGAATTCCACGTAGGTTTTTCTGCTCATGCGCAAGTGCGCCGTAACGTCAATTGAGTTAAGCAGGATTCCTATTTTCCGTCTATAGAGCTATTATTACAAAAGCCAAGATACCGGTACACCACTGTGAGTCTACCACCATAACTGCGGTACGATAGTACATGACATTTTGATGACATTTGCGCGACGTGATTCATATGATTCTTCATCAATTGGAAAACTGTAAGGTAATACCATATACCGTCATTCATTCATCATACGGGGTGTGGCATTGACATTACTGTACCTTTGGAAACAGAATGCTTGAGCCTTTGGAAGCAGACTGCCATCGGGATGTGTCAGGAGTTTAAAGCTTGGGGCCGCTGTGCTGATGGATTTAAGGGAGATTATCTCTCCACTTGGGCAGGATAGCCCTTGCGGAGAGAATATTAGGGTAGCTCCCAAATATCAGGAAAAGTATTATCGGATTAAGGACGCTCGCAATGCTGCTCGAAGCGTCGAGAGAAGTGCGTCTCCGAACGACAATATTCGGCTTACGCCGGCCTGGCATGAGGTCAATGAGCTAGGTCTTCAGATCTTGTCGTCCAACAGCAAGGATATCGAGATCCTTGCCTGGCTTGCCGAGGCGCAGCTCAGATTGCGCGGTTTCGAGGGCCTGCGCGACAGCTTCACCGCCATGATGTCGCTTTTGGACAATTACTGGGAGGAGCTGCACTCCATCGGCGACGACGATATCGAGGAACGACTGGCTCCTCTTGCCGGCCTCAATGGCGTCAATAGCGAAGGGTCCCTGATCCAAGCGATTCGCCTGACCTCGCTGGTTCCCAATGGCAGTTTCGCCCAGCATTCGCTGTGGGACTACCAGCTCGCCCAGCGGGCTGGAGAAACCGAGCGCCGCGACCTCCTGCACGAGGCGGCCACGGAAGCGGGAATGGCCGCCATGGCTTCCCATCTGGCCGTAGTGAACGACTGCATCGATTCCTTTGCCAAGCTGGCGACGGTACTGACCGAACGCTGCGGAGACCGGGCGCCGCCAAGCTCGAACACCCGCAACGTCCTGCAGGAAGTCGCCGCCGCCATCCGGGACCTCACTGGCCTCGGCACGGAGGAAGGCGATGCCACGCCAGCCACCACGGAAATACCGATGGGCAACGCCACCGATCCCGCTCCGGCAGCGTCGGCGCCGCGTCCCCTCGTTCCCGGCAGCATCGGCTCGCGTGAGGAGGCTTTCGAGATCCTGCTCGCCGTTGCCCGCCATTTCCGGCGGACGGAACCGCACTCGCCGATTTCCTTAGCCATCGAAACATTGGTGCGCAGAGGACGCATGGATTTTTCCGAACTGCTGGCCGAGCTCCTTCCCGAGGCGCAGGCGCGCAACGCCGTCCTGACCGCGGCCGGGATCCAGGCCAAGACCGAAAAACGGGACAATTGAGAGACCCTTCGGCGCCGGGCGCATTGAAGCCCTCGTCGCCCTGGCCGTTTCCCGTTCCGAACGACGCAAGAAATTTATCTGCGGCCTAATTTTATCAACGTGCCCAATTTTACCAACGTGCCCTTGGCACAGACAGGAAGACCAAGATGGAAAGCGTTCACGCCAAGCTCGAAAGGGTGCGCAAGCCCCGGGTCCACATCAAGTACGAGGTCGAAACCGAAGGGGCGATGGTGGTCAAGGAACTGCCTTTCGTCGTCGGCGTGCTCGGCGACTTCTCCGGCAACCCCACCCAGCCGCTGAAGCCGTTCGGCGAACGCAAGTTCGTGCAGATCGACCGCGACAATTTCGACGACGTCATGCGCCGCATGACGCCCGGCCTCAACATCGCGGTCGAGAACACCCTGGCCGATGACGGTACCGACCTCGCCGTCAATCTCAAATTCGAGAGCATGGAAGATTTCGAGCCTGGCGCGATCGTCAATCAGGTGCCGGCGCTCAAGGCCCTGCTCGACGCCCGCAACCAGCTGCGCGACCTGATGAGCAAGGCCGACCGCTCCGAGGACCTGGAACGGCTGCTCGAGAACATCCTGCAGAACCAGTCCGACATCAAGCAGCTGGTCGGTGAACTCGGCGGCAACAAGAAGGACGGCTCGGCGAACTGACGCCGCAGCGACACGAGGATCGAGCCATGAATGCCAAGACCCAAGCCAAGCGCGATGTCGTCATCGAAACGACTGCGGAAGAGAACCTGCTCTCCAAGGTGGTGTCGGCCACCCGCCAGACCGAGCCGGACCGCGCCCAGGACCTGCTGCGCACCCTGACCGACCAGGCCCTCAAGGGCACGGTGGTCTATGACCGCAACCTCACGGTGACGCTCAACAACGCCATCGCCGCCATCGACAAGACGATCTCTCGCCAGCTCGCGACGATCATGCAGTCGCCCGAATTCACCAAGCTCGAGGGCGCCTGGCGTGGCCTGAACTATCTGGTGAAGAACTCCGAGACCAGCGTCAATCTGAAGATCCGGGTGCTGAACGCCTCCAAGCGCGATCTCGCCAGGGACCTGTCCAAGGCGGTCGAGTTCGACCAGTCGCGCCTGTTCAAGTCGATCTATGAGGACGAGTTCGGTACGCCCGGCGGCGAGCCGATGGGTGCGATCATCGGCGATTACGAGTTCGACAATTCCTTCGACGACGTCCAGCTGCTGCAGGGCCTGTCCTCGATCGCAGCGGCCGCCTTCGCGCCCTTCATCTCGGCCGCGAGCCCGCGCATGTTCGGCTTCGAGGATTATCGCGACCTGGCTCGCCCGCGCGATCTGGAGAAGATCTTCGAGACGGTGGAATATGCCAAGTGGCGTTCGCTGCGCGAAAGCGACGATTCGCGCTTCGTCACCCTGGCCCTGCCACGCGTGCTCGCCCGCATGCCCTATGGACCGAAGACGCATCCCATCGACGAATTCGGCTATGACGAGACCGGCGATTCCAAGACCGGCGAACTCCCGCACGACAATTATTGCTGGATGAACGCCGCCTATGTGATGGGCACGCGCCTGACCGAGGCCTTTGCCAAATTCGGCTGGTGCACCGCCATCCGCGGCGCCGAAAATGGTGGCAAGGTCGAGAACCTGCCGATGCACATCTTCTCCAGCGACGACGGTGACCTCGATCTCAAATGCCCCACCGAGGTCGGCATCACCGACCGGCGCGACGCCGAACTCGGCAAGCTCGGCTTCCTGCCGCTGTGCCACTACAAGAACACCGACTACGCCGTGTTCTTCGGTGCCCAGACCGCGCACAAGCCCAAGCTCTACGACCGGCCCGAGGCGAATGCCAACGCCGCCGTCTCGGCCCGCCTGCCCTATATGATGGCGACCTCGCGCTTTGCCCACTACCTCAAGGTGATGGGCCGCGACAAGATCGGCTCCTTCATGGAAGCCAAGGATTGCGAAGCCTGGCTCAACCGCTGGATCTCCAACTACGTCAACGCCAATGACGAGGCCGGCGAGGAGACGAGGGCCCGCTACCCGCTGCGCGATGCCAAGGTGACGGTCCAGGAGGTTCCGGGCAAGCCCGGCTCCTACAATGCCGTGGCCTGGATGCGCCCCTGGCTGCAGATGGAGGAATTGACCACCTCGCTGCGCATGGTCGCTCGCATTCCCGCCAAGAACTGAGCCGGCGCAACAGACAGTGAGCCGTGCCGCCGGCGCGTCCGGCGGCACCTTCGGCTTTCCTTCCGAAAGCCATATCCGACGATAGGTTTCGAGAACTTGCTGCGAGGCAGAGCAGATCGGCTCATCGCCCTGATCGACGAGGCGCTGAATCGCCAGGTCAACGCGATCCTGCACCATCCCGAATTCCAGGCGATGGAAGCACGCTGGCGCGGGCTGGCGATGCTGGTGCGCGTCGCCTCGCGCTCGAGCGAGGTCAAGATCAAGTTGCTCGGGCTGAGCTGGAAGGAGCTGGCGCGCGGCATGGAACGCGCTTCGGACTTCGACCAGAGTCACCTGTTCGAGCTGGTCTATAACCGCGAATTCGGCATGCCAGGCGGGGAGCCCTATGGCCTGATCATCGGCGACTATCACCTCTCGCCCACCGATCCCCAGGAAGGCGGCGATGTGGTCGGCACGCTGACCCAGTTGGCCCCGGTGGCGGCGGCCGCGTTCTGCCCCTTCGTGGCCGGTGCCTCGCCGCGCGCGATCGGGCTGGAGAGCTTTTCCGAACTCAACCGGGTGCAGGATCTCAACTGGCTCGACAGCAGCCCCGATCGCATACGCTGGAACCGCCTGCGGACCCATGAGGATACGCGCTTCCTCGGCCTGGTCGCGCCGCGCGTCCTGATGCGCCAGCCCTATGAGCCCTATTCGCGCCGGCGTGATGACGGCTTCCCCTTCCGCGAAGCCGTATCGGCGGATGGCACCAGCCTGCTGTGGGGCAATGGCGCCTTCGCCTTCGCCACCATCGTCATCCGCAATTTCATCCAGTCCGGCTGGTTCGCCGACATACGCGGCGTCACCCAGGACGCCATCGATGGCGGCATGCTGAGCACGGCCGAACTCGCCGCTTATGATTTCGCGACCGAAAGCCAGGGCTTGTCTGCCCAGCCGCCGGTCGAAGTGCGCCTGACCAGCGGCCAGGAACAGCAATTCTGCGATCACGGGCTGGTGCCGATCGGCACCACCTACATGTCCGCATCGGCCATCTTCAACGCCAACCAGTCGCTCCATGCGCCGCAGCATTATGCCAATGAAAATGCGCGCCAGAACGCACGCCTTGCCGCCATGCTGCAATATGTGCTCTGCGCCTCGCGCTTTTCCCACTATCTCAAGGTGATCATGCGCGACCAGGTCGGCCGGCTGGCCGACGCCACCGCGCTGCAGCGCAAGCTCGAGGACTGGCTGTCGGGCTATACGCTCGGCAATGACGATGCCGACCTGCCGCTGCGCACGCGCTACCCGCTGCGCTCGGCGGGCATCGCGGTCGAGGAACTTGCCGGCAAGCCCGGCACCTTCATCTGCACCGTGCGGCTGCAGCCGCATTTCCAGCTCGACGACGTGTCGACCAGCTTCCACCTCATTGCCGAAATGGCGCCGCCGACGAGCGGTGTCGATACGGCCTCCCCGCCCAGAAGGATGACCGCATGACGCTCGCCGCCAGCATCGCCAGCTCCCTGTCCGAAGGCGCCCTGAGCCAGGCGCTCGACCATGCCAAGGACCATGTGCGGGCCCATCCCTCCGACAAGGATGCCCGCCACCTCTATATCGACCTGCTCGTCCTCGCCGGGGACTATGAGCGGGCCGACACGCAATGCAGCCTGGCCGTGACCCTGGCGCCGCAGGACACCATGGGCTTTGCCCTGCTGCGCAACCAGCTGCGCGCCATGGCGGCCCGCAAGGCCTGGTTCGAGGCCGGCGCCGTGCCGGAATTTCCCCAGGGGCCGAGTGCGCTCGACAAGGCCGCCATCGAGCTCGCCATCATCAATCGCGAGGATGGTGTGGCAAGACCCGCGCTGGAAGCGCTGGACCAGCTGCGCGGCGAACAGCCGATGCTGTGGAACGGCAAGCCGGTCGGCGATTTCCGGGACCTCGACGATCGGGTGCCGCATGCGCTCGAAGTCATCATGACGGGCGGCGCCTATCTGTGGATCGACTTCGCCAAGATCGCCTCGGTGGTGGTGGAACCGATCGCCCGGCCGCGCGACCTCGCCTTCCGGCGGGCGGAGCTGTCGCTGATCGACGGCGCTTCCGCACCCGTGCTGCTGCCCGCGATCTATCAGGGCACCGAAGGCAAGGAGAAGCTGTTGCTGGGACGCGAAACCGAATGGGTTGCCGAACCCTCGGGCATCACCACCGGCCGCGGCCAGCGTTGCTTCCTGGCCGGCGACGACCTGGTCTCCTTCCATGACATGCAGACCCTGGGCATGCCGGAAGTCGCACGGCGCAAGCAGGCTGCCCATGGTTGATCCGCTCGAACGGTACCGGGCCCGCGAACAGGTCCTGTCGCGCTCGATCCTCGATCGGTTGCTCGACGCGACACCCGATCTCGCCCAGGATCCTGCCCTCAGCCTTGCGGACCAGGCGCGGGAAATGCGCGAAGCCATCCGCCGCGACCTCGAGGCACTGCTCAATACCAGGCGCTGCCCGACCAGCCCGCCGGACAGGCTGGCGGAGCTCGCGGACGCGCTTGTCAGCTACGGCGTGGAAGGCATCGTCTCGGCCAACCTGGTCACGGACGAAGCCAAGCTGCAGCTGGCGCGCGCCCTCGAGCGGCGCATCGCCCTGTTCGAAACGAGACTGTCGAACATCCGCGTGACCATCCTCAAGAACCGCACCCAGGGCGAAAGAGCGTTGCGCATGCGCATCGAGGCGACCTTCCGCCTCTATGACGGCATGCCGCCGATCAATTTCGAATCGACGATCGATCCCTCCAGCCAGCGCTTCCAGGTGGAGGCAGCCCATGGTTGAGGGGTTCCTGCGACGTTATAATGAGGAATTGTCGGCCTTGCGCCGGCGCGCATCACGGTTTGCCGATGCCTTCCCCAAGATCGCGGGACGCCTGCGCCTGACCGGAGAGGTTGCCGACGACCCCCATGTCGAGCGCCTCATCCAGAGCTTCGCCTATTCGGCTGCCAGGGTGCGCCAGAAGCTCGACGACGAGTTTCCCGAGCTCACCGACGGCCTGCTCGAAACGCTCTATCCGCACTATCTCGCCCCCCTGCCGTCCATGAGCATCGTACGCTTCGCGCCCGGCGAGTCGCTGGCCGCCATGCAGACGCTGCCACGCCACACCGAGGTGCAGGCCGAACCGGTCGGCGGCGAGACCTGCCGCTTCCTCACCACGCAGGATGTTGAAATCGCACCGGTGGAAATAGCCGCGGTGACGCTGTCGGGACAGCCGATCCAGGCTCCCCTTTCCCGCCATGCCGGCGCAGCCGGCTGCCTGCGGCTGTCGATCCGCTCATTGGCGGGGCGCCGCCCGCTCTCCGAGCTCGGCGTCAAGCGCCTGCGCTTCTACATCGCCTCGCCCTGGCGGCAGGCGAGCGCCCTCTACGAATTGCTGGTCAACCACACGCAGGGCATCGCGCTGGCGCGCCACGCCGATGACGACAAGGCGATCTTCCTGCCGGCCGATCATCTCAAGCCCGTCGGCTTTTCGGCCGACGAGACCATGCTGCCCTATCCGAGCACGAGTTTTACCGGCTACCGCCTGCTGACGGAATTCTTCGCGCTGCCGCAGAAGTTCCTGTTCTTCGAGATCGACGGGCTGCAGCGCTGGCATGGCGACGGGCTGGAGATCTTCGTCTATCTCGGCGAGACGGACGGCAAGCTGGAGCGCTCTGTTACCAGCCGGGACCTGGTGCTGCATGCCACGCCGGTCGTCAATTTGTTCCGCCAGACCTGCGAGCCGCTGGCGCTCGACGGCACGCGCACCGAATATCGGCTGCTCTCCGACTCGCGGCGGCAGCGGACACGCGAGATCTATTCCATCGAGAAGGTGACGCTGACGGGATCGAAGGGCGAGCAGCAATCCTGCCAGCCCTTCTTCGGCCGCACCCAGCGTTCAGGCGCTGCCGCCGCCTATTGGCAGAGCTATCGGCGCTTCGACCCCGACGACGGCACCTGCGATCTCGACATCGCCTTCGTCGACCACAACCGCCGTGTCAGCGGCAATATCGATGCCGTGGCGAGCGTCGATGCCTGGTGCCTCAATCGCGCTCTTCCCGAGCGCCTGCCCTTCGGAGGCGGCCACCCGCATCTCAAGCTCGCGCTCGGCAATGAGGCAGTCGGGCGCATCGAGGCGTTGATAGCCCCGACACCCGCTGTGCGCATGAATGACGAGGATGGCCGCAACTGGCGGCTGATGTCGCATCTCCTGCTCAATCATGTCTCGCTGTTCGACAATGGCGGGGCAGCGCTGAAGGACATCCTCTCGCTCTATGCCTTCCGTGATCTGCCGGAGACACGCCAGCTGGTCGACGCCATCATCCGGGTCGAGGCACGGGCCGCCACCGCCCGCATCCGAGGCGGCATGGTCCCCGGCACGGAGATCACGGTGGAGTTCGACCCGGCCGCGATCGACCGCCCTTCCGCCTTTCTGTTCGGCAGCGTGCTCGATCGCTTCTGCGGCCTCTACACCTCGGTGAACAGCTTCACCCGGCTGACTGTCTCCATCAAGGGCCAATCCAAGCCGATCGCCACCTGGCCCGCCCGCGCGGCCGAGCGGCCGCTGCTGTAGGAGGTCATCGTGAACAGCTTTCCTTCGTACCCTGGCGTTGCCCCTCACCCCTACCCTCTCCCCGCAAACGCGGGGCGAGGGGGACATCGGCGTAGCGCTTACAACGCAAGGGAATCATCTCGCCCGACCGTTGGGCGAGACCCAATGCACTGGGAAATCACAGCGGCGCTTACGCCCCCCTCGCCCCGCGTTTGCGGGGAGAGGGTAAGGGTGAGGGGCTGTACCGCCCGCACCCATAATCCCTTCACTATTCGGCGAACGCCATGACCGCCGACAACAGCTCCGACACCCTTGCCGATCTGCTCGAACGCGACCCCGGCCGTTTCGAGCCGACCACGGCCTTCCGGGTCGCCCAGGCCTCCGAAGAACAGCTTGCCGTTACTGCGCATGGAGGCGTCTCGCCGGCTGCCCTGCCTGTGTCGGGCTTTCGCCGGAAGGAGGGGCAGGCCACCTTGCGCAGCGCCCTGGCTGGGCTTGCCGGGCCGTTGGGTTCGCTGCCACCGGCCTATAACGAACTGGTCATGCGCGAGGAGCGCAATAAATCCTCCTCGCTCGCGGCCTTCCTGCAATTATTCGGTGCCCGCATGGACGAGCTGTTCGTCGATGCCTGCGAGAAATACCGGCTCGCCCGCCTGCTGCGCTGGGGCACCCGCGAAGGGCGCAATGGCTTCATCAAGACATTGCTGTCCCTCACCGGCTTCGGCACTGCGAGGCTGCGGGAGCGCAGCGGCACCGACGACGACGTGTTGCTGCGCTTCAGCGGCTTCTTCGCGGCACGAACCCGCAACGTCAGCAATCTCAGGGCCATGCTGCGCGAAGTGAGCGGCCTGCCGGTCGAAATCGAGCTCTTCCAGGGCCGTTGGCTTGGTGTGCCGGAACACGAGCAGAGCCGGATGACCCGGGCGGCCACGGTGCGCCTTGGCGTCGATGCCATGGCGGGCTCGGCCATCCGGGACCTTTCCAGCACCTTCCGCGTGGTGATCGGCCCGCTCGACTACAGGGACTATCTGTCGCTGGCGCCGGGGAGCCGCAACATTCAGGAGCTCTTCGCGCTCACCCGCCTGTTCGTCGGTTGCGGGCTCGATTTTGACATCCAGGTCGTTCTCAGGAAGGAGCACGTGCCTTTCTGCCAGCTCGGCCAGGCGAGTGATCCGCCACGCCTGGGCTGGAATAGCTGGGCACGCATCGCACCGGCGGCACGGGACAGCGACGATGCCGTCATCACCGAGCGCCAGGCGGTGCTTCAACCGGTCTCGTGAGGAGATGGCCATGCGGTTGGAACTCAGGCAGGTCGAAGCAAGCGGAGCCGGGACAGGGGGACAACCCTGGGTGCTGGAACGCGGGCGCCGGACGCTGGGACGATCGGTCGATTGCGACTGGCAAGTGCCGGACGCGGGCCGCACCGTCTCCAAGCTCCATTGCACCATCCTGCGTGATCGCGACGGCTATTTGCTGCGCGACGAAAGCGCCAACGGTACCCGCGTGGACGGCGTCCTGGTCCTGGAGGGCGAGACCGCCCGCCTCAAGCATCAATCGCGCCTGGAACTGGGGGGCCATGCCTTCGCGGTGTCGGTCACCGGCGAGGCCGACCGCGACATCGTCGACCCCGAGGCCGGCCTCGCCGTCAGTTCGGAGAACCTGACGATCACCGCCATCCTGGCCGATATCGCGCCGGGCGGGCAGACCGCGACCGGCGTGATGGGCGGGCGTCTTTCCGACGACTGGCCTTTGCAGCAGCCGAAAGTTTCCCGGGCCACGGGGCGCAAGCGCGAGGCCGCTCCCTCCTCGCGGCATGTCGAGATCGGCTGGAACGGCCCGCCGGATCCCAGGGCGATCAAGGCGGTCCTGCCGGACGACTGGAACGAGGATTCCGACTACGGCAATCGCCTCGAACATGGCCGTGCCACCTTCGTGTCCGTACCCATGGCCCGCGACCGCAGCAAGGATGGCACCGAGACGGCACCGGCAAGTGACGATGGAAGGCAGGTGGTCGTCCCCACGGAACAGGACGAGGAGCCCGCCGATTTCCTGGTTGCCATGGCCGCCCCCTCCTCCTGGCAGCCGCGTTGCGACGGCCTGCTGGCCCAATGCGAGGAGGCGCTCGAGAAGGCCTTCGTCACCTTCGAGATCAGCGCCGACACATTGATGCCAGCACCGGACGTCTTCGGCCTCGATCGGGAGGAAGCCCTGCTGGCGCGGCTCGAAACCCTGCTGGCACGCCAGCAGGCGCTCGCGGAAGCGCTCGGCACCCTGGTTCGCGAAGTCGGCCCCCAATTGGAGCCACGCATCATCGAGGCGAGTATCGACGCCCGCGCGATCAGCCTGCCCTGGCGCCGCAACGGTGCCTATTGGCAGGCCTATCGGCGGCAATTCGAGGCCGACGGCCGGGATCTTTCCGTCCGCGACCTGTTCCGCAGGGCAATGCTGCGCTCGCTCGAGCCGGCTAGGAACGAACCAGGCGGCAGCGAGCCGGCCAGGACCGGGCACAGCACCGCACACAGCACGACAAGCAAGGACGACGAAGTCGCATGAGAAACGAGAACAGGGTCGCGTGGAGCGAGGGCATGTTCCTTCGCGTGCAGCATTTCCAGCAGGCCGACCGCTGGACGGAGCGGCTCGTTCGAGCGACCACGCGTGAGCTTGCCGCCTATCCCTGGGGCATCGCCGAGATCGGCATCGACCGCGGCGCCCTGGCGATCGGCCAGTTCGCCCTGGCAAATCTGCGCGGCACCCTGCCCGACGGCACGCCTTTCGAAGCTCCCTTCGACACCGACCTGCCGCCGCCGCTGGAGCTCGACGAGACCACCAAGAACGCCATCATCTATCTGGGGCTGCCGGCCCGCCGGCCCGGGCGCGCCGACATCGCCGTCAATGGCGGGGCTTCCTCACCCGGCGTGCGTTTCGTCGCCTCGCATTACGAGGCACCGGACGCCAATGTCGAGACCGATTTCATGGCTCCCATCGATGTCGGCCGGCTGAGCCTGCGCTATCTCAAGAGCGGCGACGATCTCGCCGGCTACGAGCTGATCGGCCTTGCGCGCATCATCGAGGTGCGCTCGGACAAGGCCGTGCTGCTCGATCCCGACTACATCGCCCCGTGCCTGAATTGCGCCGCCGAGGCGCGGCTCAGCGAACTCATGACCGAGCTCCTCGGCATCGTGCGCCACCGCGCGGCGGCCATCGCCGAGCGTATCGGCGACCCGACCATCCGCGGCACGGCCGAAGTCGGCGACTATTTCCTGCTTCATATCCTCAACCGGGCCGATCCGCTGCTCAGCCACATCGCCGCCAATGCGACGCGGATCCATCCCATGACTTTCTACGAGCATTGCATCCAGCTCGCCGGGGAACTCGCCACCTTCACCATGGATTCCAAGCGCGCCAGCGAGTTCCCGCCCTATCGGCACGACAACCTCAAGGCGACCTTCGCCGCCGTGTTCGACGATCTCAGGACCTCGCTCTCGGCCGTGCTCGAACAGGCGGCCGTCGCCATCGAGCTTGCCGAACGCCGCCATGGTGTGCGCGTGGGTACCATCAACGACCGGACCCTGCTCAAGGATGCCGGCTTCGTGCTGGCTGTGCGAGCCGAGATGCCGGCCGAGGAAGTGCGCCGCCGCCTGCCGGCCCAGATCAAGGTCGGCCCGGTGGAGCGCATCGCCGAACTGGTCAATGTCGCCCTGCCCGGCATTCCCGTCCGCCCCCTGCCGGTGCTGCCGCGCCAGCTGCCCTATCGCTCGGGCACGATCTATTTCGAGCTCGATACCAAGAACCCGCTGTGGAAACAGCTCGATACGTCGGGCGCCATCGCCCTCCATCTCGCCGGCGACTTTCCAAGCCTGGAGATGGAGCTCTGGGCCCTGAGGGAATGAAGGAGGCCAGTCGATGAACAAGGCAACGACAGCCCCCTGGCAGTCCCTGCCGACGGTGGTCGAGCTCACCGAGGACGGCGCCAGGAAGCAGCAGGTCGCCCGCAAGATGGCGGAGATGCTGGCCGATGCGCCGCAGGATGCCGCGGGTTCGGCCGAGCCATTGCGCTCGGGCGGCTGGTCGGCCGACACGCTGGTGCGCAATTTCCGCTTCGGCGGCGAGGAGGTGCCGACCATCGTGGCCTCCGCCGCGCCCCTGCTCAATCTCGCCCATGCCTTGCGCCACACAGCGGACCAGCCCGACATCGAGCAGTTACGCCGCACCACCACCGAGGCGATCAACCGCTATGAGCGCGATCTCGCCGGCGCCCGCATCAATCCGGAGCGGGCGCGCGCCGCCCATTATGTCGTCTGCGCCACCGTCGACGACGTGGTGCTCAGCAAGCCCTGGGGCGTGCGCGCCGGCTGGGCGCGTTCGGGCCTGGTCTCGACCTATCACATGGACGTCACCGGCGGTGACAAGGTCTTCGACCTGCTCGATCATTTTCACCAGAGTCCCGGCGCCAACAAGGATCTGCTGCTGCTGATCTATCTCAGCCTCTCGCTCGCCTTCGAAGGCCGCACCCGCGTCTCGCCGCGCGGAGCGCTCGAACTCAGCCGCATCCGCGACAGCCTCTACAAGACGCTGCTCGGCCAGTATGGCACCTTCGAGCGGGAATTGTCGCCACACTGGCGCGGCGTCATCGCCAGGCACAAGCCGTTGCGCACCGCGGCGGCGCTATGGACGCTGCTCAGTATCCTCGCGCTGCTGTTCGGGCTCGGCTACCTCTTCTTCTCGCTGTCGCTCGACCGGGCTTCGGACGGCACTTTCACGCGCCTGGCCAACCTGCCTCCCAACGAGGCGCCCAGCATCTTCATCCCGCCGCCTCCCAAGGCGAAGGATCCACCCCCGGTCCAGGCCAAGGCGGAGGTTCCCCCGGAACCTGTGGGTGTAACGCGCATCCGTCAATTCATGAACTTCCTGCAGCCGGAGGTCGACAAGAAGCTCGTGACCTTGTGGAATGACAATGGCCAGGTGCTGGTCCGCATCAACAATGCCGGCCTGTTCGATACAGGCAAGGCTGACGTCAAACCTGGTTTTCAGGACTTGATCGACAAGATCGGCGTCGCCCTGGCCGCTTCCCAATTCAGCGCAAGGGTGATTGGCTATACCGACAACCGGCCCTTCAACGGCAACCGGCGCATCCGCGACAATCAACAATTGTCGGAGGAGCGGGCCGACGCCGTCGGCAACATATTGAAGACCTACGCTCGTGACCGCATCACCACCGAAGGCCGGGGTGAAGCCGAACCGATCGCCTCCAACGATACCGACCCGGGACGCGCGCAGAACCGCCGCACGGAAATCCTGGTGATCGGCAAGCCTGAGGACGGCTATACCGGCTCGCCTCTCGTGATGAGCCTGCCGGTTGTCGATCGCAGCGTCATACGGCCGGGAGGCGCCACGCCATGAACCCGCTCAGCTATTACTATACGATCCGCTCCTATGTCGAAGCCTATGGCACGCTGCTCGGCCAGCGCTTCCTGCCCATCGTCTGGATCGCGGCGCTCTGCCTGATCATTTGGTTCTACGGCCACCTCATCGGCTATGGCGAATTCTATCCGCTTGCCAGCGCGACCAATCGGCTGATCGCCATCGGTATCGTGCTGGTTGCCGGCCTCGCCTATATCGGCATCAGCATCTACCGGGCCCGCAAGCGCGACAAGGCGCTGGTCGCCGACCTCGAAAAGAGTGCGGAGGCGGAAGCCGCCGCCAGCCAGCAGGCCGAGGTCAACGAAATCCGCGACCGCCTGAAACAGGCCCTGGCACTGCTGCGCCGCGTCACCAAGAAACGCTTCGGCTATGTCTATGAACTGCCCTGGTATGTGATCTTCGGGGCGCCCGGCTCGGGCAAGACCACCGCCCTCACCCATTCGGGCCTGAAATTCCCTCTCGGCGATGCGCTCGGCGCCAATTCCGTGCAGGGCATCGGCGGCACGCGCAGCTGCAACTGGTGGTTCACCGACGAAGCCATCCTGATCGATACGGCCGGCCGCTACACCACCCAGGACGATCTCAACGGCAGTTCCAAGGCCGGCTGGGAAGGTTTCCTGACCCTTTTGAAAAAGCACCGCCGCTCGCAGCCGGTGAATGGCGCCCTGGTCACCTTGTCGATCGCCGACATCCTGACCCGCGAGCCCACCGCCCGGCTGGAAGAGGTGCGCGCCATCCGCCAGCGCCTGTCGGAGCTCGACGAATACTTGCAGGCCCGCGTCCCCGTCTATCTCGTGCTGACGAAATCGGACCTGCTCACCGGCTTCGTGGAATTCTTCGACGGGTTCAATGCCAGCGACCGCGAACAGGTCTGGGGCACCACCTTCGGTCTGGACGAGAGCTACAAGGCCGACGATCTGCCCGAGCGTTTCCTGGAGGAATTCAGCCTGCTCCAGCAACGTGTCGACGCCATGCTGATCGAGCGCCTGCAGCAGGAACCCGACAGCGAGATACGTGGACGCATCTTCCGTTTCCCCGCCGAGCTCGCTGCCCTCAAGGAGCGCCTGCACGAGGTGCTGGTGGAACTTTGCGCAGGATCGAAGCTGGTCGAATCCCCGCTGCTGCGCGGCATCTATTTCGCCTCTGGAACGCAGGCGGAGGTGCCCGGCGCGGCCGGTGCTCCACGCATGCGCCGCAGCTATTTCCTGCCGCGCCTGTTCAAGGAAGTCATCTTCGGAGAGGCGGCGCTCGTCGCACGCGACAAGCGCCTGAGCCGCCGCCAGCTGATGCTGCGCCGGATCGCCTATGGCGCGTCGGCCGTGATACTCGGCGTGGTTTTCTCGAGCTGGATCGCGACCTATTTCCAGAATTCCCGCGCCCTGGCGCAGGCCGACGAACGTATCAGCTCCTATGAGAAGCTGGTGCAGGGCATCCCGGTACGCGACGTCAACGACACCGATTTCCTGCGCATTCTCCCGGCGCTGAACGATATTAGAGGCGTGACCGATGGCTTCTCGGGGTCAGATACGTGGCAGGTCGGCTTCGGGCTGGACCAGAGCGACAAGATCGCCGGCCGGCAGCGCGAGGCCTATCAGCGCGCCCTCAATTCGCTGCTGCTGCCGCGCCTGATGGTGCAGTTGCAGAAGCAATTGGGTGACACCTCCAATGTCCGCCAGACCTTCGATGCCCTCAAGCTCTACGGCATGCTCGGCGGGTTGGGCCAGGTCGACGCCAAATTCGCCTCGCAGGAAGCCGAGCAGATCTTCGATGCCCTCTATCCCGGCGAGGGAAGGGTGGCCGCCCGCCGCGAACTTCTCCAGCATGTCGAGCAGCTGGTGGCGAGGAGACTGCCACCGATCGACATCGACCAGACCCTGGTCGCCAAGGCCCGGCAGGCAATCAGCGGGCAGAGCCTGGCGGCACGGGCCTATGACATCCTGGAGGAGAACCGGCAGGTCCGCGCCCTGGCGCCCTGGGTGCCCGCCGACGCACTCGGCCCGCTCGGCGAACGAGTGTTCCAGCGTAAATCCAAGGCTGCTCTGCGCGAAGGCATTCCCGGCCTGTTCACCGGCGAAGGCTATCGCTCCGTCGTCCTGCCGGAGGTCGCCGAAGCAGCCCGTCAGGCGCTGGACGAACACTGGGTTCGCGGCGAGCAGCCCAGCGCCGGCATGACGGTGGACAGCCTGTCCCTGGCTGCGCTGCAGCTCTATTTCGACCAGTATGAGAAACGCTGGGCGAGCCTCCTGGCGGATCTGAACATCAAGCCGTTCCAGTCACTGGCCGATGCCGCCGACACACTTCGCGTCCTCTCCAGCGAGCCGGGCCCGATCGAGTCCCTGGCGCGTTCCATCGCCAATGCCGCCGATCTCAGGCCCCAGGCGAACGCCTCCGTGGCGTTGGCGCAGCAGGGTAGCCGGAGCACTGCCTTGAACAGCAGCACGATCAGCGTCCCCGATCCCTATGGCCGCCTGCGCGAAGCACTGGAAACCCCCAAGCAGAGCGAGACCAGCAGCTCGGAAAAGCCACGCTCGCAGATCCAGGCCCTCAAACCCCTGCTCGGAGCCATGTACACCCAGCTCTCGCGAGCGGCAGGATCGACACAGCCGGTGAACAAGATCTTCAACACCGACAGCCAGCTCGCCGCCGCCGTCCAGTCCCTGGCGGAAGAGAGCCGACGCTTGCCGCCCCCGATCGACGATCTGGTGGCGGGCCTGGTCGGGGATGTCGGTGCATTGGCGTCCAAGACGGCCCGCAACGAGGCGGCCGACAAATGGGCTGGTGATGGCGCCAGGCTCTGCTCCACCATCATGGCGGGGCGCTATCCCTTCGACCGGTCCGCCAGGGAAGACATGGCACTGACGGATTTTGCCCGGCTGTTCGGTCCCAAGGGGCTTTTCCCGAGCTTCTTCCAGAACGAGCTGCAGGCCTTCGTCGACACCTCGGCCAGTCCGTGGCGCTGGAAGGGTGCCCCCGGGACAGAGGGCATGGCAAGCGAGGCCCTGACCCAGTTCGAAAATGCCGACGAGATCCGCAAGGCCTTCTTCCCGAATGATGGCGAGATGCCCTCGATCCGTATTACCATGACCGGCCTGTCTCTCAATGATGCGACCGACATGGCCGTCCTCACGACAGCCGGCGAAGGCGTTCGTCTGTTCAAGAGCAATGCCCAGGCCAAGACATTCGAATGGCCATCGAAGGACACCAAGGCCGAATCCTGGGTGTACATGCCTCCCGGTGACTTCAACCGGAAGATCCAGGTAACCGGCGAATGGGCCACCTTCCGGCTGCTCGACAAGGCGGTGATCACTGCTGAAGGTACCGATCTGTTCAAGGCCCGCTTCAGCCAGGACGGCAGGAGCGCCGAGTTCAGGGTGCAGTTCGGCGGCACGCTCAATCCCTACCGCCTGAAGGCGCTGGCGGATTTCCGCTGCCCTTCGCAGTTCTGAGGGCGGGTGATGAGTCAGCGCAGCGTTTCCCGCCCTCCCTTGTCCGAGAATGACGGCATCGGCTTTTTCGGCAAGGTGCCGAGTCACGGCGATTTTGTCTCGACCGGTCTCGGTCGCCAGGCCGAGACCGAACTCGTCAACTGGCTGCAATCGGGCCTGCAGGAAAGCGAGCAGACGCTCGGCACGCAATGGGAAAGCCTGTTTCATGCCTCCCCGCCCTGGCGTTTCGTGATCGAGCGATCCTTGTGGGGGCACGCCACCATGGTGGGCATCCTATTGCCGAGCAAGGACAGGGTCGGCCGCAGTTTCCCGCTGGTGATCGCGGCCCGGCTCAGCAATTATGACGGTCCGGCGCGCCTTTTCTGCTTCGACGAGAGCTGGTTCACCGCCGCTGAAGCGATTGCCGAGACCTCGACACTGCGCGATTTCAATATCACTGCCTTTCTGGGCGGGCTGAAGCGCCTGCGCCTTCCCCAGGCCCGGCCGGTGCAGCCACCACCGCCCGGCGCTGCAGATAGCCGCGTCTCGCTGTGGTGGACCGTCGAAAGCGGCACGGGACGGGCCAGCGGCTTCAAGACGCAAGGGGCACCGCGCGCCGGCGACTTCGTGCGCCTGCTGAAAGGCGGCAACCCCACCGTCAAGCCGCCCTCCCGGCCGCCCTCACCGCCCCCGCCGGCCGAGAGAACCGAAACGACACCCCTGCCCGAGGCTGCAGCGCCACCACCGGCATTGGTGATGGAACGGGGCTATGCCACGCATGCCGGCACGCGCCTGTCGATCAATGCCGACGCCTTGCTGGTCTCCGATAATCCCCGCCTTTTCGCGGTTGCCGATGGCGTCAGCGATGGCAATGGCGCAGCGGAGGCTGCCAAGATCGTCACCAACACGCTGGCCAATGTCTCGCCGGCCGATACGCTTGAAACCCTAGTCCAGGATGTCAAAGGCAAGCTCGGGCGGGCACATAGCCTGGTGCAGTCTATTCGGTTCCCTGGCGCATTGGAGCCTGCGAGCGCCAGCGTCGTCACCCTCGCCCTCGGGAACCGGGATTTCGCCGTGATCTGGGCCGGCAATGCCCGCTGCTATCTGATGCGCGAGGGCATGATGCGCTGCCTGACGCGCGACCATGTCGAGATCGGCCTGCGTTTCGCGCTCGCGCGCAGCATCGGCGCGCCTCGCCAGTTCGTACCCGAGATCGTGCACGACAGGGCCCAGCCCGGCGATCGCTTTCTGCTCTGCAGTGCCGCGCTCGCGCGGGTCCTCGACGAGCGCAGCATCGCCACCATCATCGCCGAGCAGCCGGTGAAGGAGGCAGCAGCAGCCCTGGTTCAGGAGGCCCTGATCGCCAATGTACGGGAGAATGTCAGCGCCATCGTCGTGGCTGTCCAGGCGACATGAGCGGCGAACCGCCACCGGGCGACCTTGAGGCAATCGCCACCCGCTTTGCCGCGCTGTGGCAGGCCCTCAGCCGGAATGGCGCCGGACCGCGCACGCCCAGTGAAATCCATCTGCTGGCAGATCGCGTGCGCGATGCGCTCGACCGGCGCCTCGACAGGCTGGATACGGCGGAGCCGGGTTTCATCGCCAACAGCTTCGCCCTGGAAGCAATCGTCCATGAGGGCGCGCTCACGCAGATCCATCGCCTGCGCCATCGCGATCTCGGCACCCTCCACGCCCTCAAGACGTTGCGGCCTGACCAAGCCGACAATGTCGTCGCCCGCGACCTCCTGCTGCGAGAGGCCCGCTTCGGTGCCAGGCTGCACCACCGCCACGTCGCAGCCGCCACTGTCGCTTTGCGGCTCGCCGACGGTCGTCCTGCCCTGCTGATGGACTGGCTGCCCTCCAGCCTCTCGGAGCGAATGAGGAAAGCCCCGTTCCTCCGTGACGAGGTGGCCAGGGTCGCCGCCGCCCTGTTGTCGGGGTTGGAGGCGGTGCATGCAGCCGGGCTGGTGCATGCCGATCTCGCGCCGGACAATCTGCTCTATGACGGCGAGGATCTCGCCACGCTGCATATCGCCGATTTCGGCATCGCCCTGGAAGCCGGGCAGTGCCACGGCGATATCGACCTGACGAAGGCCGGCCGCGAAGGCTTCAGTGCCCCCGAACAGCAGGCCGCCAAGCCCCTCGACGGCCGGGCGGATCTCTATGCCTGCGGGCGGATCCTGCAGATGCTGCTGGAAGACCGTGCCGATCCACCCAAGGCCGACGACCCCTTGCGAAAACTTGCCGGGCAACTCGCTTGTCCCGATCGGGACCAAAGGCCGTCATCGGCAGGCATCGCCCTTGCGATGCTACACGGCACCCAGAAGGCCTCCTGAAGCCTGCCTACGTCAGGGGGACGGCAGATTCAGGGACACCCCCGGTGCGGGAGGAGGGCTGGACGGGATTCCGCCGGTCGGCTGCGGGGCCGCCGCCGTCGGTACGCTCTTCTGGAACACGGTGAAGAGCTTGGCGAAATCGACCATGCCGGCATTGCTGGCGAACAGCATGTCGCCGCTTTCCATCTGGACCTGCTGCATCATCAGGAGGCTGGAAGCGTCCCTCATATTGATGCGGAAGATCACGGCGCGCGGCGGCGGCGGCGAAGCCATGGCTTCCGGACAATTGGTCCGTGGCGGCATGGTGCCGCTACCATAGGGCGATGGCCGCACCAGCACGCAATCCTTGGTGGTCCAGTAATAGGCACGCTTGCGGAACAGATAGACGTAGCGGGAATCAGCCCGGTCATCGAGCAGGCCGCCGCTGCGTGCGATGGCCTGTGCCAGCGTCAGCTGGCCAGGTTCGAAATTGAACTCCCCGGCGCTCTTGAACGCCCCCATCGCAGTAAAACTCGGCGTATTGCCACCCAGGATGACCTGGTCGCCCGGTTGCAGATAGATGTTCTGCTTGGGATCGGCCATCACCTGGTCGAGGCTCTGGTCGGCACGCTGGTTGCCGCGAATGACGGTCACCGTCGTCGCATTGGCGGGCCCGGTGGCGCCACCGGCCCGCGCCACCACATCCAGGATGCGCTCCTTGCCCGACGCCATCGGCATGCGGCCGGCAGCCCGCACCGCACCGGAAATGGCCACGGCGCTGTTGGGCCGGTCAACGATAGTCACCACCGCCTGAGGATTGACGGAAGAGCCCTTGAGGCTGCCGACGATGCGCTTCTGCACCGATTCCGGCGAGGAACCCGCTACCCGCTGCTTGCCGACGAAGGGAATATCGATCGAGCCATTGTCGTCGACCGTAAAGCGGCCGAGATCCAGCGTCTTGCTGTTCGTCGGCGAGAACAGGCCATCCTCACCGGTATCCAGCACGGTGATCTGCAGGACGTCGCCGCGGCTGATCTGAGTGCCCGTATATCCGGCCGAACGCAGCTTCGAGAGACCGGGCGTGCCGGCAAAGGACGAGGCGCTGGCGCCCGGCGTCAGAGCCGTCTGCGCGGCATAGGTGATGTCGATGACCGGAACACGCTCATTCGTATAGGGCTGGCGCGCATTGAGGAAACTTCCGGCGCTCGGGCCATCGGATGGGCTGGAGCAGCCACCCAGCAGGACAAGCAGGCCTACGCCCAGCAGCTTCCGCATTCCCAATCCTCATAACGAATCGTTAATCGCACAGATATCCAAATGCCACATTAAAGACAATATCTCTACGTCGGAGACGGAATAACGACAAAGCTTAAACAAGCGGCAATCTATTCGGCGCCGGACCATTGTCATAAAGTTGTTACACTGTATTCAGTTACCCATGTAACAGCCGTGGAGCGTTGAGGCACCCACCCCACCATACTTCACGAGGCAATGGCTATGCGCTTGCCGAAGACGGTATCATCATGACTTTCTACAGGAAAGACACCGAGATGCTGCTTCGCGTACCAGTACGACTGCCTGACAGGCCGGTACGCATACGGCCAGCGCCGCTATGAGCGACGTCCACGGCTTGGCATCTATGGATTGGATCTCGGGAAAATCGACTGGTCGGAGTGGCAGGATTTGAACCTGCGACCCCTACGTCCCGAACGTAGTGCTCTACCAGGCTGAGCCACACTCCGTATTCCAGTCGTGGGCGGGTCTATAGCGGGATCGTCGGCGAGCCGCAAGCGGGATATGCGCTTTTTTGGTGATGAATTTCACAGCGCTTTTTTGTAGCCATATCTTGCGGCCTTGGAGCGAACCGTTTATTGAGCCGCACCGATTGGGGCGTAGCCAAGTGGTAAGGCAGCGGATTTTGATTCCGCCATTCGGAGGTTCGAACCCTCCCGCCCCAGCCAGGTTTTTCCTGCCCGGCCCGATTTCCATGTCTCCCGCGGCGCCCAATGCCCGCCAAGTCGAAGATTTGCGTTCATGCACCGGGCACGATGCCTTGCGGCCGCCCTTTTGTTTGCGCAGCATGGCGCAGCAAATCAATGCGATGGAGGCAAATGTGCGCGTGACGATGGCAGCATTCCTGGCAGGCGCCCTTTGTCTAGGCAGCCTCCCGATTCCAACGGCGCTGGCGACCGAAAAGCCCCCCGCCGACAAGACGGCGCCGGCCAAGCCGGAGGACGCAGCGCCTGCGGCAGTCAAGCCCACGACGCCTGCCAAGCCGCATGTGCCCGTCAGCCAGGCTGTCGACTATGGCGACATGCGCTGCGGCTTCGCCGTGCGCCGCCGCGACATCCTCGACGGCCAGATCATCGCCTGGGCGGGCGGCTATATCGAAGGCTATGCCAAAGCCAATCCCGGACATTTCGGCAGCGAACGCTCCCTTGCCGATCTCACGGATCCGGTCGCCCTGCGCACCCATCTGCGCGGCTATTGCCTGAAGCACCGCGACAAGTCGCTCGAAACGGCCGTGCTCGCCATGGTGCCACGCCCGCATGGCGACAGCAAACCTGCAATGCCGGCGCAGCGCCCTGCCCCCAAATAGGTGCGCTCAGCGCCGGATGAAACGCTCGACATAATCGGCGCCCAGGCCGTTGGCGGCATAATGGGCACGGCACATCTCGATCTTGGAGAAGACGTCCTCGAAGCCGGTCACCTTGCCCCAGGGGTCGACATAGATCATGGCGCCGGTAATGTGGAACAGGGTGATCATCTCCTCGCAATCCTCCGGCACCACGAGGGTATGGGTCTCGCCGGGCGGCTCGAACACATAGGAGCCGGTCTCGGCCACCCAGTCATGCTCCAGATAGTGCCAGCGCCCCTTCAGGACATGGCCGTGCACCGGTGCCGGATGGCGGTGGCGCGAGAGCACGCCGGATTTGCGCACGCGCAGCAGGTTGACCCAGTAGCCCTGGCCGGCATGCAGGCAGAGCGGGCGGAACCAGACATTCTCCATCTGCGGCACCCAGACGCGCTCGTCGTCGGGCAGAACATGCGGCACCACGATCTCGGGCGCCGCCTCTGCGGGCATCGGCAGTTGATAGGGCATCCGGCTCTGGTCGAGCTTGCGGTCAGGCACAGTCATGGCTTCATCCGATCAGATAGCCGCCGTCGACGGGCAGGATCGTGCCCGTGACGAAAGCGGCGGCGGGGGAACACAGGAACAGCACGGGCCCGACCAGATCCGCCGGCACGCCCCAGCGCCCGAGCGGGGTGCGGGCCAGGATCGGGCCGCTGCGGGCTGGATCCTGCACCAGCGCGCTGGTGAGCGGCGTCTCGATCCAGCCGGGAGCGATCGCGTTGACGCGGATGCGCTCGCCGGCCCAGGCGATGGCCAGCGATTTGGTGAGCTGGGCGATGCCACCCTTGCTGGCGCTGTAGGCCGGCACCAGGCCGCCGCCGAAAAAGGACAGCATGGAGGCGAGGTTGACCACCGCACCGGCACCCGAAGCCGCCAGGGCGCCGCGGCAGGCGGCACACAGGCGCATGGTGCCGTTGAGATTGATGTCGACGACCTCCTCGAAGACCTCGGGCTCGTGCTCGGCACCACGCCGGATGACGCCGGCGGCATTCACCAGCACGTCGAGCCGCTGGTAGCGTCCGGCCAACGCAGCGACGGCCCCGCTATCCCTGACGTCGAGTTCCACCGTCTCGACGCCGGAAGGAGCGGCCGCACCGGGCAAGCCTGCAGCCACGACGGACGCGCCGGCTTCGGCAAATCCTGCCGCAATCGCGGCTCCGATGCCGCTGGTGCCGCCGCTGACCAGCACCAGCCTGTCCTTGAAATCGAATTGCATGATCCATTCACCATGGTGCGCCGGCCCAGGCGGGCACCCGCCAATGATCTGACAATACCCCCTGCCCGGCGTCAATCCGGGTGCGACCATGGGAAACGGGACAAGGACTGCGTCGGTTCCTTGACGCGCCGGACAGCAAGGCCCCGCATGATGCTTGACACCTTCGCTCTTCTTGAATTTACTCAACGGCAATGAATAAAGAGCGGCGTGGCGACTATACGCTCGCCCGGAAAGTGAGAGCAAATAGGCGTTCACACCCGAACGTGTTTTGCTCCAGGCGGTAAGGGGGAGGAAGCCATGGCGCCCGCGTCGATGGCGGAACGCGGACTGACCTCCGCGCGCATCCGTCACTACCACCACCGCGTGGTGCTGCAGCGCCTGCGACGCCTGCGCGAAGCCTCCAAGGCCGACCTTGCCCGCGCCGCCAACCTGACCAACACCGCCATCGGCGAGATCGTCTCGGACCTGCAGGCCTTCGGGCTGATCTCCGTGGTCGGCAAGCGCTATCACGGCCAGCGCGGCCAGCCGGCGACGCTGCTGCGCCTGGAGCCGACCGGGGCCTATGGCATCGGCGTGCGCATCGACCGCAACCGCATCGAGACCGCCCTTGTCGATCTCGGCGGCCATCTCATCGACAAGCGCTCGCACGACTATCCCCTGCCCGCCCCACAGGAGGCCTTGGCCGTGGTGGCGGCCGACGTCGCCGATCTCAAGGCCATCGCCGACGGCTTGTCTCCCGGGCGCGTGCTCGGCATCGGCCTGGCCCAGCCCTATAATCTCGGTGCCTGGCTCGACCGGCTCAATTTGGAGATCGACACGCTGTCGCTGTGGGAGGGTTACGATTTTGCCGCGGCCCTGCAGAGCCTGACCGGCCTCGACGTTCATGCCGAGAATGACGGCACCGCCGCCGCCATAGCCGAGCTCTTCTACGGCTTTGGCCGGGAATCGGATGATTTCGTCTACTTCTTCATCGGACCGGCCATTGGCGGCGGCGTAGTGCTGGGCGGCGACTATCGCCGCGGCTCCCAGGGCAATGCCGGCGATGTCGCCATGCTGCCCGTGCCGCCCTCGCGCCTGCCTTCGGTGCCTCCGCCCAAAGGCCCCTACGACATCCTGCTGGCCCGGGCCTCCATCGCGGCCCTGATGCGCCATCTCGGCTGGCATGGCCGCAAGATCGTCGGCCCCCACGATCTGCCGGCAGCCATCGCTGCCAATCCGGCGGCGTTGGAAGAATGGGTCGCCGATTGCGTCGACGCCCTGGTCGGGCCGGTCCTGTCGGCACAGGCCCTGCTCGACGTTCCCAATGTGGTCATCGACGGCGACCTCGGGACGCCGATCATGCAGGAGATCGTTGCACGCCTCGAAACGGCGCTCGCCACCGCCATTCCCGAGGCACGCAGCGCACCTGTGCTGCGCCTGGGGACATTCGGCTCGATCGCCCATGCCCTGGGTGCGGCAAGCCTGCCGCTGTTCATCGATTTCGCTCCGCGGGCCACCCTGTCAGCCAGCGCACGGCCGATCGCCTCCTTGGGAGAGACCCGCCTGGCCTGATTTCCCCAATCGCGGGTAAATAAAACCAGGGATCATAAAGGCAGACTTTATGCAGGTTGGTATAATCAGCGCTTCTCTTCTTCCTTCAGCCAGTCGAGCCGTATGAGGCCGCTGCCTTCTTTCGCGAACAGCGGCGCGAGATACTCTCCGACGGCGCGCAATTCTTCGTCCAGCTTCCAGGGCGGGTTGAGGATGATCATGCCGCAGCCATTGAGGCGGTCGATGCGCTGCACGGCGTAGCGGCTGAGCTCGAAACGCAGGATGCGGCCGGCGGGTAGCGCGGCCACCTTGCGGGCGAAGCTCTCGACCTCGCGCATGCCCTTGATCGGATACCAGATGGCATAGACGCCGGTCGCCCAGCGCCGCAAAGCCTGCACCAGACCATCAGCGATGGCGCGAAATTCGTTGTCTTCCTCGAAAGGCGGATCGATGAAGACGAGCCCCCGCCGCTCAGGCGGCGGCAGCAGCCCTGGCAGCAAGGCCCAGGCATCGCCTTCCATCACCTTGGTGCGCTTGCCGCGGGCGAAATTGCCGCGCAGCCTGCCGGCATCCTCCGGGTGCTTCTCGCAGAAGACCAGGCGGTCCTGGTCGCGTGTCAGGTCGGCGGCGAGCCAAGGTGAGCCGGGATAGAGCGGCGGGGACTGGGCCATCAGCCCCTGGCACAGACCTTGCCAGGGCGCAATCAACTCGGCGACCCGTGCCGGTGGCGGATTTGCCGCCACCAGGCCGATGCCGTCCTGCCATTCGCCGGTGCGGCGGGCCTCGTCGGCTTCGAGACTGTAGAGCCCGGTGCCCGCATGGGTATCGATCACGCGGAAAGGCGCATCCTTGGCCTTGAGATGGGTCAGGATGCGCGCCAGCACGATATGTTTGAGAACGTCGGCGAAGTTGCCGGCGTGGAAGGCATGGCGATAGTTCATGATGCGTGATGCAAGACCTTCGATTTCGCTTTCCTGCCGATATAGCCTTCCCAGATCGCCACGACGAGCACGATGACGGTGGTGATGCCGCTGATCATCAAGAGATCGGTCATGAAGGCGAAAGGCGCCGTAATGGCCAGTGCCAGCAGGCCAGCGACATGGGTGATCGGCACACCGCCATAGATCAGGCGCTTATAGAGGGCATTGCCGATCAGATAGATCGCCGGCCCACCGAAGATCACCGCCATGCCGCCGAAATCGACGTGATGGGCGGGATGGGCGATCGACAGATCATTGCCGACGGCCGTAACGATGACGCCCGCGATCAGGGCTACATGCAGGTAGTGGGTATAGGCGGCGATCTGTCCGGGATTGTCGGACTCGACGATCGCCTCGGTGGCATCCTTGGTGCTGATGTCGAAATAGATCCACCACATGGCGATCGAACCTAGGAAGGCGACGAAGAAGGCAATCAGGCCGGGCGCATCCCAGGCCGTCGATTTGGCCAGGGTAGCACCGGTGACCAGGACGGATTCGCCCAACGCAACGATGACGAAGAGCGCGCAGCGCTCGACGATATGGCCGCCTTCCACCGTCCATTCCTTGCCAGGATCCGAACGGCCGAGCCCGGGCAGCCAAAAGCCGAACCAAGGGGCGAAATATTCGCAGGCCACCGCGATGATCCACAGCGCGATGCGGGCCTCGCCCTCGGCCAGGCCACCGGCGATCCAGATGCAGGCCGCAATCAGGTTCCAGCCGATCATGCGCTGGAAATTGCGGGAGATCGGCGTGCCGGCCCCCAGGCTGAACACGGCGAAGGCCGTGCGCCCGACCTGAATGGCCGCAAAACAGATCGCGAAGACGAGCCCACGCTCGCCGAAGGCTTCCGGCAGGGCGGCGGCCATGGCGAGGCCAAGTGCCATCAGCGCGAACAGACAAATACGGACCGGCGTCTTCTCGGGATCGAACCAGTTGGTGAACCAGCAGGTATATTGCCACGCCAGCCAGACCGCGAACCACAGGACCAGAGTTTGCAGCGCCCCGCCCCAGGAAAGATGCTCCAGAAGCGAGTGGGAAAGCTGCGTCACCGTAAAGACATAGACGAGATCGAAGAAGAGTTCCGCATAGGAAACGCGGGCCTCATGACCATCGCGCTCGCGTAGAAAACGGGTGGAACCACCCTGCTCTGCTGCCATTGTACCTGTTACCTCCGCCCAGCCCATATCGCCGGGAAGCGGCCGGGGTGGCAAGAGGGGAAATGGCAGTCTCGCGGCACGGCACGGAGAAGTCCACGGCTCAGATCGGCCTGCCCAGCCAGGCCCAGGTCGCCCTGCCACCGGCATCCGCGGTGGAGACGGTCGAGGTGGGCCACGACGATGACTGGATCGGCACGGCCATGCCGAGATGACGCGCCCGGCCATCAGGCGCGACAAGGCCATGCCCAACGCCCCGCAAGCGGAAGAAGGCGGACTCGCGTCTCATCCGGGCAATTGTGATCAGAGGCGGATCACGTAGCTCTTGCGCGTGGTTTCCACCACTTCCCAGCTGCCGGCAAAGCCCGGCTCGAGGATCATGGTGTCGCCGGCCTTCAATTCCACCGGCGCCCCGCCATCCGGCGTGACGATGGAGCGGCCCTCGAGCAGGGTGCAGCTTTCCCATTCCTCGTAGACGATGCGCCAGCGCCCCGGGCTCGCCTCCCAGATGCCGCAGAAGGTCTTGCCGTCGGCGCTCTCATAGCTGTTCCAGGTGCGGAAGGCCGGATTGCCGGCTTCCAGCCGTTCGGGCTTGGGTGCGCCTGCCTCGGCCTCCCCTTCCCCCGTGCCTGCGAATTTGAGCCATAGAGCCATGTCGGTTCACCAAGACCAATGTCAGTTGAGCGCTGGTATCAGAATGTTTCGTGTCCGGCAGCCCTGAACTTGCAATTGCGCCGGGCAGGCCCGGAAATTGCGCAGATCCTTGCTCAGGCAGATGCGCAATTCGGTCAGCACGCTGCCGCGCTCGCCACGGCCGCAGACCACGGTCATCATGTCGGGCCGCAGGCCGGAATTGGCCTGCGAGAAGGCCCGCTCGATCTCGATGGGCGCGGCCCGACTGTCCTGCCCCGGGTTCCGATAGGTTTCGGGGATGGCGATCCGGCGATAGAGCGTGGCCATCGCCTCGAAATAGCGTGCCGGCGAGAGGCCTGAGCAGGTGCCGTGCTTGCGCCACTCATAGCGGGCCAGGCCTTCGGAGGGCATCACGCCCCGGGTTGCGGCGAGGTCTCGCCGCTGCACGAAGGCACCGGGATTGCATTCGGTGGGAAAATCGCGCTCCCCCTGCGGCCACAGGCCATGGACAAGGAAGCCGAGGCGCGAACCGTTATCGCACTGGTCGGGCTGCTTGGCCGCGCCACCCGTGGCGCAGAAGCCCGGCGACCAGGTCAGTGCGAGCAGATAGAGGTCAAAGTCGCCCGGTGCCCCGCCACGGATCTCACGCGCGGCGAGACCGCTGCTCGCGGCCACCATGACAATGGCCGCGAGCAGGAGACGGATCACGGACGCGCCATCTTGCAGGCGGGCGCATAGGCCAGGTTGTGGTCGGTGCCATCCACGCACCATTCCACGCCCCAGCTTGCGCCGATCCAGCCGGTATCCTCGGCGATCGCATAGGAGACCCGGCGATAGTGCCCGTCATTGGTCAGCACGCGCGCCACGCAGAAGCGGCGCGGAATGTAGCTCGCGCCCCAGGGCCGGAAGGCGACCTGGCGATGACGGTCGATCTGCTGGATCGCCAGGTTGGAATGCCAGTAATTCGCCTCCTTGCGGGCAAAGCGCGCGGCGATCTGGTCGGAGACGGCCTTGTCGGCGCAATGGGGCAGGATGGCGTCGTAATTAGGCCCGGACAGCCAGAAATTCTTTTCCAGCGCCGAGGCGGCAAGCGCCGGCGCACAGGATGCAGCCAGCAGGACGGCGGCAAGACCGGCAATACGCATGATGAGAATCCTTAAATCAGCAACTCATGCGAATCTGTCCGCGCTGAGGCCAGCCGTCAAGCACCAAGCCATGGGGCCGGGGCCCAATTGCTGCCGTTCGCAAGGCGGCCTTGCGATCGCTCGGCTTGCTGCTGCTCCCAAGACGACATGATCGCCTTCGTCTGTCACATTTCTGTCAGGAAACGCGGTTGTTTTGCAGCAGCCATGAACAGGCTTAAACATGGATCATGAAACGGGGCGTCGATTCGGCCATGCAGAAATTCACCACCGCCCGCGAAGCTGCGCTGGCACTCCGCCCGGACGAACCGGTCTATGGCTTCCGACCGCAGGTCCTGGCCGCCGATGCGCGCGAGTTCATGGCTCAATTTCCCGGCAAGACCGCCTATGCCGTGAAGACCAATGGCGAGCCGATGATCCTCAAGGTGCTGGCCGAGGCCGGCATCACCTCCTTCGACGTGGCCAGCCCGGCCGAGTTCGAAGCGGCCCGGGCGGCATCGCCGAACTGCGAACTGCTCTACATGCATCCGGTCAAGGCGCAGTCCCATATCCGCCTGGCGCTGGAGACCTACGGCATTCGCGAGCTCTCGCTCGACCATGAGGATGAGGTCGCCAAGATTTTGCGCATCGTGCGCGCCCTCGACATTCCGCCCGAGGAGATCACGCTGTTCCTGCGCCTCGCCACCAAGGGCGCGGCGGCCTACGAACTCTCCAAGAAGTTCGGCGCCACGCCGACCCATGCGGTCGAGCTGCTCGATCGCATGGCCGGCATCGGTTTCAAGACCGGCATCGCCTTCCATGTCGGCTCCCAGGTCGAGGATCCGGAGACCTATGAACGGGCGATGGCCTCCGTCGCCTGGGTGCGTTCGCGCATCAAGGAGGATATCGTCAGCCTCGACATCGGCGGCGGCTTTCCCGCCCAATATGGCCTCGACCCCAAAAAGAAGGGCTCGAACCAGGGCACACCGACGACCGAGGCGCTGATGCGCCAGATCCGGGCCGACATCGCCGACTGGAAGCTGGACGACCTGCCGCTGGTGGCCGAGCCCGGCCGCGTGATCGTGGCGCGCTGCCTGTCGGTGATGGTGCGCGTGCTGCTCAAGAAGGGCCAGCGCCTCTACATCAACGACGGTGTCTGGGCGTCACTCTCCGATTCATGGACGGGCAAGCTGCTGCTGCCGACCCGCTTCATTCCCGATCCCGCCCGCAAGCGCCGCAACGGCTCGCCCGACAAGCTGTTGCCCTTCCGCGTCTGCGGCGCGACCTGCGATTCCGTCGACATCCTGACCCGGCCCTTCTATCTGCCCGAAACCATCGACACCGGCGACTGGATCGAGATCGGCCATATCGGCGCCTATTCGCTCGGCCTGCGCACCCATTTCAACGGCTTTTTCCCCGACAGGTTCGTCGAGCTCGAAACCCCGTTCGAGGAAGAGCCCGGCGTCAGCATTCCGATTGCGGCAGAGTAGCGATCTTCTTGTCCTGTTCTTTTATCGCCGGGCGTTGATCTGCACTTCGAAATCATTTGCTCGTGACGAGGACTCCCCCTAGCTTGGTGACGTAGTGGAATACACTACTTGTTCTATGCCTCGGGGGTTCTCTTGATCCGTCTTCTCGGTATTTTTGCTGTTTGCCTTGCTTTGGCTTCCTGTGCCGGACGCGTATCGCTTTCACCGGCCACCGATGCCGGCCTGGCATCGCGAGGTTGGGAGGAAGCTCGTAATCTGGCATATTACGCGCCGTCGGGCGTGCGTCTCACCAAGGGGCTTATCTGCCGGAGCCCACGCTGCGGTGGGCCAGGCTTCGTGATGACCGGAACCGCTTCCCTGCCGAATGGCAGCGCACTGGGTTTCCGGGGCGTGATGGCCAACCGTTCCCTCACCGATGCCAAGCTCCTCCAGGCACTCCGGCTGCTTAGCGAGGGCTCTCCGAACCTGGCGGGAATCGACGGCCACCTCATCGGTGCACAGAAACAGGCCAATTCGGTCGTGCTGACGTTCTCCTTTGCCAAGAGCACGCCCCAAACGGGCCGCATCGTCGGACTGGCCCGCGCCGATGTCAGGGGAACCGACATGTCGGTCGTGGTGGCCGGTGGTCCCACCATGGCCAGTGCGCGGCAGCGGTTGGTGCTGCTCCCCAATTAGAGGATCGCCCGTGCCAGGCCGCCGTCGATCGGAATGGCCGAGCCGGTGACATAGGAGGCGAGGTCGCTGGCCAGGAAGGCGGCGACCGCACCGAACTCGTCGGCGGTGCCATAGCGCCCGATCGGAACCTCGGCCTGGCTCTCCGCCGCAATCGCCTCTGCATCCACGCCGCGCGCTTGCGCATCGAGACGGTCGAGCACCTTCGTGCGCTCAGTGTCGATGCGGCCGGCGAGCAGAAGATTGACGGTGACGCCATCCGCCGCCACCTCGTTGGCAAGGCTCTTGGCCCATCCGGCCACCGCCGCCCGCAAGGCGTTCGAGGCCGTCAGGCCCCTGATCGGCTCACGCACGCTGGTCGACGACACCACGAGGATGCGCCCCCAGCGCCTTGCCCTCATACCCGGCAGGACATGGGCGGCGATGCCGAGGCCCGTCAGGAAGAGAGCATCGAACTGCCGATGCCATCGCGCGCCATCCGCATCGCCGGCACCGAAAGGCGGCGGCCCACCGCCATTGAGCAGCAGAATGTCGACGCCGCCCCATTCCAAATCGATCCGCTCGAACATGGCTGCGACATCGGCGGGATTTTCGAGATCGGCATGAATGCCGAAGGAGGACGGCGAGACGCCGCGGAGATCCGCGACCGTCGCCTCGAGTGCTGCCGCGTCGCGTCCAACCGCGGCGACGACCGCACCTTCCGCCGCCAGGCGGGCGGCCACGCCGCGCCCGAGGCCCTTGTTCCCGCCGAGCACCAGGGCCCGCCTGCCTTCGATTCCGAGATTCATGTTTCTAATCCAATATCTTGTCGCATCATCCATTCAGCGTACATGCACGATGGCATCGACCTCGACGGCCACGCCCAACGGGAGCGCCGCCATTCCCAAGGCAGAGCGGGTGTGCTCGCCTCGTGATCCGAGGATCCTGAGAAGCAGCTCCGAAGCACCATTGCCCACCTGTGAGATCTGGTTGAACCCAGGCGCGGCATTGACATAGACGGTGAGCTTGGCGACCCGGACGATCCGATCGAGATCGCCCTGCAGTTCCCTGTCGAGCCAGAACAGCACGTTGGCGGCGCATAGCTCGGCGGCCTTGCGAGCCTCGTCGAGGCTCACGCCGTCACCGACCTTGCCGATGGCCGTGATCTCCTCACCCCGTTCCGGAATCTGGCCGGAGATGTAGACGATGTCGCCGATACGCACGCAGGGCTCGAATGGCAGGTCGGCGCGGACGACCTGCGGCGGCGTGAGGCCGAGTTCGTGAAAAATCTGGCTGAGCATGGACAGGGCTTCCTTCCCGCGATGTGAAGGAATGGGCTTGCCAGATCGACGGCCCAGAAAGTATCCTTATAATGATTATGTCAATATCAGGATAATTTATGGATCGAGATCTGGACCCTCATCTCCTGCGTGCTCTGCTTGCAGCCGCCGAAACCGGGACGATCAGTGCGGCGGCCGAACGGCTGTCCCGGACGCAAGCGGCGGTCAGCATGCAGTTGCAGCGCCTGGAGGGCGATCTAGGCGCCAGACTGCTCGACAGGACGCCGCGCGGCGTCTCGCTGACGCAAGCCGGCGAAACACTGGCGGCCTATGCCAGGCGCCTGCTCGCGTTGACCAGCGATGCGCGGCGACAGATCGAGGGCCGGCAGTTGGCGGGCAGAGTCAGGCTGGGCCTGGTCGAGGACCTGACAATGACGCAACTGCCGCTCTCACTCGCCGAGTTTCGGCAACAGCATCCCAGGATACAGCTCGACCTGATGACGGCCCACAGCCCCGAACTCGAAGGCGCCGTTCGGGAAGGTCGCTGCGATATCGTCATCGGCGATCCAGCCCGTTTTGGGTCGGCACCCCATTTCCACTGGTCCCGGCGCCTGGTCTGGGGCGGCAGCCGCCTCATCGACCTGTCCGAAGCTGCACCTGTGCCTTTTGTCGCCTTCGAAGAATCCTGCACCTGGCAGGACCGGACAGCCGTCGCCTTTGCCGAAGCCGGCATCGCCTGGACGATCGCCTGTCGCGTCACCACCCTTGCGGCGCTCGTCGGCGCCCTGCGCGCCGGCCTCGGCATCAGCCTGATGTTGCCGGAGACACTCCCTGCCGATTGCGAAGCCCTGGCACCCCGCTTTCGCCTGCCGCCACCACCCGCCGCCCATTTCGGCCTGTTCCTGGGCAAGGAGGCGAGCACACCAACGCAACAGCTCGCGGCATTCCTGCGAGAGAGGCTGGTTGCCTGAGTTTCAAAGGGACCGGCCGCGTGCATCCGGTCCCGTAGCAGTTCCTCTCCTCAATGATGGACGTGCAGGCACTTGTCGTGATCGGCCAGAATCTCGATCACCCGGCATTCGTCGACACGCCCATGGCGGCAGCCTTCCGCCATACGCTGCAGTTCCACCTTCAGCGCCTGCAGGCTGGCGATGCGCTGCTCCACTTCGGCCAAGCGGGCCTGGGCGATGGCGTCGGCCGCCGCACAGGACTGGCCGGGATTGTCCTGCAGGTCGAGCAGGGTACGGATCGCCTCGACCTCGAAGCCGAGCTCCCGCGCATGGCGGATGAAAGCCAGCCTCCTGACATCGGCTGCCTCGTAGAGACGCCGGTTGCCGTCGGTGCGTGGCGGCGCCGGCAGCAGGCCGACCTGCTCGTAATAACGGATGGTCGGCACCTTGACGCCACTACGCTTGGCCGCCTCGCCGATCGCCACGCCTGAAAGCTTCATTTTTCGCTTGCTCCTCTAGCCACTAGAGGATGTAGTTGCCTTCGCAGAAGATGCAACCCATTCGAAATGCGAGACTCGAAATGGCTATCGCTGCGACCCAGACCCGTTACCGCGTGGAGGGCATGGACTGTGCCTCCTGCGCCAGCAAGATCGACAAGGCCGTGCGCGGCGTCACCGGCGTGGAGGACGTCTCGGTGTCGGTGACGGCAGGCACGATGACGGTCAAGCATGGCGGCGGCCAGGATCTCGGCGCCGTCGAGGATCGGGTCCGCCGCCTCGGCTACAAGGTTTCGCCCCTTCTCGTTGCGACGCCTGCGGCCGGCACCGCCAAGCCCGCACACGACCATGAGCATGGCCACGATCACGGCGCCTGCTGCGGCCATGACCATGATCATACCGGACATGACCACGATCATGGCGACCACGACCATGACGATCATGCCGGCCACGATCACGGCAAGCACGGGCATGGCAAGCATGATCATGCCACCGCCGGCGAGGCTCCGGCCCTTGCCGGCCTGCACGGCCATGATCACGGCCCCTCCTCCGGCCCGTGGTGGCGCTCGGGCAAGGGCCGGCTCACCATCGCCGCCGGCATCGCGCTGGTGGCCGCCTATGGCATCGGGCATCTCTTCCCCGCGATCGCGGTCTGGGCCTTCGACATCGCCATGCTGGTCGGCCTGATCCCGATCGCGCGGCGTGCCTTCGTCGCGGCCCGCTACGGCATGCCCTTCACTATCGAGATGCTGATGACCATCGCCGCCGTGGGTGCGGTGATCATCGGGGCCGCTGAGGAAGGGGCCGCCGTGGTCTTTCTCTTCCTGGTCGGCGAATTGCTGGAGGGCGTCGCCGCCGGCAAGGCGCGCGCCAGCATCCAGTCCCTTGCCAGCCTGGTACCCAAGACCGCTCTTCTCGAAACGGACGGGCGCACGCAGGAAGTGCCTGCCGACGCGCTTGCCGTCGGCGCCGTCATCCTGGTGCGGCCGGGCGACCGCATTCCCGCCGACGGCGTCATCGTCTCGGGCGATAGCGCCATCGACGAAGCACCTGTCACCGGCGAGAGCACGCCCAAGCGCAAGGAGACCGGCGACAATGTCTTCGCCGGCACCGTCAATGGCGACGGCGCCCTGCGTATCCGCGTAAGCGCTGCCGCTGCCGACAACACCATCGCCCGGGTGATCAAGCTGGTCGAGGAAGCCCAGGAGAGCAAGGCGCCGACCGAACGCTTCATCGATCGCTTCTCGCGCTACTACACGCCGGGCGTGGTGGTGGTCGCCGCCCTGGTGGCGATCCTGCCTCCCCTGCTCGTCGGCGCTTCCTGGAACGAGTGGATCTATAAGGGCCTGGCGATCCTTCTGATCGGCTGCCCCTGTGCCCTGGTCATCTCGACGCCGGCGGCCATCGCTGCCTCGCTCTCGGCCGGCGCGCGCCGTGGCCTGCTGATGAAGGGCGGCGCCGTGCTTGAAACCGTGGGCAAGATCACCGCGGCCGCCTTCGACAAGACCGGCACGCTGACCGAAGGCAAGCCCAAGGTGACCGACATCGTGCCGCTCGGCCGCGAGGAAGCCGAAGTGCTGCGGCTGGCCGCGGCTCTCGAGGCCGGGTCCAGTCACCCGCTCGCCACCGCCATTCTCGGCAAGGCGGCCGAACGCAATATCCTCACCCCCGTCGCCAAGGATTCCAAGGCACTCGGCGGCAAGGGCGTCACCGGCAGCGTCGATGGCCTTGCCCTGTTCCTCGGCTCGCCCAAGGCTGCGGCAAGCCAGGCAGCGCTTCCCGCCGACATCGTGGCGCGCATCGAAGCCCTCAACCAGGAAGGCAAGACCGTCTCGGTACTGCTGGCCGGCGGCATGCCCGCGGGGCTGATCGCCATGCGCGACGAGCCCCGCGAAGACGCCATCGCCGGGCTGTCGGCCCTGCGGGCGGCCGGCGTGCGCACTCTGATGCTTACCGGCGACAATGCCCGCACCGCCCAGGCGATCGGGCAGAAGCTCGGGCTGGAAGTGCATGCCGAACTGTTGCCGCAGGACAAGCAGCGCATCGTCAATGAGCTCAAGGCCCAGGGGCTGATGGTCGCCAAGGTCGGCGACGGCATCAATGATGCCCCAGCCCTGGCGGCTGCCGATGTCGGTATCGCCATGGGCGGCGGCACCGACGTCGCCCTGGAGACGGCCGACGCCGCCGTCCTGCACGGGCGCGTCAGCGACGTGGCCGGCATGGTTTCGCTCTCACGCTGCACGATGACGAACATCCACCAGAACATCACGATGGCGCTGGGCTTGAAGGCCGTGTTCCTGGTCACCACCATTGCTGGCATCACCGGGCTATGGCCGGCCATCCTCGCCGACACGGGCGCGACCGTGCTGGTCACCATGAACGCCCTACGCCTACTCCGCGCGAAGATCGGCTGAGGCAGGACGCAGTCTTTTCAAGTTCTGCATCACCCCTCATCCCCCTGCCGGGACCTTCTCCCGCAAGGGGAGAAGGGGTTTTGTTTGGCGGTCGTGGAGCTAATTGGACCACTACGACCAGGTGCAAGTCATTCCAATCCATTGCCTTCTCCCCTTGCGGGAGAAGGTCCCGGCAGGGGGATGAGGGGTCTTGCACCTCGCCAGACACGGTCTCCACAAGACTTGACCTCTCTCGCCAACGACCGTATATAGCCATTAGGTTAATTAACTACATGGCTATATATGATGCCCGACCATCTCAGCGACACCTTCTCGGCCCTGGCCGATCCGACCCGCCGGGCCATTCTCGCCCGGCTGGCGCAGGGCGAAGCCACCGTCATGGAGCTGTCGGAACCCTTCACGCTGACCCAGCCGGCAATCTCCAAGCATCTCAAGGTTCTCGAAAAGGCCGGCCTCATCAGCCGCACCCGTACGGCGCAATGGCGCCCCTGCCGGTTGGAGCCGGGCCCGCTCAGGGACGCCTTCGACTGGGTCCAGCACTATCGCCGCTTCTGGGACGACAGCTTCGACCGCCTCGATGACTATCTCGCCGAACTCCAGGCCCCCGGAAACGACAGGGACAACAAGCATGACTAGTGCCCCGAACGCAGCCCCGACACCCAGCGAGCACGAACTCGTCATCACCCGCCTGTTCAAGGCACCGCGCGAACTGGTGTTCAAGGCCTGGACCGAGCCGCGGCACCTGATGCGCTGGCCCGGTCCCAAGGGCTTCACCGCGACCTCCGACAAGTTCGACTGCAGCCCGGGCGGTATCTATCGCACCTGCCTGCATGCCCCCGACGGCACCGACCATTGGGTGCGCGGCACCTATCTGGCGGTCGAGCCGCCGGCCCGCCTCGTCTTCACCCATGCCTGGGAGGGCGATGATGGCAATCCTGGGCCCGAGACCATCGTCACCGTCACCTTCAAGGACGAGGACGGCCAGACCTTGATGCGCTTCCATCAGGCTGTCTTCACCACCCTCGCCTCGCGGGACGGCCATGGCGAAGGCTGGAGCCAGAGTTTTGACAGGCTCGACGCCTATCTCACCGAGATCGCACCCTGAACCCGCGCCACAACGAGACCTCGCCATGCGCAAGCTCAAACTGGAAATGCAGATCTCCGCCGATGGCTTCAGTTCAAGCCAGGATGGCAACAATGACTGGATGGTGTGGAACTGGGCGCCCGACTGGGGCTGGGATACAGAACTCAGGCGCTATCACGAGGCGCTGACCTTTTCCTCCGATTGCATCCTGCTCAGCCGCATGATGGCCGAAGAAGGTTTTCACCAGCATTGGCAGACGGTTGCGGAGAATTCCGCCAGCCCCCAGTCAAGTTTCGCCAGGGCGATCGGTGACATGCGCAAGATCGTCTTCAGCCGCACCCTGAAGGAGTCGCGCTGGGCCAATACCGAGATTGCGAGATCGGGCCTCGCCGAGGAGGTCAGCCGCCGCAAACAGGAACCCGGCAAGGACATCATCGTCTATGGCGGTCCGATCCTGGTGTCGTCCCTGGTCGAGGCAGGGCTGATCGACGAATTCCACTTTATCGTCAATCCAGCCCTGCTTGGTCGTGGCAAGCCCGTGCTCGGCGAGTTGCATCGGACAACGCGGCTCAGGCTGGTCGACGCACGTCCCTTCCCCTGCGGCGTGGCGGTGCTGCACTACGCCAGGACGTAACGGCCTCGATCATGCCTCGGCCTTCAGGAAATCGACAAAGGTGCGCAGGGCCGGGCGCATCAGGCGCCGGCTGGGATAATAGAGGAAGAGACCGGGAAAGGCCGGGCACCAATCCTCCATGAGGCGCACGAGCCTGCCCTGGGCGAGCGCCTCCGCCGCAAGCCCCTCGATCAGCAGAGCCAACCCCTGCCCGGCCAAAGCGGCATCGAGCATCAGGGCGTCGTCATTGACGATGAGGTTGCCCGTCACCGCCAGCTCGACGGCCTTGCCGTCCCGTTCGAGCTCCCAGCGATAGAGGGAGCCATCGGTGAAACGGCGCTGGATGCAATCGTGGTCGTGGAGATCGGCGGGCAGTTCCGGACTGCGCCGGCCATCGAGATAGCCGGGCGCCCCGACGATGGCAAAGCGCAGCGGGCCGCCGAGCGGCACGGCGATCATGTCCTGCTGCAGGCTTTCGCCGAACCGTATGCCGGCGTCGAAACCCGACGCCACAATATCGGTGAAGGCATCCTGGGCCAGGATTTCCACGCTCACCGCGGGATATCGGCGCATGAAGCGCAGGGCCAGCGGCAGCAGCACATGCTGCACGGCCGTGCGTGGCGCGCTGAAGCGCAGCCTCCCGGCGATGTCCGCCTGCGAAGCGCTCGCCTGTTCGAGCGCCTCCTCGATCGATGCGAGCGCCGGCTGCAATTGCCCCAGCAAGCGTTCCCCGGCGGCGGTAGGCGCAACGCTTCGTGTCGTGCGGGCCAGCAGCCGCACGCCGAGGCTTTCTTCGAGGCCCGTGATCGCCTGACTGACGGCCGACACCGACATGCCGAGCTTGCGAGCCGCAGCACGAAAGCTGCGCTGCTCTGCGATAGCCGAGATAATGACGAGGCTGGGTAGATCGGTTCGTTTCATTGTTCAGTTATACGAAACAACTCATTTTCGAAAGCATGGATTATCGAACAACTCAATGAAGCGCATGGTGGCCGGCATTACGGAGGACCACACCATGAAGACACGCCAACTCGGCACCGCGCTCACCGTTTCCGCCATCGGCCTTGGCTGCATGGGCATGAGCTTTGCCTATGGCGGCCAGGCCGAGGCGGATGCCATCCGCACGCTGCATCGCGCCGTCGATCTCGGCATCACCCTCTTCGACACGGCCGAAGTCTATGGGCCCTTCACCAATGAAGAGCTCGTCGGCAAGGCGTTGAAGGAGCTCAGGAGCAAGGTGGTCATCGCCACCAAGTTCGGTTTCCGCATCGCGCCGGAAGGCCAGGACAGGGATCGCATCATCGGCGTCGACAGCCGTCCCGAACATGTGCGTGCCGTCGCCGAAGCCTCGCTTCGCCGTCTCGGCGTCGAGACCATCGACCTGTTCTACCAGCATCGTGTCGATCCCGCCGTGCCCATCGAGGACACGGTCGGGGCCATGGCGGAGCTGGTGAGAGAGGGCAAGGTCAAGGCCCTCGGCCTGTCGGAAGCCGGCGCGACGACCATCCGACGCGCCCATGCCGTCCATCCGATTGCCGCGGTCCAGACGGAATATTCACTGTGGAGCCGCGATGTCGAGGCGGATGTGCTGCCGGTCTGCCGGGAACTCGGCATCGGCTTCGTGCCCTACAGTCCGCTGGGCCGCGGCCTGCTCACCGGCACGATCCGGGATCACAGCACGCTCGCCGCCGACGACTGGCGCAAATCCCTGCCCCGTTTCCAGGAAAGCAACATGGCGGCGAACCAGCGCCTGCTGGCGAAATTTGCCAGCATTGCCGAGGACAAGGGGGTAACGCCTGCCCAGCTCGCACTGGCCTGGGTGCTGCACCGGGGCGACCATATCGTGCCTATTCCCGGGGCCCGGCGATTGTCCCATCTGGAAGACAATGCGGCGGCGGCCGCAATCGCCCTCAGCGCGGCCGATCTTGCTGCCATCGACGAAGCCATGCCGCCGGCTAGCGTCAGCGGCGAGCGCTACATGCCGGAAGCCATGGCGCTGGTCGATGCTACGTGAACGGGCGGGAAGCGAAGGGCATATCGGCCCGCTGGGCCGGGCTGGACCGGTGCTTCAGCATCGGCCCAGGATCCGGGATACGCGCAGGCTCGCCCCTTCCACGCTGCCGCGAACGATCATGCATGTGCGCCGCTGCCAAGCGCGCCGGATCACGGCCGCGTCGGCAGGCCGGGCCTGAAGCCTGGGCAACGGCCCGCGATAGAGCGGATGCGGCGTGTCCGAGGCGTCGACCGGCCTGATTGCCATCTCGCCCCAGGGGCATGGGGCACGAATGCACATGATCTGAAGCGGAGCCAGGCGCAGCGCCTGCAATCGGGCCTGTGCGTCGGCGCCGTCCGGCACACAGGCGCCGGCGAACACCAGGGCCGCGACCATGCCCAAGGCCCGGTATCCAGAAGCCTCCATTACTCGCCTCCCTATGGAAATTGCCTCTCCATCCATTCCAGCATGACGTCGAGGCCTGGGCTGTTGCCATGGCGACAGCTCAGGCCCCTTTCGAGCCTGTGGCGCCAAAATACAAAAAGGCAGGCCACCGGGCCTGCCCTTTCCATATCTCCCGACGCCCCCGAAGGATCAGGCCGCAGCCGACTGGCTTTCCGGGCGCACCGCCCGATTGAAGTCCTCGATCAGCGTGCGAGTGATGGCACCCGGCGTATAGCGATGCTCGAGGATTTCGGCGACAGGCGTGATCTCCGCCGCCGTACCCGTCAGGAAGCACTCGCTGAAGCTGCCGAGTTCTTCCGGCATGATGCGCCGTTCGATCACGTCCAGACCACGGGCCTTGGCGAGATCGATCGCCGTGCGGCGGGTGATACCGTCGAGGAAGCAGTCGGCAATCGGCGTGTGGATCTTGCCGTCCTGGATGAAGAAGACATTGGCGCCGGTGCATTCGGCCACGCGGCCCTGCCAGTCATACATCAGCGCATCGGCATAACCGCGACGCTCGGCGCGATGCTTGGAGATGGTGCAGATCATGTAGAGGCCCGCGGCCTTCGACAGGGAGGGTGCCGTCTTCGGATCGGGCCGGCGATATTCGGCCACGTCGAGGCGGATGCCCTTCATCTTGGTGGCCATGTCGAACATGCTCGGCCATTCCCATACCGCGATCGCGGTGTGGATGGTGGCATGCTGGGCGGCCACCGCCATCATTTCCGAGCCGCGCCAGGCGACCGGCCTGACATAGGCATCCTTCAGGCCGTTCTTGTCGAGCACGGCCTGCTTGGCGGCATCGAGTTCCTCGACCGAATAGGGAATGGCGAAATCGAGAATCTCGGCAGAACGCTTGAAGCGTGCGGAATGCTCGGAGGACTTGAAGATCTTGCCGCCATAGGAGCGCTCGCCCTCGAAGACGGCACCGCCATAATGCAGCCCATGCGACAGAACATGAAGCTTGGCATCGCCCCAGGCCAGCATCTGGCCGTCCAGCCAGATAAAGCCATCGCGTTGATCGAAGGGCAACATCGACATGACACATCCTCCAGCGCTTCGCGCTTCCTCGAGCAAAACGCGTCTTGGCGAAAACGCTTGTTTGCTCTCACTCTTCCGTTCGACGCGTCATTGCGGTTCCTGGCGATTCCGCCAAGCCGCAAAACGCTTTGGAGCAACGCGCGTTCATACCTGAGCGCTCTTGCTCCCACTCCTGTTTCGAGGCCCTGCGCCCGCCAGTGGCTCCGGCAGATCGCAAAACACTCTGGTAACCGCAATGTTATAGCCATTGGCGGGCAGTTGCGGAAACTGTTCCGTTCGCCGCGAGCGTCTTTTTCCGCTCGGGACGTGGCTGGATAATGGCAACCGTCGCTTTTGCGTCGGGGGGCAAATCCCCTTATGTTTCGTGCCGGAAACGGCACCGCGCTTGGCGCGTTGAGATATCCACCCGTTCCTGAGCAAAGCGCGTTTAGACGGAAACGCTATTTTGCTCTAACTCTTTGGTTCGATGCGTCTTTGCGATTCTTGGCAATTCTGCCAAATCGCAAAACGCTCCGGCGGAACATCCTTTCGCGCTGAGCCCGGTTTGCGTAACGATCTGACGAAAATATGTCAATATGGCTGACGTAAATTTCTCGTTCTCCCCTGCCTCCACGCCACGCCCGGAAAACGAGCAGGGCGAGCCCCCGCTTTATGAGCTGATCGAACTCTTCTTCTTCGCCTATCGCGACTTCGTTGCCGACCCCGACCATGCCCTCGAAGCCTATGGTTTCGGGCGGGCCCATCATCGCGTGCTGCACTTCGTCGACCGCAATCCCGATCTTACTGTCGCCGAATTGCTGGATATTCTGAAAATCACCAAGCAGTCGCTGGCCCGGGTATTGAAGGACCTGGTCGATCAGGGCTTCATCCTGCAGCGCGAAGGCAGGGAAGATCGTCGGCAGCGTTTGCTGACCACCACGGTGAAAGGCAAGCAACTGGCCGTCGAACTGGCAACGACGCAATCCCAGCGCATCGCGCGAGCGCTCGCCGAAGCCGGCCTGACCGGTCCCGAGCTGGCACAACGCTTCCTGTTCGCCATGGTCGATCCGGACGGGCGGGCAGAAGTCGCCCGGCTCATCCGCGACAACATCACCAAAAGCGACAAGACCCGGGGTGAAAAACGATGAACAAGGTTGCCGTCCTTCCCGACGACGCCCCCCATATCCTGCTGGTCGACGACGACAACCGCATCCGCACCCTGCTCTCGCGCTATCTCGGCGAGCACGGCTACCGTGTGACCACGGCCGAACATGCGGCCAGCGCCCGCCAGCGCATCGAGGCGATCACCTTCGACCTGATGATCGTCGATGTGATGATGCCGGGCGAGAACGGTTTCGACCTGACCCGCTGGATCCGGACCGGCTCGAGCGTGCCGATCCTGATGCTCACCGCGCGCGGCGATCCGGACGATCGCATCAAGGGCCTGGAGATCGGCGCCGACGACTATTTGCCCAAGCCGTTCGAGCCGCGCGAATTGCTGCTGCGCCTCAACAACATCCTGAAGCGGGCGGTTGCTCCGACACCGGCAGAACCGGTGCGCGACATCGTCACCTTTGGCGACTTCGCCTTCCACGTCTCGCGCGGAGAACTCCAACAAGGCGGCGAGACGGTTCGCATCACCGAGCGCGAGCGCGACATGCTGCGCCTGCTGGTCGAAATCCCGCGCGAGACGGTCGACCGGCTGGCGCTTGCCGGTTCGGCCGCCGACATCGCCAATGAGCGCACCGTCGACGTGCAGGTGAACCGCCTGCGCCGCAAGATCGAAAAGGATCCGGGCAATCCGGTCTATCTGCAGACGGTGCGCGGCACGGGATATCGCCTGATGGTCGACATGTGATGGAGCCGCGTCCACCGGCCCTCCAATCCGCCGGGGCGCTGCTCCGCAAAGGCCTGTCGCGGGCTTCCGAGGCCGCCCGCATTGCGTTGCCCAGGATGCGCGAACTCGCGGCGGGCCCCGGCCGCGTGCTGTCGGCGCTGGGCGACCGCATGCCCAAGGGCCTTTATGCCCGCTCGCTGCTGATCATCATCACGCCGATGGTGCTGCTGCAGGCCATCGTCACCTACATGTTCATGGAGAAATACTGGCAGGGCGTGACTTCGCGGCTGTCGGCCGCCACCACCAAAGACATCGCGGCGATCGTCGAGCTCTACCAGCAAATGCCGCATGACAAGGGCACGACGGACCTGCTCCAGCTGGTGGCCCAGAAACAGCTCGCGCTCGGCATCGAGTTCCGCCCCCTCGAGGACCTGCCGCCGCGCGGCGCCCGACCCTTCTTCGACATTCTCGACCAGGCGCTTTCGGACGAGATCCGCATGCGCATCGGCCTGCCTTTCTGGATCGATACGGTCGGCCGCTCGGATTTCGTCGAGATCCGGGTCAAGCTCGACGATGCCGTGCTGCGCGTCTTCGCCCGCCGCAGCCAGACCTTCGCCTCCAACTCCTACATCTACCTGCTCTGGATGCTCGGCTCCTCGCTGATCCTGATCACGGTGGCGATCCTGTTCCTGCGCAACCAGATCCGGCCGATCCAGCAGCTCGCCAATGCGGCGCAGGATTTCGGCAAGGGGCGCGACGTCCAGAACTTCCGCCCGCGCGGCGCGCGCGAAGTGCGCCAGGCCGCCAGCGCCTTCATCGAGATGCGCCGACGCGTCGAGCGTGCCTTCGAGCAGCGCACCGCCATGCTGAACGGCGTCTCTCACGATATGCGCACCATCCTGACACGCTTCAAACTGTCCCTGGCGCTGCTCGACGAAAGCAGCCCCGAATATGAGGACCTGCAGAAGGACGTCGACGAGATGAGCCGCATGCTGGAGGCCTATCTCGCCTTCGCGCGCGGCGATGCGGCGGAGCAGGCCGAAGCCACCGACATCGCCGCCCTGCTGGAGGAGTTGCGTGCCAATGCCATACGCCAGGGCCAGGATGCCCGGGTCAGTTTCCAGGGCGATCCCATCGTGGTGGTGCGCCCGGACGCCTTCCGGCGCTGCCTGACAAACCTGGTATCGAACGCCCAGCGTTTCGCCCGGACCATCGTCATCACCGGGGTGCGGGAGCAACGCTATCTCGTCGTCACCGTCGACGACGACGGGCCCGGCGTGCCCGAAGAAAGCCGCGAGGACGTGTTCAAGCCTTTCTTCCGGCTGGACGAGGCTCGCAACCAGGATCATGGCGGCACCGGCCTCGGCCTCGCCATCGCCCGCGACATCGCCCGCTTCCACGGCGGCGACATCACCCTTGCCACCAGCCCGCTGGGCGGACTGCGGGCGAATGTACGCATCCCGGTCTGATGCGATCTCGACCTGCCAGGACCATGCCCCATGCCCGATGACATCCTAGCCGATCCCGTCGATATCGTGCTGATCACCGGTCCGGCTGGAATCGGAAAATCGACGCTGACCTGGGAGGTTGGGGCGCTATTGGCCGCGGCCGGCATCGCCCATGCCATCGTCGAGACGGACGAACTCGACAGGGTGTATCCGCTCCCCAGCCGGACAGAGCTCGACGGCCTGCGGCCGGGCACGCTTGATGTCAGCACCCTCAATCTGGCGGCCATCTGGGCGACCTATCGGGCCCTCGGCCACCGCCGCCTGATCATGTCGGGCGTGATGGTGCATCTCGATTCCGACCGGCGCTGGATTCTGGCTGCCATTCCGGAGGCACGCATCACCGTGGTGCGCCTCGAGGCCGGTGAGAGCACATTGCTCGAACGCCTTCGCCAGCGTGAAATCGGCGCCGGCCTCGAAGCGCAGTTCCAGCGCACCCTCGTCCAGGCGCAGCGGATGGCCGGCGAAGGCGAGAACGGGGCAATCAGGCTGACGACTGACGGGCGTTCGCCCCAGCTGCTTGCCCGCCTCCTGCTGGACGAGCTCGGCTGGGTGCCGTGATGCCGGATGCCGTGATGAGGAAAAGAGCATCCGGCTCCGTGCAGCCCCTCACCCTTACCCTCACCCGGGTCGGGAGAGGGTAAGGGTGAGGGATCCAGCGGTCATTCAACCTGCCTCTTGCACACCTCCCTCTTCACGACGCGCCAGCTTCAGAGCCGCCTCGATGCCGTTCTCCAAGATCGCGTCGGATTGGGCGGGGTCTGGGACGACGCGCGCGAGCTGCAGCGTTCCCGCCAGCAGGGCCATGATGGCGATGGCGGTGCTGCGGCGCGTTTCGGCATCGCCTTCGGGCAGGTTATCCGCAATCACGCCGATGCTGCCGAAGAGCTCTTCGGTAAAGGCGGTCCGTGTCATCTCGGATTGGCGCGCAATCTCGCCGGAGAGCGCAGCGATGGCGCAGCCCTTTTCCGGCGTATCCCGGTGGATGGGGCGCAGATAATAGCGGATCAGCCCTTCGATCGGGTCGTCGGCGCGCTCGGCGGAGCGGCGCAGCTTGCCGCGTCGCTGCGTCAGCGTATGAGCGACGGCTTCGCGAACCAGGGCGTCCTTCGAGGCGAAATGGCTGTAGAAACCGCCATGGGTCAGGCCCGCTTCGGCCATCAACGGCGCGATGCCGGTGCCGTCTATGCCGTCCCGCAGCAGGCGCAATGCGGCAGTTTCGAGAATGTGCCGGTGCGTCGCATCCTTGTGGCCCTTGTCATAGCGCATGGCCGCCTCGTCTCCCGTCAAGAAAGCACCGCCAGAAAATCCACGGCCTGACCGATCACGCCGGCATCGCTAAGGATACGGCCATGACCAAGTCCGTCCAGCTCGATCAATCGTGATCCGCGCCAATATCTGGCGATTTCGCGCGCTTCGCCAATGGCGACGACGCGATCATCCCTGGAATGAAGGAGAAGAGCCGGTTGCGTCAACCGTTCGGCGAAACTGGGCAGGTCCATGATCGGCAATTCGGTACCCAGGCGAATGAGTTCATCGGCCATATGGGCGAGATCCCGGGCGTCGACCACCCCCGACGCCATCGCCGCCGCCCGCATCTGGCGGCCATAATTGGCAGGCGAGGCGATGAGGACGACACGCTCCGCATCCAGCCCTCCGGCCAGTGCGACGGTCAGAACCGGCCCGCCGACGGAATGGCCGATCACACCATGCAGGTGCCCGCAGGCCTCGCCGACGGCGGTTACCGCCCTGGCCATCTGCGGGATAGTCGCCGAGATGCCCTCGGAAGCGCCATGGGCCGGCAAATCGACGGCGATCACGCCAAGGCCACGTGCGAGCAGCGGCTCTACGAAAGCAAGCATGTCGACATGGGTTGCTTCCCAGCCATGCACCAGGAGCACCGGTTCGCCATGGCCCCAGCGCCAGCCGGCGATCGAGCCGCCATCATGCGCTACGGAGAAGGGGATCGCACCTTCGGGAACTAGCGCAGCGCGCGGGGGAAGCCGCCGGGGCGTGATCATCTGCAAAGCCAGTTTGCGTGGGTCGACGCATTCCGAAAGATCCATGGCCACTCTCCTCTTTAAATTATGATCATAATATAATATGTCATCCATCATGCAATAGTGTCCCGCAATGCCAGTGAGGATCGAGCCATGTCCAGCAGCGACCCCGTCGTCATCGTCTCCGCCGTACGCACCCCATTGGGACGTTTCCAGGGTGACCTCTCGAGCCTGCCCTCTCCTGCGCTCGGCGCCCATGTCGTGAAAGAGGCCCTGACTCGCGCGAACCTTGCCGGCGATCGCGTGGACGAGGTCCTGCTGGGCTGCGTGCTCCCGGCCGGCCTTGGCCAGGCCCCGGCCCGTCAGGCCGCCCGTCATGCGGGACTGCCCGACGCCACGGGAGCGACGACCGTCAACAAGGTCTGCGGTTCCGGCATGAAGGCGACCATGCTCGGCCACGATCTCCTTCGCGCCGGCTCTGCCGACATCGTGGTGACGGGTGGCATGGAATCGATGTCGAACGCGCCCTATCTGCTGGCCAAGGCACGCAGCGGCTACCGCATGGGCCATGACCGCCTTCTCGACCACATGATGCTCGACGGCCTGGAGGATGCCTATGAAGGCGGCCGCCCGATGGGCGATTTCGGCGAAGCGACGGCTGAGGCCTATCAGTTCAGCCGCGACGACCAGGATGCCTATGCCGTGGAAACCCTGACCCGTGCCCGCAAGGCGGTCGAAAACGGTGCTTTCGCCGCCGAGATCGTGCCGGTGGAGGTGCCGGGCAAGGGCGGGACCCGGCTGGTTGCCGACGACGAGAACCCGCTCAAGGTCTCACCCGACAAGATACCGCAGCTCAGGCCGGCCTTCCGCAAGGGCGGCACCATCACCGCCGCCAGTTCCTCGGCCAATGCCGACGGCGCGGCCGCGCTCGTCCTGACCCGCCGCTCCATTGCCAAGCGCGACGGGCTACCCGTGCTTGCCGAGATCAAGGGACATGCGACGCACAGCCAGGACCCGGCCTGGTTCACCACGGCGCCGATCCCGGCCATGCGAAAGCTGCTCGAACGCACGGGCTGGCGCGTAGGAGATGTCGACCTGTTCGAAATCAACGAGGCCTTCGCCGCAGTCGCGATGGCGGCGCGCCATGACCTCGACATCCCGGCCGACCGCCTCAACATCCATGGCGGGGCCTGCGCTCTCGGCCATCCCATCGGCGCGACCGGCGCGCGCATCATCGTCACCCTGCTGCATGCCCTGGCACGCAACGACCTCAAGCGCGGCATTGCCTCGCTCTGCATCGGCGGCGGCGAAGCGACGGCGATCGCGGTCGAGAGGATCGCGTAGGGACAGGCATAGTGGAACCCCATCCTTACGCGGAGAGGTCACCGCCGCCTCTGCTCTCAGAACCACCCTCTTCAAGGTGTTGATGTGTGAAATCCGGGTCGAGCGGTCCCCCCCTCATCCGCCTGACGGCACCTTCTCCCGCAAGGGGAGAAGGGAATCATTTTCGGGAGGCTCAATGCTGCTCGATCGCCTTCTCCCCTTGCGGGAGAAGGTGCCATAGCGTGGTCCGTTCAAGACCACGCGTTCAGGTAAAGAACCTTGGGGGCGGATGAGGGGTCGCGTTGCCCCATCCCAGTCTTTTTCGGGTTCGTTCCAAACATCTTGAAAGGGGCGCCTCAGAACAATCGCGAGCCGTTCGGAGCTTGGCGTTCCGGCGTCGCCAGCACGACGGCGCCATCGGCGCCGGGGAAGCCCAGCGTCAGCACTTGCGACATGAACTTGCCGATCTGGCGCGGCGGAAAATTGACCACCGCCATCACCTGGCGGCCGACCAACTCATCGGCCCTGTAGAGCGCGGTGAGCTGGGCGGAGGAGGCCTTGACGCCGATCTCGTCACCGAAGTCGATCCGCATGCGATAGGCCGGTTTGCGCGCCCCTTCCAGGGGTACCGCCTCCAGCACCGTGCCGATGCGAATATCGACCTTGATGAAATCATCGAAGCCGATCTCCGCTGCCGGCTGCCCGTTACTGGTACTCACACTGCCTCCGCATCATCGCGATCATCCCTGCCCCGCCGGCGCGACTCGGCGAAATCGTGAAAACGCTCGCGCAGCCTCTCGCGCATGCGGGCACGGCGCTCATGAGAGCGTTCGGCGATGCGGCGGAACGGTGCGAAGATCTGGCAAAGATCGTCGGCCCGTTCCATCCAGCGCTCGCCCGAACGAAGCTGCCTGTCGACCTCCTTCATCGTCGTGGCCAGGCCTTCGTCCTCGTCCTTCAGCCAGACCTTGACGATGCGGGCCCAGGCCAGCGCCAGCCCCTGCGCCTGCACGGCCCCCATCGGGCCATCGGCGTCGATATCGGCCGCCGTCAGCATCCACTGCATCGAATTGGTGACAACGCGGTTCCAGGCCGCCATGGCGAGCGGATCGAGCGCGAAAGCCCTGGAAATATTGGCGATGGCAACCTTGTGCGGCGAGAGAACATCGATGCGGCGCATCAGAATGTCGAACAGCCTCTCGCGCGCCGGCTCGCCAGCCATGCCCTCGTCGATGCCATCGAGCACCTTCTGGTCGACCTGGCGGGAATAGGCGGCGAGGATGGCTCCCTTGGAGGGGTAGAGGCCGCGCAATTGCGACAGGGACAGTCCCGCCTTGTCGGCAATGTCGGCCAAGCCGATCTCACCCCAGGGATTGTCGGCGCAAAGCGCCAGCAAGGCCTCTATCGCGGCCTGACGCGGATCGACGGCATTATCGGCTTTCGGCTTGGCAACCATGGCTCGAACCTCGTTTTTCGGTGTGCCCCGTCCGATAAAGATAGGCCGATTGCAGTCCGGATCAATGCGGCGCATTGGCAGGCAAGGCCACGCCGGTCCTCAGGAAGCGAGTTCGCCCGCGCGGCGGCGCGCCGCCTCGACCGCCCGCTTCATCAACGGCGTCAAGCCATTTTCGGCCATCAGCACGTCCAGCGCTGCAGCAGTGGTACCGCCCGGACTGGTGACGTTCTGGCGCAGCGTGGCCGCCGGCAGTTCGGATTGGTGCAGCAACTCGCCCGCTCCCGCCACGGTGGCGCGCGCCAGCCGCATGGCGAGATCGGCGGGAAGTCCCGCCGCGGCTCCGGCCTCGGCCATGGCTTCGACGAGATGGAAGACATAGGCCGGCCCCGAGCCGGAAACCGCCGTCACCGCATCGATGAGGCTTTCATCCGCGACCCACTCCACGGCGCCGGTCGCCCGCAACAGGGCGTCGGCCGCCCGTTCCTGATCGGCGGTCACGAAGGCATTCGGCACGGCGGCCGTGATACCGCGGCCGACGGCAGCCGGCGTGTTCGGCATGGCGCGCACGATGGCGGTGTCGGCCGGCAGCAATGCCGCGATACTGGCAATGGTCTTGCCCGCCATGATGGAGACGGCCAGCGTATCCGATCCGAACAGGGGCGCGACGGAGGCCATGGCGACATCCATCATTTGCGGCTTGATTGCCAGCAGAACCACCGCCGGCGTGCCGAAGGAGGCCAGCATCGGGTTGACCGCGACACCTTTCGCGGCGAGGTCGCTGGCAATCTCCGGCGGCAAATGCGGATCGATCACGCCCACTTCGGCGGGATCGAGGCCGAGCTTCAACCAGCCTTCCAACATGGCCCCGCCCATCTTGCCGGCGCCCAGCAGCAACAGCTTGCCGCCAATGTCCAATGTTTCAGCCATGTGAAGAACTCCTGCGAAAGGGGAATGTCGACCGACCGGCTGGAGTGTCAGCCTCCGGCTGACATCTTGAAAACCCGGCGCTTGCCGGCGGGCAGAATGTCCGCCGGAGGCTGACACTCCGTGTTTCCTTCGCTCCGTCAGACAAGCGCAATTGTCGTGTCAGGCTTCGCCCACGGTTTCGAACAGCACAGCCTCGAGCGCTTCCTTGGGCGTCTTGCCGGCCCAGATCACGAACTGGAAGGCCTGGAAGTAGCGCTCGCAGGTCTCCACCGCGATCTCGATCAGGGCCTCGCATTGGCGCGGCGTGGCTTCGGCACCGCCGGCCAGGAACAGGGCATGGCGATACATGATGACCTGGTCGGCATTCCAGACGTCGAAATGACCGATCCAGAGCTGTTCGTTGACGAGCGCGATCGTCTGCAGGAGATCGGCGTGGCGGCGCTTGGGAATCTTGGCGTCGAAGGAGCAGGCCAGGTGCAGCGACTCGATATCGTCCATCCAGGTGAAGGATACCGCGTAGTCGCAGCCATGCCCCTTCACCACGATGGAGATCTCGTCTTCGCCGAGCCTGTCGAAGGCCCAGTCATGAAGACTCGCCAGATGTTCGACGAGATCAACCGGATGACCGGCCCGCTCGCTCTGGAGCTCGATTACCGACATTGCAACTCCCGGCGCCTCCGAGGAGGCGCATTGGCGCTGCGAATACCGATCGATACGCAGCCTGTGAGGGGAGAGTTCAGGCATTCAGGCTGAATCGGCAAGGATTCGTTCCCGCCGTCCACAAGGAGGCCTCTCATTCCTCGCCGGTCTTATTGTCGCATGACCAGGCCGGTTTGCACTCAACGCGCAGCAAGCTTGGCTTCGAGCTCGGCGATACGAGCCGCCAGGCGTTCGTTTTCGTCACGCGCCTTGATCGCCATCTCGCGCACGGCGTCGAATTCGTCGCGGCGGACATAATCGAGATCGCGCATGATGCGCTCGGCCTGGCTGCGCACGACGCTGTCGACTTCCCGTCGCACGCCCTGGGCGACGCCGGCGGCGTCGGTCATCAATTTGGCGAACTCGTCATAGATACGGCCGGATTGCTGTGGCATCACGAAACTCCTTTGCGGCGTCGATAGCACGGGCCGGACTTCGATAGAAGCTTCCGCCTTGACGCTGCCCTCACCAGTCACCAAAAGGCACCCATGCCTGAACAATATTTCATCGTTCCCGCTTTCGACCCGGTGCTGATCCATCTCGGCCCGCTTGCCATCCGCTGGTATGCGCTGGCCTATATTTTCGGCCTGCTCGGCGGCTGGTGGTATGGGCGTCACCTGATCGGCAATGCCAAGCTCTGGCCGGTTCAGCCGGGCACCAAGCTGCAATTCGACGACCTCCTGATCTGGGTCACGCTCGGCGTGGTGATCGGCGGGCGGCTCGGCATGCTGCTTTACGAACCCGACTATTATCTCGCCAATCCGATCGAGATCTTCAAGGTCTGGGAAGGCGGCATGGCCTTCCATGGTGGTTTCCTGGGGGCTGCGCTCGCGGTGATCCTGTTCGCCTGGCTCAACAAGATCCCGATCCTGTCCTATCTCGACATTGCCGCCTGCGTCGCACCGATCGGCCTGTTCCTCGGCCGCATCGCCAATTTCATCAATGACGAATTATGGGGGCGTCCGGCCTGGGGCTCGTCCTGGGGCATGATCTCGCCATCGAGTCCGTTCTCGGTGTTTCCGCAGGGGCCGACGCCGCGCTATCCGAGCCAGTTGATCGAGGCTGCCCTGGAGGGCTTCGCGCTGTTCGTGCTGTTTGCCATCATGACGCGCTTCGGTGCCTTGAAACGGCCGGGCTTGATCGCCGGCCTGTTCGGCATCGGCTATGCCGGCGCGCGCTCCTTCAGCGAACTCTATCGCGAGCCGGACGGCTGGTGGATCCAGGACGTGCTGACCATTGGACAAGCCTATTCGCTGCCCATGGTCGTGGCTGGCCTTGGCCTGGTGGTGTACGCCCTGGCGCGCCGCCCCGAGGCGCCCAAGGCTTCCGACGCATCGAAATCGGCATGAGCGAGACCCCCCTCGCCCGCGAGATCAAGGATCTCATCCGCCAGGAGGGGCCGATCGACGTGGCGCGCTACATGACGCTCGCGCTCGGCCACCCCCGTCACGGCTATTACATCACGCGCGACCCGCTCGGCACCGCCGGGGATTTCACCACCGCTCCGGAAATCAGCCAGATGTTCGGCGAGATCATCGGCCTGTGGGCGGCCCATCGCTGGATGATCCTGGGTTCGCCTGGCCGGATCAACCTGGTCGAGCTGGGCCCCGGACGCGGCACGTTGATGGCGGACGCCCTGCGGGCGATCGGCAAGGTCGTGCCTGATCTCGCCGACGCCATCGCGCTCCATCTGGTGGAGACGAGCCCGGTCTTGCGCAAGGCCCAGGCCGCTACCTTGGCCGACAGCCTCGGGGGACGCCGCCCGACCTGGCATGACGACATCGCCGACCTGCCCGACGGGCCGTCGATCATCATCGCCAACGAGTTCTTCGATGCCCTGCCCGTGCACCAGCTGGTGCATCAGGGCGGGCGCTGGCACGAACGATTGGTCGGCCTGGTCGATGACGAACTCGCCTTCGGCCTCGCCCCGGAGCCCGTACCGGCCAATCAGGCGCCTCCCCTTTCCGATGGCGCGCTCGACGGCACGATCGTCGAATATCCGGAAGCCGGTTCAAGGGTGATGGCGACCCTCTCTGCGCGCCTTGGCCGCTTCGGCGGCGCCGCCCTGATCATCGACTACGGCCATCTCGAATTCGGCGTCGGCGACACGCTGCAGGCCATGGCTGGCCATGCCTTCGTCGAACCGCTGGCCCGGCCCGGCGAGGCCGACCTCACCACCCATGTTTGTTTCGAGACGCTGGCACGCATTGCCGCCGGCAAGCGCCTGTCGATCGACATTCTCACCACGCAGGCACAGTTTCTCAACGAACTCGGCATTCGCCCGATGGCCGCCAATCTCAGCCGCCACGCCACGCCCGAACAGGCCGAGGCGATCGCCAAGGCGCTCGAACGGCTCACCGACGACGCCCCGCGCGCCATGGGTTCGCTGTTCAAGGTGCTGGCCGTCTCGGCGCCAGGGATCGAGCGAGGCTGAGCAAAGCACCGCCATTGTCATGCCCGGGCTCGTCCCGGGCATCCAGGATACCGCCACGTGTCCCGGATCACCGGGACCAGCCCGATGATCACAAGAAATCGAGGTTCTCTCGGTTTTCGGTCAGCTCTTCAGGAATCTCAGACCCTGCAGCGGCAGCTCTTGCGATGCTTCTTCACCTTGTGGTGATGACGATGCACCTTGTGGCGCGGGCGGTAAGCCCGCTCGGTCTGGATGATCACCGGCGCCGCGACCGGGCGGATATGCAGGCTGCCGATGCCGGCCGATGCGTTGAGGCCGGTCTGCCCCTGCACCGAGATCGGCTGCAGCGTCACGCCGCCATTGCCGCCGCCGAGCAGGACATTGGCCCCGACACCCACCGCAGCGCTGGCCTCGGCCGACACGCCGGCATAGTTGCCGCCCAGGGGCGCGTGACGGTTGGAAGGCTCGAAGACCGCCCAGACCATGCGGCCGCCGAAGGTAAAGCCGACATCCACGCCGACCTTGGTGATGGTGCCGTCATAGAGTTCGCTGTAGCCGTTGAAGTTGGAGAACCGGCAGGATACCGGCTTGCGCGAACCCAGCACCACGCCGATGCCGCCGCCGATGTCGCAGGTGAGCGTTCCCGTCCTGACGGCGGCCTCGGCCGAACCGGCCACCGCGGGCGCCAGCAAGGCGGCCAAAGCGAAGGCAGGCAGGATTTTCGTGATCTTCATGGGGCACCTATTCAACAAATCTTCTCCGGCCATGGCCGGATACCGGGGCACTTTGAACCAACGGCTTGAAAACGCAACGGTTCCCGCCGCGAAATCGCCGGTATCACAACCCTGACTGGTTCGGGTTCCCTTTAGGGCGCCCGTTTGACATCCCTCCACTTCCTCCCGATCCTGCCGCCATGACCGATTCGCCCGCCATCGCACTCCAGCACGCCGCCCTCGACCTGCCCGGCATCCGCCACGGCTTCTTCACGCGCCAGGGAGGCGTGTCGAACGGCATCTATGCCTCGCTCAACGGCGGTTCGGGCTCCGATGACGATCAAGAGCGTGTCCGCGAGAACCGGGGCCGCATGGCTGACAGCCTCGGCGTGCCGCGTGATCGCTTCATCACCTGCTACCAGGTGCACTCCCCCAACGTCGTCACCGTCACCGCGCCCTGGGCCCGCGAACATGCCCCCAAGGTCGACGCCATGGTGACGCGCGAACGCAATCTCGCTTTGGCCGTCGCCACCGCCGATTGCGGCCCCGTCCTGTTCGCCGACGCCAAGGCCGGCGTGATCGGCGCGGCCCATGCCGGCTGGAAGGGCGCCTTCACCGGCGTGCTCGAAACCACGCTCGACGCCATGGTGGGCCTCGGTGCCATCAGGAGCGACATCGTCGCGGTACTCGGCCCGATGATCTCGCGCGCGGCCTATGAGGTCGGGCCGGAGTTCAAGGCCCGCTTCCTGGAGGTCGACGTGGCCAATGAGCGTTTCTTCGGTCCGAGCCCTAATGCCGGTCATGCCATGTTCGATCTGCCGGCCTATATCACCATGCGCCTCACGGCGGCCGGCGTCGGCCGTTTCGAGAACATGGCGCTGTGCACCTATCAGGATGAGGATCGCTTCTTCTCCTATCGGCGGGTGACCCATCGCAAGGAGCCCGATTATGGCCGCCTGCTGCATGCGATCGCGCTGGTGGATCACTAGAGCAAAGCGCGTTCAGGCGTGAACGCTTGTTTGCTCTAACTCTTTGATTCGACGCGTCTTTGCGATTCTTGGTGAAACGACCAAATCGCAAAACGCTTTGGGAACAAGGTTCGAGGCAGGACCTGCCATGCTGCATTTTTCGACGGATGAATTCGCCACTCGCCTGAAACGCCTGCAGGCGGAGATGGCCACGCAAAAGCTCGATGCCATGCTGCTCTTCGCCCAGGAGAGCATGTACTGGCTGACCGGCTACGACACTTTCGGCTTCTGCTTCTTCCAATCGCTGCTGGTGCGCGCCGACGGCACGATGGCGCTGCTCACGCGTACGGCCGACCTGCGCCAGGCCCAGCATACCTCCATCCTCGCCGATATCCGCATCTGGACCGATCGCAAGGATGCCACGCCAGCCCAGCAACTGCTCGACATGGTCCGCGATCTCGGCGTGACAGGCGGGCGCATTGGCGTCGAGTTCGATTCCTACGGCCTCACCCATGCCAATGGCCGCAAGCTCGAGGCAGCTTTTGCCGGCGATTTCGAACTGGTCGACGCTTCCGATGTCGTCGCCCATCTCAGGGCCGTCAAGTCGGCCGCAGAGATCGCCTATGTGCGCGAAGCCGCACGCCTCTCCGACGCGGCCGATGCAGCCGGCATCGCCGCCGTGTTTCCCGGCGCCGACGAGGGCGACATCCTCGCCGCCCAGCACAATGCCATCTTCTCGGCCGGCGGCGACTATCCCGCCAACGAGTTCATCATCGGCTCGGGGCGCGACGCCCTGCTCTGCCGCTATAAGAGCGGCCGCCGCAAGCTCGCCGAACGCGACCAGATCACGCTGGAATTCGCCGGCGTCTATCGCCACTACCATGCGGCGCTGATGCGCACGATCACGATTGGGGACGTCTCGCCCCGTCACAGCGAGCTCTATACCGCCGCCCACGAGGCCTTGCTCGCCTGCGAGGCGGAGATCCGGCCGGGACGCACGGCCGGTGACGTCTTCGCTGCCCACGCAAGGGTGATGGATTCGCACGGGCTGGAAGAGCACCGGCTCGCCGCCTGCGGCTATTCGCTCGGCGCCAAGTTCACGCCCTCCTGGATGGACAAGCCAATGTTCTATGCGGGCAATGACTGGGTGCTGGAGCCGGGCATGGTGATGTTCGCCCATATGATCCTGATGGATTCCGACAGCGGCACCGCCATGTGCCTGGGGCGTACCAGCCTGACCACCGAGAACGGCAGCGAAGTGCTGAACGGGGCCGACGCCGGATTGCAGATGCGCTGAGCCGGTCGGGCATCGGAACAGCGGCAAATCATCCCAATCTGCACGCATTCCAGCCATGCAAGTGTGAACTCCTTGTGACGCCCCCATTGTATGCGAGCCGGTCAGTTGCTAAGAGCCGGGTGCATTTTTCTCAAAGTGGGAGCCGGCTTCATGGCGGCAGGTGACAGGGGCCACGGTTCGGGCGAGATCAAGCTCGTCGCCGGCAATTCGAATCGTGCACTGGCCGAATCGATTGCGACCTATCTGAAGACCCCCCTGACGAAGTGCTCGGTGCGGCGGTTCGCCGACATGGAGATCTTCGTCGAGATTCAGGAAAATGTCCGCGGTGCGGATGTCTTCGTCATCCAGTCGACCTCCTTCCCCACCAATGACCATCTGATGGAGTTGCTGATCATCACCGATGCCCTGCGCCGCTCCTCGGCCCGACGCATCACGGCGGTGATCCCCTATTTCGGCTATGCCCGGCAGGATCGCCGCGCTTCCGGCCGTACGCCGATCTCGGCCAAGCTGGTCGCCAACCTGATCACCCATGCCGGCGCCGACCGCGTGCTGACCCTCGATTTGCATGCCGGGCAGATCCAGGGCTTCTTCGACATTCCCACCGACAACCTCTTCGCCGCCCCGGTGATGGAGCGCGACATCAAGGCCCGCATGGAGCTCGACAAGCTCATGGTGGTCTCGCCCGACGTCGGCGGCGTGGTACGTGCCCGTGCGCTTGCCAAGCGCATCGATGCGCCCCTTGCCATCGTCGACAAGCGCCGTGAGCGCGCCGGCGAGAGCGAGGTCATGAACGTGATCGGCGACGTCAAGGGCCGCACCTGCATCCTGATCGACGACATCATCGATTCCGGCGGCACGCTGGTGAATGCCGCTGAAGCCCTGCTGGAACGCGGAGCCAAGGATGTGCTGGCCTACATCACCCATGGCGTGCTCTCAGGCGGTGCGGTGGCCCGTATCGCTTCCTCCAAGCTGCGCGAACTGGTGATCACCGACTCGATCATGCCGACCGAGGCGGTACGCGTGGCCCAGAACATCCGCGTCATCTCGATCGCGCCGCTGATCGGCGAGGCCATCGGCCGCACCGCCTCCGAAGAGAGCGTCTCCAGCCTGTTCAACTGAGCCGGCCCGTTCTCATCAGTTCGAATTACCGTCCCGGAACCGCCGTGCGAATGTCACCATTCGCGCGGCGGTTTGGTTTTGCCTGGCCCCGGCATGGCGCCACATCCTGGCCCGTCACACGCGGCCAGGTTGTGCAGGGCTTATCCCCATAATTCAGCCGGACCTTCGCCCCATCAGTCTTCGCAATGCAAGGGGCATAAAGCGCAGTCGGTTATGGCGAATATTGCGTCGCATCCCAGCCATCCGTAATTTTCAGACGATCACTATACCCTTCGACATACTATCCCCCTGCACGTGGACCGAGCAGCTCTACCCTTCCTCTCCCCGTCGAAAATCGCGGGTTGCCGTAGCGAATGCGAAGGCCTTTACTGCCGCCCTTCAACCAATAGCCGGAACAACTGGCTTCAGAGGGGACATCAGGATGACAGCAGCCTTGAAAACGCGTTTGCTCGGCGCCCTGCTCGCCGTGGGCTTGCTCAGCGGCACGGCCTTGTCGGCTTCCGCCGAAACCGTGCTGAACAAGGGCCTGGGCGGCGAACCCCAATCGCTCGATCCCATCCATACGACCACCAATATCGAGCAGTTCATCATCGACGACCTCTACGAAGGTCTCACCGCCTATGACGGCGCCGGCAAGGTGGGTCCCGCCGTCGCCGAAAGCTGGACGGTTTCGCCGGACGGGCTGGTCTACACCTTCAAATTGCGGCCCAGCGCCAAGTGGTCGAACGGCGACCCGGTCACGGCCGAGGATTTCGTCTACAGCTTCCGGCGCAATCTCGATCCCAAGGAAGCCGGCGAATATGCCAGCCTGTCCTACCCGATCAAGAACGCTCAGGCGATTAATACGGGCAAGGCAGCGGTGGATACGCTCGGCGTCAAGGCCATCGATGCTGGCACGCTGGAAATCACCCTCGAAAGCCCCGTTCCCTTCTTCCCCGAACTCCTGGCTCATCAAAGCGTCGTGCCGGTGAACAAGGCCAATGTCGAGAAATATGGCCGCGATTTCGCCAAGGCGGGCAAGCTGGTGTCGAACGGCGCCTATACGGTGACCGAGCAGATCCCCGGCGATCACCTCACCTTCGTGAAGAACCCCAATTACTGGGGTGCGGCGAATGTGAAGATCGACCGCGTGGTTGCCTATCCGAGCGAGGACCAGGCCGCCATCCAGCGCCGCTTCCTGGCCGGAGAACTCGACCTCGCCTATCAATTCCAGGCCGATCAGCGCAAGTTCCTGCAGGAGAAGGTCGGCGACGAGGTCCACGTCTCGCCATCGACGTCGAGCGAATATTACGCCTTCGACACCCGCAAGCCGCCTTTTGACGACATCCGGGTCCGACGGGCCTTCGCCATGGCGATCGACCGCGACTTCCTGGCCAATGACGTGCTGAACGGCGTCTATCAGCCGCTCTATAGCTGGATCCCGGAGGGTATCGCCAACTATACGCCAGCCAAGGCCGATTTCGCCGACACGCCGCAGCTCGACCGCGAGGACAAGGCCAAGGAACTCCTGAAGGAAGCCGGCTACGGCCCGGGCGGCAAGCCGCTCAAGGTCGAGATTCGCTACAACACCAACGAGAACTGGAAGAAGGTCGCCACGGCGATCGCCGATATGTGGAAGGGCCTCGGCGCCGAGGTCACCATGCTCAATTCCGATCTCAAGTCCCACTATTCCTATCTGCAGCAGGGCAATAGTTTCGACGTCACGCGGGCGGGCTGGGTCGCCGACTATGCCGATCCCGAGAACTTCCTGACCCTGGGTGTCTCCACCAACAAGGTCTTCAACTACGGCCACTACAACAATCCCGAATTCGATGCCTTGATGGCCAAGTCCTTCACCGAGCGGGACGTGGCCAAGCGCATGCAGATCCTGCACGACGCCGAAGCCATGCTGCTGCGCGATGCGTCGGTCACACCCCTGCTGGTCTATAACGACCCCTGGCTGGTCTCCAAGAAGGTCAAGGGCTGGCACGACAACCTTGCCAACCACCACGGCACGCGTTTCCTCACCAAGGAATGAGCTGCTGCGTGTGAGACGGCAGGAGGCCATCCTCCTGTCTCTCATCCGCGGCTGGAGAAGCGTGCTTGCCTCGCCGATGACGGGCCTGAACGCTTCGCAGACAGCCAATCCGAGGCGATGTCATGCTTTCATTCGTGCTGAAGCGTCTGGCGAGCGCGATTCCGACCCTGTTCGTGATCGTCACGCTTTCTTTTTTCCTGATGCGCCAGGTACCGGGCGGACCCTTCAATCTCGCCCGGCCGCTGCCGCCGCAGATCATGGACAACCTGAACCGCGTCTATCATCTCGACGACCCGGTATGGAAACAGTATCTAAATTATATCTGGAACGTATTGCGCGGCGATTTTGGCCCCAGTTACGTCTATCGCGACTATACGGTCTCTGAAATCATCCTGCAGAAACTGCCATACTCCCTGCAACTGGGCAGCATGGCCCTGCTCCTGGCTGTCGTCGGCGGCATTCTGATCGGAACAATCGCTGCACTGCGCCAGAATTCGATCGTGGATGTTGCCGTAACCGCGATCGGCAATATCGGCATCACCATCCCCAACTTCGTCATCGGGCCGGTCCTCGCGCTCCTCTTCGGACAAACCCTGCATTGGCTGCCGACCGGCAGCTGGGGCGACGGCTCGTTTCGCTATTTGCTCCTGCCGATGATCACCCTGGCCCTGCCGGAACTGGCGACCTTTGCCCGCCTGATGCGTGGCTCCATGCTGGAGGCCCTGCATGCCGACCACATCCGCACGGCGAAAGCCTATGGCCTGCCCGCCAAGCTGACCATCGTCGCCCATGCCATGCGCGCCGGCATCCTGCCGATCGTCACTTATCTTGCTCCCGCCGCCGCCTCGCTGCTGACGGGCTCGGTGGTGGTCGAGAAGGTGTTCGGCATTCCCGGCGTCGGCAAGGATTTCGTCGAGGGTGCCCTCAACCGCGACTACACGCTGGTGATGGCGACCGTGGTGCTGGTTTCGGTCTTCATCATCATCTTCAACCTGATCGTCGACCTGCTCTATGCCTGGCTCGATCCGAGGGTGCGTCATGACTGAAACAAGCCTGGCACCCGCCACACTCCCGCGCAGCCGCAGCCTGCTCGAACTCGCCTGGCTGCGCCTCCGCCGCAACAAGGCCGCCATGGTCAGCCTGTTCGTGTTTGCGGCCATCGTGATCTTTTCCATACTGGGGCCGTTCTTTTCGCCCCACGGCTACGACCAGGTCTATGGGTCCTACGTCAAGGTTCCGCCCAGCCTCTCGCCCTATCCCAAGCATGCGACGCTCGAGGAGGCCATGAAGCGCGCGGCTTCCCAGGCCCGTCTGCAGGTCCAATCCTTCGAGACATCGGGCACCCAGTTCACGGCGACATTGACGTCGAGCCGGGCGATCGATCCGCGCGCCACCCGCTATGTCGATCGCATAGACGAATTCCGCAACACCAAGGTCACCGAGACCCGGGACGACGGCCGCACGGTCGTCATGCAGGGTGACATCAATGGCCAGTATTTCCTGCTCGGCACCGATGGCAATGGCCGCGATCTCATGACGCGTATCATGATCGGCGGCCAGGTCTCGCTGCTCGTCGGCCTGCTCGCCAGCCTGGTCAGCTTGGTCATCGGCGTCACCTACGGCGCCGTGTCGGGCTATATTGGCGGGCGTACCGACAATCTGATGATGCGTTTCGTCGAGATCCTCTACTCGCTCCCGTTCATGTTCTTCGTCATCCTGCTGGTGGCCTCCTTCGGGCGTGACTTCTGGCTGATCTTCGTCGCCATCGGCGCCATCGAGTGGCTCGACATGGCCCGCATCGTGCGCGGCCAGACCTTGTCGCTGAAGCGGCGCGACTTCATCTCGGCGGCCCACGCCCTGGGGCTCAGCGAGGGGGCGGTGATCCGACGCCACATCATTCCCAACACGCTGAGCCCGGTGCTGGTATTCCTGACGGTGCGCATTCCCCGCATCATCCTGCTCGAAAGCTTCCTCTCCTTCCTCGGGCTCGGCGTGCAGGCACCACTCACCAGTTGGGGCGCGTTGATCAAGGAAGGCGCCGATTCCATGGAGGCGGCCCCCTACCTGCTGATCTGCCCGGCCATCTTCCTGGTCACCACCCTGTTCTGCCTCAATTTCATCGGCGACGGCCTGCGCGACGCCTTCGACCCCAAAGATCGCTAGAGCGTTTTTCTTTCAGACGGAGGCGCTTTGAACCGCAAAATGCTGCCGATATCAACACGTTAAAAAAACGCGGGGACGGTTCGGCCTAGCCGCATTTTGCTCAAGGGAAGACCGATGCAACAGACACCTGCGGATCAGGATACGAAAGACATCCTCCTCGACGTCAGCGGCCTCGAGGTCGACTTCAGCACCCCCGATGGTACGGTCAGGGCGGTCAAGGGCATCGACCTCAAGGTCAACAGAGGCGAGACCGTCGCCATCGTGGGCGAATCCGGCTCGGGCAAGAGCCAGACCATGATGGCCTTGATGGGCCTGCTGGCCGGCAATGGCCAGGTCCGGGGATCGGCCAGATATCGCGGCAGGGAATTGCTCGGCCTGCCGGCGAAGGAACTCAACAAGGTACGCGGCGACAAGATCACCATGATCTTTCAAGAGCCTATGACCTCGCTCGACCCGCTTTACAAGGTCGGGCGCCAGGTGGCCGAGCCGATCGTCCACCATCGCGGCGGCAGCTACAAGCAAGCCCGCAAGAAGGCGGTGGACCTGTTCAAGCTCGTGGGCATTCCCCATCCCGAACGGCGGGTGGATGCCTATCCCCATGAGATGTCGGGCGGCCAGCGCCAGCGCGTGATGATCGCCATGGCGCTCGCCAACGATCCTGATCTGCTGATCGCCGACGAGCCGACCACCGCGCTCGACGTCACCGTGCAGGCGCAGATCCTGTCCCTCCTCGCCGATCTCAGGCAACGCCTGGGCATGTCCATCGTCTTCATCAGCCACGACCTCAACATCGTCCGGCGTTTTGCCGATCGCGTCTATGTCATGCGCCGTGGCGAAGTGGTGGAGACCGGCTCCACGCAGCAGGTCTTCGACAATCCCCGGCACGATTACACCAAGATGCTGCTGGCGGCAGAACCGTCGGGCCACAAGGATCCGCCGCGCCCCGATGCCCCCGTGCTGCTCGAGGGCCGCAACATCCGCGTCACCTATCATCTCGCCGGCAGCCTGTTCGGCGGCCACAAGGCCATGGATCTGAAGGCGGTGGACGATGTTTCCCTGCGCCTGCAGCAGGGGCAGACCATCGGTATCGTGGGTGAATCGGGATCAGGCAAGTCGACCCTGGGTCGCGCCTTGCTGCGGCTGAATACCGGCGAAGGCGACATCCGCTTCGACGGCCGGGACATCTCACGGGCAAGCGTGCTCGATATGCGTCCGCTGCGGCGCGCCCTGCAATTGGTGTTCCAGGACCCCTACGGTTCGCTTTCTCCCCGCATGTCGGTGGGGTCCATCATCACCGAAGGCCTGAGAGTGCATGAGCCCAGCCTGTCGGCTGCCGAACGGGACAAGCGGGCCGTCCAGGCCCTGACGGAGGTCGGCCTCGATCCCACCGCCCGCAACCGCTATCCGCACGAATTCTCGGGCGGCCAGCGCCAGCGCATCGCCATTGCGCGCGCCATGATCCTCAAGCCCAAGGTGGTGGTGCTCGACGAGCCGACCTCGGCGCTCGATCGCTCGGTGCAGAAACAGATCGTCGAACTGCTGCGCGACCTGCAGGCCACCTACGGCCTGTCCTATCTGTTCATCAGCCATGATCTGTCGGTGGTACGCGCGCTGTCCGACTATGTCGTCGTGATGAAGGAGGGACGCATCGTCGAGGAGGGCTCCACCGCCCAGATCTTCGACGCACCGCGCGAAACCTATACCCGCACGCTTATGGCCGCAGCACTCGGCAAGGAACGCGTGGAGGCGGCAGGTACGGCCTGAGGACCTGTCGCCTGCGCGTCGCTTTGGCGGCCCCTTGTCATCCCCCCGTCATCGCTTGGTCTTATCCGCGAATCCCATCGCGCAACCCGGATTCGGCGAAGGAGCGGATGGGCATGACGGATGTGAACAGCATCGGGACACAGGCGCCGGCCAAGGGCCAGGGCCATGTCAAGCAGGCCGTGGAACATCACCGGCTATTGTCGCTGCGCGGCATGCAGGACCGGCTCTTCACCCTGGCTTTCAGTGGCCTCGTCTACGCCCAGATCTGGGAAGATCCCGAGATCGACATGGAGGCGCTGGCTCTCAAATCCGACGACCGGCTGGTTGCCATCGCCTCCGGCGGCTGCAATGTGATGAGCTATCTCAAGGCTGGCCCGGCCGCGATCACCGCGGTCGACCTCAACCGCCACCATATCGCGCTCAACCGGCTGAAGATCGCGGCGGCCCGGCACCTGCCCGACCATGCCGCCTTCTACGATTTCTTCGCGCGCGCCCACCAGCGCCGCAATGTTTCGATCTACGAGACGGCACTGCGCTCCCATCTCGACGCCGAGACACGCGCCTATTGGGACGGGCGTGACCTGCTCGGCCGCCGCCGCATCGGCTATTTCGGCAAGAACCTCTATCGGTACGGCCTGCTCGGCCGTTTCATCGGCCTGGGACATCTGATCGGACGGCTGCATCGCATCGATCCGGCCGACCTCCTGGCCGCTCGCGATCTCGCCGAGCAGCGCCGGGTCTTCGACGAGCGCATCGCGCCCCTGTTCGATCGCCCCCATATCAAATGGCTCACGCGCCGGCGGGCCTCGCTCTATGGCCTGGGCATTCCGCCCGAGCAGTATGACGCCCTGGCCGGGGCGGCAGCCGACGGGGAAGGCATTGCCGACGTGCTTCGCGAGCGGCTGGAACGCCTCGCCTGCGATTTCGACCTCAAGGACAATTATTTCGCCTGGCAGGCCTTCGGCCGCGGCTACAAACCCGATGGCGACGGGCCGGTGCCGCCCTATCTCCAGCCGGCGGCCTACGAGGCCGTGCGCGACCGCGCCGACCGCATCGAGGTCCGCCATGTCAATTTGATCGACCATCTCAAGGCCCAGCCGGCGGCCAGCCTCGACGCCTATGTGCTGCTCGATGCCCAGGACTGGATGACCGATGTCATCCTCACCAAGCTGTGGAGCGAGATCACCCGCACGGCCCGCCCCGGCGCCCGCGTGATCTTCCGCACCGCCGCCGAGGAAAGCCTGCTGCCGGGGCGTATTCCCGCCGATTTGCTGGCGCGCTGGTCCTATGATCGCGAGCGCTGCCGGGCCTGGACTGCGCGCGACCGCTCCGCCATCTATGGCGGCTTCCATCTCTACGAGCTGCGAGCCCTCCATTGAGCATCGAGATCCAGACGGGCGATGCCGCGGCGGCGATGAACCGGATCTATCGCCACCAGCGCTACATCTATGATCTCACGCGCAAATATTACCTGCTCGGCCGGGATCACCTGATCGCATCGCTGCGGCCGGCCGCTGGTGATGCCATTCTCGAAATCGGTTGCGGCACCGGCCGCAACCTCATTGCCGTGGCCAAGCACTACCCCGCCACGCCGCTCTCCGGCTTCGACATTTCGACGGCGATGCTCGAAACGGCACGGCACTCGCTGGACCGCAATCGCCTGGCCCGCGTCACCGTGGCCCAGGCCGACGCCACCCGTTTCTCACCCGAGCAATTCGGGCGCAAGGGTTTCGAGCGCATCTATATCTCCTACACGCTGTCGATGATCCCCGGCTGGCAGGCTGTGCTGGAGCGGGCCGCTGCAGCCCTCGAGCCGGGCGGTCGGCTCCTCATCGTGGATTTCGGCCAGCAGGAGGGCCTGCCGAGCTGGTTCAAGCGGCTGCTCTTTGCCTGGCTGGCGCGCTTCCACGTCCATCCGATCGCCGCATTGCCCGCGGCTCTGGCGGATCTCGCCAGCCGCGAGCACCTGCAGCTCCGGATCAAGGACCTCTACCGCGGCTACGCGTTCTATGCGGAGTTGGAGCGGCCTCACAGTTCGGCCCGGCTTTCGCCATTGCCCAGAAGTAACTGAAACACCGGCTTTGTCATGCCCGGGCTTGCCCCGGGCATCCAGCCGCCTCTTCCTCGCCGTTTGGACGGAGGAACTGGATTGCCGGGTCAAGCCCGGCAATGACAAAGGCCGAGCCATTTCGACCCGTTGGTTTATGGGTGAGCTCTACCCCCGCCTTTCCCAGAAGACGGTGCCCTCGAAGCGAAAGGCCTGTTCGCCTTGCTGGTTGAGCGCCGAGCTGAGCATGGAGACGATACCCCATTCGGGCCGGGAGGCGCTCTCCTTCTTGCCCGTGACCTCCACGCTGTAGCGCAGCGTATCGCCGGCGCGCACCGGCCTAGCCCAGACCATGTTGCGAAAGCCCGGTGACGGGCCGAGCTTGACCACCGGCTTGCCGAGCTGGTGTGCCCTGGCGATCTCGACCTCCTGATGCGCCACCAGGAGCTTCATCCACACGGCCGCAACCTGCCAGCCCGACGCCACCAGGCCGCCGAAATGGCTAGCCTCAGCCGCGGCCTCGTCGACATGGAAGGGCTGGGGATCGTAGAGGGTCGCAAAGCGCTTGATGTTCTCGGCTGAAAAGGTGAAAGCGCCGATCTCGTCGGTATCCCCGATGGCAAGATCCTCGAAATATTTCATGCCGCCTGCCTCCGGCCGAACATGATGGAGCCGGTCTGGGTGGTCACCACCGTCTTCTCGTCTGCGACCAATTCGAACAGGAACTTCACCAGGCCCATGTCCGGGCGGCTCCTGGAGGCACGAGCGTCCAGCGTCGTGCGGCGAACGCTCAGCGTGACATCCGGCCGGAGCGGCGCCAGCCACTTGACCTCATCGATGCCCGGCGCCCCCATCGAGGTGGAGTTGAGCATGAAGCCGTCGCAATTGAGCCGCATCAAAATACAGCAGGCGTGCCAGCCGGAAGCCGCAAGTCCGCCCAGCATGGTGTTCCTTGCCGCTTCCTCATCGAGATGAAACGGCTGGGGATCATATTCCCTGGCGAAGGCGAGGATGGCCTCGCGCGTCAGCCGGTACGACCCGTATGTCGCAATCTCGCCGACCGGGAAATCTTCAAAATGGAGCAGTGCATCAGTCATGCCCTCAGGATGGACCGATTAGCCCCTCAACGGCAAGAGTCTCATACTTGTCGAGGAAGGCCTCGATCCGGAGATTGCGGAAATCCGGAAGGGCCATGCGCAGCGTCTCATGTGACCAGTTCCACCAAGCCAGGGCTTGCAGGCGATCGGCAATCGCGTCCTCGAAGCGGCGGCGGATCGGCCGCGCCGGATTGCCGACGACGATGGTATACGCCTCGACGTCGCGGGTGACCACGGCGCCGGCTCCCACCACGGCGCCGCTGCCGATCCGACGCCCCGCCAGCACGATCGCCCCATGGCCGATCCAGACATCATGGCCGATATGGACGTCATGCCGTCGGCGCCAGGCAAAAAAATCCGCTTCGTCGCTCTCGCCTTCGAAATAGGCCGAGGCGCGATAGCTGAAATGGCTCTGGCTTGCCCGGTCCATCGGGTGATTGCCCGGATTGATGCGGGTATGGGCCGCGATCGAGACGAAACGGCCGACATGGCTGTAGGCGATGTCCGCATCGTTGACGACATAGGAATAGTCGCCGAGCTCGACCTCGTTCAGGTTGGTCCGCGGACCCACCTCGGTGTAACGCCCGAGCCGGCTCGCTGAAACCGAAGCCGTCGGGTCGATGAAAGGCATGTGGCTGAGTTTGGGCAAGGCAATTCACCGGTGATGGAAAGCCTCCTGCTTCCCATCCTCCTGCGACAATGCCATGACAAGAAACGATCCGAGCGCCCGGCCTGTCGCAATTGCCGGCGACATCCGCGGGGGATCGTCACTGAAACATCATTGAACTGCCATCCCTCTGTAATCGCCCGGCGTTACCGACTCCGGAAACCTGCACGAGAAGGGATCTGTTCATGCTGGCGATCAAAGGAGTTTCCAGGCGCTTTGGCGGCAAGACGGCTGTCGCCGATGTGAATCTGGAAATTGCGCCCGGCGCCTTCATCGGCGTGATCGGGCGCTCGGGGGCCGGCAAGTCGACCTTGCTGCGCATGCTGAATCGCCTCGTCGACCCGAGCGAGGGGACGATCTCCTTCGACGGCGTCGACGTCACGGCCTTGCGTGGACAGGCCTTGCGGGACTGGCGCGCGCGCTGCGCCATGATCTTCCAGCAGTTCAACCTGATCGGCCGCCTCGACGTGCTCACCAATGTGCTGATGGGCCGCCTCAACAAGGTCTCGACGGCCAGCGCCGTGCTGCAGCTTTGGGGCCTCGAAGACAAGGCCATGGCACTCGCCGCGCTGGAGCAGTTCGACATCGCCAATCTCGCCGGCCAGCGCGCCGACAGCCTGTCCGGCGGTCAGCAGCAACGCGTGGCGATCGCCCGCGCCTTGGTGCAGGAACCCTCGATCATCCTGGCGGACGAGCCGATCGCCTCGCTCGACCCGCGCAACACCAAGGTCGTGATGGATGCCCTGCTGCGCATCAACAAGCATTTCGGCATCACCGTCATCTGCAACCTCCATTCGCTCGATCTCGCTCGCGGCTATTGCGACCGCCTGATCGGCATGTCCGCAGGCCGTGTGGTCTTCGACGGCGTTCCCGCAGCGCTGACGGCAGACGCGGCCCGCGACCTCTACGGCCTGGAGGCCGGCGAGGTGATGGACGCCGATGCCGACACCAAATGGGCAGGTCAGGCTCGCCCCGCCAGCGTCGCCGCCTGACAGGCCGGCCGCGCATCTTCAAGAGCCACAAGAACACGATATTTCCGACAGGAGAGACCTATGCTTTCGCGCCGCACGCTGCTCGGCCTTGCCGCAGCAGCCATGAGCTTTGCCGCCGGTACTGCCCAGGCCGAGGACTGGAAAGCCCAGTATCCCGAATTGACGCTCGCCGTCATTCCGGCTGAAAACGCCTCCACCACCAATGATCGCTACCAGCCGCTGGCCGACTACATCGCCAAGCAGGTCGGCGTGCCGGTCAAGCTCAACATCGCCAACGACTACGCCGCCGTGATCGAAGCCCAGCGCGCCGGCTTTGCCCAGATCGCCTGGTATGGCCCGGCCTCCTACGCCCGCGCCATCATCACCGGCGTCGCCACCGAGCCGGTCGCCGTTCCCCGCCACAACAACGGCCTTACCGGCTACTACTCCGTGATCTATGTGAAGGCCGACAGCCCCTACAAGACCATCGAGGACCTCAAGGGCAAGAAGCTCGCCCTCGTCGACCCCAACTCGACCTCCGGCAACAATGCGCCGCGCTTCGGCCTGCACAGCCAGGGCATCGACGTCGACAAGTTCTTCTCCTCCGTCGTCTTCGCCGGCAGCCATGACAACGCCGTGCTGGCCCTTGCCCAGGGTACCGCCGACGCCGCGGCCAACAGCTGGAACTCGGAAGACGATTCCAACCTGACCCGCATGCTCAGCCGCGGCATCCTCAAGAAGGATGACGGCACTCCGATGACCAAGGCCGACTTCCGCGTCATCTACAAGACGCCCTTCCTGCCGGAAGGTCCCTATACGGTGCTCGCCTCGCTGCCCGACGATTTGAAGAAGAAGATCGGCACGGCCCTGATCGACTATGCCAAGAACGACAAGGCCAATTTCGACAAGCTTTCCGACGGCAAGGATCTCGAACTCACGGCGATCAGCGCCAAGGAGTATCAGCCGATCGTCGACATGGTGAAGTTCAACGACACGCTCCGCAAGACCCAGTAAGGCCAGGCATGACCGCAAGAGAGGGCGCGCACCGCGAGGTGCGCGCCCTTTGCACAGGCGGATTTCGCAGTGGGCCACGGCCGCTCGACCAGGCAGGAGGATATAACATTGCCGGCTATCAATAGCCTGCCGGAAGCGCAGGCCCGAGCCTTGCTGAAAGCCTACCAGGCAACCATTGCCGCCAAGAAGCGGCGGATCTGGCTCGCCGTCGCTGTCGGCATCGCCCTCTACGCGCTGTCGGCGCATGTGGCGTCGGTCCGGCCAGGCTTCCTGTGGACGCATATCGGCAACTTTACGTCCTTCTTCAGCCGCATCGCCCCTCCCCTAACTCTCGGCAACTTCGTCGGCGATATCAGGGAGTGGTATTGGGGCTTCGGCAAGTGGCTGGTGCTGCTCGGCGACACGCTGCTTGTCGCCTATCTCGGCACGCTGCTCGGCGTTCTCGGTGCCTTCGCCCTGTGTTTCATGGCCGCGGCAAATCTGACGCGTAGCCGGCTTCTGCGTGCCGTGGTCCGCCGCTGGCTCGAATTCTGCCGCACGGTTCCCACCATCGTCTTTGCCATGATCTTCCTGATCGCCTTCAAGTCGGGACCGATGGCCGGCGCCCTGGCACTCGCCATCCACACCATGGGCGCGCTCGGCAAGCTGTTTGCCGAAGTGGTCGAGAATGTCGACATGAAGCCGGTCGAGGGGACTGTCGCGACGGGCGGCTCCTGGCTGGAAAGCATACGCTTTGCCGTGTTGCCCCAGACCCTGCCGAACTTTGCCTCCTATTCCCTGCTCCGCTTCGAGATCAATGTGAGGGAAGCCGGCGTCATGGGTTTCATCGGCGTCGGCGGCATCGGCCAGGAACTCCTGGTGGCGATCCGCACCTTCGCCTATGCTGATGTCAGCGCCATTCTTCTGATGATCATCGTCACCGTCTTCATCATCGATTTCGCCACCGAGAAGCTGCGCCACCGCCTGATCGGTCAGGAGGCGACGCCATGAACAACCGCATCAACGGCCCGGCACCGCGTCCGGCAGGCCCTCTCGCCCCGCTCGGCCCTGAAAAACTCGCCTCCGTGGCGGCTCGCCATCGCGCCCATTTCGAGACCTCCTGGCGGACGCGTTTCCTGGCGGGCGGCGTGATCGCCGTCCTGCTCGCCCTTGCCGTCGTCGCCATGATCCGGCTCGAGGTCACGCCGGATCGGTTCTTCAGCGGTCTTTCGCGGCTCGGCACCTTCGTGGTGCAGATGTTCCCGCCCAATGACGAGGGCAAATTCTGGTTCTTCGTCGAGGCGCTCGCCGAAACGCTCGCCATCGCCTTCGCGGGAACGCTCACCGCGGCCGTGCTGGCCGCGCCCGTAGCCTTCCTGGCAGCCCGCAACGTCATTCCCAATGTCTTCGTCCGGTTTGCCGTGCGCCGCGGCCTCGACGTGATCCGCTCGGTCGATGCGCTGATCTGGGCGCTGGTCTGGGTCGGCGTGGTTGGCCTCGGTCCCTTCGCCGGCGTGCTCGCCATCATCTGCGTGGACTTCGGCGCCTTCGGCAAGCTGTTCTCCGAAGCGATCGAGACCACCGACAACAAGGCGAGCGAGGGCGTGCTTTCCACCGGCGGCAATCGCATCCATCGCATCCGTTTCGCCCTGATCCCGCAGGTTCTGCCGGTGATGGCCAGCCAGGTGCTCTATTTCTTCGAATCCAACGTGCGCTCGGCCACCATCATCGGCATCGTCGGCGCCGGCGGTGTCGGCCAATATCTGGCCGAATTGCTGCGGGTGCTCGACCTGCCGCCCCTCGGCGTGCTGATCTTCATGATCCTGGTCACCGTCGCCGTCATCGACGTGATCTCGTCGCGCCTGCGCCTCGCGATCATCGGCCAGCCGCAACGGCCCTGATCCTATCCCGCCAGGCCGAACGCCGCATCGAAAGCCTTTGCGCCGGCCGGTGTGAAGGCGATCACGCGCCCCTCCCTGCGCCGAGCCCAATCACGCTCGATCACCCAGTCGAGCAGCCTCGCACCAAGGGCTCCGCCGAGATGGCTGCGGCGCTCGCTCCAGTCGAGACAGCGCCGGCAGAGCGGGCGCCGGCTTTTGGCCATGGCCGGCACGTCGAGCCCCAGCCCGACGAAGAATTGCTGCCCGGTGGCCGTGACCACGGGATCGTCATCACCGCTGATAAAGCCCTGACAGACGAAGCCGTCCAGCAGGGCGACGCCGCGCGCTCCGGCGAGGTGGTCGTAGCAGATCCTGGCTGTCCGCATGGCTTCGTCGCGCGGGCCGGTTCGCACCCTGACGGCGCCGGTGCGCTGGGCCAGCCCCATCAGCGCTTCCAGCGCCTGCGCGACATCGTGGCCGGACAGGCGAAAATAGCGGTGCCGTCCCTGTTTCTCAGCTGAGAGCAGGCCGGCCGCATCGAGCTTGGCAAGGTGGCCGCTGGCCGTCTGCAGGGTGATGCCCCCGGCCTCGGCCAGTTCGCTCACGGTGAGGGCCCGCCCATCCATCAGCGCCGTGAGCATGTTGGCGCGGGCGGGGTCGCCGATCAGGGCGGCGACAGAGGCGATCATCGGTCCGTCTTTCATACTACGATCATAGCCGAAGCATTGACGTCGCTCAATCGCCTAGCCTGTCCCGGTCAGCCAACCAAGGAGACAGCCATGATCACCTGCTTCATCCGCTATGACATCGATCCCTTCAAGCTCGAAGCCTATGAGGAATATGCCCGCAATTGGGGCCAGCTCATCCCGGCCTGCGGGGCCGACCTCATCGGTTACTACGCGCCGCATGAGGGATCGGCCACGACGGCCTACGGGATCTACAATATCGAGGACCTCGCCGCCTATGAGGCCTATCGAGCCCGGTTGCGCAACAGCGCCGGCGGCCGCGCCAACTACGATCTCGCCAAGCGCGAAGCCTTCATCCGGCGGGAAGATCGCCTTTTCCTGCGGCAGGTTTCGGCGCCGCATGCTCCTCTTGTGAAGGCATGAGAATGCGGCGCCTGATGGATCTTAGCCGCCGACGGCGTCAGCCGTGCACTTCTTGACGAAGCTCGTCTTGGCCGCTCCGTTCAGTTTCTTGGTAGCGGCCTGCGCATCGCAGGCGCCGGCGGCATCCTTGGCGCATTTGTTGGTGAAGGCCGTCAAGGCGGCCCCCGCCAACTTCTTGTCGGTTGCCTGGGCCTTGCAGGTGGAACCTGCGGCCATGGCACTGGTGACGAGGCAAGACGAAACGAGAGCAACACCGAGCAAACGGATCATGCTGATTCTCCCAGGACAGCCCCCGGCGAAGCATGCATGGCCCGCAGGGTACGGTCGAGACGATTCTTGCCTTTCGTCTTCCGAAAGGCGGCCCAAAGGTTTATGAGCAGGGCCAGATTTTTGAAACCCTGCAGGATTTCCGGGACAGGACCGAAACGGGCCTCCCGGAACAGACGATCACATGAACAAGCATTCCAGTCTCAGGAGCGCTTCCGATCTGGAGGCCGCCGGCCTTGTCTCGCCGCTCGAACGCCTCGACATCGAGGAGGTCGCGCGACGTTTCTCCGTTGCCATCACCCCGGCGATGTCGGACCTGATCGAGGGGCCCCCCGATCAGGATCCAATCGCCGCCCAGTTCGTACCGACCGGACATGAACTCACATGGAGCCCGGACGAACTCTCGGACCCGATCGGGGACGACGCCTTCTCGCCGGTGAAGGGCATCGTTCATCGCTACCCCGACCGCGTCCTGCTCAAGCCACTGCATGTGTGCCCGGTCTATTGCCGCTTCTGCTTCCGGCGGGAGATGGTGGGGCCGGAGGGCGACATGCTCGGCAGTGGCGAGCTCGATGCCGCCCTGGCCTATATCGCCGGCAATCGAGCGATCTTCGAGGTCATCATCACCGGCGGCGATCCCTTCGCGCTGTCGCCGCGGCGCATCGGCCGGATCGTGAGAGCGCTGTCGGCCATCGATCATCTCGGCGTGATCCGCTTTCATACGCGCGTGCCGGTGGTGGCGCCCGAACGGGTCACGGACGAGCTCATCGAAAGCCTCGACAGCCCGAAGGGCGTGTTCGTCGCCCTGCACGCCAATCATGTGCGCGAACTCACGCCCGCCGCGCGAGTTGCCTGTACGCGGCTGGTCAAGGCGGGGATCGCCATGGTCAGCCAGACCGTGCTGCTCAAGGGTGTCAACGCCACGGCCGAGGAACTGTCAGCCCTGTTCCGGGCTCTGCTCGGCCTGCGCATCAAGCCCTATTATCTGCACCATGGCGACCTCGCCAAGGGTACGGGCCATTTCCGCACCACCATCGCCGAAGGCCAGGCGGTGATGCGGGATCTTCGCGGCACCCTCACCGGCCTCGGCCAGCCCACCTATGTGCTCGACATTCCCGGCGGACACGGCAAGGTGCCGATCGGGCCTGGTTATCTCGACGATGGCGAGAACGGCCCTGTCGTGACGGATCCGCGCGGCATCCGGCACGATTATCGCGGCTAGGGATCTTGGAGTGTCGACCACGCTCCATCGATTGATGGAGCTGAGAGGCCGGCACTCCGCGCCCGTCAGCTCTGCACCACGATCTCGGTACGGTCCGCGGCAAACAAGCTGAAGATCGCCTGGATCGGCACGCCGTCGGCATCGATATTGACACCCTCCACCGTCAGGACGGGGCGGCCGACCGCAATATCGAGCCTGACCGCTTCGTCGGGTGAGGCAAAGCGCGCTCCGACACGGGTCGATACCCGCTTGTAATCATCGACGCCGCAGGCCGCCAAGGCCGGCGTCACGGCCCCGAAGCGCCGATAGGCATCGGCAAAACCGGCAAAGCGCGGCAGCGGCAGGAAGGAATTGCCGAAGGCGATCGGCACCCCGTCGGCCGAACGCATTGTCAGCAGCTTCAGCACCGGACTGCCCGGCGCAATGGCCAGCAATCCGGCAAGGCGCGGATCGGCCTCGATTTCGACGGCCTCCAGCACGATGCCCCCGGCCTCGCGCCCTTCCTGCGCCATGTTCTGGCTGAAACGCGTGCGCTCGCCGATCGGATAGGCAAGCCGGGAAAGCTCGACGAAGGTCCCCCTGCCCTGCGCGGTGCGCACCAGGCCCTTGCCGGCCAGTTCGCCGAGCGCCCGGCGCACCGTATGCCGGTTGACGCCGAAGCGGGCGGCCAGTGCGGCCTCCGTCGGCAATTGCGTCCCGGGGGCCAGCATGCCGCCAATGATCTCCGCCTCGACGAGATCCACGATCTTGCGCCAGGCGGCTATACCATCGCCGCGAAAGACGACACCATCAGCGGCGATACCATCGCCACGGGAAACGCCATCTTCCGCAGCGGCAAAATCGCCTGTTGCCATCTGCGACGAAAAATTCTTGGGCGGGACTGGTTTTGTCATGGAAGCGTTGCAAGGTTCCTCATATAGTTGTCTATATCACTAGACAACATGCTTCGCCAGCCTGTTGTGATCCAAGGCAGAGCAATGGTTCCGACATGAATGAGTCCTCCCCAGATCGTCATCGCCAGATGGCGGCCGAGCCGGCTGCCGGACTGAAGGCACGCCAGGCCGTCATGCGCCTTTGCGCCCACGCAACCGGCAGCGAACTCGACCAGGCCCTCTCGACCCTGGCTCCGTTGCCGGCCCATACCGCGCTGCGGCCCGCCGCAACCGGCCTCGTCATGCTGCAGGGCCGGGTCGGCGGCGACGGCGCCGCCTTCAACCTAGGCGAGGCGAGCACGTCGCGCGCCACCGTCCGGCTCGAAAACGGGCCTGTCGGCTTTGCCTATCATCTCGGCCGTAACAGCGCCAAGGCCAGCGCCGCCGCCCTGCTCGACGCGCTCTGGCAGGACGAAGCCCGTCGCGAGGCGGTCGAACGGGCACTGCGGCCGGTGGCTACCCGGTTGAATGCGGAAGCCGGCGTTTCAGCCCGGCAGACCGCAGCGACCAAGGTCAATTTTTTCACCATGGTACGGGGAGAGGACTGATGATCAGCCTTGCACAGGACCAATTTGCACAGGATCTGGCGCCCGGCTTTGCCGATGCGGCACTCGAATCCCAGGCGGTCTTCCGCGCCTGCATGAATGCGCTGGCCCGGCCTGCCCGTCCCCAGCCCCTTTTGACGGGGCTGGTGCCACCGGCACCACTGACGCCGGAACTGGCCGCCCTTGCCCTCGCTCTGGCCGATCACGAGTCCCCGCTCTGGCTCGATGCCAGGCTGCGGACAGCGGAGGTACGAGCCTATCTCACCTTCCATACCGGAGCCCGCCTGACGGAAGACCCGCAAGAGGCAGCCTTTGCCCTTGTCGCAGATGCCGCCGCCTGTCCTGACCTCGCCAGTTTCGCCCAGGGCAGTGACGAATATCCCGATCGCTCGACCACGCTGCTGATCGCACTGGAGCGGCTCGAAGCCGGCCATGATCTCGCCTTTACCGGGCCCGGCATCAAGGCCGACGCAGGTTTGGCGCTCGCGCCGCTTCCCGACGACTTCCGCCGGCAGCTCAGCGCCAACCATGCCGCCTTTCCATGCGGCGTCGATATCGTCTTCACGGCACCGGGCAGGATCGCCGGCCTGCCGCGCTCGTCCCAAATTCTTGGAGTAGCCTGATGTATGTCGCCGTCAAGGGTGGCGAGGAAGCCATCGACAACGCCCATCGCCTGCTCGCTCATGTCCGGCGCGGCGACAAGGCGGTTCCCGATCTCGCCACCGATCAGATCCGCGAACAGCTCACCCTCGGCGTCGACCGCGTGATGGCCGAGGGCTCGCTTTACGACCGCGATCTGGCCGCCCTCGCCATCAAGCAGGCCCGGGGCGACCTGATCGAAGCGATCTTCCTGGTACGTGCCTATCGCACCACCTTGCCGCGTTTCGGCACCAGCACGCCTGTAGATACCGACGACATGGCCATTCGTCGTCGCATCTCGGCGACCTTCAAGGACCTGCCGGGCGGCCAGGTGCTCGGCCCGACCTTCGACTACACCCATCGCCTGCTCGACTTCATGCTGGCCGCCGGCACCGAGGTCGAGCCCCCCAAGGAAAAGCCCGCCACCGGGGAGAAGACGCCGCGCGTCAGCGACCTGCTCGGCGGCGAGGACCTGATCGAGCGCAACGCTGCTCCCGACCCCGAACGCCCGGTGGGCGACCTCACCCGCGAACCCCTGGCCTTCCCAGCCGACCGCGACCTCAGGCTGCAGGCGCTCGCCCGGGGCGATGAAGGCTTCCTCCTGGCACTCGCCTATTCCAGCCAGCGCGGCTTTGGCCGCACCCACCCCTTCGTCGGCGAGATCCGGCTCGGCGAAGTGGAGGTGGAATTCGTGCCGGAGGAGCTCGGCTTTGCCGTGCCGATGGGCTCGATCACCGTCACCGAATGCCAGATGGTCAACCAGTTCGCAGGCTCTGCCGAAGCCGCGCCGCAATTCACACGCGGCTATGGCCTGGTCTTCGGGCAGGCTGAGCGCAAGGCGATGTCCATGGCAATGGTCGACCGCTCGCTGCGGGCGCGCGAGTTCGGCGAAGAGAGGACTGCGCCCGCCCAGGACGAGGAGTTCGTGATGTCCCATTGCGACAACGTGCAGGCGACGGGCTTCGTCGAGCATCTGAAACTGCCCCATTATGTCGACTTCCAGGCCGAGCTCGACCTCGTCAGGCGCCTGAGGGCCGAGCATGCCGAGCGGCGAGAGACGGCGCTGGCCGAAACCCGGCAGGAGGACGCAGCATGACCGAGGCAGCAAGTCATCCCGGCCGGAGCGAAGCGGAGAGCCGGGACCGCAAGCAGGAAGAGGCTCACTCTTCGAACGGTCCCGTGTCTGCGGGGCATCGCTCCGCGCTGCACCGCGCACGGGATGACAATCCCAGCGGCTACAATTTCGCCTATCTGGACGAACAGACCAAGCGCATGATCCGCCGGGCGATCCTCAAGGCCATCGCCATCCCCGGCTACCAGGTGCCCTTCGCCTCGCGCGAGATGCCGATGCCCTATGGCTGGGGCACCGGCGGCGTGCAGGTAACAGCGGCGGTGATCGGCCCCGACGACGTGCTGAAGGTGATCGACCAGGGCGCCGACGACACCACCAACGCCGTCTCGATCCGCCGCTTCTTCGCCAAGACGGCCGGCGTCGCCACCACCACCGCCACGCAGGACGCCACCATCATCCAGACACGCCACCGCGTGCCGGAAGCGCCCCTCAAGCCTGACCAGATCCTGGTTTATCAGGTGCCAATCCCCGAGCCGCTGCGCTTCCTCGAACCGCGCGAGACCGAGACGCGCAAGCTGCACGCTCTCGCCGATTACGGCCTGATGCATGTGAAGCTCTATGAGGACATCGCCCGCCACGGCCATATCGCCACAACCTACGCCTATCCGGTGGAAGTCGCCGGGCGCTATGTCATGGATCCCTCGCCGACGCCGAAATTCGACAATCCCAAGATCGACGATTGCGAGGCGCTGCAGCTCTTCGGCGCCGGGCGCGAGAAGCGCATCTATGCGGTGCCGCCACATACGCGGGTGAAGAGCCTCGACTTCGAAGATCATCCGTTCAGTGTGCAGCGTTTCAGTCAGCCCTGCGCCCTCTGCGCCGCGCGGGACGTCTATCTCGACGAGGTCGTCCTCGACGATCGCGGCGGCCGCATGTTCGTCTGCTCGGACACCGACCATTGCGAAACGAGGCGGGCCGCGGGGCACAGGGGCGAGATGCTGGGCTCGTCGCCCCTGGAAGCACGGACGTCCTCACCCGCTCCAGCCTTGTCGTCGAGTGCATCGTTTTCACGAGCGGACGAGGACGTCCGCGCTCCCAGGAAGGATGAGCCATGACTTTCGACAGCTCCCCCCTGCTCCAGGCTCGCGGGCTCACCAAGCATTACGGCACACGCCTGGGCTGCGCCGATGTTTCCTTCGATCTCTATGAGGGCGAGGTCCTTGCCGTGGTCGGCGAGTCCGGATCGGGCAAGTCGACCCTGCTCGGGCTGCTCTCCAGCGAGGTCGAGCCCACCGCCGGATCCGTGCATTATCGCATGCGTGACGGGGCCGTCCGCGACCTCTTCGCGCTGAGCGAGGCCGAACGCCGCTTCCTCCTGCGCACCGACTGGGGCTTCGTGCGCCAGGATGCGCGCGACGGCCTGCGCATGGGCGTCTCGGCCGGCGCCAATGTCGGCGAGCGCCTGATGGCGGTCGGCGCGCGGCACTATGGGCGCATTCGCGAATCGGCACTGGACTGGCTCGGGCGGGTGGAGATCGAGGCTGACCGCATCGACGATACCCCTGCCAGCTTCTCCGGCGGCATGCGCCAGCGCCTGCAGATCGCCCGCAACCTCGTCACCCGCCCCCGCCTCGTCTTCATGGACGAGCCGACCTCCGGCCTCGATGTTTCGGTACAGGCGCGCCTGCTCGACCTCCTGCGCGGCCTCGTCACCGATCTCGGCATCGCGGTCGTCATCGTCACGCACGACCTCGCTGTCGCACGGCTGTTATCGCATCGCATCATGGTGATGCGGCAGGGCCGGGTGATCGAGACGGGCCTGACCGACCAGGTCCTCGACGATCCGCACGAGGCTTATACCCAACTTCTGGTTTCTTCGGTGCTGGCAGCATGACCTCCCCAATCCTCACCCTCGAAGGCGTTTCCAAGAGCTTCACCCTGCATCTCCAGGGCGGCCAGAGCATCGGCGTGATGCAGGATGTTCGCTTTGCCGTCGCTCCCGGCGAATGCGTCGTGCTGGGCGGGCCGTCCGGGGCCGGCAAATCCTCGATCCTCAAGATGATCTACGGCAATTATCGCTGCGACAGCGGCGCGATCCTGCTGCGCGAAGGTGGGGAGGTCGTCGATATCGCTACCGCCGAACCCCGGCGCATCCTGGCGCTGCGCCGGCGTACGATGGGCTATGTCAGCCAGTTCCTGCGCGTCATCCCGCGCGTCTCCGCCCTCGCCATCGTGGCGGAAGCGGCACGCGAAACCAGCCTGGCCGAGGACGCCGCCACCAAGCGCGCCCAGGATCTGCTTCACCGGCTCAACGTGCCGGAGCGGCTCTGGCGCCTGCCGCCCGCCACCTTCTCGGGCGGCGAGCAACAGCGCGTCAACATTGCGCGCGGCCTCGCCGCCGACCGGCCGCTCCTGCTCCTCGACGAGCCGACCGCTTCGCTCGACGCCGCCAACCGGGCGGTCGTCGTCGACCTCGTCACCGCCAAGAAACAAAATGGCGTCGCAATTGTCGGCATCTTTCATGACGAGGATGTGCGCGAACGAGTCGCGGACCGCGTCGTCGACGTCACCCGGTTTTCCGTAACTTCACTTGCCGCCTGAACGGACATTTCAACCATGCCTGATCTTGAGCAATTTGTTCTCTCAAATGCCCGCCTCGTCCTGGCCGACCGCGTGATCGCCAAGGGCTGGATTGCCGTCGACAAGGGCCGCATCGCCGAGATGGGCGAGGGCGAGGCGCCGGAAAAAGGTTTGGACATGGCAGGGGATCATATCCTGCCCGGCCTGGTGGAACTCCATACCGACCATCTGGAAGCCCACTACTCGCCGCGCCCTTCGGTGCGCTGGCATGCCCTCAGCGCCGTGATGGCCTATGACGCCCAGATCGCGGCTGCCGGCATCACCACCGTGTTCGATTCCATCCGTCTCGGATCCGAGACGGAAGAAGGCACCATCTCCAAGGAGGGCACGGCGCTGGCCGGAGCCCTGGAAGAAGCACGCCAGCACGGCCATCTGCGCGTGGAGCACCGCACCCATATTCGCTGCGAGCTTGCCACACCCGACGTCCTCACGGCTTTCCAGGCCTTCCGGGAACTCTACCCCGTTCATCTGGCGTCGCTGATGGATCATACCCCCGGCCAGCGCCAGTTCCGCGATCTCAACACCTGGATGAATTTCTATTTTCCACGCCGGGTGCGGGGCGAAACCGATGTCGAGACCTACATCAAGGACAAGCTCGACAGGCATGCCCGCTTCGCATTGCACAGCCGTACCAGCCTGGTGGCACTGGCGCGCGAACATGGCATCGTGCTCGCCAGCCATGACGATGCCACCGCCGGGCATGTGGAAGAAGCGGTGGCCGACGGTGTCGCCATCGCCGAATTCCCCACTACGCTCGAAGCGGCCCTCGCCTCCCACGCAGCCGGCATCAGCGTGATGATGGGTGCGCCCAACGTCGTGCGCGGCGGCTCCCATTCCGGCAATATCGCGGCGTCGGACCTCGCCGGAGAGGGCGTACTCGACATTCTCTCCTCTGATTACGTACCGGCCAGCCTCCTGCTTGCCGCCTTCCAGCTGCCCGAGCGTGTGCCCTCGATCGACCTGCCGGCGGCGGTGCGCATGGTCAGCGATACGCCGGCCCGTGCCACCGGCCTTCATGATCGTGGCCGACTGGAACAGGGACGCCGCGCGGATCTGGTGCGGGTGACTCAGGTTGCCTCGGGTGCCGGCACCACGCCGATCATCCGCCGTGTCTGGAGTGAGGGCAAGATCGCGGCATGAGCGACGAACCCGCCTTGATCCAGCCCAAACCGCGCCTCGGCAAGCTGATCGCCATCGTCGGACCGAGCGGCGCGGGCAAGGACACGCTGATCGATGCCGCCCGCCTGCGTTTCGCCGACCATCCCGGCCTGATCTTCCCGCGCCGCATCATCACGCGTGAAAGCAACAGCTCGGAAGATCACGATACGCTGTCCGAGGAGCGCTTTGCCGAGTTGGAAGCGCAAGGAGGCTTTTCGCTGTCCTGGCGCGCGCATGGCCTGAGCTATGCCCTGCCCCTCGAGGTGCGACTGGCGACCGAGGAAGGTCGCCATGCCGTCTGCAACCTCTCGCGCTCCAGCCTGCCGGAAGCACGCCAGCGCTTCGCCGGCCTCAGCGTCGTGCTGGTGACCGCGCCGGCCGAGATCATCGCCCAGCGCCTGGCGGCCCGCGGTCGCGAAAGCGAAGAGATGATCCGGGCGCGCCTGGCCCGCAAGATCGACCGCGAGGACAGTCTCGCCCCCGACCTCATCATCAGCAATGACGGCCCGGTGGAAGCGGCAACCGACAGGCTGATCGCCCATCTGCAGGCCGAACTCTCCGGACAGGCACAGGCGATGGAATAGGCCGGAACGGCGGATCGTAGGATCAGGCGCGCGGACCGGCGACCGATCCCCGCAAATCGAGCTCGCAGGCCACCTCGACCGTCCGGGGCGCCTCGCCGGGTTCGGCCAGGCGCTGCATGAGCTGGGCCCAGGCGACTTCGGCAATCGCCTGCACCGGCTGTATCACCGCGGCAATCGGCGGGTGCGTCACCTGCATCCATTCGATGTCGTCGAACCCGACGACCGACAGATCCCGAGGCATCACGAGGCCGCGTCTCTCCACCTCCCGCAACGCTGCAAGCGTGGCGGGACTGTACAGCGTGAAGATGGCCGTCGGCAGCCTTCCCTTGTCGAAGCGTGATGCCATCGCCGTCATGGCCGACGCGACATCGGGGCCGCATAGCAGGACTTCAACATCGTCGGCGATGCCGGCCTGTTGCGCTGCAGCCATCGCGCCATTGACGCGATCACGCATATTGGTGAGATCGAGCGAGGAAGGGCCGAGCAGGATACGCCGATGCCCCCGTGCCACCAGCTCGCGGATGACGGCAGCGCTGGCCTCGACATTGTTGACGCTGACGCGATCGAAGCCCGTCTCGTCGGGAACGCGGTCGAGCAGGATCGTGGCAACCTTCTGATCGAGCAAAGAAGCTTCGGCGGCCGGACGCCCATCCGTCGGCACGACGATCATGCCGGCGACCCGCCAGTCGAGCAGTGCCTCGGTCTGGGCAGCCTCCCGCTCGGTCTTCTCAGCGCTGGAAACGGTCACCAGCCGATAGCCGCTCCCCTCCGCCAGGCGCTCGAAATGGGCGACCATCGAACCGAAGAAGGGGTTGCGGAAGTCCGGAACGATGAGCCCGACGATCGAGCGGCGCGAGCGGCGCAGATTGGCTGCCAGCGGGTCGACCCGGAAACCAAGCTCCCGCACGGCGGCATGGATACGCGCCACGCTCTCGGCCTTCACGGCGCCGAGGCCGCGAAGCACTTTGGAAACGGTGGCGGGCGAAACATTGGCAAGCCGGGCAACGTCATGAATGGTCGCCCGCTCGCCCGGCGTCTTGCGTGGCGGCTCGTTGGATTGCATGGCCCCCGCCCCTGTCACGAACGAACACTCACGCCATCATAGCACAGATAAATCGATTTCCTTCCGCCAATCGGCAGCATTCCACCAGGAGCCGCCAATTGGCACATCACAATGTTAAATTACGCCGAACCGGCAGGCAAACAAAGACCTTTCAAGATCTTCAAATCGAGCGCTTTTTATTTGCACTCAAGTCGCAAAGCGGAAATGCAGGACATCGCCGTCAGCGACCACATAGTCCTTGCCTTCCAGACGGAACTTGCCGGCTTCCTTGGCACCCGCTTCGCCGCTGAGAGCGACATAGTCGGCATAAGCAATGGTTTCGGAGCGGATGAAGCCCTTCTCGAAATCGGAATGGATCACACCGGCGGCCTGCGGCGCGCGCATGCCCTTGGTGATGGTCCAGGCCCGGGCTTCCTTCGGCCCCACCGTGAAATAGGTGACGAGATCGAGCAGCTCATAGCCGGTGCGGATGACGCGGTTGAGGCCAGGCTCGTTCAGGCCGATGGCATCGAGATAGTCTTTCTGCTCCTCGGGCGGCAGGATGGCGATCTCACTCTCGATCTTGGCGGAGACCACCACCGCCTTGGCGCCTTCCTCGGCGGCGCGGGCCTTCACCCTGTCGGACAGGCCATTGCCTTTGTCGGCGGAGGCTTCCTCGACATTGCAGACATAGAGGACCGGCTTGGCGGTAAGGAGCTGCAGCATGTCGAAGGCCCGGTGCTCCTCCGGCTTGACCTCGACCAGACGGGCAGGCTTGCCCTCGCGCAGCAGCACCAGGGCCCGGTTGATCAAATCGAGGCTTTCCTTGGCTTCCTTGTCGCCACCCCGCGCCTTCTTCTCCAGCGCCACTACGCGGCGCTCCAGGCTGTCGAGATCGGCGATCATCAGCTCGGTCTCGATGGTCTCGATATCGGCCACCGGGTCGATCTTGCCCTCGACATGGGTAACGTCGCCATCCTCGAAGCAGCGCACCACATGGGCGATCGCGTCGCATTCACGAATGTTACCCAGGAACTGGTTGCCGAGGCCCTCGCCCTTGGAGGCCCCCCGCACCAGGCCGGCGATGTCGACGAAGGTCAGGCGGGTGGGAATGATGGTGCCGGACTTGGCAATGGCAGCGAGCTTCTCCAGGCGCTCGTCGGGCACCGCCACATCGCCGACATTGGGCTCGATGGTGCAGAAGGGATAGTTGGCCGCCTGCGCCGCCGCGGTCTGCGTCAGCGCATTGAACAGGGTCGACTTGCCGACATTGGGCAGGCCGACGATTCCGCATTTGAAACCCATGGTGATCGCTCGTTCATCTTGTAGCCGGCGCGCTCCTGCCGCCGACGAAATCCGTTAGGATGCTGGGTAGATAGGAAGCAGCGCAACGTCAATGCTTCCCTGGGAGCACGGACGTCCTCCTCCGCATCGTCCCATCCTGTGATCGTGACGCTTCCAAGAGCGGACGAGGACGTCCGCGCTTCCAGAAAACCCCTTACGCTCCCGCCAGCTTGGCAGCACCGTGCCCCCTCGCCTCCATGAACAAATGCACCTTGTTCTGGAAGCTCGCATCCTCTCCATCAGCCAGCAGTGGCGCTGCATCGGCACAGGCCGTGCACAGATCCTCGACCCAAGGCCATTCCGCCTTGGCAAAGTCGCTCAGCACGAAATGATGCACCAGCGCCTTGTCACCGGGATGACCGATGCCGAGCCGGGCGCGGCGATAGTCGTTGCCGCAATGGGCCGTGATCGACCGGAGGCCGTTATGCCCGGCATTGCCGCCGCCGACCTTCACGCGCAGCTTGGCGGGCGCCAGGTCGAGCTCGTCGTGGAAGACCGTGAGATCGGCCAGGCCGATCTTGTAAAAGCGCATGGCCTCGCCGACCGATTGCCCGCTTTCGTTCATATAGGTCTGAGGCTTGAGCAGCATGACCCGTTCGGCGCCGACGCTGCCCTCGCTGACCTGGCCCTGGAAACGCGAGCGCCAGGGTGCGAAGCGATGGCGCCGCGCGATCTCGTCGATGGCAAGGAAACCGATATTGTGCCGGTTGGCAGCATATTTGGCCCCTGGATTGCCGAGGCCGACGAACAGACGCATGATGGTCTCTGGAGCAAAGCGCGCTTAAGCGAAAACGCTGTTTTGCTCCAGCTCCTCGTTCGAACGCGTCTTTGCGATTCTTGGTGACTCCATCAAATCGCCAAACGCTATGAAAGCACGAATGGCCGGGACGAGCCCGGCCATCGCAGCAATGGATATGCAGCCGGATTACTTCTTGGCGGCGTCGGCGGGCTCGGCAGCCGCCTCGGCGGCGGGAGCAGCCTCTTCACCAACCGGCGGCACGATCGAGACCAGCGTCGCATCGTCCTGCCCGGCGTAGGAAACGCCTTCCGGCAGCTTGATCTGCGAGACGTGGACCGAATCGTTGATATCGAGAGCGGCGACGTCGACATCGATCGAATCGGGGATCTTGTCGGCGGGAGCCAGAACCGAGAGGGAGTGCGTCACGATGTTGACGGCACCGCCGCGCTTCACGCCCACGGAGGTCGCGGCGTTGACGGCATGCACGGGAATATCGACGCGCAGACGCGAGCCGGCATCGACACGCAGGAAGTCGACATGCTCGACGGTGTCCTTGACCGGGTCGAGAGCATAGTCGCGCGGAATGGCGCGGGTCTTGCTGCCATCAACCTCGATCTCGAATACGGTGGTGAGGAAGTGGCCGGCATAAACCAGCTTGTTGGCTTCCTTGGCGTCGAGAGCGATGGAAACGGGGGGCTTGCCGGCACCGTAGATCACGGCCGGCACCTTGCCTTCACGACGAACGGCACGCGCGGCCCCCTTGCCCACTTGCGTGCGAGCCGTGGCGGAAATCTGCTTCACGGACATTGTATGTTCCTAGGGTTGTTCAAAGAAAAAGGCCGCTGGCGCGGCCGGTTCGGTCGTTCCGCATTGCCTCCAGGGGTGTCTGGTCGCGGAACGGCGTTCTCATAGACGCATCCCGGGCGAAAAGCAAGCAGCACCGGGGTGTCTTCAGAGCCGTGCCTTCCAAAGTCTTTCGAACAAATAGGGAAAAGCTGAGATAGAGCGGCGCAACCCCTCATCCGCCTGCCGGCACCTTCTCCCACAAGGGGAGAAGGAGTTATTTGCATAGCGCGTTGCTCGCCGTTCGCCTTCTCCCCTTGCGGGTGTCGTCAACTCTCTTGAGTTGACTAGAGGTGCCCCGAAGGGGCGGATGAGGGGTTGGGCCACCCAATCCGGACTTCTCGTCTCAACACCTTGAAAGAGGCGGCTCCGAAGAGCTGCCCCCGAAACCTCAATGGCCTTCGAAGGACACCAACGTATGCACGGGCACGCCCAGCGCCCGGATCTTGTCGGCCCCTTTCAGCTCGGGCAGGTCGATGATGAAGACCGCAGCCAGCACGTCGGCGCCGATCTCGCGCAACAGCTTGACAGCTGCTTCCGCCGTACCGCCGGTGGCGATGAGGTCGTCGACCAGGATGACCCGCTCGCCCGGCTTCACCGCATCCTTGTGGACTTCCATTTCGTCGAGGCCATATTCCAGCGAATAGGCGATGCGCACGGTCTCGTGCGGCAGCTTGCCCTTCTTGCGCACAGGCACGAAACCGGAGGAGAGCTGGTGGGCGAGTGCGCCCCCCAGGATGAAGCCGCGCGCCTCGATCCCAGCCACCTTGTCGATCTTGGCACCCGCCCAGGGCTGCACCAATTCGTCGATCGCCCGTCGGAAGGCCCAGGCATCGCCCAACAAGGTGGTGATGTCGCGGAACGCCACTCCCGGCTTGGGATAGTCGGGAATGGTGCGGATCGCGTCCTTGAGGAAGCGGGCTGTGGAGCCCGAGAGTTCTATCTTGGCGGTCATGATCTGCCTTCCGGGGATTCGTTGCCGAAAAAGACCACGCTCGCACGCAAGAGTCGAGGCCGGACCAGCCAGCCGGCTTCCCACCGGTCGAGCCAATAAATCGATCGAGAGGAAACTGCAGGGCCTGAAACAGCAAAGCCGGGGATCGGCGATCCCCGGCTTTGCTCAATCAAGCGTTGGTCGAAGCCCTCAATGGGCGTCGGCCCAGATCTTCTTCTTGGTGTAATAGAGCAGCCCGGACAGCACGATCAGGAAGATGATCACCACGAAGCCGGTCTGCTTGCGCTTCTCCAGCGAGGGATCGGCCGCCCATGCCAGGAAGGCAGCGACGTCACGTGTGTACTGGTCAACCGTCTGCGGCGCACCGTCGGTATATTCCACCTGCCCATCGGCCAGCGGCTTGGCCATGCCGATCGAAGCGCCGAAGATCTTGTTGTAGTGGCCGTTCGGCGGAACGGTGACGCCCTCCGGCGGCTTCTCGTCATCCTTCAGATAGCCATCGGTGATCAGGGCATGGATATAGTCCGGCCCCTGCTCCTGGTACTGGGTGAAGATGTCGAAGACGAAGCCGGGGAAGCCCGACTTCACGCCGCGCGCCTTGGCGAGCAGGGACATGTCCGGCGGAATGGCACCATTGTTGGCGACGGCGGCAGCCTGATCGTTGGGATAGACCAGCGGGAAATAATCCGCGGGGCGACCCTTGCGCTCCAGCACCTCGCCCTTGTCGTTGGGCACGTCCATGACGGTGTATTCGGCCGCGAGGGCCTTGACCTGGCCTTCGGTGAAACCGGGGCCACCGGGATCGGCCAGGGTGCGGAAGGCAACGCGGTGCAGGCTGTGGCAGGCCGAGCAGACCTCGCGATAGACCTTGAAGCCGCGCTGCAGCTGGCCCTGGTCATAGCGCCCGAACGGACCTGCAAAGCTCCATTGCTGGCGGGTCGGCTGCTCGCCCCCCTCCGCCCAGGCGGGCTGGGAGAGGCCGGCAGCGCCGAACAGGGTGGCAAGGGCGACAGCCAGGCCGGCCACGCGTGACGGTTTGAACATCTCAATCATCTCGTTCGCCCCTCAGCCCTTGCTTTGCGATTCGGCGGTGTTTGCAGCCGGCAGGGGGATGCCGCTCGACTTCGCCAGAATGGCATCGGCGATGGAAGCGGGTACCGGCTTGGTCTGCTCAAACAACCCCAGCAGCGGCAGGGCGATGAGGAAGTAGGCGAAGTACAGCGCGGTCAGGATCTGGCCGATCAGCACCTTCGAGCCTTCCGGTGGCTGAGAGCCGATCCAGCCGAGGCCGATGCAGATCGCCACGAAGATGAAGAACACCCAGCGGAACACCGGACGATAGACCGCCGAACGCACCTTCGAGGTGTCGAGCCAGGGCAGCAGTGCCAGCATGACGATGGCAGCGAACATCATGATGACGCCCAGCAGCTTGTCCGGGATCGAGCGCAGGATCGCGTAGAAAGGCAGGAAGTACCATTCGGGCACGATATGCGCAGGCGTCTTGCCGGGATCGAAGGTGATGTAGTTCTCCGGATCACCCAGATAATCCGGCATGTAGAACACGAAATACATAAAGAAGACGAGGAAGCAGGCGATGCCGAAGGCGTCCTTCAGCGTCGCATACGGCGTGAAGGGCACCGAATCCTTGTCCGACTTGATATCGACGCCGGCCGGATTGTTCTGGCCGACCACGTGCAGCGCCCAGATATGCAGCACCACGACGCCGGCGATCATGAACGGCAGGAGGTAGTGCAGCGAGAAGAAGCGGTTCAGGGTCGGGTTGCCAACCGCATAGCCGCCCCACAGCCACGTCACGATCGACTTGCCGAACACGGGAATGGCGGAGAACAGGTTGGTGATGACGGTAGCGCCCCAGCCCGACATCTGGCCCCAGGGCAGCACATAGCCCATGAAGCCGGTTGCCATCATCAGCAGGAAGATGACGACGCCAAGCAGCCACAGCACCTCGCGGGGGCCCTTATAAGAGCCGTAATACATGCCGCGGGCGATGTGGAGATAAACGGCGATGAAGAACATCGAGGCGCCGTTGGCGTGTAGCTTCTGGATCAGCCAGCCCCAGTTCACGTCGCGGCGGATCAGATCCACCGAGGTGAAAGCCAGGCTCGAATCGGAGACGTAATGCATCGCCAGCACCACGCCCGTGAGGATCTGCGCCCCCAGCATGAAGGAGAGGATGGCGCCGAAGGTCCACATATAGTTGAGGTTGCGCGGCGTGGGATAGGCGATGAACGAGGAGTGGACGAGCCCACCGATCGGCAGGCGGCTCTCGAACCACCGTCCAAGGCTGGATTTCGGGGTCCAGGTCGAGGTTCCGCTCATGAAATGTGACCTTAAGCTTGTGCGTTCGATTCGGCGCCGATCATGATCTTGGTCGGGCTCTCGAAATTATAGGGCGGAACTTCCAGGTTGAGCGGAGCCGGACCCTGACGGATGCGTCCCGAGGTATCGTAGACCGAACCATGGCAGGGGCAGAACCAGCCATGATAGGCGCCTTCGTTGACCAGCGGGATGCAACCCAGATGCGTGCAGATACCGACCACGACCAACCATTGCGCCTGGTCTTTCTTGACCCGGTCAGCATCGGCCTGGGGGTCCTTCAGGTCGGTCAGCTTGACGTCCTCGGCCGCTGCGATTTCGGCTTTGGTGCGGTGACGAATGAAGATCGGCTTGCCGCGCCAGAAGATCTTCACCGACTGTCCCTCGGGAATCGGCGTCAGGTCGACCTCGACCGGCACGCCCGCCGCGATGGTCGCCTTGTCCGGATTCATCTGGCTGATGAAAGGCCAAGCTGCGCCAGCGACACCCACAGCACCGACCGCGCCGGTGGCAATGTAAATGAAATCGCGACGAGTGGGCTCTGCGGCGTGTTCGTTCGTGACTGCCACGGATCGATCCTTCTCATACGTCGCATCCCGGCCGCCGCCGGGATGATGGAGGAACCGGACGCGACCGTCCCGTACCATCCATACTCTGCCAAATCTCGGCCACCCCAGCCGCGCCGAACCGGATCGCGGCGAAACTGGGGCAAACCTTATCAAGGGGCTCATGCCACTCTGTTGCGAAGTTGTCTAGATCGTGCAGCCCGCAAATGGCGCTATGTCGCATGACATCAACGCCATAAATGCAAATTCTCTATCCCCGATGCCGGAAGTGTCCCCTATGAAGAACATCTCCGCTCCTGCCCCGCCGATGCCCCAATGCCGCTCACTCTCGCCCTGTTTCAGCCCGACATCCCCCAGAACGCCGGCACGATGCTGCGCCTGTGCGCCTGCCTTGGCGTGAGGGCGGCCATCGTCGAGCCCGCGGCCTTTCCCGTTTCGGACCGGGCGTTCCGCCGCGCCGGCATGGATTATCTCGACCGCCTCGCCATCGACCGCCATATTTCCTTCCCGGCCTTCGAGGCGTGGCGAGCCGCGAGCAGGCAGCGACTGGTGCTGCTGACCACCAAGGGCGCGGTGCCCCATACCGGCCACGTCTTCCGGCCGGACGACATCCTCATGGTCGGCAGAGAATCAGCCGGCGTGCCCGATGCGGTCCATGCCGCGGCCGACGCACGGGTATTCGTACCGATGCGGCCGGGACTGCGCTCGCTCAACGTAGCCGTGGCCGCGGCCATGGTGCTGGGCGAGGCCCTGCGCCAGACCGACGGCTTTCCCTCCCAGGCAGAGTCCCCCTGACCTGGCACGGCCGCCTTTCGGCCGTCATTGATCCTGCGCAATTGCCTGCTAGCGGAAACGGACTATAGAGGCAGCATGACAAAGCCCGGTTCCGCCCCTCTTTCTTCCGAGATCGCCCCCCGCCAGGCCGAGGCCCGTGCCTGGTTCGAGGCTTTGCGCGATCAGATCTGCGTCGCCTTCGAAACCCTCGAGGACACGCTGCCCCAGGCCCGAGCCCCTGCCGGTACGGCCGCAGGCCGCTTCAAGCGCACACCCTGGCAGCGCACCGACCACACCGGTCGCCCGGGCGGCGGCGGCGTGATGGCGATGATGCACGGCAGGGTTTTCGAAAAGGTGGGCGTGCATTGTTCGACCGTCCACGGGGAATTCTCACCCGAATTTCGTACCGACATCCCCGGCGCCGCCGAGGATCCGCGCTTCTGGGCCTCGGGCATCTCCCTGATCGCCCATCCCTGGAACCCCCATGTGCCCACCGTGCACATGAACACCCGATTCGTGGTGACAACCAAGGCCTGGTTCGGCGGCGGTGCGGACCTTACGCCGATGCTCGACGGGCGCCGTACGCAGGAAGACCCGGACAGCCTCGATTTTCACGCCGCCATGCGTCGGGCCTGCGAGGCTCACGCGGTGGCCGACTATGCCCGCTACAAGAAATGGTGCGACGACTATTTCTTCCTCAAGCATCGCAACGAGTCGCGCGGTATCGGCGGCATTTTCTATGACGGGCTCGCCAGCGGCGACTGGCAGGCCGATTTCGCTTTCACCCAGACGGTCGGCACGGCCTTCGCCGCCATCTATCCCGAGATCGTGACGCGCAATTTCGAAAAACCTTGGACGGACGCCGAGCGCGACGAACAGTTGGTGCGCCGCGGACGTTATGTCGAATTCAACCTGCTCTATGACCGTGGCACGCTGTTCGGCCTCAGGACAGGGGGCAATGTGTCCTCGATCCTGTCGTCGATGCCGCCCACGGTGAAATGGCCCTGACCCGCCAGCGCCCGCCCTCTCCCTGCCGTCAGGCCGCAGCCGGATAGGTCCGCAGCCCGCTTTCGGACCAACGCATTTTGCGATTTGACGGAATCACGTCAAATCACACTTTGTCCCCAGGGGCGGCGCGGCCTGTTGCTGCCATCGACAAGATCGGGCCACAATGTCTCTGACAGATGCGCGTCGACTCCGGAGACCCTGCTGCATGCACCGTCCGACGACCGCCCTGGTGGCCCTTGCCGCCGCCGTCTTCTCGACGATACCGGCCGGAGGAGGCAGTGCCCTGGCCCAGCCATCGGAAGCCGCCGTCGCCAGCGCCTGCACGCTGCTGGCCGACGTGGCAACCGGTAAGCTGCTCAAGCGGGAAGGAAGCTGCGACAGACCGATCACGCCCGCCTCGACCTTCAAGATCGCCATCAGCCTGATGGGCTATGATTCGGGCCTGCTGAAGAACGAGCATGTGCCCGCCCTGCCCTTTCGCGAAGGCTATGCCGACTGGGTGCCGGAATGGCGCACCAGCACAGATCCGGCAAGCTGGATGAAGAATTCGGTGGTCTGGTACTCGCAGCAGATCACCCGGAGTCTCGGCAAGCTGCGCTTCAAACGCTACGTCGCCGAATTCGACTACGGCAATCAGGACGTCTCGGGCGATCCGGGCAAGCAGAACGGGCTCACCCAGGCCTGGCTGAGCTCGTCCCTCAAGATCACGCCGCTCCAGCAGCTCGACTTCCTCGAGCGGATGGTGCGACACCAATTGCCGGTCTCGAGCCGCGCCTACGACATGACAGCCCGCATCCTCGTGCTGGCACCCCTGTCCAATGGCTGGGAAATTCACGGCAAGACCGGCTCCGGTGCGCCCCGGCGCTCCGACGGCAGGCTCGATTTCGATCATGCCTATGGCTGGTTCGTCGGCTGGGCCAACAGGGACGGCCGCAACGTGGCCTTCGTTCATCAGGTGCAGATGGCCGGCAAGGGCAATCTCCGGGCCGGGCTGCAGGCGCGCGATGCCTTCCTGGCGGAGCTGCCCGACCTGCTGGACGGGCTGTAATCCGGTCCGGTCCGCGCGAGAACCGCCCTTCTCAATCGGCCGTCGGCAAATGGCGCATGGTGACGAAGATCTGCCCATCCGGCAGTTCTTCCCAGTATTCGATCTCGGTCATATAGGCCGCCTTGGGGTAGCGGGTAAACAGATCGCGCGCCTTGGCACGTGCTTCCTCGCGCGGCAAAGTAAAACTCTCGCGCCGAAATCCAAGCGACGTCTGGGATCGTCGGTCTGCATGGCGTTTGGCCAACGTTCCTGGCCGGATCTCGTCGCTACGCATTCTCGCATCCTTGGCCTATTCCGTTGAGGCAAGCCCGATCGGAAACCTACAGCTCCAATTTAGGGCCTCACGGCTCAAGAGTCGAATCGCAAGGGTAATACTCGGGCTCCCCCTCATCCCCCTGCCGGGACCTTCTCCCGCAACGGGAGAAGGGACTCGACCGGGAAAGACTTGTGCGGCCCGGTCGCTGTCCAACAGGTGCTACGCTATAAAGTTAACCTCCTTCTCCCCCTTGCGGGTGCCGCCAACTCCTTTGGAGTTGGCTAGAGGTCCCGGCAGGGGGATGAGGGGTCAGGGGACCATTCGCGAAAATCACATTCCGCTTCAGGAAGTTACCGGCCCTCGCGGGCCCAGAGCAGGGTGACGCCGCCCAGCAGCAAGGCAAGGCCCAGCAGGCCCGCGAAGAGCGGGATGGTGTCGATGCCCTGTACCACCGACGCTTCGCTACGCTTGAGGCCGATCCAGCCGCTGCCGCCATAAGCGGAACCGGCGCCGACCGCGCGAACCGCCGGTATCGACAGGCCGGACGCGGTGGCGAGGCGCTCCACGCTGCCGCCGGTCTCGCCAGCGATGCCCTTCAGCCGATCGGGCGTGGAGAGCAGGTCCTGGAATTCGCGTGGATTGGCGGGGCCGACATTGGTGATCGCCTGCAAGGCCCCGTCCTCTGCCCGCCACAGTCCCATCACATCGGTG
>NZ_LYXZ01000139.1 GCF_001676615.1 Labrys sp. WJW | reverse complement strand
CTGCGTCTGAAGGAAGCCGGCAAGGCGAGCGAAGTGGTGGTGGTTTCGATCGGTCCGGCCCAGGCGGCCGAGACGCTGCGCTCGGGCCTGGCCATGGGTGCCGACCGCGGCATCCTGGTCAAGACCGATGCCACCGTCGAGCCGCTGGCTGTCGCCAAGCTCTTGAAGGCTGTGATTGGCAACGAGAACCCGGGCCTGGTCATCCTCGGCAAGCAGGCGATCGACGACGACATGAACGCCACCGGCCAGATGCTGGCGGCGCTGCTGGGCTGGCCGCAGGGCACCTTCGCCTCCAAGCTCGAGGTGGGCGGCGACAA
>NZ_LYXZ01000020.1 GCF_001676615.1 Labrys sp. WJW | reverse complement strand
AGTCCTGGAAGCTGCGCGCCCAGATGCCCTTCGGCTCCAATGAGCAGCCCTTCCCCGAGAAGAGCTTCATGAACGACAATGACCGCTTCAAGGTCTACAGCTGAGGGCAGCCGGCGCCGCGAACCGGCGCAATGAGCTGATAGTTGCGAGATCGTCAGGCCCGGCCTTGAGCCGGGCCTTGTCACATTCAATGAAAAGCGCAGGGCGGCCTTGATCCATCCCTGAGAAACAGGCTACAAGATCGCAGCAATCGCTGCGCGGGTGTAGTTCAGAGGTAGAACGTCAGCTTCCCAAGCTGAATGTCGTGGGTTCGATTCCCATCGCCCGCTCCAAAAATCCCTTAGAAACAATGGTCAAGTAGCCATTGCGAGTCGGGGAGAAGCCGGTTGCACGAAGTCCCAGACGCAAAAGGTCCGTCGATGCGGCCATCGGCTATCGTCGACGAGCCGGGAGCTTTGGCGGCGAGTTGCCCTTATCCGAGGCTTGGGAAGGCGCCGCAATCCTGGCGACTGAAACTCTCGTCGTGCCCGTGTCGAGCATGCCGACGGCCTTGGCCGCTCCATAGGAGAGGTCGATCATGCGGCCACGCTTATGAGGGCCTCGATCGGTAACGCGGACGACAACGCTCTTGTGGTTCTTGAGGTTGGTAACGCGCAGCGTTGTTCCGAAAGGCAGGGACCGATGGGCAGCCGTCAGTCCTGCCGGATTGAAGCGTTCTCCGTTGGCGGTGCGGTATCCCTTCAGCTCCTTGCCGTAAAAGGATGCTGTACCCAGGGTTTCTGCATGTCCAGAGACCATAGCCATGAAGATAATTATCATGGAAAAGGTGAAAATGCCGCTTATGAGGCGCATACCCATCCAGTCAATTCCTTCTGTAATTGGCGATTAATTACGGTAAGAATCGAAAGGTTTCGATTTTGTTATCTATCGATTGCAGCAATGACGTTGCCGTCACCCGCCTACTGCAATGCATTAATCCATAAGCCAAAATCACTACGGAACCTCGAAAGGACACCGACGTTGTGAGAGTTGAGGGTCTGCATTCAAGGAAGCAATCGAGTGAGCAGCACGACGGACAAGGTGAAGGGCATCGCCAACAAAGTGGCCGGATCGGTCAAAGAAGGCGTCGGCAAGGCCATGGGCAACCAGGAGATGGAAGCCGAAGGCACGCTTCAGAAAGCCAGGGGAGAGTTTCAGGAGACCAAAGGCAAGGTGAAAGACGCAGTCAAGTCGGTAATCGACAAGGCGTAAATCCCAGACAATCTGATGGAAGCGGAGGTGAAGTAATGGATCGTCCCGAGGTTGGTTGGATCGCCGCGATCATTATTGGCGGCTTGGCCGGTTGGCTGGCTGAGATGTTCATGAAGAGCAACACCGGCGTTCTCATGAACATCATTCTTGGCATCGTCGGTGCGGCCCTCGCCAGCTTTCTGCTGGGGTTGCTCGGCGTGGGCTTCGGCGGGTGGCTGGGTTACCTCATCGCGGGCTTTATCGGCGCCTGCATCCTCATTGCACTCGCGCGAATGCTGAGCGGTTCTCGCGTCTGATGATCGAGGCCAGATGGGGTGAATGCCACCCCATCTGGCTCTCGCGGAAGATGACGGAGGAAACGCCTTGGGGCTGTCGGACTTGCGCCGGATCTGCAGTTTGTCGGCATACGAACGACCGAAGTCCTGGGTGATCTTCGAAAATGCCGAGGCATTTCGGCCTGACCGTCGGCTCTTCACTTCGGAGGAATCGGGAGCCATTGAAGATTTTGCTCGCAATGAAGGCGGCCGTCGCCGCTGGCCTATCCTCCATTCGGCCTTGAAATATCCACCTCATGTCCCTGCGGCCTTGACTATTTCGCCCCTGGGTGTTACCGGTAAGTAACATCGATGGAGAATCAGGAGGCTTTCGGGGGAAGGGGGTTCTCGCCGATTTCAAGGGCTCCAATAGCCAGCGAAACATGGATCTTTCTGTCTGCATTGCGCATGTTTTGAGCATGCGTCGATCAGGCTGAGATCGGTGCATTTCTTATTCAATAACGAAATCATATTTAATTTTTAGCTTGCGTGAAATTTCATCGCGCTTGAGGAGCAGAAGCTTCCTCCTCGGAAGTATTGCTCCGAATATTTTCAAGAGATTCCAGAAATGAAGATCATCATTACGTCTATTTTTCTATTTCTTAGCGCCGTCACCGCCATTACGCTCACGTCGGTATCGGCTGAGCCTGCAGGCGACAGCACTGCCGTCACGCAGAACCAGGCCCACGCGGCCGCACACAGTGCGGGTTCCTTCGTCTAGAGCGTTTTCCAGAAAAGTTGATAGACTTTTCGATTAAGAAAACGCGTCAAAACAAAGAGTTGGAGAGAAAGTGCGATTCGAGAAATCGCACTTTGCTCTAATCTGCCAACGGCCCCGGCTCAATCCACGAGTTGGGGCCGCTTCTTCAGCCGAAGACCGCTTTTACCAGCTTGTCCCGGTCATAATTGGCCCCGCACAGCAGCACCACATTGACCTGGTCGCGGCAGGCATGCGCGACCTTGGCGAAGCCTGCCAGGGCCAGGCCGGCCGAGCCTTCCACCAGCATGTTTTCCTTGAAGGCAAGGTCACGGAGCGCGGCGGCAATCTCTTCTTCCGAGCAGATGATCGTCTCGTCCACCACGGCCCGTGCGAGGTCGAGCGTGATCGTCTCCTCGGCAAGCCCGCCGGCGACACCGTCCGCCAGCGTCTCCAGATGCTCGGTCTCGACCACCTTGCCCGCTGCCATCGACAGGGCAAGCGCACAGGAGTTGCGGGCCGCGACGCCATAGACGCGCACACGGGGCAGGAAGCTCTTCAGCACGCTGCCAATGCCGCTGATCAGGCCCCCGCCCCCCATGGCGATGAAGACATTGTCGATGTCGGGGCGCTGTTCCAGGATCTCCAGCCCGATGGTGCCCTGCCCGGCGACGACGTCGGGATCGTCATAGGCCGAGATATATTCATAGCCCTTGTCGCGGGCGAGCTCGAGGGCATGCTGCTCCGCATACCAGGTCTCGGCGCCATGCAGCCGCGTTTCCACACCATAGGAGCGGATGCGCGCAAGCTTGGCGGCGGCAACCGTCTCGGGCAGCACCACGGTAAGCTCGCTCCCGAAGGAACGGGCGGCCTGGGAAGAGCCGATGCCGTGATTGCCGGATGAGGCGGTGACGAGATGCCGGCCAAGCGCCATGGCCGAGATCTTGGCGCTGGCACCGCGGATCTTGAAGGAGCCCGTCAGCTGGAAATTCTCGGCCTTGAAGAAGAGCCGGCTGCCCATTTCAGCACCGATCTGCCGGGACGGCAGCAGAGGCGTCTCGTAGATATGGGCCTTGATGCGCTGGCGCGCCTGTACCGAGCGGGCGGCCGAGGCCAGAACGTCGGGGTTCATGACATTGTTCTCCTTGGCCTATTCGCCGCGCCCGGCCTCAATGCCGGGCGATTTGGCGCAGGAAGTCCCGGGTGCGGGCATGTTGCGGATTTTCAAAGAATGCCTGCGGCTCTGCACTCTCCACGATCCGGCCGCCATCGAGAAAGACGACGCGGTCGGCCACATTCCTGGCAAAGCCCATTTCATGGGTCACCACGACCATGGTGAGGCCCGCGCGAGACAGGTCCACCATGACATCGAGCACTTCCTTCACCATTTCAGGATCGAGGGCGGAAGTCGGCTCGTCGAACAGCATCACCTTGGGCGACATGCACAGCGCCCGGGCGATCGCCACCCGCTGCTGCTGGCCGCCGGAGAGCTGGCCGGGATAGGAAGCGGCCTTGTCGGCGAGCCGCATGCGCTCCAACATCGCCATGGCGAGTTCGCCCGCCTCCTTGCGGCCGAGCCCACGTACGCGGCGGGGTGCCAGCATCAGGTTCTCCAGCGCCGTCTTGTGCGGGAACAGGTTGAACTGCTGGAACACCATGCCGACCTCGCCGGCGAGATCGAGCACGTTGGAGCAATCCCGCGCCAAGGCATGGCCGGCAATGCGGATATCGCCGCCGCTGCGCGTCTCCAGGCCGTTGAGGCAGCGAATGAAGGTGGACTTGCCCGAACCCGACGGACCGCACAACACCACCCGCTCTCCCGCCTTCATCGACAGGCTGACGCCCTTGAGCACGGCATGGGGACCATAGGACTTGGTCAGATTGTCGGCCTGGATCACGACGTCATCTCCGCGGGCCGGCGGCCGGTCACCGCTGCCTTGCTGGAACCGGGACCAGTCGAGCGGAACAGCGCACTCTCGCTCACCCGGAAGATGAGGCTGAAGACGAAGCCGACCAGGAGATAGACGAGGCCAGCGACGATGAACACTTCGAAGGGTGCATAGGTCTTGGCGGTAAAGGCGCGCGCCGCGCCCGTCATCTCCATCACGGTCACCGCGCTCGCCAGCGAGCTCGCCTTCAGCACAAGGATGATTTCGTTGCCGATCGAGGGAAAGATCGCCCGATAGGTCTGCGGCAGCACGACGTCGATGAAGGTGCGCCGGCGCGACAGGCCAAGAGAGACGCAAGCCTCGAACTGCCCGGCCGGGATCCTGCGGATGCCACCAGCGATCACCTCGGCGACATAGGCCGAGGAATTGATGCCGATCGCCAGGATGGCGCAGCAGACCGGATCGCGCAGAACAGGCCACAACACGCTGCTGCGCACGGCAGGGAACTGCGCCAGGCCGTAATAGAGGATGAAGAGCTGCACCAGGAGCGGGCTGCCGCGCAGCAGGAAGGTGTAGAGCCAGGTCGCCCCGCGCAGCAGGCGGAACTTCGAGACCCGGCCCAGGGCAACCGGCAGCGCCACCAGCTGCCCGACCGCAAAGGCAGCCAGGGTGATCAGCAGCGTCAGCTTGAGCCCGGTCAGGACGACGGGAATGGCGCGAAGCAGCATTTCCAGGGACATGGCGCTCTCCTATCGCATCCAGGTCAGACGACTGCTGCCGAGGCTCAGCAACGCGGTCGAGACGGTGGTGATCAGGATGAACAGGGCTGCCACGATAAGATAGAAGGTCATCGGCTGGTGGGTCGCGCCGGCTGCCACCACGCCCTTGCGCATCAGTTCCTCCAGTCCGACGATGGAGACGAGAGCGCTCTCCTTCAGGATGACCAGCCACTGATTGCCGAGGCCTGGGAGCGCGTGGGAGAACATCTGCGGCAGGATGATCTTGCGGAACAACAGGCCCTGCTTCAGCCCGAGGCTGCGCGCCGCCTCCCATTGGCCGGCAGGAATGGTCTGCAGGGCGCCGCGCAGGATTTCGGTCAGGTAGGCGCCCGACACGAAGGACAGGGCCGCAATGCCCGCCACCAGCGCGCTGACCTCGACATAGCCCCCCGTCAGGCCGGTGAGCAGCACGGTGCCGCCATAGAACACCAGGAAGATCACCAACAGTTCCGGCAGGCCGCGAATGACGGTCACATAGGCCGCGACCAGCCAGCGCAGGGCCCTGGAGCCGGAACTCCAGGCGAAGACAGCCGCCACGGCGACAACGAACCCCACCAGGAAACTGCCGACGGCTACCTCAAGGGTGACGAGCAGGCCCTGAAGGAGTTGCGGGAAATAGGCTGAAATCACGGACATCGAAGGAATCTCGCACAGGAGCGCGCTGGAGTGCTGGTCCTGCCCCCCCGAAAGGGAGGGCAGCGAGCATCACATCGGCTCGAGGCGGCGCCCAGCGGCGCCGGCGCCGACGCTCATTTCTTCTTGAAGGAGACGTCGTATTTGAACCACTTCTCCGAAAGCTTGGCGACGGTGCCATCGGCGAGCATGGCGTTCACAGCCTCGTCGATCCGCTTCTTCAGATCATCCTTGCCCTTCTTCAGGGCAATGGCCTGGCCTCGGCCGAACTCGGCATAGTCGGCGCTGGTGATCAGCGGACCGGCAATGGTGATGCCGCTGTCCTTGCGGGACGCCATCATGCCTTCCCAGGCCGAGCGCTCCATCAGGCCGGCATCGAGCCGGCCGGCGACGATATCGTCGGCAACCTGCTCGGCCCGGTCATAGAGACGCACGTCGGCATCCTTGAAATGGGCCCGGATCACGGCCTCGTGGGTCGAGCCCGTCTGGGCGCCGATCACCTTGCCGGCCAAGCCCTCTTCCAGAGCCTTGGTGTCCTTGGCCTGGGCGACGGGGCTGCCGGCGGCGACGACAATGTTGTTCGGCGCATCGGCATAGGGGGCCGAGAAATCGACCTGCTTCTCGCGCTCGTCATTGATCGACAGGCCCGAGATGATCAGATCGTATTTGCCGACCTGCAGGCCCGGCAGCAGGCCGTCGAAAGCCTGGTTGGCCCAGCTGCAGTCGGCACCGATGCGCTTGCAGACCTCGTTGCCGATGTCACGATCGAAGCCGACGATCTCATTGGCGGCATCGACGGACTCCCAGGGCGGAAAATCCGCGCTGGAGGCGATGCGCAGGCTCTCCGCCTTCGCAGCCGAAACGCTCAGCAACGCAGCGAGCGAAACCAACAGTACTCTCTTCACGGCAGTCCCCTCTAGAAAAACGAATGGTTGCGGGCATGGCAACAGGCCGCCCAGTCGATGAAAAATCCCCTCACATCACCAGATCGGGCACCCGCTGCAGGGCTGTCCTGGTGATGGCGATGTCCTGGGTGGCAAGACCGGTGAGGTCGACGATGGTGATCGCATCGCTCGAGCTGCGACCCGGCTTCGACCCGTTGAGGATGGCGCCGAGTTCAAGGCAGTCCTCCCGCCGGAACAGGCCGGCCTGGAAGGCTGTGGCAAATTCACCATGGTCGAGGCTCTGGCTCGCCAGGTCGGCCACCAGCAGGTCGGCCCTTGCGATCAAGGCCGGATCCAACTCCTGCTTGCCGGGCGCATCCGCACCCACGGCAGTGACGTGGGTGCCGGGTGTAATCCACTCGCTCGCAACATAGGGCGCGGTCGAGGGCGTGGTGGCGATGATCACGTCGGCCGAGCGGCAGGCCTCCTCCAGATCCGTCGCCAGCGACACCTGGATGGAGGAGCCGGTGAATTCGGCGACGAGTTCCCGGGCCTTCTGGACCGACCGTCCCCAAACCAGAAACTGGACGGGACGCTTGGCCAGCGCAGCGGCGGCGCGGATCTGGAAGCGCGCCTGTGTGCCGGTACCGAGCACGGCAAAGACCTCGCTGTCCTGGCGGCAGAGAGCGAAGGTAGCGACGGCGCCGCCGATGCCGGTGCGCAGATTGGTGAGCCAACCCTCGTCGTTGAGGATAGCGACGGTGGCGCCGGTGACAGCCGATATCGCGATCATCATGCCGCTGCTGGATGGCAGGCCGCGCTTGGGATTGTCGTAGAAACCGGAAGCGATCTTGACCACGAAGATCGGATCGCCGGCGATATAGCCATATTTGATGTGGCAATCGGCATTCTGTGCGGGCAGCCCGAGATAGCCGACCGGCGGCACATTGGCCCGGCCGTCCGCCGTGGCGACATAGGCATCGGTGATGGCTGATATGGCGGCGGCGTCGATCGAAACCAGCTCCTGGAGCTGGGCCAGCGAAAGGCTAATCATTTCTCGTTTCTCAAATATTTGTAGACGGTCGCGCGCCCCATGCCGAGCACGCGCGAAATATAGGCGGCAGCGTTCTTGCCGCTGAACGCGCCGCTGTCGGCAAGCGCGACGACCAGATCCTTGCGGTCAGCATGGGTCATCGAGGAAATCGTGACGTTGCGCCCCTGCGTCCATTGCCGGATGAACTCGTTGATCCGTTCGTGCCAGTCCTCCTTGAACAGGGCATCCGGCCGGTAATGCGGCTCCGGCACGCGCACCAGCGCCGACAGCGTCTGCATCACGGCATGAAAATCGGAGACATTGACGTTGATGCACATCACGCCCAGCGGGGCACCTGCCTCGTCGCGCAGCACGACGGTGATCGACTTGAGAGCCCGGCCATCCCAGTTGACCTTCTCATAGGGGCCGATCACCGGATTCTGGCTGTCGAAATCGACCTCGTGCAGCAGCGAGGGCTCGCCCAGCACGCGCTTGGAGAAATTGCCGGCGATGTAGACGGCCTTGTCGGTGGCAAGCTCGTGCAGGACCACCTCGACATAGGGCTGGAACAGCGCCGCGATGGCGTCGCAGATCGGACGATAGCGGTGAAGGCTGTCCATGGGCATCCGATCCAAGCGTCCATCCCCTATCCGCGACGGTTGGCGGGCTTCTCGATGAAGCCCACCGTGCCATCGCCACCTTGGTTGCACCCTTTATGGCACAAGAACAAAAAAGTCTACAGGAGATTTTATGTCTACAATAATGCCTGTTCCGCCGTAGCCGAAAGCAGGCGGACGCCGGTGCCGATGATGGCGTCGTTGAAATCGTAATCGGGCTGGTGAAGCCGGCCATTCCGCTCCGACGGACCATTGCCGATCCAGGCATAGGCGCCGGGCAAGTGCTCGAGGAAGGCGCCGAAATCGTCGCCCGCCATGGTCGGCACGCCGACATGCAAGGCGGGGCCGCCGGGCAGCGAGCGCGCAGCCCGCCGCATGATCTCGGCTTCGGCCGGCGTGTTGACCACGGGCGGGCTCGGCAGGTCGTCGAAACCGATCTCGACCTCGGTCGCAGCGATCCTGGCCGCAGACTGAGCAACCTCCTCGACCCGCCCCCTCAACAGGGCCAGGATCTCCGGGCGCAGGCCGCGGAAGGTGCCGGCCAAAGTGGCCTCGCGCGAAATCACGTTCTGGGCGAAGCCGCCCTGGAACGAACCGACGGTAACGACGGCCGCCTCGAGCGGGTTGACGGCGCGGCCCACCGCCTGCTGGATACCGGTGACGAAATGGCTGCCGGCCAGGACGGGATCGCCGGTCATGTGCGGCATGGCGGCGTGGCCGCCGGCCGCCTTGAACTTCAGGGTGAATTCCCCCGCCCCGGCCATTACCGGCCCGTCATGGACGATGACCTCGCCGGCGGGCACATCCGGCCAGTTGTGCAGGCCGAAAATATTGCGCGCGGGGAAACGCTCGAGCAGGCCGGCATCCAACATCAGCTGGGCGCCGCCATAGCGCTCCTCTGCCGGCTGGAACACCAGGTAGACCGTTCCCCGGAAATGGCGGGTGAGCGAGAGATAGGACGCCGCCCCCAGAAGCATGGTCATGTGGCCGTCATGGCCGCAGGCATGCATGGCGCCGGGGATCTGCGAGCAATGGTCGAAGGTGTTGTGCTCATCCATGGCGAGGGCATCCATGTCGGCTCGCAGGGCCACGCCGGGCCCTTCCCCGCTCCCCTGGACGACGCCGACCACGCCATAGCCGCCGACGCCGGTATGGACGGGAATTCCCATTTCGGTCAGGCGTTCGGCAACGAAGGCCGAGGTCCAGGCCTCTTCGCGGGAGATCTCCGGATGGCGATGCAGGTCATGCCGCATTGCGACCAGGCGAGGCAGGGCATCTTCGACGATGTCGGTCATTGCAGGATTCATCCGTCAAATGGCAAGCATAGACGAACTAGTCCACAATGAATGTTTTGTCTACATGTGCGGGAGATGACGGCGGGTCCGTATGCCGGTCTTCTCGGCTCCATCGGTGTGTCGATGGAGCGGGACCGGCATCTTTGCCGATGAGCGTCGCGTTTCCAGGAATGCCGGTCTGAAGACCGGCACACCGAACCGCGCCTCAGCCGCGCAGGCGCTTGCCGTTCTCGTCGAAGCGCAAGATCCTCGTCGCATCGGGCGTGGCGTAGATGGTGGCGCCGGGTTCGACCTGATACTCGCCGGAGAGCCGCACGGTGATCGAGCCCGCCTTCTCGGTATCGAGATAGAGATAGGTGTCGGCACCCAGATGCTCGGCATAGACGACAGTGCCCTTCCAGTCGCCGGTCTCCCGGCTGACGGTGACATGCTCGGGCCGCACGCCGATCGTCTTGACGCTCTCGCCAAGGCGCCCGCCATCGACGAAGTTCATCTTGGGCGAGCCGATGAAGCCGGCGACAAAAGTGTTGTCGGGGTCGTTGTAGAGATGCATGGGAGCGCCGACCTGCTCGATATGGCCGGCATTCAGCACCACGATCTTGTCGGCCAGCGTCATGGCCTCGACCTGGTCATGCGTCACATAGATCATCGTCGATTTGAGGCGCTGGTGGAGCTGGGCGATCTCGATGCGGGTGTTGACGCGCAGAGCCGCGTCGAGGTTGGACAGGGGCTCGTCGAACAGGAAGAGCTTGGGCTCGCGCACCACGGCGCGACCGATGGCGACGCGCTGGCGCTGGCCACCGGAGAGTTCGGACGGCCGGCGGTCCAGATAGGGTTCGAGCGCGAGCATGGCCGAGGAAGCCTTGATGCGCTTGTCGATCTCGGCCGCCGCCTCGCCGGCCTGCTTGAGGCCCAGGCCCATATTGTTGCGCACGGTGAGGTGAGGATAGAGCGCATAGCTCTGGAACACCATGGCGATGCCGCGCTTGGCCGGCGGTACGTCGTTGACGCGCTGGCCGTCGATCCTGACGGCGCCGGAGGTGGTGTCCTCGAGCCCGGCGATGATGCGCAGCAGCGTGGACTTGCCGCAGCCCGACGGCCCCACGAAGACGACGAACTCACCGTCCGCAACTTCGAGGTTGATCCCCTTGAGGATATCGACCGAACCGAACGATTTCTTCACATTCTCGATATTCAGCGAACCCATGATACTTCCCCTAGAATTGGCCTGTGGGGCGCATGCGCGCGTCTTCATCCGCTCCGGGCGGACTGTGATGAGATTGCATTGCCGTTTGAGGAGAGCCGGCTGTCTTGAGCCGGCTCAGCACCGGGCCGCTACTTGACGGCGCCCGAAGTGATGCCGCGGATGAGTTGCCGCGAGAAGATCACATAGAGCACCAGCACCGGCAGGATGGCGAGCGAGAGGGCCGCCAGCACGGCATTCCAGTTGGTGACGAACTGCCCGATGAAGACCTGGGTGCCGAGCGTGATGGTCTTGGTCTTTTCGCCCGGTGCCAGGATCAGCGGGAACCACAGATCGTTCCAGATCGGGATCATGGTGAAGACCGCGACGGTGGCCATGGCCGGCCGCACTAGCGGCAGGACGAGGCGGAAGAAGATACGGTACTCCGACAATCCGTCGATGCGGCCGGCATTCTTGAGATCGTCCGAGACCTGCTTCATGAACTCGGACAGGATAAACACCGCCAGCGGCAGGCCCTGCGCCGTATAGACCAGGATGAGGGCCGTCAGCGTGTTGACCAGGCCCGTGGCGACCATGAGCTGCAGGATGGCGACGGTGCCGAGCCTGATCGGGATCATGATGCCCAAAGCCAGATAGAGCCCCATCAGCGTGTTGCCCCTGAAGCGGTACTCGGCCAGTGCGAAGGCCGCCATGCCGCCGAGCAGCAGCACGAAGAACAGGGAGACCACCGTGACGATCATGCTGTTCTGGAAGTAGAGGAAGAAGTCGCCCTGGGCGAGCACGGTCTTGTAGCCGATGGCATCGAAGGTCGCCGGCCCCGGCGGCGTCAGGGGCGAACGGAAGATCGCATCCCTCGACTTGAAGGAGTTGATCAGGATCAGGATCACCGGGAACAGGGCGATCACGGTGTAGGCGATCAGCACCGCGTGGGCGGCGATCGACCGGGCCGGCGAGTGCGTAGCTTTGCTCATGTCGATCTCCTCAGAACTGATACCGCCGCAGCCGCGTCTGGATGGCGAAGAGGTAGACGCACACGCCGGCCAGGATGATGAAGAACATCATGGAGGCGATGGTAGCGCCCATGTTCGGATCGCCGAGCTGCAGCTGGAAGCCGAAGAAGGTGCGGTAGAGGAAGGTACCGAGGATGTCGGTGGCATAGTTCGGCCCGGCCAGCGCGCCCTGCGCCGAATAGATCAGGTCGAAGGCATTGAAGTTGCCGACGAAGGTCAGGATCGAGATGATACCGATCGAAGGCAGGATCAGCGGCAGCTTGATCTTCCAGAACTGGGCGATGCCGGTGATACCGTCCATCTCGGCCGCCTCGATCACCTCGTCGGGGATCGACAGCAGAGCGGCATAGATCAGCATCATCGGAATGCCCACGAACTGCCAGACCGAAACGAGGCCGAGCGTGGTCAGCGCATAGGCTTCCTTGCCGAGCAGCGGCGTGAACCAGCTCTTGAGGCCGATCAGGTCGAGCATCGAGGGCGCCACGCCCCAGAGCGGGGAAAGGATCAGCTTCCACACGAAGCCGACGATCACGAAGGACAGCACGGTCGGAATGAAGATCGCCGTGCGGTAGAAGGCGGCGAAGCGCAGCTTGGGATGGGAGAGCAGTGCCGCCAGCACGACGCCGATCGGGTTCTGCACCACCATATGGATGAGGAAGAACCAGCAATTGTTGCGCAGGGCGTTCCAGAAGCTGGAGGCCCAGCGCGGATCGCCGAACAGCGTGCGGAAATTGTCGAGCCCCGCGAAATGCGACACACCATCGACGGTCCGGAACAGCGAAAGCTGCAGGGTACCGATCAGCGGCAGGATCATCACGAGCGTGTAGATGATGACGGCCGGCGCCAGGAAAACCGGAATGTGCCAGCGGAACACTTTTCTATTTGGTGAATCTTCGAGAGACATTGCAGCAATCCTCGCATGTGCGTTGCTGTTGTCGGAGATGGCGATGAGGGGGAGGATGGCCGCGCCGTCAGCGAGGCGCGGCCGAGCCGATCTTACTTAGCCGGCTTATACCAACTGTCGAGCCCCTTCTGGAGCTTCTCGGCAGCAGCTTGCGGCGTGTCGACGCCGTTGATCACATTGGCGGATTCCACCCAGGTCTCGTTCTCGAGATTGGGCGTGCCGCGCGACAGGATCTTGTAGGTCGAGCGGATGGTCGACTTGCACTTGTTGCGCCAGGACACGAATTCCTGCGCCAGCGGATTTTCGAGCTTCACCTCGCTCTTGGCGAGGCTGAAGAAGCCCGGCAAAGCATTGGCGTAGAGCGTGGCGAATTCAGGCGAAGCGATCCAAGCCAGCAGCTTCTTGGCTGCTTCCGGGTTCTTGCTCTTGGCGTTCAGGCCGAAGCCGATGTCGTTGTGGTCGGATATGTAGCAGGTATCGCCGGCCTTGCGCACCGGCGGCGGGAAAGCGCCCATCTTGAACTGCGCCTGCGCACCGAAGGGGGAGATTTCCCAGGAACCGGCCGGATAGATGGCGGCACGGCCGAGGGTGAACAGGTTCTGGCTGTCGGGATAGGTCTGCGCTTCGAAGCCGTCGCCCAGATAGGACTTCCACTTGGCCAGCGTGACGAAGGGCTCGACCCAATCGGCATCGGTCAGCTTCTGGGCGCCCTTGATCAGCGCCAGACGGCCGTCCTCGCCCTTCCAGTAGTTGGGCCCGATGTTCTGGTAGCCCATGGTGGCGGCTTCCCACAGATCCTTGGTGCCCATCGCCATCGGAACATAGGTGCCGTCCGCCTTGATCTTGTCGAGGGCGGCGAAGAACTCGTCCTCGGTCTGCGGCGGCTTGAGGCCTAGCTTGTCGAAGGCTTCCTTGTTGTAGATGAAGCCGTGGATCACCGAGGCGACCGGCACGCAGAAAGTGGTCTTGCCGTCGTCGGTCTGCCAGGCAGACTTGGACGTGTCGGTGAAATTGTCCATGCCCGGCAGGGTCGACAGATCCGTCAGCTGGCCCTTCTTGTAGAGCTCCAGCGAGGCATCGAAGGGACGGCAGGCAATCACGTCGCCGGCGGTGCCGGCATCGAGCTTGGCGTTGAGCGCGGCATTGTATTCCGGCGGCGCCGACGGGGTGAAGTTCACCTTGATGCCGGGATTGGCCTTCTCGAAGGCAGGGATCAGCTTTTCCTGCCAGATGGCAAGATCGTCATTGCGCCAGCTTTCGATGGTGAGGGTAGCGTCCTCGGCCCAGGCGGCCGTCGCGCTGAGAAAAGTAGTGCCCAGGAATAGGGCCGTCAAAAGTCGCTTCTTCATCCGTCTTCCTCCCTGTACCGGCCACTACCCGGGCCGGCTCTGGTCAACCTTGCGGTATCCAGCTCCACCGGGATGCGCCGCTCATGCAGCCTTTCCCGGCCGGCAACTGGTCTGCTGCCCGGAGACCCGAAGAACCTGCACGCCCGCAGGCCTCCGCTCGGCAGCGCCGGCCTAGGTCCGACCCCGCCTCCCCGATGCGCCGGACAATACCAAATAAATACCACTTGTCTAGTGGTCTCACATAACTTTTCTCTCCAGGTTGTCATATTTCATGTAAATATCTGATTTTGTTTAGTTTAAATTTTTTGCCTAGAATGCCCCTTGACGAGTGGTAGCTTATTGGTATTGTTTTCGTATAGGGAGAAGACTGCAATGATGATCCTTGGCGTCGATGGCGGAGGCACAAGCTGCAGGGCGGCGCTCGCGACAGCCCAAAGCCAGATCATCGGCCGCGCCAAGGCCGGGTCGGCCAATATCCGCACGGATTTGAACGGAGCATGCGAGAGCATCATGGCAGCCGTCGGCCAGGCCTTCGCCACCGCCGGCCAGGATCCGGCCCATATTCCCGACACCCCCGTCGTGCTCGGCCTGGCGGGCGCCAATATCGGAACCTATGCCGCCGAGCTGCGCACTCGCCTGCCCTTTCGCCGCTGCCTGATCGAGTCCGACGTACTCATCGCCCTGGAAGGCGCGATCGGCGCGGGAGACGGCGCCATCGGCATCCTGGGCACGGGCAGCCACTATCTGGCGCGCCAGTCGGGCGAAATCCGCCGCCTCGGCGGCTGGGGCTTCCTGCTCGGCGACCAGGGCAGCGGCGCACGGATCGGGCGCGATCTGCTCGAGGAGACGCTGCTCGCCCATGACGGCACGGCTCCTCTCACGCCTCTGCTGGCCGCCGTGCTGGCGGCACATCACAACGATCCACAGGCGATCGTCGAGTTCACCAAATCCGCCCAGCCGCGTGATTTCGGCACCTTCGCACCGATGATCTTCGACTATCTCGATCGCGGCGACCCGGCGGCGGAGAGGATCGTAGGTCGGGCCGTTTCAGCGGTGGAGGCATCCCTGGACGCGCTTGCGCTTGCCAATGCGACACCCCGTTGCTTATTGGGCGGCCTGGCAACGCTGATCGGACCTCGCCTGCCCCCAAAACACCGGGAGCGGCTCGTGCCTCCTCTGCAGGACGCGCTGGGAGGCGCAGTATCCATGGCTGCCCGACTATTCGGCCTCGAGCGGTCATTGTCGGATGGCAAACCGGGACTGATGCAGCCATGATCGCCAGGCAGTTGAGTTACGCCGAACTCTTGCCCTCCTATAAGGAACAGGCCCGGGAATTCGGCTTGGAAAGGCAAGCCATGAGTGACGCCGTCGACCTCATCTTCCGTTCCCTCGCCGATGCCAAGGGCAGCAATGCGCCGCTCTATCTGCAATTGCGCAAATCGATCGAGGAAGCGGTGCGGGACGGTGTCCTGGCCGCCGGCGATGCGCTCCCTTCCGAACGTGACATCGCCATGAAGGCCGATATTTCGCGCGTCACCGTGCGCAAGGCGCTGCAGAACTTGGTCGAACAGGGGGTGCTGATCCAGCGCCACGGCTCAGGTACCTTCGTGGCGCCGCGGGTTGAACGCGTCGAGCAGTCGCTGTCGCGCCTGACATCCTTCACCGAAGACATGGCACGGCGCGGCAAGCTGGTGCACTCGGTCTGGCTCGAGCGCGGCCTCTATGTACCCTCGCCGCAAGAGACGATGATCCTCGGCCTGACCGCCAACGAGATGGTGGCACGGGTAAATCGCCTGCGCTTTGCCAATGAAGCCGCTGTCGCGATCGAACGCGCCTCGATCGGGGCCTCCCTGCTGCCGAACCCGGAAGCGGTCGGCTCCTCGCTCTACGCCGCCCTTGCCGAGCACGGCAACAAGCCGGTGCGCGCCGTCCAGCGCATCTCGGCCGCCAATCTCGGGCCGGAGGATGCCCAGTTGCTGCGCGTGCCTCCCGGAGCCGCCAGCCTCAACATCGAGCGCGTCTCCTATCTGCCGAGCGGCAAGGTGGTTGAATTCACCCGGTCGATCTACCGGGGCGATACCTATGATTTCGTAGCGGAATTGCGACTGGCCGAGCCCAGCGAAGGAGAAGCACTGTGACAACAGAGACCCATATGCGCCGCGAGGTGCTGGAAATTCCCCAGGCCGTCGCACGCCTGTTCGAACAATCCGCCGCCGAGATGGAACGGGCGGGCACTGCGTTGAAGGCCGTCGATCCGCGCGTCCTCGTCACCGTGGCCCGCGGCTCCTCCGACCATGCCGCCTCCTTTGTCAAATATGCGGTCGAGTTGACCACCGGTGTGCCGGTCGCCTCGCTGGGTCCTTCGATCGCCTCGATCTACCAGGCGCCGCTCAAGCTCGCCGGCGCCGCCAGCCTGTCCATCTCGCAATCGGGCAAGAGCCCCGACATCGTCGCCATGGCGGAAGCGGTGCGCCATAGCGGCGCCGTCGCCATCGCCCTCACCAACACGGCGGGCTCGCCGCTGGCGCTCGCGGCCGATCACGCCATCGATATCGCCGCCGGCACGGAGAAGAGCGTTGCTGCCACCAAGACCTTCGTGAATTCCGCCGTGGCCGGCCTCGGCGTCCTCGCTTATTGGGCCGGCGACAAGGCACTGCTCGCCGCTCTCCAGGATCTGCCCCGCCACCTGGAACAGGCGGTCGCCTGCGACTGGACTGCCCTGGCCGACGCCCTCGACGGCACCTCCTCCGTTTTCGTGCTCGGCCGCGGCCCCGCCCTGGCGATCGCCAACGAGGTGGCGCTAAAGTTCAAGGAAACCTGCTCGGTGCACGCGGAAGCCTATAGCGGCGCCGAAGTCATGCATGGGCCGATGGCGCTGGTCGGGCCCGGCTTCCCCGTGCTGGCCCTCGCCGCACGCGACAAGGCCCAAAGCTCCATCATTGGAACCGCCGACGCACTGGCGGCCAAGGGAGCGGCCGCCTTCATCACCGCCGATGGCGCAAAGCAAGCCGCACGCCTGCCCTTCGCAGCCACCGGCCACCCCTTGACCGACCCGCTGGTGCTGATCGCTTCCTTCTACGCCTTCGTCGAGGCCTTCGCCCGTCGTCGCGGCCTCAATCCCGACGAGCCCCGCAATCTGCGCAAGGTCACGGAGACGGTATGAGCACGCAATCGGCCCTGCTGGCCCCGCGCATCTTCGATGGCGAGGCCTGGCACCAGGATGCCGCCGTGATCGTCGACGGCGTGCGCATCGAGGCGATCGTGCCCCGCAGCGCCATGCCGGCGGGAATCGCGGTCGAGACGATCGAGGCGGGCTTCATCGCCCCCGGCTTCATCGACCTCCAGGTCAATGGCGGCGGCGGCGTGATGCTGAACGACCGCCGAGACGCCGAGACCATCGCCACCATCTGCGCGGCTCACGCGCAGTTCGGCACCACGGCGCTGCTGGCGACCCTGATCACCGACACGCCCGATATCACCACCGAGGCCCTCGAGGCCGGCGCGGAGGCCCAGCGACGGAAGGTGCCGGGTTTCCTCGGCCTGCATATCGAGGGGCCGCATCTGGCCGTCTCGCGCAAGGGCGCGCATGATCCGCAATTGATCCGCCCGATGGAGGAGACCGATCTCGCCAGGCTGGTCGCCGCCAGAAGCCAGGTTCCCGTCCTGCTCACGACGGTCGCGACGGAATCGGTGACGCCGGCCCAGATCCGCCGCCTCGCGGAGGCAGGGCTGATCGTCAGCATCGGCCATAGCGATGCCGAATATGGGGACGTGGTCGCGGCGGCGGAGGCCGGCGCCTCCATGGCCACGCATCTGTTCAACGCCATGAGCCAGATCAAGAATCGCGAACCGGGGCTTGCCGGCACGGCGATCGCTCTTGGTGGTCTCTCCGCCGGGCTGGTGGCCGACGGCATCCATGTCGACCCCATCACGATCGACATCGCATTGCGGGCCAAGCGGCACCCCGGCCGGATCTTCCTGGTCACCGACGCCATGGCCACGATCGGCACGGATATGCGGCAGTTCACGCTCAATGGCCGCGTGATCAAACGCGAAAACGGCCGCCTGACCCTCGATGACGGCACTCTCGCAGGCGCCGACCTCGACATGATTTCGGCCGTGCGTTTCATGCATGAGCGGATCGGCCTCGATCTCGGCGAAGCCCTGCGCATGGCCTCGCTTTACCCGGCCATGGCCGTGGGCATGGACCTGCGGTATGGCCGCCTGGCCCGAGGGAGCCGATCCGACATGGTTGTGCTGACGGATGATCTGGCGATAACCTCGGTCTGGATCGGCGGATCTGCAGCTTTCCGATCAAGAATTCCACGTTGATACAATAGAGAATAGACTCATACTCACACGCTTCCTGGCAAAAATTGCCCAGGAGGCGTTTCCATTTCTATATTACAGTCGGACTCTATCACGGCAACCGGGTCACATATTTTTTATGCCTTTGCGTCAGCATGATGTCTCTGCTTGTCATTGGCCCAAAAAAATTCTCAGATGATATATTTCGTATCACGCCCATGTCACAGCCTTTCGTCATAGGGAAGGCAATTATTGGACTTGGCATTGGATGGTTGAATGAGCGATCCTTCGGACCCGCTCGGAAGTGGAGACGGCTCGGTCGTCACGCCGCTTCTTACGAAATTTCGCGGCCTGACTGCACCGGAACATCGGCAATTTGCCGTAGCCGAATTCGAATTTGCGGATGGGGCCATTATCCGCATCCCGATTGCCAGCGATGCCGTGGCCTCCTTCAACGATGCCTTGGTGGTATGGATGTCGAAGGGCAATGCGGCCGGTGCCATCGTGCATTGAGCTGTCATGCCGAAAAGCCGGCAGACTTTCGCTTGAGAGAAAGCATCGAGGCGAGAAGTTCAAGCAGACCGTTTATAGCGGCGAAGGCGACTTCAGCCATGCAGATGCCGCCTGCCCCATTTACGCTCGGACAGCTCGGCATTGCAGCGTTCCTGTTTCCTGTGCCAGAGATAGCCTGACAGGATGACCGCGCCGATGGCAATATCGGCGGCGAGAACCTTGAACAGGGCCGGCATCCAGAGGGCTGCCAGCAAGGCACTGGCATCGACAGCGAGACTGGTCATCGGAACAACTCCCTCAATCGTCCCAAACCAGTCTCGAACCTACGCCCCGACCCCGGCATTTTGATGTCGTAACCCATGCATGCTGGAAAAATGCCTTACAGCCCGCCGAGGAAGCTGGCGAGATTGTCGCCGAGGGCGTCGCAGACATAGCCGCCCTCCTGCACGATCGCCATCGGCAGCCCGAGGCTGGCGATACGGGCGGCGATACGGGCGAAACCCTTGGTGGTCACCGTCAATTCCTGGAAGGGGTCGCCCTCGAAAGCGTCGAGGCCGAGCGCCACCACCAGCGCGCCCGGTGCGAAAGCGGCGATACGGTCCAGGGCCACGTCGAGGGCAGCGAGGAAGCCCTCGTCCCCCGTCTTGCGCGGCAGGGGCAGATTGAGGTTGTAGCCCAGCCCCTCGCCTTCGCCCCGCTCGTCCGCATGCCCCCAGAAGAAGGGGTAGAAGCGAATGGGGTCGGCATGGACGGAAACCGTGAAGATGTCGGGGCGGCCATAGAACATGCCCTGGGTGCCGTTGCCGTGGTGCAGGTCGACATCGAGAATGGCGACGCGGTCATGGCGGCTGCGCAAGGCCTGGGCGGCGATGCCGCTGTTGTTGAAGAAGCAGAATCCGCCGGCAAGGTCGGCGAAGGCGTGATGGCCCGGCGGACGGCAAAGCGCATAGGCGGCGCGTTCGCCGCCGAGCACCAAGCCGGCGGCATGATAGGCGGTGTGGGCGCTGGCCAGGGCCGCCTCATAGGTTCCGGCCGAGATCGGACAGGCCGTGTCGGCCATGTGATAGCCCGCCTGTCCGACGGCGGAGGCGGGATAGGCGCCATTGCGGCGATCGGGATGGATGTTGGGGATCACCTCGGCCGAAGCGCCATCGATCTCCCGCCAGCGCGCATGGATATGGCGCAGGAAATGGATGTAGTCGGGCTTGTGCACGGCCGCGACAGGCGCCAACCCGGCATCATCGGGAGCGACCTGCGTCAGCCCTGCTCCAAGGGCCGCCTGCAGCAGGATGTCACAGCGGCGCGGCACTTCCGGATTGGGCCGCTGCGTACCACTCGACAGGAAGAAGGTCGGGTCGTGGCGCCTCTGGGTTTCGCTGAATACGACCTTCATGTCCGCTGTTCCTCCGTCGGCTGCGACTCGATCCGCTCCCTGTTTAGCCGATCTGGCTGTGACCGGCGAAACTGCCACACGGATCAACCGGTGCGAAAAATAGACGCTCTTTTCCCAAGGACTTCCATCATGCGTCCGAGTACCGGTTTCCTAGCACTGTTGGCTCTCGGCTGCGCCACGCTGGTCTTTCTCGAGACGCAGGGACATTATCTGGCGCGTCTGATCGACAGCCGGTTTCCCTGCCAACAGAATCCCGCCAATTCCGCACCCTGCTATGTGACGACGAGCCTCACCGTCATCCTAGCGGCCTCCGCCATCGGACTGGCGGCGCTCGCCGTGGTGCTGGTGCGGGCGCTGATGGCCCGCCGTTCCTCTTGAACGATCAATAGGTGGCGCGGCCGCCCGAAATGTCGAACACGGCGCCGGTGGTGAAGGAGCATTCCTCGCTGGCGAGCCAGGTAATGATGGCGGCCAGTTCCTCCACGGTGCCGAAGCGGCCCATCGGGATCTTCGACAGCATGTAGTCGATATGGGCCTGGCTGACCTGCTGCAAGATCGGCGTGTCGACCGTCGCCGGCGTGATGGCGTTGACGGTGATGCCCTCCTTCGAGAGTTCCTTGCCCAGCGACTTGGTCAGGCCGATTACCGCTGCCTTCGACGAGGAATAGGCCGAAGCCGTGGGATTGCCTTCCTTGCCAGCGATGGAGGCGACATTCACGATGCGGCCATAGCCATACTTCTGCATCAGCGGCGCAACGAAGCGGTTGCAATAGAACAGGCCGTTGACGTTGATGTCGTAGACCCGCTTCCACTCCTCGATCGGATAGTTGACCAGCAATTCGTTCTTGCCGGCCACGCCGGCGGAGCAGACCAGCACGTCGATGCGGCCGAGCTGGCTTTCGGCCTGCAGCGCCGCCTTTTCCACGGCAGCAGCGTCGGTGATGTCGATGGCAATGCCATGGGCCCGTGGCCCCAAGGCCTGGCGAACCGTCTCGATGCGGGCAGCATCCACGTCCCAGATCGAGACCGAGCCGCCTTCGGCCACGATGCGCTCAGCCGTCTTGAGGCCGATGCCGGAGGCTCCGCCGGTGATGATGGCGCCGCGGCCCTCGAAGCGAATGATCGTGGTCATGCCGGTCCTTCCCTGCCTTCCAAATGCCGGCCGTCCCGCCGGCGCCTCCGCGTTTTCCGGGGCATCCGGGTGATATCGGATTATTTGTCTGACAACAAGAGAGTGCGTTTTCAAGAATTTGTAAACTTGACTGACAAGTTTCTTGCGTCACTATTCGACGCAACCCAACGCAGGAAGGACGAGGCATGGCATCTCCCCGCATCAAGCAGGTCAGGACCTATCTGGTCCGCAGCGAGGGTGGTGGCGACTATTTCAGCCAGAAGCAGGGGCATTGGCTCATCGACACGCTGATTGCCAATCCGATGTCGGGCTATGCCGACTACAAGGCCTCGCGCACCAGCTGGGGCGTCAACGTCATGGGCTCGATCGTGGTGGAGATCGAGACGGAAAGCGGCCATGTCGGGCTCGCCACGGGCTTTGGCGGCGAGCCCGCCTGCTGGCTGATCCAGCACCATTTCCGCCGCTTCCTCGATGGTGCCGACCCGCGCGACCTCAATCGCCTCTGGGACCAGATGTTCCGGGCTTCGATGTATTACGGCCGCAAGGGCCTGCCGCTCGCCACCATCTCCGTGGTGGATCTCGCGCTGTGGGATCTCATCGGCAAGATGCGCGAGGAGCCGGTCTACAAGCTGATCGGCGGACGCACCAAGGAGGAGATCCGCTTCTATTGCACCGGTCCGCGGCCGGAAGCGGCCCGCCGGCTCGGCTTCTGGGGCGGCAAGGTGCCCCTGCCCCACGGCCCGGCCGACGGCATCGACGGCCTGCGCGCCAATGTCGCCTTCCTCGCCGCGCATCGCGAAACCGTCGGTCCCGACTATCCGCTGATGGTGGATTGCTACATGGCGCTCGACGTGCCCTACGCGATCGAGCTCGCCACCGCCTGCAAGGATCTCGACATCTATTGGTGGGAAGAAGTGCTGCATCCCGACGATGTCGACGGCTATGCGTTGCTCAAGAGAGCTTTGCCGGCAACCAAATGGACGACGGGCGAGCATGAATATTCGCGCTACGGCTTTCGCAAGCTGATCGAAGGCCGCCACATCGACATCTTGCAGCCCGATGTGATGTGGGTCGGTGGCCTCACCGAATTGCTGCGGATCTCCGCCCATGCGAGCGCCTACGACATTCCGGTGGTGCCGCATGGCAGTGGCCCGTTCAGCTACCATTTCGTGATGTCGCAGCCCCATTCGCCCTATTGCGAATATGTCGCCAACAGTGCCGACGGCCAGGACGTATTGCCGGTTTTCGGGCCCCTCTTCAGCAACGAGCCGGTGCCGAAGAACGGACGCCTCGACGTTCCCGATACCCCGGGCTTCGGCCTCACCCGCAATCCCGCGGCGGTGCTGGTCGAGGCCGGGATATAGCAGGGCACGCCCTGCCCTGCTTCGGCGCTTGCTCTCGGCACGCCAATGTGATCACAGTCGGGGATGAGCACCGATAGTCTCGCTGCCGTCGAACCGGCCGACACCGCGACCAATCCACTGCACCAGCAGGTCTACAGGACGCTGCGCGAGCAGTTGATCATCGGTAATTTTCCTCCCGGCAAGAGCATGAGCCTGCGCGGCATCAGCGACATGCTGGGCGTGGGCGTGATGCCCTGCCGCGAGGCGATCCGCCGCCTGGCGGCGGAGAACGCCCTGGAAGTCCAGCAGAACAGGCGGGTCTGCGTGCCCCATCTGACCGTGGCCCGCTTTGAGGAGCTGATGAGCGCGCGTCTCGCCCTCGAGCCGCTCTGCGCCCGGCGTGCCCTGCCTTTTGTCGATGGCAACAGGCTGGAACGCATGATCGCCCATGACGAGACGATGAACCGGAACTACAAGACCGGTAGCGCCGACATCTACATGCTGGCCAATTACAACTTCCACTTCGAGCTCTATCGCGCCGGCAATTCGGACGTACTGGTCCCCCTGCTCGAAAGCGTCTGGGTGCAGTTCGGCCCCTTCATGCGCACCATCTATGACGTGGTCGAAGGCGCCGAGATCATCGACAAGCACAAGATGGCGATCGAGGCGATCCGCCGGAACGATGCGGATTCGCTGCGCACCGCCATCGAGGCCGACATTCTCGACGGCATGTACCTGCTGCGGCACACCCTCGGCCTGGGCGCGAACTAGGCCTTGCGCTCCTGCAGGATGTTGCCACCATCCACCACCAGCACGGAACCGTTGACGTAGCTGGCGCCGTCAGAGGCCAGGAAGGCCACTGCGGCGGCGACCTCGTCGGGGGTTCCGGCACGCCCCGGTGGCGTGGCGCGGGCGGCGACACGCTCCTCCTCGGTGGAGGAACCCGTCTCGATCCAGCCCGGCGCCACCGCGTTGACGGTAACACCATCCCCGGCCACTTCCAGGGCAAGGGCGTGGGTCAGCCCCACCATGCCGGCCTTTGCCGCCGAATAGGCCGCCTCGCCCGGATTGGAGACATAGGGGCCGGTGACCGAGGCGACATTGACGATGCGCCCATGCCGCCCGGCGATCATGGCCGGCAGGAAGGCCCGCGTCACCAGGAAGGCGGTCTTCAGGCTGACATCGATGCCGCGGCTCCATTCGGCCTCGTCGAGATCGACGAAGCGCTTCTGCAGCGCGGGCTGCAGCACGCTGCCCATGCCGGCATTGTTGACGAGGATGTCGACGTCACCCGCCGCCGACCGCAATCGGCGCACCGCGTCGGGCTGCGTCAGATCGGCAACCGCTGCCCAGGCTTCGATGCCTTCGGCCTCCAGCTCCGCCGCACGACGATAGATGCGATCGGTCGAGGCCGTGATCGCCACCGACAGGCCGGCCCGCCCGAAGGCCCTGGCAATGGCGAATCCGATCCCGTCGGGAGAGCCGGCCCCCGTTACCAGGACCGAGCGCGAGCGGACGAAAGGTCCCGATGCCATCTCAGCCTCCAGCCTGTTCGAAGCCGGTAAGGACGTTGACGGCGTTGACCCCGAGCGCCCCGACGGCATAGCCGCCTTCCATCACGAACAGGGTCGGCAGGCTCAGCGCCGCGATCCGCGCGCCGATCTCGCTGAAATGCGGGCTGTCGAGCTTGAATTGCGAGATCGGGTCGTCCTTGTAGGTGTCGACCCCGAGCGAAACCACGAGAGCCTGCGCATCGAAGGCCACGATCCTGCGGCAGGCATGCTCGAAGGCGGCGGACCATTCCGGCCACTGCGTGCCTGAAGGCAGGGGATAGTTGAGGTTGAAGCCTTCGCCCGCGCCTTCGCCGCGCTCGCGGGCATAACCGAGATGGAAGGGAAATTCGAAATCGGGATCGCCATGCATGGAAGCGACCAACACGTCAGCCCTGTCGTAGAAGATCTCCTGCGTGCCGTTGCCGTGGTGATAGTCGACGTCGAGCACCGCCACGCGGGAACGGCCGGCATCGCGGAAACGCTGCACGGCGATGGCGGCATTGTTGAGGTAGCAATAGCCGCCGAAGAAATCGCGGCCCGCATGATGGCCGGGCGGGCGGCATAGCGAGAAGGCCGTGCGCTCGCCGCCGAGCACGGCATCAGCGCCGGCCAGCGCCGTGTCGGCGGCACGCTTGGCCGCCCGCCAGGTGGTGGCGGTGATCGAGCCGGCCATGTCGAAGGAATAATAGGAAAGACGGGCATCAAGGCCACTCGGCGCCTTGTCGATCGGCGGCATGGAACGGTGGCGCCAGCTATAGGGCCAGACCTCGCCGTCGCGGCCAGCCGCCCGCCATTCCTCATACACGCCCTTGAGGAAATCGACATAATCAGGCGTATGGATGCGCGTGATCGGCGCGATCTCGTAATCCTGCGGGGTCAGCACCGGGCCGAGCCCCACTTCCTTGACCCGTGCCAGGATGATCTCAGCCCGTTCCGGCTTTTCGAAGGTCTCGACGATCTTGCCGAAGGAAAGCTCCATGCCGCTGTGATGGAGATGGTGATCGGCGGTGTAGAAGGTCTTCATGCCAAAAGCTCGGGTTCAATAGCCTGCGGTGATACCGAAATCGATGGAAAGGGCCGCGCCGGTGATCGGTGCGGCGCCGGGCTGGCAGAGATAATGGATGAGGCCGGCAATCTCTTCGGCTTTGATGAAACGGGCGTTCTCGCCCTGCGGGTAGTTGCCGAGCAGCCGGCGCTTATAGGCGTCGGGATCGCCGTCGCCATAGGTCGCGGCCTGGTATTCGATCATCGGCGTGGCGACGTCGCCGGGGCAGATCGCATTGACGCGGACGCCCTGCGGCGCGAGTTCGAGCGCCAGCGCCTTGCTGAGCAGCACCAGCCCGCCCTTGGAGGCGCAATAGACGGCCGCCCCGTTGTTGCCGACAAGCCCGGCATCGGAAGCGATGTTGACGATCACCCCGCGAGAGGCAGCGAGATGGGGAATGGCCGCCGAGATCAGGAAGAAGGCGCCCTTGAGGTTGACGTCGAGCACCCGGTCCCAATCCTCCTCGCCGACCTCCGTGGCGGGGCCTTCCAGCCAGACACCGGCGGCGTTGACGAGCACATCGAGACCATCGGCCTCGCTCGCCTTCGCCACCACCTCGCGGCAGGCCTGGGCCGAGCGGATGTCGAGCGGCAAAGCGAGCACCTCGGCACCGGCCTCCTCTACCCTTGCCCGGGCCTCTTCGAGACGCGCGCCCGGAAGATCCGCCAGGACCACGCGCGCGCCGTCCTGGGCAAAGCGTAGCGCGGTCGCCAGACCCATGCCGCCGGCACCACCGGCAATCAGAACGGTCCGCCTGGCCATCTCAGACGACCTCCCCGTAAAGCTGCAGCTCCAATGCGGTGATATCGGCGGCAAAACGCCGGTATTCCGCCCGCTTGAGCGCCAGCAGCACGTGGTGAAGGCGCTTGCCCAGGGCCTCCTTCAGGAAGGTCGAGCCGGCCGCCGCCTCGATGGCGCTGCGCCAATCGGCCGGCAGGGCATCATCGGCCGCGCTGGCATAGGCGGTAGCCGGCGGGCCCGGATCGCGCTGAGCGGCAAGGCCCCGGCGGATGCCCGCCAGCACGACGGCCCCGACCAGATAGGGATTGGCGTCGACGCCGGCAGCGCGCTGCTCCAGATGCCGCCCCTCCGGCGAACCGGCGGGAACGCGCACGGCGACGGCCCGGTTGTTGACGCCCCAGCTCGGCGCCGTCGGCGCATAGCTCTGCGCCGCGAAGCGCCGCCAGGAATTGAGGTGGGGCGCGAAGACCAGCATGCTCTCCGTCATGGTCTCCAGCAGGCCGGCAATGGCATGGCGCAGGGCCGGCGCGAGTTCGCCGTCGCGGTCGGCGAAGAGATTGGCGCCATCGCGGCCTGACAGGCTGGCATGGGCGTGCATGCCCGAGCCGGCGCGGCCGGCAAAGGGCTTGGCCATGAAACAGGCCTTCATGCCGTGGCGCACGGCAAGGGCGCGCAGCAGGCGCTTCAGCATGATGAGGTCGTCGCCAGCGCGCAGCGCGTCCTCGCGATGGCGCAGGGTCAACTCGAACTGGCCCGGCGCATATTCGGAGATCAGCGTCTGCACCGGCAGGGCCTGCGCCTCGGCGGCGCGGTAGACCGCATCGACGAAGGGCTCGAGGCGATCAAGCTCATCGACGGAATAGACATGGATGCCGCTCAGACGCTCGCCGGTCAGAGGCATGCGGATCGGCTGCGGGCGACCGGCGGCATCCGCCTCGCGGTCGAGCAAATAGAATTCGAGTTCGAAGGCGGCGACCGGCTGCCTGCCGTCGGCCTGCAGAAGGGTCTGCTGGGCGGCCAGGGCATGGCGAGGATCGGCGGCCATCGGCGAGCCGTCGAGCTCGAACAGCGACAGTCTGACCTCCCCGCGCGGCGGCGAGGTCCAGGGCAGCGTCACCAGCGAGCCCGCGATCGGCCAGGCACGGCGGTCTGCATCGCCATCCGACCAGACCAGGCCGGTTTCCTCGACATCCTCGCCGGTGACGTCGAGGCCGAGAATGGAGCCGGGCAGATGCCGTCCGCCGCGGAACAGGGGCAGGAGTTCCTCGCGCCTGATGATCTTGCCGCGGGCAATGCCGTTGATGTCGATCAGGACCAGATCGAAGGCGCCGATCTCGGGATGATCGGCCAGGAACGCTTCGGCTTCGGCGATATCGGCCGCCTGGGCCGGCCGTGTCGATGGGGTACCGGCCATCACGCGGCCTCCGCGGCCTGGGTGAAGCGGGCGAGGATCTCGCCATAGGTGGCGACCAGTGCCCGGGCCTCCGTCTCCGCCAGGGCCGGACTGACCAGGATCATGTTGTGGAAGGGCGTGAGCAGGAAGCCGCGATTGAGCAGGGAAAGGTGCAGGCCTTCCTCGATGGTGCCGGAAGCGGCTTCCCGGGCTTCCGCCGCATTGCGCACCGGCTCGCGGCTGAACACCACTTCCAGCCGGGCGCCGACGCGGGTGACGTGCCAGGGCAGCCCCTGCGCCGCTATCGCCTTGATAAGGCCTGTCTCGATGATGTCGGTGCGCGCAGCCATGGTGGCATAGGTCTCTGATGTCATCACCCTTTCCAGGCTGGCCCTAAGGCAGGCGAGCTGCAGGGCGCTGCCGGACAGGGTGGTGCCGATGCCGGAATGGCCGTGGCTGTCGCGCGCACGCCGCGCCCGGTCGAGCCCCTCGGCCACCGCGGCGCTCATGCCCCATACGCTCACCGGCACGCCGCCGCCGATGGGCTTGCCCATCACCATCAGGTCCGGCTCCAGGCCGTGCAGCATGGTGTAGCCGCCGAGGCCGGTGGAAATCGTATGGGTTTCGTCGATCAGCAGCAGCGTGCCATATTCGCGCGTCAGCCGCCGTAGCGTGTCGTGGAAGCCAGGCGCCGGCAGGATCATGCCGCAATTGGTCATCACCGGCTCGGCCAGCACGCAGGCGACTTCCCCGGATGCCAAGGCGCTGCGTAGCGCCTCCTCGTCATTGAAGGGAATGGCGATGGTGGTCTCGCCGAGATCGACCACCTGGCCGAGCAGGCTCGCCCGCGAGAAGGTGCGGCCGTTGACGAGATCGACCAGCGTGTCGTCGACGGCGCCATGGTAGCAGCCGTCGAACACCAGGATCTTGCGCCGGCCGGTCACGGCCCGCGCCACGCGGATGGCGAAGCGGTTGGCATCGCTCGCCGTGGCGCCGATCTGCCAATGCGGCAGGCCGAAGCGGGCGGCCAGTAGCTCGCCGACGATCTCGGCGTCGGCGGATGGCAGCATCGTCGTCAGGCCGCGGTGACCAACGGCGCGGAGCACCTCCAGGATCGGCTCGGGTCCATGGCCGAACATGGCGCCGGTATCGCCGAGGCAGAGGTCGACCACCGCATTGCCGTCGATGTCGGTGAGATGCACGCCGCTCGCCTGCTCGATCACCATTGGGAAGGGCATGGGCCAGTCGAGCATCCAGTGCATCGGCACATTGTCGAAGAGGCCCTTGCCCTTGCGCTCCGCCATCGCCCGCGCCTTGGGACGGCGCTCGGCATAGAGCTGCCGTTCCGCCGGCAGCAGGGTCTTCACCCGCGCCTCGATGGCTGCATTGTCGATCGGCGTGCTGGACACGAGGAACCTCCGCTGCGTGAATTGTGGCACCGCTCGTCGCCAAGCGACGTCGCGCGCCATTGTGATCACAATCAGCAGAATGGAGGTTATATTGTCAACTGATATCCGGACAGATTCATAAATTGTGATCACGTTGTGATTGCGTGATCGATGCCCTTCTTTTGCCGAGGGACGACAAAGCCCGGCCAGCAGGCCAAGCGGTCATCGGCAAATTACGACGGATGGTATCAACAGCGGTGGGTTTTGACTGCCCTCCATGCCACCTCCGTCATCCCCGGCGCCACCGCAGGTGGCGCCGGGGATGACGGATCAGGCCAGCGGCGGGAGCGCTTTTTCTCCGCTCAGGCGTGCGGCGGCAGGGGAACGCCGTCCATGCGGGTCTTCAGCCAGTCGCGCGCCCGATAGTAGCGCAGCGTGAGCTGGGGCCCGAAGCTCATATAGAACGGCGCCTTGTGCAGGGGCTCGACCTTGAGCGAAAGCTCCTGCTCCGGCACGTCGAGCGCCCATTCCGACAGGATACCGCCGAGCATGCTGCCGGTGGGTACGCCGCGCCCCGACAGGCCGGTGAGAGCGACGATGCCGGGCGCCAGGCCATAGAGCCGGGGAATGGTCCTGGCCTGCATGTCGAGTTCGCCGAACCAGAAATACTCCCAGCGGATCTCCTGCCGGATCTGCGGATGCAGCCATTTCAGGCGGTCGCTCATCACCTGGTGGGTATAGGCGAGGTCGCGCCCGCGCCGCCCCATCGGGAACATGGAGGCGACGATGCGGCCCTCGGCATTGTATTTGTAGACATAGATGTCGCCGCGGCCGTCATGCATGGTGGTGTTCTCGGGCAGGACGGAGCGGCGCTCCTCCTCGCTGAGCGGCTGCGTCGCCGCCACGAAGACGCGCATGATCTTGAAGCTCTGGTCGAGCTTGGGCCAGCCCTCGACCGTATAGGCGCCGGTGGTGAAGATCACCTTGTCGGCCACCACACTGCCCTCAGCGGTATGAGCCACCCAGCGCGAGCCCTCGCGGGTGACGCCGGTCACCTTCGATCCCGTATGCAGCACGCCGCCTTCCTGCTGCACCGCGCGCGCCAAACCACGCGCATAGCCGAGCGGGTTGAGATGGCCCGCCTCGCCATGGAACCAACCGCCATGGAAGCGCGGGCTGCCGGTGATCGCCTCCACTTCCGCCTTGTCGACGAAACGGGTGCGGGCGCCGACGGCGTTGTATTGCTCGACCTTATGCTTGATGGCGTCGATGGCACCCGGGCGGGCGGCCGCCTGGACATAGCCATTCTGCTGCCATTCGCACTGGATCTGGTAGCGCTCGATCATGGCGCTGACGCGGGCATTGGCCTGGGTCTGCCGGGCGATCAGCCTTTCGGCCCAGGGCTCGCCGAGCAGCCTGCGCAACTCGGGCAGGCTGAAATGGGTGAAGGTTGGCGTGCAGTGCCCGGCATTGCGGCCGGATCCACCGAAACCGGCCTCCTCGGCTTCCAGCAGCACCACGCTGACGCCCTTGCGCACCAGTTCGAGCGCGGTCGTCAGGCCGGTATAGCCAGCGCCGACGATGCAGACATCGGCCTGCACGCGCCCGGCCAGGGGAACGGTCTGCGGCGCGGGAGCAGCCGTCGCATACCAGAGCGTCGCGTCGAAGGGAGAGAATTTCGACATGACCAGGCCCCCTCAGTTCAGGTCGCTTCGGGCATCGAGCGCGTCGCGCAGCCCGTCGCCGATGAAGTTGAAGCTGGTGACGGCGAGCGTGATCGCCACGCCCGGCACGATGGCAAGCCAGGGAGCATTGGCGAGATATTGCTGGGCGCCGTTCAGCATGTTGCCCCAGCTCGGCAGCGGCGGCTGGATGCCATAGCCCAGGAAGCTCACATAGGCCTCGAGCAGGATGGCGCGGGCTACCGTCAGCGTCGCCGCCACGATGATCGGCCCGATGACGTTGGGCAGCAATTCGCGGAACATGATCCAGCTGTTCGACAGCCCCACCATGCGCGCCGCCAGCACGAAATCACGCTCGCGCAGCGAGCGCACTTCCGCCTCCACGATGCGCGCCACCTCCATCCAGCTGGTGACGGCGATGATCACCGTGATCATCAGCGGGCTCGGCTTGATGAAGGCCGCCAGCGTGAGCAAGAGGAAGATGCTCGGGAAGGACAGGAAGGCATCGACGAAGCGCATGAGGGCCGAGCCGGCCAAGCCGCCATAATAGCCGGCAGTGACGCCGATCACCGTGCCGAGCGCCGTGCTCAGCAGCATGGCGAAGAAACCGACCAGCAGCGAGATGCGCCCGGCCATGAACAGGCGGGCGGCAAGGTCGCGGCCGAGCGGATCGGTGCCGAAAATGTGGTAGCCGGTGAAGGGCGGCGCGAAGCGGGCCCTCAGATCGATGAAGAGCTCGTCATAGGGCAGCAGGCGCGGGCCGAGGATACAGGCCAGCGTCAGGAGGATGATCATCGCCAGGCCGACCATGGCGAGCCGGTGCCGACAGAAGCGCCGCACCGTGCGGTTGCGCCACCAGCGCGGCTTGGGCGAGGGCGATGCGGGGGAAAGGGTCGCTGAAGCCATCTTTTTCTCCCAGGAGCAAAGCGCGTTTCGCGACAACGCTTCTTTGCTCTAACTCTTTGTTTCGACGCGTCTTTGCGATTCTTGGCGATGCCGCCAAATCGCAAAGCGCTCTAGCCAAGCCGAATGCGGGGATCGACGAAGGCGACGAGCAGATCGGCGATCAGATTGCCGATGAGCACCAGGATCGCCGAGAACATCAAAAGCCCCATGATCACCGGATAGTCGCTGTAGCCCAGGCTATCGAGGAACAGCCGGCCCATGCCCGGCCAGGTGAAGACGGTCTCCGTCACCAGCGCCCCGCTCAGGATGGTGGGTATCTGCAGGCCAGCCAGGGTGATCATCGGCAGCAAGGCATTGCCGATCACATGCTTGACCAGCACGCGGCGCGGCTTCAGCCCCTTAGCCTTGGCCGTGCGCACGAAATCCTGGTTGATCACGTCGAGCGTGGCCGTGCGCATGTAGCGGCTCCACACTGCCACATTCACCAGGGCCAGCACGATGCTGGGCATGATGAGATGGATGGCATAGTCGGCGAAGCTGCCGTCACCCACCGTGAACATATTGCCCGCCGGCAGCCATTTCAGCTTCAGCGAAAAGAGATAGATCGCCACCAGGCCGAACCAGAAGGTGGGAATGGAAAGCGCCACCATCGCCCCCACCGTCGCCAGCGTGTCGAACAGTGAATAGCGGCGCGTGGCGCCCATCACGCCGATCCAGGTACCGAGGATGATGGAGATCAGGGTTGAAAAGCCCATCAGCAGCAGCGTGGCGAAGAGATGCCCGCCGATGATGGCGAGCACAGGCTGGCCGTCGCGATAGGACCGGCCCCAATCGCCCTGCACCAGGCGCCAGAACCAGTCGAGATACTGGATCGGCAACGGGCGGTTCAGACCCATCTGCTCAGCGATGCGATCGAGCGCCTCCTTGGTCATGCCCGGCGTGAGCGTATATTGCGAAAGCGGTCCGCCGGGCGCCAGATTGAGCACCGCGAAGCCGATGACCGAGACCAGCAGCAGCAGGATGAGGCTCTGCCACAGCCGGCCAGCGAGATAGCGCAGCATGGGATCGTCTCCACAAGAGCAAAGCGCGTTCAGGATCGAACGCTTTTTGCTCTATCTCTTTGGTTCCAAGCCAATCGAACGGATTGGCTGGAGCGTCTTTGCGATTCCAGGCCAGCCCCGCTCATCGCAAAACGCTCCGGGCCGGCCTTGTCGGCCGGCTGTCGGCGGGGTGGCGGGCCTGCGTGCCGCTCAGATCGGCAGACAGGCCCGTTTCCGAGGGGCCTATTTGGCCCAATGCCAGGTGTTGACGTTCCAGCTGTCGATACGGTTATTGATGTTGGGCAAGAAGCCTTCCACGCCCTTCTTGCGCCCGCGCACGGTGGCGTATTGATACATCGGCAGGAAAGGCAGATCGGTGCGCATGATCTCCTGGATCTTGAAATAGAGCTTGCGGCGCTCCTCCGGCACGAAGAGGTTGCCGGCCTCCTTCAGAAGCCTGTCCACTTCGGGATTGGCATATTGCCAGGTGTTCTGGCCGTTGCCGCCCTTGGCCCCGATCGAGGTGGACATGAAATAGTCGGAGGTGTCGGGGTCGGGGCCGGTCAGGAAGTTCAGCCCGACGACGACGCTGTCGAATTTCGACATCATCCAATAGTCGCCCCACATCACAGCCGGCGGCAGGTTGGAGATCGTCATCTCCACGCCGATATCCTTGAAGGATTGCTGCATGAATTGCTGCACCTGCTCGCGCAGATGGTTGCCGGCCGTGGTCGAGTTGCTGAAGGACAGGCGCACGCCGTCCTTGGCGCGGATGCCGTCGGCGCCGGGCGCCCAGCCCGCCTCGTCGAGCACCTTCTTGGCCTTTTCGGGATCGTATTCCTGCTTGGGCAGGTCCGGATTGTAATAAAAGGACTGCTGCGGCATGTAGGATTCGGTCGGCGTCGGCAGGCCGTAATAGAGCGCTTCGATGATCGTCTTCTTGTCCAGCGCATGATAGAGCGCCTTGCGGACGGCCGGGTCCTTGAACTGCGGGCGCTCCATGTTGAAGGCGACCGACTCGATGGTCGCCGTCGGCACCACGGTGACGATCTTGCCCTCGAGCGTCTTGGCCTCCTCATAGTGGTCGGCCGTGATCCATTGCAGGCCGACGAGGTCGACGTCCCCGGTCTTGAACTGGGTGTACATCACCGTCATGTCGGGGATGTATTTGTAGACGACGCGCTCCAGATAAGGGCCTTCGCCGAAATAATCCTCGTTGGCGGCAAGCTCGATATAGTCGCCGGCGACGCGCTTGCTCCACTTGAAGGGCCCGGTGCCGACGGGCGCATTGTTGAAGGGCGCGGTGTTCTTGTCGGCCACTTCGCCCAGGATGTGCTTGGGCACGATGAAGGTGGAGGCCAGGATCGAGGGATAGGGCGCAAAGGGTTTTTCCAGGCGCCAGGTGATCTCGGTCGGCGACACCACCTTGATGTCGCGCACATGTTCATGGCCGGTGCGCCGCCAGCTGCGGAAATTCGGATCGACCATCAATTCCAGCGTGAACTTGACGTCCTCGGCCGTGAAGGGCTTGCCGTCATGCCACTTGACGCCGTCGCGCAGCTTGACCTTCCAATTGAGGCCGTCGGCGGAAATGCCGCCATTCTCCACGCTCGGTACCTCGACGGCGAGGGATGGCGTGAACTTGCCGTCCGGATCGACGTCGAACAGCGGATTGAACACGCTGTAATGGATGCCCTCGTCCACCTCGATGTGGAGCAGGTGCGGATTGAAGACGGTCGGCTCCTGCGAGAAGCTGATGACCATCTGGCCCGACGGTTTGTCCTTGCCGGCCGCCAGGGCCTCCTCCCGCCCGAGCAGGGCCGGCATCAGCAGCGCCGAGGCGCCGGTCGCGGCCATCAGGCCTAGGGCCTGGCGGCGATTGGGATGGGGGAACTGGTTCCGCTCTTGTTTCGACATGATGAGTTCCTCTGGAGAGTGACGATATTTTTATTGTTGTTGCAGTCGATTGCCGGTCCGAGATCTCCCGGGCCGGCAGGCTCAGAACCCGCTGATCAGCTCGATCTTCGATCCGTCCGAGAAGCGGGAGAAACGGAAATTGGCCGGGTCGACCAGGGGCTGCCGACCCGTGACGAGGTCCGCCATCAGCTTGCCGGCGGCCGGGCCGATGCCGAAGCCATGGCCGGAGAAGCCGGTGGCGATATGGAAGCCGGGAATGGTTTCGACGGGCGAGATCACCGGCACGGCATCCGGCGTAACGTCGATATAGCCGGCCCAGCGCTGGGCGATCTCCGCCTTAGCGAAGACGGGAAAGGCCTTGGTGAGATTGGCCAGGGCGACATCGGTCAATTCCTTCGCCGGCTCGGGATCGAGCACGCGGCAGCGTTCGAAGGGGCTGACCTCGTCCATCGCCCATTGCTTGGGCACCCGGGCTTCCTCGAAGAAGCGGCCGCCCATTCTCAGATTGAGCGAACGCCATTCCTTGCGCAGCGCCGGCAGGAAATCGAAGAAGAAGCGGAAGCTGTTGGGCACGATGTCGACGACGTTCTCGTGCCCGGAGGCGATGGTGTAGCCGCCATCGGCGCGCTTGCGCACGGCAAAGCCGTTGGACCAGATCGCCGGCCCCGGCCCGCCTTCGAGCGGCTTGGTGCGCAGGACGGAATTCTTTACCTTCAACTGTGGCAGGCGAATGCCGAAACGGCCGGAGAACAGGCTCGACCAGGCACCTCCGGCCAGGACGACGGCACTGCAGGCGATCGGTCCGCGTTCGGTGACGACGCCGCTGATCGCCCCGCCCGACGTCTCAATGCCGCGCACGGCACATTCGGTCAGGATGGAAGCCCCCTTGCGCCGGGCCGCCTCCGCGATCAGCGGCGCGGCGCGCTGGGGCTCGGCCCGCCCGTCCTCGGCAGTAAACAGCGCCCCCTTGATGTCCATGGTCGTGCCCGGAAACATCCGCTTGTACTCGGTGCCCGAGATCATGCGCGAGTCGAGCTGGTAGCCGTCGAGATTGCGGTTCCAGCGCTCGTGGTCGGCATATTCCTTGTCGTTCTCACAAGTGAACATGATGCCAGCGCGGGTATAGCCGGTGTCGCCCTCGACCCGCTGGTCGAGCGTCTTCCAGATCCTCAGCGCCTCGGCCATCAGCGGCACTTCGCGTGGGTCGCGGCGCGAAATGCGCACCCAACCCCAGTTGCGGCTCGACTGTTCCTGGCCGATGCCGCCCTTCTCGCAGAGCGCGACCTTGAGGCCCCGTTCGGCCAGTTCGAGCGCCGTCGAGGTGCCGATGATGCCGCCGCCGATGACGACGACATCGACCTTGGCGGGCAGCGTCGCATCGCCTTGAACGGGAATGACAGTGGGGCCGGGCATGTCAGTAGGACTCTTCGAGCTGGCAGTTGATGGTGAATTCGGCGACGCTGGCCTCGTTGGGCAGGTCGATCAGCATGGCGATGATGCTGGCGAGGTCGTGCGGCGAGGTCATCTTCTCGGCGGCACGGTCGGTCAGGCCGAGGGCCATGTCGGTGGCGACGAAGCCGGGGCAGATCGCGGTGGCGCGGATGCCGCGCTCGAAGCCCTCGTGGCGGATGCCGTGGGCCAGCGCAACGGCCGCATATTTCGAGATGGAATAGAGCCCGGCCCGCGAGGACTTGACCCGCTTGCCCGACAGCGAGGCGATGACGATCACCCGCCCGCTGCCGCTTTCGGAGAGCGCCTGCCAGGCAGCCTTGGCCAGGCGCCGCGGCGCCTTGACGTTCACGGCCAGCATCGCGTCGAGATCCTCGTCCTCGGCCTCGATGACGTTCTTGGGGATCATGATGCCGGCATTGGCGACGATTGCATCGATGCGCCCGAAGCGCTTCAGGGCCTCCGCGCTCCAGGCCGCCTCCGCCTGGGGATCGGCGGCGTCATAGGCCTGCAGATGCACGCGGTCCGGATCTGCCCAGGCGGGTTGCTCCGGTCGCCGCATGCCCAATGAAAGCCGCCATCCCCGGCTGGCGAGTTCGGCCGCCACCGCCTGGCCGATGCCCCGATTGGCGCCCGAGATCAGGGCCACCCTCTGCTCGCTCATGCCACCTGTCCTTCCTTATCGGCACTGTTGTGAGGCGGCATGCCCACGAAACGGCAATAGGCCCGCTTCAGGATGTCCATGACCAGTCTCTGCTCATGATCGGGAATGAAGTCGAAGAAGCGCTTCGACTGCTCCGTCGCCAATACGCGCACCTTGGCGGCCAGCTCCGCGCCATCAGGCGTGATGTAGAGTTCGTGTGCCCGGCTGTCGTCGGATGAGATCCGGCGGGTGAGCAGCCCCTGCTCGATCATGTGGTCGACCAGCCGCCCCATCGCGGAGCGGTCCTTCATCACCAGATGGGCGATCACCGAGGGGCGGATGCCGGGATGGCTGTCGACCAGCAGCAGCGTGGTGACCTTGCCGGTGCCCTTGGCCACTTCGAGGCCGTCGAGCCATTCGTCGAGATCGCGCGATACGGCCAGGCTGATCACCCGGATATAGAAGCTGAGCGTATCCTCGAGCACATCGAGATCGATATGCGCGGGCAGCGTCGGCGGCTTGGCCCGTTTTGCCTTCATGCGGCAGGCTCCCATTCGCTGCCTGGAATGGCCGCCACCAGGCGCTTGGTGTAGTCATTCTGCGGTTTCCTGAAGACCCGCGCCGGTGGCCCGGACTCGACGATCCGGCCCTTGAACATCACCGCGACCTCGTCGCAGATCTGGCTGGCGACGCGCAGGTCATGGGTGATGAAGATCATCGCCAGATGCATCTCCTTCTGGATGCGGGCCAGCAATTGCAGGATCTGGGCCTGGATCGAGACGTCGAGCGCGGAGACCGCCTCGTCGGCAATCAGCAGGACGGGGTCGAACATCAGCGCCCGGGCAATGCCGATGCGCTGGCGCTGGCCGCCGGAGAATTCGTGGGGAAAGCGGTCATAGGCGCCGGCATCGAGGCCGACGCGGCCGAGCAGGCCAACCGCCTTCTCCTTGGCCTTGCCGGCGGCCATGCCCTGCGCGATGGGCCCGACGGTGAGAATGCGCCCGATGGTATGGCGGGGATTGAGCGAGGCGTAAGGATCCTGGAAGATCATCTGGATGCGCGGGCGCAGCGGCCGGAACTCGTCCTCGCGCAAGGGCGCGATATCCCGCCCCTCGAACAGGATGCGGCCGCCGTCGCTGCCCATCAGCTTCATCAGCACCCGCCCCAGCGAGGACTTGCCGGAGCCTGATTCCCCGACCAGCCCCAGCGTGCAGCCCTGCCGGATGGAGAAACTCACATCGTCGACGGCAAGTACCGGCGTGCCCTTGGCGAAGAAGCGCCCTTGCCCCTGATAGATCTTGCTGATCCCCTCGGCCTCCAGGATGACGGGAGGCAGTGCGGAGGGGATGGCATCATCGGCCGCCATGCGCGGCACGGCCGCGATCAGCGTCCTGGTATAGGGGTGCTGCGGGTCGCGCAGGACCCGGGCCGCCGTGCCCTGCTCCACCAGCCGGCCCTTTTCCATCACCACGACGCGGTCGGCGATCTCGGCCACCACGCCGAAATCATGGGTGATGAACATCACGCTCATGCCCTTGCGGCGCTGGATCTTGCGGATGAGCTCGAGGATCTGGGCCTGGGTGGTGACGTCGAGCGCCGTAGTCGGCTCGTCGGCGATCAGCACGTCCGGGTCGAGGGCCAAAGCAATAGCGATCATCACGCGCTGGCGCTGGCCGCCCGAGAGGCGGAAGGGATATTGGTGGCGGATGGTGGCGGGGTTGGGCAAGCCGACTTCGCCGAGCAGCTCGACGACCTTTTGCTGCCGCGTGGCCGGCGTGCCCACGCCATGGGCCTCCATCGCCTCGGCGATCTGGTCGCCGATGGTCATCAGCGGATTGAGGGCGGAGAGCGGATCCTGGAAGATGATCGAGACGGCCCGTCCGCGCAGGTCGCGCAACTGTTCCTCCCGGGTCCCCAGCAGGTCCATGCCCTTGAACAGGATGCGCCCGCCCGTCACCGTCAGCGATGACGACAGCAGCCCCATGATCGTGTTGGCGGTGACGGATTTGCCCGAGCCGGACTCCCCGATGATGCAAAGGATCTCGCCGGCCTTGAGCTCGAAGGAAATGTCCTCGACGGCATAGGGCCGTTCCATGTTGCGCGGCAGGCTGACGGTGAGTTTCTCGACCGACAGGATGGTGGCGCCCGGGGCTTTCGGCTCGGCGTCGGAGACCAGCATCGTGACCATCCTTCCCAATCATCCGGCGGAGCACCCGCGCCCTGCCCTCGATATAGTGGACGATTACAACTAATTTTGCCGGCGAGGCCAAGCGAAAATTTCAGGCAGCGAAGGTATCGCGTTGCCGCAATCCGGTGCAGCCCGCTCAGGCGGCCTTGGTTTGGATGCCGGAAAAGGAACCGGGCAGCAGACGGAAATAGGCCACCCCCTGCCCGGCGCCCCGCGCCACCAGGAAGCCGATCAAGGCGAGCCACAGCCCGTGATTGCCGAGGGGCTGCAGCAGCCACCACAGCCCGAAATAGCAGGCGAGCGCCACCGCCATCAGGTTACGCATGGCTGCGTTCCAGGTGGCGCCGACATAGACGCCGTCGAAGGTGAAGGCGAGCGCACCGGCTATGGGCGTGACCGCGGCATAGGGCAGGAACTGCCGGGCCAATTCGCGAACCGAGGCGCTGGTGGTCATGAAATCGATGAAGGCCCCGCCCGCCGCAAACAGGACGGCCGACATGCCGACCGCCAGCCCCAGGCTCCAGATCACCGAATAGCGCACGGCCTTTTCGAAGGACGGCCGGTTGTTGGCGCCGATCGAGCGCCCGCTGAGCTGTTCGGCCGCGGTGGCAATGCCGTCGAGGAAATAGCCGCCGACCAGGAAGAAATTGTTGAGGATGGCGTTGGCGGCCAGCGTCACGTCGCCAGCGAGCGCACCCTGGCGCCCGAAGAAGACGAAGGCAGCCAGCAAGGCGAAAGTGCGCAGCATGATGTCGCGGTTGATGGCGATCATGCGCACGAATTTGGCCTTGTCGAAGACGAGGGATCGCGGCACGCCCAGATTCCCGCCGAAATGGGCTGTAACCACGGCCAGTCCGGCGACCACGCCGGCCGTCTCCGCCAGGGTGGTGGCCCAGGCCGTGCCGGCGACGCCCCAGCCCATTCCCAGCGTGAACAGGATGCAGAGCAGGATGTTGACGATGTTGATGCCGATCTGCAGGAACAGGCCGGTGGTGGTGCGTCCCAGGCCGATCAGCCAGCCGAGCACGGCATAATTGGCAAAGGCAAAGGGTGCCGACCAGATGCGAATGCCGAAATAGACTTCGGCCGCGTGGGTCACCTCGGGCGAGGCGCCAAGCAGCGGGAAGGCAACCGCCGCAATCGCGCGCTGCAATGCCACCATGGCGAGGCCCAGCACGGCTGCCATCACCAGAGCCCGCAGGAACACCGCCCGCTGTTCCAGCCTGTCGTCGGCGCCGACGGCCTGCGCCGTCAAGCCGGCGGTTCCCATGCGCAGGAAGCCGAAGCCCCAGAACAGGAAATCGAACAGGAGGGCGTTGAGCGCCACCGCCCCGAGCAGGGCCTCGCTGCCGATCTGGCCGATCACGGCGGTGTCGACCAGCCCGAGCAGCGGCGTGGACAGATGCGCCAGCGTCATCGGCGCGGCAATGCCGATGACGATGCGGTGGCTGACGGGAACGGGACGGATGGGGGTATCGATCGAAGCGGCGGGCATGGGCGGTAATTTTCCTCACGCCTTGGTAGCCCCAATCAAGAGTCATTCCAAGGTGCCCGCCCCAATGTCCACCCCAGCCGGTTTTACTCGTTCCGATCAGGCGCCTCTTCCGGGAGCAGGCTGTGCGAGGTGAAGCGTCCCCTGCCCCGTATTGTCCTTCTCCGCCTCCTCAGTGAGTTCGCGGCCCCGCGTTTCCGGCAGCAGGGCGATGGCGAGGAGCACGAAGAAATAGGCGCTGACCGCCGTGACGGCCATGGCGTCGCGCAGCAGCAGGTGGCCGCTTGCGGTCATCAGGCCGATCACCGTCGGGAAGAACGCGCCGGCGGCCCGGCCGAAATTATAGGCAAAGCCCTGCCCATTGCCCCGGATAGCGTTGGGGAATAATTCGGTGAAATAGGGCCCGAGCGCGCTGTAGATGCCCAAAGCCGCAAAGCCGAGCACGAAATCGAGCGCGAACATCACCGCGCCGGCTCCCGGCAGATAGAGGAACGCCGGAATGAAGATCCAGTTCAGCAAGGCAAAGAGCAGGAAATTGCGGCGGCGGCCAATGGCATCGCACAGATAGGCGGCGACGATATAGCCGACGAAGGAGCCCACGGTGAGGACGAACATGTGATAGCCCACGCCCACGGTGGAGATTTCCCGCACCGTCTTCAGGAAGGTCGGCAGCCAGATCACCATGGAAAAGCCGCCGGCCTGCACGCCGAAGGCCAGGAGCGAGGTCAGGCAGGTGGTGCGCAGATAGCGCCGATGGAAGATCATCAAGGGGCTGACGGGCGCCTCCCCGGCCTTCACCCTCTTCTCCCGGGCCGCCAGGAAGACCGCCGGCTCGGGCACGCCGCGCAAGGCGAGCAGGACCAGGATGGCCGGCGCCGCGCCGAGCCAGAACATCCAGCGCCAGGCCTGCGTATCCGGCAGGGTCGCGAACAGGATGGAGGAGAGGATCGCGGCAATGGCATAGCCGATCGCATAGGCGCTCTGCACGGTGCCGACCGCCTTGCCGCGATATTCGGAACGGATGATCTCGCCCATCAGCACCGAGCCGGCAGCCCATTCGCCACCGAAGCCGATGCCGGACAGGATGCGGGCGGCGAGCAGTTGCTCGAAGGAATTGCAGAAGCCGCTCAGTACGGTGAACAGCGAAAACCAGAGGATGGCGAGCTTCATGACGCGCACGCGCCCGATGCGGTCGCTCAGGATGCCGGCCGCCCAGCCGCCGATGGCGGAGGAGATCAGGGCCGAGGTTCCGAGAAAGCCGGCCTGCGCATTCGTCATGCCCCACACAGCAATCAGGGTGGGAATGAGAAAGCTGTAGAGCTGGGTGTCGAGCGCATCGACGGCCCAGCCGCCAAAACAGGCATAGAGCGTCTTGCGTTCGGTACGATCGAGACTGGTGAACCAGGCGAACATGTATTCCTCCCTGCTTCCGGCCTTATATTGGAGGCTGCGCGTCCAACCGTCCTGGCAGAAGCGAGCAATGGGGCCGGTTATGTCGATAGGCCTTGAACCGGCGCCGCGTGAGCACCGGATATGCGTCTGCATTCGGCGGCCCGAAAGTGCCGCCGAAACTCATTGCAAAACTCAAACTGGCGCCAGGCGTGCGCTCAGGCCGGCTGGGAAACGAGTTCCTCCAGCCCGAGCACATGCGCCGTGTTGGTCGAGACCATCCGCCGGATCGCCTCGTCGGAATAACCGAGCTCCAGGCACAGGCGAACGCCGCGCCGGAAGCCCTCCAACGGACTGAACACGCCGACCTGCCCGAGGTCCGAACACAGGATGGTGCGGTCGACACCGGCCGCTTCGATCTGCTGGCGCAGGTCCTCCGCCGAGCGCGTCTTGAACTTGGATCCTTCCAGGAACATGCAAAGCGAATGCTCCACATAGGCGCCCATGGCGGCGATCTCCTTCACGTCATCCAGGCTCGCACCGACGATGTCCTCCGGATGGGTGAAGATCAGGCGCTCGACGCCCCGGCGCCGCGCTTCCTCGAACAGGATCCAGGTTTCGCTGACATGCAGGTGGCCGCTGGCGAGCGCCATGCAGTTGCGAGCGATGACGTCGAGGACTTCCTTGACATCGTCGAGCACCTGCCTGTTGGCATCGAGGACCGGAACCGCCCGGGCCGGCCGCATCTTCTGGGTCGATGCCGGATGCGACCAGGAGGAGGTCTTCTCCCATTCGAGATGGTTCTCGGCGGCCAGTGTCGGCATCCAGACGATCTTGCCGCCCATCGCTGCCGTATGCTCGACGGCATGGGGATTGATGCCCCCCACCACATTGTTGAGCACGATGCCTGAAAAGACCTTGGTGGTCAGTTCCGGATGGTGGCGGGAAATCAGAGCTGCCGTCGCCACGCCGGCATAGTCGTGGTCCTTGGTGACCACCGCCGCAAAGCCTGCCTCCGACATCTGGCGGGCCAGCTCCAGGTGGTCGAGGCCGCGCGGCGCGATCGAGGGACCGCTATGGACATGGGGATCGATCGCCCCCTTGAGCAGCGCGTCGATGCGCCGGGTATCCCCGGTCGATCCGGTATCGATGGTGAGTGCGTCCATGGTACTGCCTCCTTGTCCTGCCTGCTCGACTGCGTGATCGGTGCGTCAGAACGGGGTCCCGGCACCTTCGGCCGGCATCGGATAGTCGGCGGCGTTCAGCACCCAGCCGGGCTTCAGCGAGAAATCCAGGCGCGGCGGGCAGAAGATGTCGACGAGCTGGTTCACCCCGGCGAGCATGCCGCGGGAGGTGTGGATCGCCGGCGGCGGGATCACCATCACCGAAGGCGCTTCGCAATATTCGTGCTGGTCGTCGCGCCAGGCGTTGAGATCCGTGGTCCAGGGCCAGCGCAGGTGGTGGGTGAAGGCGCCCTCCAGCGCGAGGGAGACCTGTTCGAAATCATCGTGATGATGCGGCGAGAGCTTGGTGACGTCGCGCGGCCCGTGCTGCGGCGGCAGGACGTTGACCATCATGGTCGAGCCGCGCCAGATGCGCCCGAACCGCCCCGGCTCGTCCGGCACGTCAAGCGAATATACATGAAGCCGGGACCCGCCCGTGGCTTCCGGCCAGGGCTGGAACGCCGCGACATTGGGGTGCGGCGTGTCATAGGATGCCGCGTTCGCGCAGCGGGCCACGAGATCCCCGGCCCTGGCGGTGAACAGGCGCACGACCGGCCCCGATCCCACGATCCGGATCGTGCTCGGGCCGGGCGGGATGAAGGCGATGGAATAGCCCGGCACGAGCTGCTTGCCATCGGCGGTCTCGACCTCGGCGCTCACGCCGGCATCGGGCAGCAACAGCACATATTCGTCGGGCTGGGCGGAACGGGTGAAACAGGCGCCATCCCGCGCTTCGCTGTAGGCGACTACGCAATGCTGGCTGCGAATGTACCAGCTGCGGCCATTCGCATCGTCCTCCTGGGGCGTGGTCTCATAGAACTTGCCGCAATCGGCGCCGGCGAACGCGGTCGCCACCGACCCGGCCTGGACTGACGCCAAAGTCGAGCGCGGATCCGAAGCATCATACATGGCAACCTCCCAGCGGCCCGGCGCGGCCTGCACCAAATCTGCCGCTTTATTTTTGTTTCACTAGTTGAAACATTGTTCTATTTATTTTTGAAGCAAAGTCCTCCCTTGTCAAGAGGGCCGCCAACGGCCGTCAATCGAGCACGTAGCCCAGCGCTTCGGAAACCTGCCTTGCCGCCCTGACCGTCCGCTCGATCTGCTCGGTGGTGGGCGCCTCGGTGATGAACTGCACGGAATCGACGATCGCCAGCGTCCCGACCAGGGACCCCGCGGCATCGAAGACCGGTGCTGCCAGTGCATTCAGGCCGATCAGGATCTCGTTCGGCGCGATCGCCCAACCGGCCTGGCGCACGCGCTCGATCTCCTTGCGCAAACCGCCGGGCGTGACGATCGTCGCCTGCGTGCGACGCTCCAGGCGCATGCCGAGCACGGTGGCCCGCAAGGCGTCGTTGCCGAAGGCAAGAGCGATCTTGCCCTGGGCCGAACAGTGAAACTCGAGCAGGGATCCCGGCCGGACACCGATCTCGACGGTGGATTTGCCCGGAACGGTGGTGAGCACGCGCACCCCATCCGCCTCAAGCTGGGCGATCACCGCGGAATGGCCGAGACTGTCGCGCAATTCCCGCAGGGCCCGGGCGCTGGCCGAGACGATGTCGCGCCCCGCCCCCACGGCCTGCCCCAGCTTGATCAGGCGACTGCCGAGCTGGTAGCGCTCCGTCTCCGGCAGCTGGACGATATAGCCATGCTGCACCAGCGTCTGCAGATAGCGCCAGATCCGGCTCTTGGTGGTCTCCAGGGCGACGGCCATGGCGGACACGCCCATGGGCCGCCCCTCCTCCGCCAGCAGCTCCAGGATGCGCATGGCCAGAACCACCGCCTGCACGCCATCACCGCCCGGGCCGCTGACACGAGGCATTCTTCTTTCCTTCACGAGCAAGGGCAAGCCCGGCCATTGACACGGACGCCCTTTGGGTTGAACCTAATTATAGAAACAATGTTTCAACTAACGAAACAAGAGAAAATCATCGCCATGCACGATAACGTCCCCGCACGCCCGGCTGAAGCCTTCCGTCAGCGCCTGCTGTCGCGAAAGACCCTGCTCGGATCGTTCCTCAAGACGCCCACCGTCCACGCGACCGAAATCCTCGGCGATCTCGGTTTCGACTTCGTTGTCGTGGATGAGGAACATGCCCCCTTCGACCGCGGCCAGACCGAACTGATCTTGCTGGCCGCACGCGCGGCGGGTACCGCCGCGATCGTCCGCGTACCCGAGATCGCCCGCATCCTCGGCGCCCTCGACGATGGAGCGGCGGGCGTCCTGGTCCCGCACATTTCCTCCGCAACCAGGGCGCGAGAAGCCGCCGCGGCCTGTCGCTATCGCGGTGGCCGGCGGGGCTTTTCCAATTCGCCGCGCGCCGGGCGCTATGGCGGCCTCGGCATCTGGCCACATGTCGACCGGCAGGATGCGCATGTCAGCCTGATCGCGATGATCGAGGACCCGGAAGCGCTGGCGGAGATCGATGCCATCCTGGCAACCGAGGGCCTCGACGCCGTCTTCATCGGACGGGGTGATCTCACAGTAGCCCTGCAGGCCGAGAGCACCGACGCGCCGCCTGTCCAGGCCGCCGTCGAGACGATCTGCACCGCGGCCGAACGGGCGGGCAAGCCCGTCTGCATGATGGTATCCAGCGCGGCCGAAGCAAAGCGCTACCATGCCCTGGGCGCCTCCGCCTTCATCATGGCTTCGGACCAGGCCTTCATGCGCAAGGCAGCGGCCGAAAGCCTGGGTAGCTTTGCCAAGGAATTCGCCGCGTAACGGCACCTGGCAGCAAGAACCTGCTCCGCTCTATTTGCGCCCGCCCGAGGGCGCGGATTTCAGCAAGCGCAGCACGATCCAGACCGGCACAACGATCACCGCCCCGAGCAGGAAATAGCCGAACAGGTCCTTGACCATGCCGAACCCCTGCGCCGAAAGGCGCTCGAGAAAGTGCCGAAGCCTGGCGAGGAGTTCCCAGGGCGTCAGGTCGAGCCAGGCCAGCACGAGGCCGACAGCTACGGAAACCACCACCAGCTTGATGATCGTGCCCATTACCGAGCCGCCCATGAACTTCTCCAGCCCAGCCATGCCTATTCTCCTGTCGTATCCGCCCCTATTTCGGGCGTGACGGCCGCGCGGTCAAGCAGGGCGGTGAGGCTTTCCAGCCTGTCCGCCTCGCCGGGCGGCTTGTCCCAGCGCAGGCGCGCCAGCCGAGGAAAGCGCATGGCGACGCCGGATTTATGGCGGCTGGAACGCGCCAGGCCCTCGAAGGCGACTTCCACCACCAGGCCTTTCTCGGCGGTGTGGACAACTTCGCGCACCGGGCCGAAACGGTTCACCGTGTTGTTGCGGACAAAACGGTCGATGTCGCGCAATTCCTCGTCAGTGAAGCCGAAATAGGCCTTGCCCACCGGCACCAGCTCCTCGCCCTTCCACACGCCGAACGTATAGTCGGAATAGAAGGAGGAGCGCTTGCCATGGCCGCGCTGGGCATACATCAGCACGGCGTCGATGCGGAACGGCTCGCGCTTCCATTTGAACCACAGGCCCTTCGGGCGGCCCGGCACGTAAAGGCTGTCGCGCCGCTTCAGCATCAATCCCTCGACGGCTTCCGCATCAGCACCGGCTCCGGCACCGCCCGGATTCTCGCGGGCCAGCGCCAAAGCCTCCGGCCCGGTGAAGACCACGAGCGGCGAGAGGTCGAGGCGTGGCGAAGCAAGGCGCGCCACGAAGGCCTCCAGCCGGGCGCGCCTTTCGATGAAGGGGCGGTCCCGCAGGTCCTCGTCCCCTTCGGCCAGCAGGTCATAGGCCCTGATGTGGGCGGGATAGTCGGCAATGAGCTTTGCCGTCACGCTCTTGCGGTTGAGCCGCTGCTGCAGGGCATTGAAATTCTCGATGCGGCCTTCGCCGTCCTCGCCGAGACGCCGCACCAGCAATTCGCCGTCGATGGCCCCTTCGAAATCGAGGGCCTCGACGAGATCGGGAAAAGCCGGTGCGATATCCTCGCCGGTGCGCGAATAAAGGCGCAGCAAGGGGCCGTTCGCGGTGTGCACCCCGACCGCCTGGACGCGAATGCCGTCCCATTTCCATTCCGCCACATGACTGTCCGGCAGGATGGCCGCGAGGTCGCCCTCTTCCAGGGCATGGGCCAGCATCACCGGCCGGAACGGGGCAGGATTGCCGCTTTCCGGCCGCTCGCCCTTGCCCTCGGCCCAGGCGAACAGGCTCTCATAGGGCGGCTGCAGGCCGGGCCAGGCGAGTTCAATATCATCAGGAGACAGGGAGCCCAGTGCTGCAACGGCGCTCTTGGCGAGACGCGCGGAAGCACCGATCCTGAGCGCACCCGTGATCAGCTTGAGGAAGGCCCAGCGCCCGGTTTCATCAAGCGCGTCGAGATGGCGGGCGATCAGGGCCGGCATCTCCGAGCGGCCTGCCTGGCTCAGGGCCTCCACCACCTCGGACAGGCTGGGCGCATGGTTCATGCCCGGCCGGGCCGGCCACATCAGCGCGATGGTTTCGGAAAGGTCGCCGACATAGTCGTAGGACAGCGCGAAGAGCTCGGGATCGGCGCGTTCACCGATCAATTCGCGCAGCAGGGCGGGCTTGGCATTGCGGAAGGACAGCGCCCCAGTGATCGCCGCCAGCGCATAGCCGCGGTCCGGATCGGGAGTCTCGCGGAAATAGCTGGTCAGCAGGCGCAGCTTGGCATTGCGGCCCGGCTCATAGGCAAGGCGGTCGAGCAATTCTGCGAAGCGGTTCATGCCTCCTCCGCCTCCTCGTCGCCATAGCCGATCATGTGCAAAGGCTGGGCCTTCAGCCCGTGGCTGCGGGCCCAATGCACCAGCGCATCCTCCTGGCCATGGGTGACCCACAGTTCCGAGCAGCCCGTTTCCAGGATCGAGCGTTGCAAATCGGGCCAATCGGCATGGTCGGAGATCACCAGCGGCAGTTCGGCACCACTCTGGCGCGCCCGTGCCCGGATGCGCATCCAGCCCGAGGCGTACACGCTGAGGGGATCCGGCATCTTGCGTGACCAGACTTCCTGGGCCGCGCTGGGCGGGCAGAGCACGATGGCACCGGCCAGCTCGGCCGGCTTGACGTCGCGCACCAGCTGCAGCGCCCCGAGCTCGATGCCGAAATCCTGGTAGAGCCGCGTCACCTTCTCCATGGCACCGTGCAGATAGATCGGCGCCTGATGACCGGCCTGGCGGGCCATGGCGATGATGCGCTGCGCCTTGCCGAGGGAATAGGCGCCGACGAGATGGGCCCGCTCGGGAAACAGGGCCAGCGAATCCATGAGCTTGCCGATCTCATGCCCGGGATCGGGATGGTGGAACACCGGCAGGGCGAAGGTGGCTTCCGAGATGAAGACGTCGCAGGGCACCGGCTCGAAGGGCAGGCAGGTCGGATCGGCCTGGCGTTTGTAGTCGCCCGAGGCGACGATGCGCAGTCCCCCAGCCTCGAAGGCGATCTGCGCCGAGCCCAGGACGTGGCCGGCGGGATGGAAGGTCACATCGACGCCACCGAGACCGAGCTTCCGGCCCAGGATGGCGGTCTGGCGCGCCTCGCAAAAATCCTCGCCATAACGCGCCGCCATGATCGCCAGCGTCTCGGCGGTGGCGAGCACCTGGCGATGGCCGGCGCGGGCATGATCGGAATGGGCATGGGTGATCAGGGCCCGCTCGACCGGCCTCACAGGATCGACATGGACATCCGCCAGCGGGCAGTACAGCCCCGACGGCGTCGGAATCAGCAAGTCCGAAGGCCGCATGGCGAGAACATAGGGTGAAACCGGCATGGGGCCAAGGTGTTGCCGGCAACCCTGTTTCGGGCAGCCTCGATCTTTGCGGGGTATTGGCGACGGGGACAGGATGACATCGCCGCATCCATGCGATACCGGAAGAAGCGACCCTGGAGATCAAATCCCGATGCTGTTCAACCGGAAGCCGACGCTGACCAATGCCCGATCACGGGTATCATCCAACAGCACACATCTTGTCGGCGCCGGCCTTGCGGCAGCTCTCGCCCTCATCGGCAGCGCCCATGCCAGCGCCGCCGAGCGGATCGCCCCCAAGGTGATGGTGATCACCATGTTCGGGGAAGAAGCCAAACCCTGGCTGGAGGCCCGCAAGCTGACCACGAAGATCAAGGTCCCCGGCCTGTCGAAGGAGTACCCTGACGTCGCTTGCGATACGGAGGGCCTATGCGTGATGACGACCGCCATGGGCTATGCCAACGCGGCCAGCTCGACGGCAGCCCTCGTCCTCGGCGACAAGTTCGATCTGAAACAGACCTATTTCCTGATCGACGGCATCGCCGGCGTCGATCCCAAGGATGGCACGCTGGGATCGGCGCTGTGGGCACGCTATGTCATCGATGGCGGGCTGCGCCACGACATCGACCCGCGCCAGATCCCCTCCGACTGGCCTGACGGCATGCTGCCGCTCGGCGCCGCCAAGCCGAGCGACAAGGCAGGCTGGAGCGCCGGCACCGAGGTCTATGCGCTCAATGCCAAACTGGCGGAAAAGGCCTTCGAACTGACCCGTTCCGTCGAACTCGCTGATGGCAAGGAGGCCGGGGACTATCGCGCTCGCTACCAGGACGAGGCCGCCCGCGCCAAGCCGGCGGTGAAGCTGTGCGATACCGTCTCGATCGACACCTATTGGCACGGATCGAAGATCGGCGATGCCATGGAACGCTGGGCCAGGCATGCCACGGACGGCAAGGCAAACTATTGCACCACCCAGATGGAAGACAATGCCACGCTGACCGCCCTCAAGCGGGGCGCCGATGCCGGCCTGCTCGATTTCGAGCGTATCGCGGTGCTGCGCACCGCTTCCAATTTCGATCGCGAGGCACCCGGCCAGAGCGCGGCGGAATCGCTCTCGGCCAAATCCGGCGGCTTCGGCCCCTCCGTCGCCAACGCCTATCGCGTCGGCTCGGCCTTTGCCGATACCGTCATCAAGGATTGGCCGACTTGGTCTGCCGGGATCAAATAAGCGCTTCGCCGGAATAGTCCGCTTCATTGGATCACTCTCGCGCGGCCCTGCGAACAGGGCCGTCGAGGGCTGTTGCACTTTTGCCTGAGACACTGAGCGTAGAAGTCCAAAGAGGCTGTAACGGCCTCGGCACGCCGGCTGCACTCCGCATGGGCCCGCCCGATTGGCGCGATTGGTGGGGACTTCGTCGCCCGTGTCCCATGCCGGCCGGCTAGGATGCGCAGGCCTGAGGACGGCTTGCTCGATTGTCACGATCACCATCCGACATTGTCGAAACTGCCGCCTGTCCTGCCGATGGGAACCGGACGATCCTTGCCTTCCTCAAGAAACCTGAAGGAGCGAAGAGATGAAGCGCTATGTGATCGAACGCGACATTCCCGGGGTGGGTGGCCTGAACCGGGACCAATTGAAGGACGTCGCCCGCACCTCGAACGCCGCCCTGGCCAAGCTCGAAGGTCGGGCCCAATGGCTGCAGTCCTATGTGGTCGATGACAAGACCTTCTGCATCTACCTGGCCGAAGACGAGGACGCTGTCCGCGAACATGCAAAGCTCAGTGGCTTTCCGGCGACCAGGATCACCGAGGTTCGCAGCGTGGTCGAGCCGATGACTGCCAATTCCTGACACCGGGGCGCCGCCTTGGTCGGGCGGCGCCCGTTCCCGGTTGGAGCAGGCCGATGCGAAAGCCGCGATTTCCAGAACCCGACGGCCCGCGCCCTGGCTTCCTGCGCTGGGTCGATCTCGCAGCGACGAATATTGCGAGCGCCGAGGTGTTCTATGCCGGCATGTTCGGCTGGAGACGGAATGAAGAAGCGATGAATGGCGGTCAATTTACCCGATTCAGTGTGTCCGGCATGGATTTCGGCTCCGTCTACCAGCTCAGCCATGCCCATCGTGCACGGGGCGTCCCCTCGCATTGGACGCCCTATTTCGAGGTGGACGATCTCGAGAAAGCCCTCGCACGCGCCGTCTCTCTCGGTGGCGAGGTGATCGTCCGCGCCGCCGACGCGCCAGGGCTGGCGCGGATCGCCCTCATCTTCGATTCGGTCGGCGCACTGGTCGGATTGTGGGAGCCGCTCGACGCAGGCTTCACGGAGGGCCCTGATGCCGACGCAGGCTGAAGCCTCGAGCGATCCGGCATCGGCCAAGCCGGGGGTCAAGCCGATCGAGGTCACGGTCGTGCTGCTGGATGGCGGCTATGCCTCGACCGCCATTGGCCCGCTCGAGGTTTTTCACTCGGCCGGCTCTCTGTGGAATTGGCTTCACGGCGAGACCCCGAGGCCGCCATTCCGGGTGCGGACCGTCTCCATCGACGGCCAGGGCGTGACCAGCCTGTGCGCCCTGGGCCTGGTGCCGACACTGTCGATCGATGACATCGAGCACGCGGACATCGTCATCGTGCCGGCCTCCGGCTGGGACATCCAGGATCGCTTCATCGGCAATGAGGCCTTCCTCGCCTGGCTGCGCAAATGGCATGGGCGCGGCGCCTATATCGCCGGCATATGCACGGGAGTCATCTTCCTGGCCGAGGCCGGGCTGCTCGATGGCCGGATCGCAACCACGCATTGGGGCGTTGCCGACATGCTGCGGCAGCGCTACCCGCAGGTTCATTGGCAGACCGAGCAATTCGTCACCGAGGACGGCCATATCCTGTGCAGCGGCGGCGTCTACGCCTCGATCGACCTCAGTCTTTATCTGGTGGAGAAGTTCTGCGGCCATGAGATCGCCCTGCAATGCGCCAAGTCCCTTCTCGTCAGCATGCCGCGCGGCCGCCAATCCGGTTATGCCGTGCTTCCCCTTTCGCGCCCGCATGCGGATGGCAGGGTTCGCGAGGCGGAGGAATATCTGCGCACGCATTTCGACGAGGACGTGTCGATCGATACGCTGGCGGGGCGCAGCGGCATGAGTCCGCGCAACTTCATTCGCCGCTTCAAGGCTGCGACCGGTTCCCTGCCCGGCGCCTATCTCCAGAAGCTGCGCATGTCGGCGGCAAAGGATCTGCTCGAAGCCGGGGCGACATCCATCCAGGCGGTCTGCGCCAAGACGGGTTATGCCGACATCGTGTTTTTCAGGAATCTGTTCAAGCGTCACACCGGCATGACGCCGGCAGAGTATCGACGGCGCTTCGCACATATGAATTTCGACCGTAGCGAATTGGTCGCCGGCCGCAGGGCCTGAGCGTTTTGCGACTAGACGTAATCACCTCGAATCACAAAGACGCGTCGAAACAAAGAGTTAGAGCAAACAAGCGGTCGGGCTTGAACGCGTTTTGCTCCAGACATCCTCAACCTCATTGGAGGCCCCGCATGGGCGCTCAACCAGCAGCCCTGAGATGGCTTGCGTCCAGGGTCCGCGCGGCTGCCCGCCTTGGCGCTGCCGCGATCGCCCGCTATCGTGAACAAATCCGCCATACCCGCATGCTGTTGGCGATGAACGACCGTGGTCTCCGGGACATTGGCCTGTTCCGAGTCGGCGAAAGGTTCCATATGGAGCGCTCCGCCGATTGCTGCCATCATCTCGGGGGCTCCCTGCCACCCCCAGCGGAAGAAAACCCGCCCAGGATCTGGCGGAACACGCATGGCACGCCCCCCGATCAGGCGCCGATGGACCTGGGTGACGACGGCAATATGATCGGGGCCGCGGATTGAGGCGCCACTGACCGTGACGTCTATTTTCTTGCCGCAGGTCCTGGCCTATAGGCGTGCCATGCTCAAAGCCCGCTCCTCCGGCAATGCCCTAGCCGACCGCCGCTTCGCCTATGCCATGGAATACAAGGCGGGAGGCGATCCTGCTTCGGCCGCCGAATTGGTAACGCAGGCCCTCCATGAAGCTCCGGATTGGGCTGCCGGCTGGCTCGCCCTCGGCGATCTCAACGAGATGCTCGGACGCCGGGACGAAGCCATCGACACCTATCGCCAGGCACTCCGCCTCGACCCGGCCGATGAAGCCGGCGCTGGTGCACGCCTGGCCCGGCTCGGCGAGATGCCGCCCGACGGCGCCATGACGCCGGCCCACATCGCCGCCTTGTTCGACGAATACGCGCCGCGCTTCGAGCGTTCCCTCGTCGCCGATCTCTCCTATCGCGGGCCTGCCCTGTTGCGCATGGCCCTGGACGGCATCGGCCGGAGCAAACCGTTCGAACGCGCCCTCGATCTGGGCTGCGGCACCGGCCTTGTGGGCGAGGCCTTTCGCACCCTTTGCCAGGATATCGTCGGCGTCGACCTGTCCGGTGCCATGCTCGCCAAGGCGCGGGCCAAGCAGGTCTATCGGCAGCTGGAGCAGGCGGAGATCGCCGATTTTCTCTTCCGACAGGCCGCTGATAGCGCCGACCTGATCCTGTCAGCGGACGTCTTCATCTATCTCGGTGATCTCGAGACCATCTTTCGTCAGGCCGCGCGCGTGCTGGTGCGTGGCGGCCTGTTCGTCTTTACGGTCCAGAGCCACAGCGGGCCCGCCGCCTTCATCCTGAATCACGATTTGCGGTACGCCCATTCACGCGAGGGCCTTGCAGGCTGGGCGGCGGCGGCCGGTCTGCACCTGCGCCATCTCGATCACGCCTCGCCCCGCACCGACCGGGGAGTGCCGGTGCCGGGCCTTGTCGCCGTGCTCGAGCGATAGCCGGGCCTGGGGGCAAAAGACCACGGCGCTGCTCCCGGTACGCCGCACGCCTTGGCAAAATGACTTCCCAAACGTAAGGATGGCCTGGGGGACTTGGCTGCTTGCCAGCCAGAGGAGAGTCATGCGCTTGAAGGGGGCATCATGTTTTCAAAAATTTCCACAGTCGTCCTGGCTGGTCTCGCCTGCGCGAGCTGCGCCACCAGCGACGGATTGCAGACCCTGACGCGCACGGCCGACCAGACGCCGCGCGGCCGGGTCATCAAGAACACCACCCGCATCACCAACGGCATCCTGGCCGGCAATTTGATGGTGTCGAATTTCTACTACTGGAATCGCCCGCAACCGGTAACGGCGCCGATCCTGCGCGACATGGACATCCGCGCCCGCCGCGCTGGCTGCCTCGACGGCAATGCCCCGACGCGCAGCAGCGTCAGCGCCCGCTGGGGTACCTATACCTCGGCCTATCGCATCATCGGCCATTACGACTGCGATTGAACGCCCTGGCGGTGCAAGACGCCCCGCGAACAGCCTTCAACCAAGACACAGCCTTTCCCGGAGGAAAGACCATGTACGCGAAACTTCTCATCGTGGCTGCCGCGGGCCTCGGTCTTGCCAGTTGCGCCACCCGCAGCGACCTGAACCTGATCACCCGCACCTCGCAGGACACAGCACGGGGCGAAGTGGTCAAGCGCATCTCGCGCATCGACGGCGGCGCTTTTGCCGGCGGCCTCATGGTCTCCAATTTCTATTACTGGCGCCGGGCGCAGCCGATCACCCCGGCCATCCTGCGGGATTTCGATGCACGCGCCCGCCGTGAAGGCTGTGCCGGAGGCCTGCCGCCGATCCGCCGCAGTCTCACGGGGCGATGGGGCAATTATGTCTCGGCCTATACCATCATGGCGATCTATGATTGCCGCTAAAGCGTTTTGCGATTTGGCGCTATTGCCGACGATCGCAAAGACGCGTCAAAAACAAGGAGCTAAAGCAAAAAGGCGTTTTCGCGAAAACGCGCTTTGCTTTGGACACTTCAGCTCGACAGTGGACATCTGACCGCGGCACGCCAATATCTCCGCAGGCATTGGCGATAGCGGCATGAATGAGCAAAGCGGGAGGCGGGAGAACGGAGATCCAATCTCCACAGCCCCGCTCCCAACACTTCCGGCGATCTTCGCAAACTGGTTCGCTGCGCGCGGCTGGACACCGCGGCCGCATCAGCTCCAGCTCGTCGAGAAGGCGCGCAATGGGCATTCGGCCCTGCTGATCGCTCCTACCGGTGCCGGCAAGACCCTGGCGGGCTTCCTGCCGAGCCTGATCGACCTGGAGCACCGCCGGGCGAATGCGCCCGCCAGTCTCCACACCCTCTATATCTCGCCGCTGAAGGCGCTGGCCGTCGACGTCGCCCGCAACCTGGAACGCCCGGCCGGCGAGATGGGCCTGCCCATCCGCATCGAAACCCGCACGGGAGACACGCCCCAGGCCAAGCGCCAGCGCCAGAAGCGCGACCCGCCCGACATATTGCTCACCACGCCCGAGCAGCTCGCTCTGCTGCTGGCGAGCCGGGAGGCCACCGACCTGTTCGGCGGTCTCAAGCGGGTGGTGCTGGACGAACTCCATTCCATCGTCACCTCCAAGCGCGGCGACCTGCTTGCCCTCGGCCTGGCGCGTCTGCGGCATTTCGTGCCGGATCTCGAAGTCGTCGGCCTCTCCGCCACGGTGCGAGACCCGGATGAACTCCGGCGCTGGATCGTTCCCCAATCCCCGGGTCACCCGGCCATGGCCGACCTGGTGATCGCCGAGGGTGGCGCGGCGCCGGTGCTCGACATCCTCGAAACCGCCGAGCGGCTGCCTTGGGCGGGGCATACAGCCCGCCACGCCATGGCCGAGCTCTACGCCCTGATCAAGGCTCACAAGACCACGCTCGTCTTCGTCAATACCCGCATGCAGGCCGAGTTCGTGTTCCAGGAACTGTGGCGGGTGAACGAGGAGAATCTGGCCATCGCGCTCCATCACGGCTCGCTGGAAGTCGGCCAGCGCCGCCGGGTCGAGGAAGCCATGGCGGCCGGGCGGCTCAAGGCCGTGGTCTGTACCTCCACGCTCGACCTCGGCATCGATTGGGGCGACGTCGATCTCGTCATCAATGTCGGCGCGCCCAAGGGGGCTTCCCGCCTGCTGCAGCGCATCGGCCGCGCCAATCATCGCCTGGACGAACCCTCGCAGGCGATCCTGGTACCGACCAACCGTTTCGAAGTGCTGGAATGCAAGGCCGCCGTCGATGCGGCAAAAGCGGGCGAGCAGGACACGCCGATCGCCCGCACCGGCGCCCTCGACGTGCTGGCCCAGCACATGCTCGGCGTCGCCTGCGGGGCGCCTTTCGACGCCGATGCGCTCTATCGGGAAATCACCTCTGCCGAGACCTATGCCGGGCTCGACCGCCCGACCTTTGACGACGTGCTCGCCTTCGTGGCGACCGGCGGCTACGCCCTGAAGACCTATGACCGCTTCGCCAAGATCCGGCAGGGCAAGGACGGCCTCTGGCGCGTCGCCAATCCCATGGTGGCGCAGGCTTATCGGCTCAATGTCGGCACCATCGTCGAGGAAGCACTGCTCAAGGTGCGCCTCTCAAACAGAGGTCCGCGCGAGCCCACGCGCATGGCCGCCGACAAGCCGACGCCCTATCTGCCCTGGTTCATGGATCCCAAGGCCTCCGGCCCGCCCAAGCGCAAGCCGGGCGAGACGGCAGCCCGGCGCGGCTTCGGCCGCGTGCTGGGCGAGGTCGAGGAATATTTCGCCGAGGGACTTTCCATCGGCGACACCTTCCTGTTCGCCGGGGAGATCCTGCGCTTCGAGGGTATCCAGGAAGAGGATGTGCTGGTCACCCGCGCTCCGCCCGGCCGCGATCCGAAGATCCCTTCTTTCGCCGGCGGCAAGTTTCCGCTTTCCACCCATCTCGCCAGCCGCGTGCGCTCCATACTGGCCGATCCAGAGAACTGGGCCGGCCTGCCCGACCAGGTTGCCGATTGGCTGCGCCTGCAGCGCGACGTCTCCCGGATGCCGCCGGCCGGCGACCTCCTGGTCGAGACCTTTCCGCGCGGCAACCGCCATTACCTCGTCTGCTATCCCTTCGAGGGCCGCCTCGCCCACCAGACGCTCGGCATGCTGCTGACCCGCCGGCTGGAACGGGCCAAGCTCAAGCCGATGGGCTTCGTCGCCAACGACTACGCGCTCGCGGTCTGGGGCGTCTCGGACATGCACCGCGCCGCCATGGACCAGCTCTTCGACCAGGACATGCTGGGCGACGATCTCGAGGAATGGCTGGCGGAATCGGCCCTGATGAAGCGCATGTTCCGCACCTGCGCCATCATCTCCGGCCTGATCGAGCGCCGCGCCCCCGGCAAGGAGAAGACCGGACGCCAGATCTCGGTGTCGACCGACCTCGTCTATGACGTGCTGCGCCAGCACGAACCCCACCACATCCTGATGCGCGCCGCCTGGGAGGATGCGCGCACCGGCCTGCTCGATCTCCAGCGCCTTTCCAGCATGCTCTCGCGCATCAGGGGCCGAATCATCCATAAGAGGCTGGATCGCATCTCGCCCTTGGCGGTGCCGATCATGCTGGAGATCGGCCGGGAGCCGGTCTATGGCGAGGCGACGGACAGCGTCCTCGCCGAGGCAGCGGATGATTTGATCGCGGAGGCCATGGTTGGACGGCAGGATCGACCCGACGATAGAGAAAGCGCCTGAGATGATCCGGCGGGATGAAGCCGTGCTGGCCGTCGCAGGCGTCGAATTTCTTGCCACCGCCGACGGTGCGCTGGTCTGGCTCGAGGAAAGCCTGGTCGTCGTTTCGGACCTGCATCTGGAAAAGGGTTCCTCCTTCGCCGAACGCCGCGTACTTCTGCCGCCCTATGATACCGCCGAGACCTTGAAGCGCCTGGCGCGGCTCCTGTCCCGCTTCGGCGCGAAGCGACTGGTCTTCCTCGGCGACAGTTTCCACGACCGCCGTGCCGATGCCCGCCTCGCCCCCGGCGATCGCGAGGCGCTGCAGCGCTGCATCCATGGGCGCGAGATATTCTGGATCGCCGGCAACCACGATCCGGATCCGCCGACGGGCCTTGGCGGCACCGCAACGCCGGAGCTCGCCATCGGCTCCGTGCTGTTCCGCCACGAGCCATCGGCCAAGGCTGAACCCGGCGAGATCGCCGGCCATCTGCACCCGGTCGCCAGGGTGGCAACACGCGGGCGCTCGCTAAGGCGGCGCTGCTTCGCCGGTGACGGCAAGCGCGCCATCCTGCCGGCCTTCGGCGCCTATGCCGGTGGGCTGAACGTGCGCGACGCCGCCTTTGCCCCCCTGTTTCCCGATGGTTTCACCGCGCATCTGATGGGCGACGAGCGCGTCTTCGCCTTCCCGAGAGCGCGGTGCCTGGGCGGATGAGGGGCGACAAGCCTTCTCCTCACGGCTCCCCTCAGCAAGGATGCCGTCCGGCCTTGCCTCCCTCGACCGACGCGCGCTGCGAGGGCGTCAGGCGCGTCTCGATTTCCGCCAGCTTTTCCAGCGCGTCCGCATCGCCGGCCGCCGCGGCGAGGGCAAGGAAGCGATAGGACACGGCAAGATCGCGCGGCGTGCCGAGGCCGCGCGCCGCCAGCAGGCCGTAATTATACTGGCTGGCGACATGGCCTTTCTCGGCGGCCTGGTGGAACCAGCGAGCCGCCTGTTCGTAGTCTGGAGCGCCCATGACGGCGCCATTGGCATAGAGCACGGCCAGGTTGTACATCGCGTTCACGGAACCATGCTCGGCCGCGCGCTGATACCACAGCCCCGCCAGCACGGCATCCTGGCCGACTCCCCTGCCCTTGTCATAGGCCAGCCCCAGCAGGAACAAGGCCGGCGTATAGCCCATCTGGGCCGCCTGGCGATAAAGCCCGGCCGCCTTGGCGAGATCCTGGGTGGAGGCGTCAGGCCGATCGAGCCGGCGTGCCTCCTCGAACCAGGCCAGGGCCTGGCCGGCCTGCTCGGGCTTGGGTATGGCTATCTCCGGCCGCATCTGAGGCATTGCCGACGTGCTCAGGCGCGTCATGGGTCGGCTGCTGGGTGCCGCGCTGGCCTTGCCGCCCTGCAGCGCGCCCAGCATCATGGTCACGGCCGCCAGACCCAGCAGAATCGGGCGCTTGTGCCGTTTGTAGAATGGTTCACCTCCGGTCACGGGATCGTTCTCCTCGCGCGTGATGGCCCCCTCGGCCTCGTTTGCGGCACGCGCCGCCCGCCGCGCCGCGGCGATGAAGGCGCTGCGCGTTCCGCCCGGTGGCGACGGACCGCCTGCCCCGAGTGCGGAAACCTGGCTGGGACGGCCGGTATTGTGCGGCGTGTCCGTGAAGGAACTGCGGGGCCCGTCACCCGCAAGGGATCGCGGCAGGTCATCCGACCAGGCAATGTCGTCGGGTCGCTCGCGGCCGAACAAGGGCGGGACCTCCGATAGATCGGGCGGTCCGGCGACGACCGCTCCGCCCCGGCTCCTGACCACCTCCTCGACGGAGGCAAGGCGATTGCCGAGCTGGTGCAGCAGCGATTGCAAGGCGTCGAGAGCCTTGCGGGTGTCCCGGACATCGTCCTGCTGATACTGGCGCAGCTCACGATAGATCCGCTGCAATTCCTCCGGCAAGGCGGCCAGCGCCGATCCGGCCAATGCCTCGCCGAAAGCCTCCCGCAGTTGCGCAGCGCCAGGCCCGCCGCCGGCGAGCCCCTCGATGCTGCCGGCCATGGCTGCGATCTGCCGCTCCAGGGCGGAGAAAGCCGCCTCGTCGACGACACGCCCATCCAGGCCTTCGAGCCTGGCCATCAACCCGGTGAAGGAGGCATTGGTCGAGGACTGCGCCTCGTCCACGGCCTGGCGCAGGGCATCGATCTTCTCATGAAGCTGATGTGTGCCCTCGGGCTGGCGGACGAGATCGCCAAGGCGGGCGCGAATATCGGCCGTCTCGCGCTGGAGTGTGGCCAGCACGGCCGGATCCTGGGCCTGGCGTGCCAACAGATCGAGTTTCTTGTCGAGGCGCGCAAACTGCTCCGGGGAGCGGATGTCGGCCACGTGCCGGCTGAGATCCGCCATCTCCGCACGCAGACCGGCGAGATCCTCCTGGCCGGATGCGGCGGGGGGATGGCTGCGCCTGAGTTCGGCGACCTCCCGCGTCAGCGCCGCAATCTGCTCGCTCAGATCGTCGCGAGGCGCAGGCGGAACCGATGGTGCGGATGCAACCGAACCGATCTTGTCGGCCATGCCGGCGATGCGCTGCTCCAGATCCCGCGCCAGGTCATCGAGAGCATCGACTTCGCCGACCGGCGCCGCAGGGGCGGGTCGGGACGCAAAACCATCCACGAGGGCATCGACCAGGGCAGCCATCTGCACCTCGCCCTGCTCCTGCCTGTGGATAAGTTGCTCGATCAGCCCCGCCATTCTGGCTTCACTTGCGCGGATGTGGCGCGCGAGCACCGCCGCACTGACTTCTACCGTCTGGATCTTTCGTTTCGGATCATCGGAACTGCTACCGACATACCTCTCACGGGTCGCGGCCAGCTTTCGAGCAATCGCCGCCAAGGGTGATTCCGGCAGGTCGCTCTGCGTCTCGAAAAGCGACGGCTCATGCAATTTCTGCTCGGCAACGGTGGATTTGAGCCATTGTGCAAGCGTCATGCCCGAGCGGCGTGCCAGGACGGCGGCAGCCTCGCGCGTCTGGGAATCGACGCCCTCGACACTCCATGACGCTGCTTGGTTCATTTGGCTTCCCGTACCGGCGAACGGCCTGATTCTCACGCCTCTCCCTGCCTCCGCCCCGGAAAACCGGGTCGGGAACATGTGGAGAGGGCGGCACGCAGTGCCCGCAACAGCAGGTTTCGCGCAACAGGGTAAATATCCTGTTAACCCTCACTGCCCTAGCGCTCTTCCCGGTAGCAACAACATTGTAGAGCATCCAAAGCGCTTTTTTTACTAAAAACCTTGCTACCCAAACTGCAGAGCAGACGGGAAAGTGAGATACCTTGCAGGAACCAACATTAGACTTTGCAACAAGGCCAGAATTCTGTTGATGCTCGTGTTGTTCGAAACGCTCAACGCGCCCTAATTTAATACGTTACCCTTGAAAGGAAGCAGAGCGAGGGCTATGATCTCCCTGCTGGAGATTTGGGCGTTCGCTTGGTAATATATTAATTGCTGACGCCCCCCGGATTTCGTATTATGGTACCTGTTGCAACGAATGAGTAGCGGCGCTGCTAGCCTGTAACGGGCGCGAGAGAGAGACCATGTCAAAGTTGGAAGCCAGGTCGGCAACAAACACAAAAGGCCAACCGGTGACGGTATTCGTAGCAGAGACAGAAAACGCTACGAATAGTACGACCACCTATACAATAGGTGACCTTGCGCGAGAATTTGGCGTTACTTTGAGGACCTTGCGCTTCTACGAGGACAAGGGCCTCCTCAATCCTACGCGCGACAACCTGACTCGGCTCTATAGTGCACGTGATCGGGAGCATCTGCAACTTATCCTTAAGGGTAAGCGGCTGGGTTTTACCCTGGTAGAAATCGGCGAGATGATTGCGCATCACGGTGAGGGCAAGACGGCGAGTCTCGACATCAGCGCCAGCACCGTCCGCGAGCAGATCGAGCATCTGGAACGTCAGCGCCGCGAGATCGATGAAGCCCTGGTCGAATTGCGCCGCAGCTATGAGGGATTGGCCAACGCCCTGCCGCGCTAAGTGGCCGTATTCCCACGTCGAAAATACCTGATCGGCAGCGCGGCGTTCCTTGTGTTTGCCGGCCTTGGTCTATGGGCCCTCTTCCTTTTCATGCACAAGCCCATCGGCCTGATTGACAGGCCGTTCAAGCTGACGGACGCTGAAGGCCGCGTCTTTGACTCCAAGGAATTGCAGGGCAAGCCGAGCTTGGTCTATTTCGGCTTCACCCACTGCCCCGACATCTGCCCGACGACCTTGTTCCTGCTCGCGCAGGTGCTGAAGAAACTCGGGCCAGGCGCCTCGCGGATCAACGCCCTCTTCATCACCGTCGATCCCGACCGGGACACGCCCGAGCAATTGAAGACCAGCCTCGCCGCCTATGACCCTCACCTGCGCGGCCTGACCGGCGACCCCGCACAACTTGCCTCGATACGCGACATCTACGGCATAGATGCAAATATCTTGCCTGGGACAGGCAAGAACTACAATATTGACCATACCGACACTGTATTCATACTCGACAAGGAAGGTCGCGTACAATCGAGCTTCGACCTGCACGCCTCGTCAGACGAAGTAGTCGCTCTTCTGGAAACTGTCATGCAGGCTCGATAAAGTGCGAGATCGAGGATTGGCCTTGCACCCGGGAACGGATCGAGCATTCCCTGCCAGGGCTGTAGCCAACTCCGAGAAACATCCGTGGACGCATCCATGGACCCCGCCGGAAAGTCCTGCCCGCCCCCGCTGCAATAGGAATATGGCCTGTTGAAATTCGGTGCCTTCTGGACGCTCTTGCTCGGACTGATGCTCGCCATCCCCGCCCATGGCGACGGCATGGCGGCCCCGACCTCCACCGGCCCCTACGGCCTGTGGGATCCACACCGGCGCCCGGAACGACCGGATCTGAAATCGGTAAGGCGGATCCGCTTCCTGACCGAGGACGATTTTCCGCCTTTCGACTTCCAGGGATCCAGCGGCGCCCTGGAAGGCTTCAATGTCGACCTCGCCCGCGCGGTCTGCCGGCAACTGAAGGTCCCTTGCACCATCCAGGCCCGGCGCTGGGACACCATCGTCGCAGCCCTGGAGGAGGGACAGGCGGATGTGATCGCCGCCTCGCTCGTGCCGAGCAAGGAAGCGCGCGAAAGGCTGCAGTTCTCCCGCCCCTATTACATGCGCCCTGCCCGCTTCGCCATGCGGCGCCAGGAGCCGCCACCGGCCCTCACGCCGAAGGGGCTGGCCGGTCGCCGCATCGGCGTCGTCGCCGACACGGCGCATGCCGCCTATGCCAAGGCCTATCTCAAGACCGCCAGCCTTGTATCCTTCGCCAATGACGCGGCGCTGCGCGAAGCCCTCAAGCGCGGGGAAATCGATCTTGCCTTCGCCGACGGCATCGGCCTGTCGCTCTGGCTCAACGGTTCGGACGCCGGCAATTGCTGCAGCTTTGCGGGCGCGCCTTATCTCGACGGCCACTTTTTCGGTGACGGTATCGGCATGGCCATGCGACGCGAGGACGGGGATCTCAAGCAGGCCATCGACTACGCCCTTTTCCAGATCTGGGAACAGGGCGTCTATGCCGATCTCGTGCGCCGCTGGTTTCCTGTCGATCCCTTTGCAGGCCTTCCGTGACGTAAACGGAAACCTGCACGCCCTCCGCTGTTACCGAAAAGACTCACTTTGTCGCCGAAGCTGGGGAAAACGCACCCCACGTCAGCAGGACTCTTGCGCGAGAGTCACTGCCTATTGTAGTTAAGGCTTCGTTAAGCACGACATCTCGTGCGGCGTCTCGTAACTCCTGTCAGCTCATGGCGTGCATGCGCAACGATGTTCTGTCGACATCGTGGCTGATGGGAAAGGATTCGGCGTAGCGAATTCGGGCGAAAACAAGGCGGAAGGCAGGAGAGGCTGATGCACTGGACAGACGAGCGGGTAGAACTTCTGAAAAAGCTGTGGTCAGAAGGTCTGTCTGCTAGCGCCATTGCCACAGAACTTGGCGGCGTCACACGCAATGCCGTGATCGGCAAGGTGCATAGACTCGGTTTGTCTGGCCGGGCCAAGGCGCCTGCGCCGGCACCACAGCGTCGCATCAAGCCCACGCGGGCTCCCTCGCATCCGCTCCGCACCCAGACCTCCGCGCCGGTGGTGCGGGGCAATACCGCCCTCGCTCCACAGATCATGCCGCTCGTCGCCATTGAAGAACGCCCCGAACCCGCCCTGCGCCCGGTCGAGGAAGTCGTCATTCCGATGTCCGAGCGCGTCACCATCATGGAGCTGCGCGAGCATATGTGCCGCTGGCCGCTGGGCGATCCCGGGCGTGAGGATTTCCGTTTCTGCGGCAGCCGCGTCGGGCCTTCCGGCCCCTATTGCCCCCATCATGCCTCGATCGCCTACCAGCCGGTACTCGACCGCCGGCGGGACCGCGACAAGGAGCGCCGCGCCGCCCGCGCCTGATCGCAGGATTTCATCCGATCCTTTCAAAGGCAGGGATTTCCCTGCCTTTTTCTTTGCGTCGTACTGGTACCTTTCCCAAAGGGAAATCGACTTGCTTTTAGCGGCGCATCGGCCTAAACGCCGGTCCGCCCCAAACTCTTGTTGCGCGGCGTTGCAAGACAACACACCGGAACCAGAGCTATGACACGGAATGTGGACGGGGCATCTCCCGACATGACCGCAACCACAGGCGCCATCGATGGCACGACGCTGATTGCCTGGGGCTTTCAGCCCGGCAGGTGGTTCGGCCCGGCCCTGGCCGAGGCCAATCGCCTGCGCCGGGCCGGCGCGGATGACGATACCATCTTCATCGCCCTGCAGGCCATGCAGCCGGTCGAGACCCTGCTGCGCACCAATGGCCTGCCCTATGGCATCTTCCTGGACGCCGAAGGCGAGCTCGAACGGGCCAACCTCGCCGCCGTGACCGCGCATATGGACGCGCTCATGCGGGTGCCGACCATCGTTGCCGGCGCCGTGATGCCCGACGCCTGCCCTTCCGGCACCGCTCTCGGAACCATTCCGGTCGGCGGCGCGGTCGCCTGCGAGGACGCCATTCATCCCGGCTTTCATTCCGCCGACATCTGCTGCTCGGTGGCGATCACCGTGTTTGCGCGCAAGGATGATCCCAGGCGCATCCTCGATGCCGTCCAGGCCGTGACCCATTTCGGCCCCGGCGGTCGCAAGGCGATGATCGTCCCGGATTTCGCGCCCGATATCGATGCCACGCTGCAGGCCAATCCCTTCCTGCACGGGCTCGGCAACATCGTGCTCGGCCATTTCGGCTCGCAGGGCGACGGCAATCACTTTGCCTATGTCGGCCATCTCGGCTCCAGCGGCCAGTCGGCGCTGGTGACCCATCACGGCTCGCGCGGACTTGGTGCCCAGCTCTACAAGCGCGGCATGGCCGCCGCCCGCAAGCACACCCAGATCGTGGCGCCGCGGGTGCCTGCCCATAATGCCTGGCTGAAGGCCTCGAGCGATGAGGGCCAGGCCTATTGGCAGGCCCTGCAATTCGCGCGGAGCTGGACCAAGGCGAGCCATTTCGCCATTCACGACCTGGCCGCGAGGTCGCTCGGCAATGCGGTGGCGGACCGGTTCTGGAACGAGCACAATTTCGTGTTCCGGCGCAATGACGGGCTCTACTATCACGGCAAGGGGGCGACGCCGTCCTGGCCCGGCTTCTCGCCGGACGATGACGGCCGCACGCTGATCCCGCTCAACATGGCCGAACCGATCCTGATCACGGCGCATCGCGACCGCAAGGAGGCCCTCGGTTTCGCTCCGCACGGGGCGGGCCGCAATCTCAGCCGCTCGGCCTTTTTGCGTCAGGAAAAGCCGGACCTGCCCGAGGGCATCGACGTGCGCTTCTATTGCGGCAAGGCGGATCTGTCCGAATTGCCGCAGGCCTACAAGAATGCCGCCGCGGTGCGGGCCCAGATCGACAAATACGGCCTCGCCGAGGTAATCGACGAGGTCCTGCCCTATGGCTCGATCATGGCCGGCGACTGGGAACAGGACGCACCCTGGCGCAAGAAGCGGAGTTGAGACTGCGAACTCGCCGGCATCTTGCCCGTTCCTGCACCCTTGCCTTTTCCGCGCGGGAAAAACGGACAAGATGCCGCGTGGCAGGCTGCATCATCGTTTCAATGGTTTCACCATCATGATGTTGGCATGTCCCCGCGGATAGTCCTCGATCGATGCCAGCCGCCGGAACCCGCACTTCTCGTAGAAGGCGGGCGCCTGGAAGGTGTGGGTCGTCAGCACGATCTGACAGCAGCCCCGACGGAGCGCCTCTTCTTCGGCCGCCGCCAGAAGGCGCACACCGAGCCCCTGCCGACGACGGTCTTCGGCAACCCAAAGCGTCTTGATCTCGCAGCAACCGCCCCAACTATGCCCGTGCAGCCCGGCATAAAGCTCTCCCTCGGCAGAGCGCAGCAGAATGGCCAGGATCCGTGCATCGCGGATGCCGGTGCGTTCGATATTGTCCTGGTCCAGCAGATCGTCGAGCCGCTGGAGATCCGAGGGAGCAGGATCGTCGAAAACCGAAATCGGGCCCTCGTCAGGCATGGACTTTGCCTTCAATGCTCGTTGAAGAAGGTGATCTCGTCGGCGAAGGCCTCCTGCGCCATTGGAAAGTCGAAGCCCTGGAAGACATGGCAGCCGCCCGGCCACAGCCTGAGCGTCGTGGCATTACCAGCCGCTTCCCAGCGTCCCGCCATGAACACGCTATCATCCAGCAGGGCGTCATAGGTTCCGACGGAGAACAGGGCCGGCGGCATGCCCTTCAGATCGCCATAGAGCGGGGAAACCTCGGGCGAGCGCAGATCGACGCCATCGGGCACGCAGGCCCGCACGAATAGCGCGATGTCGCGCGGCGTCAGGATCAGCTTGCCTCGGTCGAAGCTGCGCGCGCTCGGGGTCATGCCGAGATCGTAGCAGCCGGCGATGAGGTTGGCCCCCGCGAAGGGCGTGAGGCCATGCCGATCGCGCAGGCGCTGCAGCGTCAGCGCCGAGAGATGGGCGCCGGCGCTCTCGCCACCGATAAAGAAGCGCTTGGTGCGGAAACACCGGCTGCCTTCCGACGCCAGCCACAGCGCCGCCGCCTCGCAATCGTCCGGTCCGGCGGGAAAGGGGTGTTCCGGCGCTAGGCGATATTCCACCGAAATGCAAGCCATGCCGGTGGCCGCCACGATCTTCTCAAGGCTCTCGTCCTGGAAGTCGGATTGGTTGAACATCCAGCCGCCACCATGGATATGCAGATAGACGCCGGTCGGCGCCTCCGGCGCGATGATGCGGAGCGGCACCTTGCCCTGCTTGCCGTCGATCTCCAGCACTTCCGCCCGGGAGCTCTTGCCCTGTAGCGGGAAGATTCCCTTGCCCTGACGCCGGGTCTCGCGGATCAGTTCGGGCGGGAAGGACCACAGATCCGGCAGAGCGCTCATCTTGGCGATGATGTCGGCATTGAGCGCCGCCGTGGTCTCGGCCACGGCATCGGGAGCAAACACGGCAGGGTCGACAGAGGGCATGAGCTTGAATCGCCTTGATGGGATGGCGCACAGTGCCGGGAACCGGCAAGGTCGGCAAGGCCCCCACCTCCCCCCTCGGGTGGCCTTTCGCAACAGGAAGGACCCGGGCGCGGCAACTCAACCCTTCTCATCGGACCGGAAAACCGCTATCCCTAGCACCTTGAAAGGTGGCAATAGCGAGACCCATGATTCCTGACGAGACAGAGATCGAACGCCCGCAGAACCCGCATGGTGACGCCGGCTCCGGGGATGCTCGCGCCAAAACCGTCTTCATCAAGTCCTATGGCTGTCAGATGAACGTCTATGACAGCCAGCGCATGGCCGACACGCTGGCGCCGACGGGCTATGTGGAGACCACCAATCCCGACGAGGCCGACCTCGTCATCCTCAACACCTGCCATATCCGCGAAAAGGCCGCCGAGAAGGTCTATTCGGAGATCGGACGCCTGCGCGTGGCGCGCGACGAACGCCGCCGGCAGGGTGGCGACCTCAAGATCGCCGTCGCCGGCTGCGTCGCCCAGGCCGAGGGCCAGGAGATCCTCAGGCGTGCGCCCGCCGTCGACCTGGTGGTCGGGCCCCAGGCCTATCACCGCCTGCCGGAGTTGCTCGCCAAGGCGGACGGTACGGCCAAGCCCGTCGATACCGACTTTCCGGTCGAGGATAAATTCACCATCCTGCCGGCACCGCGCCGGGAGAAGACCCTGGCACGCGGCCCTTCCGCCTTCGTGACCGTGCAGGAAGGCTGCGACAAGTTCTGCACCTTCTGCGTAGTGCCCTATACGCGCGGTGCCGAGACTTCGCGGCCGGTCGCCGCCATCGTGGCCGAGGTCGAGCGCCTGGCCGATGCCGGCGTGCGCGAGATCAGCCTGCTCGGCCAGAACGTCAACGCCTATCATGGCGAAGGCCCGGACGGGCGCGCCTGGACGCTGGGCCAGCTCGTGCATCGCCTCGCCCGCATCGAACCGGTGGTGCGTCTGCGCTACACCACCTCGCATCCGCGCGACATGGACGACAGCCTGATCGAGGCCCATCGCGACCTGCCGGCGCTGATGCCCTTCCTGCACCTTCCGGTGCAGTCGGGCTCGGACCGCATTCTGGATGTCATGAATCGCAAGCATACAGCAACCGACTATCTCAGGCTCATCGAGAAGATTCGGCAGGCCCGGCCCGACATGGCATTTTCTTCCGACTTCATCGTCGGCTTCCCCGGCGAGACCGATGCCGATTTCGAGGCGACCCTGCGGCTGATCGAGGAGGTCACCTATGTGTCGGCCTATTCGTTCAAATATTCGCCGCGCCCGGGCACGCCGGGCGCAGGCATGACGGATCAGGTCGACGAAGCGGTAAAGGCCGCCCGCCTTGCACGGCTGCAGGCCCTGACGGAAAGCCAGCAGAAGGCCTTCAACCAGGCCAGCATTGGCCGCACCATGGATGTGCTGTTCGATCGCAAGGGCAAGCGCCCGGGCCAGATCGCCGGCCGCACTCCCTATCTCCAGGCCGTGCAGATCGAGGCGGATGACAGCCTGATCGGCACGGTGGCGCCCGTCGAGATCACGGCCACGGGCGCCTGGTCGTTGCATGGCGCACTATCCGGCGCCGATCTCCGGGAGGCCGTTGCTTGAAAGTGGACGAGGAACGACGGACACGCATGACAACGCAATCCCCATCCCTGCCGACGGCAGACACCACCGCGGAAATCGTCACGGCCTTCGAGGACAACCGGCTCGCCACGCTCCTCTTCGGCCAGCATGACCAGAACCTCGCCTTCATCGAGCGCAAGCTCGGCATCGAGGCGACGGCCCGGGGCAATCATGTCGCCTTGCGCGGCGCCCGGGATAGCGTCGAGCAGGCCAAGCGCGTGCTGGAGAGCCTGTATCAGCGCCTGCGCTCCGGCCAGCAGATAGCGCTGGGCGATGTCGACGGCGCCCTGCGCATGGCCGGCTCACAAGGCGTGCTGTTCACGCCGGAAGGCAAGCCGAAAGTGGCCACGACCGGCGGCGCAGCCTCCGTCGGCACCCGCAAGAAGACGATTGCCGCCCGTACCCCTGCGCAGGACGCCTATATCAGGGCGCTGCAGAAGCATGAGCTGGTGTTCGCCACCGGCCCTGCCGGCACCGGCAAGACCTATCTGGCCGTGGCCCATGCCGCGGCGTTGATCGAGAAGGGCGAGGCCGACCGGCTGATCCTGTCCCGCCCCGCCGTCGAGGCGGGCGAGAGGCTCGGCTTCCTGCCCGGCGACATGCGCGAGAAGGTCGATCCCTATCTCAGGCCGCTCTATGACGCGCTCTACGACATGATGCCGCCGGAGCGTGTCGAGCGCGGGCTGACCTCGGGCATGATCGAGGTGGCGCCGCTCGCCTTCATGCGCGGGCGCACGCTCGCCAATTCGGTGGTGCTGCTGGACGAGGCCCAGAACTGCACCTCGATGCAGATGAAGATGTTCCTCACGCGCCTGGGCGAAGGCTCGCGCATGATCATCACCGGTGATCCGACCCAGATCGACCTGCCGCCCGGCCAGAAATCCGGCCTGATCGAAGCGGTCGACCTGTTGAAAGACATCCCGGAAATCGCCATCTGCCGATTCAACGCTGCCGATGTCGTGCGCCATGAACTGGTCGCCAAGATCGTGCGGGCCTATGAGGCGAAGGATTCCAGCAAGCCCTCGGGCGAAGCCAAGTCATGAGCGATGCCATTACCATCGAGATCGCTCAGGAGAGCGATCTCTGGCAGGATGCCGATGCCATCGAAGCCCTGATCACGCGTGCGGTGGCCAGGAGCGTCGATGTCGCGGCACTTGCCCATGCACCGGGGGCCGAACTCTCGATCGTCCTGACCGACGATGCCTCCATCCGGCAGATCAATGCCGAATGGCGTGGCAAGGACAAGGCCACCAACGTGCTGTCCTTCCCGCAGGCCGTGGGAGACGCGATCGCAACGGCACCGATGCTGGGCGACATCATCTTCGCGCATGAGACGATCGCGCGGGAAGCCGAGGAATCCTCCGTGAGCTTTGCCGACCATCTCAGTCACCTCACCGTGCACGGCCTCCTGCATCTGTTCGGCCATGATCATTTGAACGATGCCGAAGCCGAGGTGATGGAAGCGCTGGAAGTTCGCATTCTTGCCGATCTCGGTATCGCCAATCCCTATGCCGACGCGCCCTTGTTGCGCGAAGCGAGCTAACGCGCAGAGCCATGTCCGACAGCAACGATCGAAGTAGCAGCCAAGCCAACACCTCCCAGGAGCCCCAGCAAGAGGGCCTATTCGGGCGGATCAAATCCGCGCTCGGGCTGAAATCGGCTCCATCCATCCGCGAGGATCTTGCCGACGCGCTGGAGAATACGCGCGCCGGGGAGGATTCCAGCTTCTCCCCGGAGGAGCGCGCCATGCTCAAGAACATCCTCGGCCTGCGCGGCAAGCGCGTCGACGATGTGATGGTGCCCCGGGCCGACATCGTGGCAGTACCGCTGGACATTTCTCTGGGCGACCTGCTCAAGGTGTTCCAGACGGCAGGCCATTCGCGCCTGCCTGTCTACAACGAGACGCTGGACGATCCGCGCGGCATGGTGCACATCCGCGATTTCGTGGCCTGGCTGGCGTCGAGAGCCGCCATCGCCGCACGCCGGAGCCGCAAGGTCCGTGAGAGCGACGCCGCCAAGGACGGCGAGGCTGCCAAACCCTCGCCCAAGGAAGCGGCCCTCGCCCTGGGCAACATCACCCTGTCGACGCCGCTCAGTTCGGTGAAGTCCCTGACACGGAACGTGCTGTTCGTACCGCCTTCGATGCCCCCGATCGACCTGCTCGCCAAGATGCAGGCCACCCGCACCCAGCTTGCTCTGGTGATCGACGAATATGGCGGCACGGACGGCCTGGTCTCGATGGAGGACATCGTCGAGATCGTGCTCGGCGACATCGAGGACGAGCATGACGAGGATGACGGCGACATGATCGTCGCCTCCGGCGAAGGCATCTTCACCGCCGATGCCCGCGCCGATCTCGATGACGTCGCCGCCGTCATCGGCCTGGAGATGCACGAGGACGAGATCGAGGCCGACGTCGACACGCTCGGCGGCTGGCTGGTGACACTGGCCGGCCGCGTGCCGGTGCGCGGCGAGATCGTGCAGGGACCGGGTCAGCTCGAATTCGAGATCCTCGACGCCGATCCGCGCCGGGTGAAGCGGGTCCGCATCCACATGGCCGGTAGCGGCATTACCCGGCCGCGCGATGGACGCAAGCGCGAGAAGAAAACGGCCTCTCCTGTCGGTGAAGCAATGACTGCGACCGGCGAGGAGCGGACCCCGGCGAACGAAACCAGCGGCGACGGCGCCACGTGATCGCTGCACTTGCGTCCCGTCTGGCCGGGCTGCGGGGCTGGCGACGCATGGCCGTCGCCTTCCTGGCGGGTGCCGTTGCGGCGCTGGCCATGGCCCCGTTCAATGCCTTTCCGGTGCTGGCCGTCAGTTTCCCGGTGGCGATCTGGCTGTTGGACGGTGTCGCCTTCCCTGCTCCGGAGAGTCCGCCCCGCCGTTTCTGGCGCAGCATCGGCTCGGCGGCTCAGCTCGGCTGGTGCTACGGCTTCGGCTATTTCCTGGCAGGCTTGTGGTGGATCGGCAATGCCTTCCTCGTCGATGCCGACCAGTTCGCCTGGCTGCTGCCCTTTGCCGTCATACTCCTGCCCGCTGGCCTTGCCTTCTTCCATGCCGCCGGGTTTGCGCTGGCGCGCCTGCTATGGTCGCGGGGGATTGCCCGTATCCTCGCCTTTGGCGTTGCCATGGCCGCTGTCGAATGGCTGCGTGGCCATATCCTGACCGGTTTTCCCTGGAACCTGTTCGGCTACGCCCTCGCCGAGGAACTCCATCTGGCGCAAAGCCTGTCCCTGATCGGGGCCTATGGGCTCACTCTCGTGGCGCTCATCCTGTTCTCCACGCCTGTCGCCTTGGTGCGGCGCGGCGGCTGGCGCTGGCCGGCCTTGTCCGTCGCTGTCCTGGTCGCGATGGCCGCCTTCGGCATATGGCGCCTCGGCCAGCATCCCACCGGCTTCGTCGACGGGGTGCAGCTGCGCATCATGCAGCCCGACCTGTCGCAGGATGCCAAGTTCAATCCGGCCCTGCGTAATGAAGTGCTGACGCGCTATCTCGCGCTGTCGCGCCGGCCGGCCGCCGACGGCAGCGACGGCCTTGCCAAAACAACCCACCTGATCTGGCCGGAATCGGCCTTTCCCTTTCTGGTCGCGCAGGATCCCGAGGCCCTCAAGGTACTCGGCGACCTGGTCGCGCCCAAGGCCGTGCTGCTGACGGGAGCCGGCCGGGCAGAGGAGAATCTCGATGACGGCAGCTGGCGTTTCTTCAATTCCCTGCATGTCATCGACGCCACCGGCACCATCATCGGCAATTACGACAAGGTGCACCTCGTCCCCTTCGGCGAATATCTGCCCTATCAGTCCGTGCTCGAATCCCTCGGCTTCGAGCAATTGACCAAGCAGCGCGGCGGCTTTTCGACCGGCCCCGGCCTGCGCACGCTCGACATTCCCAACGCGCCGCCCGCCGGCATCCTGATCTGCTACGAGGCGATCTTTCCGGGCGAGGTGATCGATCCGGCCAATCGTCCGGGCTGGCTGCTCAACGTCACCAACGACGCCTGGTTCGGCATCACACCGGGGCCCTACCAGCATTTCGCCGAGGTAAGGGCGCGGGCGATCGAGGAAGGGCTTCCCGTGGTCCGCGCCGGCAACAACGGCATTTCGGCCGTGATCGATCCGGTGGGGCGCATCGTCGCCAGCCTGCCGCTCGGCACCAGCGGCGTGCTCGATTCGCGCCTTCCCACCGCCTTGCCGCCACCTGTGTTTGCCGCGGCCGGCACCGGTATTGTTGCCGGATTGTTTCTGATTGCCTTAATCGGTGCAGGCCTTGGTTGCCGAAACCATCGCCGACAGCTGCGGTAACACATATTTGTTACATCAGCGCCAAGCGGAAAGCGCGAGACCGACTGGATTTTCCCGCATAAGGAGGTATAGTCACCCGGCTGGTTGCAGGATGCATTTGAACTACTTCAGATTGCGCTGCCGTAATTGTATCTCTGGCATATCGTGCTTCCGCCACGTTGCGGCCGCAATTCATTTTCAAATTCGTCGCTGTATTTTCAAATATTTACTAGTGATCTGGAGTTAATATTATGATCAAGAAAGTACCCAATCCCATTGATCAGCACGTCGGCAGCCGCGTCCGTATCAGGCGTGTCCTGGTAGGCATGAGCCAGGAGAAGCTCGGCGAGGCACTTGGCCTTACCTTTCAGCAGGTACAGAAATATGAAAAGGGCACCAATCGCATTGGTGCGAGCCGGCTGCAGCAGATCGCCTCGATCCTGGGCGTCACCATTTCCTTCTTCTTCGAGGGCCTTCCACCCGAGACCGGCGCCGTGCACACGGCTGAACATGCCGACGAGAGCGATACCTCGCACGTCATCGAATTCCTGTCGACCACCGAGGGTCTGCAGCTGAACAAGGCCTTTGCCCGCATCAAGGATCCGAAGGTGCGCCGCCGGGTCGTCGACCTCGTCTCCACGCTCAGCCAGGAACACGCTGCCTGAGCCACGGAACGGGCCCGAAGGCGCCCTTCTGGCTGCGCTGCATTCTGCTTGGTTTGGCAATATCGCCAGACTAGGCAGAGTGACGAAAAATCGCTCCAGCGTTCCTTTAAACGAACAAAACGTACGATTTGCCGCTTGACGACGAAGCCTCCCCTCGCCAAAACGGGATGATACCAAGTTCCATTTTGGCGTGGAGAAACATTCGTGTCCCGTTCCGACTATTTGTTTACCAGCGAGTCGGTCGCTGAAGGCCACCCCGACAAGGTCTGCGATCGCATCTCCGACGAAATCGTCGACCTGTTCTACCGCGAGGCGGCGAAGACCGGAATGGACCCCTCCCAGGTGCGCGTCGCCTGCGAAACCCTCGCCACCACCAACCGCCTGGTGATCGCCGGCGAATATCGCGGTCCCGAGACCGTCACCAAGGGCAAGATCAAGAGCGCCGCCCGTCGCGCCGTCAAGGCGATCGGCTATGAGCAGGACGGCTTCCACTGGAAGAAGGCCAAGATCGAGGTCCTGCTGCACGGCCAGTCCCCCGACATCGCCCAGGGCGTCGATATTTCCGGCAACAAGGACGAAGGCGCAGGCGACCAGGGCATCATGTTCGGCTATGCCTGCCGCGAGACGCCGGAGCTGATGCCGGCTCCGATCTACTACGCCCATAAGATCCTCGAGGACATCACCAAGGCCCGCAAGTCGGGCGAGCTTGGCATGCTCGGCCCCGACGCCAAGAGCCAGGTCACGGTGAAGTATGAGAATGGCAAGCCGGTCGGCGTAACGCAGATCGTGCTCTCCACCCAGCATCTCGACGAGAAGCTTACCTCCGGCGACATCAAGAAGCTGGTCGAGCCCCATATCCTCAAGACCCTGCCGGAAGGTTGGGTTACCAAGGACACGGTCTGGCACGTCAACCCCACCGGCAAGTTCGTGGTCGGCGGCCCGGACGGCGATTGCGGCCTGACCGGCCGCAAGATCATCGTCGACACCTATGGCGGCGCGGCCCCCCATGGCGGTGGTGCCTTCTCCGGCAAGGACCCGACCAAGGTCGACCGCTCGGCCGCCTATGCGGCGCGCTACCTCGCCAAGAACGTGGTGGCGGCCAAGCTGGCCGATCGCTGCACCATCCAGCTCGCCTACGCCATCGGCGTTTCCGAGCCGCTGGCGATCTATGTCGACCTGCACGGCACCGGCAACGTCTCCGAGGAGAAGGTCGAGAAGGCGCTGCGTGACGTGATGAGCCTGACGCCGCGCGGCATCCGCGAACACCTCAACCTCAACAAGCCGATCTATGCCCGCACCTCCGCTTATGGCCATTTCGGCCGCAAGTCGGCCCGCGACGGCGGCTTCTCCTGGGAGAAGACCGATCTCGCCGACGCGATCAAGAAGGCCGTACGCGCCTGATCCGAGGCCGGCAATCGACACAAAGCCTCTCCCGCTTGCCGGGAGGGGCTTTTTTCATAAGGCTTTGCTTCGGTGGGTATGGGTCGTGACTGAAGACGACAAGGACAAGTTCGGCAACGGCATGGATGCCCCGCCTCGCGGCCATGGCGCCTTCTTCGGCCGCCGCAAGGGCAAGACCCTGCGGCCAGGGCATGCCGATTTGGTGTCCGGTTCGCTGCCGCATTTGCGTCTCGACCTCACCGCCCCGGCTCCCACGGATCTTGGCCCTCTGTTCCCGGGGTCCGTTGGCGAGATCTGGCTCGAAATCGGCTTTGGCGGCGGCGAGCACCTCACCCAACGCGCCCGCGAGAATCCGCAAATCGGCTTCATCGGCTGCGAGGCCTATGTCAACGGCACCGCCAAGATGCTGGCGCAGATCGAACAGAATGGGCTCGCCAATATCCGCTTGTGGGACGACGACGCCAAGGCAGCAGTGGACTGGCTGCCGGCCGGCTCGATCGCACGCATCTATCTGCTCTATCCCGACCCCTGGCCCAAGCGGCGCCATCGCAAGCGCCGTTTCCTGGGCGAGGAGATGCTGACGCGCCTGGCGCGTATTCTCAAGCCGGGCGGGGAGCTGCGCTTTGCCACCGACATCGACGATTACGCCGCCTATGCCCTGGCGCGCGTAGCGCGCTCGTCCGAGTTCGAATGGACGGCCGAGCGCCAGGCCGACTGGCTGACGCCCTGGGAGGGCTGGCGCTCCACCCGCTACGAAGCCAAGGCGTTGAGGGAAGGCCGGCGCGGCGCCTATTTCACCTTCAGGCGGGTGTAGCCTTATACCAAGGCGCGAAAAGATCGCCTCGTTGGCGCGATGCACTCTGTCATCCCCGGCGAGGCCGAAGGCCGAGGGACGGGGATGACAGGTCGAGGGATTTCGCAACCTGTCGTTAGAGCTTGGAGCAAAGCGCGTTCAGGCGAAAATGCTCTTTTGCTCTCACTCTTTGGTTCGACGCATCTTTGCGATTCCCGGCGATTCCGCCAAATCGCAAAACGCTTTAGCGCGCCGTCAACCGGGCCAGCACGCCTTCCAGGGCGGCATCCGCCGCAGCGTCCCCACCGCCCTTGAGGGGCCCGTCGAGCTGCCCCGCCAGCAGGAGATGGGCATAGCCGTGCACGACCGACCAGGTCTGCAGCAAGACGTCGAGCTGGTCGTGCTCGAGCGGGCCGTCACCGGCCTTGGTAACCAGGCGAATGGCGATCTCGAGCTCGGCGAAGGCTTCCTGCCCGGCGGCCCTCAGGGCCGGATCCGCAATATTGAGCCGATGCCGGTTGAAGGTGAGCCGGAATCTCTCCGGATATTGGCGAGCGAAGGTGACATAGCCGCGCCCGATCGCCCGCAATCGGGCCTCCGGCTCGTCGATGCCGGCGCGGGCCTGGCGCATGAAGAGCGTGAGCGTCTCGAACCCCAGCGCCGCCACCGCGGTCAGCAGGCCGGCCACGTCGCCGAAATGATGCGCGGGCGCAGCGTGAGAGACACCCGCGCGGCGGGCGCACTCACGAAGCGTGAAACCCTCGACACCGCGTTCGGCCAGGACGAGTTCGGCGGCAGCGAGCAGCGCAGCCCTGAGGTCACCATGATGATAGCCGGCCTTATGCGCCGCCGATCCCTGTTGCTCCACTTCCTTCCCGCTCCGCATCACCGGCACCGACGCTCCATTGCTCGGCACCGACGCTACTATCGATCACGATCTTGACAATGTCAAAATTGCTGCCATCCTAATCTTGACACTGTCAAGTTGAGGGTACCGACATGGTTCTCGACCAAGCTTTCACGCTCGACCAGGCCTTCTCCTGGGCCGGAATGCTCGCTCTCTGCGGCTGGATCGTCCTTGCCCTGTCGCCCTTGCGTCCGGCCCTCGCCCAGTTGATCGCCGCCAGATTCGTTCCGATCGTGCTCGGCCTTGCCTATGCCGTCCTGCTCTTTCGCTTCTGGGGTGAGGCTGCAGGCGGTTTCGGCTCTCTCGAAGATGTCGCCGTATTGTTCAGCCATCGCGGCCTGCTCCTGGCCGGCTGGCTGCATTACCTCGCCTTCGACCTGCTGGTCGGAGCCTGGGAGGTGCGCGAGGCGCGACGGTCCGGATTGCCGCATCTGGCCGTCCTGCCCTGTCTCGCCCTCACCTTCCTGTTCGGTCCCGTCGGTTTCCTCACGTTCCTGGTCCTGCGCGGCGCCTGGCTTCGGGGCCACTCCCGCCGCCAAGGAGAGCTCGCATGACGACGAACACGCCAAGGCTTCGCCTTGCCTATCGCCCGCATGTGCTTGCCCGGGCCGTGATGGATGACCTGCTGAGACGCGAGCGCCTGCTGGCACAAGGCGGCTTCATCCTCCTGGCGCTGATGGTCCCGACCTTCATAGCGCTGGGGATCGACGACAGGACGCTCAACGGCATCTCCGTCTGGATCAAGCCGCTGAAATTCCAGTTCTCCGTCGCCCTCTATCTCCTGACCCTGGCCTGGTTCGTCGGCGCCCTGCCCGAAGAGACGCGCCGCGGGCGGACGGTCAGGATCCTCGTCAACCTCGCCCTTGCCGCAAGCACCTTCGAGATCGGCTACATCGCTCTCCAGGCCGCCAGGGGTCTTGCCTCGCATTACAATGTGGCCGATCCGTTCCACCAGCTGATGTATACATTGATGGGCATCGGTGCGGTGACGTTGACGGCCGCAAGCCCTGCCTTGGCGGTCTTGTTGCTGCGACACCGCCCCCAAGCCTGGTCGACGGCGTTCTGGCTGTCGGTCCTGCTCGGGCTGACGCTCACTTTCATGCTCGGGGTGGGCTCCGGCAGCGTTCTTTCCGCCGGCAACGGCCATTGGATCGGCGGCGTGCGCACGGATGCGACGGGCGTGCCGGTCTTCGGCTGGTCGCGCACCGGCGGCGACCTCAGGGTGGCCCACTTCCTCGGGCTGCACGCCCTGCAGATCATGCCTGTCCTGGGCCTGGTCGCCGAGCGTTGGGCGCGAGGCCGCACAGCCTCTTTCATCGTCTGCGCCGCGGCGCTCGCCTATGGCGCGGCCACCCTTTTCGTCTTCGTCCAGGCCTTGCGGGGTATTCCCTTCATACCGGCGTGAGAACGGGCGACCGGCTCACTTCTTGCGGCCGAACCAACCCTTCTTTTCCGGCTCGGCCGGGGCCTCCTCGCCTTCCGGCTTGGGCGAGATCGCCTGGCCGAACTTCTCGAAGAAGTCGCCGGCCAGCTTCTTGGCGGTGCCGTCGATCAGGCGGGCGCCGAGTTGGGCGATCTTGCCGCCGACATCGGCCTTGGCTTCGTAGTGGAGGATGGTCGCGTCTTCGCCATCGGCCTCGAGGCGTACGGTGGCCCCGCCCTTGGCAAAACCGGCGACACCGCCCTGGCCCTCGCCCGAAATGGTGTAGCCGTTGGGCGGATCGAGATCCGACAGTGTCACCTTGCCGTTGAAGGAGGCCTTGACCGGACCGATCTTCAGCACAGCCTTGGCGGTCATCTCGGTCGGCGAGACCAGTTCGATCGCTTCGCAGCCCGGAATGCATTGCTTGAGGATCTCGGGATTGTTCAGGCCTTCCCAAACCTTCTCGCGTGAGGCCTCGATGCGCTGCGAACCGCTCATATCCATGGAACTGCTCCTCCCGGGCCATATGCCCTTTTGCTTCATAGATCATGACCGGCTGCCAGGGAGCAAGGCAAGGATGTAAATTTGATGCTGCATGCTGTCGTCACGCCCGGCCTCCCGTAATCCAGCCGCAACCCTTGTTGCCTATCGGTAGGCCACAACGAGGACAGTTCGAATCATGAATCGAAACATATCCCCTGGCGGACGGGCAGCCGTAGCCAGCGGTTTCTTGGGCCTGTTGCTGATGAATGGTCCCGTTTTCGCCCAGACGGCTCCCATCGCCAGCGGTGGCGAGACCGTGACCATCGCCGGCATCGAGAACATCCTGATCCGGCATCCCCAAGCCAAAGGCAGCATCATCCTGCTCACCGGCGGCGATGGCCGGCTCGAAGTCGGTCCCAACGGCCAGTTTCGCACCGGCGCCGACAATGTCCTCATCCGCAATCGCGATGGCTTTGCGGCCAGGGGCTATAATGTCCTGCTGGTCGACAAGGGCACCAACCTTGTCACGGCGGTCGATACCATGGCGGGCCTGAAACGGCCGGTCACGGTCGTGGCCACCTCAGCCGGCACGCCGCGAACGGCCGAGGGCCTGGCGAAGGGAGCCAAGCCGGACCGGCTGGTGCTGACTTCAGGCTTCCTCAGCAAGGAGTCCGGTCCCTCGCCGAGCGTCATGGCCATCCTCGGTTCCCCAAGGCTGCTGCCTCCCACCCTGGTGGTGCATCACCGGCAGGATGGCTGCCGCTTCACCAAGCCGGCCGGCGTCGCGCCCTTCCAGGCCTGGGCCGGCGAGCGGGTCACGGTGACATGGCTGGAGGGCGGCCGGCAAACCGGCAATCCCTGCCGGTCCCGCGCGCATCACGGCTTCAACGGCCAGGATGCGGAACTGGTCTCGCTCATCACCTCATTTGCCGGGCAATAGCACCTTCGGGCACGTCATTCGCCGAAACCGAACGCACCTTCGGGATCCATGGCCTGATGCAGCCGTCCGGCTGCCAGCCGGGCGAGCAGCAGGGTCAGGACCTTGCGCGTCGGCGCCGCCAGGCGCTGCTCGGGCGCATCCCGCAGCAACGTGCCGCCATAGGCATCGGCCACGATGCTGCCGGCCTCCTCGGGTAGCAGGGCCAGCGGAAAATCCGGCCCGACGGCGAAGAAAAGCCGGTCGCAATAAGCCAGATAATCGGGCCATTTGTGGTCGACCTGGAAATCCGTCACCGAGGACTTGATTTCCACGATCCAGATCTCGCCCTTGCGCCCCACCGCGAGGAGATCGGCACGGCGACCATTGGGCAGCGTCACCTCCGGCACCGGCGTCAGGCCGTATTGGCGTAGCAGCCGGCTGGCCCCGCGCTGGATCGTCAGGGCCATCGCGGATTGGCGACCGTCTATGGGCAGGACCGGCAGCGACACCGTCAGGTTCCCTCGCTTCGAAAAACCGGCCTCATCGGCCCGATGCAGTTCATTCAAGCGCCTTCGAGTTTGCACGACTTTGTCATTGCCGGGCTTGACCCGGCAACCCAGCTCTTCCTGCCGGTTGCGCCCGTGCCTTCTGGATAGCCGGGTCAAGCCCGGCTATGACAAATCGGCGTTTTTTCCCCCAAGTGAGCTGCGCTAGGCCTCATCGTCCCGCCTTTTCCCGTCGCCTCTCCACCGAGGAAGCGATCCGCATGGATTCGCGATATTTGGCCACGGTGCGCCGGGCGATGTCGATGCCGTCCTTGCGCAGCAGCGCGACGATGGTGTCGTCGGACAGGATGGCATCGGGTGCTTCGGCGTCGATCATCTGGCGGATGCGGTGGCGCACGGCCTCGGCCGAATGCGCTTCGCCCCCTTCCGCGTTCGAAATCGAGGCGGTGAAGAAATATTTGAGCTCGAACAGGCCGCGGGCCGAGGCGATGAACTTGTTGGCGGTGACACGCGACACCGTCGATTCATGCATGCCGATAGCATCGGCCACTGTCTTGAGATTGAGCGGGCGCAGATATTGCACGCCGAGGGCGAAGAAGGCGTCCTGCTGGCGCACGATCTCGGTGGCGACCTTGAGGATGGTGCGCGCACGCTGCTCCAGGCTGCGGGTCAGCCAGTTCGCCGTCTGCAGCGCCTCGGTCAGGAAGGTCTTGTCGGCCTCGCTGCGGGCCGTGCGTGCCACCCGGGCATAGTAGTTCTGGTTGACCAGCACGCGCGGCAAGGTATCGGGGTTGAGCTCCACCATCCAGGTTCCGTCGGGTGCAGCGCGCAACAGCACGTCCGGCACCACCGGCTGAACCGGCGTGGAGCCGAAAGCCAGGCCCGGCTTGGGGGTAAGGCCGCGCAATTCGGCGATCATCTCGGCCACATCCTCCTCGTCGACGCCGCACAGGCGCCGCAGGGCCGGGATGTTGCGCTTGGCCACCAGCTCCAGATTGTCAAGCAGCGTCGCCATGGCAGGATCGAGCCGGTTGCGCTCCTTGAGCTGGAGCGCCAGGCACTCCTTCAGCGAACGGGCGCCGACGCCACTCGGCTCGAAGCCCTGCACGAGGGCAAGCACGGCCTCCACCTCCTGGAGCGGTGCCCCCAGGCGTTCGGCGAGTTCCGTGAGATCACCGACGAGATAGCCGGTCTCGTCGATCATATCGATGATGAAATGGCCGATCAGCCGGCGCCTGGGATCGCGGGTCGCCAGAGCGAGCTGCGTCTCCAGATGATCGGCCAATGAAAGATCGGCCGCGGCCATGCCCTCGTAATTGACGTCGTCGCCGCCGCCATGCCCGCCCGCGCCGACATTCGACCAGGACGAGACATAGGGGTCGCTTCCGGCCAACTGTTCGATCGCCGCCGGCGCTTCCGGCCTGTCGGCCGGCCGCTCGTCGGGAAAGACGTTGTCGAGATCGGTGCCGAGCCCCGCTTCCATCGCCTCGCGGGAGGGGGCCATGTCGTCCTTGAGCCAATCGCCCGCAGCGGGATCGGCGGGCGCTGCCGCAAGCGTCTCGGGTTCGCGCGCGGTCTCGCCATCGGCGCGGTCCAGGATCGGGTTGCGCTCCAGTTCCGCCTCGACATAGGCGGTGAGATCGAGGTTGGACAGTTGCAGAAGCTTGATCGCCTGCATCAATTGCGGCGTCATCACCAGCGACTGGGTCTGGCGGAACTCAAGCCTTTGCGACAACGCCATGAACGCGGACGATCCTGATTATTGGTCTTGTTGCGGGCAGCATCCTGCATGGACAGCGGCCAGAAGCAAGTTTCACGCCAGATTTTTCGATACGCAAGCTTGCAAAAACGGAAAACCTTAAGCGTAAGCCGCGACGAAAGGCGTGGAAGGCGCGCTATGATGCCTTACCCCAGCCGAGAAATCGGCTAGGTAAGGGTGGAATGTGAAGAAGGGAAACTCCGATGGAAGGCGTCATCGTCGTCGATCACCCGCTGGTGCAGCACAAGCTCACTTTGATGCGCGACAAGAACCGCTCGACCAAGGGGTTCCGGCAGTTGCTCAACGAGATCGGCCGCCTCCTCTGCTACGAGGTCACCCGCGACCTGCCGCTGGAAATGGTCGAGATCGAGACGCCCTTGACCAAGATGCAGGCGCCGCGCGTGGCCGGCAAGAAGCTGGTGCTGGCACCGATCCTGCGTGCCGGCGAGGGCTTCCTCGAAGGCATGCTCGACCTCGTGCCCTCGGCCCGCGTCGCCCATATCGGGCTTTATCGCGACCCCGAAACACTGAAGGCCGTGGAATATTACTTCAAGGCGCCGCCCGATGTGGCGGAACGCCTGGTGATCGTGCTCGACCCGATGCTGGCCACGGCCAACTCCGCCGTCGCCGCCATCGAGCGGCTGAAGGCGCGCGACGTCAAGGATATCCGCTTCGTCTGCCTGCTCGCGGCGCCCGAAGGCATCAAGCATCTGCGCGAGGCCCATCCCGACGTGACGATCTGGACGGCGGCCATCGACAGCCATCTCAACGACCACGGCTATATCGTGCCGGGTCTGGGCGATGCCGGCGACCGTATCTACGGAACGAAGTGAGGCGGGCCGCTTCCTTGATCAGCCCTTAATTGCTTGCCATCCTCGCCGAGTTCACCTTGTTTCCACGGCGGCCGCATGCGCATTCTTCTGATCGAGGACGATCCAATGATCGGAAAGGCGCTGCTGCAGGCGCTTGGCGATGCTGGCATGGCGGTGGATTGGGTCCGCGACGGCCCTGATGGTGAAGCCGCCCTGCGGCAACACGGCTATTCCGTCGTGCTGCTCGACAACGGACTGCCCGGCAAGAGCGGGTTTGAACTGCTGCGCGATCTCCGGCGGGCCGGCGACACCACCCCCGTTTTGATCATCACCGCCAGGGACGATCTCGACCATCGCGTCGACGGCCTCGACCTCGGTGCCGATGACTACATCGTCAAGCCCTTCGAGATACGCGAGCTGCAGGCCCGGATCCGCGCCGTGCTGCGTCGCCGCCATGGCGGCCAGGCCGTCTCCACGCTGGTCCATGGCGACCTCGAGCTCGACCTCGAAAGCCACCGCGTCACCTATCGCGGCCAAAGCCATGTGCTGACCGCGCGGGTGTTTTCCCTGCTGCTGGCGCTGATGGAGCGTCCCGGCGCAATCGTCTCGCGCAGCCAGCTGGAGGAGCGCCTCTATGGCTGGGGCGAGGAAGTCGAAAGCAATGCCGTCGAGGTATTGATCCATGCCATCCGCAAGAAATTCGGCAAGGATATCATTCGCAATTCGCGCGGAGCAGGCTGGATGGTCGCAAAGGACGCTCCCTGATGTCGCTGCGCTGGTCGAGCCTGATCGCCATCGCTGCCGTGCTGCTGGTGGTCGGCATCGGTGCAGCCCTCGCCTCCTACTTTGCCGTGCGGCGCGAGGCCCATCGCTTCCTCGACAAGCAGTTGCAGCAGGTCGCCGTCTACGCCCTCGATGCCCGCAGCCTGCGCCCCGCCATCAAAAGCACACGCAATCGCGAGGATGATCTCCTCGTTCAGGTCTGGGACGGCACCGACGCGCCGATGCGCTCGACCAATCCCGCCATCGCAATTCCACGCAGCAGCGGTACCGGCTTCTCGAACGAGACCGTCGCCGGGCATGACTGGCGGGTCTACACCCTGGTCGAGGGCGAGCGCACCGTTCAGATCGCCCAGCAGATCGAAGCGCGCACGGAACTGGCCGAGCACGCGGCCCTCGGCGCGGTGCTGCCGATCATCATCCTCATCCCGGTCGCCTGGCTTTTTCTCGGCCTGGTCATCTATTGGGTGATGAAACCGCTTGGCCGTATCGCCACCACCCTGGCCGCGAGATCGGCCGCCGACACCACGCCTATTCCGGTAGCCGGGGTGCCATCCGAGGTCCTGCCGCTCGTCGCTGCGATGAATCAATTGCTGTCCCGCCTGCAACAGACGCTGGAACGCCAGCGCCGCTTCATCTCCGATGCCGCGCACGAGTTGCGCACCCCGCTTGCCGCGCTCACCCTGCAGATCGGCAATCTCAGGCCCCTTTCCCGCGGTGCGGCATTGCACACAAGGCTCGACGACCTCGAGGCCGGTGCCAGGCGCGCCACCCATCTCACCAACCAGATGCTCCAGCTCGCGCGCGTGGAAGCCGGCACAGGCGGCCAGAACCGCACGCCCCTGGACTTCGGCGTACTGGCCGAGGCTTGCGTTACCGATCTCGAACCGATCGCCAAGGCCCGCGGACTGCATCTGAGCATGCAGCGACGCGGTGAGGTTCCGCTTGTCGGCGACATCAGGGAATTGCGGACGCTGCTCACCAATCTGATCGAGAACGCGCTGCACTACACCCCCTCGGGAGGTGCGATCACCGTCGAGACCTTCGATGATGGCAGGCGCGGCATCCGCATCACGGATAGCGGACCGGGGCTCGATCCAGGCCTGCTCGAACGCGTCTTCGAACGCTTCTTCCGGGCCGCACCGCAGCATGTCGAGGGAACCGGACTGGGGCTGGCGATCGCCAGGTCCATCGCCGACGGCCACGGCATCGCCCTCACCCTGGCCAATCGGGCGGATCGCAGTGGCCTGGTGGCCGAGTTCGTAGTCCCTCCCGCGACGGCATGGAATACAAACTCGCATAAAGTTTGACCCACCAACTCCGTCATTGCGAGCGAAGCGAAGCAATCCAGGGGTTTGAATGCGCAGAGTTTACAGCCCCTGGATTGCTTCGCTTCGCTCGCAATGACCGGCCTGTCTCTATGGTCCCCGGTATAAGTCTGCCCTAAGTCTGCAGGATTAGAACACGCCGACGACAGATGGTCGGAGGCGAAGGTTGCGTAGCGGTTCTGTGTACAAATCCTTGGCCGGGCGCGGCATGGCGGCTGCCGCCCGGTTGAGGGGCATTCTCCTGGCCGTGAGCCTAAGCGGCGCCGCCATCCTGGTCGCCGGCGCGACCTATCTGGGCCTGCAATATCTCGGCGGCAATTTCCACACCGTGGTGGCCGGTGAACTCTATCGCTCCGGCCAACCCACGCCCGGGCGACTCAGGCACTATGTCCACGAGGCAGGCATCAGAACCGTGATCAATCTGCGCGGCAGGAACACCGGCGCCGCCTGGTACGACGCCGAGATCGCCGAATCGGCCCGGCTCGGCGTCACCCATGTCGATTTCGCCATGTCCGCGTCACGTGAACTGAACGGCCTGCAGGCGGACGCCCTGGTGCAAGTGCTGCGCAATGCGGAAAAACCCATCCTGATCCATTGCGAAGGCGGGGCGGATCGCAGCGGCCTCGCCGCCGCGCTTTATCTGGCAGCGATCAGCAAGGCGAGCGAAGCGCAGGCGGAAAGCCAGATGTCCTTGCGCTTCGGGCATTTCTCGCTGCCCTTCCTGCGCAGCTACGCCATGGACGACACCTTCGAGAACCTCGAGGCGAGCCTCGGCTATACGAAGAGCTGAGGCCGCCCACCCGCAAGATCGCCTAAACCCACTCGCCCTTGCGCATCAGGGGTTCGGCCTTGCCGTCGGCACCGATGCCGTCGATGTCGATCTCGCCCGAGCCGATCATCCAGTCGATATGGATCAGGCTGTTGTTGGCGCCGCGCGAGGCGAGTTCTTCGGGGCTCAGAGAACCGCCATTGACGAAGCACTGGCTATAGGACTGTCCGAGCGCGATGTGGCTGGCGGCATTCTCGTCGAACAGCGTGTTGTAGAACAGCAGGCCGCTCTGGGAGATTGGCGAGGAGAACGGCACCAGTGCGACTTCGCCGAGGTGCCGCGCGCCCGCATCGGTATCCAGCACCTTGGCGAGCACGTCCTTGCCGGTGGCGGCATCGGCCTCGACGATGCGTCCCTCTTCGAAGCGCACGGCGATCTTGTCGATCAGCGTGCCCTGGTAGGACAAGGGCTTGGTGGCGGAGACATGACCGCTCACCCGGTCGCGATGCGGCGTGGTGAAGACTTCCTCAGTCGGGATGTTGGGATTGCAGGTGATGCCATTCTTGGCCTTGGACGAGCCCCCGAGCCATTCATGCCCGTCGGCGAGACCGATGGTGAGATCTGTACCCGGGCCGGTGTAATGCAGCGCGGCATAGCGCTTGTCGTTGAGATAGGCGGCACGGGCATGCAGGTTGCGGTTATGCTCGGCCCAGGCCGCGACCGGATCGTTCGAATCGATGCGCGAAGCAGCGAAGATGGCATCCCACAACTTGGCGACGGCAACCTCCTCCGCCTCGTTGGGGAACACGGCCTTTGCCCAGGCAGTGGAGGCGTAGGACACGATGTTCCAGTTGATGTCGAAGCCGACGATGCGTTTCTGCGCCGGCTTGTAGGCGGCCGAGCGCGCCTGATTGGCCCGCGCGATCCTGGCCGGATCCTGGCCTGCCAGCAGCGAGGGGTCTTCACCGGCGATGGCGAGGCGGGCGGCACCGCGATCAAAGGCCGCGGCCATGCCGTCGAACAACCAGCCCGAGGCGGTGTCAAAGGCGGCATCCGGTGCGAAGCGATAGCGCGCCAGTGTCGACTCCTCGTCCGAAAACAGCGTGGTGACCAGGCTGGCGCCCGCCTTGTAGGCGTGCTCGGTGATCCGGCGCACCAGGGGCAGGGCCTCGATCGAGGCCGTCATCACCAATTCCTGGCCGGGCGCGAGGCCGAGGCCGACCTTCACGGCCGTCTCGGCGAGCTTGTCGAGACGCTTGGAATGGCTCTCGGAGGGACTGGACATGACAAACCTCAAAAGGAAACAATCGAGCGCGCAGACCAGCAATGATGCCCTGCGCCGTCAAGCCCTTTGTCGGCACAACGGTGCCGAGAGGAAAATTAGCACTACAGTTACGTTTGCATGACGGAGCGCGGGCCATGCGGAGTGTCAGCCTGCCCGCTGACATCCCATTGCCAATGAGCGCTTCTTTTCAAGATGTCAGCCGGCAGGCTGACACTCCAAATCTCCCTCGGACGAAAACCACAACTGCAATATTAGGCCAATTCAGGGCGGTCTGGAACTTGACAGTGCCGGCTTTCGCGCGGCATTTGCGGCTGAATTATGTGAGGAGACGCCATGGAAATCGCCCGCCTGCAGACCGTGATCGACGCCGCCTGGGAAGACCGGGCCCAGTGCAATTTCGAGACCAAGGGCGAGATCCGGGCAGCCGTCAATCATACGCTCGGCCTGCTCGACGAGGGCAAGCTGCGCGTGGCCGAGAAGGTTCCCGGCGCGACCGGCCGTGAATCCTGGCACACCCATCAATGGCTGAAGAAGGCTGTGCTGCTGTCCTTCCGCCTCAACGACATGACCACCATCGCCGGCGGCCCGGGCGGCACCCTGTGGTGGGACAAGGTTCCCTCCAAGTTCGAAGGCTGGAGCACGACGGAATTCCGCCAGGCCGGTTTCCGCGCGGTGCCCAATTGCGTGGTGCGCCACTCGGCCTACATCGCGCCCGGCGTGGTGCTGATGCCGTCCTTCGTCAATCTTGGCGCCTACGTCTCCACCGGCACCATGGTGGACACCTGGTCGACCGTCGGCTCCTGCGCCCAGATCGGCAAGAACGTGCATCTGTCCGGCGGCGTCGGCATCGGCGGCGTGCTGGAACCGCTGCAGGCCAACCCGACCATCATCGAGGACGACTGCTTCATCGGCGCCCGTTCGGAAGTGGTCGAGGGCGTCATCATCGGCGAAGGCTCGGTGATCTCGATGGGCGTCTATATCGGCGCCTCAACCACCATCATCGACCGGGCCACCGGCCAGACCTACAAGGGCTATGTGCCGCCCTATTCGGTGGTGGTCTCCGGCAACCTGCCCGGCAAGCCGCTGCCGGACGGCCGCCCCGGTCCCTCGCTCTATTGCGCCGTGATCGTCAAGACGGTCGATGCGCAGACCCGTTCCAAGACCAGCATCAACGAATTGCTGCGCGACGGAAACCACTGATCCTGGCAACGCCCCGCTTTACCCTCCCCCGAAAGGGAGGGTAAAGGGAACGTCATGACTGATCTCAGCTTCGATCCCCGCGATCCCGTCGCCCTCACCCAGGCCCTCATCCGCTGCCCCTCCGTCACACCGGCCGAAGGCGGCGCCTTGACGCTGATGGCCGAAGTGCTGCAGGCAAACGGCTTTGCCGTCCATCTGGTGCCGTTCAGCGACGAGGACACACCCGATATCGTCAATCTCTATGCGCGCATCGGGCCGCCGGACAAGCCGGCCCTGATGTTCGCCGGCCATACCGACGTGGTGCCGCCGGGCGATGAGGCACGCTGGCGCCATCAGCCCTTTTCGGGCGACATCGTCAACGGGCAGCTCTACGGCCGCGGCGCGGTGGACATGAAGGGCGGCGTCGCCGCCAGCGTTGCAGCGAGCCTGCGTCATCTCGACGCCCATCCCGAGGCGCCGATCGCCTTCCTGATCACCGGCGACGAGGAAGGCCCGGCCATCAATGGCACGGTGAAACTGCTGGACTGGGCCGTCGCCAAGGGCGACCGCATCGGCCATTGCATCCTGGGCGAACCGACCAACCCCGACGCCCTCGGCGACATGGTCAAGATCGGCCGGCGCGGCTCACTGTCGGGCATCATCACCGTGCATGGCAAGCAGGGGCATGTCGCCTATCCGCACTTGGCCATGAACCCCGTGCCGCAGATGGTGCGCCTGCTCGCCGCCCTCACCCAGAGCGAGCTCGACCACGGCAGCGATCACTTCGATGCTTCCAATCTCGAAGTGGTGTCGGTGGATGTCGGCAACCCGGCCTTCAACGTCATTCCCGCCGATGCCCGCGCGACCTTCAACATCCGCTTCAACGACCGCTGGACCCGGCAAAGCCTGGAAGAATGGGTGCGCGGCAAGCTCGACGGCGCCGCCGGCAACGAAGTGGCCTACGACCTCGTCTTCGAGCGCTCGGCTTCCGAATCCTTCTTCACCCCGCCCGGCGCCTTCGTCGATGCGATCGTCTCCTCGATCGAGGCCGAAACCGGCCGCCGCCCGGTGCTGTCGACCTCGGGCGGCACCTCGGATGCCCGCTTCATCAAGAATGTCTGCCCGGTGGTGGAGTTCGGCCTGGTCGGCAAGACGATGCACCAGATCGACGAGCGCGTGGATATCCTCGACCTGGAAAGCCTGACGCGAATCTACCAGCGCATCCTCGGGCAATATTTCGGGTGATCCGGAGCGCGGACATCGCGACAGGCTCACCTGTCGCGGTGTCCCCGCTTCCTTACAAAACCTTCACCGTCGGCCATGGCGCGTTCACGCGCCCGATCGGATTGGCGAGCGGCAGCCCGAACGGCTCGGCCGCGATCTCGAAGACATCGCCGGGCTCGGTCACCACGCCGTCGGAGACGCTCAGCGTCGCCGTACCGTAATAATGCACGTTCACCTGTCCCGGCTGGCGGAAGAGCTGGTACTTGAAGTGATGGCCTTCGAGATTGGCGATGGTGTGCGACATGTTCGCCTCGCCGGTGAGGAAGGGCTTTTCCCAGATCACCTTGCCCTGGCGCAGGATGCGCGAGGTGCCGCGGATATCGGTAGGTGCCTCGCCGACCAAGAGCTCCGGCCCGATGGCGGAGACGCGCAGCTTGGAATGAGCGAGATAGAGATAGTTCTGCCGTTCGGTAACATGATCGGAAAACTCGTTGCCGAGCGCGAAGCCGATGCGCCAGGGCGTGCCGTCGGGCCCGTTGACATAGATGCCGGCCAGTTCCGGCTCCTCGCCGGCGTCGAGGGCAAAGGACGGTGACGGCAAGCTGCCCTGCGGGGCGATCAGCGTCGAGCCATCGCCCTTGTAGAACCATTCGGGCTGCACGCCCTCCTTGCCCGGTGCCGGCCGGCCGCCATCGAGCCCCATGCGGAACATCTTCATGGAGTCGGTGGCCTTCGACAGGTCAGCCAGGTCCTGATGCATCTTGTCGCGGCCCTCGGCGCTGCCGAGATGGGTCAGGCCGGTGCCGGCGACCATGACATGGCTGGGGTCGGGGTGATCGATCGGCGCCAGCACCTCGCCGGCGGCAAGCGCGGCAGCGAGGTCGACGGTTTCGCCCAGGCCACGCTTCTCGATCTCGGCCCGCAGGCTGTGACCCGAAACGATCGCGGCATTGGCGAGGTCCAGCACCGTCGCAGTATCGCGAATGAGGCGCGAGACACCCTCGCTGGTGGCGACGACGACGCGCCGGCCCTGATGGCGCAATTGGGCAAGGCGGAGGGGAGTAGGAGACACGCGGTGCATTCCTCAGACAAATTAGCGGATGCGCATCATAGAAAGCATTCGACAGAGCGCAACGGTAAAATTCGCTGCGCCATCAATTGCCGGCCCGCGCCGACAAGCCGAATTCTGATTCCGGGAAAATATTCGAAGGCGGCATCGTGTCGCGCTTTTTGATTTTGTTTAGGGTGGGCAGAAAAACAATTGCATCCCTGCTCAAATTGCGTTCAATTTGGGAACGGTTCGTGTCGAATCTGCCAGCCGGCAAGTGGTGGTCCTCCCTGCGTGATGAGAGCGGCAGGCGACCGAAAGGGCTCCCGCGATGCGAAACCGCTGGGGTTTTTGCAGATGTTTATTCTCGATACTATGTTGAAGCGCCTGATTAAAAAGGGTGCACTTACGGTTATTGATCCCGAAGGCCACGTTCACACCTACGGATCCGGCCAGGATTTTTCGAGCACTATTCGAATTGTAGACAAGGCAACGGCCTGGAAGCTTCTCACCAATCCGGAACTGGAAGTGGGCGAAGCCTTCATGGACGGGCGCCTCGTCATCGAAAAGGGCGATGTCTACGACATGCTCGCCCTGTTCATGCAGAATATCGGCTGGTCGATCTCGATCGGCCCGCTGAGCAACATCGCTTCCACGGCTCGCAAGATCAGCCGACGCATCGCCCAATACAACCCGGCCGGAAAGTCGAAGAACAACGTCGCCCATCATTATGACCTGAAGGACGAATTGTTCGATCTCTTCCTGGATGCGGATCGACAGTATAGCTGCGCCTATTTTCCCAGTCCGGATATCACGCTGGAAGAAGCACAGGCCTACAAGAAGCGGCACATCGCCGCCAAGCTGTTGCTGAAGCCGGGCGTGAAGGTGCTCGATATCGGCTCGGGCTGGGGTGGCATGGGCCTCTACATCTCCGACGTGACCAAGGCGGATGTCACCGGCATCACCCTCTCGGAGGAGCAGCACCGGGTTTCCAACGCCCGCGCCCAGGCCGCCGGCATCGCCGACCGCGTGCGCTTCGAGCTGATCGACTACCGAGCCCTCGACCGGAAATTCGACCGCATCGTCTCCGTCGGCATGTTCGAGCATGTCGGCGTCAACCATTACGATGCTTATTTCCGCAAGATCGCCGCCTTGTTGAACGAGGACGGCGTGGGCCTCGTGCATGCCATCGGCCGTTCCGACGGGCCCGGCGCCACCAACCCGTGGATCCAGAAATATATCTTCCCCGGCGGCTATTCGCCGGCGCTGTCGGAAGTGCTGCCGGCAATCGAACGTGCCGGGCTTGTCGTCACCGACATCGAGATCCTCAGGATCCATTATGCGGAAACCCTCAAGCACTGGCGCGAGCGCTTCAACCATCATCGCGACCAGATCCGTTCCTTCTATGACGAGCGCTTCTGCCGGATGTGGGACATGTATCTGGCGGCTTCCGAGGCCACTTTCCGCTGGGGTGGCCACATGGTCTTCCAGATCCAGGTGGCGAAGTCCGTCAACGCCGTACCGCTGACCCGCGACTATATAGGCGAGGCCGAGCGCCGCCTGCCGCTCGACCTGCAGCCGGTCCCCGCGCCAACCCGCGAGGCAGCCGAATAGCCCTGCCGATTATCGATGGCGGGTCTCTGAAGAACGCCATTTAGGCCATTTGCAAGAAGAGGCGGGTCTTCGGGCCCGCCTCTTCTTTCCGCTCCAGGCACGTCCCTCTTTGTCGTCAAAGCCCGTGATCAGGAGGAATGTGCAAGATAGTTTGCATAGATTAGGAAGCCCCGACCGAGCTTCCGGAAAGCAGTTATGACCCAGTCCGAACCGGCCAGTTCCGCGCTGAGCCCTCACGAGATACGCTCGATCATCATCGGCGTGCTGGTGGCGATGTTCCTTGCGGCGCTCGACCAGACCATCGTTGCCACGGCAATGCCGACGATCGGCCGCGTACTCGGCGATTTCGAGAACCTGCCCTGGGTCGTCACCATCTACCTGCTGACCTCGACGGCGGTGACGCCGCTCTATGGCAAGATGGCTGACATCGCCGGCCGGCGCGTGACGCTGTTGGTGGCGATCGGCACCTTCGTGGCCGGCTCGATCCTGTGCGCCCTCGCCCCGACCATGCTGACCCTGATCCTGGCGCGGGCCCTGCAGGGCCTCGGCGGTGGTGGACTCATCTCGCTGGCACAAACCATCATCGCCGATATCATTCCGCCGCGCGAACGCGCTCGTTATCAGGCTTATTTCGCCACCGTCTTCGTCTCCTCCAGCATCGCAGGACCCGTCCTTGGCGGATTCATGGCCGAGAAGCTCCACTGGTCGGTGATCTTCTGGATCAATCTGCCGCTCGGCCTGCTCGCCTTCTGGATGACGAATTCGGTGCTCAAGAAGCTGCCGCGCCACGAAAGGCCGCACAGGCTCGATTTTCTCGGCTCGGCACTGATGGCCGTGGCCACCATCGCCCTGCTGCTCGCCCTCAGCCTGGGCGGGCCGCATTATGCCTGGAACTCGGCGCCGATCCTTGGCCTGTTCGGCCTTTCCGTCCTGTTCTGGGTCGGCTTCATCATTCGCCTGCGTACGGCGCCCGAACCGCTGATCCCCACCGAGATCCTTGCCAATCCTGTGGTGGCGGCGGGCACCATCGCCGCCTGTTTCGGCATGGGCGTGTTCATCGGCATGACGATCTACATGCCGATCCTCCTGGAAGGCGTCTATGGCCTGACGGCGAGCCAATCGGGCCTCGCCTTGATTCCGATGATGGTCGGTACCGTCACGGGGGCGACGCTGTCGGGCCGCCTGATGGCACGTATCACGCACTACAAGCGCCCACCCCTGATCGGCCTCGCCGTCTCGACCGTCGCCTTCGCCCTGATCTCGATCAACCCGCAGGCCCTGCCTCTGGTGGTGCTCGAAATCCTGCTGACCCTCGCCTCCCTCGGCATCGGCACCATGCTGCCGGTCACCACAGTGGCGATCCAGAACGCCGTGCTGCAGCACCAGATGGGCACGGCGACCGGCGCCATGAACTTCTTCCGCTCGCTCGGCGGTGCCCTGATCGTCGCGGTGTTCGGCGCCATCGTGATGGGCGGCCTGCCGGCCGACCTCGCCGCCAACGTCACCATCGAGACCTTGGCGAAGTCGATCGCTGCCGCCGGCAGCGACATCGGCTCGGTGTTCCGCTGGGTGTTCCTGGCCGCCGCTTTCGGGTCGCTCGCCACGCTTTGCGCCCTGCTGCGCATGGAAGAGCGGCCGCTCAGAACCAAGGTCGAGCCGGCCTCGGTGGCGATGGAGTGACTGCCCGGGCATCTTGCGATTTGGCGCAATCGCCTCTTTTCATGCCCGCAGCATGCTGTAAAAGCGCTTCCAGTCTCTTTCGGATCCCGTAGCCATGAGCCCTAATTTGAGCGTCCACGACAAGGCCGAAATCCTCTCCGAAGCCCTGCCCTACATGCAGCAGCATGACGATGCCACCATCGTCGTCAAATATGGCGGCCATGCCATGGGCAGCGAGCAGCTCGCCCGCGATTTCGCCCGCGACATCGTGTTGCTCGAACAGGCCGGCCTCAATCCGGTGGTGGTGCATGGCGGCGGCCCGCAGATCTCCGAAATGCTGCAGCGCCTCGGCATCAAGTCCGAATTCGCCGCCACCGGCCATCGCATCACCGACGCCGCCAGCGTCGAGGTGGTGGAGATGGTGCTGGCCGGCTCGATCAACAAGCAGCTCGTCGGCTTCATCAATGCCGCGGGCGGGCGCGCTGTCGGGCTGTCGGGCAAGGACGGCCGCATGCTGACCGCCAAGAAGGCGACCCGCACGGTCTACGATCCCGATTCCGCCATCGAGAAGGTGGTCGATCTCGGCTTCGTGGGCGAGCCCGACAAGGTCGACACCACCGTGCTCGACCAGATCATCCATTCGCAGATCATTCCGGTGCTGGCGCCGGTGGCGGCGTCGGAGGATGGCGGCACCTTCAATGTCAATGCCGATACGTTCGCCGGTGCCATCGCCGGGGCGCTCGGCGCCACCCGCCTCCTTTTGATGACCGACGTGCCGGGCATCCTCGACAAGGACAAGAACCTGATCGAAGAGATCGACGTGGAAGGTATTCGCCGCCTGATCGCCGACGGCACCATCACCGGCGGCATGATCCCCAAGGTGGAGACCTGCATCTATGCCCTCGAAAAGGGCGTCGAGGCCGTGGTGATCATGGACGGCAAGGTGCCGCATGCCGTGCTGCTGGAGCTCCTCACCAATCACGGCGCGGGTACGCTGATCCGGCGCTGAGCGCCGCAGCGCACAGTCCACAGCTTCCCCGTTCCGCTTTCAGCCCGCACCGGCATTCGCCGGTGCGGGCTTTTGTTTGCCCCACCCTCCGATCTCGTCCCTCGGCCTTCAAGTAAATTCTCTTGAAGGCAAAGATATTGCCTTGTAAATCGACCCTATGATGCGCCGAGTTGGCGTAATTTTAATTAGAATAATTAAAATCTGGGTACATCTTGTTCAGAGCGATCACGATACTACTGAAAGCGAGCCTCCTATCTCTGCTTTTTGGCGGCGCGGTCCTGGCCGAGGAAGCCAAGCCCATCGCGATCACGGATGATCGTGGCATCAAGGTCGATGTGCCGGCCACGCCAAAGCGCGTGGCAGCGATCTCCTATTTCGGCGTGGACCTGATGCTCGCTCTCGGTCTCAAGCCGATCGCCACCACCTATATGGTCAAGGGCCGGGAGCCCGACTTCCTGCTCGGACGGACGGGTGACCTCCCCCAGATTGGCCAGCGCGCCAAGCCCAATCTGGAGCTGCTTGCCGAGGCCAAGCCCGACCTGATCGTCGCCATGCGCCGCTACACCGAGGGCAATGCGGCGCAATACCAGAAGATCGCCCCCTATCTGGCCTATAATCTCGAACTCTACGACGACAGCGACCGCACCATCCTGCAGCTTGCCACCCTGCTTGGAAAAAAGGAGCGGGCTGAACAGCTCAATGCCGAGTTCAAACAGGATCTCGCCGCCTTCGCCGCCAAGGCGCCCAAGGGCGTACATCCCCGCTTCCAGGTGATGTGGGCGGGCGATGCGCCCTGGACCTTCTACAACGAGAACATGACCGCGGCGATCCTCACGGCCCTGGGCGGCGAGAACATCGCCGGCAACAATCCTGCCCCCTACAAGGTCGACAACTTCGGGGTTGAGATGAGCCTCGAAACCATGCTGGAGAAGGACCCCGAAGTCATCTTCGTCTATGACTACGGCCCGGATCGCCCCAATGAAAACAATCCGATCTGGAGCAGCCTGTCCGCCGTCAAGAACGGCCGGGTCTATTATGTCGGCGACCAGTGGGTGGAGGCGCACGGCCCGATCGCGCGTGAGGTCGTTCTGCGCGAGGCGGCGCATTACCTCTATCCGGATGTTTTCCCCAAGCCCGACGTCAAGGCGGAAGCGGCCAAGCTGATCCCCGCCGCCCCGAAATGAGAGGAATGGCGGCAAGACAGCCCACAGGAGCGGCCAGCGGACACCTGCCCGCTTTCGCCCTGGTGGGCCTGTTCCTGCTGATCGCCACCCTGGCCGGCTTCGGCGGCCTGCTGGTCGGCGCCAAGCCCATGCGTCTCGACGCTGCGCTCAACGCGATCTTTGCGCCCACCACGAACATCGACAGCACCATCGTCTGGACCCTGCGCCTGCCGCGCAGCATCGCCGCCTTCCTGGCGGGCGGGGGCCTCAGCCTGTCGGGCTATCTGCTGCAGTCGTTCAGCCGCAATCCCCTGGCCTCCCCCGATCTGACCGGCGTCACCGCAGGCGCCGTCGCCTCGATCGTCGGCTGCTTCGTCTTCCTGCCCTGGCTCTCCTCGATCTATTACGCGCCGATCGGCCTTGCCGGTGGACTCGCAGCCGCGGCAACCACCTTCTGGATCGCCCGCGGCGGCCGCACCTCGCCGCTGCGCCTGGCTCTCGGCGGCGTGGCCGTCGCGCTCTTCCTGGGCGGTATCACCACCTACATGCTGCTGCTGGGCGGCCCGCAATCGCCGGCCGTGCTGTTCTGGCTCTCCGGTGGCCTGCAGGGACGATCCTGGAGCCACATCGCCTTCATGCTGCCCTGGATCGGGGCCAGCCTGATCGGGGCGCTGCTCTGCCACCGCGTCGTCGCCATGCTGTCCCTCAGCGATCAGGCCGCGGCCGGCATGGGTCTCAATCCTGCCCTATGGAAGCCCGTCCTGCTCGTGCTGGCGACACTGCCGGTCGCCGGCATCACGCCGGTGGCCGGGCCGATCGCCTTCATCGGCCTCGCCGTCCCCCATATCGTGCGCCTGTTGCGCCCGTCCGGGCCGGCGACAGCCGTCATGCTCAACCTAGCGGCGGGCGGCATGCTGCTGGTGGCCGCCGACGTGCTGGCGCGCAGCCTCGCGGCCCCACGCGAGATTCCCGTCAGCATCATCACTGCCCTGATCGGCGGCCCCTATTTCGTCTATCTGACGCAAAGGCCGAATTTCGGCGCTGGCCGGGAGCGCTGAGATGACGAGGCCGTTGCCCCGGAGATCGCCTGCCGCACGAAGCTGGCTCACCCTGCTGCTCGGGGCCCCGCTGCTGGTGGCCGTCGCCGCCATCTTCCTCGGCGCCAGCCATGTCGCGCCTGCCGACGTACTGGCCGCCCTGACGGGACAGGGCAGTCGGCAAGCAAATCTCATCATCGGCGATTTCCGCGTGCCACGGGTGATCACCGGCATCCTGGCAGGGATTCACTTCGCGCTGGCAGGCCTGCTCCTGCAGAACATCACCCGCAATCCCCTCGCCGATCCCACGCTGATGGGCGTCTCGCAGGGCGCAACGCTCGCCGTTACCCTCTTCCTGCTCGCCACCGTCTACGGAACGACTGGTGGCAGCAACATGCTCTATCAGCTCCCCGTCGCCTGGCTTCCCGCCGCGGGCCTGATCGGCGGCCTCGTCGCCGGCGGCATCATCTATCTGCTGGCACTCCGGCACGATCTCGGCCCCCTGCGCATCACGCTCTGCGGCATCGCCGTGGGGGCGGTCCTCCATGCCCTGGCCATCGGCCTTATCACCGGCTGGGGTTCCGCGCGTATCGAGATCCTGCTGGAATGGCTTTCCGGCAGCCTCTATGCCCGCAGCTGGGAGCATGTGCTGTTCCTGCTGCCCTTCACGATCGCCGGCTTGGCCGCCCTGCCCTTCCTGCACCGCTCGATCGACATGCTGCGGTTCGAGGCGCCGGTGGCGCGTTCCTTCGGCCTCGACTACAGGCGCCACTTCACCCTGGTGCTGATGCTGGCCTGCGGCCTTGCCGCCAGCGCGGTGGGCGCAGTCGGGCCGCTGGTCTTCGTCGGCCTGGTGGTGCCCCATCTCGCCCGCATGCTGGCGGGCCGGCATGGCGGCGCCGTAATACCGCTCACCATCCTTCTCGGCGCCATGCTGGTCACGGCCGCCGATCTCATCGGCCGCCTGATCGGGCAAGCCGACGAGATCCCCATCGGTGTCGTCACGGCCATCGGCGGCGCGCCGATCCTCGTCACCCTGCTGCGTCGCCTGCCATGAGTGCCGCCATGATCCTCTCCTGCTCCGCCCTTTCCGTCTCCTATGGCAGCCACAAGGCACTGCAGGGATTCGACTTCAAGCTGGAGCGCGGTGAGATCCGCGCGTTGATCGGTTCCAACGGCTCGGGAAAAAGCACCGCGCTGCAGGCGGCCGCCGGGCTGATCCAGCCCAACCAGGGGCGGGTCACCCTCGATGGCCGGACCGTGTCGACGATGTCACGCCGGGAGCTCGCCCGGCGCCTGTCCTTCATGCCCCAGCAGCCGCAGGCTCCCGACGAGATGACGGTGGAACAGCTGGTCCGGCAAGGGCGCTTTGCCCATGTCGGCCTGCTGCGCAGCTATGGCACGGCCGATTTCGACGCCATCGACTGGGCGCTCGAAAGCACCGGCCTGACGGCCCTGGCCCAGCGCAGCCTGCGCCAGCTTTCCGGCGGCGAGCGGCAGAGGGCCTGGATCTCGGCGGCCCTGGCCCAGCAGGCCGACATCATCATGCTCGACGAGCCGACCTCCTTCCTCGACATCGGCCATCAGGTGGAAGTGCTGGAGTTGCTCACGCGCCTCGCCCGCGAACGGGCCGTCACCGTGGTGATGGCGCTGCACGACCTCAACCAGGCCATGGCCGTCTGTGACCGGATATCCCTGCTCGAAAAGGGCCGGCTGGTGTTCGACGGCACCGCGGAGGCCCTGGCGGCGAGCGGCCTGATCGAGCGCGTGTTCAACGTGCGCGGGCGCTTCGTCAGCCTCGGCCCCGGCAGCGCCCCGCATTTCGACGTCGAGATCGGCACACGGCCACCGAGCGTGAGTGGATAGCACGCTTCACGCCAACACGGTTCAGCGCGGCTTGACCAGGCGAAACAGGATCTTGGTCTGCCCGTAATAGTCGAGTTCGTCGGCAAAGTCGGGCATCCAGCCGCTTTCGCCCGAATAGGGAAGGAAGCCCTCGAAACGCAGCCGGCGCCCGGCAACCTCGAAGCCGGCCTCGCTGAAGACGCGAGCATAGTCGGTGATCGAACGGTCCTGGACGACGGTGTTCGTCCGCTCCGCCACGAGCTTGCGCCAGCGCGGCCAGAGCGGATTGTCGGTATGGCAGCCCGTCACCGCATAATAGACGCCGCCCGGCTTGAGGGCCGAAAAGATATCGGCGGCATGCGCGGCGATATCCGGAATGAGATAGATGACCTCGTGGCTGAAGGCGATGTCGAACCGGGCGTCCTCGCCCCGCATCGTCGAGCGAACCTCGTAGCGGATCGGCAGGCCGGCCCGAAGCTCATTGGCTCTCTCGATCGACTTTGCGGCGATATCGACGCCGAGCGCCCGCTTGAAGGGCAACATGGCATGGAGGTGGCGCAGGAAGCCGCCCTGGTTGCAGCCGAAGTCCAGGACAGTACAGTCGCTGAGGTCGCGCTCCATCACCTGTCCGATGAGATGGCGCCAGATCGGGGCGTGGCCCTCGCCCATGGCGTTCTCGGCCTCCAGGTCGACATACCAGCTGTCGATAGGCTTGACTTCACCGCGCGCTGTCATTGCTGCCCTTCCATTCCATTGCGGCTCCCTTCGGAATCAGGGGCGCGCCGGATTTGATAGCATCCCGCAGGCAACCGATGACAGGACAAGCGCGAAATGCCCCCTCTTCGCGCGCAATCCATCCTTAACTTTGCCACTCGATGCTGGCATAAGGATGATAGAGACGAGCATGGATCAGAGCGTAGCCACAATCAGGGAAAAGCTGTCGGCGGATTTCGCCCATGTCGACACATGGGTCTTCGATCTCGACAATACGCTTTACCCTCACCACGCCAATTTGTGGGAGCAGGTCGACAACCGCATCACCACCTGGATGGCGAATTACTATGGTGTCGACGGCCTCACTGCGCGCGGGCTGCAGAAATATTACTATCAGCGTTACGGGACTTCGCTGCGCGGCCTGATGATCGACGAAGGCGTGGATCCCGCGTATTTCCTCGAATTCGCACATGATATCGACCATTCCCCGCTGGAGCCCAACCCGCTGCTCGGCACCGCGCTCAGCCTGCTGCCCGGCCGCAAGCTGATCTTCACCTCGGGTACCACCCGGCATGCCCTGAACATCGTCAAACGCCTGGGCGTGGAGGAGCATTTCGCCGACGTCTTCGACATCGTCTCGGCCGACTACCTGCCCAAGCCCGCCGCCGACACCTATGCAAGCTTTTTTGCCCGTCATGACGTCGACCCCAGCCGCGCCGCCATGTTCGAGGATCTTTCCCGCAATCTGATCGTGCCGCATGACCGGGGCATGCGCACCGTGCTGGTTCTGCCTAGGCTCGATGCCGAGATCGTGCGTGACGCCTGGGAAATCGAGCGAGTGCAGGCCGAGCATGTCGACTATGTCACGGACGACATTGCCGGCTTCCTGACCGATCTGTCGGCTTCGCTCTGAACCGCCATCACGGTCAATCTACCGAATAATACCGGAATATTCGGCTTGCCCGCTTGGCGAAGACGTCTGCGCGTTGCATTGTCAGGCGCGTCAGGCCGCCCCGGCTTTTCTGCAGGGCGGCTTCCACTGCATGGGGTTGCATGATGCCCTCACCTCAGTTCGATATCCCGGGCCTCCTCATCCGTATCCCGCTCCTGGTCCGGACTTTGCTCATCGCCATCCTGGCCGGCAGCGGCGTCCTCCTGGTGGCGGGCGGCGCGCAGGCGGCCGTGCGGGGCTATGCCACCGCCAATGTCAACCTGCGTGCTGGTCCCGGCACCCAATATCCCGCCGTCACCACGCTGCGCCCGGGCGAATCAGTCCTCATCCATGGCTGCCTCAGCGATCGCTCCTGGTGCGATATTTCCGTACGCGGCGAGCGGGGCTGGTCGGCGAACAAATATCTGTCCGCCGCCGCGAACCGCAATGTCGGCATCGGCGCCCTGGCGATACCGGCCATCGTCTTCAGCTATGCCTATTGGGATCGCTATTATGTGCGGCGTCCCTGGTACAACACCTGGTGGGGCCATGGCCGGCCGCGGCCGCCCCATCACGGGCCGGGCTGGCGCCCACGACCGCCCGTCATCGGCCCGCCCGGGACACGCCCGCCAGTGGTCCGTCCTCCTGGAGGCCGCCCACCTGGCGTTCGTCCGCCCGGAGTGAGGCCTCCCCATCATGGCGGCCCACGTCCGAAGCCGGTCTTCCGTCCCGGCCGGCCAGGACGGCCGATTGGCAGCACACGGCCGGTCATTCCGCAATGAGCGGAGCATTGGCTGGTCGAATCCACACTCGACAACGGACGGAAATGAATGCCGCCTTAGTCATTGCCGGGCCTGACCGGCAATCCAGCCCCCTTCCCGTCTAACGGATAGCGGCGTTCCGGATGCCCGGATCAAGCCCGGGCATGGCAAAGACCTGCGTTTCCGGCGCTGCAAATCGGAAAGAAGATCGGCTCAAGAACGATCACGCATCCGCGTCGAAACAGGCGCGGATGCCCTCGCGATAGGTCGGATAGCGCAGCGCATAACCCAGCTCCTCACGGACCCGGCGGTTCGAGACGCGCTTGTTCTCGCCATAGAAGGACCGGGCCATCGGTGTCATCTGGGCCTCGACATAGGCGATCTCGACCGGCGGCGTCATGCCGAGCAGCTCGGCGGCATAGGTGACCACGTCCTGGGGCGGGGCCGGCTCGTTGTCGGTGACGTTAAAGGCTGGCCCCGCCCCGGACTTCTCCATGCCGGCGGCGACCGCACCGGCGATGTCCTCGACATGGATGCGGTTGAACACCTGCCCCGGCTTGACGACGCGCCGGGCGGAGCCGCGCTTGAGATTGACCACGGCGTTGCGCCCCGGCCCGTAAATGCCGGCCAGGCGGAAAAGCTGCACCGGCAGGTCCCTGCCGCGGCCAAGCTCGAGCCATTCCTTCTCGACGTCGACCCGCATGGCATTGCGGGCCATGGTCGGGCGCAGCGGCGCGGTCTCGTCGATCCAGGCGCCGCCGGCATCGCCATAGACCCCGACGGTGGAGAGATAGCCGATCCATTGCAGCTTCGGCGCCTGCCGGAGGGCCGAGCCGAAATGCCGCAGGACGGGATCGCCATCATCGTCGGGCGCAATGGAGGTGAGGATGTGCGTCGCCTCGGCAATCGCCGCCTCAACCGCTGGCGAACCGGCAAGGCCGTCGTAAGAGAGGCGCGTCACACCAGGCAGGTCCGGTAGCTTCTCATGCGGCGCCGTCGAGCGGAAAGTGCCGGTGATCTTGGCGAAGCGCTCGCCATAGCGGGCCGCGAAATGCGAGGCGGTGTAGCCGAGGCCGAAGATCAGGAGATTCATGGAGACCATTCCTGGGAGCGCGGACGTCCCCGTCCGCCTCTTGGAAACGCTGGAGATGCCGGACAGGAAGAGCGGGCGAGGACGCCCGCGCTCCCAGGCTTACTGCCCCAATCCGTCGAAGAAATCACGGACCTTGGCGAAGAAGCCGGCGCTTTCGGGCTGGGTTTCCTTCGACGATTGTGCGTCGAATTCGGCCAGCAATTCGCGCTGGCGGCGCGTGAGGTTCTTGGGCGTCTCGACGAAAAGCTGGACATACATGTCACCATGCTCGCGCGAGCGCAGCACCGGCATGCCCTTGCCGCGCAGGCGTACCTGCCGGCCGGTCTGCGTCCCCTCGGGCACCGCCACCTTGGCCTTGCCGCCATCGACGGTCGGCACCTGGAACTCGCCGCCGATGGCGGCCGTCACCATCGAGATCGGCACCCGGCAATGCAAGTCGGCACCGTCGCGCTGGAAGAATTCGTGGGGCGCCAGCGACAGGAAGATGTAGAGGTCGCCCGCCGGCCCGCCGCGCGAGCCGGCCTCGCCTTCATTGGCGAGGCGGATGCGCGTTCCGTCCTCGACGCCAGCCGGGATGTTGACCGAGAGGGTGCGCTCGCGCGTGGTGCGCCCGGCGCCGCCGCAGGATGGACAGGGATTATCGATGACCTCGCCGCGGCCCTGGCAGGTCGGGCAGGTGCGCTCGATCGAGAAGAAGCCCTGGGTGGCGCGCACGCGGCCATGGCCGGCACAGGTTCCGCAGGTCTTGGGCTTCGACCCGGCCTTGGCGCCCGAGCCGGAACAGGCATCGCAGGTGACAGAGGTCGGGATCTTGATGGTGGCGGTCTTGCCGTTGAAGGCCTCCTCCAGCGTGATCTCCATGTTGTAGCGCAGATCGGCGCCGCGCTCGCGCCCGCCCGAATTGCTGCGCCCACGGCCGCGCCCGGCCAGATCCTCGAAGATGTCGTTGAAGATGTCGGAGAAGGAACCGAAGCCCCCGCCTCCGCCGAAGCCGCCTCCACCGCCGCCCTGTTCGAAGGCGGCGTGGCCGAAGCGATCATAGGCCGCGCGTTTTTGCGGGTCCTTGAGGGCTTCATAGGCCTCGTTCACTTCCTTGAACTTGGCCTCGGCATCCTTGTTGCCGGCATTGCGGTCGGGATGATGCTTCATGGCCTGCTTGCGGAAAGCAGCCTTGAGTTCGATTTCGGTTACTTCGCGAGTAACCTCGAGCACTTCGTAATAGTCACGCTTGGCCATAGGAATCGCTCAAAGCATCCCAGCGAAAGCGTCTTGCGAAGGGCGGCAGATCACCGGCGCTCGCCAAGACGTGTTGAAACAACCAATTCGAGCGAAGGGCGCTTCCGCTTGAACGCGCCTTGCTCCCGAAGGTGCGCGAAAGCCCCCGCCATGTCCGGTGCAAGCTTTGGCTTGCACCGTTTGGCGAGGGCTCGCACACGATCGTCAGAGATTACGCACGCTTCTTGTCGTCGTCGACTTCTTCGAAGTCGGCATCAACAACATCGTCATTCTTCGCGCCGGCCTCGGCGCCCGCTTCGCCAGCGGCCTGCTGCTGCTGATAGAGGGCTTCGCCCAGCTTCATGGCAGCCTGCTGCAGGTCGTTGGTGCGGGTCTTGATCAGCTCGGCATCCTCGCCTTCCAGCGCGGACTTCAGGGCAGTGATCGCGGACTCGACGGTCGACTTGTCAGCCTCGGAGATCTTGTCGCCAAGCTCCTTGATCGACTTCTCGGCCTGGTGCACCGCCGCATCCGCATGGTTGCGGACCTCGACGAGCTCACGCCGCTTCTTGTCTTCCTCGGCATTGGCCTGGGCGTCCTTGACCATCTTCTCGATGTCCGCATCGGAAAGACCACCGGAAGCCTGGATGCGGATCTGCTGTTCCTTAGCTGTCGCCTTGTCCTTGGCCGAGACATTGACGATGCCGTTGGCATCGATGTCGAAGGTCACCTCGATCTGAGGCATGCCGCGGGGCGCCGGCGGAATGCCGACGAGATCGAACTGGCCAAGGGCCTTGTTGTCCTGTGCCATTTCGCGCTCGCCCTGGAAGACCCGGATGGTCACGGCCGTCTGGCCGTCCTCGGCGGTCGAGAAGGTCTGGCTCTTCTTCGTCGGGATCGTGGTGTTACGCTCGATCAGACGGGTGAAGATGCCACCCAGCGTCTCGATGCCCAGCGACAGCGGGGTCACGTCGAGCAGCAGCACGTCCTTGACGTCACCCTGCAGCACGCCGGCCTGGACAGCGGCACCGATGGCGACCACTTCGTCCGGGTTGACGCCCTTATGGGGCTCCTTGCCGAAGAACTGCTTCACGACTTCCTGGATCTTGGGCATGCGGGTCATGCCGCCGACCAGCACCACTTCGTCGATTTGGCCAGCAGCCAGGCCGGCATCCTTCAAGGCCTTGCGGCAGGGCTCGACCGTGCGCTGGACGAGATCATCGACCAGGCTTTCGAACTTGGAGCGCGAGAGCTTGAGAGCCAGATGCTTCGGACCCGAAGCGTCGGCCGTGATGTAGGGCAGGTTGATCTCGGTCTGGGCCGTCGAGGACAGCTCGATCTTGGCCTTTTCGGCCGCTTCCTTCAGGCGCTGGAGAGCGAGCTTGTCCTTCTTGAGGTCGATGCCCTGCTCGCGCTTGAACTCATCCGCCAGATACTCGACCAGGCGCATGTCGAAGTCCTCGCCGCCGAGGAAGGTGTCGCCGTTGGTGGACTTCACCTCGAACACGCCGTCGCCGATCTCCAGGATCGAGACGTCGAAAGTGCCGCCGCCGAGGTCATAGACCGCGATGGTGCCGGCCTTCTTCTTGTCGAGGCCGTAGGCGAGCGCAGCCGCCGTCGGCTCGTTGATGATGCGCAGCACTTCCAGGCCGGCGATCTTGCCGGCGTCCTTGGTGGCCTGGCGCTGGGCATCGTTGAAGTAGGCGGGAACGGTGATGACGGCCTGCGTCACCGGCTGGCCCAGATGAGCCTCGGCCGTTTCCTTCATCTTTTGCAGGGTGAAGGCCGAAATCTGCGACGGGGAGTAGGACTTGCCGTCCGCCTCGACCCAGGCGTCGCCATTGCCGCCCTTGACGATCTTGTAGGGCACCAGGCCCATGTCCTTCTTGGTCATGGGATCGTCGTAGGTGCGGCCGATCAGGCGCTTGATCGCAAAGAAGGTGCGCTCGGGATTGGTCACAGCCTGGCGCTTGGCCGGCTGGCCCACGAGGCGCTCGCCATCGTCGGTGAAGGCGACGATGGAGGGCGTGGTGCGCATGCCCTCGGAATTTTCGATGACCCGGGCGCTCGTGCCTTCCATGACGGCCACGCACGAATTGGTGGTGCCGAGGTCGATACCAATAACTTTAGCCATAGTTCTCATCCTTCCTATTCAGCAGACCGGCGCGCCCCGAAGCAGCAGCGCCTAGGCCGGGAAAGCCCTCAGGAACCCGGCCGGTCCCTATCGGAAACCCCGTGACTGACGTTGGATTAATCACGGGTTCGGCGGGTATATAAGGGGGGCTTTCACAGGCCGCAAGGCGCGAAAGCTGCCTGTCCGCTAAGGAATTTGCGTCTTCGTCACAATTCTTGGACGAAGCGCCGGCCGTCTCCGGCCAAGGCAAGCCAACAGGCGGTATAGCGATACATCAGCCAGCATCCCCGGTCACTCGATTTCGCCGGCCTGCCCTCACGACGAAGGCAGGCGAAAATCACCTTGAATATAACAATATTGTTATATAACAAATTTGTTATCAAGAAAGCACAACCGCCATGCTCGACCTCGATCATACCTTTGCCGCCCTGTCCGATCCGACCCGCCGGGCCATCCTCAGCCGCCTGGCACTCGGGGAAGCGACGGTGATGCAGCTGGCGGAACCCTTCGCGATGACGCAGCCCGCCATCTCGCGCCATCTCAAGGTTCTCGAAGGCGCCGGGCTGATCGTCCGCCGCGCCGAGGGAACGAGACGGCCGTGCCGGCTCGCTCCGGAGGGCATCGCGGCCATCGACCAATGGCTGGGCCTGCTACGCGAGGCCCTGGCCCGCAATTACGACCGGCTGGATGCGCTGCTGGCCGCAGGACTTCCCGAGAAAACAGAGGAAACCCCATGACCAAGCTCACGATCCGAACCGAAGGCGAAACCCATGTCGTGGTGACCAGGCGCTTCGCCGCCCCGCCCGAGGCGGTCTACCGCGCCCACACCGAACCGAAGCTCATCCAGCAATGGATGCTTGGGCCGGACGGCTACACCATGCCCGTCTGCATCAGCGATGCCCGGCCCGGCGGCAGGATCCGCTTCGAGTGGCGGGACGCCTCGGGAAGCGGCGGCTTCTACCTGACGGGCGAATATGTCGAGCTCGAGCCCCATAGCCGCATCGTGCATGTCGAGCGCATGCATCTGCCCGATCCCACGCCGGACAACCATGTCGAGACCCGCTTCGCGGCGGACGGCGCGGGCACGCTGATGACCCTGCGCATGACCCTTCCCAGCGCCGAGGTGCGCGAGCAGATGCTGGCGACCGGTATGGAGCATGGCATGGAAGCCAGCTATGCCCGGCTCGAGGGTATTTTGTGAGGATCGATGCTGACCTTAAGGGTCGGGCGAGATGAAGGTTCGATGCGAGGGGGCGCGAATGTCGCGTTCTTCGCCCGCCAAGCCTTTGCCTCTCCCTCCTCAATCCACCAACTGGCCCACGATCATGTGCGCCGTCGAGGCATTGAGGGCCATGGGGATGTCGTAGACCAGCGCCAGCCGGGTCAGGGCCTTGACGTCGACATCGTGCGGCAAGGGCGAGAGCGGATCGACGAAGAAGAACAGGCCATGCACCTGCCCCTCGGCGATCAGGGCGCCGATCTGCTGGTCGCCGCCGAGCGGACCGCTCTTCAGCGGTGTCAGCGACAGTTCCGGGCAGGCGGCCAATATGCGGCTGCCGGTGGTGCCGGTGGCGACGAGATTGAAGCGCGCCAGAATGGCCCGGTGCGTGCGCGCGAACTCGACCATTTCGTCCTTCTTCAGATCATGCGCGACGAGCGCCAGAGTGCGCCGGACCAGCTTTGCCATCTCATATCCTCATTTCCAACCGGCGTTTCCCACCTGATTCCATGTGAAAATCAGGGGCAACCGCACAACGCCTCTTCTCAATAGCGCAATCGGCATGCCATGTTGACCATAAGGTCTGCACGGGAAGCCTTTCCCGCGCGGCCCCCATCCAAGAGCGAGAACGAGCGCGGGAGAGCGTGATGAAATCGACCCTTCTTGGCCTGGCCGCCATTCTGGCGGCCGGCACTGCGGGATTTGGCGCGGCACAGGCAGCCGACAAGCCGGGCCCGGCGGTCATCTATGACCTCGGCGGCAAATTCGACAAGTCCTTCAACGAGGGAGCCTATAACGGCGCCGAGCGCTGGAAGAAGGAAAGCGGCAAGACCTATCGCGACTTCGAAATCACCAATGCTTCCCAGCGCGAACAGGCACTGCGCCGCTTCGCCAAGGACGGCAACGATCCCATCATCGTGATGGGCTTTGCCTATGAGGACGTGCTGGCGAAGGTGGCCAAGGCTTATCCGAAGGTGCATTTCGGCATCGTCGACAGCGTCGTCGACCTGCCCAACGTCGCCTCCTACGTCTATCGCGCCGACGAAGGCTCCTATCTCGCCGGCTATCTCGCCGCCAAGACCACCAAGACAGGCACGATCGGCTTCATCGGCGGCATGGACGTGCCGCTCATCCGTAATTTCGGCTGCGGCTATGTCCAGGGCGCCAAGGCCGCCAATCCGCAGATCAAGGTCATCCAGAACATGACCGGCACCACGCCGGCGGCCTGGAACGACCCCGGCCGCGGCGCCGAACTCACCAAGGCGCAGATCTCGCAAGGCGCCGACATCGTCTATGCCGCCGCCGGCCAGACGGGCCTGGGCGTGCTGCAGGCGGCCGCCGACGGCGACAAGCTCGGCATCGGCGTCGATTCCAACCAGAACGGCCTGCATCCCGGCAAGGTGCTGACCTCGGTGCTCAAGCGGGTGGACGAGGCGATCTATCAGGGCTTCAAGGACGGCGAGGAAGGCAAGTTCAAGGCCGGCACCCATGTGCTCGGCATCAAGGATAGCGGCGTGGCCCTGGCCATGGACGACAACAACAAGCCCCTGGTCACCGACGCCAACAAGGCCGCCATCGAGGCGGTGACCAAGGACATCGCCGACGGCAAGGTGGTGGTGCATAATTACGAGAAGGACAATGTCTGCCCGGTGAACTGAGCGGGCGACAGACCATTTTTCGTAAGCTGAAAGGCGGGTCCCCGGATTTAGTGCCGTTCACTCAAGCGTCTTCGAGACTGCACGACCTTTGTCATTGCCGGGCTTGACCCGGCAATCCACCTCCCGACCGGTTGCGCGTGGGGTTCCTGGATAGCCGGGTCAAGCCCGGCTATGACAAATCGGAGCGTTTCCTCTCTAAGTGAACCACATTGGGCCCGGGCTCGCCTTTCAGCTATGAACCGCCGCCTTCGCCGATCCGGGATCGGCCCCTATTGCTCCCGCGAGGCTCCCTTTGGCAACTGCCCTCGAACTGAAGCAAATCGACAAACGTTTCGGCCCCGTCCACGCCAACAAGGCGATCGACCTCGTGGTCGAGAGAGGCACCATCCACGGCATCATCGGCGAGAACGGCGCCGGCAAATCCACGCTGATGTCGATCATCTACGGCTTCTACGAGGCCGACAGCGGCGAGATCCACGTCAACGGCGCCGTGAAGGCGATCCGCTCCTCCCAGGATGCCATCGATGCCGGCATCGGCATGGTCCATCAGCACTTCATGCTGGTTGATCCCTTCACGGTATTGGAAAACGTCATGCTCGGCGCCGAGGGCGGCGGCCTGCTGGCGAAGGGGCGCGAGCATGCCCGCACCGAACTGGCACGGCTGGAAAAGAGCTATCACCTGGAAGTCGATCCGGATGCCGTGGTGGGCGAACTGCCTGTCGGCGCCCAGCAGCGCGTCGAGATCCTCAAGGCGCTCTATCGCGGTGCCGACATCCTCATCCTGGACGAGCCCACCGGCGTGCTGACCCCGTCCGAGGCCGACCAGCTCTTCGAAATCCTCAAGGTCCTGCGCGAGCAGGGCAAGACCATCCTCTTGATCACCCACAAGCTGCGCGAGATCATGGCGATCACCGACCGCGTCTCGGTGATGCGGCGCGGCGAGATGGTAGCCACCGTCGATACCGCCAAGACCAATCCCACCGAGCTCGCCGAACTGATGGTCGGGCGCCGGGTGCTGCTGCGTGTCGACAAGGCCGAGGCCAAGCCGGGCGACGTCATCCTCGAAGTGAAGAACCTCACCGTCAAGGACGAGAAGGGCATCATCCGCGTCGACGACGTCTCCTTCACCGTGCGGACCGGCGAGATCGTCGGCGTCGCCGGTGTCGCCGGCAACGGCCAATCGGAGCTGCTGGAAGCCATTGCCGGCATCCGGCCGGTCTTTTCCGGCGAGATCCGGCTGCGGGGCAGCAATGCCGCGGCCGCGGACCCGGCGGAGCTGCGCAAGCTCGGCTTGGCCCACGTGCCCGAAGACCGCATGAAGATGGGCCTGGTCAAGCCCTTCGCCGCCTATGAAAGCGCGATCCTGGGCTATCAGAAGGATCGCAAGCTCGGCAGCGGCCCCTTCCTCAATTACCGCCGCATCATCGCCGACCTCACCGACAAGATGGAACGCTTCGATGTGCGCCCGCGCGATCCGAAACTGAAGACGGCCAATTTCTCGGGCGGCAATGCCCAGAAGATCGTGCTGGCCCGCGAGATGGAGCGCGACCCGGCTTTGCTGATCGTGGGGCAGCCGACGCGCGGCGTCGACATCGGCGCCATCGAGTTCATTCACCGCCGCCTGATCGGCATGCGCGACGCCGGCAAGGGCATCCTGGTGGTTTCGGTCGAGCTCGACGAGATCATGGGCCTCTCCGATCGCATCCTGGTGATGTGCGGCGGGCGTGTCACCGGCGAGTGCCTGGCCAAGGACGCCACCGAGAACGGCCTCGGCCTCCTGATGGCCGGCGTTTCGGGAGAAGCGGCATGAGCGGGCAGACCACCACGCCCGGGGCCTTTCTGGGGGCGATCTTTTCGGGGCGCAGCGGCGCCAGCCTGATCACCCTGCCCTGGTGGGCCGACACCATCATCCTGCCGCTGCTCAACGTCTTGGTGGCCTTCATCGTCTCCGGCATCGCGGTGTGGATCATCGTCGGCGCCGACCCCTTGACCGTCGGCGTCACCATGATCGGCGGTGCGTTCGGCGATGCCAACGCCGTGGGCACCACCCTCTATTACGCGACCACCTTCATCTTCGCCGGCCTTGCCGTCGCCGTCGCCTTTCATGCCGGATTGTTCAATATCGGCGTGGACGGCCAGGGCCAGATCGCCGGCATCGGCATCGCCTGGGCCTGCCTGCATCTGGGCGGCCTGCCCTGGCCCCTCGCCATCCCGCTCGGCATGGCCGCCGGCATGCTCTTCGGCGCCGCCTGGGCCTTCATTCCGGGCTACCTCCAGGCCAAGCGCGGCAGCCATGTCGTCATCACCACCATCATGTTCAACTACATCGCCACCGCGCTGGTGCAGTATCTCCTGGTGAATGTGATGATGAAGCCGGGCTCCGGCGAGCCGAAGTCCGAGCTTTTTCCCGATTCGACGGGCATGCCCTTGCTCAGCGATCTCCTGGCCGGGCTCGGCATCCAGCTCGACCTCACCCTCGTCAATCTCGCCTTTCCGATCGCCCTGGTCGCCGCCGTACTGGTCTGGGCCCTGATCTGGCGAACGCGGCTCGGCTATGCGATGCGCACGGTCGGCCACAACCAGACGGCCGCCGTCTATGCCGGCATCTCACCCGCGAAAATCATCGTCGTCGCCATGCTGGTCTCGGGGGGCCTGGCCGGCCTGATGGGCGCCAATGTGCTGATGGGCGAGCAACACCGCATGATCATCGACTACACGGCCGGCGCCGGCTTCATCGGCATCGCCGTTTCGCTGATGGGCCGCTCCCATCCGGCCGGCATCGTGCTCGCTTCCATCCTGTTCGGAGCGCTGATCCAGGGCGGTCAGGAGCTTTCCTTCGAAAACCCGGTGTTCGACAAGAACATGATCGTGATGATCCAGGGCATCATCATTCTCTTCGTCGGCGCTCTGGAAACCATGTTCCGCCCGCAGCTCGCCGCCTTGTTCCAACTGTTCACCCCCACCGGCAAGGGAGCATGACGCCATGGATACCGTGATCATGCTGGCCAGCGTGGCCGCCGCCGCCATCCGCATCTCCACGCCCTATCTGCTCTGTGCCCTCGCCGGCCTCTATTCGGAGCGTTCTGGCATCGTCGACATCGGACTCGAAGGCAAGATGCTGGCGGGTGCCTTCGCCGCCGCGGTCACCGCCGCGACCTGTGGCTCGGCCTGGCTCGGCCTGGTGGCCGCCATCATCGTTTCCATCGGCTTTGCGCTGCTGCACGGCATCGCCTCCATCCGCTATCGCGGCAACCAGATCGTCTCGGGCGTCGCCATCAACATCCTGGCGCTCGGCAGCACCGCCTTCATCGGCAATGCCTGGTATGGCGAGGGCGGCCGTACGCCGAGCCTGAGCGGCGATGCCCGCTTCCAGCCGATCGAGCTGCCGGGGGCAGAGGCGATCAAGGGCGTGCCGGTGATCGGCCAGCTCTATGCCGACGTGCTCTCCGGCCATTCGATCCTGGTCTATTTCGCCTTCGTCTGCGTGCCCGTGACGGCCTGGGTGCTCTACAAGACCCGTTTCGGCCTACGCCTGCGCGCCGTCGGCGAGAACCCGCAGGCCGTCGACACTGCCGGCATCTCGGTGGCCTGGCTGCGCTACCGGGCCGTGCTGATCTGCGGCCTGCTGACCGGCATCGCCGGTGCCTATCTCTCCACTGCCGACTCGGCCGCCTTCGTCTCGAACATGACGGGCGGGCGCGGCTATATGGGCCTGGCCGCCCTGATCTTCGCCAAATGGCGGCCCTGGCCCGCGCTCGGTGCCTGCCTGCTGTTCGGCCTGCTCGACGCCATCTCGATCCGCATGGGGTCGGGCTTCGTCATCGCGGGCATGCTGGTGCCCTCCGAGCTGATCTCGGCGCTGCCTTTCATCCTCACCGTGCTGATGCTGGCCGGCTTCGTCGGCGCGGCAACGCCGCCCAAGGCCGCCGGCATTCCCTATCTCAAGGAACGCTGATGAACGCGCTCGCCGATCTGTTCGAAGCCGCCAGGGCGGTGCGCGAGAAGGCGCACGCCCCCTATTCGCGCTTCAAGGTGGGAGCGGCCATACGCGGCCGCTCGGGCCGGATCTATGCCGGCTGCAATGTCGAGAATGCCGCCTATCCGGTCGGCGCCTGCGCCGAAGGCGGCGCCATCTCGGCGATGGTGGCGGATGGCGAGACGGGAATCGCCGAAATCCTGGTGCTGGGCTGGACCGACGCCCATCCCGACGCGCCCGGCCTGACCACGCCATGCGGGGGCTGCCGCCAGCGCATCCGCGAATTCGCAAGGCCGTCGACACCGATCCATGTCGCCGGGCCCGAGGGCATCCGCCGCAGCTTCACGCTCGACGAACTGCTGCCCGAGAGCTTCGGGCCGGAGAATCTGGGATAGAACCTCATACCAATAGTCGCGATGTTTGACTCAGGCGTCATTGCGAGCGCAGCGAAGCAATCCAGGTGCCATGGCCACCGCGTTTTTGGGCCCTGGATTGCTTCGCTGCGCTCGCAATGACGGTGTTCGATCGGTCGAGCATCAAGAGGTATCAGATCGAGACCAGGTCGAGGAAGCTGGCGCACAGCAGCACGAGGGTGGCGACGGCCAGCGTCAACCCCACCCAGAACTGCGCCCGGTCCTCGGCGGAAATGCCGCCCTTCAACACCATATGCATACGCTCGATCATAACCGACCCACCTCGAAACGGGGGTCATGATGGAAGCGTCGCGGGTGCTCGCACGTTAACGCGGCGCGATTTCGCCACGCCGTCTGGAATCATGGTTGAGAAGAGGTGAGCGGGCGTCCGGGCGCCCGCGCATCCAGGACTACAGAAATGACTTTCCTGCCCCCTGCCAATCCAGCCTGAGGTGCTCCGCCACGCTGGCGGCCATGTCCGCGAAGCTGTCGCGCCGGCCGATCGGTCCCGTACGCTTGCCCAGGCGCGCCAGCACCGGCACGAATTCGCGCGTATGGTCCGTTCCCATCCAGGACGGGTCGCAGCCATGATCGGCCGTGATGATCAGCAGGTCATCCTCGGCCAGCCGGGAGAGGATCTGCGGCAGGCGCATATCGAACTGCTCCAGGGCACCGGCATAGCCGGGAATGTCGCGGCGGTGGCCATAGAGGGTGTCGAAGTCGACATAATTGGCAAAGAGCAGGCCACCATCGGGCAGGCGCCCCATGGCCTCCAGCGTGCGATCGATCAGCGCGTCGTTGCTCGGGCCCTTGACGATCTCGCCGGTGCCGCGATGGGCGAAGATGTCGCCGATCTTGCCGATGGTGATGATGCCCCGCCCGGCGCGCTCGGCCACGTCGAGCAGCGTGTCGGCCGGCGGCGGCACGGCATAGTCGCGCCGGTTGGCGGTGCGGGTGAAACCGCCCGAGGCATCGCCGACGAAGGGCCTGGCGATCACCCGGCCGATATTGAGGTGATCGACGTGCCGGCGGGCGATCTCGCAGAGGAACAACAGTCTTTCCAGCCCGAACGCTTCCTCATGGGCGGCGATCTGCAGCACGCTGTCGGTGGAAGTGTAGAAGATCGGCTTGCCGGTCTCGATGCTCTCGGCACCGAGCTCGGCGATGATCTGCGTGCCCGAGGCATGGCACTGGCCGAGTACGCCGCCAAGCCCGGCTTCCTTGACGATGGCGGCGATCAGCTTGGGCGGAAAACAAGGCACCTCCCTGGGGAAATAGCCCCAGTCGAACGACACGGGATAGCCGGCAATCTCCCAATGGCCAGACGGTGTGTCCTTGCCCTTGGAAATCTCCGCCGCATAGCCCCACAAGCCCTCCGCCACACCGCCTTCCAGGCCAGGCGGCAGCGTGCCCGTTGCCGCCTGTGCAGCCGCACCAAGGCCCAGGCTGGTGAGCACGGGCAGGCGCAGGGGGCCGGTGCGATGCTCGTTCTCGCCGGCCCGGCCCGCCGCGCAGGCCTCGGCGATATGGCCGAGCGTATCCGCCCCTGCATCGCCATAGCGCTCGGCATCGTCAGCCGAGCCGATACCGAAGGAATCCATCACCAGAAGGAGCGCGCGACCCATCTCAGCTTCCTCCAATGCGTTCGAGTACCGGCGGCAGGGCTTCCTCTCCCTCGCCGATGCGATAGGCTGCGCGCAGGCTGGCGGCGGCGGCCGCGGCCGCCGCGTCGCTGCGGGCATGCACGAAGCCGAGGGGATGGTCAGGCCCGACCTCGGCACCGAGTTCGGCAAGGCCGGTAAGGCCCACGGCATGGTCGATCGTATCCTGCGGGCGGGTGCGCCCGCCGCCCAACGCCACCACCGCGAGGCCGACGGCCCGCGTATCGATGCTGCCGACCTGCCCTGCCTGCTCGGCGAAGACGGGTTTGATCACAGGTGCAGCGGGCAGATAATGCTCGGGACGCTCGACGAAGTCGGCCGGCCCGCCGAGCACCGAGACCATGCGGGCGAAATGTTCGGCCGCCCGGCCGCTTGCCAGGGCCTGCTCGATGCGCGCCTGGCCTTCGGCGGTATCGCGGGCAAGTCCGCCGAGCACCAGCATCTCGGCGCAGAGATCGACGGTGACCTCCAGAAGGCGCAGGTCCCGATGGGCACCGGTGAGAAAATCCACGGCATTGCGGACCTCCAGGCCATTGCCGGCAGCGCTGGCGAGGGGCTGGTCCATCGCCGTGATCAGGGCAGTGGTCGGCAGCCCGGCGCCCGTGGCGACGGTCGCAATCGATTCGGCCAGGTCGCGCGAGCCCTCCAAGGTGGGCATGAAGGCGCCGGAACCCGTCTTCACGTCCATCACCAGGGCCTGGAGCCCGGCCGCGAGCTTCTTCGACAGGATCGAGGCCGTAATCAGCGGGATCGATTCGACCGTGGCCGTGACGTCGCGGATCGAATAGACGGTCTTGTCGGCCGGGGCGAGGTCGGCGGTCTGGCCGATGATGGCGGTGCCGGCCTCGCGCACGGCCCGGCGGAACAGGTCGAGATCGGGCTGGGTGGTGTAGCCCGGCACCGAATCGAGCTTGTCGAGCGTGCCGCCGGTATGGCCCAGGCCCCGGCCCGAAATCATCGGCACGAAGCCGCCGCAGGCCGCCACCAGCGGCCCGAGCATCAGGCTGACATTGTCGCCGACGCCGCCCGTCGAGTGCTTGTCCACCACCGGCCCCGGCAGGTCGAGCCCGCGCCAGTCGAGCACGGTGCCCGATTGGGTCATCGCCCGCGTCAGGGCAATGCGCTCGTCCATCGCCATGCCGCGGAAGAATACGGCCATGGCAAAGGCCGCGACCTGGGCATGGGTGACGCTGCCGGCCACCAGCCCTTGCACGAAACTCTCGATTTCAGCTGCGGACAGGGCAGCGCCGTCGCGCTTCCTGCGAATGATTTCCTGGGGAAGAAGGGTCACGGATCGGGCTCCCTGGGGCAGAACGCGGTCAAGCTGTAGGCGTCTTTGCGATTCCCGGCCGACAGCCGGATCGCAAGACGCCTTGGCGGCCCCGTCCCTGCGTGGCCTTTCGATTTCGGGCCGCGACGATAGCCTCCACGATCCGCGAAGGAAAGCCATGCGGAGGAAAGTGTGCGAGCGTTTACAAATCCATTGCGGGGAGGCAACGGCCTGGTGCCCTGGCGTCCCCCCTGTTCCCCGCGAACTGGCCAGCGCCTGGCGGGCGTGCCACAATCGGTGCGGTGCTGCCGTGAATCCGGGGTGGGGCGATGATCCGGCGTTGCTTGATGTTGTTGTGTCTGTTCTGGCTGGCCGGGGCCACCGCCGCGCTCGCCGACAAGCGTGTCGCCCTCGTCATCGGCAATGGCGACTATCGCACGCTGGGCCGCCTCGCCAATCCCGTCGCCGATGCCGACGCCATCGCCAGGCTGCTCGCCGGCGGCCCGCTCGGCTTCAAGGTGGTCCGCGCCAGCGATGCCGACCATGCCGCCATGCTCAAGGCGATGGCCGAATTCGGCAACGAGGCCACCGATGCCGATATCGCCCTGGTGTATTATGCCGGCCACGGCATGCAGGTCGACCAGCGCAATTTCCTCATTCCCGTCGATGCCGACATCAAGAGCCGCGTCGATCTCGCCACGCAGACCGTCAGGCTCGACGACATCAGCGACATCCTGAGCGCCTCCGGCGCCAAGGCCAAGATCCTGCTGGTGGATGCCTGCCGCAACAATCCCCTGCCGGCGAGCGCCACACGCGGCGCCTCGCGCGGCCTCGCCCGGCTCGACGCCGCCAGCACCGGCACGCTGGTCGCCTTCGCCACCGGCCCCAATGCCGTCGCCGACGATGGGGACAACGGCCATTCTCCCTTCGCGGCCGCCTTGCTGAAGCGACTGCCGGAGGCCGGCATCGAGATCCGTCGCATGCTGGCGCTGGTACGCCAGGACGTCCATGCCGCCACGAACCAGCGCCAGACGCCCTGGGTCGATGAAGCGCTGCTCGGTGATCTCTATCTGTCGGGCACCGCCATATCCGCTTCGCCCCCCATCGCCACGCAGCAGCCGTCCCCGGCGCCGGGAAGCCCGGTCCCCGACAAGGCGGACATGGCGGCCTGCACCGATCTCGGTACCGATCCCACCCCGATCAAGCTCGAAGCCTATCTCGACAATTTTCCCAAGGGCTATTGCGCCGCCTCGGTGCGCCGGCGGCTGGAAGCGCTGGCCAAGCCCGCGGCCGGGCCGGCGCCGATCTCCGCCTCACCTGCGTCCGCGCCCGCCCAATCCGATCCGCCGCCCTACACGGTCTCGAGCTATTGGAACCATAACGGCTCGCGCGTGGCGCTATCGGCGAGCGAGGGCAACCGCCTGTTCTACTACGAGGCGCCCCGCCCGGGCCTGGCAGAGGTCGGGGTGCGCAAGGGAGCACTGCTGTTCAAGGGGACGGCCAGCGGCGGCGTCTATCGCGGCCAGGCCTATGTCTTCTCGCGCGAGTGCGGGCCGATCTCCTATCGCGTCGAGGGCTCGGCGGCCGGAGAGCCGCCGACCATCACTCTGCGCGGCAAGGCTCCCCGGCGCGCCAGGGATTGCGCGCAGACCGGCTGGCGCGACGACACGCTGGTATTCCGCTACGATTCGGCAGCGCGATAGCAGGCATAGCCCGCCCGGCCGGCCTGTCCGTGGTCCGACAAAGCCGCTTGAGTCCTTTTTAAGGGGGCAACATCGCCCCCGCGACCCTTCCCCCGCTTTCGGCTGCGGGATTGCTATGTTAAGGGGAGGCCGTGGAGCGGACAGGCTCGCCTGCCCGGACACACGGTTTTGACTGGTCGATGAGGACTGAGACGCAATGGCGGAACGCCGTTCGAGCTTTGAATACGAAGATCTCCTGGCCTGCGGGCGTGGCGAGATGTTCGGCCCCGGCAATGCGCAATTGCCCCTCCCCCCCATGCTGATGTTCGATCGCATCCCGGAAATCTCCGAGACCGGCGGTCCAAACGGCAAGGGCTGCGTACGCGCCACCCTCGATGTCAAACCGGACCTTTGGTTCTTTTCCTGCCATTTCCAGGGCGATCCGGTGATGCCGGGCTGCCTTGGCCTCGATGCCCTCTGGCAGATGACCGGCTTCTTCCTGGGCTGGCTCGGCCAGTCCGGACGCGGCCGCGCCCTCGGCGTCGGCGAAGTCAAATTCACCGACCAGGTGCTGCCCAGCGTCAAACAGGTCGAGTATGGCGTCGACCTCAAGCGGGTTTTCAAGGGTAAATTGATTCTCGGCATTGCGGATGGCTGGCTAAAGGCCGATGGCCGCACCATCTATGAGGCCAAGGATCTGCGCGTCGGCCTGTTCCAGGCCTGATTTCTGGTACCGAGCCTGATTTCTGGCCCGAGCGCGGCGCCGGTTGAGCGCATTTTCAGGCATGCCCGCATTGGCTTGCCCTTAACGATGTGCTTTGAGAACGCAGGATGCGGCCCCGACGACGCTCGACGCGCTGACGGGGTCGATGCTTTGTTAGGCTGTCCGTGTCCGGGTCCTGCCCGTCCGCAGGCAGCGAGCATAATTTCCGAGCTTGCCCAAAACCGGGTCGCTTGCGAAATTCTGCTCAAGCGTTTTGCGATGAGATGCAATTGCCTCAAATCGCAGGGACGCTCCCGCCAATCCGTCGGATTGGCTTGGAAACAAGGAGCTAGGGCAAGTGAGCGTTCACATTGAACGCGCTTTTCTCTAGGGAACGCAGTGCCGGCCTGGCGATCTCCTCGGAGAGGATCGTGGGGCGGTCACGAAACTGGAAGGGATCGCCATGAGACGTGTCGTCGTTACCGGCATGGGTATCGTGTCTTCGATCGGCAACTCGACGCAGGAGGTTCTCTCCAGCTTGCACGAGGCCAGATCCGGTATCACGCGCGCCGAGCAGTTCGCCCAATACGGCTTCCGCTCTCAAGTCTATGGCGCGCCGACGCTCGACCCCGCCTCGGTGGTCGATCGCCGCGCAATGCGCTTCCATGGCGGCGGCACCGCCTGGAACCATGTGGCGATGGAGCAGGCCATCCTCGATTCCGGCCTCGAAGCCAACGAAGTTTCCAACGAGCGCACCGGTATCATCATGGGGTCCGGCGGCCCCTCCACCCGCACCATCGTCGAGGCTGCCGACAAGGCGCGCGAGTCGGGCAGTTCCAAGAAGGTCGGCCCCTTCGCCGTGCCCAAGGCGATGTCGTCCACGGCCTCCGCCACGCTCTCGACCTGGTTCAAGATCAAGGGCACGAACTATTCGATCTCCTCGGCCTGCGCGACCTCGAACCATTGCATCGGCAATGCCTATGAGCAGATCCAGTACGGCAAGCAGGACGTGATGTTCGCCGGCGGCTGCGAGGAACTCGACTGGACGCTGGCCGTGCTGTTCGACGGCATGGGCGCGATGTCGTCGAAATACAACGACACCCCCTCCACGGCCTCCCGCCCCTATGACAGGAATCGCGACGGCTTCGTGATCTCCGCCGGTGCCGGCGTGCTGGTGCTGGAAGAGTTGGAGCACGCCAAGGCCCGCGGCGCCCGCATCTATGGCGAGATCGCCGGCTATGGCGCCACCTCCGATGGCCATGACATGGTCGCCCCCTCGGGCGAGGGCGCCGAGCGCTGCATGCGCATGGCGCTCGCCAACATCAAGGCGCCGATCGACTACATCAATCCGCACGCCACCTCGACGCCGGCCGGCGATCCGCCTGAGATCGAGGCCATCCGCAAGGTGTTCGGCTCGGGCGACAAATGCCCCCCGATCGCCGCGACCAAGGCGCTGACCGGCCATTCGCAGGGCGCGACGGGCGTGCAGGAAGCAATTTATTCACTTCTCATGATGAATAATGGCTTCATCTGCGAGAGCGCGCATATTGAGGAGTTGGATCCGGCCTTTGCCGACATGCCGATCGTCCGCAAGCGTATCGACAATGCCAAGCTGAGCCATGTCCTTTCCAACTCGTTCGGATTCGGCGGCACCAACGCGGCCCTGGTCTTCAAGCGGCTCGACGCCTGAGACCCGTTCCTGCCCGCCTGTTCCGGTCGGTATATCGCGTAACAAAGAGACAGATAAAGTGATCCGGGAACCAAGCAAATCCCCGGCTGCTTTGTCAAAACGTGGTAAAGAGGCGGAAATGCGGGCTGATCGGCCGATTCTGGTCTGATTGCGCCCCGAATGACTGATGACCAGGATTTGGAGTTGCAGGCCATGACAGGGCTCATGCAAGGTAAGCGCGGTCTGATCATGGGCGTGGCCAATGATCATTCGATCGCCTGGGGTATCGCCAAGAGCCTCGCCGACCAAGGCGCCCAATTGGCATTCACCTATCAGGGCGAGGCCCTGCGCAAGCGCGTGGAGCCGCTGGCCAACAGCGTCGGTTCCAGCCTGCTGGTGCCGTGCGACGTCGAGGATATCGCTTCCGTCGACGGCGTCTTCGCCACGCTGGCGCGGGAATGGGGCAAGATCGACTTTCTCGTCCACGCCATCGCCTATTCGGACAAGAGCGAGCTCAAGGGCCGCTACGCCGACACCACGCGTGACAATTTCGCCAAGACCATGGTGATCTCCTGCTTCTCCTTCACCGAGATCGCCAAGCGCGCCGCCGATTTGATGCATGATGGCGGCTCGATCCTTACCCTCACCTATGGCGGCTCCACCCGGGTGATGCCGAACTACAATGTCATGGGTGTCGCCAAGGCTGCGCTCGAGGCATCGGTGCGCTATCTCGCCTCCGATTTCGGCCCGCAGGCCGTCAGGGTCAATGCCATCTCGGCCGGCCCGATCCGCACCCTCGCCGGCGCCGGCATTTCTGATGCCCGGCTGATGTTCAACTACCAGCGCGCCCACGCCCCGTTGCGCCGCACGGTGAGCATCGAGGAAGTCGGCGGTTCGGCGCTCTACCTGCTCTCGGATCTGTCCACCGGCGTCACCGGCGAAGTACATTTCGTCGATTCCGGCTACAACATCATCTCGATGCCGCATCCCGAAGCCCTCAAGGCCCAGGAAGCTGCCGAAGCAAGCGTGACGACGAAGGCGGCCGCCGAATAGGTCTGCCTGTCCGCGTAGCGGAAGCACTGGAAGCGAAGTATCCATGGACATGCGGGCGTCGTCGCCCGCATTTTCTTTTCCATGAGCACAGAGCTTCCAGGTACATCGAGGACCTTGGCATTTCCAGGAAGTGGCGATTACAGCCCGCTGAACCAGTTATAGCCCTGGCTCTCCCAGGTGCCGCCGAGATAGTCGTTGCTCACCTCGATCTCGCCGATGAATTTTGGGTTCTTGAAGCCGAGCTTGGTGGGCACGCGCAGTTTCATCGGGAAGCCATAGGTACGCGGCAGCAATTGTCCATCGAACCAGAAGCTCAGCTGCGTCTGCGGATGCAGGGCGGTGGGCATGTCGATGCTGGTGACGTAATTGTCGTCGCAGCGGAAATTGACGTAGCTTGCGGTCAGGTCGGCACCGACCCGGCGCAGAAAGTGCGAGAAGGGCACGCCAGACCAGCTGCCGATCGCGCTCCAGCCCTCGATGCAGATATGGCGGGTGACCTGGGTGACGCGCGGCAAAGCGTGGAGTTCACGCAGCGTCCAGTGCTCGCGACGCTCGACTAGGCCGGTGACATCAAGCCGGTAGGTCTCGGGATCGATCACCGGCGCCTGGTCCGGCGTATTGGGTTCGTAGAAGGAATTGAAGGGGAAGGGCCGGGTGATCAGGCTTGCCGGATATTCCCGGGCCAGGCGCGCCGGCGAGAACAGCCAGGCCTGGACGCGGTCGTTGAAATCTGAGACCCGGCCGAGCATGGCCTCGGCGCTGAGGCCGTCGGTGACGTCGCAGCCGGCCAGCAAAGTGAGGCTTCCCAAGCCGAGCATCTGGCGCAGGAAATGGCGCCGCGTGGTGAGATCGAGCCGGCCGGCCGCCTCCTTGAGGATCGCGCCGGTATCGGCATGGGGCTTTTTGGGCTCGCGCAGCATGACCCCCTCCCTCAGCGACCACGGATCATGGCGAGCAGGCTGCGCGGCACCAGCAGGGCCATCGCCACATGCACGGCCAGGAAGGCGGCGATGATCGACATGGCGCCGAAATGGATCAGGCGGGCCGTGTCGAAATCGCCGAGCAGCATCACCAGCGGGCGCAGTTGCACCGGCTTCCAGATGGCGAGGCCCGACGCCACCACCAGCACGCCATCGGCGATCACGCCGAGATAGAGCAGGCGCTGGATCGCATTGTACCGGCTGAGATCCTCGTGGCCGAGCCGGCCGGCCAGGGCCGCCTTCAGATCCGAAAACACCGCCCGCGGCGAGATCGGCAGCAATTTGCGCCGGAACCGCCCCGAGGCCAGGCCGTAACAAAGATAGATCAGGCCGTTGGCCACCAGCAGCCACATGGCGGCGAAGTGCCATTGCAGGCCGCCGATCAGCGATCCGCCGAGGGTCACCGCGGCCGGAAACAGGAAAGGCAGCGTGGGATAGGCATTGTGGATGGCCCAGCCTGAGGAAATCATCATCAGCATCGTCGCGGCATTGGTCCAATGGGTGATCCGGACGATCACCGGGTGGACCGGCGCGGCGGCCGGGACCGGCAGGGTGTGAGATTGCGTCATGGCGACGGGCTCCCCGAACAGGACGACAGAGGCACCGGACCGCGGAGGCACGCCCGCGGTCCGGCGCAAGCGATCACTGCGGCAGCAGCACGGTATCGACCACGTGGATGACGCCGTTGCTCTGGTTGACGTCGGGAATGGTCACGGTCGAGCGGTCGCCCTTGGCATCGATGATGTCGAGCTTGCGGCCGTCCTGCACGACGGTGAGCGTGCCGCCCTGCACGGTCTTGAGCGTGGCCTTGCCGCCACCGGCCTTCACCTCGGACATCAACTCGGCGGCCGAATGCTTACCGGCCACGACGTGATAGGTGAGCACGGCCGTGAGAGTGCCCCTGTTCTCGGGCTTGAGCAGCGTGTCGACCGTGCCCTTGGGCAGCTTGCCGAACGCCTTGTTGACCGGCGCGAACACAGTGAAGGGGCCGGGGGTCATCAAGGTATCGACCAGGCCGGCGGCCTTGACGGCGGCGACCAGGGTGGTGTGGTCTTTCGAATTGACGGCGTTCTCGATGATGTTCTTGGAAGGATACATCGGAGCGCCACCGACCTTGACGGTAGTCTCGGCAAAGGCGGCGCCCGTGTAGAACACCGAGGCGGCGAGAACCACACCGATGACGGCGGCGTAAGAGGAGGTGCGACGGGTCATGATAGATCTCCGAAAGATTGCACCGGTCGTTGCGAGCGGTGGAGCACGGGAATGTCCGCGTCTCGTGAAGATCTACGCCTCGATTTTACGAGGGTTTCAGATTTATAAAATTATTCTTCAATTTTATTTTCAATGTCTAAATAATTCTAAAATATACATATACGACACACCTCACGTGAAGTTTCATTTCGATCAATAAAATTATTTTTATCTTCGAGCGAAACCTTCGTGCAGCAGCAACGTAGGCGCGCCCTCGCCGGATTTGGTGAAGGAAATCTGTTTCACCAGGCGGCGATTTATTGTTTGATTGCGGCGAGCGATCAGTCCAGGCCAGGCAGGAAACGGGGCAATCGGCTTGAGCAGTAGCAAAGGCATCGACGAGAGGGAACGGACATCGCTGGAAAGCCGGCTGCGCGCCGTCGCTGCGGGCGACAGGGCCGCGTTTCGAAACCTCTATGATGCGACACAGTCGAAACTTTACGGGGTGGTGCTTCGTATCCTGCGTGACAGGCCTCAGGCCGACGATGCGTTGCAGGAGATTTACGTGAGGATCTGGGACAAGGCGGCGGATTTCGATCCCAACAAGGCCTCCGCCATGACCTGGATGGCGACGATCGCCCGCAACCGCGCCATCGACCTGCTGCGCAGCGCGCGGCCCTTGGCCGGTGCCGATGCCCAGGAAATCGAGGACCTGCCGGCCGAAGCCAGCGAACCGCTCGAGGCCCGTCATCGCAGCGAGGAACTGCAGCGCCTGCTCGCCTGCCTTGCCGGCCTCGACGAGGAGCGGCGCCAGATGATCCTGCTCGCTTATTATCGCGGAGCCACGCGCGAGGCTCTGTCCCGGCGTTTCGAACGGCCGGTGCCCACGGTGAAGACGCTCTTGCATCGCGGCCTCGCCCAGCTGCGGGAGTGCCTCGGCCATGACTGAGCGCGACGATCTCGACCTCCTTGCGGGCGAGTATGTGCTCGGCACACTCGATGCGGCCGAACGGGCCGCCGTCGCGGCCCGGCGGCAGCGCGAGCCCGATCTCGATGCCGCCATTACGGCCTGGGAACGCCGTCTCGCCCCGCTGACTGAGGCCATCACGCCCGTGGAGGCGCCTGCCACGACCTTCCCGGGCATCCTCGCGCGGCTCGATGCCGGCGAGTACCCACTGATAACCACGCTCGAACGCCGGCTGCGGCGCTGGCGCCTGGCGGCGCTGGGCGCCAGCGCCCTGGCGGCGGGGCTGGCACTGTTCGCCATCACGCCTCGGCTGCGGACGCCGGAACAGCCCGGCAGCTTCGTCGCCGTGCTGCAGAAGGATGCCGCCTCTCCCGCTTTCATCGTCTCGGTGAATGTCGAGGCGCGCTCCCTCACCATCCGCCCCGTCGCCGCCCGGCCCCAGCCGAACAAATCCTATGAATTGTGGCTGGTGAACGACAAATTGCCCGGCCCGCGATCGCTCGGCGTGATCGGCGACCGCCCCTTCACGGTGGAAAAGGCGCGCCTGTCCAACGTATCAGAGCAGGTCGTGCAGCAGGCGGTTCTGGCCGTGACGCTGGAACCGGAAGGCGGCTCGCCCTCCGGCCAACCCACCGGGCCCATTCTCTATTCGGGTGCACTGGTGCAGGCCACGCCCTGATCCTCCGGGTGGCCAGTGTTTCCACTTATAGGCGCTAACTTTGCGGGGTTTGGCGCAAACTTGGTGGGTCGATCTCCAGATCGACCATCATGGAAACACCGCGTTTCCGACAGGAAGATGCCGATCTGGAGATCGGCACACCGAGGTTCGCGCGCCTTCGCTCGCAAAATTAGCACCTATAGACGTCCCGTCCGCTCTTCCTATCCGAAATCTCGGCGCTTCCAAGAGCGGGCGAGACGTCCGCGAATCCGAAAATATTATGCGCAATCGTTATGCAAATCGATTTGCAAATGCATTCATCCTGCGTATCATGCCCCGGTGAGCACTATATCAAAAGTGGCCGAGAGAGCTGGCGTTTCACGCACGACCGTGTCGCATGCGATCAATCATGCCGACCGTGTCTCCAAGGAGCTGCGCGAGCGCGTCGAGCAGGCGATCCGCGAATTGGGCTACCGGCCCAATCCCCAGGCGCGCAGCTTGCGCACCGGGCGCACCGACACCGTCGCCATGCTGATCCCCGACATTCGCAATCCCTTCTATCCCGAGCTGGTGAAGACGGCGCAGTCGGAGCTCGAGAATGTCGGCCTGGATATGCTGATCTTCAACACCGACGTGCCTGGTGGCCACTCCCAGGATCATGGCCGCGAATATCTCAAGCAGATCCGCAACCGCCGGGTCGACGGGCTGATCGTCGGTGACTTCGCCCTGCACGGCATGCATGAGGTGCTTGAAGACATCGACATTCCCACCGTCTTCATCGGACACCTCCCCAACCAGGCCGTCGACAGCATCCGGCTCGACGATTTCGGCGGCGGCTATCTGATGGGCGAATACCTCGCCCGCCAAGGGCATCGGCGCATCGCCCATGTCACCGGCCCGGACTTCTTCTCCGAGGCGATGGCGCGCGCCGACGGCTTCGAGAAGGCCTTGAGCGACAATGGCGTCGCCATCGATCCCGCCCTGCGCTTCACCGGCAGCTATCTCGCGCCATCGGGCCGCGAGGCCGCCGCCTGGCTCAAGCGCGAGCACGGCTATGCCCTGCCCACGGCGGTGTTCTTCGCCAATTACCTGATGGCCTCCGGCGCCCTCACCGAATTCTACGACAGCGGCATTTCGGTACCCGGGCAGCTCGCGGTGGCCGTGTTCGACGACCTGCCCCAGCTCGAATATGTCCGCCCGCGCCTGACGCGGGTGGGCAACAGCCCGGCCACCCTCGCCCGGCAGGCCACCACCATGCTGCTGGAACGCCTGAACGGCAGCTTCACCGGTCCGGCGCGCACCGCGACCGTGCCGTCCATCCTGCACCCCTACGATTCAGCCTGACGGGAACGCGGCACGCGCCGCGCCCGTTGAGAACGACAAGCCGGTGGCACGACAACCGGCAACAGGGAGGAAATCATGACTGTGAAGGACAGGTTTTCCGGAACGCTGCCGGCAAGGGCGGGCATCAGTCGGCGCGGCCTCCTCGTTGCCGGCGCGGGCCTGGCCGGCGGGCTGCTCAATGCCCCCTATCTCAACCGCTCCGGCGCGCAGGCGCAGGATGCCACCCTGAAATTCTGGCAGTTCTATGCCCCCGGCGGCGACGTGAAGCCCCAGGTCAAATGGTTCCAGGATCTGGTGGCCGCCTGGAATGCCGATCATTCCCCCAAGGTCGAGCTCGAATATATCGTCAACAGCGAATACATCTCCGGCTCCAAGCTCGCCACCGCCTTCGCCTCGGGCCAGGGCCCGGACATCTTCCTGATCAGCCCCGGCGATTTCCTGCGCTACTACAATGGCGGCGTGCTGGCCGACCTCACGCCGCATATCGAGGAAGCGGCCCGCACCGATTTTCCCGACAGCGTGATCGCCAACCGCAAGGTCGACGGCAAGATCTATGGCGTGCCTATGGAGGTCGAGCCGATGGCCTTCTATTATTCGGTCAAGGCCTTCGAGGAAGCCAAGCTCAACGAGAACGACGTGCCCAAGACCTGGGACGAACTCCTCGAGATTGCCAAGAAACTGACGACCCCGAACCGCTATGGCGTGCTGTTCGAGACCACGCCCGGCTACTACCAGAACTTCACCTGGTATCCCTTCCTCTGGCAGGGCGGCGGCGAGATCCAGGGCAAGGACGGCAAGAGCGCCTTCGATTCACCCGCGACCGTGCAGGCCCTCAAGCTCTGGCAGGACGCCATCAAGTCGGGCGCCGCACCCCGGCAGGTGGTCGGTGGCGGCTTCGACGTCGTCTCCAATCTCGGCGCCGGCCTCACTGCCATGCAGAATGTCGGCATCTGGGGCATCGCCGCCATGGAGAACAACGCCAAGGACACGCCCTATGGCGTGTTCAAGCTGCCGGTTCCCGCGGGCGGGAAGTATGTCACCGTCGGCGGCGGTTGGGCCTTCGTCGCCAATGCCAAGGGCCAGAATCCGGATGCCGCGGCCAAGTTCTGCGCCTGGGCCCTGGCCTCGATGGACAAGGGATCGGTCCAGCGTGTGGTCGACTGGTGCACGACCGCCAAGAGCGACATGCCCCCTCGCGCCAGCGCCCTCGCCGCCGGCTCGGCCGCCTTCCAGGCGGGCCGGATGGGCCTGTTCTCCAAGGAGATCTATCCGGGCACGCGGGCCGAGCCGCGCGTGCCGCCCGAGGTCTACAAGATCATCTCCGATGCGATCCAGGCCACCCAGCTCGGCGGCACCGATCCCCGGGAAGCGGCGACCGCAGCCAGCCAGCAGCTCGACGCCTTCCTCGCCGGCTATAGCGGCGCACCGATTCTGTGAGGGGCGGGGTGGGTTGCAACAAACCAGGACGCGCGAGGCGCAACCAGCCTTCTCCCCTTGCGGGAGAAGGTGCCCCGAAGGGGCGGATGAGGGGTGTTGGCAGATACCTTGCAAGGTCGCGGATCTCCCCTCATCCGACCTCGCTGCGCTCGGCCACCTTCTCCCGCAAGGGGAGAAGGCTGGTCGCGCTCAATTCGGATCTCCTGATCCCCGGGTCGGGAGCCGCGTCATGACATCAGCCTCCCCTTCCCGCCGCGACATCCTTGCCGGCTATCTCTTCGTGCTGCCCGACGCCCTCGGCCTTGCCGTGTTCGTCGGCCTGCCGATGTTGCTGGCCCTCGCCATCGGCTTTTACGAGGTCGACGGCTTCGGCGGCTATCGTTTCGTCGGCCTAGCCAATTACTGGCGGATGTGGCGCGACCCGCTGTTCTGGACCTCGCTCAGGGTGACGCTGCTCTATGCCGCCCTGCTGGTGCCCGCGCTCTATGTCAGCGGGCTCGGCCTGGCCTTGCTGGTGCAGCGCGGCGGACGCTTCGAAACCGTGATCCGCTCGATGTTCTTCGCCCCGCAGATGGTCAGCCTCGTGGTGGTCGCCATGGTCTGGCAGATCCTGCTGGTGGAGAAGGTCGGCATCCTCTCCCGCCTCCTCGCCTCACTCGGCCTGCCCGGGCTTTCCCTGCTGGGCGATCCGAACCTGGCATTGTTCACCCTCGTGGCCATCAGCGTCTGGTTCATGATGGGTTTCTACATGCTGATCTTCCTCGGCGGCCTGCAGGACATTCCGGCCGAATATTACGAGGCCGCCGAGCTCGACGGCGCTGGCCCGCTCGGGCGCTTTCGCTACATCACCCTGCCCCTCCTACGTCCGACCAGCTTCTTCGTGGTGCTGGTCTCGGTGGTGATGGCGGCAGCCGGCGGCCAGGTCTTCGATCTCATCTATGTCATGACCAAGGGCGGCCCGGCCAACGCCACCTCCGCTTTGATCGTCTACATCTATCGCCAGGCCTTCCAGTTCGGCGCCTTCGGCTATGCCTCGGCCATGGCCTCACTGCTGGTGGCGCTGTTGATGGCCGTGACCCTCATCCTGTTCAGGCTGACGCGGGGCGGGCGCTTCCACCATGCCTGAACGCAACGCCTCTGCCCTCGCCTCGCCGGGCCAGCTCGTGCGCCTGCTGTGGATGCTGGTCAGCCTCGTCCTGGCGCTGATGACGGTGTTCCCGCTGGTGTGGATGCTGGTGGTCTCCTTCAAGCCGCCGGCCGAGGTATTCCTGCCCGGCCTGGTGCCGCAGCGGCCCACGATCGGCAATTACCTCTATGTGCTGACCGAGATCCCCTTCCTGCGCTATCTCCTCAATTCCTTCCTGGTCTCGGCGGTCGTCACCCTCGTCGCGCTGTTCTTCCATTCCATGGCGGGTTACGCGCTGGCGCGGCTCACCTTCCCCGGACGGGACGCGATCTTCCTCGCCATGTTCTCCACCTTCCTGGTCTCGCTGCCGGTGATCATCGTGCCGCTCTTCATCCTGGTGCGGGCGATGGGCATGCTCAATTCCTATGCCGGGCTGATCGTGCCCTCGATCTTCAACGCCTTCGGCATCTTCCTCCTCAGGCAATACTACCTGTCGTTGCCGCGCGAATTGGAGGAGGCGGCGCTGATCGACGGCGCCGGGCGCTGGCGCATCTATTGGAGCATCGTGCTGCCGCTGAGCCGGCCGATCCTGGCGGCGCTGGCCATTCTGTTCTTCCTGGCCAATTGGAACGCCTTCCTCTGGCCGCTCACCGTCGCCTCCGATTCCAGCCTGTGGGTGGTCCAGGTCGCGATCGCCAATTTCCGCAGCCAATATGCCGGGGCCTGGAACTATGTGATGGCCGCCTCGACCATCGTCGCGCTGCCCATGCTGATCCTGTTTGCCGTGTTCCAGCGCCAGATCACCGAATCCATCAAGACCAGCGGCCTGAAATGAGCCGAATTGTGCGATCTCAAAAACTGTCATTCCCGGCGTTGCCGCAGGCAACGGGAAGGGAATCCAGGGGCTATCGCTCGACAGCCCTGGATTCCCTTCCCTCGCCACCATGTGGCTCGCCGGGAATGACAGCGGCGTTTCAAGTACCATCCCATTGAGGAAGTGAGCATGACCCAGTCCGGACTTTCGCCCCTGCGCGGCCTCGCCAAATTGCGCGAGGGTCGCTCCCGCCGCTTCTCGAGCTATGACCGCACCGGCGGCAACGACGACAGGCTGCATATCGAGCCGGGGCAGACGGTTGTCATCGCCGAACATGCCGGCGCCGGCATCGTCACCCATATCTGGGCGACGCTCGCCTGCAAGAGCGAATTGTTCCTGCGCAAAATCGTGCTGCGGGCCTATTGGGACGGCGAGGACCATCCGAGCGTGGAGACGCCGATCGGCGATTTCTTCGGCATGGGCCATGCCGCCACGCGCAATTTCGCCAGCCTGCCGGTGCAGGCCAGCCCCGAGGACGGCAAGGCCTTCAACTGCTATTTCCCGATGCCGTTCGCCAGCCATATGAGGCTGACTGTTACCAACGAGGCCGAGGACGACCTCTTGTTCTACTATTATGTCGACCTCGAACTGCACGAAGAGCTCGAGCCGGGGCTCGGCCGCTTCCATGCCCAGTATCGCCAGGACCGCCCCGAGGGCATCGACGAAGCGGGCCTCGCCAACGAGCAGTTCCTGTTCGGCGGCGAGACCGTCGACGGCAAGGACAACTACACCATCCTGGAGGCGGAGGGGCACGGCCATTATGTCGGCGTGCTCTACAGCGTCTATTCGCGGCGCCGCTCGGACCTGTGGGACTGGTATGGCGAAGGCGACGACATGATCTTCGTCGATGGCGAGCCGGGCCTGTCAGTCCCCGACACGGTGCGCAAGCCCGATCCGCGCATTGGGCCCAAGGCCGAGCCGATCGCGCCACGCAGCGAGAGCAGCCCCGGCGCCAACGATGCCTGGCCGCCCACTCTGCACGGCACCGGCACGGAGGACTATTTCAACACGGCCTGGTGCCCGACGCAGGACTATAGCGCGCCCTATCACGGCATCATCGCCGCCGGCGGCCCGAACTGGACCGAGCCGGTGACGCTCTATCGCTGGCACATCGAGGACCCGGTGATCTTCCACAGATCGATCCGGGTCAGCATCGAGCACGGCCACGCCAACCGGCGCTCGGACGACCTCTCCTCGGTGGCGTTCTGGTACCAGGCCGAGCCGCACAAGCCCTTCGCGCCGCTGCCTCCGGTCAAGCAGCGCCTGCCGACCTTCCGCCGACCCTACGAGACCTGGAACCTGCGCATGGGAAATGAGGGCTGAGGATGCAAGACCTACCCTCCCCTGGAGGGGGAGGGTAAAGATACATGCCGCATCGACCGGCCACCGCTGGCCGTAACGCCCGATCATTCAGCCGCCACCGCCTTCACCTGCCCCCCGATCATCGTCAGCACGTTCTCGATAAGACGATGGCCGATCTCCGGCCGGGTCATCACCGATTCCGGGTGGAACTGCACGGCGGCCAGAGGCAGGCTGGCATGCTCCACCGCCATGATGACGCCGTTGCCGTCTCGCGCGGTGACCCGCAGCTCCGCCGGCAGGACCTGCGCATCGGCATGGATGGAGTGGTAGCGCCCCACCGGGAAGCTGCCGGGCAGGCCGGCGAAGAGCCTGCCGTCCTCGACCTCCACCCGCGAGGCCTTGCCATGCATGGGCCTTGCGAGCAGGTCGAGCCGACCACCGAAATACTCGACCATGCCCTGCAAGCCGAGGCAGACGCCGAAGACCGGCAGCCCGCGCTGCAAGGCAAGCGCCAGGGTCCGGTGCATGGCGAAATCCTCGGGCCGTCCGGGACCGGGCGAAAGCACCAGGAGGTCCACCGGCTCCCCATCCGCGAGCTTCTGCCGCGCCAAGGCCGGGCGCAGGGTGACGACCTCGGCGCCGGCAGCGCGGAAATAGCCGGCCAGCGTGTGCACGAAACTGTCCTCGTGATCGACGAGCAGCAGGCGTGGCCCGGGACTGGCCTGACGGACCGGAGCCATCAGCCGATCGGCCGTGGTGGTTCCCTCCTCCAGCACGGCCAGCATGGCCGAGGCTTTCAGCCGGGTTTCCGCTTCTTCTTCCTGCGGGTCGCTGTCATACAGCAAGGTGGCGCCGACGCGGACTTCCGCCACCCCGTCCTGCAAGCGAATGGTGCGCAGCGTCAGGCCGGTATTCATGGCCCCGTCGAAGCCGATCGAACCGAAGGCGCCGCCATACCAGCGCCTGGCGCTCTTCTCTTCGGCTTCGATATGGCGGATCGCACCGCGTTTGGGCGCGCCCGTCACCGTCACCGCCCAGGCATGGCTGAGAAAGGCATCGAGCGCGTCATAGCCGGGCCGCAACAGCCCCTCGACATGGTCGACGGTGTGGATCAGGCGCGAATAGAGTTCGATCTGGCGCCGACCGATCACCTTGACGCTGCCGGGCTCGCAGATGCGCGACTTGTCGTTGCGGTCGACATCGGTGCACATGGTCAGTTCCGCCTCGTCCTTGGCGGAGTTCAGGAGCTCGCGGATGCGCTCGGCATCCTCCAGGGCGTCGGCGCCGCGGCGGATGGTACCCGAGATCGGGCAGGTCTCGACGCGCTGGCCCTCGACCCGCACGAACATTTCCGGCGAGGCCGCCACCAGGAATTCCCCCTCGCCGAGATTGATCAAGGCGCCGAAGGGCGAGGGATTGGCGATGGTAAGCCGGCGAAAGACCGCACTCGGACTGTCCGCGCAGGGTTTGGAGAGCAATTGCCCCAGCACCGCCTCGAACAGGTCGCCGCGTGCGAAGGCGGCCCTGGCCCGTTCGACCATGGCGGCATATTCGCCGGGCGCGTGGTCGCTCTCGGGCGGCAGGTCCGGGCCGGCCAGCCGGCGATAGGGCTGGGGCTCGGTGGCACGGGGCAGGTTGCGGGTCGAACGACCGTCGACGCTGAAATCATAGCTCAGGCGTTGCGCCCGCTGGCGGGCGTGATCGACCACCACCAGTTCGTCGGGCAGATAGAGCACGAGATCGCGCTGGTCCTCGGTCCGCGGCAGGGTCAGGCTCATCGGCTCGAACTGGAAGACGAGGTCGTAGCCGAAGGCGCCATAGAGACCAAGATGGGGCTCGTCGGGCGCGGCGAAGAGCTCGATCACCGCGCGGAGCAGCGAGAACAGGCTGGGCTGGCGGCTGCGCTCCTCCTCGGCAAACCCGCCTTCGGTTTCGCGCACCGCGCCCGTGAGATATCGTTCGCCGCTGGTGAAGGTCTCGAAGAGATCGAGCGGGCGCAGACGGCCCTCGATCGCCGGGAGGAGGCAGGCACCGCGCTGGTTGAGGGCCTCGATCCGAAAGCGCCGGCCCTTGCCGGTGATGGCGAGCGGCGGATCGACAAAGCCGATTTCCCCGCGCCGGTAGCGACCCGGCACCTCATAGCCCGAGGAGAACAGCGCGCCCCGCTGCCGGTCCAGGCTTTCTGCGAGGGGCGACATGTCATGGGGATAGTCGAGGTCGTGGCAGATGCGATGGACGCGAACGCCGCCGGCCGTGTGGTAGATATGGTCCGTCATGGAGCCAACTCCGAGTTACGGCCGTCTCGGGTTGGGTGCTCCTGCGCTGATCTTCAAAAAATCAAAAGCCGCCCCTCCCGGGACGGCCAGATGAGCAATGATCATGCGTGGCCGTCCGTGCTTAGACGGGCCACCACCAGCTTGCTGAGAAAGACGAAATGCGCATGGCGGGATGCTAGCAGCCATGCCTGGGGAGAACAATCCCCTTCCGGGAGGCCAAGCAAGGCATTTTTGTATATTTTATCTATCATCTTTATGTATTAATAGGGCAAGGATCTGTTTTCGGAGATATGCCGTGTCCCGCCCCGCTCTGCCGACCCGCCGCCGTTTCATTGCCGGTCTTGCCTCTCTCGTCGCGGGCGGCCTTGCGGCACCTCGGATCGCCAGAGCCGCCGGCAATCCATCCGAACTGCGGATCGACTACGCGACCTACAATCCCGTCGGCCTGCTGATCCGCGACAAGGGCTGGCTGGAGGAGGAACTCAAGGCAGATGGCATCGCGGTGCGCTGGGTCCAGTCCCTCGGCTCCAATAAGGCCCTCGAATTCCTCAATGCCGGCAGCATCGATTTCGGATCGACGGCAGGTGCGGCCGCCCTGATCGGCCGCATCAACGGCAACCCGATCAAATCCGTCTATGTCTATTCGCGCCCCGAATGGACGGCGCTGGTGACACGCTCCGACACCGGCATTGCCGCCGTCGCCGATCTCAAGGGCCGGCGCGTGGCGGCCACGCGCGGCACCGATCCTCACATCTTCCTCATCCGCGCGCTGGCCTCCGCCGGGCTGAAGGAAAAGGACATCACGCTCGTGCCGCTCCAGCATGGCGACGGCAAGGCTGCCCTGATCCGCGGCGATGTCGACGCCTGGGCGGGGCTCGACCCGATCATGGCCGGTGCCGAGGTCGAAAACGGCGCGAAACTCTTCTTCCGCGACCCCGCGCTCAACAGCTGGGGCGTCTTGAATGTACGCGAGGCCTTCGCTGCGGCCCATCCCGAACTCGTGCGCCGCGTGCTGGCCGTCTATGAAAAGGGTCGCCAGCACGCCCTCGCCAACCCCGCCGATCTCAAGCAGAGCCTGATCGCCACTGCCAAGCTGCCGGATGCGGTGATCGAACGCCAGCTCACCCGCACGGACCTGTCGACCGGCGCCATCGGGGACGCACAGCGACAGACGCTGGTGGCGGCCGGACAAGCGTTGCAGGGTGCCGGCGTGATCAAGGCCGAGATCGACGTGCCCGCGGCGGTGAACACACTGATCGACCCCCGTTTCGGCGCCCAGACGCAGTAAAGGCGGTTTCATGACGGCCTTCGAAAGCCCCGCTGCGTCCGAGGGATTGGTGGAACGGCGCCCGGCGAACAGACCTCGCCTGAGCCAGGCCCGGCACTATGCCGGGCTACTTCTGCCCCTCGTCCTCGCCCTGGCATGGGAAGGGGCCATCCATGCCGGCTGGAGCGACGGACGGCTGCTGCCGCCGCCGAGCCGCATCGCCGCGACGCTGCTGGAGTTGGCCCGCGGTGGCGACCTGGCGAGCCACATCCTCGCAACCCTGGCCCGCGTCGGAGCCGGCTTCTTCTTCGGCGCTCTCGCTGGCATCGCGCTCGGAGCGGCCTCCGGCTACTCGTCCCTGTTCCGGACCCTGGTCGACCCCACGCTGCAGGGTCTGCGCGCCATTCCTTCGCTTGCCTGGGTGCCGCTCTTCATCCTGTGGTTCGGTATTTTCGAGGAATCCAAGGTCATCCTCATCGCCGTCGGTGTGTTCTTTCCGGTCTATCTCGGCGTCTCCAGCGCGATCCGCTCGGTCGATCGCAAGATCGTCGAGGTCGGCCAGGTCTTCCGGCTGAAGGGCCTGCAGCTGGTACGGCGCATCCTGTTGCCGGCGATCCTGCCGCAGGTCGTCACGGCCCTCAGGGTCGGCCTTGGTCTCGGCTGGATGTTCGTGGTGGCTGCCGAGATCATGGGAGCCTCCGAAGGGCTCGGCTATCTGCTCGTCGATGGCCAGCAGCTGGGCAAACCCGACGAGATCGTCGCCACCATCATCTTGTTCGCACTGATCGGCAAGGCGAGCGACATGATCCTCATCGCGCTCAGCCACCCCTTCCTGCGCCACGAAGACAGTTTCACCGGTGGGGACCGCTGATGTTGTCCCTGCGCAAACTCGACAAGACCTATGCCAACGGCACGCAGGCGCTGAGCGGCATCGAGCTTTCCATCGCGCCCGGTGAGGCTGTCGCCATCATCGGCGGTTCGGGGAGCGGCAAGAGCACGCTTCTGCGCCTGATCGGTGGCCTGGAAGCCGCGACCCGCGGGCGGGTGGAGATCGATGGCATGCCCGTCGGCGGCCCGGCGGAGACCGTAGGCTTCGTCTTTCAGGAGCCGCGCTTGCTGCCCTGGCTGACCGTCGCCGGGAACGTCGCTTTCGGCCTCGCCGGCCTGCCTCGGCAGGAGCGCGACAGACGGGTGGACGAAGTTCTCGTGCGCGTCGGCCTGGCGGGACAGGGAGGAAGATGGCCCAAGGAATTGTCCGGCGGCATGGCCCAGCGCGTCGCCATCGCGCGGACCCTGGCGGCGCGGCCGGGCATCCTTCTTCTCGACGAGCCCTTTTCCGCCCTCGACGCGCTGACCCGCGCGAGCCTGCAGGATCATGTCGCCCGGCTTTGGCTGGAGGACCGGCAGACTCTCCTCCTCGTCACGCATGACATCGAGGAAGCGTTGCTGCTCGCTGATCGCGTCGTCATCCTCAAGCCGAAGCCGGGGCGTATCGAAGATACGGTCAGCGTCGACCTACCCCGCCCGCGCGATCGCGACAGTGCAGTCTTCGAACAGGCCAGACGCGAGTTGCGCAAGGCTCTCGATCGCTCACTGCACGGCCAGATACTTGCTACGACCTAAGGTCGACGGGAAGCAACCCGGCTCCCCAAAGCAGAACGCGCCACCTTCAGGGAAGAAGGCGGCGCGTTCGAAATTCGTCAGATGACGGCTGGCGGGGTTCAGGCAGCCACACCGTAGACCTGCTGGCGAGCGTGACGGATCATTTCCATGCGGTCGGCGCGCAGATCACGAAGATCGCGGTCGGACAGGCTGTTGATCTCATCGAGCAGGCGCAGAAACTCGGCCTGCTTGGCCATGCGGTCCTTAAAATAAGCAATGATGCTTGCGAAGATCATGATGACTACTCCTTTGTTGCCAGGGAGTATCCACCTTCTCATGTTGCGGTGCAACATACATCGTCGCAATGCCGAATTGCATAGCTCGCATGGCTAGTGGGCCAATTATGGCGAGTTCTTAACCAATTCGCTTAACACGTATGCAATATTGCATTCCTGACACAAATCGGCAATCCAATTGACATCTTCGCAGGCAGGTCGTGCCGCGCTTTGCGGCAGGCTGCCACGACAATGGCATTGGCCTCACTGCTTGGCGGCGGCGAGCTCCGCCTCGATGGCCGCGATCGATTCCCGCAGCTTGGCGACGCGCTCTTCCGCCTCGCGGGCCAGGCGCTCGTAATGGGCGCCGCGGTTCTTCTGCACCGCCAGGACCTTGGCCTGCTTCTGGATGCTGGCGATCTCGGCGAGCATACGGGCCTTCTTCATGGGCCGATCATCCATCGCGCCACTCCTTGTTTCGTTAGATCAGGCTTTTCCTTAGAGCAAAGCGCCTTTAGACGGAAACGCTGCTTTGCTCTAGCTCTATAATTCGACGCGTCTTTGCGATTCTTGGTGATTCCACCAAATCGCAAAACGCTCTGGACGTCCTTGCGGCGAAAGGCACGCCCGATGGCATAAAATTCACATCAGGCGTTGGCATTCCGGCCCTGGGGCGCTAATCCGGCGTCTGACATCTTCATGAGAGAGACGTGATGACCGATAGCCCGCCCGACCGCCTCGCCGCCAATCCCGACAGCCCCTTTTTCGACCAGGCGCTGATGGAGCGCGGCGTCGGCATCCGCTTCAACGGAGCCGAGAAGACCAATGTCGAGGAATATTGCGTCAGCGAGGGCTGGATCCGGGTCGCCGCCGGCAATGCCAAGGATCGGCGCGGCAATCCCCTGACCATCAAGCTCAAGGGCACGGTCGAGCCCTATTTCCGCGACGAGGCGTGAGCCCGACACCCCACCTCGTTCCCCGCCCGCACCAGATCGAGGCGAGCGAGGCCATCCTCGCCGCCCGCCGCGCCGGGCGGCCGGGCTTCCTGCTGGGTGACCTGACCGGCCTCGGCAAGACGCTGTCGGCCTGGCTGGCGCTGAGCGCCATGCCCGAGGAGGAGATCCTGGTGATCTGCCCGAAGGGCGCCATCCCGCAATGGCGCCTGACCATGGCGCAGGCAGGCCTGCCTGCCAAGGCGGTCACCGTGATGAATTTCGAGCGCACGAAGACGCTGATGGCGCCGCCCGCTACCAGCACCAAGCGCTCGACCCGGGCCAAGAACAACGAGCTCGCCAAGCTCGGCACGCCGAAACGCACCTGGCCGCTGGTGGTGATCGACGAAGCGCATCGCATCCGCAATCCCAATTCGCAGCAGGGGCTGGTTTGCCGCCAGATGGCGGCGGCGGCCGATTTCACCCTCTATATGAGCGCCACCGCCGGGCAGGCGCCGCATGAACTTTCCTATCTCGCCCGCCTGCTCGTGCAAGAGGGCGACAGGCGGAAGGGCGAGGGCCTCGGCGCCGACCTCGACGGCTTCCGGGCCCTGATGAAGCGGCTCGGGATCGGGCGCGCCAAGGGGCGCTGGAAGAACTGGTCCTGGGAGCCGAACGAGGACGACCGCCGCACCATGTCCTCCCTGCTCTACAAGGGAGAGGATGCCATCGGCCTGCGTCGCCGACCCGAGGAGATCGCGGGTTGGCCCGAAGTGCAGCGTGAGGTAACCCCGACTGCGCTCGATGCCGAGAACCGGCGCCTCTATGAGGCGACCTGGCGTGAATTCCGCCGGGAACTCGGCTTGGCAGGCGGCTCGACCCGGCGGGCGGCGGGCTGGGCCGCCGATCTGCGCTTTCGCCAGAAAGGCAGCCTCCTGCGCATCGCCGGCACCGCGGATTTCGCCGACGACCTGATGGACAATGGCCAGCAGGTGGCCATATCCGTGGCCTTCCTGGAGACCAGCGCCCTCCTGGTCGAGAAACTGCAGGGCCATGGCTGGCGCGTCGATGCCATCAACGGCACCCAGAGCGGCGAGCGAAACGAGGCTGTCAGGCTCGCCTTCCAGCGCGGCGAACTCGATGCCGTGGTGTTCACCGTCACCGAGGCGATCTCCCTCCATCGCGGCGAAATGCCGGGCGGAGAACGCGAGCGCTCGCTGGTGGTGCACGACATGCGCCACAGCGCCATCCAGCTCCAGCAGATCGAGGGGCGCTGCCATCGCGACGGCCAGCGCGCCGTGATCTACTACGCCTATGCCGAGGACACGGTGGAGGAAAACATCGCTGCCACGGTGATCGGCCGCATGGCCGACATGGACGGCATGGCCGGCGACGACACCGCCATGCTCGACGCCATCGCCGGGGTGATCGAAGAAGCCGCCGAAGCGCGTTGAGCGCCGATATGTCCGCCGTCAGGCGAACGGGTCGTAGCCGGGCTTCTTGTAGACCAGATCCGGCTTGTCCTGGATGTCGGGGATGTAGACCTTCTGCGTCCACTCACTCTCCGCAATGTCTTCGATCGACACCGAGATCGACTTGTCCTGGCTGTTCAAGGTCTCGATCACCGCCTGGGTCAGGGCATCGGCGAGCTTGCGCTTCTGCTCCTCGGTCCTGCCGGGCAGCATCTTCACGATGAGGTGGGGCATGTCTGTCTCCGCTTTCCGGTGCCCGGCGAATACAGGCACACTTCCGGCAGCGCTCATAGACCGGTTGGGCCAGCTAGGCCAGAGCCGCTTATGATGCATCCTCCCGAGGTTGCGGAGAATAGCTGCGTCGCACCACCTCAATTGATCGCCGTAAAGGCCGCGACCAGCAGCATGCAGGTGCCGAACGTCCAGCCCTGGGCCCGCTGGGCGCGTTCGGAGCGGAAACGTCCGAGCAGACTGGCTCCGGCATAGATCCAGAGAAAGTGACAAAGCACGGAGATCACCACGAAGCCGGCCGTGAGCTGGACGACGATGCCGGTGACACCGGCGGCGGGATCCAGGAACTGTGTGAACATCGCCAGCACCATCGAATGGATCTTGGGATTGACGGCGACGGAGAGGATGCCGTCGACCAGGCCGAGATGCGGCTGGCGCTTTTGCTCCGGACGGGCGGCATGGCTCGCCGACCGGAAGAAGCTCCAGGCCAGATAGAGCAGATAGACTATTCCCACCAATTTCAGCCCGAATGCGAAACTGGGATGGGCACGAACGACCTCGCCGAGACCGAAGCCATAGATCAGGCAGAGCGCCAGATTGCCGATCTCGAACCCCACCCAGAAGCGCACGGAACCGCGCACGCCATATTGGGCCCCCATAGCGGTCAGCACGGTGTTGCCCGGGCCTGGGCTGACGACCAGCGGCACGGCATAGCCAACGAAGAGAATCCAGACATTCCAGACAAGCATGACGATCTCATTTCAACACGCCGCGCCGGGCAACAGCCGAAGCGGCGGAGCGATGGAAACACCACTTTCCGGGCTGGACAAAACGATCTATTTTCAGCCCCTTCATGAATTGGATTCATCGAGCATGCGTCGCCTTCCACCGCTGGTGGCCGTCCGCGCCTTCGAGGCGGGTGCCCGGCACCTCAGCTTCACCCGGGCCGCCGACGAATTATGCGTGACCCAGACGGCGATCAGCCATCAGGTGCGGCAGCTCGAGACCTGGCTGGGTGTCCGGCTGTTCGAACGCGCGGGCCATGCCTTGCGGCTGACCGGGGCCGGACGTACCTATCTTGCCGAAGTTGGCGAGGTGCTCGATCGCCTGGCGACGGTAACCGAGGCGGTGCGCGGCCGCCGCGACGGTCCCCTGCGCATCACGGTGCTGCCCTCCTTCGCTGCCTGCTGGCTGGTGCCCCGTCTCGGGCGTTTTCGCGCCCTGCATCCCGATATCGAGCTGAAGCTGACGAGTTCACCCGAAACCTCCGCCTTCACAGAGGACCGCTTCGATCTCGGCATTCGCTCGGGCCTCGGCCGCTGGCCTGGGCTCAAGGCCGACCTGATCGCCCAGGAGATGCTCAGCCCTGTCTGCAGTCCGGCGATCGCAGCAGGGCTGCCTTCTCCCTGCTCGCCGTCGGACCTGCTTGCCAGCCATCTGCTGCACGACACGCCCAAGGATGCCTGGTCGCGCTGGTTCCGTCATGCCGGCCAGCCCGAAGCCGCCCTTGCGGCGGGCCATGCCTTCGACGACCACGGCCATCTGCTGCAGGCGGCCGCCGAGGGACAGGGCATGGCGCTCGGCAAGCTGTTCCTGGCCGAACACGCCTTGCGGGAAGGCCGCCTGGTGCGCCCGGTCGATCTTATCCTGCCGAACGACTACAGCTACTGGCTGGTCTATCCCCGCACCGTCGCCGGACGGCCGGACGTGGGCCGCTTCCGCACCTGGCTGCTCGCGGAGGCCAAGGCGACCGCAGCCGCTCTCATGGCTCAGGGCGCAGTGCCATAGATCGCGTCGCGGACATCCAGCGAGAACGCGCCGGACATGCCTTCAAAGGCCGTATTGGTCAGGACGACGACGCTGAGCCCACTCTCCTTGTCGATGAACCAGTTGTGGCCATAGGCGCCACCCCAGCGGATCGTGCCCTTGGTCTGGGGCGACAAGGCCAGGCCGGGATCGTCGAGCACCGCCCAACCGAGCCCGAAGCGCCAGCCCGGCCCCTGCGCTTCGCTGCCGATCTGGTCCGTCATCATCATGCGCACCGTCTCGGCCTGAAGCAGCGGAGCGCCGTCCCGCCGGATCGCCTCCAGGAGGGCGAGAACCTCGCCGGCCGTCCCCGCCATGCCGGCTCCCCCCGACGGATAGGCCTCAGGATCGAAGATCCGGCTCGGCGCGAAGCGCACCGCCTGATCCCAGAGCGGCACGTCCATGCCGTCCTCGATCAATCGCGGCTCGGGGTCGCCGTCGGCATAGGCTATCGCCAGGCGGGACCTGTCCGTCACCGCGAAGCCGGTATCGGCAAGGCCGAGTGGCTGCGTGACCAGGCGGCGCACCAGGGACGGCAGGCTCTCCCCGCTCGCCTGCTCCAGCACGGCACCGATCACGTCCATGCCCAGCGAATAGCGCCAGGCGGCACCGGGCTCGAAGGCGAGCGGCGCCAAAGCCAGACGCCGTAAATTCTCCGACAGCGTCAGGCCGGGATGATGGTCGAGCCCGTCGGAGACGCCGAGCTGGTGATAGGGCGTGCCCTGCGGCTCGAGGAAGCCATAGCTTAGGCCGGCACTGTGGCTCATGAGATGCCGCAGGCGAATCACCGGCTCGATCCCGTCGGCCATGCGGGGGCGGAAACCAGGCAGCCAGCGCGACACGGGATCGTCGAGGCCGATCACGCCCTGCTCGACCAGGCGCAGGGCCGCCACCGTGACGAAGGGCTTGGTGATCGAGGCGAGCAGGAAAATGGTATCTGCCGCCATCCCCCGCCTGGCCTCGCGATCCGCCAGGCCGGCTGCGCGCTCATAGACACGATCGCCGTCTCTGGCGACGAGCACGACCGTACCGACGATGCGCTTTTCGGCCAGTGCGCGGTCGATCACGCCATCCAGGCGGTCGAGGAACGGATCGACGGAAAGGGCTGCGACATTTGGCCGAAGACTCATGAGCGGACATCCACTATTATCACAGTGATCATTCCTGAATACAGCAAGCCTTCGGATATTTCTAGAGTGAGCATTGTGAAAAATAACGAAGCTGAAAAACGCCCCCGCGGGCGTCCCCGCAGCTTTGATCGCGAAGAAGCGCTTGCCGCCGCCGCTCATACCTTCTGGGCCCTCGGCTATGAGGGGGCGTCGATCACCGATCTCACCGAGGCGATGGGCATCACGCCGCAGAGCCTTTATGCCGCCTTCGGCTCCAAGGCCGAACTGCATGGGGAGGCCCTGATCTGGTATCGCGGCCATGTCGGTGCTTTCGGACCGCAGATATTGGCACAGGAGGTGGATGTAGTCCGGGCCTTCGAGCGCGTATTGCTCACCTGGGCCGACCAATATGCCCGCAAGGAACACCCTCGAGGCTGCATGATCTCCACCGCCGTGCTGCGCTGCGCCAGCGAAAACAGGCCGGTGGCCGAGCATGTCTCTTCGCTACGTCTGGGCGCTCTTGCCCTGTTTCGCGAACGCCTGGAGCGCGCCGTCAAGGAGGGCAACCTCAAGCCGGACACCGATACGGCCGCTCTCGCCCGCTTCCTCGGCGCCCTGGTGCAGGGCATGTCGGTGCAGGCGCAGGACGGCGCCAGCGGCGAAGAACTCGCAGGCATCGCGCGGCTCGGCATCGCGCAGCTCGAACGCTATCGAGCCTGATCGGCTCAAACAAAACGGGGCGCCGAAGCGCCCCGTTCGTCGTCAAGGCCGTATGGCCTTGTCAGAGGACGAAGTACCAGTTCGCCAGCAGCACCACGGCCAAGCCGGCCACGAGGGTAAGGTAGGGCAGGATGCCCGCCTTCTTCTGCTGGAGGTCGACGGATCTGAGGCCGAGATCGTCGAGCATGTGCTCGGGGAACTTGCCGCCATCCTGAATGTAATGCCGATAGCAGAACACCGGGATGATGAGGGCGGCCGTGCACAGGCCCGCCCACAATGCCAATGGGTTCCAGACCTTCGCACCTGCGCCCATGAACATGGCGTTCACATAGGCGAAGATGGCACCGATCGCGATGACGAAGGTCGGCGCCTTCCAGGGCCTGTTGATGTGGCCGTTGTCCATCCGGTGGATCCAGCCGGCATTGAGGTTGAGGAAGTTGAAGATGATGTAGCCGCAATTCGACACGGCCAGGATGAAGAAGAAGCTGGTGGCATCGGCCGCAGCGATGGCGAGCAGCATGAGGTTGAAGATGAGGTCGGTCCACATCGCCCGCGTCGGGGCGCCGTGCGAGTTCACATGGCTCAGATATTTGGGCAGCCAGCCATCCACCGAGCCCTGGTAGAGCGTACGGGAGGAACCGGCCATCGCGGTCATGATGGCCAGGATCAGCGCCAGGATCATCAGCATGACCAGCAATTGGCTGATGATGGCGCCGCCATGCACCATATCGGCCATCGCCGCCGCCACGCCCGAACCGTCCACGATGGGAGTCGCCAGCATGCCGTTCAATCCGAGCACGCCCTGGAAGGTGAAGGGCACCAGGATGAAGAGCAGCATGCACAAAAGGCCGGAATAGAAGATGGCCTTGAAGGTATCCCGGCCTGGATCCTTGAATTCGCTGGTGTAGCAGACCGCGGTCTCGAAGCCATAGGTCGACCAGGCCGCGATGAACATGCCGCCGAGCACCAGGGTCCAGCCCGCGACGTTCCAGCTTCCCGGCGCCGGCGCGTAGGCGGTGGCGAGCGGTACCAGCGGGGAATAGTTCGCCCAGTTGATCTGGCCGGTGATGATCGGCACGATGCCGACGATCAGCATCGGGATGATGACGATCAGGCCGATGATCTTCTGGGTGTTGGCCGTGCCAAGGATGCCGCGATGCTGGATCGCGAAGGTCAGGAGCATCAGCGCGGCGCCGATGAAGAAGACCGAATTGAGCGAGAAGCCGAAGAGCGGGAAGGTGTGGCTGAACAGCGTCCAGGTCCGGATCGCCGGTGTCGCCGCCGCTGTCACCGCCGTGATGGCGTCAGCCGGGGCCGTGCCAGCATGGGCGGCGATATAGGCCAGGACTTCGGGTGAACTGTCCGTGAAGACGGGAATCGGAAAGAGGGCATTGAGAATGTAGCCGGCGGCAATGGAGCAGCCGAGCGACAGCACGGGTGACCAGGCGAACCAGTTGCACCATACCGACAGGGGCGCGATGAATTTGGAGTAACGCAGCCAGGCCGTGGCGCCATAGACGGAGGAGCCGCCCGACTTGTTGGGAAACAGGCCGGCGATCTCGGCATAGGTGAAGGACTGGATGAAGCCCATGATCATGGAGGCCGTCCAGATCAGGAAGGCCGGCGTGCCGGTGGTGCCGGCAATGCCGCCGATCGAGAACAGCACGAGCGGCGGCACGCCGCTTGCCACCCAGAAGGCTCCTCGCCAATCGATATGGCGCAGCAGTTGGCTCTCGCCCCCTGCGCTCGTATTTGCGTCAGTTGTCGCCGTCATTGTGTTCCCCGGTCTGATCGACTGCACTGGATGCTGGGGCGGTGCTGGCTGCGAGAGTTCCACGACGGCTCTCGTCTTCACCCACCGTCTCTCTTTTTTACTGCGAGTGAAGATTGACACACTCTGAGGAAGCGTCAACCCTTAGTTTTCTGCGATTCCCCGGGAAATAACGGAATTTCTGCCTATTTTTTGAGCACGACAGCAATCTGATTGGAGGCCTCCAACCGCCACCGAGCAAAAAGAATTCGGGCTGATAAAATTTCCTGCTGGACAAACTTGTTTCTTCTCTGGAAACTTCAGACGTCACCGCGCAAGCAAAATGCGCGGGACGAACCATTCGAAGGATGCCCGTATGTCGTCACGCAAGATGTGGGGGAATGAGCCGTTCTGGGGCCTCGGTTTCGAGTGGGATCCGCAATGGATGCTGACCGACCGCCAGAAGGCGTTGCAAGCCAAGCTCATCGAGCTGTGCCAGACGGAGATGCGTGCCAACGCCGTCGAGAGCGACAGGAACCGCGCCTATCCGCGCAAGAATTTCCAGATCCTGGCCGATCACGGCTTTCTCGGCCTGATCGTGCCCAAGGAGCTCGGCGGCCAGGGCGAGAATCACATCTGCGTCGCCATGGTGGTAGAGACGATCGCCCGCTATGGCTGTGCCTCCACGGCCATGTGCTACACCATGCATACCGGGGCCGTTGCAGCGGCCCTGCTGCGCCATCACGACAATGCAGCCCTGAAGGACATCCTGCGCCGTCTCGACAAGGACTGCCTGATCGGCACCCTGTCCTATTCCGATCCGGAGACCGGATCGCATTTCTGGTATCCGATCTCCTCGGGCGTCGAGGAAACCAAGGAAGGCTGGCACGTCCGCAAGAAGGCGTCCTGGACCACCTCGGGCGGCTTTGCCGACTGGTATATCGTGCAGACGACCTCTCCCAACTTCAACGGCAACTACGCCGACCTCTCCTGTTTCCTCATCCTCGGCGACGAGATCACCAGCGATCCCGGCAGCTGGAACGGCCTTGGCCTGCGCGGCAACCAGTCCGGCCCTCTGGAAGTCAACAAGGTGGTACCGCGCAACCGCCTGGTCGGCCCGGTCGGAGACGGCGCCCGCTCCAATGACGAGATCGTCGACCCCTTCTTCCTGCTGTGCTCCTCGGCCTGCTGGAGCGGCATCGCCATGGGCATGATCGACATCGCCAAGGCGCACACCACCAAGAAGACCCACAAGGATGTCGGCATGCGGGTGGCCGACTACGCCACCATCCAGGATTACGTCGGCGAAGCGATCATCGACACCAATGTGGTGCGCTCGATGGATTTCCTCATCGCCAAGGCGCTCGACGACGCCACCGGCAACAATGACTGGTCGATCCACAAGAACGATGTTTCCTTCCTGCCACGCGCAGGCCTGCTGCACTGGCTCTGGCAGCTGAAATTCGCTGCCGCCAAGAACGTCGCCGCCGTCTCGGACAAGATGCTGCATGCCTGCGGCGGCACCGGCTACAAGCCCGAGCTGCAGATCGAGCGCTATCTGCGCGACGCCAAGGCTGGCTGGGTGATGGGTCCCACCAACGAGGTGCTGCGCCAGTTCGTGGGCAAGACCTCGCTGCTGGGCTTCGAGGCAGTCGACTATTGGAACACCTCGATCAACGAGCGCGTTCTCAACAACGAGATCAAGAAGATGGATGTGGACGCCAAGCGCGCTCTGGCCGAGCGGCTTCTGGCGGAAATCAATCCCCCTGCCATTCGGAAGACGGCGTAAGATGCGGCTGGAAACGCAATCCCCGGCAGGAAATGCGGTCCATTTCGGTTTCCGCCCCGACGAGGCGGCAATGGTTTCCGGCCGCCTCCCGGATTCGAACGAATCCGGGGTATACCGGTGTCGGAGCGCAAGCACCGACGTCGGTAAGGGTATGAGGCAAGATGGTCCAGGGTTCTGCAACAAAGCCGGCGAAAGCGGATATCGTCCCGGAATCCATCGATCCCCTGCGCTTTCGCGGGGCGCTCGGACTGTTTGCCACCGGCGTCACCGTGGTGACCGCCGCCCATCCGACCGCCGGGCTGATCGGCATCACCGCCAATTCCTTTTCCTCGGTCTCGCTCGATCCGCCGCTGGTATTGTTCTCCATCGCCAACAAGGCACGCAGCCTGTCGGCCTTCCTGGAAGCCCCAGGGTTCTGCGTGAACGTCTTGCGCAAGGAACAACGCGCCCTTTCGGCCCGCTTTGCGCGGCAGAGCCAGGACAAATGGGCGGATGTGGCCTATACGGCCGGGCGCTTCGGAGCGCCGATCCTGCCGGACACCATGGCGGCCTTCGACTGCCTGCACCATGCCCAGTACGAGGGCGGCGACCATCGCATCATCGTCGGCCGGGTGGTCGACATGGAGCACAATGTCGAGGGCGAGCCGCTGCTCTTCTTCGGCGGCCGCTACCGGGTGCTGGGAGAGGAAGCCGAGTAGCACTGCATATCACCAATCATCCGGGCTCGTCCTGCCCGTTCGCTTGCCTGTAGGAGTGGTTTGCCATGCCTGAAGCCGAAATGCTTCGCGTCGCCGGCGGATCGAGCCAGGTCTTCGCCCTCGGCAAGGGCGATCGTCTGCGCCTGACCGATCTGGAGGGCGGCCAGAACGCCCTGCTCTATGCCTTCGCGGCGCAGGAGAGCCTGCCATCGGGCCATCCTGCCGCCCCGCGCGATGCGCTGGCGGGCCTGATCGCCGCCAATGAGAATGCCGCCGCCACCCATCACCAGCTCGCGGGCCATGATCTTGCCAGCGCCAGCGGCATCCTGATTTCGGGACCCGATGGCCCGGCAGGCGAGGCCCTTTCGCTGTCGGCCGATCGCGACATGACCTTCGTGTTGATCGTGCCGGCTGGCGATTCGACTGCCGATGCAGTGGTGCCCGCCACCGACTTCCACCTGGAGATCGCCCGCAGCGATGAAAGCGTGAACCGCGCTCCGCAGAGCCAGCCGGCGCCCCCGCTCGCGGCGCCCGTCCAGGATTTCCGCGTCAAGGCCGCCACCGCCGAGCGTTTCGAGGTCAAGGCCGGCCAATATATCCAGATCATGGACATTGACGGGCGCCAGTGCTCGGATTTCCTGGCTTTCGACTCAGAACTGCTCAAGCAGGGCATCGAATGCGGCCTCGACGCCACCGCCACCCGCACCCTGATGGGCCGCGCCTATCCGGGTCCCGGCCTGTTCTCGAAATTCTTCGACCAGCGCATGCGCGCCACGGTGGAGGTGGTGCAGGATACCTGCGGGCGGCACGACACCTTCGGCCTCGCCTGCACCATGAAATATTACGACGACATGGGCTATCCGGGCCATGATTCCTGCTCGGAGAACTTCAACAGGGTGCTGGCGCAGGACGGCATCGCCCCCCGCCCCGGCTGGCCGGCGATCAACTTCTTCTTCAACACGCAGGTCAACCATGACGGCACCATCAGCGCCGACGAGCCCTGGTCGCGCCCCGGCGACTATGTGCTCATGCGCGCCCTGATCGACCTCACCTGCGCCGCCTCCTCCTGCGCCGACGACATCGACCCGGCCAATGGCTGGAACCCCACAGACATCCAGGTCCGCGTCTATGACGCACATCACGAATTCCCCAAGGCGATCGCTACGCGCATGACACCCGATTCCCCTCCGGTCTTCACCAAGGAGACGGCGTTCCATTCGAAGGTCGCTCCCCTTTCGCGCCGCATGGTCGAATATCGCGGCTATTGGCTCGCCAACTCCTTCCTTGCCGACGGCGCAGTGGCCGAATATTGGGCCTGCCGCGAAAAGGTGGCGGTGATCGACCTCTCCGCCCTGCGCAAATTCGAGGTGCTCGGCCCCGATGCCGAGGCACTGCTCGACTACGCCGTGACGCGCGACATCACCAAGCTTTCGGTCGGCCAGGTCGTCTACACCGCCATCTGCTACCCGCATGGCGGCATGCTGGACGACGGCACCGTCTTCCGCTTGGGACCACAGCAGTTCCGCCTCGTCTGCGGCGATCCCTATGTCGGCGTGCACCTGCGCCAGCTCGCCGAGGAGAAGGGCTTCAAGGTCTGGATCCGCTCGTCGACCGACCAGTTGCACAATCTCGCCGTGCAGGGCCCCAAAAGCCGCGACCTCATCGCCAAGATCATCTGGACGCCGCCGGCCCAGCCGGCTGCCAACGAGATCGGCGTGTTCCGCTCCACCGTCGGCCGCCTCGGCCATGCCCAGGGCCCGGCCGTCGTGGTCTCGCGCACCGGTTATACCGGCGAGCTCGGCTACGAGATCTTCTGCCATCCCCGCGATGGCGAGGCGGTGTGGGACGCCGTCTTCAAGGCCGGCAAGCCGCTCGGCGTCGTGCCCATGGGGCTCGAAGCGCTCGACATGCTGCGGATCGAGGCCGGGCTGATCTTCGCCCATTACGAGTTCTCCGACGAGACCGATCCGTTCGAGGCCGGCATCGCCTTCACCGTGCCGCTGGTCTCCAAGAAGGGTGACTTCGTCGGCAAGGAGGCCCTGGTCAAGCGCAAGGCCGAGCCGCAGCGTAGGCTCGTCGGCCTGGAGATCGAGGGACGCGAGACCGCCCATCACGGCGACCATGTCTATGCCGGGCGCGCCCGCATCGGCGTGGTCACTTCAGGCATGCGCTCGCCGATCCTCGACAAGAACATCGCCCTCGCCCGCGTCGACATCGGCTCGGCCGAGATCGGCACCGAACTCGAAATCGGCAAGCTCGACGGCCACCAGAAGCGCCTCAAGGCCAAGGTCGTGCGCTTTGCCCATTACGACCCCGACAAGACGAGGGTGAGGATGTAACGGTCATCCCGGACGAGGAGCGGCACAACGTGACGCGACGAAGATCCGGGACCGCGAAGACAAGAAGGCACCACAAAATCAGACGGTCCCGTGTCTGCATCGCATCATTTCATGCTGCGACGCGCACGGGATGACAAACCAAAGAAGGGAACATCCATGAGTGTCATGTCCTGGCGGCGTTCGCCGCTCGCAGCCCGCCACCGAGCCCTCGGCTCCACCCTGGAAGACTGGAACGGGATGGAGACGGCCTGGACCTATACCAAGTCCGACCTTGCCGACGAGCACGAGGCGATCCGCACCAAGGCGGCGCTGATGGACGTGTCGGGCCTGCGCAAGTCCCATCTGGTCGGCCCGCATTCGCACCAGGTGCTGCAGCGCCTGACCACGCGCGACGTGCGCAAGATCGTGCCCGGCAAGTCGGCCTATGCCTGCGTGCTCAACGACGCCGGCAAGTTCACCGACGACTGCATCCTCTACCGCACCGGCCCCAACAGCTGGATGACGGTCTATGGCTCGGGCACCGGCTTCGAGGACATGGCACGCGACGCCGCCGGCAAGAACGTCGCCGTCATCTTCGACGACGATCTGCAGGACCTGTCGCTGCAGGGCCCCCTGGCGGTGAAATACCTTTCAAAGCACGTGCCCGGCATCAAGGACCTCAAATATTTCCACCACATGCAGACCACCTTGTTCGGCAAGCCGGTGATGATCTCGCGCACCGGCTATACCGGCGAGCGTGGCTACGAGATCTTCTGCAAGTCGGAAGACGCGGTGGAGATCTGGGACACCATCCTGAAGGAAGGCAAGCGCATGGGCATCGTGCCCGCCTCCTTCACCGCGCTCGACTGGCTCCGGGTCGAGAGCTATCTGCTGTTCTACCCCTATGACAATTCGCAGATGTATCCCTTCGAGAACGAAGGCCCCGGCGACACGCTGTGGGAACTCGGCCTCACCTTCACCGTCTCGCCGGGCAAGACCGGTTTCCGCGGCGCGGAGGAGCATTACCGCCTCAAGGGCAAGGAGCGCTTCAAGATCTTCGGCGTCCTCGCCGACACCGACAAGATCCTCGATGCCGGCGACGAGCTCTGGGCCGGCGGCAAGAAGGTGGGCGTGGTCACCTGCGGCATGTATTCGCGCCTGACCAACCGCTCCATGGCAATCGCCCGCATGGCCGTCGACGTCGCCAAGCAGGGCACCAAGCTCGAGGTCAAGGGCAAGAATGTGCAGTGCTCGGCCATCGCCCACACCATCACCTTCGACGATCCGGAGAAAAAGAAGCGTACGGCGCTGTAAGGTGCCTGGCCCTCTCCCACGGGAGAGGGCCCCTCATACGTGATAGCCAGATCCTGGCTGCGTCTGTTTCCGTTCGCGCTGGAGTTTCGATAGAACCATGCTCGTATCCGGCATCAAGAGCCGTCCTGTCTATGGCACGCTTGCCATCCGCCCCGGCGCCAAGCGGCACCTGTTCGTGGCGGATGCCGAGGGTGCGCAGGCGATCCTCGACGCGGCCAAGACGGCCGAGGCCGCCTTCCTCGACAGGGCCCATATCATCTATGTGCCCGGCGGAGCCGCTGCCAAGAATTTGGGCGAGGCGCTCAGGGCACTCGGCCCCGACATGTTCTATGAGGGCCCGAGCATCGCCGCCGCCCTGCCGCGCCTGGCCCAGACGCTGGCGACCGCCCATATGGGCACCCAGATCTATCTGGCCGGCACCGAGGGCCTGATCGGCCAGGCGATGAAGCTTGCGATCGAGGCCGGCGTCGACCATCTTTCCATCCAGACCGAGCATCGCGGCTCGGAAGAACGCCGGGTGCAATGCGTGCATTGCAAGGGCATCACCGAGCACGTGCGCACGCAGCCGGTCAAATGTGCCCATTGCGGCCTGACTCTGCTGGTGCGTGACCATTATTCGCGCCGCATAGCCGCATTCCAGGGCGTGTGCATCGACGCCGAAGAGCCCGGTGTCGTTCCGCCGACCGAGGAGGCCTTTCCATGAGTGACAAGACGCCCAAGATCGAGGTGCGCGTCAGCGAGATCCATCAGGTCACGCCCGAGATCAAGCGCTTCCATTTCAAGCCCGTCGACGGCTCGCCCCTGCCCAATTTCTCGGGCGGCGCCCATGTGGTGGTGGAGATGGAAGACGGCGCCACACTCCGGCGCAATCCCTATTCGCTGATGAGCCGGCCGGGCGACACCGCCTGCTACACCATCAGCGTCAGGCGCGATGACAATGGCCGTGGCGGCTCGCTGTTCCTGCATGGCAGGGTGCGGCCCGGTGACATCATCCGCATCAGCCATCCCGTCAATTTGTTCCCGCCGGACCAGCGCGCCAAGAAGCACCTGCTCTTTGCCGGCGGCATCGGCATCACCCCCTTCATGGCGATGATGGCCCAGCTTTCCGACGAGGACCGCCCCTTCGAGCTGCATTACGCCGTGCGCTCGGACGAGCACGGCGCCTATCTCGCCCATCTGGCCGAGCGCTATGGCCGCCGGATCCACATCTATCGCGACGCCAAGAGCGAAGCGATCCCCCTGGTGGACCTGCTCGCCCGCCAGCCCCTCGGCACGCATCTCTATGTCTGCGGGCCCGGCGGCATGATCAAGTGGGTTCTCAACACCGCCCGCAATGAAGGCTGGCCGGAGCAGAACCTGCACAACGAGCAGTTCCTCGCGCCGGCTTCCGGCAAGCCCTACGAGATCACCCTGGCCCAGTCGGGCAAGAAGGCCCAGGTCGGCCCGCACCAGAGCATGCTGGAGGCGATCGAGGCGGCCGGCGTCGACGCGCCCTATCTGTGCCGGGGCGGGGCCTGTGGCCAGTGCGAGACGCGGGTGCTCGCCTGCGACGGCACGCTCATGCACAACGACCACTACCTCTCGGACGCCGACAAGGCTTCCGGCACCAAGGTCATGCCCTGCGTCTCGCGCTTCGAGGGCAAGGAACTGGTGCTGGATCTGTAATGCTCGTCATTGCGAGCGCAGCGAAGCAATCCAGGGGCCGGCGGTGCCCCCAACACAAAACCGGATTGCTTCGCTGCGCTCGCAATGACGGATGAGTTCGACTTTTTGCGACGATCAGGAGCTTCACCATGGGCATCCAATTCCGCCAGGAAACCTTCCGCGACGACTTCACCTTCCGCAATTCGGAAACGGGAATCCGCCGTTTTCCCTTCCCCTTCGACAAGGACAACTACATGTATGCGGTCAATATCGAACCGCATACGGCCGGCCCGAAGGGCTCGGTGTTCGAGCACCCCATCGACGTCGACGAGCACTATGTCTCGGAGATGGCCGACCGGGCGCAGGTCCTCAAGGAAGACCCGCTGCGCTGCCAGTCCCTGCCCCACATGACGCTGGCGGGCTGGGACCTGCTCGAACTCCTGATGGAGAGCATGTCGACCTCCTATCCCGAGCATTTCACGCTCGAGCGGAACGGCGACCAGTGGCACTGGATCAACCGTCCCCTAGGGATCGACGACCGCTTCACCTTCGGTGACGTCGCCACCCTGCCCTATGGCCCGATGGAGTACATCACCCGCCAGGCCCAGGGCGATTTCTGCCTGCTCGACCAGCGCGACGGCAATCTGTGGATGGATGCCGGCATCGTCACCACCCAGGCGGACTGGTCGCTCGATTTCGACATCGGCATGAACTTCATGGAATGGCACGGCCCGGTGCCGCTGGCCCACCAGCTCGGCGTGTTCGAGCGCGCGCTCAAATTCATGCTGAACCTGCGCCAGGGCTCGCCCACGCGGCGGCTTAACTGGACGATGACGGTCAATCCGCGGCTCGATACCTCGCCCGAGAACTATCACAAATGGGGCAAGGACCGCACCACGCTGACGCTGGACAACATCGGCAACAAGCTGCATCTGCGCGTCGAACTGCAGACCTTCTTCCGCCTGCCGCGCTCCAACGCCATCGTCTTCCCGATCCGCTGCTACCTGATCAAGCTGGAGGAACTGGTGACCGTGCCCAAATGGGGCCGGCGCCTGCCGCGCATCCTGAAGACCCTGCCGCCCGAGCTGGTCGACTATAAGGGCCTCACCCGCTTCCGCGACACGGCGGTGGAGTGGCTGTCGAAATATGACGACGGCGCCGAAACCAGCCCGGGCGGTTGGCCGGATTGAGGCGTCTTGCTTGTGGGATAGGAAGTACGGGCAAGATGCCCGTGCACCCGGGAGATGACATCTTTCCGGGTGCGCGGACGTCTCGTCCGCTCTTGGAAACACCACACCTGGAAAACGAGAAGGAAGGACATCGCGACATACAAATAAGTCGCGATACCTTATCGCGGGTTTTTCTACCGCTTGATGCCGATGCTGCGGCCGGCATCCTTCGGCATCGGCAGGGTGGCATGCTCTTTCAGCAGGCCCTCCAGCACTGCCATGCTCTGCGGCAGCCAGGGCGCCGCGTGCGGCTGCTCGGTCTGGTCGATCGACATCAGGAGTTGCTCAGAGGTCGCCACCACGAGGTTGCGCACCTTGTCGTACATGCTCAGGAAGATGCGGACGCGTTTGGCGTCGAGGTCCAGCACCTGGCAGGTCACCGAGACGGGCGTGCCGAGCTTGACCTCCCACAGGAAGCGGACATGGGTTTCCATCGTGTAGATGGTGTGGCGCGTCGTCTCGCGCACCGCCGGCGTGAGGCCGACGCGGGGGAGGAACTCGTCCACGGCCTTGGCGAAGATCACCGCGTAATAGCCGTCATAGAGGTGGCCGTTATAGTCGATCCATTCCGGGCGGACGGTTTCGTCGAGAAGATGCATGACTGTCTCCGGGCGCGCGGACGTCTCGTCCGCTCTTCCCTGCTAACTAGCTTTCCGATTCCAGGAGCGGACGAGACGTCCGCGCATCCGGGAATCAGATCCTCCCTTCGAGCCCCTCGGCCTCCGGCCAGTACTTCTTCGCCAGTGCCATCACCTCAATGAGGAAGTCGTCGCGGCGGCGCTCGAGTGCCTTGATCGAACGACCGGCGGCCTGGTGCTCGCAGCCATCGGCGACGCGGTCGATCAACTCCTCCGTCAGTTCGGGCGCCACCAGCTTGGTCCAGGGCAGCTTCAGGGCCGGGCCGAACTGGTGCAGCATGTGGCGCATGCCGCCCTCGCCACCGGCGAGATGGAAGGTGAGGAAGGTGCCCATCAGCGACCAGCGCAGGCCGCAGCCATACACCACGGCTGCGTCGACCTCCTCGGTGGTGGCGACCCCGTCATTGACCAGCCAGAGTGCCTCGCGCCAGAGCGCCTCCATCAGCCGGTCGGCGATGAAGCCTTCGATCTCCACCTTGACATGCAACGGGCGCATGCCGATCGAGGCATAAAACGCCTTGGCGGCCTCGACCGTCTCGGCCGACGTCTTCTCGCCGCCGAGCACTTCCACCAGGGGCAGGAGATAGACCGGATTGAAGGGATGGCCCACCACCAGACGGGTCGGATCGGCCATCTTGGCCTGCAGCCGGCTCGGCAGCAGGCCCGAGGTGGAGGAGCCGATGATGGCGCCCGGCTTGGCGGCGGCATCGATCTGCGCCAGCAAGTCCTGCTTGAGTTCCTCGCGCTCGGGGGCGTTTTCCTGGATGAAATCGGCTTGGCCTGCGGCCTCGGCCACCGAGTTGGCGAAGCTCAGGCGCTTGCGATCGGCACCGGCGGCCAAGCCCTGCTTCTCAAGGGCCGGCCAGGCATTGTCGATGGCCGCACGCAGCTTCTCCTCGGCGCCCGGAGCCGGATCGTAGGCGACGACGTCGAGGCCGTGCGCGAGCGCCCGGGCCGCCCAGCCGGCACCGATGACCCCGGTTCCGACGATTGCAAATGTCTTGATTGCGGACGTCTTGGCTGCTGCGGCCATGGAATTCTCCCTCTTGCTGGTGGCGAATAGACAAGGCCTTGCCGGAAACGCCTTTGCATGGCGCGACATCCCAGGTGCCGAACGCGACGGAAATATCGAGCATTACCCACAAAGTGGACGCCGGTTTTCGGAAGACGGTGCGACGACCAAACCGACGGCATCGAACCCCATTTCGAGATCGGGTCCGATGCTGTCGTCAACCATTTGGTTGACAATTAACGGGCAAAGGCAGATATTCAACCACATGGTTGAATATCAAGATCCGCTCGACGCCGTCTTTCATGCCCTGGCCGATCCGACCAGGCGGGCCATGCTGCGCAGCCTCGCCGCCGAGCCCCGCAAGGTGGGCGAACTCGCCCATCCCTTCGCCATCTCGCTGGCCGCTGCCTCCAAGCATATCAAGGTGCTGGAGAGGGCCGGCCTGGTGGAACGCCGTGTCGAAGGACGCACCCATACCTGCCGGCTGAATCCGCGGCCTCTGCATGCCGGCCTGGAATGGATGCGTTTCTACGAAAAACTCTGGAATCAGCGGCTCGACACGCTTGATGCCTTGCTGATCGCGGATGCGATCGCCAACCCTCAAGGGAGCTGAGCCTGAAGCAGTCGCAAAGACGCTCCAGCCAATCCCGTTGGATTGGCTGGAAAACAAGCATCAGAGAAAACAAGCGCTCATGAAAGCGCTTTACTCCAGGGAGTTGAACCATGTCCGACTACGGCGTGATCATCGATACCGAGACCGTGCGCATCGAACGCGTTCTTTCCGGACAGATCGAACGCGTCTGGGCCTTCCTGACCGAAGCCGAGAAGCGCCAGCAATGGCTGGCCGGCGGGGAGATGGACTTGCAGCCCGGCGGACGGGTCAACCATGTCTTCCGCAATGGCGACCTGTCGTCGCCCGACGACCCGCCGCCGCCCAAATATGTGCATCTGAACGGCACAGTCGAAATGCACGGGCGTGTGATTGCCTGCGAACCGCCGACCCTGATCGAATATGCCTGGGGGGACGGCTCGCAGGTGCGCATCGACCTCAAGCCGGAGCTCGGTCGCACCCATATCACCATCACCCATAGCCGCCTGCTCACCCGCGACGAACTGGTCAGCGTCGCCGCCGGCTGGCACACCCATCTCGACATCCTCGCGGCCCGCCTCGGAGGACACGCACCGCCGAGCTTCTGGGGCCTGCATACGCGGCTCGAGGCCGACTACGAAAGCAAGATGAGCGCCGGCTGAACCACAAGTGATCTCGCGAAGACCCGAGGGTCATTCCGTGCGCGACGCGAAGTCCTGCGTCGCAGACACGGAACCGCCCTGTGAAAACGTTCTCTTGCGAATAATCTCAGCACCACCCCGAAGATCTGATGCGGGCCATAAGATGAAACACACGCTCCATTCGGAGAACGGTCCCGGATCTGCACCGCATCCGGGATAACATCTGATACCAACTTGCATAAAGTTTGACGCACCAGCTCCGTCATTGCGAGCGAAGCGAAGCAATGACGGGGCAGCCTTTATGTTCCCTGATATGAGTGAGAGAGGTCGCTCTATCGGATAGGGGAAGTTGTCAATGTCACGCTTTCGCGGACAGCAAGCGAAGGATGCCGGGATAGCGCAGAAATAGCGCAGCCGCCGTCTGTGTCATCAAGCTTTTCTTGTCGTTCAAGATAGCTTTCCTCCCTTGAACGAAGCATCGGAAACAAGGAGATTGCAGCGGATCACACCTTCATCGGCCCGTTGGGAGTGCCGCTGAAAATCATGTGAGTTGCGTCCTCCCACCCCCGGTTTTCCGATGTCCGCCATCACCGCCTCGCCCGACGCCCGTTCCGTTCATCGGCTCGGTGTTTTTCTCGTCGTCGCCTCCGCCATCGCCTGGAGCATCAGCGGCATCTTCGCCCGCATGCTCACGGTGGACGCCTGGACGACCGTGTCGCTGCGCGCGGCGATCGGCGCGATCTACATGGCGGTCGGTCTCGTCTATGTGCATCGAACCGACAGCCTGGCCGCCATCCGCTCGATCGGCTGGTTCGGCATCGTCATCGCGGCCTGCGCCTCGCTGTCGATGTTGTTCTTCGTCGGTGCGCTCTATCACACCACCATCGCCAACGTATCGGTGATCTATGCCACCACGCCCTTCCTGGCGGCGGGCCTTGCCTGGCTGATCATGCGCGAGAGGGTCTCCCGGCGCACGCTGATCGCCTCCGCCGGTGCGCTGGTCGGCGTGGTCGTGATGGTGGGCGGCTCCTTCGGATCCGGCCACCTCTTCGGCGACGCGATGGCACTCGGCATGGCCGGCTCCTTTGCCATCGTGGCCGTGGTCGCGCGAGCCCGGCCTGGGCTGGAAATGCTGCCGGTCAATCTGTTCTGCTGCCTGTTCACGGCGCTGGTGGGCCTGCCCTTCGCCTCGCCCGCGGCGGCCACGGCGCAGGACTGGGTGGTGCTCACGCTGTTCGCCTTCACCTCGATCCCCCTGGCCTTCTTCATGTTCCTGGCCGGCGCCCGCCGGATCCCCGCCGCAGAATCCGGGCTGATCTCCACGCTCGACGTGGTGCTGGCACCGCTGTGGGTCTATCTGATCTTCGCCGAGGATCCGGGTATGGCCGCGATCATCGGCGGCGCCATCGTGCTGTCGGCTGTGATCTGGCACATTCTCGGGGGCTGGCGCCTGAGATCGTCCTGAGCGTCACACAGAGGCACGGGCCGCCATCTCCGCTTCCTCCTCGCGGGCGAAGCTGCGTCCGAGGGCCGCGACGAGCACGCCGGCAAGCAGCACCGCGCCCCCCAGGACAGTGGTCAGGCGCGGCGCCTCGCCGAAGAAGAGATAGACCCAGACCGGCCCGAGGATCATCTCGGTCTGGGCCAGCAAGGTGAGTTGTCCGGCGCCGACATGCCGGGCCGCCGTATTGAGCAGATACATGCCGCCGCCGATGAAGACGGCACCATGGATCATGGCATAGGCGTTTTCCTGCATCGGCGTGGCGATGGTGATCCCTCTCGCGGCCATGAAGGCACCGCAGGTGAGGATGGTCAGCACCGCCCAGCCCGTCACCACGCCCGACATGTCCCTGTCGCGCCCGAGCCGGGCAATGATGGAATAGAGGCCATAGGCAAAGCCCACGCCGAAGGCGGCGAGATTGCCGATCGCATTGCCGCTGCCCAGCTCCCCCCAGGTCATGATGAGCAGGCCGGCAATGCCGATCGCGATGCCGCACCAGGTGGCGACGAGGATGCGCTCCTTCAGGATCAGGCGGGCCAATATGGCCCCGATCAGCGGCGCCGCGCTCGAGAACAGCAGCGCATTGGCGATGGTGGTCGTCTTCATGGCGAAGATGAAGAGATCCGCCATCACCGTCATGCACAACGCGCCGCCGAGCCCCAGCCAGCCGCCCGAGATCAACTGCCGCAGAGGCGACTTGCCCTGCAGCAGCGCCACGCCGACGACGAGCGGCAGCAGGCCGAAGCTGCGCCAGATCAGATATTGCACGGCATCCAGATGCGGCGACTCGCGAATGGTGATGCTGCCGAACGAAAACACCGTTCCCGCCGCAAGGGCGAGGAACGCACCGAACAGGTGGGAGCCACGGGAAGACATGACGAGGACGCGACCAGGAGAGAGGACATCCACAATGCCGGGAATGCGAACATCCAATAGTCCAGGCGCGACATTTCTGGCTGATCTAAGCCGGAATACACCATCCTCTCGGGGCTTTCAAAGCCCGACACGCTGAGAGGGAGCGTGAAGACCGCTCGTCACCCCTCGAAGCCGCGATAGCGCCGCTTGTAGTCGGTGTCGTAGAGCGCGCTCTCGCGAAAATCCTCGGTGGCCAGCGTGCGCCCGATCAGGATCAAGGCGGTGCGTTCCATCGGCTCGGCCGCGATCTTCGCCTCGATGTCGCCGAGCGTGCCGGTGACGACGCGCTCATCGGGCCAGCTTGCCCGGAAGACCACCGCAACCGGACAGGCACTGCCGTAATGCGGCGTGGTCTCGGCCACCACGCGCGCCAGCGCATGGATGGAAAGATGCACCGCCAGCGTCGCGCCGGTCTGCGAGAAGGCCTCCAGCGTCTCACTCTCCGGCATCGCCGAGGCCCGGCCCGAGGTGCGCGTCAGCACCACCGATTGCGCCACTTCCGGCAGGGTCAGTTCCTTGCCGAGCACGGCCGCCGCCGCCGCGAAGGAAGGCACACCCGGGGTGACGGTGTAGGGAATACCGAGGGCACGCAGGCGGCGCGTCTGCTCGCCCAGCGCGCTCCAGATCGACAGATCCCCCGAATGCAGCCTCGCGATATCGAGGCCCTTTTCATGCGCCCGCTCGATCTCGGCCATGATCAAATCGAGAGTCAGCGGCGCGGTATCGACCACGCGCGCGTCTGCGGGTGCCAGCGCAACGATCTCAGGCGGCACCAGCGAGCCGGCATAGAGGCAGACCGGACAGCGCGCCACGAGGTCGCGGCCCCTGACAGTGATGAGGTCGGGCGCGCCGGGACCGGCGCCGATGAAGTGAACGGTCATGTCAGGTGCTCGAAGGAGAAATGGGTTGTCGCAGCGCAGAAGAAAAGGCGCAACATCAGCCACCCCTTCGCCCCGTTCTTACGGGGTATCGTCAACTCTCTTGAGTTGACTAGAGGTAAGGATGAGGGGCTGTGCCACGGTGCAGAACAAGCCTCGTCGAGGAACCCCTCACCCGTACCCTCTCCCCGCAAGCGGGGCGAGGGGGCGGCTAGCGTCGCGTTGAATTTTAGCCTTCTCATCCACCCTCTCTCACGGCAATGGCGCAGGTGGCATTCGCACTGGCGATGCGCGCCCGCTTGAGTGTGGATTGCGGGCCGGCGCCGGCGAGCGCTGCCGTCTCGGCCACGCTGCCGAGACCGGTCAGGGCGACCACGCGCTCCGACCGGGTCAGCACGCGCGGCTCCGCCGCCTCCAGCGCAGCCTGGGGGATCAGCACCAGAGGCACGCCGAGGCGGGTGGCGGCCTCCGCCAGCCCCGCCTCGCCCTGCTTGAAGGCGGGCGCGAACAGGCCCGAAAGCGCAGAGAGCTCGAAGCCGGCCTCCTGCAAGGCCAGCCGGACGAGAGCGGTGATTTCCTCGGCCAGGCAGCCTTTGCGGCAGCCAAGGCCGGCGGCGACGAACGGCTTCATTGTCCAGGACTTCCTGGCTTCACCACGCTCCATTGCGTCACCGGCATCGCCGGGCGCCAGCCATGCATGCTGCCGATGGGCACCAGGCGCTCCACGTTCAGGCGGATCAGATCGCCGCCATGCCGGGTGAAACGCCGGGCCAGGGCCTGCTCGCTCTCCAGCGTGACGGCATTGGCGACGAGGCGCCCGCCAGGGCGCAGGGCGGCCCAGGCTGCCTCGAACACGGTATCGTCACCCGTGCCGCCGCCGATGAAGACGGCATCGGGGCTATCAAGCCCTGCCAGCGCCGCCGGCGCGGCACCGGAAACGAGACGCAGATGCGGCACGCCGAGACTGACGGCATTGACCAGGGCCCGCGCCGCCCTGTCGGCATTCTCCTCGATGCCGATGGCGCGGTTGGACGGGTGGCGCAGCAGCCATTCGATCGCCACAGACCCCGCCCCCAGGCCGATATCCCAGAGCAGTTGGCCCTTGAGCGGGGCCAGTGCCGACAGGGTGATGGCACGGATCTCCCGCTTGGTGAGCTGGCCGTCATGCTCGAAGAACGCATCGGGCAGGCCACTGGCTAGCGGTAGTGGCCGGGCATCGGGGCCGGCAACTGCCTCAATGGCCAGGACGTTGAGCGGATCGATGCCGTCGAGATCGAAGGTTTCGGCCCGGGCGGAGCGGATCCTCTCATCGCTCCCGCTCATGCGCTCCAGCACCGTCAGGCGGGACGGGCCGAAACCAAGCTCGGTGAGGCGGGCCGCCGCCTTGGCCGCGGTGCGGCCGTCCCAGGTCAGCGCCAGGATGCGGGCATGGGGCTGGACATGCGGCACCAGCGTCTCGAAGGGCCTGCCGTGCAACGAGATCAGGGCACAATCCTGCTGCGCCCAGCCCAGCCGCGCTGCCGCCAGGGAAAAGGACGAAGGCGCGGGATGGCAGGCCATCTCCTCGGACGGGATGAAACGCGACAGCGTGGCGCCGACCCCCCACAGGAATGGATCCCCGGAGGCCAGCACGACGACGCGGCGCCCGCGGGCCGCCTTGATCGGGCCGATGACATCGGTCAGCGGGCTCGGCCAAGTGAGCCTTTCGGCCGTTCCTTCCGGCACCATGGCGAGATGCCTGGCGCCACCGACCAGCAGTTCGGCCCTGTCGACCACGGCGGCAGCCAGCGGTGACAGGCCCGCCATGCCGTCTTCGCCGATGCCGACGATGGACAGCCAGCGATCCGAGTGGTTGATAGGGCTCATCCGACCCTCAAGAGACGACAATGCATTCCCATCTCCATGTCCTACTGCTCGGCGGCACCAGCGAGGCCTCGGCCCTGGCCAGGCTGCTGGCCGCACGCCCCGACGTTCCGGCCATGGTGTCCCTTGCCGGGCGGACGATCAATCCCACTCCGCCGCCGATCGCCCATCGTATCGGCGGCTTCGGCGGCGTCGAGGGTCTTTGCGCCTTTATCGAGGAGCATGCGGTCACCGCGCTCGTCGATGCCACCCATCCCTTCGCCGAACGGATGTCGGCCAATGCCGTGGCGGCGACCCGGCGCGCGGGTGTACCGCTGCTGGCCCTGCGGCGTCCGGCCTGGCAGCCCCGTGACGGCGATCGCTGGAGCGAGGTGCCGGACGCGCGGGCGGCCGTGCAGGCCCTCGGCCCCGCGCCGCGCCGCGTCTTCCTGACCACTGGCCGCCTCGAACTGCCCGCCTTCCTGGCCGCGCCCCAGCATTTCTATCTGGTGCGCTCGGTCGATCCGCCGGAAGAGCTGCCGCCCCGCGCCAGGCTGATCCTTGCCCGTGGCCCCTTTGCGGAGGCGGACGAAATCCGCCTCATGCAGGAGGAGGCCATCGACATCCTGGTCACCAAGAATTCCGGCGGCAGCGCCACCTACGGCAAGATCAGCGCCGCGCGCCGCCTCGGCCTGCCGGTCATCCTGCTGCGACGACCGGAGACGGCCGAGGTGGAGACGGTGGCGACCGCGCAGGAGGCTTTGGCCTGGATCGAGCGGCAGGGATAGCTTCCGGGATCGCAGGCTTCTCAGCGACATGCTTGCATGTCGCGATACCTGCTCTTGGAAACGTAACGCTTGCCGAGAGGGCAAGGAGCAGGCTGGAAGCCTGCGATCCCAGGGTCTCACGCGTCCCACCGGCGGGGCGAGTAGATCCAGGGCTCGGCATCGCCGCGCTCGATCAAGCGGGTCTGCGAAGAGCCGATCAGCACGAGCGTACGCATGTCGACCTGTTCGGGCTTCACCGCCGACAGGCTGGTCACGATGATGTCCTCGTCCGGCCGGCCGACGGCCTTGGCGAGCACGACGATACGCTCGCCCGCCTGGCGGCGCAGCACGTCGAAGGCCCTGCCGATCTGGTCCGGCCGGGCCTTGGAGGCCGGGTTGTAGAAGGCGAGCACGAAATCGCCCTCCACCGCCGCGACCAGCCGCTTCTCGATGATGGACCAGGGCTTGAGATTGTCCGAGAGCGAGATCACGCAGAAATCGTGCCCGAGGGGTGCGCCGAGCCGCGCGGCGGCGGCGAGCACGGCGGTAACGCCGGGAACGACCACGATATCGAGGTCGCGCCAGGCCGGATCCCCCGCCTCGACCGCCTCGAAGACCGCCGCCGCCATGGCGAAGACGCCGGGATCCCCGCCCGAAACCACGGCGACATCAGCGCCAGCAGTCGCGAGTTCGAGGGCATGGCGGGCGCGGTCGACCTCGACCCGGTTGTCGCTGGCATGGCGCCGCGCCGGGCTCGGCGGCACGCGATCGACATAGGGGCCGTAGCCGATGATGTCGGTCGCTTCGGCGAGCAGCGCGCTGGCTTCCGGCGTGACCCATTTCGCAGGCCCCGGCCCGAGGCCGATGATCATGACGCGGCCGGTCACAGCAGCCGTCCCTGGCCGGGCACCAACAGCATGGCGAAATAGGGCACGCCGGTGAAATCGGCCGGCGGCAGCTTCATGATCTTCTCGCCGGCCATGGTGCCGCGCTCGACATAGACGGCACGGGCGGCGAGACCCAGTTCCTCCAGCACGGCACGCACTTTCGGAAAATGCCGGCCGAGCTTCATGATCACCGCCGCGTCGGCCAATTCGAGATGGCGCTTGAGCGCCGCCGCGTCCAGCGTCGCCGGCAGCACGGTAAGGATGTCGTCGCCATAGGTGATGGGGGTGCGGGCCCGTGTCCAGCAGCCCGCCATGCCCGAGACGCCGGCGACCACCTCGGTCTCGTAGGAAGAGGCAAGGCGATGGAAGATCGGCATGAAGGACCCGTAGAAGAAGGGATCGCCTTCCGACACCACCACGACGTCGCGGCCGGCGTCGAGGTGACCGGCGAGCCGCCGGGCCGATTCGTCATAGAAGCCGCCGAGGGCCGAGTGATAGGCGGGATCGGCGGCCGGCACTTCGGTCGTCATCGGATAGGCGAGCTTCTCCTCGATGACATCATCGGCGAGGAAACCCTCGATGATGGTGCGGCCATGGCCGCGCTGCCCCTGCTTGCAGAAATAGGCAACGACCGGCGCCGAGCGGAGGAGCCGCGCCGCCTTCAAGGTCATCAGTTCGGGATCGCCGGGACCGACGCCGACGCCATAGAGACGGCCCAAGGAAGACGTCGAATTCGTCATTCGATTTCGCTCGCCAGCGCGTTGATCGCCGCTGCGGTCATGGCGCTGCCGCCCTTGCGGCCGCGCACGATCAGCCAGGGCACCTTGCCCCAGGCCTTGAGCTCGTCCTTGGACTCGGCGGCGCCGACGAAACCGACGGGAATGCCGAGAATGGCGGCGGGCCTCGGTGCGCCCCGGTCGATCATGTCCATGAGATGGTAGAGCGCTGTCGGCGCATTCCCGATGGCGACCACGGCGCCGCCGAGACGGTCGCGCCAGAGCTCCATGGCGGCGGCGGTGCGGGTATTGCCGATCTCGCGGGCGAGTCCCGGCGTGCGCGGGTCGTCCAGCGTGCAGACCACGTCATTGTCGGCCGGCAGACGGGCGCGGGTCACGCCATTGGCCACCATCTTCGAATCGCACAGCACGGGCGCACCGGCCCTGAGCGCGGCGCGTGCGCTCGCCACAAGATCATCGGACATCTCGACATCGGCAGCGACCTCGACCATGCCGCAGGCATGGATGATGCGCACGACGAGGGGGGCCTCGAGGGCCGAAAAGCGCGACAGGTCGCTTTCGGCACGGATCATCGCGAAGGAGCGGCGATAGATCTCGGCACCGTCACGGATATAGTCGCGTTCAGACATGGTCACTGCTCTTGAAACTCTTCTCGACCGGAGAAATTGCGCTTCCATCGAATCGCACTGTCTCCAACCCCTTGTTCTAGCGCATTTTCTTAATCGAAAAGTCGCCCAACTTTTCCGGAAAATGCTGTAGCCGCTTGGCCAAAAACGCCGTCAATTCGCCCAAGGACATCGGTTCCGCCTCGCTCGGCGCCTTGCTGTCGGCGTCGAAGGCGATACCGTAGCGTCCTGCCTGCCCCACCAGCGTGATGGAAGCCGGTGCGCGCCGCGCGCAGCCCTTGGCACAGCCTGAGACATGCACGCTCGCTCCCTTTTCGACGAAACCGGCCAGCACGGGCGCCAGCCTGGCGGCATCGGCCTGCGCCGGCGCTTCGCCGGATAGACAAGAAGGGCTGCCGGGGCAAGCGGCAATGGCAAGACGCGGGTCGCCGGGATCGACGACGAGGCCAAGGGACGACACCTCTGCGGTGACGTCTACGGCAAGCGGCGCCAGCAGGATGGAGCGCCAGGGCGTCAGGCGCAATGTCGCGCCATGCCGGGCCGCGATGGCGGCGAGGCCCTCGAGCTGGCCGGCATCGAGCCGTCCGAAAGGAGCCGCGGCAGTGAAGAAGCCGGCGGCGTGGGGACCGGCAAGGTGACGCATCCTACTCTCCCCTGGAGGGGGAGGGTCGGCCGAAGGCCGGGGTGGGGTGGGAACCTCCACGCCCTCCGCTTCCCACCCCACCCCGACGCTACGCGTCGACCCCAGACCATTCCAAGAGGAATGGTCGACCCCTCCAGGGGAGGGTAAAGGCAACCGCTCCACCATATCGCGCATGCGGCGCTCGTCGGGCTGGCGCAGGGCCAGGAAGCGTTCGGCAACGCCGAGGGCGGCCTCCAGGGCTTCCTCCACCCTCACCCATCCGAGGGTCTCCCCACCGGCTTCCAGGCGGAAATGCCCATCGTCCTCGGCCCGAAGGGCGATATCGGCTTCGATACCGTCAAGCGACAGCACGCCGCCGCCGTCGAGCAGGAAACCGAACTTGGCCGGCAGGATATGGAAACGTTCATTTCCAATCAGCCTGAGCTCCAGCGCCCGGATCAGAGGCTGTATGTCGATCGGCGCGCTCGGATCGAGCCCGGTCAGCGGGTTCGCGATCACGTTGCGGACCTGTTCGGCGGCAGCGCTGGCATCGAGCAGGCCGAGCTCGGCGAGCCGGTCGAGCAGCGGTTGCAGCGTGTCGTCGCTGACACCGCGCATCTGCAGATTGGCACGGGAAGTCAAGTCGACAAGGCCGTTGCCGAAGCGCCGGGCCGCCTCGGCCAGCGCGGCCGCGCGTTCGGGGGTAAGGTCCCCGCCGGTCAGGCGCACCCGCACGATCAGGCCGTCGCCGGAGCGCATCGGCCTGAGCGCCCCTGGGCACCAGCCCTTGACCTGGCCTGACGATCCGCTCACGCCGCCCTCCCAGCCTCATCGAGCAGAAAACTCGCAGAATTGCGACGCGGCTGCCACAGGCCGCGGCGGATCGCCTCGGCCAGCCGCGCCCGGATCGCCCGGCCCGCGGCGGGATTGGCCGAAGCGAGGAAGGCCGCGACCTCCTCGTCCTCGACATAGGCTTCGTGCATGCGGTCGAAGGCGGCATTGGTGACGATGCCGGCCGTTGCCGAGAAGGCAAACAGGCAATCCATGGCATTGGCCATCTCGGCGGCGCCGGCATAGCCATGCGCCATCATGCCGTCGATCCAGCGCCGGCTGGCGGCCCGGCCGTGCACGAGGCGGCCGACCTCCTCGCCGAGGCTGCGCAGGCGCGGCTTGTCCGGATCGGAAAGATCGGCGTGATAGAGGGCAGCCTTGGCCCCGAGCGCCTCCAGCGCCGCCGCAAAGCCGCCCTGATGGGCGGCGAAGGTGACATCGTCGAGGATGTCGATCTCGCGATGGTCCTGGCCATGGACATGGGCATCGGCGGAGGCGACCCGCTCCGCGAAGACCGCCGGCACGGCGTCGCCCTCGATGCCGGCACCATAGGCATGGCTGCTGGCTGCGAGATAGTCGCGGCCGAGATCGGCCCTGACATCCCAGGCTCCGCGCGCGATGCGATCGGTGATCCCGGCACCATAGGCGGAGGGCGCAGCGCCGAAGATGCGCAGCGGACGCTGGCCGCTTGCCTTCGCCGCGGCGGCGAGCGGGTTCCATTCGGCGCTTTCGTCAAGGGCGGCAACGGCCCTGACCGCCTCGTCGAACAGCGTGATCTGCTGGGCGAACACGTCGCGGAACAGGCCCGAGATGCGCAGGGTCACATCGACGCGCGGCCGGTCGAGCCGGGCCTGGGGCAAGACCTCGAAGCCGGAAACTCGGTTGGAACCGTTGTCCCACACCGGCCTGGTACCCAGCAGCGCCATGGCTTGAGCGAGATCGTCGCCACCGGTGCGCATGGTGGCCGAGCCCCAAAGGTCGAGCACGATATTTTTGGGATAATCGCCGTGATCCTGGAGATAGCGCTGGATAACGGCATCTGCCGCACGCGATCCAATCGCGTAGGCGGCGCGGGTCGGAACCGCGCGCGGATCGAGCGTGGTGAGGTTGCGCCCGGTCGGCAGCACGTCGGCCCGCCCGCGCGTCGGCGCCCCGGCGGGGCCGGGCCGCACGAAGCGTCCGTCGAGGCCGGCGAGAAGGCTGGCCATCTCGCTGTCACCGCAGCTTTCAAGGCGTGCGGCCAGAACCGGCCGCTCCTCCTCGCCGCAGGAGGCGGCCAGGACATCGAGGAGATGGGCGCTCTCCTCCGGCCGGCGCCCGAAGACATGCAGCCCGTCGCGGATCTGGAGTTCCTTGACGTCGCACAGGAAGGCATCGAGGCGCGCCAGCGTCTCGTCCTCGTCGAGGCCGGGCGCGATGCCGCATTCGGCGGTAAGGCCAGTCTCCACGGCCCGCTCGATGATCTCGCGCCTGAGATAGGCCATGCGGCGCTGGTCGAGGCCGTCGGCGCTGGCATATTCGTCGATCAGGCGCTCGACCTCGATGGCACCGCCGGACAGGCCGGCCTCCCGCAAGGGCGGGGTGAGATGGCCAATGGTGACCGCGCCGAGCCGGCGCTTGGCCTGCGCCGCCTCGCCGGGATTGTTGACGATGAAGGGATAGAGCACCGGCACGGCTCCCGCGGCCAGCTCAGGGAAGCACTGGGCGGAGAGCGCGGCGGCCTTGCCCGGCAGCCATTCGAGCGTGCCATGCGTGCCCAGATGGATCATCGCATCGATGCCGAAGGCCTGGCGCAGCCACAGATAGAAGGCGAGATAGGCATGGCGCGGTGGCAGGTCGGGCGAATGATGATCGCCCTTGCGGTCGAGGGCCGAGCCGCGATCGGGCTGCACCGCCACGGCGACATGGCCGCAGAGATGTCCCGCGAAATGGAAGGCGCCCTCGCTGCAGAGGGGATCGGCCGAGGGATCGCCCCATTGGGCCGCGAGCCTGTCGCGGAGGGCAACGGGAAGGGCGCCGAGCCAGCTCTGGTAAACCGCGAGCGGGAAGGAAAGCTCTTTACCCTCCCCTCGATGGGGAGGGTCGGACCGCAGGTCCGGGGTGGGGTGGGAATCACCACGGTCGAGGCAGTCACCCCACCCCGACGCTACGCGTCGACCCTCCCCATCGAGGGGAGGGTATGACTGGACAACCAGCTCCAGCAGATCAGCGCCGCTCTCCGGCAACTCGCCCACCGCATAGCCCTCGTCCCGAAGCCGCTCCAGGATCGCCAGGGCCGAGGCGGGCGCATCGAGGCCGACGGCGTGCGCGAGACGGCCATCCGCGCCCGGATAGTTCGAGAGGATCAGGCCGAGCCTGCGCTCCGCCCGCGCCTTCGTGGCAAGCTTCGCCCAGGCGGCGGCCTTGGCGGCCAAGGCGGCGATGCGCTCGTCATGCGGGGCATGGGCGAGGCGGGTGAAGGCGCCCTCCTCGCGTTCGGCCTTGAAGGAGATCACGCCGGCCGAGAGCCGGCCGTCGAGCTCAGGCAGCGCCACATGCATGGCAAGGTCGCTGGCCGACAGCCCGCGGGTCGAGGCTTCCCAGGCCTCCTGCGCCGAGGAAGAGGTGATCACCTGCAGGACGGGACAGCCGGCCACGTCCAGCGGCGAAGCGCCGTCATCGTCCAGGGCCGAGAAGGCGGTGGCATTGAGGATCACTCGAGGCTGAAGGTCCTCAAGCTGCCGGCGCACCCATTCGGCGGTTTCGCCATCCTTGAGCGAACCGACATAGAAGGCCGATACGGCCAGGCCCTCGGCATCGAGCGCCCGCGCCAGGGCCTCGATGGGGGCGGTGTCGGCCGAGAGCAGGATCGAGCGGTAGAAAAAGATGGCGGCTTGGGGCGCGGACATCTTGTCCGCTCTTGACGCGGCACATTGGTGAGAAAGATGCGGACAGGATGTCCGCGCTCCAAGGAACATCCCATATTTCGGCACGGCGAGCGGCGCTTCCGGCTCGCCGAAATCGAGGCCGCCCAGCCTGGCGGCATAGAGCAAGGAGGCCCGGGCGTTCCGGGGCCCACCCTCGCGCCAGTACTGCGCAAGCCGGTCCAGCGCCTCCTGCGGCACGGTGGAGAGCTGGGACAGTCGCCCATCCGGCCTGGCGTCACCGGGAAGCAAGGCGAGCGCGATGCCGCGGGTGCGCGCCGTCGCCGCCAGTTCCTCCACGCCATAGCGCCAGTAATCGAGGCCGCCGAGCAGGCGCACCACGATCGTCCTGGCGTGGCGGGCCGTCTTGTCGATGTAGAGGTCTGTTGACATCGGATGGCGCAGCTTCTGCAGCGGCGCCAGGCGCAGATCGTCGAGACCGGACGCAGCTGCCAGGGCGAGGTCGCTGTCGGTCAGCGAGGCGAACACGATCGCGCCGGGAGCCTGGTCGAGATCGACGGCGGCCTCGCTGGCATCGAGCGAACGCGTATCAGCCGGCAGCAGATGCATCAGGACGGTTCCGGACCAAAGAACAACGCCCGCGACCTTGTCATTGCCGGGCTTGACCCGGCAATCCAGCTCGCATCGGAGCCGGATGCCCGGGTCAAGCCCGGGCATGACGAACAGGCAGGCGTCGAGCTATATCTCATCTTCGCTTTATCCCTCCAGCGTCTTGCGGATGCCGGCCTGGTCGATGCCCTTCTCGCCGATGATGACGAGGCGGCTCGAACGGGTTTCCTCCGGCGCCCAGGCGCGGTCGAAATGCTGCGAGAAGCGGGCGCCGACGCCCTGGACCAGCAGGCGCATCGGCTTGCCGTCGACAGCGACGAAGCCCTTGATGCGCAGGATATCATGCTCCTCGGCCGCCGCCTTCAGCTTGGCCACCAGGGCATCGGCATCGAGGATGGCCGGCAGGTCGACGATGAAGGTATCGAAGTCGTCATGGTCGTGCTCGGCCTCGTGGTCGTGATGGGAGGGTCGGGCCTCCAGGTCGTTCTCGGCCGCGGCACCGAGCCCGAGCAGCACGGCCGCGTCGATGCGGCCCTCGGAGGTGCGCACCACCTTGACGGCGCGCGGCACGGTCTTCTCGATGTCCTTCTCCACGCTGTCGGCCTCGCCGGCGGAGAGGAGATCGGCTTTGTTGAGCACGACGAGATCGGCGCAGAGGAGCTGGTCTTCATAGACCTCCTCGAGCGGATTGTCGTGATCGAGGGAAGCGTCGCCCTCTGCCTGGCGCTTCAACTCTTCCGGATCGTCGGCAAAACGGCCGGCCGCGACCGCGGCGCCGTCGACCACGGCGATGACGCCGTCGACGGTGACGCGCGAACGGATCGCCGGCCAGTTGAAGGCCTTGACCAGCGGCTTGGGCAGAGCGAGGCCTGATGTCTCGATCACGATGTGCTCGGGCGCGTTCGGGCGTGCCAGCAGCGTCTCCAGCGCCGGCACGAAATCATCGGCCACGGTGCAGCAGATGCAGCCATTGGCGAGCTCGACGATGGCGTCTTCCGGGCAGCTCTCGATGCCGCAGGATTTCAGGATGTCACCATCGACGCCGACATCGCCGAATTCGTTGACGATCAACGCCAGCCTGCGGCCGTTGGCGGTAGCCAGAAGGTTGCGGATCAGCGTGGTCTTGCCGGCTCCGAGAAAGCCGGTGACGATGGTGCAGGGAACCTTGCTGTGTGCGTTCATTCGGCGGCGTCCTTGAGGGTTGGCAGGGGTGGGATGCGCGCGATCATGCTGCGCTTGAAGACGTCGGGACGGCCGCGCCAGGGCATCAGGCCGTCGCTGGAATGGGCAAGGAGATCGATCCCGGTGAGGATGTCGGGGCCGCTCTCGGCAGTGAGATCGCCGAAGACATAGGTCCAGGTACCGGGCGCCGACAAAGCCACCGTGCAGGAACGCTTGCAATTGCCCAGGCACTCGACCGGCTGCAGTTCGACGCTTTCGGGCAGCATGCCCGCGAGCGCATCGCGCAGCCGGGCGCCCTGGCGCGGCGCCTCGGGGTCATCGCCCTCGCGCCTGCAGGTCACGCAGACGAGCAGCCGGACTGGGAGAGTTGTTTCTGGCATCGGCCCTGTTCATCGCCGCCGGAGCGGATGGAGGGCGCGGGACCGACGGCATGGCCGGCGATCGTCCGGGAAGACGGAACCGGCCTCCGAGGCGCCCCGCCCGGACCGGTGACAGCAGTGCGACCGGCAGGTCTCCTGGCTCGCGGCTCATCGCCCCCCGCCGCCTTCCCGGTTGCCCAGTGGCCTCAAGGCGGGACGCTTGCCGCTTACAGTTGCGGGGGCAGCCGCGGCTTTGGCATCCAAGACAGCCCTCAACCGGGCCCCTCTTCATCCGCACCGCATTCCCTCTTCTCTCTTAACGAGAGACCGATCGCGGCTGACATAAGGGGTGCGCGGGCGTGCTTGTCAATGTTCCCGCTTCCAAACCACGCGCAAAATCCGGCATAAAGGCCGGCGACATTGCCACATCAGCGAGGCTGACATGCCCGAAGACAAGCCGCCGGCACCGCCGACCGAGCCGGAGAAGATCGACGTCATCTTCCGCGGCGGTTCGGTGACGGCCATCGGCGTCGTGCTCGCCTTCTCGCTCGGCTTCCTCAACAACTGGGCCTCGCAGCCGGGAACCTGGATCCCGGAGGACCTGGCAGCCGTCTTCCTCATCGGGGGCGGCATCATCTTCCAGGTCTGGGCGCTGGCCGGCATGCTCTCGCCCACTTCGCTGCAGGGGCTGGTCTATCGCCGCATCGTGCGCATCTTCCTGACCGGCCTCATCCTCGTCTCCATCGGCGTTCTCGTCGCCATCGCCGGGGATGCGCTCGGCTACAGCCGGATCTGGTTCAAGCAATAGCCAGGGCGGCTGACATCATAGTCGTGATTTGGTGGAGACATCCGGCTTGCGTCATTGCGAGCGAAGCGAAGCAATCCAGAAGCCATGAGCGACGCGCTTTACCAAAACTGGATTGCTTCGCTGCGCTCGCAATGACGGAGGAAACGTCAGCGCAATTGTAGTGACGACGACTGTAGTCCTCGTCTGCATCTTCATGATCCGCCCATTTTGGTCACCCTCGGCGGCAGTGTTTCTCGATCGCTTCCAGACTGCACAAACTCTCACGTCTGCGTTACCCGTCACCCCAGCGCCATGATTGCCGCCACAATTTCGCCTTCCCGCAATCGCCCACCAGAAGGCCGACGCCGATGGGCCCGGACCTTCTGCCCGGCATCAGCCGCTGGAAGGCCTGCCTATGGTTGCCATCACCGTCAATTCGACCACCCACCGGCTCGACATCGAGCCCGAAACCCCTCTGCTCTGGGTCCTGCGCGATGAACTCGGCCTCACCGGTACCAAGTTCGGCTGCGGCATCGCCCAATGCGGCGCCTGCACCGTCCATGTGAACGGCGCCGCCATCCGTTCCTGCCAGACCCAGGTCGTCGACGTCGACGGCGCCACCATCACCACGATCGAGGGCCTGTCTGCGGACGGCAAGCATCCGGTCCAGCAGGCCTGGCTGGCCGAGGACGTGCCGCAATGCGGCTATTGCCAGTCGGGCCAGATCATGGCCGCCGTCGCCTTCCTGAAGGATACGCCGGCGCCCACCGATGCGGATATCGACAACGGCATCACCAATATCTGTCGCTGCGGCACCTATCCGCGCATCCGCGCCGCCATCCATCGCGCCGCCGAACTGATGAAGGGGTGAGGCCATGAACGCGATCGACCGCACCTCCACCGCACTGAGCCGCCGCAGCTTCCTGGCCATCGGCCTCTCGGCCGCCGGCGGCCTGATGATCGGCGGCTTCATCCCCGATGCCGCCCGGGCCCTTGATATTGCCGACCAGCCTTGGGCCAGCACGGCCACTGAAGGCGAGATCAATGCCTGGATCCTGATCGAGCCCGACGACGCCGTGATCATCCGCGTGGCGCAATCGGAAATGGGCGAGGGCATCTTCACGGCCCTGCCGATGATCGTTGCCGAGGAGCTCGGCTGCGACTGGGCCAAGGTGAAGCCCGAATACGCCTCGGCCAGCCGGAACCTGCGCGAGAACACCGTCTACAAGCGTATGGGCACCGGCGGTTCCGGGGCCGTGCGCCGCTCGCGCGAATTCCTGCAGGCCGCCGGCGCCAATGCCCGCGAAAGGCTGGTGCAAGCCGCCGCTGCGCGCTGGCAGGTTCCGGCCGAAAGCTGCAGCGTCGATGCCGGCAAGGTGCTGCACCAAGCCAGCAATCGCAGCCTGCGCTTCGGCGAGCTGGCCGGCGAGGCCGCCAAGGTCACGCTGGCCAAGGAACCCGCGATCAAGTCACCCGAGCAGTTCACGCTGATCGGCAAGCCGCTGGCGCGCCTGGATACGCCGCCCAAGCTGACGGGCGCGGCGAAATTCGGCATCGATATCCGCCTGCCTGACATGGTCTATGCCGCCGTGGTGACCTGCCCCGTCTTCGGTGGCCGCGTGAAATCCCATGACGAAACCGCCATCAAGGGCCGCCGCGGCATCCTGGCCGTGGTGCCGATCGAGGGCGGCCTCGCCGTGGTGGCCGACCGGTTCTGGCGCGCCAAGGAAGCGGCGCTTGCCCTGCCGGTGATCTGGGAGGAGGGCCCCGCCGCCGAGACGGACAGCAAGCGTTTCGACGCCGATTATGTCGCCGCCCTCGACGGCCCCGCCGTCACGGCGCGCAAGGAGGGCGATGTCGAGGCCGCCCTCGCCCGCGGCAAGCGTGTCGACGCCCTCTACCAGGCGCCGCATCTGGCCCATGCGCCGATGGAACCGCTCAACTGCACCGCCCATGTCCATGACGGCAAGGTCGAAGTCTGGATGGGCACGCAGAACCCCGACATGGCGCTCCAGCTTGCCGCCAAGGCGGCGGGCGTCGCCCCCTCCGAGGTGGAGATCCACAACTGCTTCCTCGGTGGCGGCTTCGGCCGACGCGCCGTCAATGACGAGCTCGTCCAGGCCGTGACGGTGTCGAAGGCGGTGGGCAAGCCGGTCAAGCTGGTGTGGACGCGCGAGGAGGACATGCGCCACGACCGCTATCGCCCGCAAGCAGCCATCCGCTTCCAGGCCTCCCTCGGCGAGGACGGCCTGCCGGCGGCGATCCATGTCCGCACCGCCGTCGGCTCCATCCAGCGCTCGCTCGGCTGGGGAAAGGTAGAGAACGGCGTCGAACCCTCCGCCGTGGAGGGCCTCGCCAACATGCCCTACCGCACCGGCGCGGCCCAGATCGACTGCATCCTCAAGAACACCCATGTGCCGGTGATGTTCTGGCGTTCGGTCGGCTCGTCGCAGAATGCCTTTGCCCTAGAGAGCTTCATCGACGAAATGGCCCAGGCCAGTGGCCAGGACCCCTACCGTTTCAGGCGCAAGCTGCTCGAGGGCAAGCCGGATTTTCTCGCCGTGCTCGACACGCTGGCTGAGAAGAGCGACTGGGGCAAACCGCTGCCCAAGGGCCGGGGGCGCGGCATCGCCATCCACGAATCCTTCGGCACCATCGTCGGCGAGGTGGTGGAGCTCGCCGTCAGCCCCGAGGGCGAAGTGAAGGTCCAGCGCGTGGTGGCGGCCGTCGATTGCGGCCATGTCGTCAATCCGCTCACCGTGGAGATGCAGATCGAGAGCGCGGTGGTCTATGGCCTGTCGGCTGCCCTGTTCGGCGAGATCACCATCGAGAAGGGCGCGGTGGTGCAGGGCAATTTCGACGATTACCAGGTCGCCCGTCTCGCCGACACGCCCCCGATCGAAACTCATCTCGTGCTCAGCGGCGGCAAGAAATGGGGCGGCATCGGCGAGCCCGGCACGCCACCGGTCGCCCCGGCCGTCTGCAACGCGATCTTCGCCGCCACCGGCAAGCGCATCCGCAGCCTGCCGGTCAAGAACACCGACCTGAAATGGGGGCCGGTGTGAGTTCACTTGGAGCGTGGATATTGAAAGCGCATAGGCGCTCCGCTTAGGCGAGAAATGCGACGCCAGCCACGCCTTCGCCCCGTTCTTACGGGGAGAAGGTAAGGATGAGGGGCAGCGCGGCACTCACAAACCAGGCATTGTGCTGCCCCTCACCTCTATCCTTGTAACTTCTCACCTATCGCATCTGCTATGATTGGCGGTGCGGCGTGGGACGGAAGACCGATTATCCTCAGGGAGGCAAAGCCCGTGGGAGAGCAAGGGTCTAAGTCCGTCTTTCCATCGACCCCGAACAGTCGCCAGGGCCGCCGAACAAGCCCGATTAGGCAAGGAAGG
>NZ_LYXZ01000002.1 GCF_001676615.1 Labrys sp. WJW | reverse complement strand
GGTAGCGTATAACCGCCCCTCTCTCCCCATCCGGCCGAGCCACCGGTGTTTTGCGTAATTGGCTCACACTCGGAAACGGTGCCCCAGGCAAGACCCCCTATCGCGTAGGCAAGACGCTTATGGGGCTTTGCGGACACTCGGGCCAGGCGCGGCTTGTCAGGCTGCAATGCCGCGTCGAACCCGGTGCCCGTGCCTGACGGCACCGTTTTGACTTCAAGCGCTGTTGCTGCCCCTGCGTCTCGCCTTCAAGAGACCACGCGCGGGTCCAGCGTGGCGGCCGCTTCCACGACGGCCCGTCTTTCGGGCATGCCATCCCAGCCATTGCCGAGTTCGCATTTGAGGCTTGCGGCCGCACTGGCAAAGCAGGCGGCATCGATCACCGACCGCCCTTCCGCCAGCCCGGCAGCCAGAGCGCCGTGAAACACATCGCCCGCACCGGTGGTGTCCAGCACGTTCACCGGCAAGGCGGGTACCAGGGTCAGGACGCCGCCGCCCCACCATAGCGAGCCCCGGGCACCCAATGTGACACCGAATGTCCCGCCGAGGCGGCGCGACAATGCCTCGCAGCCGCTGGCATCCGGTTGCGCCCCGTCGCTGGCCAGCGCAAATCCATCCTCCGAGAACACCGGCAAACTTGCGCGTCGCGCCAGTTCAATCAGCAGCACCGGATCGGTGACTTCCGCATCGAGCACCGACGGGACTCCCGCAGCAGCAGCTGCATCCAGCGCCGCAAGAGAGGCTTCGTGCCAATTGATATCGGCCAGCACCGCACCGGCCCCGGCAATGTCCTGCAATGGCAGATGGGCCGGCGAGGCTGGTAGGTCGGTATGGTCATGGCCGACGATGAACCGTTCGCCCTGACGATCGACGATCACCACGGCGGCAATGGTATCCATCTCCTCGCTGCATTTCACGCCCGTGATCCCGACGCCGTGATGACGCAGGCGCTCGCATAGAAAAGCCGCCTCGGCATCATTGCCCATGCGGCTCCACAATTCGACCGGCTGCAGCAGGCGGGCGCAGGCAACCGCAGCCGTCGCGGCTGGCCCACCTCCGCGCTTGAAATGGTGCCGGGCCGTAACCTTGATGGCTTGCCGCGGCATTTCATCGATTTCCAGCACCTGGTCCAGCGTGGTGGTGCCGACGCAGATGACGGCTCCTCTCGTACTCATCGGCTCTTGCATGATCGCCTTGTCTTCGCCGCCCGAAGCATTCTGCTGACGGGCCTTCCTGGGTGGTTTCCTCGCGACGATATAAAGCCAGTTTGTCAGACAAAACAATATCGCGATCGGCTCATCCGGCAGACACGCACGGCATGCGCGAACCATGATCGAGGTGGCTTGGCAAGCCTGACCAAACGTCAGCTTCCGTACCGATATAACACCCGCGTCACGCTCGTGCTGGTGTTGTCGAACCAACGTTCGGGAGGGTCGAGGAAGAGCGCATGTTGCAGCTATGGACAAAAGCGCTCGCCTCGTACTGCTGTAACAATTTACCGGCGGATTTGGTTGCTTGCGCTCTTCGGGAGGCAATGAAAAGCCCGGTCCACGCATACGCGGCCGGGCTTTCGCATTCCGGGCAGCAATCGGGTGGCTCGAATCGGGGGCCCGCCCACCGGGTCTGGTCAATCTCGACGGGCCGGGCTCGGAATGCCGCTGCGGCTGAAACCGGTTTCGGCAAGATCCTTTTGGGTCGGCATCCAATGGGCTTCCCGGCGCTTCTAACAGGCCGGAAACGTCTGATAGCGGATGCGCAAATTGGTAATGAGGCTGACAGAGATCACCGTCGGCTAAGGAAATTCACTGTTTGTTGCGGTGCAACATAATGCGCAAAACCGGCCCCGTGGCGACGCGAAAGCGTGGCGATCATGCGGGCCTTTCGCAACAGCCCCAACCCAGGAGCTAGGACTATCGCCTACCTGACTAACCAACCGCCCTCCGAGTTGTCGAAGGGAACCAACACGCATTTTGCACCTATCAATACGACCGATCGCACGGATAAGATCGAGGAAAGTTCACCTATGCCCCTTCTGTCGGCATTCACCGTCGCTCCCACCATCGAGACGTCACGCTTGATTTTGCGTGCGCATAGACCCGGCGATCTGGAGAGCGTCACGGCCATGTGGGCAGAGCCCGCGGTGCTTCGCTATGTGCGTAAATCCCCCTATCCGCGCGAGGAGGTCTGGACCCGCATGCTGCGTTATGCCGGCCATTGGCTCTGGATGGGGTTCGGTTTCTGGATCGTGACCGACAAGACCGATGGCCGCTTCCTCGGCGAAGTCGGCATTCATAATTTCGAGCGCGACATCGAGCCGGAATTCTCAGGGACGCCTGAACTCGGCTACTCCCTGATCGGTGCGGCCCATGGCAAGGGCTATGCCACGGAAGCGGCCAAGGCCGTACTGAACTGGTTCGACAGTCATATCGATCTGCCGCACACCAACTGCATGACAAGCCCCGACAACATCCACTCCCAGCGTGTCGCTCTCAAATGCGGCTATGAATATCTGCGCCAGTCCATTCATCTGGGTTCCCCGGTTGCGATCTTTCGCAGGCGCAGAGTCATCGCCCCCTCGCCGTGAAGCGATGTGAAATCACGGCTTGATCTCCTTGATGACGTTAAGGACAGTAAAACCTTGACTGAGTTTCGATCAGAAAAGCTTGCCGGCGTGAAGCGCCGGCAAGCTTTTGCCGGAATGGAAACTGATCCGAGCTGATGAAGGTTCCTCTTTTTTCTTTGGCAGACTCGGTCTATCACCAGGGTGTGCCGTACCTTCGCCGTATTCCTGATCACACAAATAGGCATTCCGGCTGAGGCTTATCCAGAGTCGGCGGCGGGCAATATCCGCCGAAAATGAGGGAGTTAGAATGATGCTTCGTTCCGCCATCATTGGTACCGGACTACTGATCGCCAGTGCGGTCGCGCTTGCTGCGCCAGCGCAAGCGCTCACCATGAAGGAGTGCAGCGACAAATATCAGGCAGCCAAGACCGCGAACACGCTGAACGGCGCAACCTGGAACGATTTCCGCAAGGCACAATGCGGCACGGAAGCGACTCCGGCTGCAACCGCGCCGGCAGCCCCTGCAGCCCCGGCCGCGACGACGGCTGCCAAACCGGCACCGGCCGCCAAGCCTGCTCCCACCGCCGCTACATCGGGCAGCGCCGTGTTCCCGTCGGCCGTCGATCCGAAATATGCCAAGGAATCGGCCGGCAAGCAACGCATGCACACCTGCCTCGACCAGTACAATGCCAACAAGACCAGCAACGGCAATGGCGGCCTGAAATGGATTCAGAAGGGCGGCGGCTACTACAGCGAATGCAACAAGAAGCTGAAAGGCTAATTCTCTTCTTCTTCATCATGCGGCCGCGGATCCCCTCCGCGGCCGTTTTCTTTTACCGCTGATGCAAGGCGGTCAAGCCTTCACTTCCACCCAGCGGCCTTTGGCAAAGCTGTCCGCAATGGCATGGACGGTACGCTCGATGGCAAGGCCATCGTCGAAATCGAACACCGAGGCCTTCTCGCCCTCGATGCGGGCGATCAGTTCGCGGCATTCGATCACTTTCAGATCGTTGAAACCAAGGCCGTGGCCGGGCGCTGGAATGAAGCGATCATAGGGCTTGTGCACCGGCGCACTGAGAATGGTCCGGAACCCCTGGGTTTCCTCGCTGCCCTCGCGGCGGAAAAGCTGCACCTCGTTGAAACGCTCCTGATCGAACACGATGGCGCCGGCATCGCCGAAGATCTGCAACTGGATGCGGCCCTTGCGCCCCCAAGCAGCGCGATTGACGGTGAGCACACCCGAAGCACCGCTCTCCAGGCGCAGCAAGGCGGTGGCAATGTCGTAATTCTCGATGGCCCGCCTGCCGCCATCGGGATGGGGACGGTCCGCATAGGGCCTGGCCATCTCCCCGAACACTTCGGCAACCCCGCCGAGGACAAAACGCAGCAGGCTGAGAGGATGGACGGCAAAATCGTCGAGGGCCCCGTAGCCGGCACTGGCCTCGTTGCGGGTGGCGAAGGGGGTTTGCCGATCCGCCATGAAATCCTCGTCCATCTCCAGGCGGACGTGATTGACGACGCCGATTGTCCCCTCGCCGATCAGCTTGCGGATCAGGCGCATGGCGGGGTTTTGAATGTAGTTGTAGCCGAGTACCGCCACCTTGCCGCTGCCGCGCCAGGCGGCATGCATCGCCTGCACATCGGCAAATACGGTCGCCATCGGCTTTTCGCACCAGACATGCTTGCCCGCCTCCAGCGCCGCGATCGCCATCTCGGCATGGAAACGGTTGGGCGTCGTGATCGAAATCACGTCGATCTGCGGGTCGGCCAGGAGCTCACGCCAGTCGCCGGTCGAGGTGGCGAAGCCGAGTTCCAGTGCCTTGGTACGGGCAAGATCGGCGGACGCTTCGGCAACTGCGACCAAACGGGGCCTGATGACGTCACCGAAAGTCGAGGCGACCGCATTCCACGCCAAGGCATGACATTTGCCCATATATCCCGTGCCGATCAGGCCAACACCGAGCCCCCTGCCATCTGATTTGGCCGATGCCTTCATCACTTCTCTCCCTTCGCGTCCATTCGCCATACCGCCTTGGTATGGCCGTCATTCCATTTCATTGTGCGACGCAGCACAGATTTGTTGTATGCTGCAGTGCATCAAAATCGGCACAGATCGATTCGACCCACCGCGAGCGGGCTGCCGTCTCTCGGGGAAAGAAAGGATATCCATGCTGGCTCCACGGTTCGCCGTCGCAGCCAAGGGGACAACTGCCATGCTGTTTACTGGCACCATCGCGGCCTTGATTGCCCGCATCATCGACGATCCGGCCCGGCGCGTGCCGCCGCCCTCCACCGACGCACCACGCGACCGGGACGAGGAGAAGCCGACAACCGACGGTGTCGATCCGCTCACGCGCCGGTGCTGAGCCGATCCACATCCGTGATTGCGAAACGGGTTTCGCAGTCTTTCCAGTTGCACTAACCTTCCGTTGGGCGCGCCTTTGCGGCACGATCCGGCATCGCTGCCGCGTGGCACCACCGGTAAGGTGTCAATGATAGGGAGGGCAGCGAGCACACTGCCCCGCTTCTGGAACGGGACATGGTCATGGCTGAGGACGAGACGCGCGACTTTACCGATTTTTCCGCGCGCCTCGCCGATCGCATCGACCAATTGCCCAAACGCCTGCGGCAAGTGGCGCATTTCGCCAACGACCATCCCGACGAGGTCGCCCTCGGCACCGCCGCTTCGGTGGCGGAGAATGCCGGGGTGCAAGCCTCGACCCTGGTGCGCTTCGCCAAGACGCTCGGCTATTCCGGCTTTTCCGATCTGCAGCAGGTCTTCCTCGCCCGGCTGAAGCAGCGCTTTCCCGATTATCGCCAGCGCGTGGCATTGCTGCGGACCGAGGCGAATGAGGGCTCCCTGTCGGCGCCGCTGCTCAACGGCTTTGCCGATGCAGCCACGCTGTCGATCGAACGGTTGCGAGCGTCGGCCGATCCCGAAATGATCGATGCGGCGATCGAATTGCTCGCCGGTGCCGACATCATCCATCTGGTGGCGGCCCGCCGGCTTTTCCCGGTGGCGGCCTATCTCGCCTACGCCTTCGGCAATCTGGGCCAGCGCTGCGCGCTGGTCGACCATGTCGGCCAGCTCGGCAAGGAGCAGATTTCGCTGGCGGGGCCCAGGGATGTGGTGCTGGCGATTTCCTACAATCCCTACTCGCCCGACACCATCGAACTGGCTGGTATCGCGCATCAGCGCGGCAATGCCATCCTGGCCATTACCGACAGCCCGGCAAGCCCGCTGGCCCGCCTCGCCCGCATTCGCCTGGATGTGGAAGAAGCCGATCATGGTGCCTTCCGTTCGCTGGCGGCGACCTTCGCCCTGGCCATGACGCTGGCCGTGGGCACGGCCGAACATAAGGGGCGCGACTGACAAGAGGGCCCCTGGAAGGGCGGAGGTCCTCGCCCGCTCTTGCCAGGGCTCAGCCTGTCATGAAAGGCGGGCATCCGGCACTCCTTGAGTGCCCACGGACGTCCGCGCTTCCAGGCAGATCCAACCCGCCTATATTTTCACCGTCATACCCGTCTGAGCCGCCTGCGTGGCGGCATCGGCCAGAATCTGAGCCTTCAGGCCGTCCTCGCCCGAGGGATTGGGCGCCTTGCCCGCCAGGATCGCGTCGAGAAAAGCGGTCATCTCGAGACGATAGGCCTCGGCATACCGTTGCAGGAAGAAATCCTGCACGGGATCGGCCAGGAAGCCGGAGCCGGTCGCCACCTCCACAGTGGTCTTCGGCACGTTATGGGCACGGATCAGGCCCTTGGAACCATGCACCTCGATGCGCTGGTCATAGCCGTAGGTGGCGCGGCGCGAATTGGAGATCTGCGCGATCTTGCCCGAAGCCGTCTTCAGGAGCACGGCAGCGGTATCGACGTCGCCAGCCTTGCCGATGGCCGGATCGACCAGGGCCGAAGCGACCGCGTGGACCTCCACCGGCTCCTCGGCCAGCAGGAAACGGGCAAGGTCGAGGTCGTGGATCATCATGTCGCGGAAGAGGCCGCCGGAGCCCTCGATATAGGAGACCGGCGGCGGCGCCGGGTCACGCGAGATGATGGTGACCAGCTCCACTTCCCCGATCGCGCCCTCGACGATTCGGTGCTTGAGCGTGGCGAAATTGGGATCGAAGCGGCGATTGAAGCCGATCATCAGGGGCTTGCCGGCCTTGGTGACCTCGGCGAGGCAGTGGCGAATCCGGTCGGAGGACAGATCGACCGGCTTCTCGCAGAACACGGCCTTGCCGGCTCGCACGGCCCGTTCGATCAGATCGGCATGGGTGTTGGTCGGCGTGCAGATGAGCACGGCGTCGACGTCATCGGCGGCGATGGCCTCGTCGATCGTGCTGACGCGGGCACCCGTCTCGGCCGCCAGGACCTCGGCGGAGGGCCCGTGCGGATCGGAAACCGAAATCAGTCTGGCCTGCGGATGCAGTGCCGCATTGCGACCATGGATCTTGCCGATGCGGCCGGCACCGAGAACTGCGAGACGAACCATTTCTCTCCCCAATCGTTTGATTTGACCCGAGGACCGGGCCTGTTTGCTGTAGGATAATCGTCAACCATCGCGCCATGCCACCGAATCGCGGCCTTGCACGCAAGGGCGGGCGACGGCACAGGCTTCACGTCAAAATATGGCATTTTTATTCTATATTGACAACATAATAGAATATATGTTTCATTTTTGAAGCGCCAATCGAAGGGATGAAGCAACCGCCGAAAGGCCCGCCGATGCGCGAGACAACAACAAGGCGACAGGCCGGCACGCAGTCGCCAAGAGGAAACGTTTAGAGCCGGCCGTTTCCGCCCAATGCGGCTGCCTTGTGCATCCGCCGTCCCATGGCGGGCCGGTCCGTCTGTCTGGAGGTCAAGCATGAGCACGCCCGCACTCGATGTCATCACGATCGGCCGCGCTTCGGTGGATCTTTACGGCCAGCAGGTCGGCGGCAGGCTGGAGGAGATGTCCTCCTTCACCAAGGCCGTGGGCGGCTGCCCCGCCAATATCGCCATCGGCACGGCGCGCCTCGGCCTGAAATCGGCCCTGATCACCCGGGTCGGCGACGAGGCGATGGGACGCTTCATCCGCGAGCAGATGCAGCGCGAAGGCGTGGCGACCGAAGGCATCCATACCGATCCCGCCCGCCTCACCGCGCTGGTCATCCTCGGTGTGCGCGACGAGAAGCAATTCCCTCTCATCTTCTACCGCGACAATTGCGCCGACATGGCGCTCGACGAAAGCGACATAGACGAGGCTCTCATCGCCTCGGCCGCCGCCATCGTCGTCACCGGCACGCATTTTTCCCAACCCAACACAGATGCCGCCCAGCGCAAGGCCATACGCCTGGCCAAGAAGCATGGCCGCAAGGTGGTGTTCGACGTCGACTACCGGCCCAACCTCTGGGGCCTCGCCGGACATGGGGCTGGCGAGGAGCGCTATATCAAGGCCGATCACGTCACCGCGCATCTGCAGACCATCCTGCCCGATTGCGACCTGATCGTCGGCACGGAAGAGGAACTCGCCATTGCCGGCGGTTCGGAGGACACGCTCGAGACGCTGCGGCGCATCCGTTCCATCTCCGACGGCACCATCGTGTGCAAGCGCGGACCGATGGGCTGCGTCGTCTTTCCCGGTGCCATCCCTGCCAGCCTCGATGACGGCATTCGCGGGCCGGGATTTCCGGTCGAGGTCTACAACGTCCTCGGCGCTGGCGACGCCTTTCTGTCGGGCTTCCTGCGCGGATGGCTGCGCGGCGAGCCGCTCGAAACCGCCTGTGCCTATGCCAATGCCAGCGGTGCCTTCGCGGTCTCCCGCCTGCTCTGCTCGCCCGAGATCCCGACCTTCACCGAACTGAGCTACTTCCTCGAACATGGCAGCAAGGAGCGGGCCTTGCGCAAGGACGCCGCCATCAACCACATCCATTGGGCCACCACCCGCCGCCCGGCCGCCGAGGGGCTGATGGCGCTCGCCGTCGACCACCGTGCCCAGATGGAAGCGATGGCGGACGAAATCGGCGTATCGCGAGAGCGCATCTCCGCCTTCAAGGCCCTGGCGGTCAAGGCTGCCGCCAGGATCGCAGGCGGGCGGTCCGGCTTCGGCATGCTGATCGACGGCATCTATGGCCGCGAAGCCTTGTTCCGCGCGGCCGATCACCCCTTCTGGATCGGCAGGCCGGTCGAGCTTCCCGGCTCCCGCCCCCTGGAATTCGAGGGCGGGCCCGATGTCGGTACCAGCCTGATCGAATGGCCGGTCGGACACACGATCAAGTGCCTTTGCTTCTATCATCCCAGCGACCCCCCTGCCCTCAAGGAGCAGCAGGAGCGCCAATTGCTGCGCCTTCACGCGGCCGCACGCACGGTGGGACGCGAATTGCTGATCGAGATCATCGCCGGCAAGCATGGTCCGCTCGAAGACGACACGGTGTCGAGCGTGGTGCAGCGCCTCTACGACCTCGGCATCAAGCCCGACTGGTGGAAGCTGGAGCCGCTGAAGACCGCCGCGGCCTGGCGTGCCGTCGCCGCGGTGATCGAGCGCAACGATCCGCTCTGCCGCGGCATCGTGCTACTTGGCCTGGAAGCCCCGGAGGAAGACCTCGAGGCTGCCTTCGCCGTGGCTGCGAGTGAACCGATGGTGAAGGGTTTTGCCGTCGGACGCACCATCTTCAATGAACCGGCCCGGGCCTGGCTGAGCGGGGCTCTCAGCGACGACGACGCGGTCGACGCGATGGCAACCCGTTTCGCCAGACTGGTTCAAGCCTGGGAGAGTGCCTCGGGACAGGCCGCGGCGGCCCAATAGCACTCGCGAAGCAGCTTCGCGCTGGCTATGGTCCGGCATTCCAGGTGAGGTCCGCAAGGGGCCTCCACTTCTCGACAAAGACATTTGGAGCAGGCCACTCAACCATATTGACAGTTGAGTCCAATACGCTCAGGGAGAGATTTCGTGGCTACCATCCGTCTCACAATGGCCCAGGCCCTGGTCCGCTTCCTCACCGCCCAGAAGACGGTCGTCGACGGGCAGACGGTACCGATTTTCGCCGGTGTCTTCGCCATCTTCGGGCATGGCAACGTCGCCGGAATCGGCGAGGCCCTCTACCAGGCGCGCGAGACCCTGCCGACCTATCGCGCCCATAACGAGCAGTCGATGGCGCATGCCGCGACCGCCTATGCCAAGGCGATGCGACGGCGCCGCATGATGGCCTGCACCACCTCGATCGGACCGGGCGCGACCAATCTGGTCACCGCCGCCGCCGTCGCCCATGTCAACCGCCTGCCGCTCCTGCTGCTGCCGGGCGACGTCTTCGCCAACCGCCGGCCAGATCCCGTGCTGCAGCAGCTGGAGGATTTCGGCGACGGCACCCTCACCCCGAACGACGCCTTCCGGCCCGTCTCGCGCTATTTCGACCGCATCACCCGCCCCGAGCAGATCATCCCGGCCCTGGCACGGGCAATGACCGTGCTGACCGATCCGGCCGATTGCGGACCGGTGACCCTGGCGCTGTGCCAGGACGTGCAGGCCGAAGCCTATGACTATCCCGCCTCCTTCTTCGAAGAACGGATCTGGACCAGCCGGCGCACCCGCCCCGACGAGGACGAACTGGCCGCCGCGGTCGCCGCGCTGAAGGCCGCCCGCAAGCCCGTGATCGTTACCGGCGGCGGCACGCTCTATTCGCAGGCCGAAGGCACCCTCGCCACCTTTGCCGCAAGGCACGGCATTCCGGTCGGCGAAACCCAGGCCGGAAAGAGCGCCGTCGCGCTGGACAACCCGCTCGGCATGGGTGCCATCGGCGTGACCGGAACCGCCGCCGCCAACAAGGTCGCCGAGGAGGCAGATCTGGTCCTGGCCGTGGGCACGCGCCTGCAGGACTTCACCACCGGTTCCTGGGCCCTGTTCAAGGCCGATACGCATCGCATCGTCGGCCTCAACACCCAGCCCTTCGATGCCGCCAAGCATCGCGCTTTGCCGCTGGTCTGCGATGCCAGGGTTGGCCTGGAACTGCTGTCGAATGCTCTCGAAGGCTGGAAAGCCCCGGAAGAATGGACAAGCAAGGCGGTCTCCGGGCGCGAAGAATGGCTGAAGACGGCCGCCCGCTATACCGATGCCAGCAATGTCGAACTGCCCTCCGACGCCCAGGTCATCGGCGCCGTGCAGCGGGTCGGCAAGCCGACCGACATCGTGGTCTGCGCGGCCGGCGGCCTGCCGGGCGAACTCCACAAGCTCTGGCAGGCAGGCGCTCCTGGTGGCTATCACATGGAATATGGCTATTCCTGCATGGGCTACGAGATCGCCGGAGGACTTGGCGTGAAGATGGCCGAGCCCAACCGCGAGGTCATCGTGATGGTCGGCGACGGCTCCTATCTGATGGCCAATTCCGAAATCGCCACCTCGATCATGGCCGGCGCCAAATTAACCATCGTGGTGCTCGACAACCGGGGCTATGGCTGCATCAACCGCCTGCAGCGGGCAACGGGCGGCGAAAGCTTCAACAATCTCCTGCGCGACACCCGCCACGACGTGCTGCCGGACATCGACTTCACGGCACACGCCGCCAGCCTTGGCGCGCATGCCGTCAAGGTGAAGAGCCTGGCCGAGCTGGAGGCCGCCGTCACCGCCGCGCGCGGGCACAGCCGGACATCCGTGGTGGTGATCGACACAGATCCCTTGGAATCGACCGATGCGGGCGGCGCCTGGTGGGATGTCGCAGTTCCCGAGGTTTCCCAGCGCCGCGAGGTCGAGGCAGCCCATGCGGCCTATGTGACCAAGAAGGCGCTGCAGCGCGTGGGCGATTGAGCATCATGGGCGGCGGGCCTTCAGACCCACCTTCTCCCCTACTCCCACCTGCAAGAATGCCGGGTCTGAAGACCCGCCCCCGAACCAATATTCTCCGGAGTTCTCTTATGCCTATACGCATCGGCGCCAATCCCATCGGCTGGTCGAACGACGACATGCCTGAAATCGGCGGCGACACGCCGCTGGAAACCTGCCTGGCCGAGGCCAGGGAAGTCGGCTTCGAAGGCATGGAACTCGGCAACAAGTTCCCGCGGGAGGCCAACGCCCTCAAGGCTGCGCTCGCGCCCTTCGGCCTCGCCTGCGTCGGCGGCTGGCACTCGATCGAATTGCTGACACGGGACGAACATACCGAGTTCGCGGCGGCGCGGGCCCATATCGACCTGCTCAAGGCGATGGGCACCAGCGTCTTCATCGTCGCCGAAACCTCCAACGCCATCCACGGCGACAAGGCCAAACCGCTGTCGCGGCGCCCGGTGATGGCATCCGCGGACTGGGCCGAATATGGCCGCCGCATCACCGCCTATGCCGAGATGCTCAAGGCCGAGGGCCTGCAGCTCGACTATCACCATCACATGGGCACCATCGTGCAGTCGCAGGCCGACATCGATGCCTTCATGGCGGCGACCGGCCCTGCCGTGCATCTCCTGCTCGACACCGGCCACGCCACCTGGGGCGGCTCGGATCCTGCCGATCTTGCCCGCCGCTATCGCAACCGCATCAGCCATGTCCACACCAAGGATGTGCGAGCCGAGGTCAGGGCGCGTTCGGATGCGCAGGATTGGAGTTTCCTCGATAGTGTGCTGGCCGGTGTCTATACGGTTCCAGGCGACGGCGTGATCGACTTTGCCAGTGTATTCCGCGAACTCCAGGGCTATTCCGGCTGGGTCATCGTCGAGGCCGAACAGGATCCCAAGAAGGCCAATCCGCTGACCTATGCCAAGGCCGGTTACGCGCATCTGCGAAAGGTGCTCGGCGAGACGGGATTGAAGGCAGCCTGACGAGAGCGAGCGCATTTTGGCGAAAGATGCGCCTTAATCCAATTCTTTGGTTCGACGCGTTTCTCCTGACGAAGTATCGATCGCTTTTCCAGGAGACGCTCTGGCAGCAATGAGCTCGAGGAGCCCCAGATGTCCAAACTTCTGCTCAAGCCCGGCAAGTCCGGCTCGCGTATCCACCGGGTCACGCCGCGATCGGCAGGCTGGACCTATGTCGGTTTCGAGGTGCATGAGCTTGCGGCCGGCGAAAGCCTGAGCGCCGAAACGGGTGCTACCGAGATTTGCCTGGTATTGGTGGCAGGCAAGGCCTCGATCAAGGCGGGCAGCCAGGATTTCGGGGTGCTAGGCGAGCGCAGCAATCCCTTCGAAGGCGCACCCTGGTCGGTCTACGTTCCCGCCGGCTCGAGCTATGAGGTCAAGGCTGAAACGCCGCTCGAACTGGCCGTCTGCGCGGCACCGGGTACCGGCGCCCTGCCGGCTCGCGTGATCGGTCCCGACCAGGTCGGCCAGGAAACCCGCGGCAAGGGCTCGAACACGCGCCATGTCCGCAATATCCTGCCCGAATGGGAACCGGCCGAGAGCCTGCTGGTGGTGGAGGTGATCACCCCGTCCGGCAATTGGTCGAGCTATCCGCCCCACAAGCACGACCAGGACAACCTGCCCGCCGAGAGCCAGCTGGAAGAAACCTATTATCACCGCTTCAACCCGGCGCAGGGCTATGGCGTGCAACGCGTCTATACGGACGACCGCTCGCTCGACGAAGTGATCGCTTTCTCCGATCGCGACGTCGTGCTCGTGCCGAAGGGCTATCACCCCGTCGGCGCCGCCCACGGCTATGACCTTTATTATCTCAACGTCATGGCAGGTCCCAAGCGCATCTGGAAGTTCCACAACGATCCGGACCACGCTTGGCTCGTCCAGGCCTGAGGTTCACTCGACCGATACTTCCCAGCCGACGATCCATTCTTCCAAGGCCCGCCAGCTCCAGGCTCGCGGGCCTTTCTGCATTTCACGATGACGATACGTTCGGGCACACACCGACGAAAAGATACTGACATAACACCTTCGAGGTAGAGCCTCTATCCGCTTGGGCTCGCCTCCCCCCCTCCCTCGACAGCAAGGCCTACGTCTCCATAAGTCGTTTGGAACCAATCGAAGGTTAATATTTCTAAATAATGAGCTCTATTTAACCTAAAGCTAGGACATACTCCCCGATTTTTCAATTGCAAGCATCGTAGAATGGAAATTATATACAGCCATCTCCGAGGCATCTATAAAAATTAACCCCAGTGTGGCTTTCTTGTTACAGACTCATCGTCCGAGAAACGTCACTATTCGGAAAATGTTGTTAGGACATATAGCCATGAAAATTTCTGCCGCAGCTCTGGCAATCCTGCTTTCCTCGACGGCCGCCTATGCCGCCGATCTGGCTCCGCAGCCTGTCGAGCCGATTGCTCCGGTTGCCGCCCCCTATTCCTGGACCGGTTTCTATGGCGGCGTTCAGGCCGGCTATACTTGGGGCAAGTCCGACTATTCGGACTATTGGATCGCCAGCGGCGAGTGGGACTACAAAGGCAAGTTGACCGCCAACGGTTTCACCGCCGGCGTCTACACGGGTTACAATTATCAGTTCCAGAATAATCTGGTGGTCGGCATCGAAGGCGACATCAACTACGATTCCTTGAAGGGAAGTTCGAGAGCCCGAGGCAACCTCAACTTCTCACACGGCGCACCAGATCCGATCACCACCTACAAGCAGCGGGCAGAGCTCAAATGGGATGGCTCGGTTCGTCTGCGGGTTGGCTACGCCCTTGATCGCTTCCTGCCTTACGTCACGGGCGGTGTCGCGTTCGGGAAATATGATTTCGCACCCATCTGGAATGTCGACGGCGCACTGCGATATTCCAGCACCCAAGTTGGCTGGACCGTCGGCGCCGGCCTCGAATACGCCGTCACCGACAATCTGATCGCTCGCGTCGAATATCGTTATGCCGATTACGGCAAGAAGGATTATTTTAATTACTCGACAACGGCGGCTGGTAATTACAACGACCGGATCAATTTGAAGACCCATACGATCCGCGCGGGTATTTCTTACAAGTTCTGATCGATCTCTACCTTCCCTGCTATCTGTCGATAGTGAGGACCGGGAAGAACTGCTACGCGCCGGCTCATGCCGGCGCGTTTGTCTTTGCGCACCGACGGCCTGGCCGCACCGCAGCTTCCATGCCTCGACCAGCTTAGTACGATGACAGCGCCGACATGATGATCGACGTCGATCCACTTTCATTGCGCGCAATTAATCTTCATATCCCGATCGAAATGAAGCAAATCGGGCCCGACTACAGTATGAAGGCATGGCTTGGTTCGTCGGGACGTCGAAACTCGACACCCGGGATCGCCAGCATGCCCCCTTACCGCCAGGACTTCCATGAAACAGCTCTTCAAGGCCCTCATGATGCACAGCGCCATCGGCGCCTGGCTGGGGAAACTGCCCTTCCTGAAGGGCCTCTACCTCCGGCATGTCTGGGCGGGGCGGATGGATCTGTTCTACGGGCTCTTCGGCAGCTACGCCGAAGCCGAGCGCTTTTCTGCCAATATCGGCAAGGTCGGCTGGCATGACGACACGCTCGCCGAACTGCTGGTTCGCGACGCGGAGGTCGAAGCCCCTACCCTGTTCCAGACCTCGCAATTTGCCGTCATGCTATGGCTGTCGAAACTCCTCCGGCCGGGCAGCACGGTGGTCGACTTCGGCGGCGCCGGCGGCATCTTCTATGAATTATGCGAGCGTTATGGCCTCCTGAAGCCGCCTCTAAGCTGGCATGTCGTCGACATGCCCGACATGGTCGAGCGGGGACGGCAACGCCATGCGACGCTCGGATCCACCATGATCAGCTTCGGGTCGGAACTGGCAGAAGCGCCAGCCCCCGACATCATGCTCATGCTGGGCATGATCCAATATCTTCCGGATCCCTTTGGCGAGCAGGGCCCCGGCATTCTGGACACGGTGCCGGCCTTGCCCGAGCATATTCTGATCAACAAGATTCCGATCTCAGACGCCCCCGATGCCTGGACGGCCCAGAACCACGTATCCTCCGTCATCCCCTGCCGGCTGTTCAATCGCGCGAAGTTCCTGGCCTATTTCGAAGCGCGTGGCTATCGCCTGGAGGATCGCTGGCTGGTGCCCGAGCTCCAGGCCGAGATCCCGTTCCATCCCGAGCGCACGCTGACCTATTTCGAAGGGTTCTATTTGCGCCGGCAGGCCTGAACAAGGTTTGAGATTCCCGCCCGTTCCTCCTGGTCGGTGCCGTGGCTCAAGCGGGAAGAACAGGCCTGGACCCTGCCGCGAATTTAGAAAATTTCCTCCCAGGGTGGCAGGTCCCCGCACCCGGCAGCTGCAAACCTCCGCCTTTGTGAGGGCATTTCCGCTCCCAACCACCAAAAGCAGTAGGCGGCACTCCTTCAAGTCGGATCCAGCAATCGACCAAATAAGGGGCGTTTTACGTTCGGATAGGCTCTTCCCGACAATTCGGAGTACCCTCAGTATATCTAAACCTATCCACTAAGGTTGCTGCACTTCACACTTTTCCCAGCTTGTAACCGCGCACCGCGGCAAGCAAGATACTTTCAAAATTAGGATATGTCTTCTTTTCACGAATGGTCCCGGCCATGAGCCTTTCCGCCGACGAACTCATCACCATCGATGCCGATGGCTATCGCGCTGCCTATGATCGCATGCCCCTTGCCTTCGAGCATGGTCTTCATCGCCTGCCGATGTTCCAGCCCGACGCACTGGCGGCCCTGGCCGAGCGCTATGCCGACAGTCCCCAGGATTATTTCATCGCGGGATCGGCGGCGACACCGGGCACGAAATTCTATGACGTGGAGCAGAACAGGGCCAGACCGCACGAGGTCCTGGCGCAGTTGGGCGATGCACCCGCCCGCGTCCTGCTGAAACGCCTGGAGAACCATGATTCCGGCTTCCGCGACCTGCTGGACACGCTCTTCCGCAAGGTCACTGCACTTCGTGGCGGCCTGGGCGACGAGAGCATCGCCCGGCTCGAATCCGCCCTCTTCATTTCCTCGGCCGCATCCACCACGCCCTTCCACTTCGATCCAGAGATCACGCATTTCTTCCAGATCGAGGGGCCGAAGCATTATCACGTCTTCCCGCCCAACGTGGTGGAAGAGAGCGATCTCGAACGCTTCTATGTCAGGGGCACGGTGAATATCGGCCAGCTCGATCTCGAAGGCTGTGATCCCCAGCAGGAGCATGTCTTCGACCTCGAGCCGGGCCGCGGCTTCCATCAGCCCCAGGATGCTCCCCACTGGGTACGGACCGGCGGCGTGCGCAGTATCTCCTACGCCTTCTCTTTCGAGACCGATGCCAGTCGCGGGCGCGGGCGCGTCCGCGCTGCCAATCGCTATCTGCGCGCCATCGGCATGCACCCGCAGCGCCCAGGTCCCAGCCCGAGCGCCGATCGGGCCAAGGCCGCCGTCATGCAGGTGGTCACGCCGACCTTGCGCGGTGTGCGCAAGGTCGTCAGGCAGGTTTCAGGGCACTGACGCGGCTCGGCGCAAGCCGCCTGCTCCCTACGAGCCTTGGCGTTCCCGCGGCATCACGTCGAGGGAGCGGGGTTTGCCGTTGCGCAGCACGTCGAAGCGCGTCGACTTGCCGATCCGCTCTTCGCCGAGCAGCCGGATGAGATCGTCCACCGCAGCGACGCGGCGTCCGTCCAAGGCGACGATGATATCGCCCATCAACAGTCCGGCACTGTCCGCCGGGCCACCGGCCTCGGCCGTGGCAATCATCACGCCCACGCCCTGATCGATGCCGGCTGCCATCTGCACGCGGCGGGCGATCACCGCCTGCTGGGCGGCAATGCCGATGGAGGCGCGCCGCACGCGGCCATGCCGGATGAGCTGCCCCATCACGAAGCTGGCCGTGTTCGACGCGACCGCAAAGCAGATCCCCTGCGCGCCCATGATCACGGCCGTGTTGATGCCGATGACCTCACCGAGCGTGGAAACCAGGGGCCCGCCTGAATTGCCCGGATTCAGCGCTGCATCGGTCTGGATCACATCATCGATCAGCCGTCCGCTCTTGGCGCGCAGCGAGCGGCCGAGGGCGGAGATCACCCCCGTCGTCACCGTCGCCTCGAAGCCGAGAGGGTTGCCGATGGCGATCGCCACCTGCCCGCGCCGCAACAGGCTGGAATTGCCGAGCCGCGCCGAGGGCAGACTGACCGGCTGCTCGATGTGAACGAGGGCCAGATCCGTATCGGGGTCATCGCCGATCAGACGCGCATCGAAATGACGGCCATCCTGGGTTTGCACCAAAACGCGGGCGGTCCCCTGCGCAACGTGGCTGTTGGTGAGTACTAGGCCATCCGGTGAAAGGATGACGCCGGAGCCGGACCCCGCCGGCTTGCCGCCCTTGCGGATGTCGAGCTTCACGACGGCGGGTCCCACGCGCTCGGCAACGTCAATGACGGTGTTCGAATAGGCGTCAAGCAACAGCCCGTCTTCGGGTGTGGAAAGGGATGATGTCTGTTGAGGATGTGTATCCTCGTCCAAAATCACGGAGGGTGTATCGTCGAGCAACATGGTATCGACCCAAGACAAAGAAATTGAATACAGAGCACCGATATGGGAATGCGGCCGCCTCGCCGGAAGTCCCCTTCCCCCCGCCCCCCGGCATAGCGGGAAAGCGGGTTCCCTTGGCTTTGCATAGCTGTGCTTGATCGAAACGATCAAAAATGATCATGACCGGTGGCATCGACGAACCGTTGCGCTCGGCTCGAATTTCGTCTGTTGTGCTGGTCCCTCAGTGTGCTTGTCCGAGTCACCATGAACATCCTGTCCATTCAGTCCTGGGTCACCTATGGCCATGTCGGCAATGCTTCGGCGGTTTTCCCGATGCAGCGCCTGGGCTGCGAGGTCTGGGCCATCCATACCGTTCAATTTTCCAATCACACCGGCTACGGTGCCTGGAAAGGCCGGGTCTATGACGGCACCATGGTGGACGAACTGGTCGAAGGCCTGGCCGAGCGCGGTGTCCTGCCCCTCTGCGATGGCGTGATCTCCGGCTATATGGGCTCCTCCGACATCGGCAACGCCATTCTTGCCGCCGTCGACAAGGTGCGCAGCGCCAATCCGGCGGCGACCTATTGCTGCGATCCGGTCATCGGCGACATCGGCCGTGGTGTCTTCGTAAGGCCGGGCATTCCCGAATTCATGCGCGACCAGGCCGTTCCGGCCGCTGATGTCATCACACCCAACCGGTTCGAGCTCGAATACCTGGCCGGCCGGGAGGTACGCAGGCTTGCCGATGCCAAGGCCGCGGTGACGGCCCTGCATGCCGTCGGCCCCAAGGTGGTGCTGGTGACTTCCCTCGACACCGACGACACGCCGGACGATGCCATCGACCTGCTGGCCTCGGACGGCAACGGCTTCTACCGGGTGCGCACGCCCCGCCTGGGGCTCGACATCAATGGAGCGGGCGACGCGATTGCCGCTCTCTTCAACCTGCACTGGAAACGCTCGGGCTCGGCAGCCGAAGCGCTGGACCTCGCCAGCGCCTCGATCTACGGCCTGCTCAAGCGCACCGCCGAGGCCGGCTCGCGGGAAATCCTCACCGTGGCGGCCCAGGATGAATTCGTGGCGCCGAGCCGCCGCTTCGAAGTCGTCGCGGTGTAGAGCAAAATGCGATTTCTCGCACTTTTCTCTAACTCTCTGTTTTGACGCGTTTTCTCAATCGAAAAGTCTATCGACTTTTCTGGAAGACGCTTTCGTTGCCGCCGGATCGCCTGCTCGCAGAGCCCTGCCCTGCTGCCACGGTCCTTTGTCCCTTTGCCTTGCGAGGAGCCTTCTGATGCCCCGTCGTTTCTATACGCTCGACGTCTTCGCCGACCGTGCTTTGGCCGGCAACCCTCTGGCGGTAGTGCTCGATAGCGAAGGGCTCGATGCCCCCGCGATGCAGCAAATCGCGCGTGAGTTCAATCTGTCGGAAACCGTCTTCGTCCTGCCGCCGGATGACGGCCGCCATCGAGCCCGCATCCGCATCTTCACGCCGGGCCTCGAAATGCCCTTCGCCGGCCACCCGACCGTCGGAACGGCCGTGCTCCTGGCACTGCTCGACCATGACCGCAAGCCGGGTGACTATCTGTTCGGGCTGGAGGAGCAGATCGGCATCGTGCCCTGCGCAGTCTCTCTGAAGGACGGCAGCGCCTATGCCCGGTTCGACATACCGGCCCTGCCGACCGAGCGTGGCGCGCCGGCGGCCACGAACCTGATCGCCGAAGCCCTCGGCCTGAGCGAACATCAGATCGGCTTCGAGAACCACCACCCCACCGTGTTCGGCACGGGCTTCCCCTATACGTTCGTGCCTGTCCGGTCGCTGGAAGCGATGGGGCACATCCGCATCAATACCAGCCTGTGGACGGAGGCTTTCGGCCAGGAAGGCCTTGGCGCGGCCTATGCCTATACGCGCCAGACCGCCCAGGCCGGATCGAGCTTCCACGCCCGCATGTTTTCGCCGGGCGATGGCATCCCCGAGGACCCCGCTACCGGCTCGGCGGTGGCCGGGCTCACCGGCGTGATTGCCCGTTTCGACGATCTCGCCGACGGCACGCGGCATTTCCGCATCGAGCAGGGCTTCGAAATGGGTCGCCCCTCCCTGATCGACCTCACCATGACCATCCAGGGCACGCGCCTGGCCGGAGCCTCGATCGGCGGCGCAGCCGTGATCGTGAATGAAGGAAGCCTGCATGTCTGAGCCGGAGATCATCGAGCTCGATGCCATCGACTGCCGCCTGGAGCAACGGCCCTGGCGGTTCGCCGAGGAGAATGCCGAAGCGATAAGAGCGCATTGGCAAAAGGTGATCGAGGCGAAGCCGGCGAGCTTCAACGGCAAGATCCTGCTGCTGCATCGCTGGCAGATCGCGGGACGCCGGTTCAGCGGCGCCTATCTGATGACCGATTATGCCAGCTTCCTGGCTTGGCGGGACTTCGGCATGCCGGGCGAGGCCCGGTGGAACTGCTTCGCCATGGCCGCGCTCGAGGCCGCCGACGGCGCCTTCCTGCTCGGCGAGATGGCCGAGCACACCTCCAATGCCGGCGCGATCTATTTCGCGGCCGGAACGCCGGATCCCTCCGACCTCGATGGTGATATCGTCAATCTCGCCGGCAGCGTGACCCGCGAACTGGAGGAAGAGACCGGCGTCACGACGGCCGACGTCGAAATCGCTTCCGGCTGGACCGCTGTTTTCCACGGCCCGCGCATCGCCCTGATGAAATCGGTGCGATCGCCCCTGTCTTCGGCCGAGCTCAAGGACGGGATCGAGCACTTCCTGGCCGAAGACGAGAGGCCGGAACTCGAACGCATGCATGTCGTGGCGTCATCGGCCGACATCCGCGCCGATCGCATGCCGGCCTTCCAATGCGCCTATCTCGCGCACCGGCTCGCTAGCTGAAGCCGGGCCTCAGCGAACGGGATAGCCGTGGCGGCGCTGCGTCGAGGAGACCAGCGCCTGGGCCTTGGCGTCGTCGCCGGTCCGGCAGGCCTGGCCCGCTTCGGCCAGATCCTTGCTCATCGCATCATGCACCTTCTTGTCGGCAAAACCGGTCTTCACATCGCCGTCGATGACGCGCTGCACGAAGGCAATGCGCTCGGAGCAGGAAGCGGCCAAGGCCGGTGAAGACGAAGCCGCCAGCAGGGCGAGACAGATCAGGAAGCGCATCGGATAAGTCCGTTGGTTGATGTCCTGTGATCGCAGGCAAGTGCGTCGCTCTCAAGTCCTTGGCTCCATCTCTCCACCGCAAAGGCGTTTTGGCGTCGTGTCCGTCTCGGCATTTCCCCTTGCCCCCTCCATCACAGCACTGTACAAGCCCTTGCACCTGATGGCTCTGGGCCATCATTGGAAAAGGATCGAGCCGTGGCGACATCGCCCGCCAAATTCGAGACGCTTGCGCATCCGGCGCCGGCGCTCGTGCTCGCCCTCCTTTCCGGCCTCCTCCTTAGCCGCCCCTGAGGGCCGGCCGGGCTTCAGCCTGGGCGCTCAGGGGACCTGATCGCGGTCGACTAGCCTCGCCGCCCGTTTCTTTGGCTAAGAGTTTTCAACATGACATATGCAGGCAAGGTTTCTCAGTTTTCCGCTCCCAAGGTTGACGTGGCCGCCAAATACAAGCCCTGGCCGCCAATCGACGTGCCGGATCGCCAATGGCCCTCCCGCACCATCACGCAGGCGCCGACCTGGTGCGCCGTCGATCTGCGCGACGGCAACCAGGCCCTGATCGAGCCGATGGGCCACGAGCGCAAATTGCGCATGTGGGACACGCTCGTCGGCATGGGCTTCAAGGAGATCGAGGTCGGCTTTCCCTCCGCCTCCCAGACCGATTTCGATTTCGTTCGCTTCCTGATCGAGACCGGCCGCATTCCCGATGGCGTCGCGATCCAGGTGCTGACCCAGGCCCGCGAGGAATTGATCCGGCGCACCTTCGAGAGCTTGAAGGGCGTCAAATCAGCCATCGTGCATCTCTACAACTCGACCTCCGAGCTGCAGCGCCGCATCGTCTTCCGGCAGGACCGGGCCGGTATCCGCGACATCGCCGTCAACGGTGCCAAGCTGATCATGCAGCTCACCAAGGAGCTGGGCATGGAGGCGAATATCCGCCACCAATATTCGCCCGAGAGCTTCATGGGCACCGAACTCGACTTCTCCAAGGAGATCTGCGAGGCGGTGATGGATGTCTATCAGCCCACTCCCGACAACAAGCTGATCTTGAATCTGCCGCTCACGGTCGAAATGTCGACGCCCAACGTCTATGCCGACCAGATCGAATGGATGTCGCGCAATATCAAGAATCGCGACAGCGTCATCATCTCGCTGCATCCGCATAACGACCGCGGCACCGGTGTCGCGGCGACCGAACTCGGCCTGATGGCGGGGGCGGACCGTGTCGAGGGCACGCTGTTCGGCAATGGCGAGCGCACCGGCAATGTCGACCTCGTCATCCTGGCGGGCAATCTGATCATGTCGGGCGTCGACCCCCAGGTCGACATTTCCGACGTCAATGGCCTGGTGCGCGTGGCAGAGCATTGCAACCAGCTGCCGATCCACCCGCGCCACCCCTATGCCGGCGAGCTGGTGTTCACCGCCTTCTCCGGCTCGCACCAGGACGCGATCAACAAGGGCTTCAAGGCAATCGAGACGGCGACCTCGCCGGTGTGGGAAGTGCCCTACCTGCCGATCGACCCGAAGGATCTCGGCCGTTCCTATGAGGCGGTGATCCGCATCAACTCGCAATCCGGCAAGGGCGGCATCGCCTATATCCTGGAAAAGGAACACGGCATCGAATTACCGCGCCTCTTGCAGGTCGAGTTCTCCAAGGTGGTGCAGGGCATCGCCGATGGCGAAGGCGTCGAACTCGGTGCCGACCGGCTGTGGGATGCCTTCACCCGCGAATATATCGACAATGGCCGCTACGCTTTCCTCTCCCACCAGATCGTCGGTGACACGGAGGGCGAGGAGCGGACCATCACCGCGCGCATTCGTGACGAGGGTGTCGAAAAGACCATTACCGGCGTCGGCAACGGCCCGATCGATGCCTTCGTAGCCGCGATGCGGGCCGAGAGCGGTCTCGACTTCGATGTCGCCAATTATCGCGAGCACGCCATGGGCTCGGGTGCCAATGCGGCGGCCGTGTCCTATGTCGAATTGCGCATTGCCGACGGCTCCACCTTGTTCGGCGTCGGTATCGACAAGGACACCACCAAATCGGCCCTCAAGGCGGTGACTTCCGGTGTGAACCGCATCCTCAAGCGCTGATCGGCAACTCGTTTGCCTCAAAAAGGAAGCCGGCCCTGCTGAGGCCGGCTTCTTTCTTGCTGAAGTCAGGAAAGACCGCCCCTACTGAGGCAGCGTCGCCTGCGACTGCCGGTTGGCGCTGCGATAGAGCTTCCATTCGTCCACGCGCCGGCCGTCCGGCAGCTGGCAATCGGCGCGCTGGCCTCTCGCCGACTGCACGGGGATGGACCTGCCGCCCTGCTGCGCACAATAGGTTGAGGCCGGATTCGCCATGCCGGGCGCCTGCGGCGTCGCCATGCCGGGCGTTGGCGGCGCTGTCATGCCAGTCGCCTGCGGATCCGCCATCGGATCTTGTTGGTTAGAGACACACCCCGTCACGATGAGGCAGGCGAATACCAGCGGATAGAACATCTTCTGCATGGTACCTCCAGTGCTTTTTCGATGGATGGATTGAGGAGCGTATCCGTGCCGCATGAGGAGCAGCGCACGATGCGAACAGCGTCCGCATCATCCTGGGACGCTCCGGTCAGGGGACAGTCTCTGAAGCGTCCCCTCGCTACCTATATCCTATTTCTCCCGATCTTGAACCCCGAATATCCGCATTGCCCACAGATCTACCCTAGAGACAATATAATAGGATATGGCCCGCGCAGGGCGGGCCATCATGGAATTACTGTTCTATTCGGAGATCCGCTATCCTGCCGTGGCACTCTCATCGCGCAGGCGTTGTGCGTACACATTGATGATCAGTGCGATCAACAGAATGACACCGCGGATCAGGATCTTGAGGAAGCTGTCGATCTCGACATGATCGAGGCCGTTATTGAGCACGCCGAGCACGCACAGGCCGACGATGGTGTTGCCGATACCGCCGCGCCCGCCGAACAGGCTGGTGCCGCCAACCACGACGGCCGCAATGGCGTCGAGGAGATAACCGGTGAACTCGTTCTGCTGCGCGCTGCCGAAATGGGCGACGCCCACCATGCCCGCCACGCCCGAGCATAGAGCCGCGATCACCATCACGCTGGCCAGGATCATCTTGACGTTGATGCCCGAGAATTCCGCCGCCTCGCGGTTGCCGCCCACCATGTAGATGTAGCGGCCAAAGCGCGTATAGGTCAGCACGACATGGCCGACGCCGAGGAAGACCGCCAGCACGATCACGATCCAGGGCATGCCACCGATATTGCCAGACCCCAAGGTCGACACCAGGTCCGGCACCGCATAGGCGATCTGGCCCCGCAGCAGCAGCGCACAGATGCCGTCGGCGATCTGCATCATCGCCAGCGTCATGATGAAGGAGGGAATGCCGATCCGCGTCAGGCCGAAGGCGTTGACCAGCCCCAGCGCCGCGCAGGCCACCAAGGCCAGCACGATCGCCACGCCGCCGGGCATGATGAAATTGGCATTGGCGATGTTCACATAAGATTCTTGCGCCGTGAAGAACGCCACCGCCACGCCGGTAACGTTGGCGACCGATGCGACCGACAGATCGATTTCCCCGCACAGGATCACGAAAGTCAGTCCGACGGCGATGATGCCCGTCACCGAGATCTGCACCAGGATATTGGCCAGGTTGTCGAGCGAAAGGAAGGATGGGCTCGCCACCGCGAAGAAGATCACCAACGCCAGCAAGGTGGCGAACGGCGCGATGTTGCGCATCTGGTTGCGCAAGATCGCGCCCAGGCCTTGGCGTGCGAACTGCGCCTGGCTGCCATCCTGAACCGGTGTGCTCATTCCTCAAAACTCCTAGCCGATCTGGAGTGTCAGCCTCCGGCTGACAAGCCAAAGAAATGTCAGCCGGAGGCTGACACTTCGTCAGGCCGCTTCCAGCAATTTATCCTTCGAGATCGTCTCGGCGGCGAACTCGCGCACGATTCGTCCCTTCTTCATCACCACGACCCGATCGGCCAGCGAAAGCACGGTCTCGGGCTCCGCCGAAACCACGATCACCGCCAGCCCCCTGTCGCGCAGGTCACGCACGATCTTCACCACATCGTCCTTGGCGCCGACATCCATGCCGCGGGTCGGCTCCGACAGGATCAGGACCTTGGGCATGTGGGTCAGCCATTTGGCGAGGGCGACCTTCTGCTGGTTGCCGCCCGAGAGCGAGCCGAGCAGGGCGTTCACCATGGGCGGGCGGATATGCAGGGCCTCGATATGTCCTTGCGCGGTCTTGCGTTCCACGCCCGGCTTCAGCCACAGCCGCGAAATCTTCTCGAGAATGCTGATCGAGATGTTGCGGTAGAGCGGCTGGTGATGGAACAGCATCGAGCGTCGGCTTTCCGGCACGAAGGCGATGCCCGCCTCGCGCGCCTGCGCCGTATTGCGAAGGGTCCTGGCCTTGCCCTCCAGCTCGATATGTCCCTGCGCCGGCTTCAGCTTGCCGAACAGCGCGCGGGCGAACTCGAGCTGGCCGCAGCCCATGAAACCGTAGACGCCGAGCACTTCGCCCGCACGCACGTCCAGCGTCACGTCGGCAAAGGCCCGCCCATAGCTCAGGCCCTGCGTCGCCAGCACGGGGGTGCCTTCCGGCCGGGCAGGCAGGCTGATCGACCCCGAATAACTTTCCTCCAACCCCTCATGGCCCCGGCCGATCATGTGTTCGATCAGCCAGTTCTTGTCGATGCCCTCGGTCGAATGGGAGATCACGTGGCGGCCATTGCGGAAAATCGTCACCGCGTCGGAAATGCTGAGGATGTCGTCGAGGAAATGCGAGATGAAGACGATGCTGCGGCCGTCGGCTCGCACCTTGCGCAGCACCTCGAACAGCCGCTGCACCTCCGGCGGCGACAGCGCCGATGTCGGCTCGTCGAGGATGATGATGCGCGCGCCGGAGAACAGAACGCGGGCAAGTTCGATCAATTGCTGCAGGCCGATCGGCAGCGCCCCGATGCGCATGCGCGGATCGACGTCGATGCCGAGATTGCGCAATTGCTCGCGCGCGCCCTTCACCATGGCCGGCCAGTCGACGAGGCCGAGGGCATTGAGCGGCTGCTTGCCGAGATAGACGTTCTCGGCGACGGTGAGATCGGGAACGATGCTGAGTTCCTGATGCACCATGGAGATGCCGGCCGCGAGGGAATCATGGGCGGAGCGGAAATGCACCTGCCTGCCATCGATCTCCAGGCTGCCCTGATATTCGGTGTGCACCCCGGCGATGATCTTCATCATCGTCGACTTGCCTGCCCCGTTCTCGCCGACCAGGCCGTGGATCTCGCCGGCCCGCAGCGTGAAATCCACCCCCTTGAGGGCGGCCACGCCACCGAAGGATTTGGAGATGTCGATCATCTTCAGGCGCGGTGGCGCATCGGCCGTCGATTGCATGTCGTCTACCGCCATCATGCCTCTCGGAACGCGGTGGTGTGCCGGTCTTCCGACCGGCACTTTTCTGGAAGATGCCGGTCCGAAGACCGGCACACCAACTCAGATCAGGTAGTGCTTTTCCATCCAGAGCATGCCGGCGGCATTGTCCTTGGTGACGACAGGCCCGTCGGTGACGACATTCTTGGGAATGCCGCCTTCGCCGGACTTCTCGCCGCCGACCACGGCCGCCACACCGGCGACGATCGCCCCGCCATGGATGCGGCAGGACGGATTGCGCACGGTGGCGAACATGCGCCCATCCGCGACGGCCGAAATGGCCGGCGGCATGGCATCGACGCCGCCAATCTTGATGTCGGTGCGGTTGCGGGCCTTCATGATGTTGTAGGCGGCGAGCGCCATGTCGTCATTGTGGAAGAAGGCCGCGTCGATCTGCGGATATTTGGTCAGGTAGGTCTCCCACAGGCGGGCCGCCTTGGTGACGTCCCAATCGGCGGGCTGCGTATCCAGCACCTCGATGTTGGGGAACTGCTTCACCACGCTCTCGAAGCCCCTGGCACGGCCCTGGGCACCGGTGTGGCCGAGGGCGCCCTGGGTCATGATGATCTTGCCCTTGCCGCCGATGGCATTGCACAGGGCCTGCGTGACCGACGCGCCCATGAATTCGTTGTTCGGCGCCAGGAAGCTGTGCACGTTGATCTTGTCGAGCGGCGCGATCAGCGTGTCCATGTCGATCACCGGGATGCCGGCATCGATCATCTTCTGCACCGGCTGGGTCAAGGTGCCGATGCCGAAGGCCTGGATGGCGACGAAATCCCATTTCTGGGACGCCATGTTGTCGATGGCGGCGCGCTGCTTGACCGCATCGAGCTGGCCATCGAACCAGGTGACCTCGACATTGAAGAGCTTGCCCCAATATTCGGCCGCTTCCTTGCCCTGGGCGCACCAGGTGGCCTGCAGGCCTGCATTGGAGAAGGCCGCCTTCAGCGGCTTTTCGGAGCGGCCGGCCACTTTAGCGGCCTCGGCGGCGAAAGCCGGATCGAGGCCGAATCCCCCGAACAGGGCCGCGGCAGCGCCGGCAGAGAACGAGGCAGAACGAATAAAATCGCGCCGCGTATGCGGCGTCCTGTCCTTAGGCATCCATTTCCTCCCTAGAGCAAAACACGTTCAGAACGTCTGTTTGCTCTCACCCTTTGTTTCGACGCGTCCTTGCGATTCCCGGTGATACCACCCAATCGCAAAGCGCTCCGGCATGTTGCTTTCGGTGCACGGCACCGACGCGGCTCTTTGTGAGCCTGGCGCAGGCGGTTGAATCCGCTGCGCTGACACCATCTTATGTTTGTTCCGACAATTGACAACCGCTATTCTTTTGACCGGATAGTTTCTTCAAAATCGACGAGCGCTGTGGACCGGTACGGCACCCCGGTGGCAAGACCCATCCGGCCACAGTACGGTCGCGGTCATGGTCAAGCTTTCCATTGCTATCGTCGGCGCGGGCGTCGCCGGTCTGGCGGCAGCCTCCTGTCTCGCCGATGCCGGCCACCGCGTGGTGGTGTTCGAGCGTTTCGAGCAGGCCAAACCGGTGGGCGCCGGGCTTTTGCTGCAGCCGACGGGCCTGGCCGTCCTCGATCGCCTCGGCCTGCGCGAGGATGCCGTCACCCTGGGCAGCCGAATCGAGCGCCTGTACGGGCGTTGCGGTCCGACGGGCCCGTTGATCTTCGATCGGCGTTATGACGAGCTTATACCCGGGCTGCACGGCGTCGGCATTCACAGGGCAAGCCTGTTCCACCTGCTGATGATGGCGGCCGAAACGCGCGGCATCGCCCTGGAGCAGGCAGCCGACATCACCGGCATCGAAAGCATCGAGAACCGGCCCGTACTCGAGGACTCGGCCGGACGTCGACATGGCCCCTTCGATCTGGTGGTCGATGCCGGCGGTGCCCGCTCAAGCCTTCGCGAGAGGCTCGGCGCACCGCAGCGGCGGCCTTATCGGCATGGCGCAGTCTGGGGCGTGGCCGGGGATAGCGGCTTTGGACGCGACGCCCTGCAGCAGCGTTACCGAACGGCGCGTTTCATGATCGGTGTGCTGCCGGTGGGACATTTGCCCCACGATCCCACGCCGCTCAATGCCTTCTTCTGGAGCATGCCGGTCGAGGATCTCGATCGCTGGAGCGAGACCGACCTTGCGGCCTGGCGGGCGGAGGTCGCCGCGATCTGGCCGGAGACGGCGGCACTGACGCGGCAATTCACCCGGCATGAGCAATTGACGGTGGCACGCTACGCCCAGTTGACGGTGGCTGCGCCCATACGCGGCCGCCTGGTGATGATCGGCGATGCCTGGCACCAGACCAGCCCGCAGCTCGGCCAGGGCGCCAACATGGCCTTGCTGGATGCAGTCGCCCTGGCGGATGCACTCAGCCTGCACCACGATATCGACGCCGCCCTGCCCGCTTTCCTGGCACAGCGCCGCGGCCACATCCGCTTCTACCAGATGGCGAGCACCGTGCTGACCCAGTTCTTCCAGTCGCATTCGCGGCTGACCGGGCCGGTGCGGAACCTCGCCTTCGGCCCGATGGGACGCCTGCCCTGGCTGCGCTCCGAAATGGTCAAGACCCTCGCCGGTCTCAAGACGGGCCCGTTCTCCTGGAGCCGGCCCGAAGATCTCGCCGGCCGCGCGACCGCAGGGCGGTTCCCCATCGCCGTCAATCGGCAAGAGGCCTGACCGCCTGGGCGACCTGTCCCGGAGATCTATCTGTAGAGATCCTCGCGCGTCGGCGGCAGGCCGGAAGGTCCCTTGGCCTTGCGCGAGGCAAGCGTCTGGAAGATGCCGACGGCAGATCGTTCGAAGGCCAGCGAGCAGCCGGCGAGATAGAGCAGCCAGATCCGGGTCTTGGCCTCGCCCACCTCGGCCGCAGCCTGGTCGCGCCTTGCATAGAGATTTTCGGCCCAAGCCTTGGTGGTGCGGGCATAGTGCTCGCGCCAGGCCTCGACGTCATGCACCTCGAAGCCGTTGCCCTCCAGCCCGTTGGACGACATGCCGACGGTATCGAGCTCGCCCCCGGGGAAGATGTAGCGGGTGAGAGCAGCAAATTCGGGCCGCTTCTTGCGGAACTTCTTCATGTCGCGCTTGGCCGGCCGGGCAATGGCATGGTGCAGATAGAGCCCGCGCGGCCGCAGCAGGCTGTGAATCTTCCTGAAATAGGCTTCGTGATTGTCGAGCCCGACATGTTCGAACATGCCGATGGAGGCGACCTTGTCGAAACTGCCGGTCAGGTCCCGATAATCCTTGAGCTCGACAGTGACCCGGTCCTGCAGGCCGAGGCGGGCGATGCGCGCCTGGGCAAAATCGAACTGCTCCTGGGCCAGGGTGACACCGTGGGCAGTGACGCCATAGTGTTGGGCGGCATGGCAGATCAGCCCGGCCCAGCCCGAGCCGATGTCGAGGAAGCGGTCGCCCGGCTGCAGGCGCAGCTTGCGGCAGATCATGTCGAACTTCGCCGTCTGCGCTTCATCGAGCGTGGTTTCGGGCCGGGGCCAATAGGCGCAGGTATAGGCCATGGTCGGCCCGAGGAAGAGGCCGTAGAAATCGTTCGACAGGTCGTAGTGGAACTGCACCAGCGGCTTGTCGTCCCGGCCCTTTTCGACCTTGTCCTCGACCTTACCGGCGAAATCGTGCTTCTCGGCGGCGCCTTGCTTGGGCAGAGAGCGGGTGACGAAGGGCCACAGGCTGCGGGCGAGCTGCAGCTTGCTCAGGCGCTTGAACAAGCCCTTGGTATTCATGCTGCCACGCCGCTCGGCGACATCGAGAAGCGTGCCGCCCTCGATGGTGAGGCTGCCGTCGGCCAAGAGCTGGATGAGCTGGTCGAACAGCGCATGCGGCCGCCGCACCAGCCGGGTGATCGCATCGGCGTCCGCAATCTTGAGGCGCAGATCCGTACGGGCGTTCGGGCCAAGCGGCACGACCTCGCCGTTCCACAATTCGACAGCAAGGTCGGCCTGCAGCTGATCGGCCAGATGCGAGATCAGCCGTTTGGCGGCATTGAGATATTTGTCCACGGTGCCTCCGCGCGATTGGGAGGCCTTATACCGTGATTTGCCGGCCTTGCCAGCGTCTCAGTGGATACGGAACTCCTGCCCGATCGCGCGGAGCTCCGCCGGCTTGATCAGCCCGCTATGGCAGACCGTGACCGAATGGAGCGCCCCTTCCAGCTTGTCGCGCCAAAACCCCAGGAATTTGTGCAACTCCGGAAAGGCTGGAGCCAGATCGTATTCCTGCCAGACATAGGCCTGCAGCAAGGCCGGATGGTCCGGCAGACGATAGAGAATATTGGCCGTGGTGAGGCCGTACCCTTCCAACTGACGCCGAAACGCAACAGACACCATTTCCGTCACCTCCATGGTGATTGGAGACAGCATGATTGCACCGCAACCTTAAGGAAATGGCAACATGAATTTGGAATTAATCCATAAAAATCAATATCTTATCACTCAATGAAGAGGAGTGCTGCCAAAAAAATGGAGCGAGCGCCCCTCCCGGCAACGCCGCGCGAGGGGTCTTCCCGCCTCAATCGATCGCCTGCCCGGTACGGTCGCGCATGCTGGCCAGGGTCAAAACGCTGACGAGCGCCGCTGCCGCCACATAGAAGGAAGGCGCGATGGTAAGCCCAGTCCTCTCGATCAGCAGCGTCACGATCAAGGCGGCGAAGCCGCCGAACAGCGCCACGGCGAAATTATAGGCAAGCGACAGGCCGGTCGAGCGCAACGCAGCCGGGAACTGTTCGGCCAGCAGCGCCGGTGCAGGGCCGGTGAAGGCGGCGAGCAGGAGGCCGAGCACGACCTGCACGGCGATGAGAACCGGCAGCGTCGGATTGGCGTTGAGCCAGGCAAACAATGGTATCACCAGAATGCCGATGGCGATGGCGGCCGTGAGCAGAAGGCTCTTGCGGCCGATCCGGTCCGACAGCCTGCCGGCGACGGGACAGCCCAGCATCAGCACGATGCCGCCTAGCGTGGTGGAAATGAAGGCATCCTTGGCCGGGATCTTCAGGAACTTCTCCACATAGAGCGGCATGTAGAACAGCAGCACATAGGTGCAGACGGTCCACAGGATGGTGACGCCGAAACCGGAGGCAACGCCGCGGCCATGGGCGCTCAGCGTCTCGAGCAAGGGGCTCGCGCTCTTGCGCGTGGTCTCGGCCGAGAAGACCGGCGTCTCGTCGAGGCGGGCCCGGATATAGAGCCCCACCGGCCCGATGAGCAGGCCGAACCAGAACGGCACCCGCCAGCCCCAGCTCTCCACTGCCTCCTGCGGCAGGAACTGGGTGATGGCGACACCGCACAGGCCGCCCAGCACCACTGCGAGCGCCTGGCTGGTCTGCTGCCAGCTCGCCGCCAGGCCCCGCTCTTCAGGCCTGGCATATTCGACCAGATAGGAGGTGGCGCTGCCGACCTCGCCGCCCGCCGAAAACCCCTGGATCAGGCGGGCGAGCATCAGCACCGCCGCTCCGAACACGCCAGCCTGGGCATAGGTCGGCGCAAAGCCGAGCAAGGCGGTGCCGAGCGCCATGGTCAGGATGGTGATGGTGAGCGCCGCCTTGCGGCCATGGCGATCGGCATAGACGCCGAGGACGATGGCCCCGACCGGGCGCATGCAGAAACCGACGCCATAGACCGTCACGGTCAGAAGAATGGCGGTCAGCGGGTCTTCCTTGGGAAAGAATTGCCGCGAGATCAGGGCTGCGAAGAAACCGTAGACGGTGAAATCGAACCATTCCAGGCCGTTGCCGATGGTCGCCGCGACAATGGCGTGCCGTCGCTTGCGATCGGAAACGGTAATTCCGGCGGATGATTCGATCGTCATACCAAATATCTCCGTTTAAGCGGTTTGGTATGACATTTGACAGTGTGATGACGGCACTGTCCAGACCGTCTCCCGATTCAAATGAACCGGGAGACAATATTGCTACACTTCAGTATTCGGAAAAGAATACTTCCAAAGGCTTTAGTTGCGGGCCTTGTCGACCAGCTTGTTCTTGCCGATCCAGGGCATCATGCCGCGCAGCTTTTCGCCGACGGCTTCGATCTGGTGGGCGTCATTCAGGCGGCGGATACCCTTGAAGCGCGAAGCGCCGGCACGGTATTCCTGCATCCAATCGGAGGTGAACTTGCCGGTCTGGATGTCCTTGAGGACGCGCTTCATCTCGGCCTTGGTCTCATCGGTGATGATGCGCGGACCGGAGACATACTCACCCCACTCGGCCGTGTTGGAGATCGAGTAGTTCATGTTGGCGATGCCACCCTCATAGATGAGGTCGACGATCAGCTTCACTTCGTGCAAGCACTCGAAATAGGCCATTTCGGGCGCGTAACCGGCTTCCACCAGCGTCTCGAAGCCGGCACGGATCAGCTCGACCAGGCCGCCGCAGAGCACGACCTGCTCGCCGAACAGGTCGGTTTCGCATTCTTCCTTGAAGTTGGTCTCGATCACGCCCGAACGGCCGCCGCCGACGCCGCAAGCGTAGGACAAAGCGATATCATGGGCGTTGCCCGAGGCATCGTGATGGATGGCGATCAGGCAGGGCACGCCGCCGCCCTTCTGGTATTCGCCGCGCACGGTATGGCCGGGGCCCTTCGGTGCGATCATGATGACGTCGACGGTCTTCTTCGGCTCGATCAGGCCGAAATGCACGTTGAGGCCATGGGCGAAGGCGATGGCGGCGCCGTCCCGGATGTGGGGAGCGATCTCGTCGCGATAGATGTCGGCCTGCAGCTCGTCGGGCGTGGCCATCATCAGGAGGTCGCCCCACTTGGCGGCCTCAGGAACAGTCATGACCTTGAGGCCGTCGGCTTCTACCTTCTTGGCGGTGGTCGAATCGGGGCGCAGCGCGATCGCGATCTCCTTGGCACCCGAATCCTTGAGGTTCATGGCATGGGCACGGCCTTGCGAGCCGTAGCCGACGATCACGACCTTCTTGGTCTTGATCAGGTTCAGATCGGCGTCGCGATCATAGTAAACGCGCATGGTCCCTTGTCCTTCAGACAGTTCATGATGAGGAAATGATGCGGGCGAATAGCCCGACATCGGGTTTGAAGCAATGTTTGTGACGAGAAAAAGCGCGATGGGCTTCATTTCTTGCGCCCACCGCCCTGTTGGCGCATGGAAAGAAGGGTCTAGAGCGGCTCGGGGCCGCGGGCGATCGCGGCAATACCGGTGCGCGAGACCTCGACCAGCCCGATCGGGCGCATCAGTTCGATGAACTGATCGAGCTTCTCGCCCTTGCCGGTCAGCTCGAATACGAAGCTCTCGACGGTGGCATCGATCACCCGCGCCCGGAAGGCGTCGGCGATACGCAAGGCCTCGCTGCGGGCCTCACCCTTGCCGCGCACCTTGATCAGCATGAGTTCCCGCTCCAGGGCCTTGCCGGTCAAGGTGAGGTCGACGACCTTGTGGACGGGAACGAGCCGGTCGAGCTGCGCCTTGATCTGCTCGATTACGCTGGCGGTGCCGGTGGTGACCACGGTGATGCGCGAGACATGCTCGGCATGCTGGGTCTCGGACACGGTCAGGCTTTCGATGTTGTAGCCACGGCCCGAGAACAGGCCGACGACGCGGGCAAGCACGCCCGGCTCGTTGTCGACCTCCACCACGAGGGTGTGGGTCACGATCGTCTCGGCCGTCGAGGCCATGAAATAGGCGGATCCGGTCATCTGATATTCCTGGAGCGCGGACATCCTGTCCGCATCGTCGAAGCGGTGAGCAAGAAAAGGATGAGCGGGCGAGACGCCCGCGCACCCGTAGACGTCACACCAGTTGCTTGCCCTTGGCGTCGATCACGCTGCCGATATCGATGGCCGCGTCGCCCAGGATCATCTCGTTATGCGCCTTGCCCGAGGGAATCATCGGGAAACAGTTCTCGGACTTGTCGACATGGCAGTCGAAGATGACCGGATGCGGCGTGTCGATCATTTCCTTGATCGCCGCATCGAGATCACCCGGCTTGGTGCAGCGGATGCCGACCCCGCCATAGGCTTCCGCCAACTTGACGAAATCGGGCAGGGCTGCCGAATAGCTCTCCGAATAGCGCCCACCATGCAGCAGTTCCTGCCACTGGCGCACCATGCCCATATATTCGTTGTTGAGGATGAAGATCTTCACCGGCAGGCGATACTGCACCGCCGTCGACATCTCCTGCAGCATCATCTGGATCGAGGCCTCGCCGGCGATGTCGATCACCAGCGCGTCCGGATGGGCGAGTTGCACGCCGATCGCGGCCGGGAAGCCATAGCCCATGGTGCCCAGGCCGCCCGAGGTCATCCAGCGGTTGGGATCCTGGAAGTGGAAATGCTGGGCCGCCCACATCTGATGCTGGCCGACCTCGGTGGTGATGTAGACGTCGCGATCCCTGGTGAGCTGGTAGAGACGCTCGATGGCATATTGCGGCTTGATCGTCTCGTCGGAGCCGCGATAGGCCAGCGACTTGCGGCCACGCCAGGCCGCGATCTCATCCCACCAGCTTGCCAATGCCGCCTTGTCCACCGTCGGCTTCAACTCGCGCCAGGCCGCCAGCATCTGCTCCAGCACATGGGCGCTGTCGCCGACGATGCCGATATCGACCTTGACGTTCTTGTTGATCGAGGAGGGATCGATATCCACGTGGATCTTGCGGCTATGCGGTGAGAACGCGTCGATACGCCCGGTGATGCGGTCGTCGAAGCGGGCGCCGATATTGATCAGCACGTCGCAATCATGCATGGCCAGATTGGCTTCGTAGGTGCCGTGCATGCCCAGCATGCCGAGCCATTGCGGATCCGCCGCCGGGAAGGCGCCCAGCCCCATCAGGGTCGAGGTCACCGGATAGCCGGTCAGCTTGGCGAATTCGCGCAGCAGCGCCGTAGCCCGCGGGCCGGCATTGACCACGCCGCCACCCGTGTAGAACACAGGTTTCTTGGCGCCAGCGATCAGGGCCACCGCTGCCTTGATCTTGTCCTCGTCGCCTTCCAGGCGCGGGCGATAGGTCTTGTGGATGTTGTCGGTCGGCTTGAAATACTCGCCCACCTTGAACTGCACATCCTTGGGGATGTCGATCAGCACCGGGCCGGGACGGCCGGATGCGGCGATCAGGAAGGCCTCGTGCAGGATGCGCGGCAGGTCCTCGATACGCTTCACCAGGTAATTATGCTTGGTGCAGTGACGCGTGATGCCAATGGTGTCGGCTTCCTGGAAGGCATCCGAGCCGATCAGATGGGTCGGCACCTGGCCGGTGATGCACACCAGCGGGATCGAATCCATCAGGGCGTCGGTCAGGCCGGTCACGGCATTGGTGGCGCCGGGCCCGGAGGTCACCAGCACGCAGCCCACCTTGCCGGTGGAGCGGGCATAGCCCTCGGCGGCGTGAACGGCAGCCTGCTCGTGCCGGACGAGAATGTGACGAAGCTGCTCCTGCTGGAAGATTGCGTCATAAATCGGCAGGACCGCACCGCCGGGATAGCCGAACAGGGTGTCCACACCCTGGTCGATCATGGCTTGCACCACCATTTCCGCGCCGGTCATTTGCTTCGTCGACATCGCCTTTTTCCTTGGCTTCCAAGCACTTGGGCTTTTTCGAGCTTCGAATATCGTTCGCTTGTGTTTCGGGCAATAAAAAAGGCCCTCAAGGGGCCCATGTGCGTCATCGTAGGAGATTCGGGCTAACCCCGCTCCACCGACAACGCCAAACCTACGATAAGGATGTTGCGCAAGATCGCGCTCCCATTTTTCGAAAGTTACGGGGTTGTAAGGGTTGGCAAACAGGCGGTCAAGCGCTGATTTGCAGAAATTGTCAATTGTTGCGCAACATCTGGCAACGCTAGTCTTTCATTGCCGTTCCCTGCCTCGCTCCCGGCGGCAAGCCCGGATCAAGAGAAAGCCCCCCATGTTCGACAGCCCCGACGATGCAAGACAGGCCTTGCAGGCCTATTTCGACACGCCGCGCATCGAGATGCTGGTCGAGGCGCTGGTGCCCGCCCTGGTCTTCGAGGTGGCGCCCGGCAAGCGGATCGTGGTCGGCGACACCAAATTCGGCGGCCGGCCGGACCTGCCCGCAGGCTCGGCCTGGCCGCGTCCACCGGCACCGGCCGATCCGGAGGCGATCGCCAGCCAAGGCAATGCGGAAGCCGGCGCCGAGATGCGGCGCCATCTGGCCCAGGGCCTGCCCTACGCTTTCCTTGCCCAGATCGATCTGGCGGAGGCCGACAAGCTCGGCAATGTTGCCTCTCCCCTTCCCCCGGACGGACGCCTGTTATTCTTCTACGATCTTGCCGTCGGACCATGGGAAACCGGCAAACGCCCGGCCAAGGTAATCTGGGATCAAACACCACGTGACAAGCTCGCCACGCTTGCCATGCCCGAAGACCTGGCGCAGGCGGCGCAGAAGGCGCGCCGCGACGCGACCGAAAGCCGGGCCCAATACAAACTGCCAGAACCATCACAGCCGGAAGGCAGCAATTATGACGCGCCCGAGCGCGCCATGACCCTGCGTGCCGGTCTGAGCCTGCCCGATCCGAGCGCCATCGAGATGGAGGCATCGGCCAAACTCCATGCCGCCTATTCGGCAGCCGATGGAACGCAAAGCGGCAAGAACGGGCAGAGCTTCGAGGAGGCCTATGGCGAGGCGCTCGCCGCCGGCGGCAAGCTGAAACCGGCAGGACGCTGGCACCGCCAGCAGCTTCTGGGCAGCCCGCAGCCGGAACAGGACGATCCTCGCTATGATGCCGTCGTGGTCTCGCAATTCGGCAAGCAGCATTTGTCGTCGGACGAGTGGAAGAAGGAACGCTCCGCCGTCATGGCGGCAGCCCATGAATGGGTGCTGCTGTTCCAGCTCGACCTCGCCGACTGGAGCGCCGGCGCCTGGGGCGAAGGCACCGTCTACTTCCTGATGCGCAGGAAGGATCTCGAACAGCGCCGTTTCGACGAGGTGATCACCGTCTACCAGCAGACTTAGGATTTACCCGTCCATGAACGAATCGAGTCGGGCCTTTGTCATTGCCGGCATGACAAAGGTGGTGCTTCAGCTATCTCCGGACATAGCCTCAATTCAAGTTGGAGGCGACATCGCAGGCTCAAATGCGCTCCAGCGCCACCACCTCGAAACCGGCATCGTCCCCCTCCCCGCGGGGATGGGGCGTGCGTGACACCTCCCGCCATTCTCCGGCCGGCAAAGCGGGGAAGACGGCGTCGCCTTGCGCCTCCAGGTCGAGTTCGGTGAGCAGCAGGCGGCTTGCCCGCGGCAGGGCCTGGGCATAGATGGCGGCACCGCCCGCAATGACGACTTCGTCGGCCTTCATCTCGGCGGCAACGGCCTGCCCGCGTTCGAGAGCGGCCTCCAGGCTGGCGGCCACTTCCACGCCCTCGGCGTGAAACGCGGGGTCGCGCGTCACCACGATAGTGCGCCGCCCCGGCAAGGGGCGCCCGATCGACTGGTAGGTCTTGCGTCCCATGATCAGGGGTTTGCCCATGGTGGCAGCCCTGAATTGCTTGAGATCCGAGCGCATATGCCACGGCAGCCCGTTGTCGACGCCGATGACACGGTTGCGGGCCATCGCGGCGACCATGATGACAGGAACGCTCATGGCTTGCCGTTCACACCGCGATCGGCGCGGAAATCGCCGGATGGGCTTCGTAGCCTTCCACGATGAAATCCTCGAATCTGTAGTCGAGGATCGAGGCAGGCTTGCGGGCAAAGCGCAGCTTGGGCCAGGGCTTGGGCGTACGGCTCAACTGCTCACGCACGAGATCGCCATGGTTCTGGTAGACATGCACGTCGCCGCCGAACCAGACGAACTCACCGGGCTCCAGGTCGCATTGCTGGGCCAGCATGCGGATGAGCAGCGAAGCGGTGACGAGGTTGTAGGGCACGCCAAGGCCAACGTCGCAGGAACGCTGGTGCAACAGGCCGGAGAGCTTCCCGTCGGCGACGAAATATTGATAGGTGGTATGGCAGGGCGGCAGCGCCATCCCGTCGAGCTCGGCCACGTTCCACCCAGTGAAGATAAGGCGTCGCGAGGTCGGGTTGTGCTTGATGTCGTGCACCAGTCGAGCGATCTGGTCGATGCCCTTCGGGTCCCGGCGATAGAGTCCCTCCTCGCCTTCGACATCGGTCGGCACGAAGAGCGGCCAATGGCGCCACTGCGCACCATAGACCGGCCCAAGATCGCCCCAGCGCTCGGCGAAGGCCGCGTCGGCCACGATCCGCGCCTCGAAATCCTCCTGGCTGATCGCCTCGCCGGTCGCCTTGCGATATTTCGCGAGCGGCCAATCGGTCCAGATCGTTACCTTGTTCTGGAGCAGCGGCCGGATATTGGTGCCGCCGTCGAGGAACCACAAGAGCTCGCGAACGATCGTCTTCCACGACACCCGCTTGGTGGTGAGCAGGGGAAGCGTGCCGTCGGACAGATCGATGCGGAGAGTCTGGCCGAACAGCGCGCGGGTGCCGACACCCGTGCGGTCGACCCGCGGCGTACCCTCCCGCCAGACGCGGTCGAGAAGGTCGAGATAGCCCTGTTCGGGATGCGGCTTATGGGTGCGGTCGAGCATGGCCTGATCTTAGCCGCGGCATCCGATTCCGCGACCCTCCAAAAAGATTTTTGCACCGATCTTTGCAAGCCTAGCGCGGATTTCCTGCCAAACCATGACCGAAAGGCCGAATGCCGCTCCGGCCTCGATATTCGGCCATTCGCCGGATCACACCGTCAGGCGCCCACGAAATCCCCGCACGGCATAATAGGAAGATGCCCCGTTGTGATAGGTGAAGACATGGTCGTAGCGGCGATCACAAAACAGGGCGCCACCCTTCTTCCGGATCGCCGCCGGCGTGCTCACCCAGGTCGAGGTTTTCAGGTCGAATGCGCCAAGCTCCTGCAAAGCGCGATATTGTTCCTCCGTCAGAAGCTCGATGCCGATGGCAGCGGCCATTTCGGTCGCGCTGCCCTCCGGCTTGTGCTCCTTGCGCTCGTCGAGCGCCTGGCGGTCATAGCAAAGGCTCCTGCGGCCCTTCGGCGTTTCCGCCGAGCAGTCGCAGAAGACATAGTCCCCGGTCGCCGGATCCTCGCCGATGACATCCGGTTCGCCGCCGGTCCGCTCCATTTCGGCGAGGGAGCGCAATTTTTCGGGCTTGGCCTCCAGGCGCGCTTGCACCTTGACCCAGTCGAGGCCTTTGTGGCGTTTCATATTGGCATCGAAGCGAGCCTTCAGCACATCCAACAAGTCCTGGCTACCGTTCTTGCTCATCATGGCGCTCCCGCTTCCCGTCGATAGGTGTGGTCTCGTCCTGGCGGCCGATATCTAACGCACGAAATCCTGGCTGCGATATCCCTGCGCATAGAGCAGCGCTGTCAGATCGCCGTGTTCCACCCGCATCCGGGCCGCTGCGGCGACCGCGGGCTTGGCGCGATAGGCCACGCCGAGACCGGCTTCGCCCAGCATTGCGAGATCGTTGGCGCCGTCGCCCACCGCCATCGTATCGGAAGATGCCAGGCCCCTCGCCTGCCTCAAACGTTCGAGGTTGGCACGCTTGGCCTCCTTGCCGAGTATCGGCTCGGCGACCTCACCGGTGAGGTAACCATCCCTGACCAAGAGGAGATTGGAGTGATGCTCGTCGAAGCCGACCATCGCCCCGATCTTGGCGGTGAACAAGGTGAAGCCCCCCGAGACGAGCGCCGTATAGGCCCCGTTCGCCCGCATGGTGCGCACCAGTTCGGGCCCGCCGGTGGTCAGTGTCAGGCGCTCCCGCACGACCTCGTCGGCAATGCTCGCCGGCAGCCCCTTCAACAGGGCGACGCGCTCGCGCAGCGCCGGTTCGAAGGCGATCTCGCCGCGCATGGCACGCTCGGTAATCTCCGCCACCATCGTCTTGGCGCCGACGAAATCAGCCAACTCGTCGATGCATTCCTGGCCGATCATCGTCGAGTCCATGTCGGCAAGGAAAAGATGCTTGCGCCGTCCCTCGGCTTCCTGCACCACCAGATCGACGGCGGTCGCCGCCAGAGCCTCGCGCAGGCGAGCCTCGATCTCGACGATCGGCGCATCGGCTGCACAGGCGATGTCGACGGCCACGCCGGGAGCCAGGACGCTGGGGGCCGCCGGCGAAGCCAGCGCCTCGACCGCGCGCGACAGAGCGGCTGCTGTGACGGCGGGACGGTCCGGATGGGAGATCAGCGTGGCGACAAGGGACATGAGGACAGGTATCCGGAGTGACAGCCATTCAATATGACGCCGTGCTTCTCGCAGGTCCGACGGCGAGCGGCAAGTCGGCGTTGGCCCTCGCCCTGGCCGAACGGTTCGGCGGCAGCAGCATCAACGCCGATTCCATGCAGGTCTATCGCGATCTCGCCGTGATCAGCGCCCGCCCGGATGCCAGCGAGACGGCGCGCGCGCCTCATTTGCTCTATGGCCATGTCGATGGCGCCGTCAATTATTCGGTGGGACGCTGGCGCGAGGACGCATCCGCCGCGCTGGACGACGTCCGCCGACAGGGACGTCTGCCCATCGTGATCGGCGGCACCGGCCTTTATTTCAAGGCACTGGAACGCGGGCTCGCCGAAATGCCGGCCGTTCCCGATGGGGTCCGCGACGCCGTACGCAGCAAGGCCGAAGACATGGAGACCGAGGCCCTGCACGCCTGGCTGAGCCAGAAGGATCCGGCCATGGCGAATCGCCTGCGCCCCAGTGATCGCCAGCGCCTGATCCGCGCCCTCGAAATTTTCGAGGCAACCGGCCGCTCCCTGTCGGAATGGCAGGGCGAACCGCACACGCCGCCCCTGCTCGATGCCGGCAAATGCCTGCGCCTCTTTCTCAGCCCAGAGCGAACCGAACTCTATGCCAGGATCGATCACCGCTTCGACCTGATGGTCGGGCAAGGCGCGATCGAGGAGGTTCGCGCGCTTGCGCAGCGCGGGCTCGATCCGGCCCTGCCGGTGATGCGTGCCCATGGCGTGCCTGGGCTCTGCCGCTATCTCGCAGGAGAGATCAGGCTCGAGGAAGCCGTTGCCGGCGCCAAGGCCGACACCCGCCATTATGCCAAGCGCCAATTCACCTGGTTCCGCCACCAGATGCCGGGCTGGCGCTTCGTCGAGCCTGCTCAAGCACTTGCGGTTGCTTCGGACGCGCTGATGAACGAAATTTAACACGTGCCCGTCGCGATGTTCGTCGATTGCAGCCCGGCACCGGGTTTACATAGGAATTTCAAGGGGCTGCATAGGAGTTTCTGCAGCTTTTCCATGTGGAGACAGCTTCGTTCGAATGCCGTTTTGTCGATTTAGAGGCTTGTTTTCAAACATGGTTTCGGATTGATCGGGAGGGTTGCATTCCTATATGCAGCTTCTCTCCAGCTTATTCCGTTCTTAGGAATGGGCTTTCGTCCTGCTTTGGGCAGACGAACAATCAAAGGACCAAGACATGCCTTGGAGTAACCAGAGCGGCGGTGGTGGCCCCTGGGGTAGCGGCGGCGGCAACAGCGGGAGCGGACGTCCGGGGGGCGGTGGCCCCTGGGGCGGTGGTCCATCCGGCGGTTCTCAGCCCCCGGATCTCGAAGACTGGCTTCGCCGCAGCAAGGACGGCCTCAAGAATCTCCAGGGCGGCGGCGGCTTCACGCCGCGCAACATCGCCATCGGCGCGGTGGCGCTGATCGGCCTGTGGCTCCTCACCGGCTTCTATCGCGTGCAGCCCAACGAGGTCGGCCTCAATCTCGTCTTCGGCAAATATGTTTCGCTGAGCCCGCCGGGCCTGCGCTACAACGTGCCCTATCCGATCGGTACGGTCGAAAAGCCCACCGTGACCAATGTCGAGACGATCAATGTCGGCACGCGGGGCGACAGCGACAGCGCCAATGAAATGCTGACCGGCGACGAGAATCTCGTCAATATCGGCTTCACGGTGCAGTGGCAGATCAACCCCTCCGCCCCGCAGGACTACGCCTTCAACCTGGCCAATCCCCGCGGCACGATCCGGGCCGTGGCGGAGAGCGCCATGCGCGAAGCCATCGGCCAGCGCAACATCACGCCGATCCTGACCGGCGATCGCCAAGCGATCGAGCAGCAGGTGCAAAGCGAAATGCAGCGGGCCCTCGACAGCTACAGGGCTGGCGTGCTGGTTCGCCTGGTGCAGTTGCAGAATGTCGATCCGCCGCCCCAGGTGATCGATGCCTTCCGCGACGTCCAGGCCGCGCGCGCCGACCAGGAAAACACCATCAACCAGGCTCAGGTCTATGCCAACAAGGTGATCCCGGAAGCAGGTGGTGAAGCCGCCCGCATCACCCAGGCGGCCGAGGCCTATCGTGCGCGTACCGTCGCCGAAGCCACCGGTGAGGCGTCGCGCTTCAACGAAGTCTACAGCGCCTATCAGAAGGCTCCTGTGGTCACCCGCGAACGCATGTATCTGGAAGCCATGACCTCCATCCTCACCGATACGAACAAGGTGATCCTGGACTCGAAGACGCAGGGCCAGGGCGTGGTGCCCTATCTGCCGCTCGACCGCCTGCTCAAGCGGCCGGCCGGCACGGCCCAGCCCCAGCAGGGAGCGGCACAATGAGATCCCCGCTCGGAACCATTGCCCTGATCGCGACCGGCGCCATCCTGGTCCTGGTCTACCTGTCGGCCTATACGGTGACGCCGCGCGACTACGCCCTGCCCCTGCGCTTCGGCGAACCGCAACCGGCCAAGACCCAGCCCGGCCTCTATTGGAAATGGCCGTTCATCGAGAATGTCGAGTACATCAACAAGCAGGTGCTGGACCTCGACAGCCTGCCGCAGGAAGTTATCGCCAGCGACCAGAAGCGCCTGAAGGTCGACGCCTTCGCCCGCTATCGCGTCTCAGACCCGCTGCGCTTCTTCCAGACCTCGCGTTCGGAGAAGGGTGCGGAGCTGCAGCTTTCCTCGATCCTGTCCTCGGCGGTTCGCCGCGTTCTCGGCCAGTCGACCTTCGCCGCCGTCGTACGTGACCAGCGTACCGCGCTGATGGAGAAGATCCGCGCCGAGGTGAATCGTGAAGCCGGCGGCCTCGGCATCGAGGTGGTCGACGTGCGTATCCGCGGCGCCGACCTGCCGCAGGCCAACTCCGAGGCGGTCTACAAGCGCATGCAGTCGCAGCGCCAGACCGAAGCGCAGCAGATTCGCTCGCAGGGCACGCAGCAGGCGCAGGTCATCCGTTCGGATGCCGATCGTCAAGTCGCCAAGATCCTCGGCGAGGCGCGCGGCAAGGCGGCGGAGACGACCGGCCAGGCCGACTCGGCCCGCATCAAGATCCTGGCGGATGCCTACAACAAGGATCCGGAATTCTTCCAGTTCTACCTGTCGATGCGGAACTATGTCGACGCGATGAAGCCCGACAATACGCAGGTCTTCATCAGCCCGGACTGGGATTATTTCCGTTATCTGCGTTCGCCAGCCGCCCCTACGGGAGCACCTTCCCCGGCAGCCTCTCCCCAGGCTCCTCCGGCGCAATAGGCTTGACGCCGGCCCTATATAAAGCTCCATTGCGCCGACCGCTTCATTGCGGCCGGCGTTTTTCTTAGGACCGCCGTGAACATTCTGACGGCTGCCCTTGCCAAAAGCGTCTTGCGATTTGACGAGTTCACCAAGAATCGCAAAAACGCTCTGGCCAATCGGTTGGATTGGCTGGAAACAAGGAACTGGAGCGAACAAGCGTTCAGGTATGAACGATTTTGCTCCAGGATCGCAAACCGTCGGAAGGTTCGGGTGCGGTTCATATAATGTGTGGGGCGGATGGATAGTTTCTCTTTCGGTGATTTCATCACGGCGCTCGGACTGGCCTTTGCGATCGAAGGGTTATTCTTCCTGGCCTTTCCCGATCCGGTGCGGCGCATGATGGTCTCGGTCGCCAACTCCCCCAATGCGCAGCTCCGCCTCGCCGGATTCATTTCCGCCGTCATCGGTATCATCATAATCTGGGCCGTAAGGGGCATGTGATGCTGTCGGGTGGGTAGCCGGGCACCTTGGGTGCCCGATGCACTGTCCCATCCTGTTGCGGGTGAAACTGACAAGCCCCAACTTTGCGTGAAGTTGCGAGTACGTCACGCTCGCGCCGCATTCCACACTTGAAATTCAATCCGACCGCGCCCCACATCAACACCGATGCGGGTGACCATCCGAGGACTTGATGCCGATTCAACTCAACACCCTGATGCGCCGCAGCGGCGCCGTTGCCATCGCCGCCCTCATTGCAGCCAGCCCGGCCACCCTGGTGGCGCCGCCGGCCATGGCGGCGGCAGGCCCGCCCTCTGTCGCCGATCTCTCGGCCGAGCTGATCGATGCGGTCGTCAACATCTCGACGTCGCAGACGGTGGCCGCCGGCAGCAATGACGAAGACGGCGAGGACGAGCCGCGTGCGCCGATGCCCAAGCTGCCGCCCGGATCGCCTTTCGAAGAATTCTTCAACCAGTTCTTCAACAACAAGGACGGCAAGGGCCTGCAGCGGCCGAGAAAGACCGAAGCGCTCGGCTCGGGCTTCGTCATCGACCCCAGTGGCATCATCGTCACCAACAACCATGTCATCGACGATGCCGACGACATCGAGGTCAATTTCAACGATGGTTCCAAGCTCAAGGCCAAGCTGCTCGGTCGTGACAAGAAGGTCGACGTCGCCGTGCTGAAGGTCGATCCGCCCAAGCCGTTGAAGGCCGTGAAGTTCGCCGATAGCGACAAGGTCCGCGTCGGCGATTGGGCTATGGCGATCGGCAACCCCTTCGGCCTGTCGAGCACGGTAACGCTGGGCATCATCTCGGCCCGCAACCGCGACATCAATTCGGGGCCCTACGACAATTACCTGCAGACGGACGCTGCTATCAACAAGGGCAATTCCGGCGGCCCGTTGTTCGACATGGACGGGGGCGTCATCGGCATCAACACCGCCATCATCTCGCCGACTGGCGGCTCGATCGGCCTCGGCTTCTCCATGCCGTCGGCGACCGTGCAGCCGGTGATCGAGCAGCTTCGACTCTATGGCGAGACGCGGCGTGGCTGGCTGGGCGTGCGTATCCAGGGCGTCAGCGACGACATTGCCGAAAGCCTCGGCATGCAGAAGGCACAGGGTGCGCTGATCGCCGGCGTCGACGACAAGGGCCCGGCCAAGCCGGCTGGCCTCGAGCCGGGTGACGTGATCCTGAAATTCGACGGCCATGTCATCAAGGAAATGCGAGACCTGCCCCGCCTCGTCGCCGATACGCCGGTAGACAAGAAGGTTGAGGTGGTGATCCTGCGCAAGGGCCAGACCCTGACCAAGACCGTCACCGTCGCCCGCCTCGACGAGAGCGACACCGCCATCAAGGCATCCACCCGCGGCACCGAAACGCCCGAAAAGCCGAAGATCACCAAGGCCCTCGGCCTGGAAATGTCCGGCATCACCAAGGAGCTGCGCGACAAATACAAGCTTGCCACCGACGCCAAGGGCGTGGTGGTGACCAAGGTGGACAACGGCTCCTCGGCCGAAGACAAGCAGGTCAAGGTAGGCGACGTCATCCTGCAGGTCGGCCAGCAGGCGGTTTCCAATCCCGAGGATGTAAGCAAGCGCATCGAGGAGTTGAAGAAGTCCGGCACCAAGCAAGCTTTGCTATTGCTCTCGAATACCCAGGGCGAGCTACGCTTCGTGGCGCTGGCGCTGAACTGAGCCGATCGCGGACTTTTTGAGCGTTCAAGAGAGCAGGCTCCCTTTCCCGGCTCCGGAAAGGGGGGTTTTGCCAGTCCGTATCGGGGCAATCGTCACGGCATGGGCAAGAAAGGCCGGAGCCATATCCCGTGAGACGGCATGGCGACGGACACTGATTTTGCCCCCTATTTCCGACGATGGGCGCTGGTTCCCGACGGTGATCCGATCGTGACCAATTCCAGCCGCCTTCTCCCGGTTCTGCACGCCGGCGCGCCAGCCATGCTGAAAGTCGCCACCGAGGCGGAAGAACGCTGGGGTGCCGGCCTGATGATTTGGTGGGGCGGGCTTGGCGCTGCCCGTGTCCTTGCGCATGACGACCGGGCCATACTGCTCGAGCGCGCCACCGGCCGCCGTTCGCTGGTCCACATGGCCCAAAACGGGGCGGATGACGAGGCCAGCCGCATCATCTGCAAAGTTGTCGGTGCATTGCATGAGGCGCGCACGATGCCTCCGCTCGGCTTGATCCCGCTCGAGCAGCGGTTTCAGGCACTGGAGGCTGCACCCGAAGGGGAGATTTTTGCGCGATCTGCCGTCGCGGCTCGAGCGCTTCTCGCCAATCCGCATGATGTCGTCACCCTTCACGGTGACATTCATCACGCCAACATTCTCGATTTCGGCGAGCGAGGCTGGCTTGCCATCGACCCCAAACGCCTGAAGGGCGAGCGGGGTTTCGACTATGCCAATCTCTTCTGCAATCCGGACCATGCGGTCGCCACCGCACGCGGCCGCCTTGCGCAACAGGTCGAAGTAGTAGCTCGGGCCGCGCAGCTTGAACGCGGCCGCCTGCTTCACTGGATCCTGGCTTGGGCGGGGCTTTCAGCGACCTGGTTGATCGAGGATGGCGAGGAAGAGCACGTGGCGCCGACCATCGAGGTCGCGAACATCGCTGCCGCGGAGATCGACAAGAACTGACTTGTCGCAAGGATCCGTGCCTCGCGGCTCGCCGGCTGAATGCGGGGAAACGGGCTACTTCTTCTTGCGGAAATGATCGAGGCTGACGATCTTCTCGCTCTCGGCGGGGCGGTCTTCCTCACCGCCCTCATCCGCCGCCGCCGGCTGTTCCACAGGCGGACTGGCTTTCTTGCGAGCGGGCTTGGCTGCTGCCTCCTTGGACCCGGCCTCCTTGGCCGGGGCGCCCTTGCCGGCTTCGCCCTCGTCACCACGCGGAACCGCACGGATCGCAGCCGGCGCCGGCGCGGGCGCAACCTCCTCTTCCGACTCGCCCTCATCGACTTCGAACTTCACGCCGAAATCCACCGACGGATCGAAGAAGGCCGTCATGGCGGCGAACGGCACGATCAGACGTTCGGGAGCATTGCCGAAGGACAATCCGACCTCAAAGCCGTAGTCGCTGACGGTAAGATCCCAGAACTGATGCTGGAGGACGATGGTGATCTCCTCCGGAAACTTTTCCGCCAGGCGCGCCGGAATGCTGACGCCCGGGAACTGGGTCTTGAAGGAGATGAAGAAATGATGGTCGCCAGGCAGTCCGACGCGGGCAGCATCGGCCAATACGCGGCGAACCATGCCGCGCAGCGCATCCTGAGTGAGAAGATCATAACGGATATGGTCAATACTCATCGCGCAATTTCTACCAGGCCAGCTCTTATTACGTCGGGCCCGCTGGCACGTGCACACGCCTCGCAGACCGCATCTCGGATGGCCTGCAGGCAGACCGGAATGAAGTGGAGGCTTCTGTTGCCAGGTGCCTCCGGACCCCGCCTGCCGGTGCTACCCGTCAGGACTTGATTTCGGTCTAGTTACCGCTTACGCGGCAACCGCAACCGGAGCATAGTTGTCGTTGGCAACTATTGAAAAGGCCCGATATCGGCGGAACCATGCCGAGCGAAAGCACACCCTTTACACCCTCGTCGATCCTGTTTCGCCCCCGCCGCAGCCCGCCCTGACGGGCTCTGGTGGAGGCGCCGGGTACTGCCCCCGGGTCCGATAGGTTTATTTCGATGACCATTTATCGCCATAGCCGGCGCGAGCCGGCAAACCGAATATAAGCTGCCTGTTCGGCAGAAAAAAGAGGCGATTGCGGTTTGACGGAGCTTTCCTCAGGCTTGGCATGCCTTATTTGAGGAAGAGGGCATCTTGCCCTGCCTGTATCACCCATGTCCGGCGCATAATGGCGGTCGTGGGTGATCCACGGAAATGCCGAGTATGAGCTGCCATGCGAGCCCCGAATCCGGGCATGACCGCATAGGGCCAGTTGCAGGAGACCATCATGACCGAAGCCACCCCCGCCACCCGCCAGGAAAGCGACTCCTTCGGGCCGATCGACGTGCCGGCCGGGCATTATTGGGGGGCCCAGACCCAGCGCTCGCTCGAGAATTTCCGCATCGGCGCCGAAAAGATGCCTCGCCCGCTGATTCACGCCCTCGGACTGATCAAGCTGGCAGCGGCTCGCGCCAATCGCGAACTCGGCGTGCTCGACCCCGCTCTGGCCGACACCATCGAGCGCGCCGCCCGCGAGGTCGCCGACGGCAGGCTCGACGATGAATTTCCCCTGGTCGTCTGGCAAACCGGCTCGGGCACCCAGACCAACATGAATGCCAATGAGGTGATCTCCAACCGCGCCATCGAGATGCTCGGCGGCGCCATGGGCTCCAAGAAGCCCGTTCACCCCAACGACCACGTCAATCGCGGCCAGTCTTCCAACGATACCTTCCCCACCGCCATGCACGTGGCCGCGGCCCGCGAGATCCACGACCGCCTGCTGCCGGCACTGCGCCATCTAACCTCCGCCCTGGAGCACAAGGCCGAGGCCTTCAAGGACATCATCAAGATCGGGCGCACCCATTTGCAGGATGCCACCCCGCTCTCGCTCGGCCAGGAATTCTCGGGCTATGCCACGCAGTTGCAGCAAGGCATCCGGCGGGTCGAGGCCGGCTTGGCCGAATTGATGCCGCTGGCACAGGGCGGCACCGCAGTCGGTACCGGCCTCAATACCCGCGAGGGCTTTGCGGAGCGAATCGCAGCAGAGCTTGCCGCCCTGACCGGCCTGCCCTTCGTCACTGCACCCAATAAATTCGAAGCCCTCGCCACCCACGACGCCCTGGTGTCGGCCCATGGCGCGCTCAATACCCTGGCCGTCAGCCTGTTCAAGATCGCCAGCGACATCCGTCTGCTCGGTTCGGGCCCCAGGGCCGGGCTCGGCGAATTGATCCTGCCCGAAAATGAGCCGGGCTCCTCCATCATGCCCGGCAAAGTCAACCCGACGCAGTGCGAGGCGATGACCATGGTCTGCACCCGGGTGTTCGGTAATCAGAGTACCGTCACCTTTGCCGGCAGCCAGGGACATCTGGAACTGAACGTGTTCAAGCCGGTGATCGCCGACGCCGTGCTGCAATCAGTCCGGCTGCTTGCCGACGCAGCCAACAGCTTCACCGATCACTGCGTCAGCGGCATCGAGGCCGACACGTCGCGAATCAGCGATCTCGTGGCGCGTTCCCTGATGCTGGTGACTGCGCTAACACCTGTCATAGGTTATGATAAGGCAGCTTATATTGCCAAGACGGCGCACCGTAACGGTACCACTCTACTTCAGGAAATATTGGCGGCAAAAATAATGGACGAAAGAGCTTTTGAAAGTGCGATGAGCCTTGCACGGATGATCACGCCAGATAAAGAATGACAGGAACGTTGTTTTCTAACCAACGCATATGTCTTACAAGATGCAACCCAATCGAGCCTCAAGTCGATATTGAAGTTGTTCACTTGAGAGAAAGTTCCTTTCCGGTAAGCTGATGGCTGAGATCGTGAATTTGAGGAGAGTACGCAAGGCTCGGGCAAGGGCCGAAGCCGGGCAGGAAGCAGCCCGGAAACGCTCGATCCATGGACTCTCGCGCATCGATAGAGACAGGCTGCAGGCGGACAAGCAGGAGGCCGAAAGGCACCTCGACAGACACCGCCTGGAGCCCAATAATGTAGAGTGATGGGCTGTCATGAAAAGCAAAGTCGTTAAACGTTCGATCGTCATTGCCGGCCACAAGACGAGCGTATCCCTCGAGGACGCCTTTTGGGAAACGTTGAAGGAACTGGCCGCCAAGCGCGATCTCACGCTCTCGGACGTCGTTGCCGAGATCGATGCCACGCGCGCCCAAGGAAATCTGTCTTCCGCCATCCGGCTCTTCGTCCTGGAGAATGTTCGCCGAGGCTGAGGGGCGAGTTAATTTGAAACGAGCGGCAACCCTATTCGTCCGATTGCTTGAAAAGCATGCACATCTACCAAGACCGGCTTGGCCCCTGTCCGCTGTTTGTCGTCAAGTTATAAGGGTTGTCTTTACGACAACGGCCACTTTCCCTTCAAGCGAGCGGACATGGCCTCCTTCGGGCTCAGCCCTGCCACCATGGTTGGTTCAGCAGTCTCATTCTGCAGCCTAAAATTGCCGGCGCTATAATACCACTCGCGATCTTGAACATTCATTTCAACCGAGATAGCGGGAAGCGAGGCTTGCAGCCTCGTCTCACGGACCCGCGGGCGGTGCCCCGACGGGTGCCTGCGGCAAAGCTGGCCCCGCATTCGGGAGAAGCGGAGCCGGCACCACCGTGGTGTGTCCGGGTGTCACCGGCGAGACCGGCAGGTTTTCGAGCGAGGGCAAAGTCATCGGAGGAACGCCGGGAAGGCCGGGCGATGGCGCAAGCGGCATTCCCACCCCACCCGCTGCCGGCGCGACCGGCCCCAATTGCAGCGGCGGCAGTGCCTTCCGGCGGGCATCCTCGATTGCTTTCTGCATCTTCAGGGCTTCCGCCCGCCGGGCATCCTCCTGTGCCTTCTCCTCGATCCGCCGCTGTGCCTCCAGTGCCTCGAGCTTGCGGGCCTGCTGTTCGACGCCGCGAATACTAAGCCAGGCGACGAGGCTCGACACATCGACCTGCTTTTGCAGGGCGTCGATGGCACCGCGCAATTGCACCGGGATCGTCGGGGCCGGTCCGCCAAAGCCATCGGCCGGATTGGCAGGCGATAGGGCGATGTCGGCCTTCACCGTCAGATCCGAAAGATCCAGCAGGCCGGAAAGGGCGACACTGCCTTGGGCCGAGGTCGCCCTCGTCGAGGAGAGGCGGAGGACGCCGCCCGCAAGCGAGAGATTGCCACTGATCGTTCCCGTCTTCAGCGGGGCCTCGTCCAGACTGCGCTCGAAGGCCTGCCGGACGTGATTAGCGTCGCCGGAAAGCCCGCCATCCACCGCCGCTACCGTATGGCCAAAGGCATTTTCAGAAAGCCCGGCCAGCGATGCCTGGACGAGTTCGGCAGTTCCGCCACCCGTGAGGGAGGACATGATCGCGTCGGGTGAACGGCCATTGCCCTGGAATTCGAGTCCCATGGCCAGCTCACCGGAGAGCTGGCGCCCCTGCAGCGTGACCTTGTGCAGCGAGAAACGCCCGCTCGCAGCGGTATCGAGGGCTGCGTGAGAAAGCTGGAGGGCGCCAGTGACGTCACCAGCGGCGAGTTTCGCCGCAAAATCGTCCACGGCAACCTTGCCATTGCCGAAATTCACCACCGCACGCGCATCGTCGAGCTCCGGCAGGCGCCGCGACAGGCGCAACGTCTTGGCCGAGATGGCGAGCCGACCGGCGAGGGCATCGAAGGCCCCCGGGCCGAAGGTCTCGTCGGAAAAGGCATTGCCATTGGCATTCCCGGCGCTCAGATCCGCTCCCGAGAACAACGACCCGAGCAATTGCCCATCGGCCTTGAGAAAATTCAGCCGGCCGTCGAGCCGTGTCGGCTTGCCGGCACTGATGGTGAGTGCGCCACTGACCGGCATGCCGAGCACGGTCCCCGTCAGGTCGTCGAAGACATAGCGCCCTGCCCTGGCACGAAAGCCGGAGTCCAGCGTGGCGCTCTGGGACGGGACCACCCCCGGAAGCGGCAGCCCCAGAAGCTGGGCGGGTACCAGCGCATCGTCGGTGCTGGCCGTCAAACGCCCGTCAAAGGCCGGTGCCTCGAACGAGCCGGTCATCTTGCCGGTGCCGGAAAGCTGTAACCCAGCTCCTTCGAAGCCGGCGTTCCAGCGCAGCGCGCCATTGAGCGGGCCCGTCAAAGCCATCTCCAGCGAGGCGCGCCCAGGCACGGAGCCCACCGTATAGTCGAGCCCGGCCTGGTGCATCAGCGTCGCGACATCGAGGCTGTCGGCCTTCACCCGGATGTCGGCACTCTCCCCCGCCCCGTTCCCCGCGAATTGCGTGTCGAGCTGCAGGACGCTGCCGCCAAACTTGCCGTCGACCGAATAACGCCGTACGGCGCCGAATGCGATGGAAAGGCTGGCATTGGCCGGAGAGAGCGCGGCCGCGCGAGCCGCGAAGGCATTGACCCAGAAAGCCGGCAGCGTACTGCGCTTGAGCGCGGTCGCCAGCCCCGAAAGGTCCTTGCCGTTCAGCACGACGCGGATTTCGCCCTGAGGCTCGGCGCCGATATTGTCGATACGGCCATTGGCCGTGAGATTGGCACCGCCGAGGTCGCTGACGACCACGTCCTCCAACGCGATCAGCTTGCCGCCGGCCTTGATATGTCCACTGACCGATTTGGCCTCGATTCCGGACAAGGCGAGTTCCTGGGCCTGCAGGCGGACATCGGCTTCGCTGAACAGATCGCTGCTGCCGGGCAGAAGAGCGGCCACCGATGGCAGCGCGTCGAGGTCGATGCGCTGCGCGGCGAGGTTGGCTTCGACCCGTCCGGCGGACCGGCCATGCGCCAGCCGGTTCCAGGCCAGCCTGCCTTTGACCGCCGCATCGTCGATGGCAAGGGTCAGCTGCGAAAAATCGACCTTGTCGGTATCGGCCTCGAGCGCAGCCTTCAAGGACAGCTTGCGCGCGGCGTCCGGCCGGCCCAGGACGGGTTGGCCCTGCAGCCAGCCGATCAGGCCGGTAGCCCGGTCTGATTTGAGGTCGAGATTGCCCTTGAACCCGCCACCTTCGTCATTGACGTCACCGGCCAGCAATAGATGGCTGTTGCCCGGCAAGTCCGCCTCGAGACGATCGACCTGCAGCTTCCCCTCGGCTACCCGGATGCTGGCCCGGGCATTCTGGGTCAACTCACCGCCCAGCATGAGACCATCTGCAGTCAGGTCGATCTGAGCGTTGGTGGCGGCTCCGGCAAGCACCGGCACGACCTTGGCAAGTCTTGCTAGCACCGCAGCCGGCGGTTGGCGCTTGTCGGGGCCGATACCGACGAAACGATCGAGCTCGAGCTGCTTGCCGGCGAGATTCGCTTCCAGCACCGGGGTGGCGCCGAAAGCCAGGTTGACGCTGCCAGCAAGCTTGAGCGCGCGCTCGTCCGGCCCGAGCTGGATCGCCACCTTGTCGGAGACCATGCCCGCCGGCGTCGCCGTCACAGGTCCCGACATGCTCCAGGCCAGCTGCTCGCCGGCTCCCTCATCATCGGCGCCCCCCTCTCCCGCCGCCTTCGCGGAGAAAGTCGGACGCAGCAGCGTCGCCATGCCGACGAAGGTCGGCTTACCGCCCTGAAGCTTGACCTGGCCGTCGAGATCGAGCGTTACCGGCTTGTCCGCCGGCACGGCCGTGATGCGCAGATTGAGACTGCCTTTCTCGGCCACGCCCGTGGCGATTTTCACCGTATGGGGAACGCCTGCGATCTTGATCCCGCCCTCGGCCTTGTAGGGGCCGAGAACCGAGCCGGATTCACCGACCAGATTGATGCCGGTGAGACTGATGTCCTGACCGTCGACCTTGTTGACATAGTGAAGCGAGCCACCGCTGACCTCGAAGCTCTCGACCGCCGCCCCGAGCGACACCGGATATTTCGAAAGAGGCGCGATCGTCCCCTCGTCATCGGCCGCCACGGACAAGGCAGGATCCCGCACCACGACATTGGAAAGATCGACATCGCCCCGCAGCAGGCCGCCGAGGCTGACGTCTCCGTCGATACGGGCAACGTTCAACCTGGTGGTGCCATAGGGGTCACCGATACTGACATCGGAGAGCGAGAGCCAGGGCTGGGGCAGAAGCCGTGCTTCGATCGGGCCACGAATGATGACGGGCGTGCCGAAATGCTGCGTGAGGCGGTTGCCGATGTCCTCGCGCCAGGCATTCCAGTCGACGTAGAGGGGCGCGGTGAACACGGCCGCGAACGCCACGATCAACAAAAAACCGATAACGGTGAGCGCCTCGCGCACGCCGCACGTCCTTTCCAAAGCCCTTTGCGATCCAGCCCTATCGTCAAGAATCGCAAAATGCGTCCAAACAAATCGTTGGAGCAAAATGCGTTCTGTCAAAACACGCTTTGCTCCCGAACCGGCAGACATTCCAAACCCGCCGCTAGCGGCATGGTGGATCCGGCATCGAGCCCCTCCCGGCCAGTTCCGACCATACGCGAAAACCAAGGCGAGACGAAACCGGGAACAGGGAGAAACTGTGGTCCCAGGTCACCAGACGAGGCCGCAAACCGGCGACCTCATAAGGCCAGAATCATCCGCAAAGAATTGAGTATGGACAGATTCGCCCGCAATTGTCTTACGAACGACCCGGCATATTCACATTTTCACCAATTCTTTAGATTTCATTAAGACCCGTACAAAATTTGTGCTATGACATCCGCCGCCGGGATAAATGCTAAAGCATGAGCCGGCTGGGCTGTGCCTGGATGCTCCCACACAAAAGAATGAGCAGCGGGCGAAAAAGGGGCGGTCGAATTCCTGGCCGTTCGTCACAACAGCGTCGCGTCAATAGAGGAACGGTATCTCTCGCTTTCAGTGAGGTGGGTACACAATGTTACGCTTGATCAGCTCCGTCGGAGTCGTATTGGCGTTAGGTGTCTTCGGCGCAGGCTTTTATACGGTTGGGACTAGTACGGGGCAGTCTCCGTTGGCCCGTAGCGAGCCGACAAGCCGTGTAGCAGCCGCGAACATGCTGGTATTTCTTTCGGTGGACAAGCAAACACAGCAGGCAGGCTATCTTGACGGCCGGCCCGTCCCTTCCGGTTTGACGATGCCGATCATCGTCCGTGTCAAACCCAAGGACGCTACTGAAGGAAAGGCCGCTGGTCAGCCGGTGGTGGTGACGCCATAGGAGAGGATAGGTTCCACGGCTGGGAGGGACCGGGCCGGTACTATCCTTGAACAAACAGAGCTGAGCCTGGCCGCAGGCAAGGCTCGACAGGCACCCGGATGAGTGCCCAAGATGAATGAAGACGACAGGCGGATGTTTCCACGGGGAGCATCCGCCTGTTGCTTTTTGCAGGGGCCCGGAAACCGGCTGCTCGAACGAGCGTCAGACCCTGGCCTGCCCGCTCAATCAGGAAAAATCTTGCCGGGATTCATGATGCCTGCCGGGTCCAGGGCCTGCTTGATCGCCTGCATTGCTGCCAGGGCCGGAGCGCCATGCTCGGCTTTGAGATATTTGCGCTTGCCCTGCCCCACGCCATGCTCGCCCGTGCAGGTGCCTTCCATGGCCAGCGCCCGCTCCACCAGCCGTTCGAGGAACCCCTCGCAGGCGGCGATCTCGCCGGGGTCGCTCATGTCGATCATCGGCTGCACGTGGAAATTGCCGTCGCCGACATGGCCCACGATCGGGGCGATCAGGCCGGTGGCATCGATGTCCCGTCGTGTTTCGGCCACGCATTCGGCCAGGCGCGACAGCGGCACGCAGACATCGGTTGCGACGATCTCGGCCCCCTGCCACATGGACTTGACCGCCCAATAGGCATTGTGGCGCGCCGCCCACAGCTTGGTGCGCTCCTCGGGCTTGGTGGCCCAGGTGAAGGGACCGCCGCCGAACTCGGCGGCGATTTCGCCGAAGCGCTCGGCCTGCTCGGCCACGCCAGCGTCGCTGCCGTGGAATTCCAGGAACAGCATCGGGGTCTCCGGCAGGCCGAGACCGGAATAGGCATTGGCTGCCTTCACCATCAAGGTGTCGAGCAGCTCGATGCGCGCCACGGCAAGCCCGGACTGGATGGTGGCGATCACCGCATCACAGGCAGCCTTCTCGCTGCCGAAGGGGCAAACGCCCGCGCTGATGGCCTCGGGTATGCCATGCAGGCGCAACGTCACTTCGGTGATGAGGCCGAGCGTTCCCTCCGAACCAACGAGCAGGCGGGTGAGATCATAGCCGGCCGAGCTCTTCTTGGCACGGCTCGCCGTCGAGATGATCTCGCCATTGGCCAGCACCGCACGCAGCGAAAGGACGTTGTCCTTCATGGTGCCGTAGCGCACGGCATTGGTGCCCGAAGCGCGCGTCGCCGCCATGCCGCCCAGGGAAGCGTCGGCGCCGGGATCGATGGGGAAGAACAATCCCTGGTCGCGCAGATAGTCGTTGAGCTGCTTGCGCGTGACCCCTGGCTGCACCACGGCATCGAGGTCTTCGGCATGCACGGCCACGATGGCGTTCATGCGGCTGGTGTCGACGGAGATGCCGCCTTCCGGCGCATTGACGTGCCCCTCCAGGCCGGTCCCGGTACCATAGGGAATGATCGGCACGCCATGACGGGCGCACAGCCGGACGATGTCGGCCACTTCTCCTTCATTCTCGGGAAAGACCACGGCATCCGGCGCCTGCGCCGGCAGCCAGGTCAGCGTGCTCGCATGCTGGTCGCGCAGGGCCTGGCCTGCCGAAAAGCGCGGACCGAATTGCCCGGCAAGGGCATCGCAGACGGCGGACAGATCTTCTGGGTGGTAGCGCCGGGAATTTGCGCCGGAATTGACCATAATATGCTACTTTTTCTTGAGGTATCAGCCATTTGGCATACACTGACTTGGAAGGCCTGCGCCAGAGGGTATCGCGATCGTGATCGATCCGCCCTCGTTCGGTGCGGACAGTTCTGAAACGAACTGAATATCCGAGCCTGCCCAACAGGTTCGGATATTCAGTTTGAAGTGGATTGAGAGGGCGGAAGACTTTGTGGCGTGGGGGCGGAGATGTTTGACACCAGCAAATTGCCGGCATTGTTCTTCGCGCCGTTCGTATCCTCGCAGATGCGCATCGAGCCGCATTGGATCGACTATAACGGCCATCTGAACATGGCCTATTATCACGTGCTGTTCGACAACGCCCTTGGCGAGGCACTGTCGCTCGTCGGTCTGGGCGAGGATTACATCCACGAGCGAGGCATGTCGTTCTTCACAGGCGAAGTGCATGTCATCTACAAACGTGAACTTCACCTCGACGACCCCGTGCGGGTGCGCCTGCAACTGGTCGGCTATGACGAAAAGCGCTTGCACATCTATGAGGAACTCTGCCACGCCACCGAAGGCTGGGTGTCGGCGACCTGTGAGTTGATTTCCCTCAACATCGACATGGCGACCCGGCGGGTGGCCCCTTTCCCGTGCGACATCATCGACAATCTTGCCGAGATGCGCACCTCGCACGGCTATCTGCCTACCCCCGAGATCGTCGGCCGCGCCATACGAACCCCGGCGCCGCTCAGCCGGCAATAGGCTCCGGTCGGCGGGAAGCGCGTCTCAGCAATACCGGCCGGTGCACCAGCGACACCAGCACGAAGCTGACGATCATCAACAGATACCAGGCACCGAGCTTGCCCGGGGAGACCAGGGCAAAGCCATGGCGCTGGTTGGGATAGATCCAGACCTGGCCGAAACTGCCGATGTTCTCGGCGATCCAGATGAAGAAGGCGACCAGTAGGAAGCCGAGCAGCAGGGGCATGGAACGCGGCTCGCGATCCACCGTGAAATAGATCTGCGTGCGCCAGAACAGGATGCCGATGGCGGCGAACAGGCCGAGGCGAATGTCCGGCAGGAAATGGTGAGTGAAGAAATTCACATAGATCAACGCCGCCAGCAGGATCGTCCAGCGCATGCGCGGATAGCAGCTGTAGCGAAAGTCGAACAGGCGAGCCGCCCGGGCGATATAGCTGCCGACGGCCGAATACATGAAGCCCGAGAACAATGGCACTTCGCCGATCCTGAGCAGGCTTGGCTCGGGATAGGCCCAGGAACCAGCCTGGGTCTTGTAGATCTCCATGATGGTGCCGACGACGTGGAAGACCGCGATCACGGCGGCCTCTTCCCAGGTCTCGAGCTTGAGCGCCAGCAGAAGGCCCTGAATGCCTAAAGCCGCAAAGCAGAGGAAATCGTAGCGGCCAAGCCAGGCGCCTTCGGGATAATAGAAGCGGGTCGCCAGGATCAGGGCGAGGAAGGAGCCGCCGAACAGGCAGGCCCAGGCCTGCTTGAGGCCGAACAGCCAGAATTCGCGAAGGAAGAGCCTGAGCATTGCCATGCCCAATCCTGGCAGGCGCATTTGCAGCCTCGATGCAGGCGCATTGGTCCCATCGTGAAATCCCGGTGCAGGATCCATCGATACTCCGCACGAATCCGGCATGAAGCGGGCGCCGCCTTTTCGAGCAAAGCGCCCAAAGAAGTATCAGTAACATTCTGAAATATAGCCAATATTCTTGGCACGAAAATAACTTGCCCAAGAGCGATCTCTGGGCCACACTTTCACGATCGGCAGTGGCGACAGACCCCGGGCGACAGAGTTCGCTCACAAGAGGCACAAGCGCCGGCCGGCCATTCAGAGAGACGGAAGGGTGCCAATCATGGACTGCCTGAAAGTATTTCAACGCAGCGGCTTTGCGGCCGCGGCGCTCGCTTTGCTCGTGGGGATCTCGCCGGCCTCGGCGGCCTCGCCGGAATCCTCGGATCCCATCAAGATTGCCTTGTTCGACTGGACCAGCGTCAACCTCAACGCCAAGATCCTGGGCGGCATCCTCGAAAAACTCGGATATACCGTCGAATATCCGACCGCGGACTATCTCTCCAGCCTGACCACCGGCCTCACCAATGGCGACCTGACTCTCGGCGTCGAATTCTGGGACACCACCGCCGGCGAGGCCATGAAGGCCTCCGATGCCACCAAGCAGACCGAACGCCTGGGCAAGCTCGGCCCCAAGGCCAAGGAGGAGTGGTGGTATCCGATCTATATGAAGGAGAAATGCCCCGGACTGCCCGATTGGAAGGCCCTGCTGGACCCGAAATGCGCTGAAGCCTTCTCTACGCCCGATACCGCGCCCAAGGGGCGCTATCTCGGTGGGCCCGTGACCTGGGAAGGCTTCGATGACGAACGCGTGGCAGCGCTGAAGCTGCCCTTCACGGTCATTCATGCCGGCACGGATGGCGCCATGTTCGCCGAACTCGATTCCGCCTATCAGCGCAAGGCGCCGATCATGCTGTGGATCTATTCGCCGCATTGGGCCACGGCAAAATATCAGGGCGAGTGGGTGCAATTCCCCGAATACGAGCCGGCCTGCTACACCGATCCGAAATGGGGCACCAACCCCGATGCCAAATATGACTGCGGCAAGCCGCATGGCGAGATCTGGAAATATGCCTGGTCCGGCATGAAGGACAAATGGCCTGTGGCCTACAAGGTCGCCAAGGCCTACACGATCGAAACCGACGAGCTCAACAAGCTGAGCGGCCAGGTCGACCTCGAAGGCAAGAGCCTGGACGAAGTCGCGGCCAAGTGGGTCACCGATCACGAAGCAACCTGGAAAGCCTGGGCACAGTGAACCCCTATGGCAGGCGATAACGGACCCGCCATGCCCCGCGGCTGACGCCGTCGTTGCGGGCGGATCCGGAGATCCGCCCGTCGGCTACCCGATGCATTCAAGAGGTATCGATGCAAGGCGCGACCCCTTCGCCGGGCCCGGACGCCGCCACGCGAGCCGTGAAGCTCGCCTGCCGTGACGTCTGGAAGGTCTTCGGCCCCAATGCCGCCCGCGAGTTGGCACGGCACGGCCAGCGACCGACGGATGAGGACCTTGCCAAGGCGAGCCTGGTCGCCGCCGTGCGCGAGGCGAGTCTGACCGTGCATGAAGGCGAGATCTTCATCATCATGGGCCTGTCCGGTTCGGGCAAATCCACGCTGCTGCGTTGCCTGGCCAGATTGATCGAACCGACTGCCGGCATGGTCGAATTCGATGGCAGGGACCTGCTCAAGGCCAGCGAAGCGGAGATGATCGAGCTTCGCCGGCACAAGATGGGCATGGTGTTCCAGAACTTCGCCCTGCTGCCGCATCTGAGCGTGATCGAGAACGTCGCCTTCCCGCTGGCAGTCCAGGGCATTGCCAAAACCGAACGCCTGAAACGCGCCCAGGACATGGTCGACCTGGTCGGCCTGCGCGGCCGCGAGGGCTTCTATCCGCGCGAGCTCTCGGGCGGCCAGCAGCAGCGCGTCGGCATCGCGCGCAGCCTCGCCACCAAGCCCGAACTCTGGTTCCTCGACGAACCCTTCTCCGCGCTCGACCCGCTGATCCGCCGGGAGATGCAGGACGAACTCGTCCGGCTGCAGAAGGTGCTGCACAAGACCATCGTCTTCATCACCCATGACTTCGACGAGGCGATCCGCCTCGCCGATCGCGTCGCCATCATGAAGGATGGCGCCATCATCCAGACCGGCACGCCGGAGGAACTCGTCACGCGGCCCGCAACCGATTATGTCGCGGAGTTCACCCGCGACGTCCAACGGGCGAAAGTGGTCTCCGCCCATGGCCTCATGCGCCCTCCCCGGCCGGGCTCCGCCTATGCCGGCAGTCTCGCCCCGACGGACAAGGTTTCCTCTTTCGCTGCCGATATCATCGCCGCCGCGGCTCCCTTCGCAGTCCGCGATCCCACGGGCGTCCTGCTGGGCGAAGTCATGCCCGATGCCGTGCTCGACATCCTGACCGGCGGCGACCAGCGCAGGAACGCCGCTTGAGCAAGCCAGCCCCCCTTTCCCTCGCGCAGCCGCACGCATCGCCTGGCGGCCGGGTAACGGCCTGGGCAGCGATCTGGTGCCTCGCTTTCCTGTTCGCCATCGCGCTCTACCTCATGAGGTCGAATGCGGGCTGGCTCTCCGCCTGGCCCGACGACTGGATCGTGCCCTTCGCAAGTTGGATGTCGGCCCTCATGGCCTGGATGAAAGGTAATCTGAGCTGGCTGACGCGGGCAATCGCCTCCGTCCTCGACCTTCCCCTCCAGATCGCTTTCGGATTGCTGGCCAAGCCGTTGAAATTATGGGGTGTCCCGCTACCGACGCTATCCTGGCTCGGCGTGATTTCGGCTGCGATCATTGCCGGCCATGCGGCGGGGGGCCTGCGACTTGCTGCGCTGATGGCAGCCTGTTTTGGCTATATCGCTCTGTTCGGCCAGTGGCAGGGGGCCATGCTCACCCTCGCCCTGATCCTGATCTCGGTGCCGCTTTGCGTACTGACGGGCCTGCTGCTCGGCATCGCTGCCTGGCGCTTTCCCAGGCTGGAGAAACTGGTGGTCACGCCGGCGCTCGATCTGATGCAGACGATCCCGACCTTCGCCTATCTCATCCCCATGCTGATCCTGTTCGGCAACAGCCCGGTTTCGGCGATGATCGCCACCTCGATCTTCGCCACGCCGCCGATGGTGCGGGCCACCATGGTGGCGTTGTCGCGCATCCCCTCCGAGATCGCCGATTTTGCCGTGATGGCGGGGTGCACGCCGCGCCAGAAACTCTGGCGCGTGTTGATCCCCACGGCGCGCCCTTTGCTGATGGTCGGCGTGAACCAGGTGATCATGCTGGCGCTCAACATGGTGATCATCTCCTCGATGATCGGCGCGGGCGGGCTCGGCTATGACGTGCTGCTGGCCCTGCGTGCCCTCAAGATCGGCCAAGGCATGGAGGCGGGTTTCGCCATCGTGGTGCTGGCCATCGCCCTCGACCGCCTCTCGCAGGCCTTCGCCTATCGCGGGGGCCGGCCCGTGCATCATGAGGGCAGCGGGCTCGTCGCCCGCCATCCCCATCTCGTCCTGGCCCTGGCCGTGTTGGCTGCGACCACGCTGGCGAGCCTCGTCCTGCCCGCTCTTGCCAAGATCCCGCCCGGCTGGACCTTGTCGACCGCGCCCTGGTGGAAGGCCGGCGTCGACTGGATCACCGTGCATTTCTTCGACGTGATCGAAGCCTTGCGCGTCGGGCTGCTGGTCTATGTGCTCAACCCTATCCGGGCCTTTTGCGAGGCCATTCCCTGGCTTGCCGCACTGGTGCTGCTGGTGCTGGCTGGATATCGCCTGGCAGGCTGGCGCCTCGCCCTCCTCATCGGCCTCCTCGTGCTGTTCTGCGCCTCGTCCGGCCTGTGGCAGAAGACGATGTCGACCGTCTATCTCTGCGGTGTCTCGGCCGTCCTCGCCATGCTGATCGGCATGCCGATCGGCGTCTGGGCCTCGCGCAGCGATCGTATGTTCCGCATCATCGAACCGATCGTCGACACCCTGCAGACCTTGCCGTCCTTCTGCTTCATCATCCCGATCGTCATGCTGTTCCGGGTCGGTGACGTCACCGCCCTGATCGCCACGGTCTCCTTCGCCATCGTGCCGGCCATCCGCTACACCAATCACGGCCTGCGCCAGGTGCCTCCTACCCTGATCGAGGCGGCCAAGACGGCCGGCTGCACGCGCTGGCAGACCTTCCGCCTGGTGCAATTGCCGATGGCGCTGCCGGAGATCATGCTCGGCATCAACCAGACCATCCTCTTGTCGCTGAGCATGATCATCATCTGTGCGATGATCGGCACGCGCGATCTCGGCCAGGAGGTCTTCATCGCCCTCGCCAAGGCGGATGCCGGCCGCGGCATCGTCGCGGGCCTCGCCATCGCCTTCATCGGCATCATCGCCGACCGCCTGATCGGCGGTGCCAGCGCCAAGGCACGCCAGCGTTTGGGGTGACGCTGCTGCCGCGATTGGGACTTCGATAAACGAGTGGCGCTGTCATCCCCGGCCGAGCGGCTTACGAGCATGGCGAGGAAGAGCGAGGGCTCGAGGATTTGTCCCTGGATCCCCTTCCCTCGCCCCTGCGTGGCTCGCCGGGAATGACAGCCCCATAGGATTTACCTGCTCCTCAGGGTCTTCTTACCCGCGCGCGGAACTCGCCAGTCCGCGTGCGCCGTCGAGGAGCGATTTCAGGCCGAAGCCGATGAAGACGACGCCCACGATCCTGGTCACCCAGACACCATAGCGCGCAAAGAAAGCCCGCACCGGCCTGAGGCCGATGGCGACATAGAGGATGAAGTCCGCCGCCACGAAGCCGAGAAAAGCAGCCATGATCAAGCCGGGCGTCGCGGCCCAGGTGATGTGATCGCCATAGGGCGCCACCAGCGCGCCGAAGGTGGCGAGCGCCACCGGATAGGATTTCGGATTGGTGATGCCGAAGATCACGCCGTTGACCAGGGGCCGGTCGGCCCCGATCACGGCAGCCTTGCCGTCCCGGCGCGTCATCACGGCCCTTGCGCCCATATAGATCAGGTAGAGCCCGCAGCAGATGCCGAGGATGTCGAACAGCGTCGGGCCGATCTGGCTCACGCCGACGATCGCCGCCAGGGCCGCCACCGACCACAGGATGTCGCCGACGAGATGGCCGGTCATGAACCAGGCGCCGGGCGTGCGCCCCTTCGCCGCGCCGAGCGCAAACAAAGCCAGGAAGGCGGGTCCGGGTGAGATCGTATAGAGGAAGCCGGCAAAAAAGGTTGCGGCGAGCAGGGAAACATCGAACATGGGAATCGGCCTGGCGGCTATGGGATCGTTCATTGCTGCACGGCCGGCGTCCCGACGCAAGCGGGCATGCGCTTCCTTCCCATCAAGCCCGCACAAGCTCGTTCATGCCCGCTTCCAATTCACCGGCACCTGTCTTTCTCCTCCTCGCGACCGGCACGTTTCTCGGCCTCTATTTTCCGCTCGGAAAATTATCCGGCGCAGCAGGGATACCGCCGGCCGTATGGACGCTGCTGATTTCTGCGGGCAGTGCCCTGGTCATCGGCGCCGTGCTGGCCCTCCGCCGGGAAGCCTTGCCCCTGACGCCGCCCTTTCTGCGCTTCTACGCGATAGGCGGCATCATTTCCTACGCCCTGCCCAACTTCCTGGTCTATCTGATCATTCCGCATCTCGGCTCGGGCTACACTTCGATCATGTACACGCTGTCACCGATCATCACCACGATCCTGGCGACGGCCCTGAACGCGCGGCGCCCCAATCTGCTCGGTGTCGGCGGCATCCTGGTCGGCTTCATTGGCGCCATGCTGATCGTGCTGGGCAAGGGCCGCGTGGGTGAAGTCAATTTCCTCTGGATCGGCATCGGCTTTCTCATCCCGCTTACGCTCGCCACCGGCAATGTCTACCGCACTCTGGATTGGCCGCGCGGTGCCCAGCCCCTGGCTCTTGCGGCAGGCAGCAACCTCGCCGCCGCCCTGGTGATGTCGGCCGCCCTGCTCGCCGCCAATGGAGGGCTTGGCCTCGGCACGCTTGCCAACGCCCCGCTGGTCAGCCTGGCCCAGGTCGCGGCAAGCGCCGCCATGCTTGCCTTCTTCTTCCGCCTGCAGATGGCGGGCGGGCCGGTCTATCTCTCCCAGATCGGCTATGTCGCCGCCGCCCTGGGCCTCGGTGTCGGCACCTTCCTCCTGGGAGAACATTATCACTGGCTGACCTGGCTCGGCGCCGCGGTGATCACCGCCGGCGTGATCGTCACCACCATCGCCCAGCGTGCTCCGGCGGGATGAGACCGGCAACCCAATGGCCTTGCCTGTTGACGCAAAGCGCCGCGCACCGCTCGCAATCTCGACGCGGCTCCCCATCTAAGCCATTATCCGGCAATCCAGAATCACGCGAAAGCCCGATTTGTCCGATCCACGCTCCCCTTCCCTTGCCCATCAGCCGGCCGCCGGCGGCATTGCCGCGCGTGCCATGGCCGCCGCAAGGCCCGCCGTCTATGTCACCGGCCTGAATCCAGAACAACGCGCGGCGGTGGAGACATTGGACGGCCCCGTACTCGTGCTGGCGGGCGCCGGAACCGGCAAGACGCGTGTGCTGACCACCCGTATCGCCCATATCCTCGCCACCGGCCGCGCCGCGCCCCACCAGATCCTCGCCGTCACCTTCACCAACAAGGCAGCACGGGAAATGCGCGAGCGCATCGGCGTGCTGATCGGCCAGAGCGTGGAGGGCATGCCCTGGCTCGGCACCTTCCATGCCATCGGCGTCAAGATCCTGCGCCGCCACGCCGAGCTGGTGGATCTCAAATCCAATTTCACCATTCTCGACACCGACGACCAGGTCCGCCTGATGAAGCAGGTGATCGCGGCCGCCGACATCGACGAAAAGCGCTGGCCGGCGCGCCAGCTCGCCAATGCCATCGACGGCTGGAAGAACCGCGGCCTGACACCGGCTCAGGTCCCTGCCGGCGAGGCCATGTCCTTCGCCAATGGCAAAGGCGGCGAGCTCTATGCCGCCTACCAGGCGCGCCTCAAGACCTTGAACGCCGCCGATTTCGGCGATCTCCTGCTCGAATCCATTCGCCTGTTCCGAGAGAACCCGGGTGTCCTCGCCGAATATCATCGCCGCTTCCGCTTCATGCTGGTGGATGAGTATCAGGACACCAACGTCGCCCAATATCTGTGGCTGCGCCTGCTGGCCCAGACGCCGGCCGGCGAAAAGCCGAATTTGTGCTGCGTCGGCGACGACGATCAGTCGATCTATGGCTGGCGCGGCGCGGAGGTCGACAACATCCTGCGCTTCGAGAAGGATTTTCCAGGCGCGGCTGTGATCCGGCTCGAGCGCAACTACCGTTCCACCGGCCATATTCTCGGCGCGGCCGGGCACCTGATCGCCAACAATGAGGGGCGCCTCGGCAAGACCCTGTTCACCGATGACGAGGAGGGCGAGCGCGTCACTGTCGCAGGCGCATGGGATTCGGGCGAGGAGGCCCGCGCCATCGGCGACGAGATCGAGGCGCTGCAGCACAAGGGCCACGCGCTCAACGATATCGCCATCCTGGTACGCGCCTCTTTCCAGATGCGCGAATTCGAGGATCGCTTCGTCACGCTCGGCCTGCCCTATCGCGTCATCGGCGGCCCGCGCTTCTATGAGCGCGCCGAGATCCGTGACGCCCTCGCCTATTTCCGCGCCACCATGCAGCCGGCGGACGACCTCGCCTTCGAGCGCATCGTCAACGTGCCCAAGCGCGGCCTCGGAGATGCCACTGTGCAGGTCCTGCACGACTATGCCCGCCACAATGGCGTGCCGATGATGCAGGCGGCGCGGGTGCTGGTGGAAACGGAGGAACTCAAGCCCAAGCCGCGCCAGACGCTCGGCGCCCTGATGGCCTCCTTCTCGCGCTGGGCCGCCCAGAGCGAGGTGCTCGGCCACCAGGAGCTGGCGGAGCTGATCCTGGAGGAATCCGGCTACACCGACATGTGGCAGAAGGACAAGACGGCCGAAGCTGCAGGCCGGCTGGAGAACCTCAAGGAACTCGTGCGCTCGATGGAAAGCTTCGAGAACATGGCCGGTTTCCTCGAGCATATCTCGCTGGTGATGGATGCCAGCGAGGAAGGCGCCAGCGAGGACAAGGTTTCGATCCTGACGCTCCACGGCGCCAAGGGCCTGGAATACGAGACCGTTTTCCTGCCCGGCTGGGAGGAAGGCCTGTTCCCGCACCAGCGCTCGCTCGACGAGAATGGCCGCGCGGGCCTGGAGGAGGAACGGCGCCTGGCCTATGTCGGCCTGACCCGCGCCCGCCGCCGCGCCAAGGTCTGGTTCGCCTCCAACCGCCGCATCCACGGCCTGTGGCAGTCGACCATGCCGTCGCGTTTCGTCGACGAGCTTCCCGCCGCCCATGTCGACGTGATGGAGGCTTCCAATTCCTATGGCTCCGGCGGCTCGCTCGGCATGAGCCGCTTCGACAAGGCCCAGCCCTTCGCCGGCTCGAACTATTCGACACCGGGCTGGCAGCGTGCCCAGAGCAACATGGCCTCGGGCTTCCGTACCACACAGGCCCCGCTCCGCCGCGAACCCCTGACCATCGAGGGCGAACTGGTGGCCCGTTCCACCGGCACGGCCTCGGCCTACAAGGTCGGCGCCCGCGTCTTCCACCTGAAGTTCGGCTATGGCGAAGTGGCCGAAGTCGACGGCAACAAGCTCACCGTCGATTTCGACAAGGCCGGCCGCAAGCGCGTGGTCGACAGCTTCGTCGAGGCAGCTTGAGGTCGAGGTCATCCCGCACGCATTGCAGCACGAAGTGATGCGATGCAGATGCGGGATCGCGGGCCAGTTGACACGCCTTTTCCATCCTGCGGTCCCGTGCGCGATGCAGCATTGCATGCTGCATCGCGCACGGGATGACCGGAGTTTACCCCTTGGCCGGCACGCCGGCGTCGAGACTGTCGATGCCGCCGGCCTGGTTGAAGCGGGCTTCGTCGAGAATGCCCTGGCGCTTGGAGACCAGCAGCGGCACCAGCGCCTGCCCCGCCACGTTGACCGCCGTGCGGCCCATGTCGAGGATCGGATCTATGGCAAGCAGCAAGCCGACGCCGGAGAGCGGCAAGCCGAGCGTCGACAGCGTCAGGGTCAGCATCACGGTGGCACCGGTGAGGCCGGCCGTGGCGGCCGAGCCGATCACCGAGACGAACACGATCAGGGCGTAATGCTCGATGCCGAGCGGGATCTGGTAGAACTGGGCCACGAAGATCGCCGAAATGGCTGGATAGATCGCAGCGCAGCCATCCATCTTGGTGGTCGATCCCAAAGGCACGGCAAAGGCTGCGTATTCCCGGGGCACGCCGAGGCTGCGCTCCGTCACCGCCTCGGTCACCGGCATGGTGCCGACCGAGGAGCGCGAGACGAAGGCGAGCTGGATCGCCGGCCAGGCGCCCGCGAAGAAGCGGGCGGGGCTAAGCCCGTGCAGGATCAGGAGCAGCGGGTAGACGACGAGCAGGACGATGGCGAGGCCAATATAGATGGCGAGGGCATACCACGTCAGTTGCCCGAGCGTCTGCCAGCCATATTGCGCCACGGCCTTGCCGAGCAGGCCGATCGTGCCGATCGGGGTCAGGCGGATGACCCACCACAGGATCTTGCGCACGATGGCGAGCAGCGACTCGTTGAAGGTGAGGAAGGGGTTCGCCCGTTCACCCACGCTCAGCGCGGCCACGCCGACAGCAATGGCGATCACCAGGATCTGCAGCACGTTGAACTGCAGCGAGGTCGAGGCGACGCCATCGGTGAGCTTGGTCGAGGCCTGGATGCCGAAGATATTGGCGGGCACCAGGCCTTTCAGGAAGTCGAGCCAGGAGCCGGTGGTGGCCGGCGCCTTGGCGGTCTCGGCCAGCACGGTCGAATGCAGGCCCGGCTGGATGACCAGGCCGAGGGTGATGCCGATCAGCACGGCAATCAGCGCGGTGATCGCGAACCACAGTAATGTCTGCCAGACCAGCGCCGCGGCATTGGACAATCTGCGCAGATTGCCGATCGAGGCAACGATCGCGGTAAAGACCAAGGGGGGCACCAGGGCATAGAGCAACTGGACGAAGATCGAGGCGATCGTCGTCAGCGTCTGCACCAGCCAGTTCGGGTTGCCTGCCGCATCTGGCCCGAGCGAGCGGGCATAAAGGCCGAGCGCCAGGCCCACCACCATGGCGGCGAGCACCTGAAAACCGAAGGAAGCATATAAGGGCTTGGCTGCCGCCGCTTGAGGACCGGAAGGGGTTGCCATGTTCAATCTCTTGCGATGCACCGATGAAAATATAACATAAAATACATGTTATAAACCTTCAATATCCATACCATGAGCGGATTTGAAAGAAAACTACAGCAAAGACAAAGCAGGGACGCCCCTCATGCAGGGCTCGACGTCGGGTGCACGGGCATCTTGCCCGTATCTTCGTCTCCTCACACGCGGCGTATTTGGCACGCAAGAAGGGGCAAGATGCCCGTGCACCCGAATTTACCAGCTCAACTCCAGCGCCTTCAGCCCGTGGAAATGATAGGTGTCGGCATAAACCGGCGTCCCTTCCAGCCGCAGGCCGGGCAGCCGTTCGAACAGGATCGGCACCGCCACTTCCAGCTCCAGCCGCGCCAGGGGCGCGCCAACGCAGAAATGGATGCCACCGCCGAAGCTGACATGGGGCGGGCGCTGCCGCGTCGTCAGGAAACGGCCGGGCTCCTCGAAGCGATCCGGATCATGGTTGGCGGCGCCGAGCAGCAGGCCGATCTCATCGCCCTTGCGGAAGGTGGCCGGCCCCAGCGTGACGTCCTCCAGGGCATAGCGCTTGAACATGTGGAGCGGCGGATCGAAGCGCAGCATTTCCTCCACCAGCCCCTCGCCGCCGGCCAGCACCGCCTCGCGGCCGAGACCTGCCTGCAGGACGGATTTCACGCCATTGCCGATGGCGTGCACCGTCGCCTCATGGCCGGCATTGAGCAGCAGGATGCAGGTGGAGATCAGTTCCTCCTCGCTGAGCCGGTCGCCCTCGGCTTCGACGGCGATGAGATGGCTGATGAGATCGTCGCGCGGTTCGGCTCGCCGCCGCTCGACATAGCCGCGCAGGAACTGGGAGAAATCCTCAGCAGCTGCAACGGCTTGGTCCTCGATACTGCGGCTCCGGCTGAACTGATACATCGCCACCATGCGATGCGACCAGTCGAGCAGTTGCGGGGCCATCTCGACCGGCACACCCAGGAGTTCGGCGATCAGGATCACCGGGATGGGCGTGGCAAAAGCCTCGATCAGATCAACCCTGCCCTGCCCCACGAAACCATCGATCAGTTCGTTGGCGAGCGCCGCGATCCGCGGCCTCAGACGCTCGACCTGCCGGGTGACGAAGGCGCGATTGACCAGGGTGCGCAGCCTCGTATGAACCGGCGGCTCGCGCTCCAACATGGAATGGGCGTCGACCGCATCGAAGGGCGCCAGATGGGCTTGTGGCTCCGGCCAGCCGAGCTCGGCACGGCTGGCCACATGCAGCACCTCGCGACCGAAGCGCCTGTCGCGGAAGAGGTCGAACACCATCTGGTGCGAGGCCGCGCACCAGCAGCCATACTCCTCCCAGAAGAACAACGGGCAGGCTTCGCGAATGGCCTGATAGGCGGGATAGGGATGCTGGACGAAGGCAGCATCGGTGGGGCTGAGCGACACGGCCGCGCGGGCGGCATCGATCTTGAGGCTTGATGGCAGGTACATGGCAAAAGGGGTAGGAGATTCCTGCGACAATGTCATCGTCGCAGCCACCTGAAATCCACTTGTCAGGGCAGAGCGTCGCAGGCATTTAAGACCGCATGAGCAGCCAGCCCGTCATCAATCCCAATCTCCTCGACACCGCCACCCCGCCGATCCCGGAGGCGCAGGCCTGGGCGCGCGCTTATGACGGCGCGGCCGGCCCGCTGATCGACCTCTCCCAGGCGGTGCCGGGCTATCCGCCGCATGCGGAATTGCTGGAGCGGCTCGGCCGCAATGCCAGCGCGGCGTCGAGTGCCAGCTACGGGCCGATCGAGGGCGATACCGTGCTGCGCCAGGCCTATGCCAAGCACATTTCCGACCTCTATGGCGGCACGGTCGACTGGCAGACCGTCTCGATCACCACCGGTTGCAACCAAGCCTTCTTCGTAGCGGCCCTGGCGGTGGCCAAGGCGGGGGATTCCATCCTGCTGCCGAGCCCCTGGTACTTCAATCACAAGATGACGCTCGACATGCTCGGCATCGAGGCGCGGGCCCTGTCCTGCCCGCCCGAGAACGGCTTCGTGCCGGATGTCGAGAGCGCCGCCGAACTGATCGATCCCACCACGCGGGCGATCCTGCTGGTGACGCCCAACAACCCGACGGGCGCCGTCTACCCGCCTGAAACCATCGAGGCCTTCGCCCGACTTTGCCGGGAACGCGGCCTGTTCCTCATCCTCGACGAGACCTATCGCGACTTCGTCGCCGGCCGGCCGCACGGACTCATCGCTTCAGGCGAATTCGACAACACCCTGATCTATCTCTATTCCTTCTCGAAGAGCTACTGCATCCCCGGCCATCGCCTGGGAGCGCTCGTCGCCGCGCCCACCGTGGCGGCCGAGGTCGGCAAGGTTCTCGACACGCTGCAGATCTGCGCGCCCCGCACCGCCCAGGCCCCCGTCGCCTGGGCCATCGACGGCCTGACGGAATGGCGCGAAGCCAACCGCCTGGAGATCGACAGGCGGGCAGCCAGCTTCCGCGCGGCCTTCGAAGGCATCAATGGCTGGCGGATCGATGCGATGGGCGCCTATTTCGCCTTCCTGCATCATCCCTTCCATGGCCATACCGCCGCAAGCGTGGTCAAGGAACTGGTGGAGAAGGCCGGCGTGCTCTGCCTGCCCGGCCCCTATTTCGGCCCCGGCCTCGAGGGACATATGCGGGTCGCCTTCGCCAATGCCGGCGTGGAACAGCTGCAGGCCCTGCGCGAACGCTTCCAGCGTTTCGGAGGGTAATCGCGATTTCAATTGCCCTTCGGCGGCTGGCGCGATAGCCAAGCGACATGCTCGAAGGTCTTCATCCCAACAATCCCACCCATGTCGCACGTATCGTCACCGACGAGATGCGCGCGCGTCGCATCGCTGACCTGCTCGGCGAAAGCTTCGATCCCACGGAAACGGCGATCGCTGCCTTCGAAAGGGAAGACGGCACGGCCAAGCCCCCCTGGCTGGTCGAGGTCTATTTCCGCACCGAACCGGACGAAGCCTCCGTCCGGGACCTGATCGCGTTGGCGGCCGGCCCCGACATGGAGGTGGCCTTCGACAGCTTCGGCGACAAGGACTGGGTGGCGGCTTCCCTCGAAGGCCTGGCGCCCGTGCGGGCGGGTCGCTTCACCGTCCATGGCAGCCATGACCGCCAGCACGTGCCTGGAAACACCATCGGCATCGAGATCGAGGCGGCTCTCGCCTTCGGCACCGGCCATCACGGCACCACGCGGGGCTGTCTCCTCGCCTTGGACGACCTTCTCAAACGCAAGCGCCCCTACCGGCCGCTCGACATCGGTACCGGCACCGGCGTGCTCGCCATAGCGGCCGCGCGCGCGCTGCGCCTGCGCGTGCTGGCCTCCGACATCGATCCGATCGCCATCGCCACCGCGCGCAACAATATCCGCTTCAACAAGGCCGGGGCCTATGTCGAGAGCTTCGTGGCCCGCGGCACCACCGCTCGCGCCATGCAGACCAACAAGCCGTTCGATCTGGTCTTCGCCAATATCCTGATGGGCCCGCTGGTGCGCCTGGCGGCGCCGATGAGCCGCCTGCTGGCGCCCGGCGCCACGGTGATCCTTTCCGGCCTGCTCCATTCCCATGCCAATGCGGCGCTGGCTGCCTATCGCGCCCAGGGCCTCCATCTCATCCGCCAGATCAAGATCGACGAGTGGACGACGCTGGTGCTGTCCTATGGCGGCGGCAAGCCCAAGAAGCTTTGAGGACGCACGACTCTAGACGACTAGAACCCCTTCTCCCCTTGCGGGTGTCGTCAACTCTCTTGAGTTGACTAGGGGTCCCGGCAGGGGAATGAGGGGAGCAACACGCCCCTGCCAGCTTGGCGCCAACACCCCTCATCCGGCTGCCGCCACCTTCTCCCGCAGGGGGAGAAGGGACTTATACTTCAAGGGTGATCAAATGGCTTTTCAGTCCTTCGACGAAATTTCCCAGCCCAGCCTCGGCCCGGCCCGCGCGGCGGCATTGCGCGGCAAGCTCGCCGAACTGGGACTCGACGGCTTCGTGGTCCCCCGCTCGGACGAACACCAGAACGAATATTGCCCACCCTCGGAGGAACGCCTTTCCTGGCTCACCGGCTTTGCCGGCTCAGCCGGTATCGCCGTCGTCCTGAAGGACCAGGCCTCCATCTTCGTCGACGGCCGCTATACCGTGCAGGTGCGCGAACAGGTGGATACCTCGACCTACACGCCGCGCCATCTCATCGAGGAGCCGCCGGAGAAATGGCTCGGTGCCGTGCTCAAGCCCGGCATGAAGCTCGGCTACGATCCGCGTCTTCAGTCGATGAACGAGGTCGAGCGCCTTCGCGCCGCTTGCGAGAAGGCCGGTGCAAGTCTTGTTGCCGTCAAGGAAAATCCGATCGACGCCGTCTGGACCGACAGGCCGGCGCCCCCCCTTGCCCAGATCGTCCTGCACGATGTGGCATTGGCCGGCGAGAGCGTGTCCTCCAAGGTCGAACGGCTGCAGGCCAAGCTGCGTGAGCAGAAGATCGACGCCGTCTTCACCAATGACGCCCATGCCTCCGCCTGGCTGTTCAACATCCGCGGCGGCGACGTCTCCCACACGCCCCTGCCGCTCTCCTATGCACTGGTGCCGGCCGAGGGCCAGCCGACGCTGTTCGCCGATGGCCGCAAGTTCTCCAATGCCGTCCGCGACGACCTTGCCCAGCACATGGCCATTGCCGAACCACGCCAGATCGAGGCAGTGCTGGCTGGAAGCGTGAAAGGCAAGACGGTACGGCTCGATCCCGCCATGGTGGTCGAGCATTTCGCCACCCTGGTCGAGAAGGCCGGCGGCAAGGTGCAGAAGGGGGGCGACCCCGTCGCCCTCCTGCGTGCCGTCAAGAACGAGGCAGAGCGAGCCGGCTCCCGCGCCGCCCATATCCGCGACGGCGTCGCCTTCGTGAACTTTCTCGCCTGGTTCGAACGCGCCGTCCCCGGCGGCCAGGAAACTGAGATCTCCGTGGCGCAGGCCCTGGAACGCTTCCGCCAGGGCACGGGCGTGCTCAAGGATCTCTCCTTCCCCTCGATTTCCTCGGCCGGGCCGAACGCCGCCCTGCCGCATTACCGTGTCAGCCACGCCAGCAACCGGCCGGTGACGCCCGGCTTCTTCCTGATCGACTCCGGCGCGCAATATGTCGACGGCACCACCGACATCACCCGCACCATCGCGGTGGGCGAGGTCTCTCCCGAGATGAAGGACCGCTATACCCGCGTGCTCAAGGGCCATATCGCCATCGCCCTGGCGCGCTTTCCCAAGGGTGTTTCCGGTGCCCAGCTCGACAGTTTCGCCCGCGCCGCACTATGGGAGATCGGCACCGATTTCGACCACGGCACTGGCCATGGCGTCGGCTCCTATCTCTCCGTGCATGAGGGCCCGCAGCGCATCTCCAAGCTCGGCACCACGCCGCTGGAAGCCGGCATGCTTCTCTCCAACGAGCCGGGCTATTACCGAACCGGCGCCTTCGGCATCCGTATCGAGAACCTCATCCTGGTCGAGCCCATCACGATCGAGGGCGCCGAGCGCGAGATGTACGGCTTCGAGACGCTGACGCTGGCGCCCATCGATGTGAGGCCGATCGAGTTGTCGCTGCTCACCACCCGCGAGATCGACTGGCTCAACGCCTATCACGCAAAGGTGCGCGAGACGCTCGGCCCGCTGCTGGACGAAACGGAGCGGGTGTGGCTGGAGCAAGTGACGCAGCCGGTCGGATAGCGGAGGCTTGCCTTCGGGCCGGGCTTGCGACGCATAATCGTTGAAAAAGAGGCGGGTCCGAAACCCCTCCTCTCAACCCATCATCATCCTCAGCAGCACCACGCTCACCACGCCAACCACGATGGTCACCAGCAGCGGCATGCGCGTGGCGGAAACCACGGTGATGGCGGCGGCGATGGTTTCGGCCGGCCCGGTGGCGAGCGCGACCGGTGCGATCACCGAAACCAGAACGGCCGCCGGAATGGCGTCGAAAGCGGCCTTGGTCCGGCCGCTCAGGGCAAGGCGGCCGTCCAGGAAGATGCCGGCCACGCGGGTGGCATAGGTCACCAGCGCCATGGTCAGGATCGCCGCCACCGTGTGGGGATCAAACGACATCGACGGCCTCCTTGGCATCGAGCTTACTGCGGCCGGGATGGCCGGTGAGGAAAGCGGCCAGAATGCCGGCCAGCGCCCCGGCGGGCACGTGCCAGGGCGCCCCGATCTTGAGATAGACCAGGGCCGCCACGACGGCGCTGGTGATGATCGCAGCCGCCGAGCTGCGGCCTTCCCAGAACCCTGCGATCAGGCCGATGAACAGAGCGGTGAAAGCGAAATCGGCGCCGTAGCGTGCGGGATCGCCGAGGAGCTGGCCAACGAAGCTGCCCGCCGTGCTCCACAGCACCCAATTGAGATAGAAGAACACCGACATGGCGAAATAATAGGTCGGCGTCAGCTCGGTCTGGCCGGCCCGGCGCTCCGACATCGCCCAGTTCTCGTCGGCCATCATGAAGAAGCCGAGAAAACGCTGGGCAGGCGAGAAGAGCCGCGTCTTGGGGGTGAGCGAGGCTCCCATCAGGATATGGCGGCAATTGATCAGCAGGGTGCCGAAAGCCAGGGTCAGGATCGGCACCGGCTGCACCCATTGCTCGAGGGCGGCAAATTGCGCGCTGCCGGCGAACACGATGATCGACATCAGGGCCGTCTCGAAAGGCGACAGGCCTTTGGAGACGGCGATGGCGCCGAACAGGAAACCGATCGGCACCGCCGCCAAGGCAGGCGGGGCGATGTCGATCAACGCGGAACGGATTTCGGAACGGGCAGACAAGGGAGAGCTCCTGATGGAGCCGTCTCAATAGGCGCCGTGCAACCGCCGGTCTTGGATAAAAGTTGCATCAGGAGTGTCAGCCTCTGGCTGACATTTGTCGGCCAGGGGGCGACACTCCATCACCCGCGAAACGCTCCCGGCGTCACGCCCATGCGCGCCTTGAACACCCGGTTGAGGTGGCTCTGGTCGTAGAAGCCGCAGGCTGCCGCCACCTCCGCCGGTCCCTCACCCGCCGCCAGCAGGCGCCTCGCCGCGCGATAGCGCCGGTCGGTGAGATAGGCATGCGGCGTGGTGCCCATGGCCTTGCGGAAGGAACGCACCAGATGGCTGCGATTGAGCCCTGCCACCGCAGCGAGCTCGTCGAGCCCGACATCGCGCTCGAAATGCTGGTCCAGATAGGCCCGCGCCTTGGTGAGTGGCCCGCTCTCGTCGCCGAGCCTGATCGGCTCGCCATAACAGCCCCAACGCCCGAGCAGCGCCGAAAAGAAGCGGCTGAGCCTGGCATCGCGTTCAAGCAAGGTCACGGCGGGGTCGCTGAGCGCGATCTGCAGCGTCACCAGATCGGCGGCCAGGGCAGGATCGTCGATCACCGAACGGTCGAACCAGGGCGTCCCGGCAACCGGTCGGCCGAAAGTGTCCTCGGCGACGGAACGCATCAGATCGACGGTGGGATAGAGCACGCGGTAGACGAATCCCTCGCCCGCAGGCTCGCCATCATGCAGTTCGTCCGGGCAGACCATCGCGAAACTTCCCGGCGAAGCGTAGTGCCGGCTGCCGCGATGCGAGAAGGCCTCGCAACCGTCGAGCACGGCAGCGATCGCATAGGTCTCGTGGGTATGGGGCACATAGCGATGCCGGCGAAAGATCGCGCTCAGGCACTCCAGTCCGTCATAGCGCTGCTCGCGCCAGAACCGGACGGCATCGCCTCGTTCGGCGGCATCCTCGAGCGTGGTGAAGGCAGTGGACTGCGACGGCATGCCGTTAAGATAGTGCCTTTGTCGGCAAATTGCTTGGATGAAAGTTGCATCCGCTGCAGCGCCAGCCTCTATTTCAAGGACAGCATCTGGCGCAAGGACCAAGCCTCCTCGGCATTGCCCTTCTTCGAGATGTTGGAAACGCGCCACTGGCCGTTTTCTTGCACCAGGTCGTAGACAAGCTCGTCGCGCTTGGGATCGCCGCGATTGAAACTCACGCCTATCTGGGCCCGGTCACCCTGCACCGACGCCGGCTCGATCTTCAAATCCTTGATCATCGGATCCTGTGAATCGCTCACCGGATCGAAATCGAGCGCTCCCACCTCGCCGGACTTGGCGGATTCGTCGATATCCTTCTTCACCGCGGCAGCCAGGTCCTTGCTGAGATATCTGGCGCGCAGCTTGGCATCACCGATGATGTCGATGCCTTTCGTTTCGGGCGTCTTGCCCGAATAGATCTGTTTTACCGTCGCATCGGGCGAAGTTTCGGCGGCAAGGGCCGGCATCGCCAGCCCCGATGCCAGCAGAAGGCCGAGGCACAGTTCACGCATCCTGGTCATTCGTGTTCCCTGCTCCATTCACGAGCTCGAACCATTCATCCTCATTGATGACCTTGACGCCGTGCTTTTGCGCATCCGCCAGTTTCGAACCGGCGCCGGGACCGGCGACCACGAGATCGGTCTTCTTGGAAACGGAGCCCGAGACCTTGGCGCCCAGCCGGTCGGCCATGGCCTTTGCCTCGTCGCGGCTCATGCGCTCCAGCGCCCCGGTGAACACCACCGTCTTGCCGGCGACGGGGCTCTCGGAACGAGGCTGTTCCGCATCGAGAATGCGGATCTCCGCCGTCAGGCGCTCGAGGATGGCAAGGTTGTGCTCTTCCACGAAATAGGCGCCGATGGCCTCGACCACGGTTTCGCCGATCTGGTCGATCGCATCCATATCCGCTCCAGCCTCCTCATCCTTGGCAGCGATGCGCAGCGCCGCCTGCTCGAAAGCCGGCCAGGAGCCATAGGCACGGGCGAGTTGGCGGGCGGTGGTCTCGCCGACATGACGAATGCCGAGGGCATAGAGGAAGCGTTCCAGCGCGATCTCGCGGCGGGCATCGATGGCGGCAAACAGGTTCTTGGTGGAGGTCGCGCCAAAACCTTCACGGTCTTTCAATTTCTTGAAGTTCTGCCCATCGCGGGCAGCCAGGGTGAAGATGTCGCCGGGCTCGCGGATCGGCAGGTCCTCGTTCTCGAAGAAGAAGGCGATCTGCTTTTCGCCCAGCCCCTCGATGTCGAAGGCGCGGCGGGAGACGAAATGCCTGAGATGCTCGATCTTCTGGAAGGGACAGGCGAATTCCCCCGAACAGCGGCGCACCGCCCCCTCCCCGCCCGTCACGGTTTCCTCGCGGACGACGGGCGTCTTCAGGGAACAGGGACAGGTTTCGGGGAAGACATAGGGAACGGCGTCCGCCGGCCGCTTTTCCAGCACCGCCCCGAGGATCTGCGGGATGACGTCGCCCGCCCGCTGCACGATCACCGTATCGCCGATACGCACGTCCTTGCGGGCGATCTCGTCCTCATTGTGCAAAGTGGCGTTGGAGACGACGACACCGCCCACCGTAACCGGCTGCAGCTTGGCAACCGGCGTGAGGGCTCCGGTGCGTCCCACCTGGATCTCGATGCCCTGCAGCAGCGTGGTCGCCTTCTCGGCAGGGAACTTGTGGGCCGTCGCCCAGCGCGGCGAGCGCGAGACGAAACCGAGGCGCTGCTGCAGATCGAGCCGGTCGACCTTGTAGACCACGCCGTCGATGTCGTAGCCCAGCGTGGCGCGCTGGGCCTCGATCTGGCGGTAATGGGCGAGCAGGTCGGCCGCGCCATGGCAGCGCACCATCAGCGGATTGACTGCAAAGCCCCACTCGGCGAAAGCCCGCACCACCTCGAATTGCGTGGTGGCTGGCAGCGCGCTCGCCTCGCCCCAGGCATAGGCGAAAAAGCGCAGGGGGCGACTGGCGGTGATGGCGGCGTCGAGCTGGCGCAGCGAGCCTGCCGCGGCATTGCGTGGATTGGCGAACAGCGGCTTGCCCGCCGCGGCCTGCCTTTCATTCATGGCGTTGAAATCGGCGTGACTCATATAGACCTCGCCACGCACCTCGAAAATCTCGGGGACGTCACCCTTGAGCACATTGGGAATGTCGCCGATGGTGCGGACATTAGCGGTGACATCCTCACCCTCGGCACCATCGCCCCGCGTGGCCGCCACCACCAGCCTGCCCTTCTCGTAGCGCAGCGAGCAGGACAGGCCATCGATCTTGGGTTCGGCCGTGATCACCACGTCATCGCTATCGCCAAGGCCGAGGAAACGGCGGATGCGAGCCACGAATTCCTCGACATCCTCATCCGAGAAGCTGTTGGACAGGGACAGCATCGGCACGCGGTGGCGTACCTTGGCGAATTTCTCGGACGGCGCCGCGCCGACCTTGTCCGAGAGACTCTCGGCCGATTTGAGCTCGGGAAAACGCTCTTCGATTGCCGTATAGCGCCGCCGCAGGACGTCATAGTCCGCATCGCTGAGGACCGGCGCGTCCTCCTGGTAATAGGCCTTGTCGGCGTCGATCAACCGCGCCGCAAGTTCCTCGTAGTCAACGCGGGCCTCCTCGATCGAGAGGTCGGAAACGGGCTTGGGAGTGTTCATGACAGGCCAACCGATGCATTGCTTTGCTGTGGCTTAACACAACCATTCCAATCGGGGCAGAGGGGACGGCACGGGTTGGGGGGCGGGTCTTCAGACCCGCCACTATTACTCAGCAATGAAGTCAGATGCCGGGTCTGAAGCCCCGCCCCCCAGCAGCCTGTCCGCCGCCGCCCTCGCTTCGTCGGTCACATGGGCGCCGGCGAGCATACGGGCGATTTCCTCGCGCCGTTTGTCGGTGTCGAGGGGCGAGACGCGGGTGGCGACCCTGTCCTTGCCTTCCGCCTGCTTGGCGATGAGGAAATGGGTGGAAGCACGCGCCGCGACCTGCGGCGCATGGGTGACGTTGATGACCTGGACCTTTCCCGCCAGTCGCGCCAGGCGCTGGCCGATGGCATCGGCAACGGCACCGCCCACGCCGGAATCGATCTCGTCGAACACCAGCGTCGGCGCCGAACCGCGATCGGCCAACGCGACCTTGAGGGCCAGCATGAAACGCGAAAGCTCGCCGCCCGACGCCACCTTCATCATCGGCCCAGGCCGGGTGCCGGGATTGGTCTGGACCCAGAACTCGACCCTGTCGAACCCATCGGGAGAGGCCAGGGTCTTGTCGCTCTCCACCGAAGTGGTGAACTTCGCCCTGTCGAGCTTCAGCGGCGGCAATTCGCCGTTGACGGCAGCATCGAGCTGGCCGGCGGTGGCTCTGCGTTTGTCGGAGAGCACCGCCGCCTCGGCCTCATAGGCGAGACGGGCGGCGCGATCGGCCTGCTCCAGGGTCTGCAGCTGCCCTTCCCCCTCGTCTAGGGCGGCAAGATCCGCCGCATAACGCTCGGCCAGTGCCGGCAGGTCCTCGACGGAGACATCATATTTGCGGCTGGCCGCGCGCAGGGCGAACAGACGCTCTTCCAGGCGCTCCAGTTCGGCCGGGTCGAAATCGGCCTCGTCCAATGCTGTCTGCAGCGCGATGCGGGCTTCTTCCAGGGCGTTGAGCGCCTGGTCCAGCGAGGCAATCGCCGGCTCGACCAGGCGTGGCGCCTGGGCACCCCGCCGCTCGAGGCGCCGGATGATGGCCGCCAGCGACGGTGTGGGAGAGCCGTTGCCGCCGACCCCCTCATAGGCTTCCTTGAGATCGACGGCGATCTTCTCGGCCTGCATCATATGGGTGCGCCGCTCGGCCAGGGCTTCTTCCTCGCCGGCTTGGACATCGAGCTTGCCGAGTTCATCGACGGAATGGCGCAGCCAGTCGCCCTCCGCCCGGGCCTTTTCCAGCCTGGCTCGATGCTGTGCCAGCGACTGCGTGGCCTTGCGCCAGGCCGCATGCTTGCCGGCAACATCGGCCGCCAGATCCTCCAGCCCCCCGAAGGCATCGAGGAGCGCGCGGTGGGAGGCGGGATCGGTCAAGGCCCGATCGTCATGCTGGCCGTGGATCTCGACCAGAGCTGCTCCCGTGGCGCGCAGCACCTGCACGCTGACGGGCTGATCGTTGATGAAGGCTCGGGTCCGGCCGTCCGCCATCTGCACGCGCCGCAGGATCAGGTCGCCGTCATCGGAAATGTCGTTCGCCTTCAGCACCGCACGGGCCGCATGATCGGCCGAAACGTCGAAGACCGCGCTGACCTGGCCCTGGCCCGTGCCATGACGCACCAGGGAACCGTCGCCACGTCCACCAAGCGCCAAGGCAAAGGCGTCGAGCAGGATCGACTTGCCGGCACCGGTCTCGCCGGTCAACACGGACAGCCCCGCGACGAATTCGAGGTCGAGCCGGTCGATCAGGACGATATCGCGGATGGCCAGTTGAACGAGCATGACAGTTCTATACCGGGCTTGCGCCTGCGTCGCATGACAAAACATCAGGCTGCGCACAAGGAAAGGGCCGATCTTGCGACCGGCCCTTTCGAAACTCGATTGTCTACGCCACGTTTCAGAGCGTGATCGCGTTGCGGAATGTCCGGCTCAGCCACGAGTCGGTGTCTTCGCGCGGCTCCAGGCCATGCGATTTCACCAGCGTATAGGCATCCTTGTACCACTGGCTGTTGGGATAGTTGTGGCCCAGAATGGCGGCGGCAGTCTGCGCCTCGGCAGATAGGCCGAGCGCCATGTAGCATTCCGTCAGGCGGCTCAGCGCTTCTTCGATCTGCCGGGTCTGGGCATAGTCCTTGACCACGGTCTTGTAACGGTTGACCGCAGCGGAATAGTTCTGCTGCTTCTGGTAGAAGCGGCCGATCTCCATTTCCTTGCCGGCGAGCTGGTCGCGCACGACCTGGATCTTGAACTTGGAATCGCTGACATATTCCGACTTGGGATAGTCGGTAACGACCTTCTGGAAGCCGGCAAGTGCCTGGCTGGCCCGGTCCTGGTCGCGTGTGATGTCGGGGATCTGCTTATACTGGGAGTTGGCCCAGATATAAGTCATGTAGGCCGCGTCCTTGTCGTTCGGCCACAGGGTCACGTAACGGCGCGACGAGGTGATGGCATCGTCGTAATTGCCGGACGTGTAATTCGAATAAGCCATCATCAGAATGGCTTTCTTCTGCCATTCCGTCTGCGGATATTGCTTGTCGAGCGATTCGAAACGCTTGGAGGCCTTGGAATAGTCGCCGCCCTTCATGGCGACGAGGCCCTGGTTGTAGAGAAGATCAGGCGGGTCGGTCGCCTGGGTCTTGTAGCCCGGATCGTCATCCCAAAAACCGCAGGCGGCCAGCGGCGTCGCCATCAGCGCAATGGCGACGGCACGAACCGCGAGCCGCGTCGCGACGGTGCGGGAAGACGAGAGGGAACGCAGCGGCATCACTCAGACCTCTACTTCGACTCGAGCAAAGCGCGTTTAGGCGCAAACGCCCTTTTGCTCTCACTCTTTGTTTGGACGCGTCTTTGCGATTCCTGGTGATTCCACCAAATCGCAAAACACTCCCGTACCGGCATTGTCGCGCGTTTCCGGCGGATGACACCATCCATCAGCTTCGCACCACAACGTTAAGACTTCGTGGTTCGACATTCACGACCAGCACCGGCCCGTCCAGACGGATAGGCCGTTATGCCGGCAGCAATGCAGGGGCCCTTGTAGCCGATTGTCCGGCCAAGCGCCACCGCCTCTGCAAAATTGTACAATGCTTTGCGGCGGCGCTGTCAAGCGAGGCAAAAGCCTTCACACTCAATTGGTATCAGGCGCGAAGGCCGCTGCAGCCAGGCCGCTGGAGAGCTCGGCATGGCCGCTCTCGCGACGTACCGGTGCATCAACCATGGTCCAGGCGCTGTCGTCCGCGAACAGGGCCTGAAGCATCATGTAATTGACGCGATGTCCGCCGCAATAGGAGCGGAACTGGCCGATCAGCGGAGCGCCGGCGAGAGCCAGATCGCCCACCGCATCGAGCATCTTGTGACGCACGAATTCATCGGCATAGCGAAGGCCTTCCGGATTGAGGATGCGGTCCTCGCTCAGGGCAACCGAATTCTCCAGGGACGAGCCGAGCGCAAGGCCCCTCTCCCACAACTGTTCGACATCCTTGACGAAGCCGAAGGTACGGGCCCGCGACAGTTCACGACGGAAGTTGTCGGGTGTCAGGTCAAGCGCACGGCGCTGGCGGCCGATCAGGGGCGTCTCGAAATCGATCTCGACATCGAGGCGGAAGCCCGCATTGCCGGACTTGTCCCAGGGCGTCAGTTCGGCCCAGGCGCGGCCCATCTCGACGCGGACCGGCTTGAGCACCTTGATCTGCCGGCGGCGCGCCCGCAGCGTGGCGATGCCGACCTGATCAATCGCCTCGATGAAGGGCGCGGACGAACCGTCCATCACCGGGATTTCGGCGCTGTCGACTTCAACTGTGACATTGTCGATGCCCAGGCCCCGCAGCGCCGCCATCAGATGCTCGATGGTGGCAACCGAAGCCCGCGTGACATCACCAACAACCGTGCACAGGCGCGTATCGACGACGTTGTGATAATGGGCGAGGATCTCCCGCTCACGTCCGTTCTCCAGATGCGTGCGCAGGAAAACGATGCCGCTGTCGGCCTCGCTCGGATGCAGAGTGATGGAGACAGGCTTGCCAGAATGGACACCAATCCCTTCGAGGGATACACGGTCATTCAAAGTCGTCTGGAAACCAGATTTCATGTGCGTATTCCACAAGCCGTCCGCCAGGGTGGCGGTACCCAACCGAAACTAGACCGGCCTGCTTTCTGTTTGACCACCTGGTCCTATCATTCCTTGCCACGAGGGCATGGACTCGGACCTTTCTTCGAAAATACGTAAAGCAAAAACCAAAGCTTTAGCCAAATCACGCTTTCTTACGGTCTGTAACACAAGCTCGCCAAGTTCCGGCTTGTGACCCTAGTTTTAAAATCCTTAATCATTTCAAAAAACTACGGCCCGGGCGATGTACCCGGGCCGTCATTGATCCGCACTATGGTTACGATTTCGTCACGAAGGCGAAATCGGCCTCAATTCGAATGGCGGCGCAGGAAGGCCGGAATCTCGAGCTGGTCGTCCTCGATCGAACGCGACTGCTGCGGGGCCGGACGTGGCGCCGGCGGACGACGCTGGGCTTCCGGCGGGCGCGGCGGAGCCTGGCGCGGTTCGGGCTGGCGCGCGACGGGGGCCGGCTCATGTTCGACTTCATCCGTCTCGGGTCGGCCGAGGCCGACGGCAGCCAGGCGCTGGAGCAGCGTCATGCGCTTCTTGTCGCCGGCCTGGGGGGCTTCCGGACCACGCTGGGCGGCAATCTGGGCCTGCGCCGGCATGGGCAGATCCTCGATGCGCGGCATGCGCGGCGGACGGACGACGGCCCGCTCCGGCGCCGGGGGCACGAAATGCTCGGGCTCGGGATGATGCTCGGGAGCGCGGGGTGCTTCTTCGACAACCGGCTCGCGGAACAGGGTCGGCTTGGGCGCCAGCGGGCGCAGCGTCACGTCATTGGCGGCAGCCACCGGCTCCACGGGAGCTACTGGCACCGGCTGGGCGATTTCCTGCTGGATCGGGGCAGGCTCGATCGCCACCGGAGCCTGAGCCACCGGCGCGACATTGCGCGGCGCGGCAACGCGGGCAGCCTGAGCGGCCTGGGCAGCAGCCTGGTCACGCACGCGCTGGGTCATTTCCGCCAGGCGAATGTCATCCTTGGAGGGCGAAGCCTGGGGCAGGATGGCCGAGTCAATGCCGGTGGCGACCACCGACACGCGCATCGTGCCTTCCAGCGACGGATCCTGGGTCGCGCCCAGAATGATGTTGGCTTCCGGATCGACCTCTTCACGAATACGGGTCGCCGCCTCGTCGAGCTCGTAGAGCATCATGTCGGGGCCGCCGGTGATCGAGATCAGCAGGCCGCGGGCGCCCTTCATCGAGACGTCGTCGAGCAGCGGGTTGGCGATCGCCGCTTCGGCGGCCAGGATCGCGCGGCGCTCGCCCGAGGCTTCGCCGGTGCCCATCATCGCCTTGCCCATCTCGCGCATCACGGCGCGGACGTCGGCAAAGTCGAGGTTGATCAGGCCGGGCTTGACCATCAGGTCGGTGATCGAGGCGACGCCCGAATAGAGCACCTGGTCGGCCATGGCGAAGGCGTCGGCGAAGGTGGTCTTGTCGTTGGCGACCCGGAACAGGTTCTGGTTCGGAATGACGATGAGGGTATCGACGCTCTTCTGGAGCTCGGCGATGCCGGACTCGGCCAGGCGCATGCGGCGCAGGCCTTCGAAATGGAAGGGCTTGGTGACGACACCGACGGTGAGGATACCGACCTCGCGGGCGACGCGGGCGATCACCGGGGCAGCGCCGGTACCCGTGCCGCCGCCCATGCCGGCGGTGACGAAGACCATGTGGACGCCATTGAGATGATCGCGGATCTCGTCGATCACTTCCTCAGCGGCAGCGCGGCCGACCTCGGGCTGCGAACCGGCGCCGAGACCCTCGGTAACCTGGATGCCCATCTGGACGATGCGGTCGGCCTTGGAAAGGGTCAGAGCCTGCGCATCGGTGTTGGCGACGACGAAGTCAACGCCTTCCAGTCCGGCCTCGATCATGTTGTTGACGGCGTTGCCGCCAGCCCCACCAACGCCGAACACGGTGATACGCGGCTTCAACTCCCGGATATCCGGCATTTTGAGGTTGATCGTCATGGTTCGCCTCTTTTGCAAGACGCGTCGCCGCGCCCCTTAATTGACCTTCATCAAGGCCTTACGACCCCTTCCTGCCCTTTGAATCAGAAAGTTACTGATTTGCGAAGCAGGCATTTGTGTAATCCGGCTAAATTTGACCGGAAAAATTAGTCAAAATGGCCTTGAAAAACCGACCATTCTTCATGTCTCAACGTTACCTTTGCGATTCGAAACTCGATTTCCCTTTTGCAAATCGAAGTTTAGAAACTGTGTTTCAACCAACGTCCGACCCGACCGAAATAACCGTCTGTTCCGGTAGCTTGCGCACGCGTCCGAACCTGCGGTTCGAAATGCTCGACTCCGGCAATCTGCGGATAGACCAGCAAGCCAGCTGCCGTAGCGAAAGGTGGCCCCTTGGCCGCCTCGGGCATGCCGGCGATCCCGAGCGGACGCCCGATGCGGACCTGCCGATCCAAAATCTTGCGCGCCAGTTCCACCGTGCCCGTCAACTGGCAGGCACCGCCCGTCAGCACGACGCGGCGGCCCGCCTCGGCCCAGGCACCGGACCCGCGCAGGCGGTCGCGCACCATTTCGAGGATTTCCTCGATGCGCGGACGGATAATCCGTACCAGACGAGAGCGTGGCACGTGATGGATGCCGTCGCCCTGCTCGTCCCCGACGGGCGGCACGGCGATGGTCTCGCGATCGTCCGAAGGGCTGGCGATGGTGGCGCCATAGAGAACCTTCAGGCGCTCGGCCTCCGACAGCTTGGTCGACAGGCCGCGCGCCACGTCGGTCGTGACATGCGCCCCGCCCACCGGCAGGCTGTCGGCATGCACGAAGGCGCGATTGGCAAAGACGGCGACCGAGGTGGTGCCAGCGCCCATGTCGATCAGGGTCACGCCCATCTCGGTCTCGTCGTCGACGAGAGCCGACAGGCCGGCGGCATAGGGCGTAGCGACCATTGCCTCGACATGGAGATGGCAGCGCTCGATGGCGAGCATCAAGTTCTTGGCCGGCGTGGACTCCGCCGTCACCACATGCATGTCGACACCGAGTTGGCGGCCCAGCATGCCCCTGGGGTCGGAGATGCCACCGACACCGTCGAGCATATGGCCGATCGGCAGCGAATGCAGCACGGCGCGTCCGTCACGCACCGAATGGCTGGCACCGGCGTCGAGAACGCGATGAATGTCGAGATCGCAAACCTGATGGCCGCCGACTTCCACCGTGGCCGAATAGTGCTCGCTCGCCACCCGCCCACAGGAAATGTTGACGATCACCGAGTCCACCCGCACCCCGGCCATGCGCTCGGCGGCATCGACCGCATGGCGGATCGCCTGTTCGGCGGCCTCCATGTCGACGACGGCGCCCGACTTCAGCCCGCGCGAACGCTGATGGCCGATGCCCAGGATCTGGGCCTGGTGGCTGCGGCCCGGCAGGAGATCGGCCCCTTCGAGCGGACGCAGCCGCGCGATCAGGCAGACGATCTTGTTGGTGCCGACGTCGAGCACCGACATCACCGTGGTGCGACGCGGCGCCAGCGGCTTGAGCTTGGGGGTCAGGCCATTCTCGAAGGGGCTCATGCGCGGCCCCCCTTTGCCTTCTTCTTGGACAGCGCGTCGGCCCGGGCAGCCGCAGCCTGCTCACTCAAACGAAAGGTAGCGCGATCGGGCATACGCATGTCGACTGCCAAAATGTCCTTTTCCAAAACCTTGCCCTTCCGCTCGAGACCAGCCAGGCTCTTCAAGGCCTGGTCCGGATTGTCCTCGGGAAGGCGAACGACCACGCCATTATCGAGCGTGAGATTCCAGCGGCGCTGGGAAACGAGCGTCGCGCCCCTGACCCGGCCGGTCAGCTCCGGCGTAGCGGCAACCGCCGCGACGATCTCGCTGGCCCGCTTGTCGGCCCCCTCGCCCACCACCAGCGGCAGAGCGGCAAAACGGGCCTCGACATGATCCTCGATGACGACGCCGTCTTCGGCGATCACGCTGACCGAGCCGTCACGCTGCCACAGGGCATAAGGGGCACGCTCCTCGATGGTGACCGAGAGCGTGGAGGGAAACAGCTTGCGAACCTGGGCCGACTTCACCAGCGGCAACTTCTCGAGCCCCTCGCGAGCCGCCTCGGCATCGAGGAACAGCAGGGACGAGGTGTTGGTGACCCCGGCGGCGGCGAAGATCTTCTGATCCGTCAGCTCGCGCTGGCCGGTGACGGCGACGGTCTCGACCCGGAAACCGAACAGATTGGCCGCCATGTCGAGCGGCGCGCCATATTGAACCTTCATCTGCGGCCAGACCGGTCCGGTCTGGGCACCATAGACGATGGTTCCCACCAGAAAGCCGGCCGACAGCATGAGCCCCAATCCCCGCGGGGGCTTTGCCAGCAGACGCTGCAGCCGCGACGAGCGCTGATCCACGAACGTTCTGGTCGTGAATCCGGCTTGGCGCAGGGAGGACAGATTGAAAAAACGCAGCATATGCTCGAAGCCAACGCACTTGAGGAACCACCCGTTAGGACGGTCTTTTGAAGGGCGATCTCAGGAGCTGACCACCCCCCTCAAGCGGGAAATGCTTCATGCCCCATTAAGGTTAGCTTTCGGACAAATCGGTAAACAATCGGTTAGCGGCGCTTCAGCTTTGCTGCATTAGGCTCTGGCGCGGCTTCGAAATCGACAATGTCCTGGTCTGGACCTGCCGCAAGGGCAGGTAGCGGCCCCGGCAAAGTCAGGCCGTCAGCCCCACGCGCTTGATTTCCCATTCGAGTTCGATGCCCGAATGATCCCTGACGCGCTCACGCACGGTCTCGCCCAGCATCTCGATATCGGCGGAGCTGGCCGTGCCGAGATTGACCAGGAAATTGGTGTGCATCGGCGAGACCTGGGCGCCGCCGACGGTCAGGCCGCGGCAACCGGCCTCGTCGACCAGTTTCCAGGCTGAATGGCCGGGCGGATTCTTGAAGGTCGAGCCACCGGTGCGGGTATTCACCGGCTGGGAGGATGAGCGGGTTTCGGTGATCTTCTGCATCTGCGCCAAGATCGCCTCGCGGTCCCCCGCCTCGCCCCGGAATGTCGCCTGGGTAAACACCACATCCGCCGGCACGGCGCAGCGGCGATAGCTGAAGCCCATGGCGGGGGCGTCATAGGTCAGGATCGAACCGTCGCGGCCGACCGCGCGCGCCGAGACGAAGAAATCCTTGGTCTCGCCGCCATAGGCACCCCCATTCATCCGCAAGGCACCGCCGATCGCTCCGGGAATGCCGCGCAGGAAGGACAGGCCGGTGATACCGGCCTCCGCCGCCGCGCGCGCCACCTTCACGTCGGGTGCGCCGGCGCCGGCCGTGATGGTCAAGCCATCGACGACAATGGAGCCGAAGCCCTTGCCCAGGCGGATGACCACGCCCTCGAAGCCGCCATCGCGCACCAGGAGATTGGAGCCGAGCCCTACCACCAGCCAGGCAATGTCCGTGGGCAATCCCGCCATGAACTGCGCCAGATCCTCCTCGTCCACAGGCGTGAACAGCACCTGGGCCGGGCCGCCGGTACGGAACCAAGAGAGCGGCGCCATCGGCGCATTGGCTTCGAGCGTGCCGCGCAGTGCCGGCATCAGCGGGCGCAGCGAGGGAATGAGGTCGGGAAAGGTCATGGAATGGGGAAGATCATGGGACGGGAAGGTTATGGGATCCGAAAAGATCCCGCGGCGATCAGTGGTTTGGAATGCCGGCTTTATTGCCTACATTCACGGAAAAGCCCAGCGATTCTGCCAGGACGATTGAGTTTTGCCGCATCGACACGCCTGCCTTGAAGAGCGCCTGCGCGCCATCGTCCGGGCGGATGAGGGCCTGATGGCCTTCCTTGCCGTCGCCCGCGCCTTTCGCCTGCCGCAATGGCGGCTGGCGGCCGGCTGCGTCTACCAGACGGTGTGGAACAGCCTGACCGGGAAACCCGCCGGGACCGGCATCAAGGATTATGATCTCATCTATTTCGACGCGGGCGATGTGAGCTGGGAAGCGGAGGATGGGGTGATCAGGCGCGCAGAGGCGGCGTTCGGCGGCCGCTGGCCGGTGGAGATCCGCAACCAGGCCCGGGTGCATCTGTGGTTCGAGCAGCGCTTCGGCCTGCCCTACCCGCAGCTTGCCTCGGCCGACGAGGCGTTCGGGCATTATGCCGCCATCGTGCATGCCGTCGGCATTCGCCTCGAGGATGACGGCAGTATCGACATCGCCGCCCCCTTCGGCCTCGACGACGTCTTCGGCATGGTGATCCGCCCCAATCCGGGACGCCGCGGCGACAAGGGCCTGGCCGCCAAGGCGGCACGCGCCAAGGCGATCTGGCCCGAATTGCGCCTGGTGGACCTGCAGCCATGACGGCAAGGCCGGGCTATGCGCAGGCCCTGCAGGCAACCAGGCTGCTCGAATTGTTGCAGGCCTATGATCCACATGTCGCGGGCACGCCCCCTCTCGGCGTCGACCTGCCCGCCAGCGATATCGATATCCTCTGCCACGCCCCGGATACCCTCGCCTTCACCCGGACAGTCTGGGAGGCTCTTGCCGGAAAGGCAGCCTTCTCCGTCCATCAATGGACCGGCAGCGGGCGGCCGGTGATCGCCACCTTTTCGGCGGAGGGCTGGTGCTTCGAGATCTTCGCTTCCATCCAGCCGGTGTCCGAACAGGCTGGCTGGCGCCATTTCGTGGTGGAGCGGCGCTTGCTCGCGCTGGGGGGAGAGTCATTCCGCGGCAACGTCATGCGTCATCGCCGCGCCGGCCTGAAAACCGAACCCGCCTTCGCCACGGCCCTGCGCCTGAAAGGCGATCCCTATCGGGCCCTGCTCGAACTGCACCGGCAAACCGATGGTGACTTGGCGGCGATCCTCGCCGCCGCCGGTTATCCAACGCACTCGGGGCAGAGCTGACGCCCGCTGTCGGAAAGACACCAGGGGGAGAAGCTGCCTGGTCGAGATCGGCACACCGAAATTTTGCCTTCTCTCATCATGCGATATGCTTCAAAGCCTCGCGGCGGCTGAGATTGCTGAGTTCGGGATGCTCGTCGACGTAACGGGCGACCTCCACGGGATCGATGCGTGCATGGTGCCTGAGGGCCCAGCCGATCGCCTTGCGCAGGAAGAATTCCTTGGAGCCGAGCGACGGAGCGATGCAAGCATAGAGGAGTTCGAGATCGATCTGCGCCTTGGCGTCGAGCTGGCAGAGGATCGCACTTCGGCGCTTCCACATATTGGCGTCGACGGCCCAGGCGAGCATGGCCTGCCGCATCGCCGCGCCATCATTGCGCAGGATCGGCAGGAGGCGATGCGCGGCGATGGCATCGACATAGTCCCACCAGGCGCCGCTGACGATCATTTCCTCATACATCGGCAGGACATCGAAGCGCTGGAACGCCCTGGCGGCACGCAGGCCGCTCAGTTCGACGGCGGCATAGCGCTCTTCACGAAACCGGGCGCCACGCCAGATCGCGAGAACCTCCGCCTGCCAATGCCCGGCGGTCTCGAAGCGCAGATCTGCGAAGATGGTCTTGCAAATCTGCCTGAGCGGCACGGCAGAGACGCCCAGATAGGGCATCGCCGACTTCATATAGGCCTGCATGCCCGGCGCACGTGAGGGATCGGCAGCGGCCGCCAGACGTGCATGTATCATCTCGGCGAGGCTCATGTTCCCCTCCGACCACGCCCCCGTTTGGGGGCATTCGACGCTCAGGCCGGTTTGCCGTCCAGCGCTGCCAGTTCCCCCGGCAATGCATAGGCCCATTGCGTGATGTTGCCGGCGCCGAGGCAGATCACATAGTCGCCGGGCTTGGCCGCCGAAGCGACCAGGCCGGCGAGCGAACCGGGACCATCGAGCGCGACGACATGACGGTGGCCGCGCGCGCGGATGCCGGCGACGAGGCCTTCCTTGTCGGCGCCCGGAATCGGCGTCTCGCCGGCCGCATAGACATCGGCGACCACAACCATGTCGGCATCGTTGAAACAGGCCGAGAACTCGTTGAACAGGCTCGCCAGGCGGCTGTAGCGATGCGGCTGCACCACTGCGATCACCTGCCCTGTCGTCGAGGCGCGCGCCGCCTTGAGCACGGCCGAAATTTCCACGGGGTGGTGGCCGTAATCATCGAACACGGTAACGCCGTTCCATTCCCCGGTGCGGGTGAAGCGCCGCTTCACGCCGCCGAAACCCTCCAACCCCTTGCGGATCGCCTCGGCATCCATGCCGAGATTATGGGCGACGGCGATGGCGGCCGTGGCGTTGAGGGCGTTGTGGCCGCCCGGCATGGGCAGGCCGAGATCGGGAAGCTCGACCACCGCACCGGTCTTGCGGTCGCGGATGACCACGCGAAAGCGCGAACGCCCGCCTGTGAGGTCGAGGTCCATCAGGCGCACATCGGATTGCGGGTTCTCGCCATAGGTGACGACGCGGCGATCCTCGATGGTGCCGACCAGTTCCTGAACCACGGGATGATCGAGGCACATCACGGCAAAGCCATAAAAGGGGATGTTTTCGACGAAAGCCCGGAAGGCATCCTTGATGGCATCGAAGGTCTTGAAATGATCGAGATGCTCGGGATCGATATTGGTGACGATGGCGACGTCGGTCGGCAGCTTGAGGAAGGTGCCGTCGCTTTCATCGGCTTCCACCACCATCCAGTCGCTCGAGCCCAGGCGCGCATTGGTGCCATAGGCGTTGATGATGCCGCCATTGATCACGGTAGGGTCGAAACCGCCGGCATCGAGGAGCGTGGCCACCAGTGAGGTCGTGGTGGTCTTGCCATGCGTGCCGGCAATGGAGACGCAGGTCTTCAATCGCATCAGCTCGGCCAGCATCTCCGCGCGCCGCACCACCGGCAGGCGCTTCTCGCGCGCGGCGACAAGTTCGGGATTGTCGCGCTTTATCGCGGTGGAGACGACCACCACCTCGGCGTCGCCGATATTCTCGGCGGCATGGCCGATGAAGGTCTTCACGCCCTTATCCTTCAGGCGCTTGACGTTGTAATTGTCGGCTGCATCCGAGCCCTGCACCGTGTAGCCCAGATTGGCCAGCACTTCGGCAATGCCGGACATGCCGATGCCGCCGATGCCGACAAAGTGGATGGGACCGATTTCACGGGGCAGCTTCATGAGGTCTCTCGAAAAGGTGGAATCTCGGTTCGTATAGGGGCGACAGGGCCGGGAGGCAAATCTGGAGGAAATTCGGAGCGCGGACTTCCTGTCCGCTTCTTCGCAGTCTCGCAAGCGCGGCGTCTCCAAGAGGCGGACAGGATGTCCCCGCTCCGAGAGCTCCCCGTTACATCGCCGCGAGCTTCACCACCCAGTCGGCGAGGCGGTCGGCAGCGTCGGGAATGCCGGCGTTCCGGGCATTGGCGGCCATGGCCTGCAGCCCCACCGGGTCGGCGAGCAGCGCCGTGAGATCGGCCGCCAGGGTCTCTGCGGTGAAGTCCGGCTGCATCACCATCCGGGCACCGTCGACATTGGCGAGCGTACGGGCATTGGCAGCCTGGTCCTGGTCGAGAGCCCCCGGCAGAGGCACGAGGATCGAAGGGCGGCCGATGACCGAAAGCTCCGCCACGGTGGAGGCCCCGGAGCGGCTGATCACCAGATGAGCCCCCGCGATACGGGCGGGCAGGTCGCGAAAGAAGTCCTGCACGTCCGCGGCAACGCCGAGGCCGGCATAGGTCTCGCGCACGGCGGCAAGGTCCTCCTGGCGCGCCTGCTGCACGATGCTGAGCCGGCGGCGCAATGGTTCGTCAAGCCGCGCGATCGCCGACGGCACGATGGCCGACATCACGGCGGCTCCCTGGCTGCCGCCGAACACCAGCAGATTGATGGGCCCGTCCAGATCCGGATACGGCGTCTTGGCCGCTTCCATCACCGCCGGCCTGACCGGGTTGCCGGTATGGACGAGCTTCGATTTCGGCACATTGTCCATCATCGCCACATCGGCAAAGCCGGTGGCGATGCGCGTCACCTTGGGTGCCAGCATGCGGTTGGCCCGGCCCATCACCGCATTGGCCTCGTGGATCATGGTGGGGATCTTGCGCCAGGCAGCAGCCGTCAGCGGCGGCAGGGTCGGGTAACCGCCGAAACCCACCACCACGGCGGGGCCCAGACGCCCCAGCATGCGCCAGGCCGAAAGTGTCCCCGTGCCGAGCTGCCAGAGCGTATTGGCCATGGCGAGCGGCGAGCGGGAACGCACGGTCTCGGATGGGATGACGTGGATGTCCTCCCAGGCAAAGGTGCCGGTGTAGCGCTCCACCCGTTCGTCAGTGGCGAGATGCGGACGGAAGCCGAGCGGTACGAGCGCTCCCGCCAGCGCTTCGGCCGGGAACAGGTGGCCGCCGGTACCGCCGGCACAGAGCAGGACGATCTTGCCACTCACGACGACAATCCGATACCGGCTGCGCCCTGGGCCCTGCGGTCGCGGAAGCTGAAGGCGCTTTCGAGCATGTCGGTGCGCGGGCGGCGGCGGGTGAGCGCCAGCACCATGCCCATGCCATAGGCCACCGAGATCAGCGAGGAGCCGCCATAGGAGATGAAGGGCAGCGTCATGCCCTTGGCGGGCATCATGTGGAGATTGACCATCAGATTGATCGAGGATTGCATTCCGAACAGAAGGGTGAGGCCGGCAGTGGCGAAGCGGCAGAAGGGATCTTCGACCTTGTAGGCATGCCAGAAGCCGCGCAGCACGATGAGGGCGAACATCGCCACCACCACCATGACGAAAAGAAGGCCGAATTCCTCGCCGGTCACCGCCATGATGAAATCGGTGTGAGAATCCGGGAGGATCAGCTTGTAGGTGCCCTCGCCCGGCCCCTTGCCCAGCCAGCCGCCCGACAGGAAGGCGTCACGCGCGACGTCGACCTGGAAGGTATCGGTCCCCTCCGGCTTGAGGAAGCGGTCGATGCGCGAGGTGACGTGCGGAATGAACTGATAGGCGGCCACGATGCCGACGACGCCGACGCCGCCGAGCCCGACCATCCAGAACCAGTGCAGCCCGGCCATGAAGAACAGCGCGCCCCAGACGATGGAGATCAGCATGGTCTGGCCAAAGTCGGGTTGCAGGATGAGCAGTCCCGCCGAGCAGGCCAGCAACAGCATGGCGAGGATGTTGGCGGGAACGTCCGGCCGCTTGACGTTTTCGGAGAACAGCCAGGCCGCCAGCACGACGAAGGCGGGCTTGAGGAATTCGGAAGGCTGGATACCGGCGATCCAACGCCTGGAGCCCTTCACCTCCGCACCGAACAACAGAGTCGCCGCGACAAGCGCGATCGAGACCAGGAACATCACCAGCGCCAGCCGGCGGATGGACTGCGGCGACAGGAAAGAGATTCCGATCATTACCATCAGGGCCACCGGGATCATCATAGCCTGGCGGTTGACGAAGTGGAACATGTCGGAGATGCCGATACGTTCGGCGACGGCGGGGCTCGCCGCCAGCAGGAGGACGATACCGGTCAGCATCAGGGCCAGGATCGTCATCAGCATCAGCCGATCGACGGTCCACCACCAGGCATTGAAGGCTGAACGTTCGGTACGCGAGGCCATGAACAGGGAGTCCGTCAGCTGAGGGAGGATCGCCCTAGCAGTGCTCCCGACAGGGTTTAGGAACGGTTAAATGCGAAGGCCTCGTCGCGTTTTTGCCGGCAATACCCCTGGAAATGCCGATTGAACCGGTCCGCCTTCCGTTCGCAGCGGCCGGCACCGGCTGCCGCCATTCCCTGTTCTATCGTGATGCCTGGCCCCTGGATTGCCGACGGTCGAATCCCGCCACCACATCCTCGACGATTTCCTGCAACTCGGCACGACTGCTGCCGTCCCGCGCCTGGATCGAGATCCCCTGCATCACGGCCGCTAAATGGCGGGCCAGCCCGGGGATCGTCTCGTTGTCACCAAAAGGCCGCAGCGCCTGCACGATCCTCATGCGGATATCCTCTCGCCGTGCGGCAAGGTCGCGGGCGAGCGCGACATGGTCGGGATGGCAGGTAACCATCCCGCTCGAGATCATGCAGCCACGCTCGCGATCGGGATGGATGACGGCCTCGATAGCCCTTTCAAGCAGCAGGCGCACCGCCTGTGGCAGATCGTCCGCCTGTGCGACAGCGGCGAAATCGAGCAGGCCGACGCTGCCCTCATAGCGTGCCAACGCTTCCTGGTAGAGCCCGGCCTTGCTGCCGAAGGCGGCGTAAAGGCTGGGAGGCGCGATACCGATCGCCTTGGTGAGATCCCCGACCGAGACGCCTTCATAGCCGTGGCGCCAGAACAGCCGCATGGCCGTCTCGACTGCCTGCTCCCGATCGAAGCTCCAGGGCCGCCCGCCACGCGATTTCGAACCGTGTTCCATATCAAACACTAAACAACATCTTGACAGGCGTCGTCAAGCAAGTTGAATAGCGATCGATAAACAACATTGGAGAACACAATGAACCCTTCAAGACGCCTTTTCCTAGGTGCCGCCGCCGCCCTCACCGCCCTCGCCGTCGAATCGGGACTTGCAGGCTCCGCAGCCGGCGCAATCGGCAAGAAACGCTCCGATGTCGCGAATGGAGGCAAACCAGACTCCGGACGTGAGAGCTTCTCCATCCGTTCGGCCGACGGCACGCTGCTGGCCGGCGAGGCACAGGGCGATCCGGCGGCACCCGAGATCCTGTTCATCCACGGCCTGCGCCAGAGCCGGCTGAGCTGGGACAAGCAGTTTGCCGATCCGGCCCTGGCCGGCTTCCGGTTGGTGAGGTTCGACCTGCGCGGCCATGGCGATTCCGACAAGCCGGCCTCGCCCGACGCCTATTCCGACCCCGATCGCTGGGCGGACGACGTCGCCGCGGTGATCGCGGCTGCGAAGCTGCGCCGTCCCATCCTGGTGGGCTGGTCGCTGGGCGGCCATGTCGCCGGCACTTATCTGCGCAAATATGGCGGCTCGCGCATCGCAGGGATCAACCTCGTCGATGCGGTCACCAAGCTATCGCCCGATCTTCTGACCCCGCTGGCGGGAAGCTTCGCCAAGACCGCTATTTCACACGATCTCGGCGAACGAACTGCTGCGACAGCCGATTTTCTCGCGGCCTGTTTCCACAAGCGGCTCACCAGTGTCGAACTGCAGCGCATGCTGGTGGTCAACGGCATGACCGAACGCGCCGTGAACGAAGGCTTCGTCAAGACGTCCACGCCTGACCTGGAACCGGTGTTCCAGGCCTATCCCGGCCCGATCCTGCTGACGCATGGCGTTCACGACCGGCTGGTGCGCCTCGCCATGTCCGAACGCATCAAAGCGCTGCATCCCGATAGCCGCCTGTCGGTCTATGCCGATAGCGGCCACAGCCCCTTCTACGAGGAACCGGCACGGTTCGGGCGGGAACTCGCCGCTTTCGCGACTGCGTCAACACGGGGTTGATGCCTCGTGGAGCCGGTGCAAACCCGCGTGCAGGTCCTGCCCGGCTCCCACATAGAGCAAAACGCCATAGTCCGCAGCGAGATCATCGTCCCGTTGCGGAAGATGCGTTCAACCGTCGGATTTCAGCTTCCCGGCAACGGCCCAGGCATCCTTCGGAACCTCGGTGATGATGATCTCGACGGATTCCGGCGGACAGACCAGGGTTTCGACGACGGCTTTCGTCGCCGCCCGCACGAAATCGCGCTTTTGTTCGATCGTACGTCCAGGATGCATTTCCACTCGCAGCACAGGCATGGTCACTTCCTCATGAAAAGGTCCGATAGCGGGCCTGCTGCAATGTTCTCCAAACCCGTTTGCTGATAAATAGCCGTTATGGCCCTTCATTCAGAACCATATGGATTGCAATGATGGACAAGCTCGCCGGCATGGCCATGTTCGTCAGGGTGGTGGAAGAAGGCAGCTTCGCCGCCGCGGCGGAGACCAGCCGGGTATCGGCGACGATGGTCGCCAAGCATGTCCGGCTGATCGAACAGCGGCTGGGTGCTCGGCTGCTTCACCGCACCACCCGCCGCCACCAGCTCACCGAAGTCGGCCGGCTCTATTACGAACGCTGCAAGACGGCCTTGGCGGAGGTGGCCCTGGCCGAAGCGAGCGCCTCCGAATTGCAGGCCAGCCCGCGCGGACGGTTGCGACTGGTCGCACCGGTGAGCTTTGGCAGCGAAAGCCTGGTGCCGGCCCTGGTGGACTATCTGCAGCGCCATCTCGACGTCACCGTCGATCTCGTGCTCGACAACCGCACCGTGGACCTTATCGGCGAGGGCTGCGACCTCGGCATTCACATCGGCGACCTCACGGATGAAAACCTGGTCGCCCGCCCGCTGAAGCCCTATCGCCGGATCCTGGCGGCCGCGCCGTACTATCTGGATCTGCGCGGACGGCCAGAACATCCGCGTGGGCTCAGCGATCATGACTGTCTCGGCCATGCCTATTGGCGCACGCAGGGTATCTGGCATCTCGTCGGTCCGGACGACGAGACCTGCATGGTGAACGTCGGCGGCCGCTTCACCACCAATCAGGGAGCGGCGCTGCGCGTGGCTGCGCTGCACGGCGCGGGCATCGTGCTGCAGCCGGAGCTGCTGCTGATCAACGATATCGAGGCCGGCCGGCTCGAACCCGTGCTGCCGCTATGGTCCTACCGACCCACGCCGATGCATCTCGTCTATGCCCCGGATCGGCGGCCGACGGCCATGCTGCGCAGCGCCATCGACTTCCTGCTCGCCCGCTTCGGCTGACCCAAAGGCCGTCAGGCCTTGCCGACACCCAGCAGGGCCTGCACGGCCCGGGAGAAGGCCTTGCCCCGTTCCTCGAAATTGCGGAACTGGTCGAAGGAGGCACAGGCCGGCGAGAGCAGCACCACGGCCTCGTCGAGGCCGGACGCCGCTGCATCAGCAGAGGCCAGGGGCACCGCCCTCTCGATCGTCTCGGCCCGCACATAGGGTACGCGCCCCTCCAGCGTCGCCGCGAATTCCTCCGTCGCCTCGCCGATCAGATAGGCCTTGCGGATCTTGGGGAAATACTCGGCCAGGGACTCGATACCACCGGTCTTGGGCTTGCCGCCGGCAATCCAGAAGAGGGTCGGAAAGGACGACAGGGCCTTGGCCGTGGCATCGGCATTGGTGGCCTTGGAATCGTTGACGAACAGCACGGGGCCGAGCCGCCCGACCTGCTCCATGCGATGGGCAAGGCCGGGAAAGCTGCGCATGCCGGCCTGGATCTCGGCCAGTGTCAGCCCGCCCGCCCGGGCGGCCGCCAGCGCCGCACAGGCATTCTGGGCATTGTGGGCGCCGCGCAGGGAGCCGATACCGGCCAGGCTGGCGACCTCGACTGCCCTGCCCGCTTGCGCCGAAAACAACCGGTCGCCAACGGCATAGACGCCGTCGCTCAATTGGCTCTCCACCGAGATGCGGACGGGACGCCCCCCCTTGGCTTCGATCGCATCGGCGATGGCGGCGCACCAGGCATCGTCGACGCCGACGACCGGCGTGCGGGCGCCTTCCACCAGGCGTGCCTTCACAGCCGCATAGTGTTCCAGCGTGCCGTGGCGGTCGAGATGATCCTCGGTGACGTTGAGCAGGATGGCAACGGAGGGATCGATGCTTGGCGCCAGATCGATCTGGTAGGAAGAGCACTCGATCACATAAACTCTTTCGATTCCTTGCACCTTGTCAGGCGATGGCGGCTCCAGCGACAGGATCGCCGTGCCTATATTGCCGCCGAGCTGCACATCGCGGCCGGCTACCGCGAAGAGGTGGGCGATCAGCGCCGTGGTCGTCGATTTGCCGTTGGTGCCGGTAATGGCGATGAAGGGCGAGCCTGGCGCCCGCAGCCGGCGCTCGCGCACGAAGAGCTCGATATCGCCGATCACCTCCACGCCATGCACAGCGGCAAGCTTGACGGACCAATGCGGCTCTGGATGGGTCAGCGGCACGCCGGGCGACAGGACCAGCGCCGCAACGTCCGTCCAGTCGATCTCATGGAGGTCGCGGACGTCGAGCCCCTTGTCGGCAGCCGCCTTGCGGCCGGCTTCGCCATCATCCCAGACGATGGGCCTAGCGCCGCCGGCGGCGAGAGCCTCAGCCGTCACGAGGCCCGAACCGCCGAGGCCAAACACGGCAACAACGCGGTCGCCGAAGGAAGTGATCGGGATCATGACGATCTCTAGTCCTATCTGAGCTTGAGCGTGGCAAGCCCGAGCAGGGCCAGGACCACCGCGATGATCCAGAAGCGGATCACCACCTGCGGCTCCTTCCAGCCCAACTGTTCGAAATGGTGATGGATCGGTGCCATCTTGAACACGCGTTTGCCAGTATAGCGGAACGACAGCACCTGGATGATCACCGACAGGGTCTCGGCCACGAACAGGCCGCCGACGACGAGCAGCACGATCTCATGCTTGGTGGCCACGGCGATCGAACCCAACATGCCGCCGAGGGCGAGCGAACCGGTATCGCCCATGAAGATCTGGGCCGGCGGCGCATTGAACCAGAGGAAGCCGAGCCCTGCCCCGATCATCGCGCCGCAGATCACCGCAAGCTCGCCGGTACCAGGCACGAAATGGAGCTGCAGGTAGTTGGCGAAATTGGCGTTGCCGACGAGATAGGCGATGACGCCGAAGGTACCGGCGGCCACCATCACCGGCACGATGGCCAGCCCGTCCAGCCCATCCGTCAGGTTCACGGCATTGCCGAAGCCCACGATGATGAAGGCGCCGAAGACCACGAAGAAATAAGAGAGGTTGATCAAGAGTTCCTTGAAGAACGGAAAGGCCAACGCGGTTGCCTGCGGGATCGAAGGCCCAGCCCCCCAAAGGAAACCGAGGAAGCGCGCTCCACCCGCCTGTGCCATCAGGATCACGGCGACGCCGGCGATCAGGAATTCCAGACCCAGCCGCGCCCGCCCGGAAAAGCCCTTATGGCTCTGTTTGGTCACCTTGAGATAGTCGTCGTAGAAGCCGATGGCGCCGAAGCCGAGCGTCACCAGCAACACGGCCCAGACATAGACATTGGCCAGATTCCCCCACAGCAGCGTCGACACGCCCAGCCCCGACAGGATCATCAGCCCGCCCATGGTCGGCGTGCCACGCTTGGACAGATGGGATTGCGGACCGTCGTCGCGGATCGGTTGCCCCTTGCCCTGCTTCACCCGCAGCCAGGAGATCGTCCACGGCCCGAAGAAAAACACGAACAACAGCGCCGTGAAGATCGCCCCGCCGGTCCGGAAGGTGATGTAGCGGAACAGGTTGAGGAGCTCGAAATGTTCGCTGAAGCGACTCAGCAGATAGAACATGGAAATCCTTTCAACCTAAAGCGTTTTTGCGATTTGGCAGGATGGCCGGAAGCGAGCGGCATCGTCCTCGAAGAACCGCACCCCATCACCCCGCCCTCGCTGCGATCGCCTCGCGGGCGACATCGTGATCGGAGAAAGGCAATACCGTCTTGCCGACGATCTGGCCCGGCTCGTGCCCCTTGCCAGCGATCAGCAGCACATCCCCTTGGGCCAGCTCCGCGACAGCCGTCTCGATCGCCTGGCGCCGGTCGCCGATCTCGACCGCACCGGGCGCCGCCGCCATGATGGCAGCACGGATCGTGGCAGGATCCTCGCTGCGGGGATTGTCGTCGGTGACGATGACCTTGTCGGCCAGCCTTGTGGCGATCTCACCCATGATCGGGCGCTTGCCGGCATCGCGGTCGCCGCCACAGCCGAAGATCACCACCAGCCTGCCCTGCGCGAAGGGGCGCAGGGCCTCCAGCGCCTTTTCGAGCGCATCGGGCTTGTGGGCGTAGTCGACGAGCACCGGAGCTCCCTCGACGGTACCGACAAGGTCGAGGCGGCCCCTGGCGCCCTCGAGGTGCTCGAGGGCAGCGAACACCGCATCCGGCTCACCGCCGGTCGAGAGGCAAAGGCCCGCGGCGACCAGGGCATTCTCCACCTGGAAGCGTCCGGCGAGCGGCAGCCTGACCCGATAGGCCCGGCCCTGATAGTCGAGTTCGAGATGCTGGATGAAGCCCTCGATCTCGACCGATTTCAGGCGAATGCCCTCGCCTGTCTCACCGACGCTGAGGATGCGCAGGCCCTTCTGGCGTGCGGCGGCCAGCACGGCGCCGGCCTCGGCATGGTCGGCCGCCACCACCGCGCCGGTACCGGCGGGAAGGAGATCTCGGAACAGGCGCAGCTTGGCCTCGAGATAGGCCTCGAAACTGGCGTGATAATCGAGATGATCGCGCGACAGATTGGTGAAACCGCCGGCGACAAGGCGCACGCCATCGAGCCGGAACTGGTCGAGGCCGTGCGAGGAGGCCTCCATGGCGAGATGGGTGATGCCCCTGCCCGCGAGTTCGTCGATCAGACGGTGAAGCTCGACCGGATCCGGCGTGGTGAGGGAACCATAGGTCTCGCCCCAGGGCGCAACCACACCGACGGTACCGATCGACGCCGATTGATGACCGAGCCTGGCCCAGATCTGTCGCACGAAGGCGGCGACCGACGTCTTGCCGCTGGTACCGGTGACGGCAATGATGGTTGCCGGCTGACGATCATAGAAGGCGGCCGCGATCTCGCTCAGCGCCTTGCGGGCATTGCCGACCACGATCTGGACAGCAGGCGCAGGCAGGTTGAGCGGAGCTTCGGAGACGATCGCCACCGCACCGGCGGCCAGGGCCTGCGGGACATAGGCGGCGCCGTCGCTCTTGGTACCGGGAATGGCGACGAAGACGAAGCCGGGCTTCACCGCGCGGGAATCGGCAGTGACGCCCGTGACCTCGAGCGAGCGGGCATCGGCGGCAAGGGAGCCTTCGGAAACGATGTCGGCGAGGCGTTTGGTCATGAATGTCCTGGTTTTCGGCGATTCGGAATCGGCGGCTTTATTAGAGTGCCTATGAGGATTGGCAATGCAGTTTCAATGGCCGATCGATGCATCCCGGCCATGCATTGACCGAACTGCGATGGGCGGGTCTGGCGACCCGCCCATCGAATGGCCTATCGAGCTGCGAGCCAGGCCATGCTCTGGTTCAGCTGATCCTTGGGCGCATAGAGCGGCGGAACCGGATTGGGAACCTCCATGAAGCGGGGTTTGACGCCGAGCAGCGGACCGACACGCTCCAGGATCTTGCCGGTGGTGACGCCGGCATTCCAGGCGGCCGTCGAGTAGCCGTAGGTCTCGGGCAGGCCCTTGGGCTCGTCATAGAGAACGGTGATCAGATATTTCGGCTTGTCGAAGGGAAACACCGCCATGAAGGTGGTGAAGTTCAGGTTCTTGTTGTAGCGCCCGCCGATCAGCTTCTCGGCCGTGCCGGTCTTGCCGCCGACCTGATAGCCGAAGATATCGACCTTCTTGGCCGAGCCATTGGTGGCATTGAGACGCATGATGTAGCGCATCACGTCCGAGGTATGCGGCTTGAGGACTGTCTTGGACAGGGCCAGGGCTTCGTCCTCGTTGCGCTTGATGAAGGTCGGCTTCATCAGATGACCGCCATTCATCATCGCGCCGACTGCCATGATCGCCTGCAGGGGTGCAACGGTGATGCCCTGGCCGAAGGCGATGGTGGCGGAGTTCAACGTACCCCAGCGCCGCGGCAGGATCGGCGCGGCGTTTTCGGGCAGCTCCGTCACCAGACGGTCGAGTTGGCCCATCTGGCGCAGGAAGGCCTGATGGGCAGGCACGCCGAGGCCCAGCGCCATACGGATGACGCCGATATTGGACGAATAGGTGAACACTTCCGGCAGGCTCAGCATGCGGCGCTGCGGATGATAGTCGCGAATGGTCCAGCGCCCGATGGTGACGCTGCCGGCCCGGGCATCCAGCATGGAGTTGGTGGTGAACCGGCCCGATTCGATCGCCATGGCCAGCGTCAGCGCCTTGAAGGTCGAGCCCATTTCATAGGTGCCGACATTGATGCGGTTGATCCGGTTGGGATCGAGGGCATCGGCCGGGTTGTTCGGATCGAAATCGGGCAATGACACCAGCGAGATCATCTCGCCTGTGGTCACGTCCATGATGACGCCGCCCGCGGCCTTGGCCTTGAAATGCTCCATGCCGGCGATGAGTTCGTCACGCATCACCGCCTGGGCGCGCAGATCGATCGAGGTCTGCACCGGCTTCATCGCGTCCGAGGTCGAGGCATAGCCGAGCGCCTGCAGTTCGGAGAGGCCGCGCTTGTTGTCGATATATTTCTCCAGGCCCGCAATGCCTTGGTTGTCGATGTTCACGGCCCCGAGCACATGGCTCACCGTGGGGCCGTTGGGATAGATGCGCTTGTTCTCGTTAATGAAGCCGATGCCGGGCAGGCCGAGCGCATAGATACGGTTGCGTTGCTCAGGTGTGATCTCGCGCTTGAGCCAGATGAAGCCCTTGCCCGAGGCAAGCTTGGCCCTGAGCTCGCGAGCATCGAGCTCCGGCATCTGGGCGGTGAGCAGTTCGGTCGCCTCGTCGACATCGATGATCTTCTTCGGCTCGGCATAGAGCGAGGGTACCTGCACGTCGGTCGCCAGGATCCGGCCGTTGCGGTCGAGGATATCGGGCCGGGCCGCCGCCAGTTGGTCGGCCGCCGAGCGGCGGGCATCATATTGCTGGTCGGGGGCTGTGCCGAACTGGGTCAGCCGCGCCATGATCGCCATGTAGATGCAGACGAACCCCACCACGATCAGCACGATGCGTCCGGCGCTCTTCTCGAGCTTGGACAGGCGCCGGGGCGGCGCCTTGGCGGGGCTGGCGGCATCCGGGTTTGCGCCGGCTTCCGGCGCCGGCGTGCTTGCCAGCTTGTCCACGATGGTCCCGTCGCTCATGTTCCCCTCACTCATGGGGTCGATCCTGTCACTTGCGGCGCCCCGGCCAGGCCGAGTCCTTCGAGTTTTTCGGCAATCAGGTCGCCTTCACGCGCCTTTTCGGGCAGGTCGGCGACATCGACGGACTGGACGACCTTCATCGGCACGAGGTCGAGATGGCGCTTTGCCAATGCGCCGATACGATCGGGCTGGCTCATATAGGCCCATTCGGCCTTGAGCGATTCGATGGCCCGGCGTTCGGTCTCGATGGCGCGGCGGAGCTTGGCCACCTTCTCGGCCTGCAAGGTCGATTCATATTTGATCGAATAGACACCGATGGCAGACGCCACCAGCAGACCGACCAGGATGAGATTGAGAATACGGGTCAACGGCCTCTCCCGGATTGAAGACTTACCTCAGGCAATCCGAGGAAACTGGTGCCGGTGTCGCGAGCGGGGGCCTCGCTGCGAATGGCGAAGCGCAGCTTGGCGGAACGGGCGCGGGGATTGAGTTCGGCTTCCGCCTCACTCGCCGCCAGCGCTCCCCGATGGGTCTGAACGAAGGTCGGCGGCGGAACGGCGGCCATCGGCTGATGGCGCGAACCGCCGGCCTGGCTGCGGGTGCGGTCGGCGAAGAAGGTCTTGACGATGCGATCCTCGAGCGAATGGAAGGTCACCACCACCAGCCGTCCGCCGGGCTTGAGCGCCCTCTCGGCGGCCAGCAAAGCCTGGCCGAGCTCGTCGAGCTCGCCATTGACGGCGATGCGCAGGGCTTGGAAGGCACGCGTCGCCGGATGGATGTCGCCGGGCCTGGAACGGATCACCCGACCGCACAGATCCGCCAGCTGCATGGTGGTCAGGAACGGCTCCTTCTGCCGATCCGTGACGATGGCGCGAGCCAGTGCATGGGCCCGGCGTTCCTCACCCAGCACCTGGAAGATGCGGGCCAGTATCTCCTCCGGCAATTCCGCAACGAGATCGGCGGCACTCGGCCCGGTATGCGAGCCCTCGCGCGACATGCGCATGTCGAGAGGCCCGTCCCTGCGAAAGGAAAAGCCGCGCTCGGCCTCGTCGAGCTGCATCGAGGACACCCCGATATCCAGGACCACGCCGTCGACGCCGCCTTCGCCTAGCATGGGAGCGAGCTTGTCGAGATGGGAGAAGCGATCCTCGACCAAAGTGAGGCGTCCCTGCATTTCGGACACCAGGGCCATGCCGTCGGTGATGGCATTGCGGTCGCGATCGATGGCGAGCACCTTCACGCCGGTTGCAGCCGCCAGAATGGCGCGCGTATACCCGCCGGCCCCGAACGTGCCGTCGATGAAACGCCCGTTTGCCTTGGGCTCGAGCGCCTTCAGCACCTCGGCGAGCATCACCGGCACATGCCGGGCAGCCTCGTTGGCGGTTGCGGAGGAAGCGGACATCGAACTCTCAAAGGCAGGAATTGCAGGCGGAACCAGCCCGCAAATCGGGCAGATTTCTCCAATCCCATTAACGCCCATGAAAGGTTAATGAAGGGTTCGTGGAGCCTGGTCGATCCCTTGAAAATTCCGTTACGTCATCAGCATGATGCGATCGCAGATCGCGATGAATTGGACGACATGGCCGGTGACCCATGTCGTGCCGAAACCACCCTTGCCAGATCTCGCGGAAACAGCCTCCATCGAGTAGGTTGATCATTGGGGCTGTGAGGCAAACATGCGCGTTCTATTCATCCTGTTTTGGCTTACATTATTCGCCCAGGCCGCATACGCACAGGACATCGCGGAGTATCCCATGCTGCGCTGGGGCATGACCAAGGCCGAAGCGCGAGCCGCTTACCCGGCCATGGTGGACGGAGTCTCGCACTATGATCCCGGCAAGCGCGCAATGGTCGTCGGTTTCGGCCAGGCAAAGGCTCAATTCGCCGGCTGCGACGTAACTTTCCATCTGACCTTCGGGGGAGAAGGGCGACTGCAGCAAGCGGGGTTCTCGCGCTTGAAATCTGCGGAGGATGATTGTGTCCCGGCCTTCCAACTCGAGCTATCAAGACGCTTCGGGCCCAACTACCTCTCAGCAGCCGGCACGCTGTTCGGTCCGATTAACGCATCGCGTGTTGTTAACGTAGATCGTTGGACGAGCGCGACTTGGGTCCAGCCTAGCGGGCTGATCAACTTCATGAACGACCCCCACCAACTCTTGGTCACATTTTCGAGGAACGTCCCATAGGCGGCAAACCAGTGACCGTATCGTTGGTACTTTTTGCGTGCGCTCCAACCAATCCCCCCTCTTTCGCACTGCCGCAAAGGCGGGCACTATCGGCGCCGAACCGTTTCGACGGTGTGGAGATTCGCAACCGATGCCCCGACCCGCCAAAGCGCTGTATTGCGCTGCAGCCTTGACCCTTGCCCTGTCCGTGACGGGCGCCTTGGCCGAGGAAAGTCTTGCCAATCTCGATGCCGGCGGGCTGATCATCGAGCCGGCCGACCAGCTCGAATTGAAGGCGGAGGATATCTTCCTTTCGGCCAGGCAGGTCCGCGCCGCCTATCGCTTCCTCAACAAGGCGAGCCAGGACCTGACGTTGACGGTCGCCTTCCCCCTGCCCGAGGTAACCGGCGAAGCCGATCTCGATCTGGCCATTCCCAATCCGGCCTCGCCGAATTTCCTCAATGTCCAGGCCAGGGCCGCCGGCAAGCCGGTCGAGACGAGTGTGGAACAGCATGCCTTCTTCACGCCGGACGGCGGCAAGGAGAGCGAAATCACCGATTTGCTCAAGGGCCTCAACATACCGTTGCTGCCCGCCGGCGCCTCTACGGCCGACGCCCTCAAGCGCCTGAGCAGCGAGGACCGCACCAAGCTGAGCACGCCGGGCTACATCGAGCAGGCGGGCGAAAACTGGGTTCCGCTCTGGACCCTGCGGTCCCGGATCGTCCGCCAGCAGGCCTTGCCAGCCGGCAAGGAAATCGTCCTGCAATACAGCTACACGCCGAGCGTCGGCTCGGCGGCCGGCCTCTATTTCGACCGCGCCAACCTGACCGGCGAGTCCTTGACGCAATATCAGAAGAAATATTGCGTCAATGAGGGCTTTTTGCGCGCAGCCGACGCCTTGACCAAGCGCCTCACGGCAACCAAACCGCAGCCGGGTGAAGCCTCGAAGCCCCCTAAGACCCGCCAGACCTATTTCGGCTACGCCTTTGTCGGCGGCGGGCGTTGGGCCAACCCGGCCGGCCGGTTCGGCCTGGTGATCGACAAGGCCTTTCCCGACAATCTCGTCTCCTTTTGTGCAGACGGCGCCAAGAAGGTCAGCAGCACCCGCTACGAGCTCAAGCGCAACAATTATGCGCCGGACCGCAGTCTCGACATCCTGATTCTCGACAAGAACGTCGTACCATAACTCCCTTGCCGATCAGGCTTTTTAGCCGAGATAGCGGCGAAGCCGTTACGCGCTCGCGGCCTCCTGCTCTTCCGCGACCAGTTCCGTCACAATCTCGAACTTGCTCAGGCTGTGGCGGCCGAAGGAACTGATCATCGGGATATCGGCGGCATCGCGGCCGCAACCGATCAGGACCCGGCCGATCCGGCGCTGGTTGTGGCGCGGATCGAAGCTGTACCACTCCCCGCCGAGATAGGCCTGGAACCAGGCACTGAAATCCATGGCGGCGGGATCGGCAGGCACGCCGATATCGCCGAGATAGCCGTTGCAGTAGCGCGCCGGAATGTTGAGGCAGCGGCACAGCGCAACCGCCAGATGGGCAAAGTCGCGGCATACGCCGACCTTCTGCTCGAAGGCCTGCAAAGCCGAGCGCGTCGCGCTGGCATGCTCGTAGCCAAAGCTCAGATGCGAATGGACGAAGTCGGTGACCGCCTGAACCCGCTGCCAGCCATCGGTTATCTCTCCAAATTGCTTCCAGGCGAAATCGGCCAGAAGATCGGTTTCGCAATAGCGGCTGCCCTGCAGATAGATCAGCGTTTCCTTCGGCAGGGCCATGATGGGCAGGATCCTCGCCCTCTGCACCGCCTTGTCGGGCTCGCCGCTGTCGCGGATGATGCCATCGCAGTGCAGATGCAGGAAACCATCCTCGACATGGATGCGCCGGCACAGATTGCCGAAGCTGTCGATATGGGCCTGGGTCGGATGGTTCGACAAGGCGGAGAGGTCCTGCTCGCGCACGATGTCACCGCGCCGCGATGGATGAACATCGAGGACGGTGATCAGCGTGGTCGGTTGCGAGAACTGCATCTCGATATCGAAACCGTAGCGGATATGCATCTTGGCTTTCCCATGAGCGGCGCAGGCCTGCATCCTCGTCCCGTTGGAGAGGCGGTGGCACGCCGAGGGTTGCAGGCTAGCGCCGGGGACCAGGCAGCAATAGAAGCCGCTACATCAGTGTTGCTAGTATGGATGCATCAGGCATTTCAGCTCGAGCGGCGCGGTGCAGCCTTTTGCGAAGCGCCGGTGAACCCGCGCTCCCGCGCCCACACCACCGCGGCGGCCCGGCTGTGCACGCCAGCCTTGCCATAGATGCGGGCCACGTGGTTGCGCACCGTATTGCGGGTCAGCTTCAAGGCCTTGACGATCTGGGCATCGCTCAGCCCCTGGCAAAGCAGGCCGAGCACTTCCAATTCCCGCGGAGTCAGGTCGGCGAGTTCCGTGGAAGCCCCGTTCGACGTCCCCCCGTCCCGCAGATTGGCCAGCTTCTCGATCACAGTTCGGCTGAACCAGGAGGTGTCCTGCATCACGGCTTCGATGGCGGACATCAGTTCGACTTCCGATCGCTTGCGTTCGGTGATGTCCTGCAGGACGATCAGCACGCAATCCTGGCCCTGGATGCCGACGGTCTCGGCCGAGACCAGGCAATCCAGGCTTTCGCCGTGCCGGCTGCGCAGCTCGAATTCCCTGTTGCGCAGGGTTCCATCGCTTTCGAGGTCCCGTTCGAGCTGCCGCCGCGATGCGCTCGAAGACCAGATCGGCACCAGGGCGATGGGCTTGTCGATCACCTCATCAGGCGCATAGCCCAGCACCACGGCAAAGGCCTCGTTGACGTCCAGCACACGGAAATCCTTGCGGGCCATCACGATGGTCGGCACGGGGGTCATGCGAAAGGCCCGGGCGAAGCGCTCCTCGCTCTGCCGCAGGGCCAGTTCTGCCCGCCTGCGCGGCTCCATGTCCATGAAGGTGAAGAGCATGCAAGGCTCCTCGCCTACCTCGATTGGCTGCCCGGCAACGATGACCAGCTTCGGATCACCGTCGGCCATGCGCAGGCTGGCCTCGGTCTGCGGAATCGTGCGCCCCTCGCGCAGAGCGGCGATGGCACTGTCCCGACCGGCGGCATTCTCCAGCACGTCGATTTCATAGGTGGAGCGGCCGAGGACCTCCTCGCGCTTGTAGCCGGTCATTTCCAGGAAGCCATGATTGACCTTCACATAACGCAGATCGGCCAGCCGGCAGATGATCGCTGGCGCAGGGTTAGCCGCGAAGGTGCGCTCGAAGCGTTCTTCCGCCGTAAAACGCTCCGTCAAATCCTGGATGACCAGCACATAGGATTCAGGATCGCCGGCGGCGTCGGCAAGAGCCAGTCCCCTGAGCTGATGGATGCTGCGCCATCCTTCTTTCCCTTTGGGCGGCGCCGCCTTGACGACTTCCACGACCACATCCTCGAACACCTCTCCCGCCAGGAGGCGATCCAGCGGGTATTGTTCGGGAGCCAGCGTATGGTTGTTGCGATATTTCAGCAGATAGGTCTGCCGATATTCAGCCGGCGTCCTGCCCAGTGCGGCCAGTTCTCCCGCATCGTGCAGGTCGAGGGCCCTCTCATTGGCCCAGACGATCCCCCCGGCAGGATCGATCAGCAAGATGCCTTCGGCCAACCCCGCAATGATCTCCTGGAGCTGCCGCCGGTCCACCTGTCGCCGCAGGATGCTCACATCCGGAACCTCGTTCGCCATGACCTGTTCCCACTTGCCGGCGAGAGCCGCGGCACGTCTTTTCTTGCAGACGGAACCATAGTCCGGAACGGTATGGGGCGAAAGGAACGGCGCCTGCTGCCAGGCGCCCAAATGACTGCTGCAGGGGAGCGCGTTGCCGCGCTCCCCGCTCTCCTCATTTCTTCAGCGCATCGCGCGCCGCATCCTTGGCGCCGCCGACCGCATTCTGGACCTTGCCCGCCAGCTTTTCGGCCTTGCCCTCGGCCTGGGTCTTGGTATCGCCCGTCACCTTGCCGACAGCCTCCTTGATGGTGCCCTTGACCTGCTTTGCAGCGCCTTCGACGCGATCCTTGTCCATGTCCGTCCTCCTGAATTGCCACGGCCGGCGCGCCTGCGTCCGGCTACCTTTCCGATTGCCGCATGTCACGCGCAATCGCGAAAGACGCCATGGCATCAAGCGGCCTGATCCATCTGTATCAGGAGCGGCAAGGCCAATTATCGATAGGGCCGGGCGAAAGCTTCGGAAACTCACGCGCTGCGGGCAAAGGCCCGCCAGACCAGCAGCACGATGACAGCCCCGACGACGGCGCCGATGAAGCCCGCCTTTTCGCCGATCGTGTACCAGCCGATCTGCTGCCCGAGCCAGGTCGCCAGTGCCGCGCCGACCACGCCCAGCACCGTGGTGAGGATGAAGCCGCTGGGATTGTGCTGGCCCGGCGACAGGAAACGCGCGATCAGGCCAACGATGAAGCCGATAAGGATGGTCCAGACGATACCCATGATATTACCCGGTTCGAAGTCCGCAGGAATTCGCCGGACCGCCACAGGCGGTTCGTTCCCGAATTCCGCGCGATTTCAACTGACTGCAGCGCTTCCCTGAATCGGAATCAGACCCGCCGGGAAAGTCACCCGGCTGCAATGTGGCGGCGTTCGGTGACAAAAACAAGAACCGCCGGGCTCAGGCCCGATCGCTTCATCTGCAGGAAAGGCAAGGCTAGCTGGCCTGTAAGCCGGGTTCTGTATGGCCCGCTTGCGCGGACGTGGCGACCATTCATCTGGGGCCACCGTCACCGGTGACCTCAACGCAACCAACCCGGACGACAGCGCGGAAATGCGCCTCGACGCGTCCGAAGACCGCCGCGGCCGTCCCTATTCGGTCTTGCTCCGGGTGGGGCTTGCCATGCCGCTGCCGTTACCGGCCGCGCGGTGCGCTCTTACCGCACCCTTTCACCCTTACCCCGGCAAGCAAGCTTGACGAGGCGGTTTGCTTTCTGTGGCGCTTTCCCTGAGGTTGCCCCCGCCGGCCATTAACCGGCACCCTATTTCCGTGGAGCCCGGACTTTCCTCCATTCCCAGGTCGAAACCTGGCAACAGCGGCCGCCCGGCCAGCTAGCCGCGCCTGTGTGACGCCAAGCGTCAACGGCGTCAACAAAGAAAAACCGGCGCCCACCGATAGGATGGACGCCGGAAGTTGTGTCTTTGGGAGGAAATGGGAGAACCATTCGCCAATGACATTAGCGCCGGCCGGACCGGCACGCTGTGCGAAAAGTCACATCATCGCCTGCTTCGCCAGGATGAGGCTGCGCAGGGTCTCGATGGTGGAAGCATCGCAGACGCCGTCGACCCTGGCCTGGCGGAAATGGCGCTGGAAGGCCGTCACCACCGCCTCGGTGAGCGTGTCGTAGATCCCGGTCACTTCGATGCCGTAGCCATAGAGCGAGAACATCGCCTGCAGCGCCTCGATGGGCTGCCCGGCCTCGCCAGCGGAGAAGAAGCGCCCCCCCTGGATGGCGGCAGGAGGCACGTGAAGGCCGACCCCTTCCCCGGCCAGGCCGGCCCAGTCGAAGCGCTCGCCGGGATCGGTCTTGCGCAGGGGCGCAATATCCGAATGCCCGAGCACGTGATAAGGCCGAATACCGTGGCGGCTGACAATATCGCGGCAGAGCGCCTTGACCGCCGTCATCTGCGCGGCGGGAAAATCCCGATAACCCCATTCATGGCCGGGATTGACGATCTCGATCCCGATGGAGCGGGAATTGATGTCAGCCATCCCCTCCCAGTTCGCCTGGCCGGCATGCCAGGCCCGGCGGGTCTCCGGTACCATTTGGACGATCCGCCCGTCCTCATCGACCAGATAGTGGCAGGAAACCTGCGAAGCCGGATCGGACAGCCGGGCCAGCGCCAGCGCGCCATCGGGCATGCCGGTATAATGCAGGATCAACAGAGCTGGCGACACGGGATCGAGGCGCTCGCCGTGATTGGGCGAGGCGACGGCAAGGCTGGCGAGGGATGAATCGAGTTGCAAGGGCAGTCTTTTCGATGCGGCGGATGGAACGGCCGATCCGCTGTGTCGGCAGTAAAACCCCTTACAGCCAGTTGATGCGCTTGAGAACCCATAGCGTGACGATCGAGGTGATGGTGACGAAGCCCACGATGGTCGCGAAGGCCCAGCCCTTGTCGACGCCGGGAATGCCGCCGACATTCATGCCGAACAGACCGGCCACCACGCTGGGCGGCAGCAGCAGCGCGGCAAGGGCCGCCAAGCGGTTGGAATTGTGGGCGATGCGCTCGCCGATCACGGTGGAAAGATCGTCATGCAGGATACCGGTGCGGTCCCGGATCGCATCGAGATATTCGATGAAGCGCATCAGCTTGTCGATCACCTCGCGCAGCCGCAGCTTGTCGCGTTCATTCAACCACGGCGCGTCGTCATGCTCCATGCGGTTGAGCGCATCGCGTTGGGGGGCGAGATAGCGGCGCAGTTGCACGGCACGCCGCCTGAGCAGCTTCAGGCGCTCGCGCACCTCGCCGGCATCGCCGTGGAAGATCAAGTCGTCGAGTTCGTCGACCTCCTCGTCCATGGCATCCAGCACCGGTTCGAGGTCGCGCACCAGCTTGTCGCCGATCATGGCGAGGAGATCACCGGAATGGCTCGGCCCCTTGCCCTTGTGCAGGGCTTTGCGGATGTCGCGCAACGCGGTGACATAGTGGCCCTTGTCGCGCAGGGAAATCACGCGATCGCCATCGACCCACAGGTGCAGCGGCACCAGGTCGATGTCGGCGGGCTTTTCCTCTCCCTCCTCGGGCGAAGTCGCGCAGACGCCGCGCAGGATGATGAGCAGACCATCATCGACCGGTTCCACGCGCGGCCGGGTTTCCTCCTCCAGGAGTGCGTCGGCGACCACCGGATCGAAATCGCCTCGGGTGTGCACCCAGTCGGCCGCCGCGGGATGATCACGCTCCAGGTGCAGCCAGAGCACACCGTCTCCCGGTTTCCAGGCCCTCGACTGAGCCATGTCGAGTTGGCAGCAGCCGCCCTTCCCATCGAGCAGGAGCGCAAAGCGCAGCCCCGGTTCGATGCCGTAGCTTGCCATCGGCGCGTTGACCGTTTCCATGCGGCCTCACCACAATCCGAGCGCGCAGGGCCTCCCGACGAAACCGAAAAGCCCAACCCGCACAAAAGCTTGCCCAGCCGGCCGGATTCACCTTATCCATTCGCGAACTGGTGGCAAGATCAATCAAAAGCATGATGATTCCTTTCTGACGCCCGTGCTGCTCGAGCAGGCCTCCCCTTCTTCTTCCCGCAAGCGATATGCCCATGCAGTTGACCATTGCCGAACTGACCGAACGTTTTCCCGACTTCCGCGTCGCCGTCCTCGTGGCCGAAGATCTGGTGATCACCACGGGGCGTACGGGCCCTCTCGATACGGCCATCCTGGCCTCCGAGGCCGCCTGCCGCAGCCAGCATGAGGGGCTGGAGCTTTCCGCCATTCCGGGCGTCGCCGCCTGGCGCAGCGCCTATAAGGGCTTCGGCATCAAGAAGACCAGCTATCGTTCCTCGGTCGAGCGGCTGATCAAGCGCGTGCTGGCCGGCGATCGCCTGCCGGTCATCAATAATTTCGTCGACATCTACAACACGATCTCGCTGCAGCATGGCTTTTGCATCGGCGCCGACGACCTCGACAAGATCGCGCCACCGGTTGCCTTCCGCTTCTCGCGCCCCGGCGACAGTTTTCTCGACATGGGGGCCGAAGCCGGCGAGGATCCCAACGATCCACCCAAGGAGGGCGAGGTGGTGCTCGCCGATACCAGGCATGTGCTGTGCCGCCGCTGGAACTGGCGCCAGGACATGCGCTCAGCCATCACGCCGCAAACCCGGCGGGCGCTGGTGACGGTTCAGGCCAATGGCTGGGGCGAATTGGAGGAAGCCGCCAACCATCTCGCCGGCTGGCTCACGGCCGATTGCAGCGCAAAGGTCTCGATCGCCTATGCCGACAGGAGCAATCCCACGGTCATACTGAATTGAGCGTGCCGTTCCCCGGGTGCGCGGACGAGACGTCCGCGCACCCGGAAAATGCGTCAGGGTATCGCGCATTCAGCCACTCCTCGCGCAAGATCATGGTCCCGGAATACTTCTTCCTCATCTTGCCGAGCTCGAACCGATGGCCTAACCTCGGCGCATGACCGCGAAGCGCTCGACCTGCATGCATCCCGCCACGCACCTGCCTAGGGGCGCGGGAAGGGTATTGCCGTAAGCGCGATACGATCGACCCATGAACCCTGCGAGGCGAGCAGGGTCCATGGCAGCCCGGCTCTCCCGCAAAAAGGAGAGCCATTATGCCCCCGAACCTATCCCCTCCTCGCGAGTCACGGCCGCTGCTGCCGGGACTGTCGATACGTGCCACGCGCCTGGAGGATGTCGACGCGATCACCGCGCTCGCCAATCTTCCCGGCTATCGGGCCGGTACGCTCCGCCTGCCCTATCAGAAGCCGGAATTGGCCCGGCGATGGCTGGAAAGCCTCGGCTCGGAGGCCTTCAACCTCGTCGCCGTGCTCGATGGCATCATCGTGGGAAATGCCGGCCTGGACCGCTACAGTGGCCGGCGAGCCCATGCCGCCGGTGTTGGAATGGGCGTCCATGACGACCATCGCGGCAAGGGTATCGGCACGGCGCTGCTGCGGGAAATCACCGATGCGGCCGATCAATGGCTGAGGATCGAACGCCTCGAACTGACGGTCTTTGCCGACAATCTACAGGCCATACGCCTTTACGAGCGGTTCGGCTTCGAGCAGGAGGGAATCCTGCGCAATTATGCATTCCGGGCCGGCGCGTTCGCGGATGCCCATTTGATGGCACGGCTGCGGGGTTGAGGCCTTCGCCCTGCCCCAGAGGACGTCATGACCGAGGCCAGTATCATTCAGCAAAGCGCGACGCCGAGAACGCGGGAAAGCCTTGCCGCCGACCTGCGGATGCTCGGAGTTATGCCCGGCGAAACCTTGCTGGTGCATAGTTCCCTCAAGGCGCTCGGCTGGGTCAATGGCGCCGAGACAGCGGTAATCCAGGCGCTTTGCGACGTCATCACGCCCGCAGGCACGCTCGTCATGCCGGCGATGTCACCGGACCTGACCGATCCCGTCCACTGGCGCGCGCCACCCATTCCGCAAGCCTGGCATGAACCGGTGCGCCGATCGATGCCGGCCTTCGACCCAAAGTCGACGCCGACGCGGGGCATGGGCAGGATCGCCGAACTGTTCCGGACCTGGCCCGGGGTGTCGCGCAGCGGCCATCCCGCCAGTTCGCTGGCGGCCTGGGGAACGCAGGCCGGCACGATCCTCCGCGACCAGCCCCTCGAAGATCCCTTCGGCGAGAACTCGCCACTGGCCAGATTGTATGATCGCCAGGCCCGAGTGCTCCTGCTCGGCGTCAGCTTCGAAAGCTGCACCATCCTGCATCTGGCCGAACGCCGAACCTGGCCGCATCAGGTCCGGATACAGGAGGGCGCTCCCTTGATGGTCGATGGCGAACGCCGCTGGGTGCGCTACGAGACACCGATCCTGCGTGTCGATCTTCTGGAGGATGCGGGACGGCATCTCGTCGAGACCGGCATCGCTCATGGCGGCATCGTGGGATCGGCCCGGTCCCATCTCCTGCCTGTCCGCGAGGCAGTCGATGCCACCGTCACGCGCTGGCGTGGCATGGAATGAAGCACCGAACCTTCCTGGAGCGCTAACACCACAACCCCATGCAGACATGTTGTGATACCCGCATTTTATTGTGCAGGCACCTCGTTTGCCGGAGCGGACTGGAAGTTCGCGCTCCAGCTAGGCCGCCGCCTTCTCCACCTTCGGCCTCAGCCCCAGCAGATGGCAGATGGCATAGACCAGGTCGGCCTTGTTCATGGTATAGAAGTGGAAATCGCTGACGCCACGGTCGACCAGATCGAAGACCTGCTCGGCAGCGACCGCGGCGGCCACGAGTTTACGGGTGGCAACATCATTGTCCAGGCCTTCGAACCGGTCGGCGAGGCGTTGCGGCACCTCGGTCCCACAGCGCTCGGCAAAATTGCGGACCTGGTTGAAATTCTGCACCGGCACGATGCCCGGCACGATCGGAATATCGATACCCGCCTCCCTGACACGGTCGACGAAGCGCAGATAGTGCTCGTTGTCGAAGAAGAACTGGGTGATGGCGCGCGTGGCGCCGGCACCGACCTTGGCTTTCAGGATATCGATGTCGAAGGCGAGCGACGGGCTTTCGGGGTGCTTCTCGGGATAGGCCGAGACAGAGACCTCGAAATCGCCCAGTGCCTTGATGCCTGCCACCAGATCGGCCGAACTGGCATAGCCGCCCGGATGGGGCTCGTAGCGGGCACCCACGCCCGCTGGCGGATCGCCGCGCAGCGCCACGATGTGGCGCACGCCCGCTTCGGCATAGCCGCGGATCACCTCGTCGATGGCCTCGCGCGTGGCACCGACGCAGGTCAGATGCGCCGCCGGGCGGATATCGGTTTCCTGCACCATGCGCGCCACCGTGCCATGCGTCCGCTCGCGGGTAGTGCCGCCGGCACCATAGGTGACCGATGCGAATAGGGGATCGAGCGGCGCCAGGCGCTCGATCGCCTCCCACAGAGACGCCTCCATCTCAGCGTTCTTCGGCGGGAAGAACTCGAAGGAAACCCGAATGCCGCCGTGTGAGGGCAAGGCGTGACCAGCCATCACGCGACCTCCTGACCAAGAGTGATAGTGTCGGAGACCCGGCGCGGATCACGCCCGGTCCAAATCGATACGGTGAGACTCGAAGGCCCTTCCCCGGCATCCACCAGGCGCCAGCCGTCAGGCCGCAGATGCGCTGCCTCCAGCCAGTGCTCGATGGTGTCGCGGGCAAAGCCGAGACGGCGATGGGCGAAATCCTCACGCAGGAACTCGAGTTCGTGCGGGGCGAAATCGACGATGACCAGGCGACCGCCCGGGCGCAGCGCACGGGCGATTTCGCGCAGGGCCTTGGCGCCATCGTCGAGATAATGCAGGACCTGGTGCACGATGATGAGGTCATAGGCGCCCGGTTCCACTGACAGCGCGAAGAGATCGCCCTGTCGCACCACGGCGTTACGGATACGGTTGCGCTCCAGATTGGCCCGGGCGATCACCAGCATTTCGGCGCTGGCATCGATGCCGACGGCCCGCGTCGCCAAGGGGGCGAAGAGTTCGAGCATGCGGCCGGTGCCGGTTCCGATATCGAGGAAGGCCTGGATGGGCTGGCTGCCCACGACTTCGCGCAGCGCCGCCTCCACCGCCTCGTCCGGCGCATGCAGGGCACGGATACGATCCCAATCGCCGGCATGGGCCCGGAAGTAATCGGCAGCCACCGCCGCGCGGGTACGCCTGACTTCGACGAGTCGCGAACGATCACGGGCAAGGATGCGGTCGCTGCGGTCGAGCCCGGCGAGGATCTGGGCAAAGATCTCGGATTTCATGGTGCTTTCAGCCAAGCGGAAGAAGGCCCAGGCTCCCTCGCGGATGCGCTCGACCAGCCCCGCCTCGACCAGAAGCTTGAGATGGCGCGAGATGCGCGGCTGCGACTGGCCCAGGATCTCGGTGAGATCGGTCACGTTCAGTTCGCCTTCCGCCAGGATGGCCAGCAGACGCAGGCGCGTCGGCTCGCCCGCCGCTTTCAGCGTGCCCAATACCGTTTCGAAAGGAGCCAGATTTGCCATGCCCACGCCATCGTCTCTCACATAAAGATATGTTTATGTCATTTCTTAAAATGCGCAAGGAATTTGTTTTGCAAGCGACGCGATAATGTGAGCAGGCGACTTTTGAGCGGATAAGCTGACGAAATCACCATCCCCCCTCCATACCGATTGCATTATGCAATTAGTTTAGACATAGTGAGGGAAAGCAAGGGAGGCGCCGATGGCCAGCATCGTCTATGCCATGCTGATGTCCCTGGATGGCTATGTTGCCGGACCGGGGCAGGAATTTGGCCTGCCGATCCCACAGGCCGAGCTGCATCGGCATTTCAACCAGCTCATGCGACAGACGTCGGTCGCACTCTATGGGCGGCGCATGTATGAGGTGATGCGCTATTGGGACAGTCCCGAGCGGGAGCAGGACACTGACGAAGTCGAGATCGATTTTGCCCATGCCTGGCGGGAGACGCCCAAGCTCGTTTTCTCGACGACATTGCGGGAGGTTGGGCCGAATGCGAGGCTGGTGAGCTCGGACGCCATCACGGTGGTGCGCTCGCTCAAGTCGGACAGCGACGGCGAGATCGGCGTTGCCGGTCCCACCCTTGCCGCCGAACTGGCGCGGTCGGGTCTCATCGACGAATATCGGCTCTACCTGCATCCCATCGTACTGGGCGGCGGCAAGCCCTATTTCCAGCAAGGCCTGTCACTTGGACTAAAACCACTCGGCAGTGAAAGCCTGCCCCAGGGCGTGACGCTGCTGCGCTATGCGCCCGCCAGTTGAAAGGGCGAAACGGCCTCAACTGCGTTTGCCTCAGCCCTGCCAGATCCATTGCTCGGGAACCCGCAGCTTGAACGCTTCGCCGCCCCGTATCGAACCGGGACGGTCGACAGTGGCGACCACGCCGCGCAGGCGCTTGGCCGCGGCGGCAAAGCGCAGCGCAAGCCCGTCCTGTCCGCTCAGATGCCGTTCGACTTCCGCCCCGGCGATGCGGCAGGGATCGTTCTGGCCCATCACCGCCAGCACGGCCCCCGAAGGAAAGAACAGCCTGGACCCGCGCGGGAGAAAGGAGAAATCGGGTACGCCTTCCACGGCGATATTGGCGCCGAGCCATTCCGGCTCCACGCGCTCGACGCCGAGATTGCGAGCGATCACCGCAAGCTCTTCCATCGACACGATGGAGACCTGGCGCTCGTTCTGGATCGGCGCACTGCGCTCGAACCAGGGCACCCTGACATCGGCAGGACGCAGGAAGCCGGCATGCCGGTCGCCCGGGATACCCTCATGCGTGAGCACGAGCTCGGCCAGCCATTCTGCCCCGATGGCATCTCCCCCGGCTGCAGCGACCATGGCCACGTGCCCCGCACGCTTGAGCACGGGCCTGACGGCAATGTCGGGAGAGGGATTGCTCGAAGGATCCGGCATGGTCTCACCTCGTCTGGCAGCGCGAGGCACCGATCTGCCACCGAATCGGTAACAACGCAAAGATGCCGCGCGATAGTTTGCCTTACCCCTCCTCGCCGCTCCCTATCAGGCCATTGTCACGCAGGATACGGGGCAAGTGGCGCCGGATCTGCCAGCGCGTCAGCAGCACCAGGACGATCAGCATCGGCAGGTTGTCGAGAATGGCGCGGAAGAATCCGATCACCACATTGCCGATGAGGCCGCCGTCCCCCAGAAAGGCCGAGATGTCGCCACCCAGGAGCCCGGCGATCAGCATCGCGCCATAATGGGAAATCGAGCCGGTGACCTGCAGCATCGGCGCGACGTAGAACAGGAAGTTCAGCGCCCAGCCAATAGCGAAGACGAACAGGGCTACGGGAATGCCGATCCGCCACCAGACGGCGAAGGCGACCTTCTTGATGATCTGTGTTTCGCTCACGTCCTCGTCTCCGTTCTGAAGCGACCATGCCGGTTCGGGGCGGGCCGCGTCAAATCGGCAACGGTGGGCGGCGGGTCTTCAGCCCCGCCTCCCCCTTTCCGGTAAACTCAACGCTTCCAGGCGGGTCCTAAGACCCGCCCCCACATTAGGCCCCGACCTTTACTGCTTCGCGATTGGCGATGCGGCGCTGTTCGACCGCCAGGGCCAGGCGCTCGAGGGCGACAACGGTGGTGTCCCAATCGATGCAGCCATCGGTGATGCTCTGGCCATAGGTCAACGGCTGGCCGGGCACCTGGTCCTGCCGGCCGGCGACGAGATTGCTCTCGATCATCACACCGATGATGCGGTTATCGCCTGCCGCAAGCTGCGTGCCGATATCGGCCAGCACCAGCGGCTGGTTCTCCGGCTTCTTGGCGCTGTTGGCATGGCTGGCATCGATCATCACCACCGGAGACAGCCCGGATTTGGCGACGTCAGTGCAGGCCGCCTCGACGCTCGCCGCATCGTAATTGGTGCTCTTGCCGCCACGCAGGATGATGTGGCAGTCCTCATTGCCTGACGTGGAGGCGATGGCCGAACGGCCATCCTTGGTCACGGCCATGAAGTGATGGGGCTGCGACGCCGATTTCACGGCATCGACCGCGATGCGCACATTGCCGTCCGTGCCGTTCTTGAAACCGACGGGGCAGCTCAGGCCCGACGCCAGCTCGCGATGAATCTGGCTTTCGGTGGTCCGCGCGCCGATCGCGCCCCAGGCCACGAGGTCGGCGATATATTGCGGCGTGGTCATGTCGAGGAATTCGCAGGCCGCCGGCAAACCGAGATTGTTGATGTCGAGCAGGACCTTGCGGGCGATGCGCAGCCCCTTGTCGATCTGGAACGAACCGTCGAGATCAGGATCGTTGATCAGGCCTTTCCACCCCACCGTGGTGCGCGGCTTCTCGAAATACACCCGCATGATGATTTCCAGCGAGGAACCCAGGCGCTGGCGCAGCTTCATCAGGCGGTCGGCATAGTCGAGGGCCGCCACCGGGTCGTGGATCGAGCAGGGACCGACCACCACGGCGAGACGATCGTCGCTGCCGCGCAGGATGTCGTGCACGGCCTGCCGCGACTGCGTGACGGTGCGGGTTGCTTCCAGCGTGCGGGGATGCTCGCCCATCACGTCAGCCGGCGTGGTCAACGCCTTGATTTCACGGATACGAAGATCGTCGGTGGTGCTCAACATGGCCTGGGTTCCAGTCTCGGTTCGCTAAGGGTTCTGGTAGGTCCCGGCCGGCGGCATAAAAAAACCGCCAGTCGGGCTGGCGGTTTGTCTGGGTTTGATCTGTTGCTACGTTCAGATCGAGCGCACCCCTACCTCCGCCAGCGGCCTGCGAAAGCCAAAATACCAGTAAAAGTAGGGGGCGGATGCAAAGGTCATGGCAGCCATATAGCGACGGCGAGTGGTTTTGTCACGTGCGAATTTGCCGTCCGGCCCTCAACCTCCCAAGGCCTGAACCCGTTCGGCGAATACCTGTCCCAGCGCGAGATGCGCCTCGGCCTCGTAATGGATGCCGTCGACCGGGCTCACCTCGATCAGCTTGCCGGTGTCGAGAAATTCGGCACCGTGCTTTCGCGCGACCGCTTCGTAGAGGGGCGGCAGGGCCTGCGATTTCTCCACCCCGCCTGCGAACAACGGCCCCAGGCAGCCGACCACGCGGATCGGTGGCGGACAGGCGATCAGGAGCTTGGCCGGCGGCTGGTCGAGATTAGGCGTCGCGGCGATGATGCCGGCGAGGATGTCGACCCCGGCGGCAATGTCCTCCGGCGGTGCACCGAAGCGGGCCTTGAGGTCATTGGTACCCAGCATCAGCACGATGACGTCGAGCGGACGGTGGCTTTCGAGACAGGCAGCGAGATAGCGCCGGCCGTTCTTGTGGATGCCCTCAATGAGATCGTCGCGAATGGTTGTACGGCCCGGCAGCCCCTCCTCGATCACATGCCAGGCATGGCCGAGAATCTTGCGCATGACCCCGGGCCAACGCGTCTTGCCGTCATAGCGCCGGGCCTCTTCAAGGCTGGCCAGAGGCGGCGTGCCGAACGTGTTGGAATCGCCGAAACAAAGAACATTCTTCATACTGATCATTTCCTTGCTGGATTGCAGGCATCAACATTGCTGGAATGAGTGCGGGATTGGTGTGCCGATCTCCAGATCGGCATCCTTGCCAGGCAAGGCATCCTCTTCCCAAGATGCCGATCTGGAGATCGGCACACCGCGGTTCGAGCGCCCTGCCCGGCTCATTGGACGCCCAAGATCCCAGGATCTAGCGCTGCACCACGATGAACAGCCGCGGAAAGGCCAGCACCACCTTGCCGTCAGCCCGCGGCGGATAAGCCTTCGCGATGCGCGCCGTATAGTTTTCCAGAAAGGCCGGCTGCTGGCCGGCATCGAGCGGATCGAGAAAGGCGCGCAGACCGGTCGCCCGCAGCCAGGACACGATGGCCGGCGCATCGTCCAGCACGTGATAATAGGTGGTGCGCCAGATATCGATCGAGGACGCTTGTCCGGCGAACAGGTTGTAGTAGTCCTCAGCCGGCAGGATGCGCTCGCGGATGCGCGAGGCATCGCCGAGCCTGGCCGCCCAGGGGCCGTCTGCAGCCGTCTCGCGCATCAGGCGATGGGACGGCTCTGCCAGATTGTCGGGCATCTGCACGGCCAGCACGCCGCCCGGCGCGGTCTGGGCGAGCAGCCGCGGCAACAGCGCCGCATGTCCGGGAACCCACTGCATCACCGCGTTGGCGAAGATCAGTTCCGGCGGCTTTTCCGCCTGCCAGCCGGTCACATCCCCTTGCTCGAAGCGCGCCGATGGGAGGCGCTTGCGGGCCTCCGACAGCATGGTTTCGGAGGTATCGATGCCGATCACCTCGGCCGCGGGCCAGCGTCTGGCCAGGAGTTCAGTGGAGTTGCCCGGGCCGCAGCCAAGGTCGACGGCAAGGGCGGGCGAGGCCAGCGGGACCCGATCGAGCAGATCGCGCGCCGGTCGCGTGCGCTCATCCTCGAAGCGCAGATAAAGCGAGGGATTCCAATCGGCCATGAAAAATATCCTTGAATATTCGCCCCGGCGAAGCATCTAGCGCGCCATATCCGATAGCGGAATTGGATACGGTGCTGCAGGTCTCATTGTCGCACCGTGAATACTGAAAGCAGGCACCTTTTTCGGCACGCTGCCGTAGCACCGGCAGCCGGAACGGGGCCGGCCGCGTCAGGTGATCAGGAAACCGCCATCCACCGGCATGGCGACGCCGTTCACCATCGAGGCTTTGTCGCTGAGGAGAAAGGCGATGGTCTCGGCCACTTCCTCCGGTTCGAAGAAGCGTCCCAGTGGAATGCGCTGCAGCATGGGGGCGGCCTTGGCCGGATCGCTCCAGGCCTTCACGGCCATGGGCGTGAGGATCACCGTCGGGCAGATCGCATTGACGCGGATGCCCTGGCGCCCGAGCTCGTTCGCCATCACCGTCGTCAGCGAGTCGAGCGCGCCCTTGCTGGCACAATAGGCCGCGTGATCGGTAAAGCCGATCGAGGAGGAAATGCTGGATACGTTGACGATCGCCCCCTTCTTGCCACGGGCGATCATGCTGCGCGCGCATTCCTGGCCGAAGATCATGGCCGCGACCACGTTCACCGACATCAATTCCTGGAAGGCCTCGACGCTGGTTTCCAGGAAGGGTTCGAGCGTGGTGGTGCCGGCATTGTTGACCAGCCGGTCGACGGGCTGGATCGAACGGGCCACGGCGCGGACGGCCTCGGGATCGGCAAGATCCACGGCATGGATCTCCGCGCCCGTCTCGGCGGACAGGCTTTCGAGCTCGGCCTGGTTGCGCCCGATGGCAATGATCTCAGCGCCCCGCGCCGCCAGCAGCTTGGCGGTGGCCCGCCCGATGCCCTTGGTTGCTCCCGTTACCACGATACGCTCGCCGGCAAATTCCATCGCGTCCTCCCGCATGTTTGGCGGCATGGTAGCGGGCGGGAGCCTGCTGACAAGTCTGACAAATCAAAGTCAGGAAATTTTAGATCGGCACGATAGCGTTTGCGTTTCAACGGAGTCACCTCGAATCGCAAAGACGCTTGAGCCAATCTTTCGGATTGGCTTGGGAACAAGGAGCTAGAGCAAAGGGACGTTCACACTTGAGCGCACTTTGCTCTAGCTTTGGCGCGCCTCATGGGCTATTTCCCGCGGCCCTCTTCCCCATCGCCGGAGCAAAATGCGTTCGATCCTGGACGCTTTTCCTGCTCTGCCCTCAGCGTCGACGCGTCCTTGCGATTCTTGTCGGTTCCGACGGATCGCACAAATGCCTTCGAGCAAAGTGCGATTTCAGGGAAATCGCACTTTGCTCTCTAACTTTTTGTTTTTACGCGTTTTCTTAATCGAAAAGTTTATCGACTTTTCTGGAAAACGCTCTAGGAGGCCTCATGCCGCCCCAATCCCCTGCCACAGGACAGAGCGCCCCTGTCTCCGTCGGCATCGACTTCGGCACCAGCAATACGGTGGTCGCCTTTGCCCATGCCGACGGCCGCACCGAAGCGCTGAACTTCGAGCATGGCGGCCAGGGCCTGAACCATTTCGTCACGGCCCTGTGCTTTTGGGACGAGCGCCGCCCCGGCAAGTCCACGATCCGCGTCGAGGGCGGCCCCTGGGCCATCGAGCAATTCGTGGAAGCGACGACCGCCTTCCGCTTCATCCAGTCCTTCAAGAGCTTTGCCGCCAGCGCCACCTTCCAGGAGACCCGCATCTTCCGTGAGCGCTTCCGTTTCGAGGACCTGCTGGCGACCTTCCTCAACACGCTGGTCAAGCATGCCGACGGGCGGCTCGACTTGTCGGCCGCCAATCTCGTCATCGGCCGTCCGGTGACCTTCGCCGGCCGCCAGCCCGATGACGATCTGGCCATGCAGCGCTACCAGACCGCTTTCGAGCGGCTCGGCGTCGTCAACCCCACTTATGTCTATGAGCCGGTGGGCGCAGCCTTCTTCTATGCCCGCCAGCTCAAGCGCGATGCGACCGTGCTGGTCGCCGATTTCGGCGGCGGCACCAGCGACTTTTCGATCATGCGTTTCGAGCAGGTTGCCGGCCAGTTGAAGGCCGACCCCCTCGCCCATTCCGGCATCGGCATTGCCGGCGACGCCTTCGACTATTCGATCGTCGACCGCATCGTCTCGCCGCGCCTGGGCAAGGGCGGACTTTTCCGTTCCTTCGACAAGGAATTGGCGATCCCCAATCACTATTATGCCAACCTCGCCCGCTGGCATCAGCTCGCCATGATGAAGACCAATGGCGATCTCAAGGGCTTGCAGGACCTGGCCAAGGTCGCGGTGGAACCGGAAAAGCTCGAGAAATTCATCGAGATCGTCGAGTTCGATATGGGCTTTTCGCTCTACAGCGCGGTGTCCAGGGCCAAGATCGCCCTTTCCAGCCAGGACGAGACCGAGTTCCGCTTCGCCGGTGGCGACATCGAGATCTCGGCCGCGCTCAAGCGCCGCGATTTCGAGCGCTGGATCGCGGGAGATGTCGCCCGCATCGAGGCGAGCCTCGACGAAGGCCTGAAGCGCGCCAACACCAGGGCGGAGGAGATCGAGCGCGTCTTCCTCACCGGCGGCACTTCCTTCGTGCCCGCCATCCGCAAGCTCTTCGCCGAGCGCTTCGGCGAGGAGCGCCTGGTCTCAACGGACCAGTTCGAGTCGATCGCCTATGGCCTGGCCTTGATCGGCCAGGATGCGCAGAAGGAGCGCTGGGAAGTGAGGAAGGCGGCGTGACCCGACGTGCCGGTCTTCAGATCGGCACGGAGACACTGCGTGAGCAGGTCTATGGTTGACCTCGGCCTTGCTGCGCTTTCACGAATTGCTCCAGGTGGGGGAAATGCCATTTTACCATCATGGCCCCTTCCCAATTCTCGCCAGCGCGGGCCAATGCAAACAGCGTCGTTGCCCCGTCGACGGTGCAGTTGTCGCCGACCATCGTCACCCCAGGCAATAATGTCCCGGCGACAGGCCTGCGGATGACAGAGTCTGAGTAGCGGCGTTCGATAGGTCCGGGAACGCCGCATTGAAGGATCCAGGCCTTCACCGCCGTGATTTGACCGCGCTCGTCCTTGGAAAGTGGACGCAGACCAACATAGAGATATTTGGGGTTGCGCCTCAGATCGGCCATTTCGCGAGAACCCGCAGCCTCTCCAGGCTCCACCAGTAATCTTGCTTGAGCGACCAAAATACCACCATCGGCAATCTGATACCGAAAAGAGGGATTGGGGTGCCTGCTTCCGGGTTCTTCGACGATGAAATCCAGGCGCCTTCCGGCGATGCGGAAGATCCCTTGGCAGTCATGGCCCGAAAGAGTTCCGTTATGCAGCTGTCTGCAATTGTCGCCGCCAATCCAGATACCATCGCGCAGCCGCACGGAATTGGCATCGCCGGCCTTCGCATAGAGAGGCTTGTCGGTAATGACTTGATTGCCGCAACTGCCCAGCCCGATCAGCATCACAAGCATGCCCAGATAGAATCCGAACCGGTTCAGATCGGATCGACGTCTGGATGGCAACGCTGCATTTCCCACGACTGTCATTCCACGGTGGGAGCTCCGAAAGTAGGTCGACGCCAGACGATTCGATAGCGATGGCATGCAATCTCAATCCGCTTAGTCGAAAGCGGCTGCGGTCGCATGTGCCTGGGTTTTCGTCTGCCGGCGCGCCCAAATCGCGAAGAAAGGCAAGACGACGAGGAAGAAGGCAAAATAACAAGCGGCCAGTCCCCAGCTCATCCAGATGATGGGCTCTTCAGGCGGCTGGCCACCGAGCCAACCAAGGCCAAGCCAGCAGGTGATCAGCAATGCGCAGGCCAGTTGGAACCAGTGCCGCAAGGGGCGCAGGCGATTGCCGGCCGAGACGAGCCAGGGCACGGGCAATATCACGGCCATCGCCACCACCATGGCGAGCAATCCGGCAAGCTTATCGGGCGGGCTGCGCAGGATGGCGTAAAAGGGCAGGAAACTCCAAGGTGGCAGGATAGCGTAAGCGTCCGGCGAGGTTGCATTCCTCGCAGGCGCCGTCACCATTTCAATCACAAGCGCAGAGGCGGCTCCCAACGCCAAGGCAAGTGTCGCGATTGCGAGGCAGCCCGCACGCCCCTCCTTGCGCCGGCGCCATTGCCCCATTTCGTCGCGATTATGCATCAGCGCACCGTCAAGCATCAGCAGCAAGACCGGAAGCAAGATGATCGACACACGAAGCCCCAATCCAATATCGGAGGCGAAGAAAGCGACAAGCGTATCGAGCAGCGCCGCCCGCCATTCCGGGCTCACCGGCAATTGCGATACCAGATTGGCAAGAACCGTCGCGCTCCACCCCGCCATTTGGCCCCAGGGCAGGACGTAGGCGAGGATATCGGCGGCCAGAGCGCCGATCCAGGCGAAGCTCATGAGGAACCAGACGATGCGACGCTTCCTGTCGAAGATGCCGTCATAGATCGACACCCAGACATGAATGTAGAAACAGAGGAACAGACCACCCTGCCCTACCGGAAAACCGCGCAGTATCGCCACAAGGCTCTGGCTTCCTATGGCCAGGAAGAGCAACAGCCCGACGGCTCGCGCGACGATTGCCGGTGAACGGGACAATGCCATCGGCGTCTCCATGCTCGCCTCGGGGTCAAGGATGGCCTCCTGCCGAGCTTGATCGGCAGACCGCGAAAATACAACCTTCCGTCATTGCCTGACGTCGTGCCGGCAGTCCAGATGCTGCTTTCGCGATCGACGGCCAGGATTCAGCCAAGAGATCTCGGTCAGCGCTAGATTGCGTGCCTCCCAAAACGGCAAGAGGCGGGTCAGAAGACCCGCCCCCAAATGACTCGCAGCATCATGCGCAGAGGCAGATCGAGAGATCGGCCTGCGCGTTTTTAGCCCTTACCTCGAGAACTTCTTGTACTGAATGCGCTTGGGAATGGTGGAATCGATGCCGAGGCGGCGCTTCTTGTCTTCCTCGTAAGCCTCGAAGTTGCCTTCGAACCATTCGACATGGCTGTCGCCCTCGAAGGCGAGGATGTGGGTGGCGAGGCGGTCGAGGAAGAAGCGATCATGCGAGATGATCACGGCGCAGCCGGCATAGTTCTCCAGCGCCTCTTCCAGGGCCCGCAGCGTTTCCACGTCGAGGTCGTTGGTCGGTTCGTCGAGGAAGAGCACGTTGGAGCCTTCCTTCAGCATCTTGGCGAGCTGCACGCGGTTGCGTTCGCCGCCCGAGAGCACGCCGACCTTCTTTTGCTGGTCGCCGCCCTTGAAGTTGAAGGCGGAGGTGTAGCCGCGCGAATTCACCTCGCGCTTGCCGAGATAGAGGATCTCGTTGCCGCCAGAGATTTCCTGCCAGACCGTCTTGTTCGGGTCGAGCGCATCGCGCGACTGGTCGACATAGCCCGGCTGCACGGTGTCGCCGAAGGTGATGGTGCCCGCATCGGGCTTTTCCAGGCCGAGCAGCATGCGGAACAAGGTGGTCTTGCCGGCGCCGTTCGGGCCGATCACGCCGACGATGCCACCCGGCGGCAGGGAGAAGGAGAGATCGTCGATCAGGAGGCGATCGCCGAAGGCCTTGGAGATGCCCTCGACCTCGATGACCTTGCCACCCAGGCGCGGCCCGGTCTGGATCATGATCTGGGCCGTGGTCGGGCCCTTCTCGTTAGCCTTGGCGAGCAGATCCTCATAGGCGTTGATACGGGCCTTGGACTTGGCCTGGCGTGCCTTCGGGCTGGCGGCGATCCACTCCTGCTCGGCGGCGAGCTGTTTCTGGCGGCTCTCCTCCTCGCTCGATTCCTGGGCGAGGCGCTTCTGTTTCTGCACCAGCCAGGTCGAGTAATTGCCCTCATAGGGAATGCCGCGGCCGCGATCGAGCTCGAGGATCCAGCCGGTGACATTGTCGAGGAAGTAGCGGTCATGGGTGACGATCAGGATCGCGCCCGGATAGGTGCGCAGATGGCCTTCCAGCCACGCCACCGTCTCCGCGTCGAGATGGTTGGTCGGCTCGTCCAGCAGCAGCAGCTCGGGCTGTTCGAGCAACAGGCGGCAGAGCGCCACGCGGCGGCGTTCACCGCCGGAGAGATTGTCGACCGCGGCATCGTCGGGTGGGCAGATCAGCGCATCCATGGCCTGGTCGACCTGGCTGTCGAGATCCCACAGGTTCTTGGCGTCGATCTCGTCCTGCAGGCGGCTCATCTCATCCGCCGTCTCGTCCGAGTAATTCATGGCGAGTTCGTTGTAGCGGTCGAGCACGGCCTTCTTGGCCGCGACGCCGTCCATGACGTTCTCGCGAACGGTCTTGCTGGGATCAAGCTGCGGCTCCTGCGGCAGATAGCCCACGCGCGCGCCTTCGGCCACCCAACCGTCGCCGGTGAAGTCCTTGTCGATGCCGGCCATGATGCGCAGCAAGGTCGACTTACCCGAGCCGTTCACGCCGAGCACGCCGATCTTGGCGTCCGGGTAGAAGGACAGATGGATGTTGTCGAGGACCTTCTTGCCACCCGGATAGGTCTTGTTCAGACCCTGCATGTGGTAGACGAATTGATACGCGGCCATTGCTGCCTGCTCAAGCTTTCGTGGAAAGGGGATTTGGGGCGGTGTGTAGCCGAGCAGGCGCAACGGGGCAAGGGCGCAACTCCAAGCGCTGCCCTATTTTGCCGGTCTGCCCTGCCCGCGAATGGACTATCGCCAGAAGCGGAACAGGTAATAACCCAGCGCCACATAATTCGGATAAATGTCGAACAAGGCAGCGAGCCTGTAGACCGCGTTCCAGATGGCCCCGCTGACCTGGGTGGTGAACAACAGGAACAGGAAGCCCATCATCGCCAGGGGTGCGATGGCATTGGCCTGAGCCTGCATCTCATAGGGCAGATAGGGCCGGATGATCGCAAAGCCGTCGAAGCCGGGAACCGGCAGGAGGTTGAGCACCACGGCCGAGGCCTGCAGGGCAGCGAGGAATGCCACGCCCGCCCAAAGCTGTGGCGAGCCCATCGTCTCCGGCAGGCCGATGAGGAAGGGCAGCCCCAAAGCGATCAGGCAGACGAGATTGGCCATCGGCCCGGCCAGGGCCACGAAGGCATCCCAGTGTCGGTTCTTGAGCACGGCCCGGTTGATGTAGACGGCCCCGCCCGGCAGGCCGATGCCGCCCAGGATGAGGAAGAGCAGCGGAAAGCCGAAGCTGGTCAACGGGTCGGCATAGGCGAGCGGATTGAGGCTCAGATAGCCCTTTTCCACCACCGAACGGTCCCCGCCCCAATAGGCGGCGAGTGCATGGGCCCCTTCGTGCAGGCATAACGAGATCAGCCAGCCCGACACCACGAAGGCGAACACGGCAATGCCTGAATCGAACCAGCCGGTCGCCAGGCTGATGGCCGTCACCAGGAAGACGGCGAGGATTGGGAGGAAATTGGCGCTCAGGCGCCAGGGCATCGCCGCAACTCTGGACAAGGGGAACTCGTTCTCGAAAAAGGTTGCCCTATTGTGGGAAGTTGCGCCTCGTTTCGCAAGGGCAGCAAAGGCACTCAGATGCGCAGCCCCGCCCCGACGCGCCGCAAGATCCAGTAGAACAACGCCGTCGCCGCCGCGCCGATGAGAATCGCGAACCAGAAGCCCCCTTCCGTCTCGAGAAAAGGCAGATCCTTGGTGTTCATGCCGAAGATGCCGGCAACCAGGCTGCCAGGCAGCAGCAGCGCCGTCAGGATCGAGAGGGCACGCAGCGAGCGGTTGGTCTCTTCGGCCAGCCGGGCGCCCACCTCATCCTGCAGGAGCTTGGCCCGCTCCTGCAAAGTAAGGATGTCGTGGTCGAGCGATTCCAGCCGGTCGGCCAGGCGCTCGGCTGCTATAGGCAGGGCCGGCTTGTCAGCCTCGTCCGAACGTTCCTCCCAGTCGCGCAACACATGGCCAAGTGAGGAAAGCTGGCGGTGGACCCGGACCGTCATGCGGCGGACCTCGATCAGCCTGACCCGCTCGGTGGCGGCCATGTCCTCCACGACGCGGTCTTCGGCGGTATCGAGCTCGTCGGTCATGCCGGCCACGCGGCGGGCGACGGAATCGCAGAAACGGTCGATGATCGTCTCGATCAGGCGTCCGGCGGCAGGCAGGTTGAGGCCCTTCTGCACGGCGCGATGGATCTCCTCCACCGAGCGCAGCGGGTGCCGGCGCCCCGAAATCACCAGCCTCTCGTTGAGCGCGAAGCGCAGACGGCCAAGATGGTCGCTCTCCCCGCCAAGCTCGCTGTGGAAATCGGTGATGACGCCGAAGATGACATGGTCGATCGTGTGCAGGCCAAGCGGTTCGTCCTTGGCCAGGAACAGGGCCCGCACCTCTTCGGGAAGGTCTTCGAAGGAAGACAGCCAATCCCGGGCGAGCCGATCGGTCAGGCTGAAATGCAGCCAGAGCCAACCATCCTCCGCCGCCAGCGCTGCAGGGACGTCACGCGGATCGATCGCTTCGGGCTCGTAGCCCTCACGAAAGCGATAGGCCCAAATCAGGCCGGCGATCGCCGCCGGCACGAAATTGACGCCCGGCAGTTGGTGCTGCTGAATACTGTCCATGGCGCCTCCGCCAAGCGGCCCAGGCCTCCCCCACCCGAGGCCCGAATGCCGCATAGCTTCAAGTTCAGGCAACGCCCCGCCCCTGGGATAGCCGCCTGGAATGACGGGGCTAGATCAACCATGTGACAGTGGGATGACAGCCGCACGGGAGCTGTCATGCAGGGCTCGCGGCCTGCTCCAGCAAAGCGGACAGACCCGGCTCCTCGACCAGGAGAGCGGCATCCCCGGGCGTGAACCAGCGCACTTCGCGTTCGTTCATCTCACGCCAGACCGGCAGATGGCCGGTGACGTCGAGACGATAGACGAAGACGCGGACGAGATCGAAATGCAGATCGCGACGCTTCCAGTAAAGATATTCGCCAACCGGTTCCTTGCCGATCTTGCCGAGCAGCCCGGCTTCTTCCTCGGCCTCTATGGCGGCCGCCCGGCAGTCCTTGTGGTTCCTCATCGGCCATCCCTTGGGGATGGTCCAGCGCCGCGTCTCCCGCGTGGTCACCAGGCAAACCTCTATCTTGCTGCGCTGGATCCGCAAGGGCAATGCGCCGACCTGGCGAAGCTCCGTGGCTGTGACGGGCGACTTGAGAGGATATTTGTCGACTCTGGCCATGTAACGTGAGGAAACCCTAACACTGCACTCGGCAACACTATTCATACCGCGAATATATCAAATATTCCTTAGCATTCGTGTGCCTTTGCACACCAACTTTGTTCTACCCCTTTCGAACAAGCGCATCTCTTCAAATAGACGACAAGCTTGCGGGCAGCTTTCCATCCCTTCGCAGGAGGTCAGACATTCTGGCATGACAAGACACCACATACGTCTCTATGTTGTTATTTTTTTGTCGTATGCAACCCCCTTTCCTGCAGTGGTCTCGCTTTGTTGCATTGCAATACAGACTTCGAGAGATGCACGAATATCCGGCCCACTCTCCCTTGAGACATGTGCGTCATGTTGATGCAACTTTTTGGGATTCATTGTGAATAACCATCATATTACCGAACAGTACAGGGTCGAATGCGGCGGCATTGTGTTGAAACTCCTCATCGCTTCGCTTATGGCGAGTGGACTGGGTGGCTTTCGATTCGGGCGAGATGTGCACAAACGCACGTCGTGCGTGATCATGGCCGGCTAGGGGTTCGCCGCCGGTACATTCTCACCTGTGCCACGGCACCATGAAGTTTTGGGCGACCCAAAACCGACCTTCCACGGTGAGGAAAGGAAGCCCTATGAGAAAAATGTTGCTTGCCGCCGCTTTCAGCTCTCTCGCTCTCGCCCTCGCCTCCTGTGGCGGTGGCAGCTCGAGCTGCACGGTCGAGGCTATTACCCAGAAGGGCAAAGACCTGACGGAAGCCATGACCAACGCCATGAAGGATCCGGCCAAGGCTCAGGCGAACGCGCAGACCTGGGCTCAGAAGGCGCAGGAGCTGCTTACCAAGGCCCAGGCTGCCCAGTCCGCTGGCGGCAAGCCGACCGACGAACTCTGCAAGGCCTATGACGAGCTGATCGCGGCCGTCAAGAAGTAAGCCTTCGCCGGTCAGACCGGTTCGATATGGCTCCGGGGTCCGCCTCGGAGCCCTTTTTATTGGTCAGATGAAAACGTCTGGCTGCCTGTCGGCCCAAGCGATAGCTTGGTGACGGGAGGTTCGCCATGCTCACTGATATTTTCGACCTGACGGGACGGATCGGCCTCGTTACCGGCTCCAGCCAGGGAATCGGCCTGGCCATTGCCCGCGGACTTGCCGGCGCCGGTGCGACCGTCGTTCTCAACGGCCGCAACCAGGCCAAACTCGATGCCGCCGCCCGCCAACTCAGCGAAGAAGGCCTCGTCGTGGAGACGGCCGCCTTCGACGTCACCGATCGCGCCGGCGTGGAAACGACGATCTCGGCCATCGAAGCCCGCCATGGCCGCCTCGACATCCTGGTCAACAATGCCGGCATCCAGCGCCGGGCGGCCTTCGTGGATTTTTCGCTCGATACCTTCCGCGACGTGCAATCCACCAATGTCGAGGGTGTCTTCCTGGTGGCGCAAGCCGTGGCTCGCGGCATGATCGAGCGGCGTTCGGGCAAGATCATCAACATCTGCTCGGTGATGAGCGAACTCGGCCGCGCCAATATCGTGCCCTATGTCACAGCCAAGGGCGCCGTGCGCATGATGACCAAGGCCCTGTGCGCCGAACTCGCCCGGCACAACATCCAGGTCAACGGCATCGGTCCGGGCTATATCGAAACCGAGCTCAACACGGCGCTGATGCAGGACACCGCCTTCTCCGCCTGGGTCGAGGCCCGCACACCTGCCGGACGCTGGGGCAAGGTCGAGGAGCTGGCCGGAGCCGCCATCTTCCTCGCCGGCAATGCCTCCAATTTCGTCAATGGCCACATCCTCTATGTCGATGGCGGCCTCACGGCCTGCGTCTGACGACCCTTGCGGCCTCGTCGCCCCGACAGCACTGCGACATGCGCTATTTTCCGGGCTGGGAAGAGACTGGTGCGGCCTGCGACGCTGCGGCCTGCCATGCTGCGAGCAGGACTTTGAAGTTGGCCGCCGCTGCCGCCGCCTCGCGGCCGATCTGCGGCGTCACCGTCCGAAACTCCAGCCGCGCCCGCAAGCCCCCTTCGAGGCCAAGCGTGCCGACGCAATAATGCTGGCCCGTGACCGGCAGGCTGTCGACGTCGCAGGAAACCAGGAAGGGCGTAGCGGATTTGGCATCGCGTTCGAGCCAGATTCCGCCGGGATAGATGTCGTAATCGCCGTCCGGCTGGGTGGGAGGCGGCGTGCCGGCCTTGGTCAACCGGTCCTTCCAGGCCTTGAAATTGTCGAGGTCCGGAGCCTGCGTCTGGAACATGCTGTCGCCCTTAAAGGAAGCGGGTTCATAGAGCCCGATGGTGACCAGCGAACGCGGCGCCCCGCTCGGCCGTTCTTCGCCGCGACACAGGAGGAGTGTGGCGGTATCCCCGCCGTCCTTGCAAAACTCCGCCCGCCAGCTTGCTGCCACGCCGAAGGGCTTGTCCATCGCTTCAAGCGTGAGCACCAACGCCTTGGCCGTCACCTCGGGCTGCGAACAGGCTTTCTCCAATCCGGCCTTGGTAGAGAAATTGACCTCCTCGTCGGCTTTCTCTCCCGTCACCAGCGTCAGGGCCGGCGGTCCGGAAACGCGCAGGCCCGACTTGCCGATCTTTACGCCAATCCCCTTGCGCAGGCAGTCGGCATAGGGGGTGGGTTGCGCCGCGGGGATCGGTGCGGGAGCCTGGCCCGCCTTTAGCGCGGGCGCAGGCTGCGGGTTTGTCGTCTCCGCACCCGCCATCGCCGCTTCCGCCACGGCGGAATGCGGGCCCGGGCTATGCAGCACAAAACCGCCCACAGCCAACACCAGCCCGATCGTGCCAAGAGCCGCCAGGCCGATACGTTCGCGCGCTTCCATCGTCTCTCCTGAACCGAACGCCCCGCCGGGCTAGCTCATTACACCCCGCGCAATAAGGCAAAAGTGGGAGAAATGCCACCAAGGCGGCATCGCCACTCCCCATTGACGGTCGAAAGCGTAAACATCGCGTGGGAATATGGTGGAATGGGCGTTGCCAACCGCGCGGCAGCTTCTCAAATTCACCCGATGCGGCTTTTCCCCGGGCCGCGTCCGTTCGAGGATCCCGCACCGCCATGACGCTCAAGCGCCTCGTCCTCCTGCCGCTGCAGGTCCTCCTTGCGATCCTGGTGATCATCGACGAACTGGCCCGGCCGATCTACGGGCCGCTGATCCGTCGTTTTGCCGCCCTGCGCCTTGTCGAAATCGGGGAGCGCGCCGTCGCGGCCTTGCCGCGTTTCGTCATCCTCATTCTGCTGGCCGTGCCCCTCGCCGTCGCAGAACCCTTGAAGATCTACGGCCTTCTGCTCCTGGGCCAGGGCCGGTTGGTCCGAGGCCTGCTCATCCTCGCCGTCGCCTATCTCGCCAGCTTCCTGTTGATCGAGCGTATCTATGCTGCCGGCAAGCCCAAGCTGATGACCATAAGATGGTTCGCCTGGCTCATGGGGCTGATCGACTGGGTTCGCCGGACGCTGCTCGACTGGCTGAAACGAACGCCCGTCTGGGTGGCGGTGACCGCCGCCCGCAATTTTGCGGCCCGCGTCGTCGCCGTATTCCGGGCTGCCGTCTCGCAGAGGCGCGGGTAGTCTTCCGGCCAACCGGGCGAAAGAGATTCGCATTAACTTTGCCTGTTCACTCTTCGACAGGCCCGCCCTGGCGGTGCCATACGGCCTTGTCGACGAAAGGGGTCGTCAGTCGGCCTCTATTGCCGCCACCGCAACCTCCAACCCGGCCGGCCCCGGCGCACCATTCAGAGAAGACAGGGTTATTTACCCGCTTTGGAATAACTCTAAAAATAATTCCAGAATTGCACAATTTAGAATTACTATGAACTATAATTTAGAATTGCTCTTATCTTTGATCCGCAACGGTTTTCTGCGTCACAGCCCCTTGTTCATCAGAATTGAACGCGTGTAATAGCTTGCCGATTGTTAATCTTGCATCGGCTGTGGGGGCGCGCAGGAACGACACAATGCTCGTACCATTTCTCATCATGCTCAGGGAGGGCATCGAGGCAGCGCTGATCGTCGGCATTGTTGCGAGCTATCTGCGTGTCACCGGGCGAAGCGCCTGGATGCCGGCCGTGTGGTGCGGCATCATCCTGGCCGTCGGCCTCTCCTTCTCCGTGTTCGTCGCGCTACGCGTCGCCAGCGCCGAATTTCCCCAGCGCACCCAGGAGCTGTTCGAGGCCGTCGTCGGCCTGATCGCGGTCTGCCTGTTGACCGCCATGGTGTTCTGGATGGTGCGAGCCTCGCGCAGCATCAAAACCGAACTGCAGCACTCCGTCGATGCCGCCCTGGCTTCATCAGACCATCAGGGCCTTGCGCTGGTCGGCATGGTCTTCCTGGCGGTCGCGCGCGAGGGACTGGAGTCCGCCTTCTTCCTGCTGGCGACCTTCGAACAGAATGTCGGCTATGGCGCGCCGGTCGGCGCCGCGCTCGGCCTGGTCTGCGCAGCCGTCTTCGGCGTGGCGCTCTATTATGGCGGCGCCCGCCTCAACCTGCGCCTGTTCTTCCGCTGGACCAGCGTCCTGATCATCTTCGTGGCGGCCGGCCTGGTGGCAACCGCGGTCCGCTCGCTGCACGAGGCCGGCCTGTGGAACCATCTGCAGGGCATTGCCTTCGACATCTCCGGCATCCTGCCCGGCGACAGTGCGCTCGGCACCGTGCTCGGCGGCTTGTTCGGCTATCACGACACGCCGACCCATGGCGAAGTGATCGCCTATCTCCTCTATCTCATCCCGGCGCTGTTGCTCTTCCTGATGGCGCCAACCTCCACCTCCCCATCCAAATCGAAGGCCGCACGATCGTGACAGCCCCGCGTATCAATTATCCGGCTGTCGGGGCCGGCATGCTCGCACTCATCGTGGCGGTGGGCGTCGGCACCTATTTCCTGGTCGCCAAGCAACCCGGCGCCGACGGGCCCAAGAGCGGCGATACCGTCGCCATCGCCGTCACGGCGACAGCCTGTGAGCCGAACGAACTGACAGTGCCTGAAGGGCGCACCACCTTCGCCATCACCAACAAGAGCAACCGGGTGATGGAATGGGAAATCCTGCAGGGCGTGATGGTGGTGGAAGAGCGCGAGAACATCGCGCCGGGCTTCACCCAGAAGCTGACCGCCAGGCTCGAGCCGGGCGACTACGAGATCGCCTGCGGCCTGCTCACCAATCCCAGGGGCAAGCTCAAGGTTACCGCGCTCGCCAATGCCCCCAAGGAGGTCAAGCCGAGCCTGACGCAGTTGATCGGGCCGCTGGCCGAGTACAAGGTCTATGTCACCCTGGAGGTCGATGACCTCGTCGAAGCGACCAAGGCCTTTACCGACGCGATCAAGGCCGGCGACCTCGCCAAGGCCCGTGAACTCTATGCGCCGACCCGTCAATCCTATGAGCGCATCGAGCCCGTTGCCGAACTGTTTTCCGATCTCGACAAGTCGATCGACGCCCGCGCCGATGTTTTCGAGAAGCTGGAGGCAGATCCGGCCTTTACCGGCTTCCATCGCCTCGAATACGGCCTGTTCAAGCAGGGCAGTACCGAGGGACTCGCGCCCTTCGCCGACAAATTGCAAGCCGATATCACCGAGTTGCAGAACCGGGTCTCGACCCTGGTCGTACCGCCTTCCAAGATGGTCGGCGGCGCAGCCGTGCTGATCGAGGAAGTCGCCTCCAACAAGATCTCCGGGGAGGAAGACCGCTACAGCCGTACGGATCTGTGGGATTTCCAGGCCAATATCGACGGAGCCCGCAAGATCGTCGAGCTGCTCGCCCCCCTGACCACCAAGGCAGATGCGGCGCGCCAGAAGAGCATCGACGACAATTTCGCCGCCGTGAATGCCATCCTTGCCAAATACCGCACGCCCGATGGCGGCTTCAAATCCTATGACGCCTTGAGCCAGGACGATCGTGTGGCCCTGCAAAAACCGGTGACGACGCTGGCCGAAAGCCTGTCGACGCTGCGCGGCACGCTGGGCCTCGACTGAAGGGGACAAACCAATGACCGACAAGACCCCCTACCCGCCCCAATCCGACACCGACGCCCCGCGTTCTCCGGGCCGGCGCTCGATGCTGCTGGGCCTTGGCGCCGCCGGCGGCGGCGCGTTGCTGGCCACCCTGCCGGGCCAGCAGGCGGCCGCGGAGGAAGCCGGTTCCACCGGCCATCTCAGCGACCGCGTGACCTATCTCGGCACCCACCAGGCCGGCGTCACCACCGATCGCCCCCCGATGGGACTGGTGGTGGCCTTCAACATCCTCGCCACCAAACGCGGCGATCTCGAACGCCTGTTCCGCGTCCTCACCGATCGCATCGCTTTCCTCACCCAGGGCGGCACGCCGCCGGCGATCGATCCCAAGTTCCCCCCCCCCGATTCGGGACTGATGGGCCCCGTGGTCTCCCCGGACAATCTCACCATCACCGTGGGCGTGGGCGCCTCGCTGTTCGACCAGCGCTTCGGGCTCGCCGACAAGAAGCCGCGGCAGTTGATCAAGATGCCGCAATTCCCCAACGACGCGCTGTCGGCCGAACTCTGCCACGGCGATCTGATGATCCAGATCTGCTCCAACACCACCGACAGCAACCTGCATGCCCTGCGCGATATCGTGAAGAACACGCCGGATCTGCTGATGGTGCGCTGGAAGCAGGAAGGCTTCGTGCCGCCGCCGCGCGCCACCGGTGAAACCCAATCGGCACCGCGCAACCTGCTCGGCTTCAAGGACGGCACGGCCAATCCCGACCACAAGGACGAGGCCGAGATGAATCGCCTGGTCTGGGTGCAGCATGGCGCCGCCGAGCCCGCTTGGGCGACCGGCGGCAGCTACGGCGTGGTGCGCATCATCCGCAATTTCGTGGAGCGCTGGGACCGCACGCCGCTCGGCGAGCAGGAAGCCATCATGGGCCGGCACAAGCCAAACGGCGCTCCGCTCGGCATGAAGGTCGAAGCCGACATTCCCAGCTACCACGACGACCCGGAAGGCAAGCGCACGCCTTTGGACGCCCATATCCGCCTTGCCAATCCGCGTACGGCGGACTCAGGCAAGAATCTGATCCTGCGTCGTCCCTTCAACTATTCCAACGGCATCACCAAGTCGGGCCAGCTCGACATGGGCCTGCTCTTCATCTGCTTCCAGTCCGATCTGGATGCCGGCTTTGCCACGGTCCAGCAACGCCTGAACGGCGAACCGCTGGAGGAATACATCAAGCCGGTCGGCGGCGGCTATTTCTTCATCCTGCCCGGCATTACCGACAAGACAGCATTTCTCGGCCAGTCCCTGCTGGCGGAGACCGCCTGAACGATCCTTCAACCTTGAACTGAAGAGAGAGAGAACCCCATGACACATCTCAAATGGCGCATGCTGCTGGGCGCCGCGATCATCGGTCTTGCCACGACCGCCAGCGCCAACGCGCCGGCCGTCTCCCCGCTGGATCTGGTCCAGCCTGTGGCCGACTACAAGGTCTACATCAGCAAGGGTGTCAAGAAACTGGTGGAGGACACCGCCAAGTTCACGGCCGCGGTCAAGGCCGGCGATCTGAAGAAGGCCCAGGCCCTCTACGCCCCTACCCGCTTTCACTACGAAATGATCGAGCCGGTCGCCGAACTCTTCTCCGATCTCGACGGCAGCATCGATTCCCGCGCCGACGACCATGAGAAGAAGGAGGCCGATGACGGCTTCACCGGCTTCCATCGCCTCGAATACGGGCTGTTCGAAAAGAAGAGCACCGAGGGTCTCGCTACCTTCGCCGACAAGCTGAACACCGATGTCGCCGAACTGCAGAAGCGCATCGCCGGCCTCACCATTCCGCCCGAGAAGATGGTGGGCGGTGCCGCTGCGCTGATCGAGGAAGTCGGCGCCACCAAGATTACCGGTGAGGAAGATCGCTACAGCCACACCGACCTGTGGGACTTCAAGGCCAATATCGATGGCGCCCGGAAGATCGTCGATCTCCTGCATCCGCTCACGGTAAAGGCTGACAAGGACTTGTCGAAGAAGATCGGCACGAATTTCGAGACGGTCGAGAAGATCCTGGCCAAGTACAAGACCAAGGATGGCTACGAGACCTATGACAAGCTGACGCCGGAAGATCGCACGGCCCTGCAGGGCCCGATCACCACGCTGGCGGAAGATCTTTCCAAGCTGCGCGGTACGCTCGGCTTGAACTGAGATCCAGGGCGGAATGCACTGTCGGGTGGCGGGCCTTCGGGCCTGCCCTTCGCTCGCCGCCAGGTCCGACCGCGGGCCATGGCAGGCTCTCTATTTGTCGATCAGTTCGATCGAGCGGGTCAATGTGACCTTGCGGTCGCCGACATTGTCCTTGAGCAGCACGTCGATGCGATAAGGCCCCGGCTTGTCGTTCGGCTCGAAATGAACGGACAGGGTCGAGCGGCTGTCGACCACGTTGAAGCGGCCGCCAACCTTCTCCTTGAGCGCCGTCACGCCCTGCTGCGCCGAACGGGGATCGACCGAACCGTCGGGCCCGGTCACCTTGATATCGTAGCTCACATCCGCGGAAAGATCCTCCTGCAGGGCCATGCCGGAAAACAGCACGGTCACGCCGATGGTATCGCCGTGGCGCGCCTGCGGCATCGCGCCGGTCAGGGCCGTCGCCTCCGGAGCGCCACCATTCGTCGTTGGCTTATCCGGCAGTTTGAGCATGGCGATGCTGCCTGAAAAATCACCGTCCCGGTCGGGTGCGGGCCTGAAGGTCTGGCTTCTGACCGCCAGCAGGGCATCGAGCGCCTGCTTGTAAGGGCCGGAGGCCTCTGCGGCCCGGCGCCGCAGATAGCGTTCCAACACCTCATGCTGGCGCAGATTATAGGCGAGGCCTTGCGCAGCATTGATGCGGATCGACTTGTCGAGCTCGTTGCTGCCGGTCAATGCCCTGCCCGGATCGAGCGCGTCGACCAAGGTTGCGAGGAAACCTGGATTGCCGGTTGCAAAGAAGGCTCCCCATTTGAGATCCATCTCCACCGGCCGGCTTGGTGCCAGCGTGTAGAGATTGCCGGGCTTGTCCCTGAGAAAGCCGGGCTCCTCATGGAAAAGCGACGCGATCAGATCGGCATTGCCCGATTGCCACAGGGCGAAGATGAGAACCGACTTGCTGTCGACCGGATAGTCGCTGCCGGTGCCGATCCAGCCTTCCACGCGCGCCCGATTCTGCAGGAACAGCATGGAGAAAAAGCCGGCCAGTGTCGCACGCGAAAGACCGGTGCCAGCAATCGTTTGCGAGTTCCTCATGGCAGCGAGCATGTCGGGCACCGCCGCAGGATCCTTGCGCACGTAAAAGAAGACGATGCTCTCGGCGAGCTTGAAAGCGGCTGCGCTCGGCAGGGCTTTGGCCGGTGGCGGAGAAGTCGGCTGGGGCGGCAATGCCGGCGGCGGTGGTGGTGAAGGCGATGCATCCTGCGCCGCAGCCGGAGCAAGGCAAAGGCTCATCAGGACGGAGGCCAGCAGCAAGGTGCGTATCAACGGAATTGCCATCCCAGCGGCGCCGCGGAATTGGGCGCCTGTTCCAGACCAACTTACGGTACAAGACGGCAAAATTGCGCTCGCCCCGGGACAAAATACCTCTGCAATACAGCTCTTCAGTCGGTCGCCGATCGCAGCGCCGGATAGAGCCCGCGCCAACGGGCCAGGGCCTCGACATAGGCCTGCGCCAGCACGGGGTCGGGCTCGATCGTCTCGACACGGTGGGGCGGTGTGCAGACCGCGAGAGGGTCCTCGCCGGTAACGGCCAGACGCGCCAGGCGCGCCGCCCCGAAAGCCCCGCCGGTTTCACCATCGGCCAGGCGATAGACCGGAAAGCCCAGCACATTGGCGAGGATCTCGAGCCAGAAGCGCGAGCGCGAGCCGCCACCGATCACGTCGGCGCCGGCAATTTCGGTTCCCGCCGCTGCCAGGGCATCGCGACAATCGGCGAAGGCGAAGGCGACGCCCTCCAGCACGGCCTGCACCATCGCCTCGCGTCCATTCTCATGGGCAAGGCCGGTGAAGGCGCCGCGGATGACGGTGTCGTCATGCGGCGTGCGCTCGCCGGACAGGTAAGGCAGGAACTGCACCGCCGACGGTGCCCCCGGCTTGTCGCCGAGCGGGGCCAGCAGGGCGCTCTCCTTGGTCTGCAGCACGCCGGCGATCCAGGCGAGACTCGAGGCGGCCGAGAGAATCACGCCCATCTGGTGCCAGGTCTTCGGCACGGCATGGCAGAAGGCATGCACGGCATGGGCAGGATTGGGCAGGAAGCGATCGGTCGTCGCCCACAGCACGCCCGAAGTGCCGAGCGAGAGAAAGGCCGAACCCGGCCTGATGGCGCCGAGACCCACCGCGCCGGCGGCATTGTCCCCGGCACCGCCGGCAAACAGAGGCGCTTTGGCCATGCCCCAGCGCGCCACGAGATCGGCCCGCAGGCGACCGGCCGGCTCGGACCCCTCGACCAGGCGCGGCATGGCCTGGCGCGACAGGCCGGTGGCGGCAAGCGCCGCATCCGACCAGTCCCGCCGGCCGACATCCAGCCAGAGCGAGCCCGCCGCATCCGACATTTCCTCGATCGCCTCACCGGTCAGGGCCAGGCGCACATAGGCCTTGGGCAACAGGACAAGGCGCGTCGCGGCGAAAATCGCCGGCTCGTGGCGGGCGACCCACAGCAATTTGGGAGCCGTGAAACCCGGCATCGCCTTGTTTCCGGTCACCGCACGCAGATCAGGCCATTTGGCCTCTAGTTCCGCACATTCGGCATGCGATCGGCCATCGTTCCACAAGATCGCGGGCCGGAGTGGCTGGTGGTCGGCCCCGAGCAGCACGGCGCCATGCATCTGGCCCGACAGGCCGATGCCCTCGACGGCGGCGATCTCCGTGGGGTGCGTCGCCTTCAGGGCATCGACGGCCGATATGACCGCCTCCACCCAGGCTTGCGGCGCCTGTTCCGAGAAACCGGGATGTGGCCGCTGCACCGTGAGCGCGACGTCGTGACTGGCGACGACGCGCTGCTCGCCATCCGCGAGCAGCGCCTTGACCGAAGACGTGCCGATATCAAGCCCTAGAAACACGCATTCCTCCGAAGAATTGTTCGAATCGATCATGCGTCAGGCTGGAAAGCCGGGGCAAGCCCCCTCCTATCGAAAGTGCGCGAGCATGCCGCCACATGGCAGCGAACCGCGAGTTTCACGGCCGTGTCACTGCGCCTGCCCTATGCAAGGGGCTCGTGGACCCCGACTTCCATCAGGGGCTGTAGACGGCGACGCCATTCGCCGTCCTGGCCAGGGCACCTACGCCCTACAGCCCCTGATGCTTTTTTTGTCGGAGCACGCCGGGTGGAGACGATACCGATCTTCGTCCCAGGCAGCGTCGGCGGTTCCTTCCGATTCAGCGGCTGATGTTCGCCCTCGACATGGGCCTGGTCTCAACCAGCGAGCCTGAAGGCCGCCTGCAGAGCTGGCGCGGATTGCATCGACCGCAGAGGTCTGTTCTGACAACGCCTGCAGTGAGGCAAACGACATTCCAGAGCAAGCAGCCTGGAACAACAATCTTATGAAATATTCGTAAATAACAATACAAATCTTCTACAATCAAAGAAATAACTCAAAAGCTTTACTGGCGCAATGTGCGCGTAATGTTCGCCCGTAAGATGATACATGTCTTTCAGGTGCTTGAGTCGAAACAGGAGAGATGGACCGAGTCGCTATTGGCTGTTCCCTTCTCTGGAGCAAAGCGCTCCTACCATTGGCTTCGATGCGTCCTTTCGATCCTTGCCAATGTCGCTGCGTCGCAAGACGCCATGATCTCGGCAAACCGCCGTCGCCGCCGAAAGACGACCCGAATGGAGCCCCTCCTTCAGGGAGGGCGTGGCTCCGGATCTGACAATCCGCGCACCGGCTCGCCGTGGCACTTGCCCCGCAGCAGTCGGCGCGTGCAGTGGAGTAGACACGTGCGTACGCAATTGCTCACCTCTCTCGCGGCAGGCCTGCTGGCCTTTGCCGCAGCCGGCTGCGGCCCCGCCCAGGCCGAGGACTATTATGATACTTCCTCACGCTATACGCCGCCCCCTTCCCGATCCTTCAGCGGCTCCTATGTCGGCGTGCATGCCGGCGCAGCATCCGCCAAATCGGCCAACCCCTTCGCCAAGGGCAACAGCCTCCAATTGGGCGTGCAGGGGGGTTACGACATGCGCCTCGGCCCGGCCGTCATCGGCGGCGAGGTCGAAGGCTCCAATCTCGGCGGCGCCGAGCGGCGGGCGCGGGGCGGCAAGATCAAGGAAAAATGGCGGGCCGCGCTGAAAGGGCGGGCCGGCATCGCCCTCGATCGCACCTTGCTCTACGGCACGGCCGGCTTCGCCTTCAACAAATTCGAGGGCACCGGCGGCGTCCGCGTCAGGGATGGTTGGAAGACAGGCTATCTGATGGGCGCCGGCGTCGAACAGGCCTTCTCCGATACGGTCTCCTTCAAGGTCGAATACAACTATGTCCGCACCCCTGGCCTGAAGACACGCTCGTCCTTCGGACACGCCAAGGAAGACATCGGCAGCCACGCTTTGAAAGCGGGCCTCAACTACCGATTCTAGCGATCGCTGTTGGGGTCCCCGACCGGATCCGGCGCCAAGCCGGATCCGGTCGGCCCTCGTAATGTCGGCGCAATCTTCAGCTTCTAGAGCCAAATACAGTCTGGAATCACCAATGTCCTTTCGTCGCGCTTTCGCAGTCGTGCTCGCCGCAGGCTCTCTCCTGCTGGCGGGTTGCGCTTCCGCCGTCATGAAGAACTATGTCGGTGGCCCAGTTGAAACGGTGATGCTGGATTATGGACCGCCGACCAGCATGCTCGATCTCGGCCCCGGCCAACGCGCCTACCAGTGGCGCAAGGTCTCAACCAATGTGGTGCCGGGCAGCGCCAGGAGCGAAGTCCGCCGGACCCGGCGAGGCACCGATGTCGAAACCACCGAAACGCCCGGCTATGTCGAGCGACAGGAATGCTTCTATACCTTCTACGCCCGCGCTGCTGGCGAGCGCTGGCTCATCACAAATTTCCGCAAGCCAAGCCTGGAATGCGAGTGATCCGGCCTCATTGCTGAGACTGGCACGAACCGAAGACGGACGAAGGCTCCCATGCGCATCCTGCTGATCGAGGACGAACCGGAAATGGCGTCCGTACTCAAGACGGCCTTGGAACGCCAGGACGTCGTGGTCGACCATGCCTCGAACCTGGCCGATGGCGAGGCAATGGCCCGCATCGGTTCCTACGACGCCATCGTGCTCGATCGACGCCTGCCTGACGGCGAAGGCCTGACCCTGATCCCGCGCCTGCGCGCCCTGCATGTCGAGGCGCCGGTCATCGCCCTCACCGCCATGAGCGGCCTGCAGGACCGGATCTCCGGGCTCGACGCCGGTGCCGACGATTATATGGGCAAGCCCTTCGCCACTGAGGAACTGGTCGCTCGCCTGCGCGCCCTGCACCGCCGCCCCTATACGTTGCGGGCCGACCAGGCCGTCGTCGGCCGCCTCACCTATGACTTCCGCCATCGCGAGGCGTTGATAGACGATCAGGCGCTCGACCTGCCACGGCGCGAGCGCCTCGTCCTGGAAACGCTGATCCGCCGGCCGGGGCGCACCATCATGCGCAGCACTCTGGAAGAGGCCGTCTACGCCCTCGACGACGAGATCGGCTCCAACGCGCTCGACGCGCATATTTCGCGCCTGCGCCGCAAGCTGGACGACCTTGCCGCCGGCATCGAGATCCGCGCCATCCGCAATCTCGGCTATCTCCTGCGGGCCGCCTCATGAAGCAGGCGCGGGCCCGCTCCCTGCAATGGATCCTGGTGCGGCGGCTGATCTTGCTGCAGGCAGCCATGCTCGTCTTCTTCATCGTCCTGTTCATCACCGCGCTCTCGGTCGCCAATCCCCAGCTCATGGTCGACAACGAGGCGGCCGTAGCCGCCATCACCGGCGCGATCGACCGCGATAAGGACGACAAGCTCATCGTCAGCGACACCAAGGAACTGGCCGACTTCCGCACCGAATATCCCTATGTCTGGTACATCATCCGCGACCAGTCGGGGCAAAGCCTGCGCGTGGGCTCTGTCCCTGCCGACTATGATCACGATCTCGGGGACCTGCTGCGGGCTGTCGATCACGCCAACATTGGCTTTGCCGGCAAGGGCGACGGACAGGAGATGCGGCCGGAGGCCTATGTCCAGAAGGCCGATACCAGAGCCGGCCCCGTACAGATCGTCACCTCCACCCTGCATTCGCGCGCCGAGGCCGACGGCTTCATCATCAACGTGACAGCCACCGTCGACATGGCCCGCAATCCCGACGGCAGTGCCAATTGGGCCCGGGTCCTCCCGGGCATCGTCGTGGGCCTTGCCATCTTCCTGGTGCCGATCATCGTCGTGATGGGGGTGACCACGCTGGTGACGACACCCGCCGTGGTGCGCCGCTCCCTGGCCGGCCTGGTCGGCACCGCCAATGAGGCCGCGCGCATCGATGTCAGCACGCGTGCCATGCAGCTGCCGGTCGAGAACGTGCCCCAGGAGATCGTGCCGCTTGTGCATGCCTTCAACCAGGCATTGGCCCGCCTCGCCCAGGGCTTCGACCGGCACAACCGCTTCCTGACCGATGCCGCCCATGAACTGCGCACGCCCATCGCCATCCTGCGCACGCGGGCCGAGTTGCTGAAGGAAGAGCCCCAGAGCCTGCGGCTGAGGCAGGACATCGAACGCCTCTCGCATCTGGCCCAGCAGTTGCTCGACCATCAATTGCTCGATCGCCCCGCCAACCATCGGCAGGTGGTCGACCTTGCCGACCTGGCGGGCCGCGTCGCCGCCGATTTTGCGCCGCTTGCCATCGAGGCCGGTTACGACCTCGCCTTCGAACCGCCGCGCGGCACGGTCGAGGTCGAAGCCAATGTGCTGCAGATCGAGCAGGCTCTTGCCAACATCATCCGCAATGCGATCGAACATGGCGGCGGCCATGGCACCATCACGGTGGCGGTCGACGCGGCCGGCGGCTTGGAGGTACGCGACGAAGGGCCCGGCATCCCGGCCGAGGAGCACAGAAACGTATTCGAGCCCTTCTACCGCCTGCACCCGCTTTCGCGCGGGGCCGGGCTCGGGCTGAACCTCGCCCGCCAGATCGCGCAGCTGCATGGCGGCACCATCGCGATCGTCAACGGCCCCTGGAAAGGCGCTCACGTGCGTATCGAGCTCCCCCTGCTCCGCGCGGCGGCCTGAAGATCGTCAGCCGCTCAAGCCCGGATGCGGCACTCGAGACCTGACATTAGCGCCTATCCTCGCTGGCGACGACGCCGAGTACCGGCAGGACCAGGCGCGGCAGCTCATGCGCCACGGTCTTCACGAACATGTTCTCGATCTTCATGGCCTGGATAGGCTTCATCGCTTCCGCGCCATAGATCTTCGCGATCTCGTCGATGCTCTGGTAGATCTTGGTACTGGCCGCCTGCACCGTCCTGTCCATATAGCGCAACTGCCCGATCGCTGTGCGATAGGCATAAAAGGCATGGTAGTTCGTCGAGCCAAAGCGTTCGAATTCCACGATGACCATCGCCACGCCGCCATCGTGGCCCACCATACGCGCCACGTCCTGCTCCGCCTTGACGATACGGATGGCGCCGCAACGGGCACCGAGCTGCGTCAGGATCCTCTCCATTCCCTGCATGGAAAGGCCGCCAAGCGCGCTGATGTCGATGCCGGCGGCCTTGGCGAGGTCATCCACCGTAACGAAGAGCTTGCCGTCGACCTTGGCACCGATTTGCGTGAGGGCCTTGGCCGAAGCAACCCAGGCGCAGATGCCGGCATTCGGATTGATGTCGACAATGAGCCTGGCCATGATGGCCCCCTTGACGGACCGGACCATCTGCGCCGCTTTGCCCACCGGCAGGATCGCGATGAGCCGCAGCCCATCCTGCCCGGCGCCGGCCACCGTGCCCTTGGCGAGCCCGTCCCCGAGCCGGAGCACATCGACAAAACCGGCACCGAACGTCATCAGGGCCTTGGTACCGGCTCCCACGATCATCGCGCCTTGGCTGTAGTTGGAATCCTCGACCCATTTGTCCAGGATCGCTTCGGATTCCTTCTGCTGCTGGCTCCACCAATCTGCGAGCTCAGTGAACTTCCACATGGAACCTCCGTGCAAGATCGCTTGCGCGCGAGGCCTCGCCGCCGCGCCGATCCCCTTGGGGTATAGGAGCGGGCATATTGGCCGACAGTTCCCTGGAGAACCCAGGGGAGGGAATCGTGCGGAAGCCGGCGCCGGTGTCAGCCGAAACGATGCGACAGCAATAGCCCGCGGTGTCGGCCCAATTCCGAAGCGGGCCCGACGCGGGAGCGACGCAGCGCTTCACAAAGCGGAAAAACTCGGGAAACACCCCTCCGCTATGGTGTCATCCTTCACACGGGAAGGTGCCGGACCTTGACCATCGCAGCCATGCTCTTCGTCATGCTGGCATTGTTGGGCCTCATCTATGTCACCTTCGACATCTGAAGAGGCCATTAGTCCAGCACGGCCAGACAGCCGACGATCCCCATGAGAATGGCCGCAGACAGCATCAATACGGTCTCGGCCAGATCGCCCCGGCCGGCGAGGCGCTCCGGCCGGACTGGTCCGGCAGACCCGGCGATGGTCTCGTCGCATGGCGGCAAGCCCGTCTGCCGCAGCGGCTCGCCACAACCGAGACCGAGCAGCAGATCGGCGGCCGTCGTGTGGAGGTGAGCCGAAAGGCGTGTAGCCATGGCTGGCCGCAGGTCGCGTTGCCCGCAGGCCCAGGCATCGATATCGCCCGCATTCACGCCGGCACGGCGGGCAAGCACCGTGGCGTCCACCCCGGCTGTCACCATGGCCGCCGCCAATCCGTTCGGGTGCGGCATATGATCGAGATTCAGCGTGATTGCATCGAACATCACGCACCTGTTTTCGGCGAGGCGTGAACGAGACGGGTGTTCGCCGGCAAGTGGAGCCGGCAGCCGTCCAGACATTCGACAAATGTAGGATATTGATGCGGTCCGCAAAGGCCGAACAGCGCTTCGGCGGCGATGGGGTAGGAACACATGGCCTGTCTTCCACGACGACACCTTCCGGTATAGGGCGCGAATCGCCCGAAACCTTCGACGTCTCCCTATCGCCTGCGCATATTGCGCGGACATTGCGTCCCTCGTCGGCCTGGTGGCTGCTCCGCGCAATACTGGCCGCGCGTGCCTCCTCCACACCGCACAAACAAAAATCCTCCGACCCGTGAAGGTCGGAGGATGCTTGTTGGCAAGTCCGGCAGACGGCTCAGATCAGGCCGTACTGCTTGGCCTTGTTGCGCAGGAAGGGCAGGCCCTCGGCCAGGATTTCCTCACGGCTGTTGGCGACAGGACGCCAGACCGACAGGGCCGAAGCGAGTTGCGGCGGCATATGGATGAAGCTCTCCATGGCCATGCCGCCCTTGAAGCCGATGCCGGCCAGACCCGCGAACACCTCGTCCCAGGCGATCGTGCCGGAACCGGGGACACCGCGATCGCTTTCGGACAGGTGGATATATTTGAGATGCTCGCCGGCCTTGAGGATGCCGTTGGCCTGCCCCTTCTCCTCGATGTTCATGTGGTAGGTATCGAGGTGGAGGAAGACGTTGGGCGCGCCGATGCGCTCGATGACGCGGACCACCTGCTCGGTGGTATTCATCATGTGGTTCTCGTAGCGGTTGACCGCCTCGAGACCGAGTTCCAGGCCGAGCGTGCGGGCATGGGCCGCCGCCTTGTCCATTACCTTGACGACCGCGTCATATTCGGCCTCGGTCGGCGGATTGCCGGTGCGCTCGCCGATCGAACCATAGACGACGCCGGACAGGGCCTTGGCGCCGATCTCGGCGGTCTTGTCCAGCGCCAAAGTGAGGAATTCCAGCGCCTTGTCCGGATTGTTGGTGGGTCGGGAATCATTGGGCAGGCCGAGCGAGCAGACGGCATCGACGCCATGCTTTTCCAGGAGTGCCCGGGTGTGGCCGGTATCGGCCTTGGCCGGTTCAAGCAGGGCGATCTCGACGAAGGCCAGCCCATATCGAGCAGCCTCCGCGATCGACAGTTCCGCCGCTTCGCGGGTCCAGCTATGCGACCACAGGCTGGTGTGAATGCCGAAGCCCTTCATGGCAATATCCTCAATGTGTTGGCTTTTGGGTGAAGAGGGACTGAAGGAACTCGCGAGCCCAGACCCAGCGCAGGATCATGACCGCGAGCAGGAAGGCGCCCCACATCGCCGTAGCGAGATGCTGGTTGGCGCCGAGGAGATTGAGGCCGGAGGCGATGACCTGCAGGATGACCAGGGCGATCACCACCGGGATCACCCGCCCGAACCCGCCGAAGGGATCGACGCGCCCGAGGAAGCAGGCAAGCACGGTGATCAGCAGATAGGCCTCGCCATGGCCGACGCGCACCGAATTGAAGCGGGCGAGCATCACCACGCCGGCAATGCCGCACATCACGCCTGAAAGCGTGTAGATCAGCGTCACGGACCGGCGGGTATCGATGCCGGAATAACGCGTCGCCTCGATGTTGGAGCCGATCATGCGGGTGGAGAATCCGAGGCGGGCCCGCGTCATCACCACATGCCAGAGCAGGGCCGCCGCCGCGAGGATCCAGAGCGGCACGGGAATGCCGATCAACGTGCCGTGGCCGATCTCGCGCACGAAATCGGGAAAGCCCGAAATGTCCCCGCCATGGGTGAGAAACTCCCCGAGGCCGCGCAGAAAGATCATCATCGAGAGCGAGACGAGGATGGGATGGGCGCCGGTATAGGCGATGATGACGCCCATCAGCCAGCCGGCCGCCGCACCGGTCACCAATGCCGCGGCCACCCCGAGGACGAAGGCACCGACACCGGCATCGACACCGCCATAGGATTGCAGCACCCAAGCCATGGCGAGGCCGGCGATGTTGGCCGTGAACGTCGCCGCCAGGTTGAAGCCGCCGGAGATGATCGGCATCAACATGGCGAGGGTCAGCAGGCCGAGTTCAGGCAGCTGGAAGGCGATGGAGGCGAAGGTCGTGGCAGAGAAGAAGCGGTCGCTGCTGAAACTCAGCACCGCCACGACCAGGACGAGAAAGCCGATCAGGCCGGCAATGTCACTGCTCAGCAGCTTTGCGAAACCGGACTTGCCGGCGGACTTTGAGGTCGATGTCGGTGTCATCAGGCCGTCCTCCGGGCAGTCGGCGCGCGCCGGGATCCAGCTTTCACGGAACCGATCAGCCGGGCGACGCCGTCGCTCGACAAAGTGATGGCGATCAGGATGATGGCGCCGATGATCATCTTGAAGGCATAGGGGGTGATACCGAGCAGGTTCAGGCCGTTCTCGGTGATGGCGACCAGGAAGATGCCGAGGATGGCCCCGAGCAGCGTGCCCCTGCCCCCGCCGAGGCGCGCTCCGCCGAGCACGACGGCGGCGAGAACGTCGAGTTCGCGGCCATAGAGCGCGTTCGGCACGACTTCCTGTGCGTAATGGGCCTGCATCAGCCCGGCAATGCCGGCCATCAGGCCGAGCCAGCCGAAGGCGAGATAATGCATGGCACCGATATTGATGCCCACGCGCCGCGCCGCCTCGGGATTGTCACCCATGGCGTAGAGTTGGCGGCCCGGCGTGGTCCTGCGCAGCAACAGCCAAGTGGCGAACACGCAAAGCGCCGTGACGGCGACGGGAAGCGTCAATTCAGCAGAGCCGTCGCCCGTCTCAACGCTGAACAGTACGATACGATCCGTCAGCCAGTCCGGCAGGTCGTAAAGCGAGACGCCGCCGGTGAGGAACATCAGCGTGCCGAAGAAGAGGTTGAAGGTCGCGATCGTCACCACGATCGAGACGATGCGGAAATGATAGATCAGCGCGGCGTTGAAAGCGCCGAGCAGGAAGCCGAAGCCGCCAGCGACCATCAGGCCGACCGCCCAATTGCCGCCACCCAGATGCATCACCGTCAACGCGGTGAGATACTGCACGACCGAGGCACCGACGGCGAAGGAGATGTCGATGCCGCCGGCGATCAGCACCACCAGCAGACCGGCGGCGAAGATCACGTTCACCGCCGAGGTATTCATCAGGTCGAACAGGTTCGACAGGGTGAAGAAGGTGTCGGTGGTGAGGGAAAGGCCCGCGACAAGGGCCAGGACCACCAGGATGAGCCAGCGCTCGGTGGCGCCGATCGGCCAGTTGCGCCTGTCAGGCATGCACATCCTCCTCGATCTTGTCGATGGACACTTCGCCCGGAATGTATTCGTCGATGATGCGACCCTCGCGCATGTGCAGGATGCGATCCGCGTTGAAATAGACTTCGGTGATCTCGTCGGAAATCAGCAGGATGGCCATGCCTTCCTGCGCCAGCCGGTGGATGATGGCGAAGATGCCGGCGCGGGCACCGACATCGACGCCGACCGTGGGCGAATCCAGGATCAGGAGCTTGGGCTTGGTGGCCAGCCATTTCGCCAGCACCACGCGCTGCTGGTTGCCCCCGGAGAGGGTCGACACCGCATTGTCGGGATCGGAGACCTTGATGGCGAGCGCCTTGACCCAGTCGTCGACCAGCGACTTGCGTCGCCCCGGTGAGATCAGCCGGAAGAGATCGAGCAGCCTGTCCAGCACGGTGATGGCCGTATTGTCGCCGATCGACTGCGGCTGGACCAGGCCGAGCTGCAGGCGGTCTTCCGAGACATAGGCGATACCGGCATCGATGGCAGCCCGGTTGGAGGCAAGCGACAGGGCCTTGCCCTCGAGACGCATGCTGCCCGAACCCGGCCGGGTCAGGCCGAAGAGCGAGAGGGCGAGTTCGGTGCGCCCTGCCCCCAGTCGTCCCGTCAAGCCCAGCACCTCCCCGCGCCGGATTGTCAGGCTGATATCCTCGTAGTCGCCCGGCCGCGTCAGTTTCTCCACCTGCAAGACCACAGGCGAAGCGGAATGATCGCGCGCCTGCACGGCCTGGTCGAAGGTCTTGCCGGTCATCAGCTCGGTCAGGCGGGTCTGTGTCATGCCGGCGGTGGGGTAGGTGCCGACATAATGGCCGTCGCGCAGCACGGTGACGCGGGTGCAGACATCGAGCACCTCGGCCAGGCGATGGCTGACGAAGACCACGGCGATGCCGTCGGCCGACAGGCGCCGCACAATTACCAGGAGCGCGTCGGTTTCAGCCTGGCTGAGCGACGCGGTAGGCTCGTCCATGAAGACCAGCCTGGCGTCGGCGACCAGAGCGCGGGCGATCGCCACGATCTGGCGTTGGGCGATCGAAAGCGTGCGCACGGGCGCATCGAGATCGAGTTCGACACCCAGCCGGTCCAGGATGCGCCGCGCATCCGCCTTCATGGCCGCATAGTTGACCAGGCGCGGGGCGCCGCCGAGATTGCGTTCGAAGGCAATGTTCTCGGCCACCGCCATTTCGGGAAAGAGTGCCAGGTCCTGCCAGATGACTTGGATGCCCAGAGCCCGGGCTCGCGCCGGACTGAGGCCATCTATGGTGCGCCCATCGAACAGCATCTCGCCGCCCGCTTCGGGGCGATAGACGCCGCTGATCAGCTTGATCAGCGTGCTCTTGCCGCAGCCATTCTCGCCGGCAAGACACAGGACCTCTCCGGGGAGCACCTCGAAAGAAACGTTTTCGAGCGCACGCACGCCCCCGAAGCGCTTGGAGATGTTGCGCAGGAAAAGCAGCGGCGTCGCAGGCGTATCGGTGATTGCGGCTGTGGCGGCCATGACGGTCTCCCGGCCAGGAGGGAAGGAATGAAACGAAACGCCGGCGCGCCGAGCCGGCGCCCCCAAATAATGGAGCGCGCCGGCAACGCCCGGTCGGTTCGCCAGGGCGGGAACCTCGCCGGCTCCCGCCTCTTCTCGCGGGGCCTACAGGCCCATCTTGGCGAGCTCGTCGATGGTATCCTTGTTGAGGGATACGAGCTGGTCGACGATGAGATTGTGCCCGTCGGGATGGACGACGCCCAGTCCTTCGATCGTGGTGCCGTCCTTGATCTCCTGCCCCTTGGCCACCATGGTGCCCAGGGTGACGAAGACCTCGCCGGCCAGCATCGGATTCCACATGAAACCGCCGGTCAGCGTGCCGTCCTTGACGAGTTTGCGGCCCTGCCCGGGAGAGAACGGGCCGAGCACCTTGATCTGCCCCTTCTTGCCCTTCTCGGCCACGGCGCGGGCGGCGCCGATCGGTCCCTGGCTGCCGAAGGCCAGGAAGCCCTTGAGGCCGGGATGGGCACGGATGAGATCGAGAGCCGTCGAGCGTGAGGCATCGACGTCCTCGGCGACGCCGTAGCGGTCGCCGACCAGCTTCATCTCCGGTGCGTTCTGCTTGATATAAGCGATGGCCGCATCGGCCCAGGCATTGTGCAGCGGCACGGTGAGCGAGCCGACGAACACGGCATATTCGCCCTTGCCGCCGAGCGCCTCGACCAGCTGCTTGCCATAGGCATCGCCGAAGCCCTTCACCGAAGCCAGCTCGAAATCCCAATCGGCCTGCTTCTGCTTGGGCGATTCATGCGTGATCACCTTGATGCCGGCCTTGCGGGCCCGCTCCAGCACCGGCTCGAGCACCTCGGCATCGTTGGGCACCACGCCGATCACGTCCACGCCCTTGGCGATCAGATCCTCGATGGCACGCACCTGCAGGGCCGGATCGGCGCTGGTGGGCCCGACCATGAAAGCCTCGACGCCGAGTTCGGCCGATTTCTTCTTGATCCCGGCTTCCATGGCATTGAACCAGGGAATCCCACCGATCTTCACCACCACGCCGATGACGGGCTTGTCCTTGGAAGCGTAAGCCGAACCGAGCACGCCCGGCAGCAGCAGCGAGCCGGCACCCAGGGCAGACGCAAGAAATGTACGGCGATCGAGCCTCGCCGCGCGAATGGAATCAGAATTCGACGCCATGGAACAGTTCCTCCCTCATTGTTCTGGCTGCCGCGGCTCCGAAATCCCCCGGCAGTTCACCTGAGCTAAATCCATTCAGCATTTGTTGTCAAGGTAGCTAAAAGGATTTAGCATTGAGTTGATGATCGAGTCTCCAATTCGATCCGCAAGACAAAAGAGGGGACGATGGCGCGCTCACCCAGCGGACGCAGGTCCACCATCTATGATATCGCCGCCGCGACCAAGGCCTCCCCTTCCACGGTCAGTCTGGTGCTCAATGGCAGCTGGACGCGCTACCGTATCAAGGAGGACACCGCCAAGCGCGTGCTGAAGGCCGCCCAGGACCTCGGCTATGCCGTCAACATGAAGGCCCGGGGCCTGCGCCTGTCACGCTCCGGCCTCGCCGGCATGATCATCCCCCATTACCGCAACCGCTTCTTCGCGGGCTTGGCCGAGGCCTTCGAAACCGATACGCGCCAGCGTGGCCTGTGCCCGATCGTGGTGAGCACCCAGCGCGACGAAGCGATCGAGGCCAGCGTTACCGCCACCCTGCTCTCCCAACAGGTCGAGTTCCTCTTCATCGCCGGCGTGCGCAACACACAGCCCCTCAATGCGCTCTGCCGCGCCGCCGGCATTCCCTGCGTCAATCTCGACCTGCCCGGCAGCGACGCGCCTTCGGTGGTTACCGACAACTATGGCGGCGCCCGCGCCCTCACGGAAAAGCTGATCGCCAAGCTGCGCAAACGCCGGACGGCGCCGCGCGACCTGCTGTTTCTCGGCGGCATCGCCGGCGAGCATGCCACCGACCGCCGCATCGAAGGCTTTCGCGATGCCGTGGCCGCCAATGGCCAGGAGGTGATGCCGGAGGTCTCCTGCTGCGGCTATCGCCCCTCATCGGCACGCGAGGCGCTCGCCGCCCGCTTCCAGGCGCTCGGCCGCATGCCGGACGGCCTGTTCATCAATTCCATCACAGCCTTCGAAGGGCTGGTGCAATTCTCCCTGCAGGTACCGCGCCAGGCCATGCGCGAGGTCAGCACGGTATGTTCCGACTGGGATCCCTTTGCGGCCCATCTGCCTTTCGACGTGACGATGACGCGCCAGAACGTCGAGGCCATCATCGCCGAAGGCTATGCTCTGGTGGACAATTACGTTCCCGGCGAGAATCCGATGGTGGTGGTACCGCCCGAATTCGCGCCGAGTTCGGAGCGGGAGAGCAATTGGCGCTGAGGAAAGCGCCGACGACACGCCCCAACCTCGCGGCAATCTACCATCTTGATCGCAACGCTTCCCCGGCCTGAACTGGGGATGCCAGAACGAAGAATGGATATAGCCGGGGACGGAACATCAGGATGAAGAAACTCAAGCTCTCGTCGGCCCAGATGGTCGCGGCTGCCCGCGCCCGCATCGAGGAAATCGAGACCAAGGATGCGATCGCCATGGTCGGCGACCCCAATGTGGTCATCGTCGACATCCGCGATCCCCGGGAGAGGCAGCGTTCAGGCTATATTCCCGGCAGCTTCCATGCCCCCCGCGGCATGGTGGAGTTCTGGGTCGATCCCGCAAGCCCCTATTTCAAGGCCATCTTCGGAGAGGACAGGAAGTTCGTCTTTCATTGCGCCTCCGGGTGGCGCTCGGCCCTGACCGTGGCAACGCTGCAGGACATGGGCTTTGCCGCGGCGCATCTCAAGGACGGTTTCTCGTCCTGGGAAAAGGCGGGCGGGCCTATCGAGTTTCCCGAGACCCGCGACGGCAAATGAAGCAGGCCGGCTCCGCGCGCTCAGGCCAAAACAGCCAGAATTGACCAACGCCTGACCTGAAAAACCGAGAGCGCCGAACGCCGAAAAAACATTTTTTTCAATGACATGGCAGGAATACTGGAATCGGCCTCACACCCGTTTCCTTATGCAATCCTGATTTGTTGGGGCAGCGCCGACCCCCTACCCTCACGGTCATTGTCGATATCAATCTGTCTGTCGCACATGACCGTACCCTATCTGCGCGAGGCGGGCTCGGCGGATCTTCCCGCCCTGGTCGATCTCGAAAACGCGGCCTTCGCCGGCGATCGCATCAGCCGTCGCGATTGGCGCCATCTGCTGACCAGCCCTTCCGCCCTCGTCATCGTCAGCGACGATACCGAGGGCCTCACGGGCTGCAGCGTCGTCCTCACCAATCGCCGCACGGCCGTCGCGCGGCTCTATTCCCTTGCCGTGGCGCCACGTGCCCGTCGGCAGGGCATTGCCCAGGCACTGCTCCAACAGGCCATGGCCAGCAGCGCCGGGATCGGCGCCCATCTGCTGCGCCTGGAGACGCGCAGCGACAATCTGCCCGCCCAAGCCCTGTTCAGCCGCCTCGGCTTTCGCCCCTTCCGCCGTGTGGCGAACTACTACGAAGACGGGGCCGAAGCCATTCGCTTCCAGCGCCTGATCGACCGCGACTGCCTCAGGCAAAGTGCGTTGCAGTAGATGCGCCTGCAACCTTAAGCCCTTGCCTGGACATATCTTTCATCCTCTTGAAACTGCCGGCGAAAGACGGGCCAGATGGCCGCAACGCCGGGCACCGACCTTCCCTTCGTGAAAGCAACCAATGCCCGCTCAACTGATCATTGTCGAAAAATCCAGTGATTTTCGCTGGTCCGTCCCCGGTGTCCGGGTGATCACCGCGCAGGACTTCATCGCGGAAGGACCAGGCCTGCTGCAGCGGCCCCGCCGTATCATCAATCTGTGCCGCAGCTATGCCTATCTCAGCATCGGCTACTACGTGTCCCTGCTCGCCGAAGCGCGCGGCGAACGGGTGACGCCGAGCATGGAGGCGATCACCGACCTGCAGGTCAAGGCAGTGCAGACCCAGAAGCTTGCCGGCTTGGAGCGCTGCCTCGGCCCGCTCGCCTCCGTACCCCGGGCGGTGAATGCGATGCGCATCCAGGTGTTTTTCGGTCAGGTCGAGGATCGCGGTGTCGAAGATCGGGGGCTGGCGGAGTTCGCGAGCCGCAGCTTCGAACTGTTCCGCTGCCCCCTGCTGGCGATCGACCTCGAACGCCTTGAAGGCGGCGCCGGCTGGAAGATTGCCGCCCTGCATCCGCTCGACCCGCGCGATGTCGACCCGGCCCGCGACAGCCTGTTTCTCGACGGCCTCGCCCGCTTCTGCCGGCGCCCCTGGCGTCACGTCCCTTCGGCCAGTGGCCCGCGCATGGACCTGGCAATCCTGCACGATCCCAAGGATCCCCTGCCGCCCTCCAAGCTGAAGACCCTCCAGGCCATGGTGCGGATCGGCCAGGACATGGATATTGCCGTGGAGCTGATCGAGAAGAAGGACTATCCGCGCCTCACTCAGTTCGACGCCCTGTTCATTCGCGAGACCACCGCGATCGCGCACCACACCTTCCGTTTCGCCCGCAAGGCCGCCAGCGAGGGCATGCCGGTGATCGACGACCCCGGCTCGATCCTGCGCTGCACCAACAAAGCCTTCCTGTCGGCACTCCTCGGCGGCAACGGCATCGCCACGCCCCGCACGCTTTTCCTCACCCGCCGCACACTGGCGGGCTTCGAAACGCAGCTGACCTATCCCGCAGTGCTGAAAGTGCCTGACGGAGCCTTCAGCCTCAGCGTGAAGAAGGCCGAGAACTGGCAGCAATTTCAGGAGATTGCCGCGGCCATGTTCAAGCAGTCCGGCCTCATCCTGGTGCAGGACTATGTCTACACGCCCTTCGACTGGCGCATCGGCATTCTCGCCGGCGAGGTGATCTTCGCTGCCAAATATTTCATGTCCTCAGGCCATTGGCAGATCATCCAGCACGGCGAGGCCGGAGCCTACACCGAGGGCCGCACCCAGGCCGTACCGGTCGAGGAGGTGCCGCGCGAAGTGATCGAACCGGCGGTGCGGGCGGCAGGACTGATCGGCACCGGCCTCTATGGGGTTGATCTCAAGCAGACCAAATCGGGGGTCGTGGTCATCGAGGTCAACGACAATCCCAATATCGATCTCGGCCTGGAGGATGCCGCCGCCGGCGAGGGGCTCTACCGCAAACTGCTCTCTCACTTCCAGGCCCTGGTCGATGCCCGCCATCGTCCGCCCGCGCCTGCGCTTCCCTCCGGGGCTATCCACCGCCCTCGACTGGTGCATGATCTGCGCGACACCGGCTCCTGAGGCGATGAATATTGGGGGCGTTTGCGGTTCGCGCGCCTCCGATCACTACAAGAGATGCACCACCCCTTCATGAAGGGCGATGATGAGCACGGCAAGCATGGTGCTCACCGCCAGGAGGGCGGCAAGGCTCGTCAATGCTCCCTGCAGAAAGACCGAAACGGCATTGGCTCGAAACGACACGGCAATTCTCCTGATGGAGAATGCAGTATCGGGCCTGGATGCTTCTGCCCTCGGTCCGCCATGTAAAGTTTCGTTGCGAATGCCGGGACCGCCGTCAGGGCGAAGCGTCGAGCGCCTTCAGATGTCGTAGCTGACATAATAGAGGCAGCAGGCCGAGGCCAAAGCGAACAGCAACGCGTAGAACATGACACGACCCTTCGTAACGAGGGCTGGATCATGCCCGGCAAACCTTTCCAGGACGTGTCTGAGCGATGGCCGGATCGTGTTAAAGTGTTTCCTGATGAGCCAAGTTTCAAAGACCTGCGCATCACTTTGAAAATATGGAAAAAAAGAGATTAACAGCGTCACGATTTCGCCGCGATGGGACCATCCGTTTTCGAGACCGGGTCTCAAATCCGCACCGGCCGGAAAAGCCCTCGAAAAAACGCCTTCACGGTCTCCGGTCCAATGACCGTGCTCCTCCGAAGAGGCCTTCTCAACCGCTGACGATCAGGTCGTTCTGCAGCTTCAGCTGCCCTTTGAAGAGCATCACCGTCAACACGTCGTCGAGCCGCTCCTTCAGCACGGAACTGGTCGCCGCAAAGCCGAACAAGCGGGCAGCCGCCACGATCAGTGCATCGCGGGGCGCCCCGTAATTGGTGGCAATCACGGCAAGGAAGGCCGCTTCGACTTCTTCATTGGGCAGCATGTCGGGACGTCGCAGGCCGGCGCTTTCCACCGCGGAGCGGTCACGCAGGACCACCGGCGCTTCCGGCAGCCTGTAGAAAGGCCCGCCGACGATCTTGCCGGTCACGCGGGCGACGTCGATGCCGTCCTGCACCGCTTCGCGCACCCGGTTGCCAGCCCTCGCCAAACCGAAGGAATCGCGGATGCGCGCCACGATTTCCTGTTCATGCACCGGCCCCTCGATTTCGACCACGCCGACGACATAGGCCGCCATGCGTGCCGTCGGCACCTCGTGCAGTTCTGCCGTGCCCGTCATGCTAAGGCGCGCCTCGACATAGGGACAGGTAGGCGAAGACGGGGCAGGCTCCTCGGGCGTGGCCAGCGGCTCGTCGATCGGCAGCGGTAACGGCTCTTCTTCCGCCGCACTTTCCGGCTCGGCCGACACGGCGAGCTCCTCGTCCCGTTTGCGCCAGACAGCCTTCGCCCGTTCGATCGCGGCTTCGACCTTGCCGAGTTCCTCCCGGGGACGCAGATACCAGTCCGTCGACCAGATGCGATGGACCACCCAGCCCTGCCCTTCCAGCACATACTGGCGCAGCCGGTCGCGGTCGCGGGCCGAGCGGGAGGCATGATATTGCGCCCCATCGCATTCAATGCCGAGCAGGAAACGCTGCGGCCGATCGGGATCCACCACCGCGAGGTCGACGAAAAAACCGGAACTGCCGATCTGGTGTGCGATCTTGTGCCCGCGCGCGCGTAGCTGGTCGGCGACCTGCTCCTCGAACAGGGAATCGGGTGCCCTGCCGGTTTCGACGGGAGTGCCGAGCCGGCCGGTCTCGGCATAGTCGAGAAACAATTTGAGCGCCGCAACGCCGCGCGCATCGGCGCGCGCCAGATCGATATCCTCGCCGCGAATGGAGGAGAACACCTCGCAGCGATATTTGGCGCGCGAGATCAGCACGTTGAGCCGCCTCTCGCCGCCGTCCAGATTGAGCGGGCCGAAGCTCATGGCAAGATAGCCCTCGGTGCTGCGGCCATAGCCCACCGAAATGAAGATGACGTCGCGCTCGTCGCCCTGGATGTTCTCCAGGTTCTTGACGAAGAAAGGTTCGTTGCCTTCCCGATTGAAGAAGATCTCGGTGGCGGGGCTCTCTCGCCGCAGCAGTTCGAGTTCCTTGAGGATGGCCTGGCGCTGCGCCACCGAGAAGGTGGCCACGCCGAGCGAGAGCGAGGCGCGATGGCGGGCATGCGCCATGATCGCCTGTGCCACGGCCCGGGCCTCCTCGGCATTGGTGCGGCTATTGCCGCGATCGTAGACGGCCTTGGGAAGATAACGGAAGATCAGGCCCATCGTCTCGCCGCCGCCCGTCGCGCCGTTGGGAAGCCGGCCGCCGGCATGCGGGCTCGGCACCACCAACAGGCGATTGTCGTAGAATTCGCGATTGGACACGGTGATCAGCGACTGGTGGCGGGAGCGATAGTGCCAGTTGAGCTGGCGATAGGGCATGCCCTTGGCGAGGCAGAGATCGAGCACGCTTTCGGCATCGCTCGCCTTGAAGGTCTCCTCGTCGCCCTCCTCCTCAGGTACTTCGCCGGTCAGCTTGGCGAAGAAGCGTGTCGGCGGCAATTGGCGCTCGTCGCCCACCACGACGAATTGAGACGCGCGCGCCACCGCGCCGAGGGCATCGACCGGTTCGACCTGCGAGGCTTCGTCGATGACGAGCAGGTCGAAGCTGAGCGCCCCGGGCTTGAGAAACTGGCTGATGGAGAGCGGGCTCATCATCATCACCGGCTTCAACTGCTGGATGGCCGGGCCGGCCCTGTCGAGCAATTGCCGGATGGGCAGATGGTTGCGCTTCTTGGCGAACTCGCCATTGAGCACGCCGAGCGGCCCGATGCCACCAGCCGCGACCGGACGTTCACGCAGATGTTTGAGCGCCACGCTCTCGCGCGCCAGGGCGATGCGCCCCTTGTCCAAAGCTCGGAATTGCTCGACCGTGCGATTCTGCAATTCGCCGTCGAAGCGCTTGAGATCGGGGTGCCGGGCAAAGAGATCTTCGCGCAAGGCCTCGTAATAGGCACGCTCGAAGGTCGCCACCAAGCGGTCCCCGGGGATGCGGCCACCGAACAAGCCGTCGACGAGAGCACCAAGCCCTGCCGCCCGCGCCACCCCGCAGCGATGGGTAAACGCTATCCAACGCGTGATGCTTTCGAGATTGGCCAGCCAGAGGCGCAGTTGCTTCGCCAGAACCGCGACCTCCAGATCCGCGCAATCGGCGATGCCGTGGCCTCCCTCCAGGTCGTAATCGAGGAAATCGCTGAGCGTCTTCAGATCCTCGAACAGGCGTGGCACGCTCTGTACGATCACCGCCCCCATGGCGCCGAGCTCGCGGCCGCCCGGCCGGGCAGCCAGCCGATCCAGGAAATCGGGAGCGAGCGCAGGATGACGGTGGTCGCGCCACCAGTCGGTAATCGCCTGCAGGCGCTCCCAGTCGGATTTCTCGCCGGCCCAGAGCGTACCGAAGGCGCGGGCGCCCATGTCCTTCTGGCTCTCGAAACGGCGCCGAAGCTCCTGTGCGGAGATCATGCCGTCGAGAAGCTGGAGCCGCCTGGCGAGGTCACCGGGCATCTCGGTGGCCAGCAGGGCCTTGAACTGGGCCTTGGCACTGCGATAGCGACCCGAAAAGAAGCGCAGGAAGGATGCACCATGCACGGCGAAGGCCTCTCGGACCGGCCGCAGATCCGCCGTCCAGGCCTCGGCGCGATAGACCTGCGCCATCGTGTCGACGACCTTGCGATAGGCCTTACCGAGAGCGACAAGCTCGCCGAGCGCGCCGGCATCCTCGCGCCACACGGGCTGGGCCAGCAGGCGCCGATCGGCATGGGCGGGCAGCGACACCGCCGCGCAGGTGGCGCGCCAGACGGCGTCGAGGTCGCGGATCGTCACCACTTCGAGGGCAAAATCCCTGATGACGCCGGCTGCCGCCTCCTCCACCGCCTCCAGATCGGCCTCGACGCTACGCATCAGGCCGGCGAGCCGTTCGAGCTCGGCGGGATCGATGGCATCGCGCCTGACCCCGCGCCAGATGCTGGCAGAGGGCTCCCCGACCGTACCGAGGCGTTCGGCGAGTTCGGCCATCAGCTCCTTGTTGGCGCGCGCCTGCTCGGCGCTCCATCGGCTGGCGCTATCAAGGGCAAAGCCGGGCAGGCCGCCGGCCTCGCGCAAGGCGACGAGCTGGCCCAGCAACCGGTAAGGCGTAAGTCCGCTCGGCCTCATCGGCTCGTGCAGCATCGCCGCGTGCCGGTTGAGACCGCTCTGGGTCTCGGCGAGGCGCCCGGTAACGCCGGGATCCTGGACCGGCGTCTTCAGCGCAAGTTCACGCGTTCGCCGCAATTCCTCCAGGAGCAGGCGCTTATTGGCCTTGGTCGAGTGCAGTTCGAGCGTCATCGGCCCGAGCCCGACCTGGCGCAACCGCCGATGCACCACGTCCAGCGCCGCCATCTTCTCGGCTGCGAACAGCACCTTCCTGCCCTGCAGGGCCGCTCCGGCAATGATATTGGCGATGGTCTGGCTCTTGCCGGTGCCCGGTGGGCCCTTGATCACCAGATGGCGCCCGCGCAGCACTTCCTCGATGGCGACGGCCTGCGATGAATCGGCGTCCAGCACGTGGTTGAGTGCCGGCGGCGGTATTACGGGATCGATCGGCTGGCCATCGAGGACGATCGGCTCGAAGGCCTCGAAGCCTTCCCCCAGCAGCGCGGCCACCGGTCCATGTTCGTGGATGGCGCTACCTTCGGGCCAATTGTCCGGATCGAGGTCGCGATACATCAGGAATTTGGCGAAGGAGAAGAAGCCGAGCACCATCGCGTCCGGCAACACCTCCCAGCGCGCCTTGCCCGAGACGGTCCTGGCGATCTCGGCGACATAGGCTGAAATGTCGACCTCGTCCTCGTCGGGGAAGTCTTCGATCACCATGCTAAAATCGCCGCGCAGCTTGGCCTGGATCGACAGATTGGGCGAGGCCGGCTCGTCCCGTATGCGCAAAGTGAAGCGCTCGGCGGCGCTGGAACGGTCGAGACGCACCGGCAGGAGCACCAGCGGCGCATGGCGAGCGATGTCGGATTTGTCGTCCTCGTACCAGCGCAGCAGGCCGAAGGCTAGGTAGAGGATGTTGACGCCCTGCTCTTCCTCGATGGTGCGGGCATCGTACCAGATGTCGAACAGGCGCTTCTGCAGGGCTTCGGCGGCCAGGCGGGTCTGCAGCCGGTTGGGCGCCGGCGCTTCGCGGCTCGGCGCGGCCTCCGGCGGTGCCTGTGCTGAAGGGGCTGTGCCTTCGATGGCCAGTTCGCCTTGCACCGCCTCCTGCGGCTCTTGTCCGGGCAGGAAAGTCAGTGCCTTGCCAGCCGCCAGCAGACCATAGGTTTCGGCCGCCTGAGCTTCGACGATCTCGATGGTACGCACGCCCTTGGTGCGCATCGGCAGGTTGATCAGCCGATTGCGCAGGCCAAGGTCGAGCAAAGCCTGCCGCTGTTCCAGCAGACGCTTGCGCACCGGATTGTCAGGCATCGATTCGAACCCCTCCATGCGAAGTCTATACTGGCGGGGGTCCAATTTTCCAGCGTGACACCGCTGGCCGGCACAAAATACCTCACCATATGGAAAACGGCGCGACACCGGGGTGCCGCGCCGATTCCGAGCCTGTTTGCCGGACGATCAGGACGGAATATTGTCGAGATCACGATCCTTGGTTTCCGGCACGAACAGCATGCCGATCACGAAGGTCAGCGCCGCAACCACGATCGGATACCACAGGCCGTAATAGAGATCGCCGCTGGCCGCCACCATGGCGAAGATCACGAAGGGCACCAGGCCGCCGAACCAGCCATTGCCGATATGATAGGGCAAGGACATGCCGGTATAGCGGATGCGGGTGGGATAGAGCTCCACCAGGGCGGCTGCCATCGGGCCATAGACCAGCGTGACGAGGACGATCAGCACGATCAGCATCACCACAAGCATGGGCTTGTTGATCGCGGAGGGATCGGCCGGCGCCATCGCATAGGTTGTGGCGGTCTTGTCGGTGCCATCCGGGTTCTTGACGACGGCGCCGCTGGCATCCTTCACGGGCGCCGCCTTTTCCGAGACCGGATATTGATGGTCCTTCAAGGCCTTGTAGAGCGCTGTCGTGAACTCGGCTTTCTTGGCCTTGGCAGCGGCGGCATCGAGGCCTGTCGCGACATAGGACGGGATTACGGTGTCGCCGATCTTCACCGAAGCCGGCGTCCCCGGTGCGGCCGCCTCATTGGTGTAGGACACCGAACTCGAGGCCAGGAAATTCTTGGCCACGTCGCAGGACGAAGTGAACTTGGCGGTACCGATCGGATCGAACTGCACCGAGCAATCGGCCGGGTCGGCGACGACGCTGACGGCCGACTTGGCGAGTGCGGCCTCGAGCGCCGGGTTGGCGTAGTGGGTGATGGCCTTGAAGATCGGCTGGTAGAACACCGCTGCCAGGAGGAAGCCCAGCAGCATGATCCATTTGCGGCCGATCTTGTCGGAGAGCCACCCGAAGAACACGTAGAGCGGCAGGCTGATCGCCAGGGCGACGCCCAGCAGAAGCGAGGCAGTGGTGAGATCCACGCGCAGGGTCTTGGTCAAATAGAGCAAGGCGTAGAACTGCCCGGAATACCAGACGACAGCCTCGCCGGCGACCATGCCGAACAGAGCGATCAGGCCGATCTTGAGGTTGGACCACTTCAGGAAGGCCTCGCTCAGGGGCGCCTTGGAGGTCGCCCCCTCCGCCTTCATCTTGACGAAGGACGGACTTTCGGCGAGCTGCATGCGGATCCAGACTGAGACCAGCAAGAGGATGATCGAGATCCAGAAGGGAATGCGCCAACCCCAGTCGCTGAAGGCGGCATCGCTCATATATTGCCGGATCAGCAGGATGATGATCAACGAGAGCAAGAGGCCACCGGTCGCCGTCGCCTGGATCCAGCCGGTATAAAGGCCGCGCTTGCCGGCCGGTGCGTGCTCGGCCACATAGGTTGCGGCCCCGCCATATTCACCGCCGAGAGCCAGGCCCTGCACGATACGCAGCCCGATCAGGATGGTCGGCGCGATGGCGCCGACGCCGAGATTTTGCTCACACCAGGCATAGCTGGGCAACAGGCCGACCAGGAAGGTCGAGGCGCCCATCAACGTGATGGTGACGAGGAAGGTGTATTTGCGTCCGACCAGATCGCCCACGCGGCCGAAGACGAGAGCCCCGAAAGGCCGGACGATGAAGCCTGCGGCCCAGGCCAGCAGCGTGGCAAGGAAACTTGCAGTCTCGCTGAGCGAAGAAAAGAAATGGGCGGCGATATAGGTCGCCAATGAGCCATAAATGAAGAAATCGTACCATTCGAAGGCCGTGCCCAGAGAAGACGCGAAGATAACCTTCTTGTCTTCCCTGCTCATCGGCGCCGAAGGGTCCACACTTGCCGTACTGACTGACATCGATGCTCTCCCCGCCGGCCGGGCACAGCCCAGCGCACCCGTGCCGGATGTCGTGTTTCCTCATCGGCCGTTGACCGGTCCGTTGTCGGCTTTGACGCCGGTGGACGATGCCTGAAGCGCGGAATCCTCAGACGATCGTCACGCTGTTCAATCAAGCTTCGGCACGCGCCGGCGACTCTGTCCGGAAAAACCACGGGCCTAAATTCGGACGGTTTCATAGATACTTGGCAGCGTCAAATCGTGATTCGAGTTATACTTAGCAACGTTAAGGCGTTCGGCTGTGCAGACCGGACATCATGTTCGCCACTTCCCTGCTACACCGATGCCGCCAACCGATTGCGTGTTACCGGCATGACTGTCGAAGTCGGTTGCGATGCCTTATGATCATCCACAACCTTTGGTTGAGATCTTTCCGGACGTCGAAAGGAAACCGCCATGCGGATGGCCTGGTTGACCTGCCTGTTCCTGGCAATCGGCCTTTCGACCGGAACGCCGGCCGGGGCGCAGATCAAGCTCGGCGTGGCTGGCCCGATGACGGGTCCGAACGCCGTCTTCGGCGAGCAGATGCGAAAGGGCGCCGAGGCGGCCGCCAAGGCCATCAATGCCAAGGGCGGTATCGCCGGCCAGCGGGTGGAAATCGTCATCGCCGACGACGTTTCAGACCCGAGGCAAGGCGTGGCGGCCGCCAACAAGCTTGCGTCTCAGGGCGTCAGGCTGGTGGTGGGTCACTTCAACTCGGGCGTCACCATTCCGGCCTCCGAGATCTATGCCGAGCGCGGCATGCTCATGATCTCGCCCTCCGCCACCAATCCGAAGGTCACCGAGCGCGGCCTGTGGAACGTCTTCCGCGTCACGGGCCGCGACGATCGCCAGGGCAGCGTCTGGGCCGACTATGCCGCCAGGAATTTCAAGGGCAAGAGGGTGGCCATCCTGCACGACAAGACCACCTATGGCCAGGGTCTGGCGAACAGCGCCCGCGATGCCTTCGCGCAGGCGGGGTTCAAGCCGGTGCTGGAGGCTGGTGTCGATGTCGGCGAGAAGGACTATTCCGCCATCGTCGACCGGCTGGGCAAGGCTCGAACCGACCTCCTGCTCTGGGGTGGCCTCTACACCGAGGCGGCTCTCATTCTCAGGCAGCTGCGCGAACGGGGCCTCAAGACGGTGCTGTTTTCCGGCGACGGCCTGATCGGCAGTGACTTTCCCGCCATTGGCGGCGATGCCGTGATCGGCACGCTGATGACCTTTCCTCCCCCACCCGGCCAAAACCCTGCGGCTGCCGACATCATCCGCGCCGCCCCCGACTTGGCGGAAGGATATGGTCTCTACACCTACGCCGCGGTCCAGGTTTTCCAGCAGGCTGCCGCACAGGCCCGAACGCTGGATCCAAGGCGCATGGCGGAAGCCATGCATGGCGGCCAGCCCTTCCGCACGGTGCTCGGCGACATCGCCTTCGACGCCAAGGGCGATCGCACCACGCCCGACCTGATCGTCTATCGCTGGCAGAAGGGCACCGACGGCACCATCACCTATCAGCCGGCAGAACCACAGGCACCGATTGTGGCGGTGTCCGACACCCCGCCGGACAATGCCGGCGGCGCGATCGAAACGGCCCAGGATACGTCGAAACCGGCTCCCGCGGTCGACACGGCTCCCGTTGCCACGACTATCCCTGTCGCCAAGACCGTCCCCGTCGCCAAGTCAGCCCCCGTCGTCGATACAACCGGCCCGGCGCCTCGTCGCGTCGCCTTGGTCATCGGCAATTCCGCCTATCGTTCGGTATCCCAGCTGCCAAACACGCTGCGCGATGCCGATCTCATCGGGCAGGCACTGCGCCAAACCGGGGTGGACGACGTCACGGTTGTGCATGACCTCGATCGCGCCGGCATGATCGCCGCACTGAGAGCCTTTGCGCGCAAGGCCGACCAATCGGACTGGGCCGTCATCTACTATGCCGGCCACGGCATCGAGGTGGACAACAAGAACTATCTGATCCCGCTGGACGCCGTGCTCGAATCCGACCGCGATGTTCCCGATGAAGCCGTTCCGCTGGAGCGGGTGATGAGCACGCTCGACGGGGCACGCAAGCTCAAGCTCGTGGTGCTCGATGCCTGCCGCAACAATCCGTTCATCGCGCAGATGAGGCGCAGCGTGGCGAGCCGTTCGATCGATCGCGGCCTATCGCGCGTGGAACCGGCCGGCGCCACGCTGGTGGTTTATTCCGCCAAGGAGGGCACCACGGCCGCCGATGGCGATCAGGCCAACAGCCCGTTCGCCCTTTCGCTTGCCAAGCGCCTGGTCGAGCCGGGCGTGGAGATCAACAAGATCTTCCGCTTCGTGCGCCAGGACGTGCTCGACATCACCGGCAACCGCCAGGAACCCTATGTCTACGGCTCGCTGCCGCCGGCGGATTTCTTCTTCGTCGCACCGCAATGAGGCCTTGAATGAGGCCTTGGCCGGGACAGCGAAGCTCATGTGGCCCCCACCGAGCTCGCCATTCCACGGAAGCGGATCATGGCTGCGCCTGTTCCGGCCGGCCGAGGCCTACCTCCTCAAGATAGCGTTGCAGCACTGCCATCTCCGCGGAAGCAAGGATGGCGGCAACATAGCCATCGGGCCTTACAAGCACCCAATCACCCGGCCTGAGAGCATAGATATCGCCGACATGGCCAGCATGGTCGACGATGTCGCCCCCTTCGCCGATGTGGTGGATATGCAGCCCGCAGCGTGGCGGCAAGGCGGCCCGGTTCGCCTCATACGCGAGCAGCGTCCAGTGCGGGCCCCTGAACAGGTCGAACAGGCGCATGGACTGCCCCGCCGCGCCCCGGACCGGCGCGTCCGGAGCCCGATCTCCCGCTAGCACGCCACCATCTCGTGTTGGCCGCCCGATCGCCAGCGACGACTTGGGATAACCGATATCGAGCTGCTGGGTCTCGCGGCCACGCTGTATCTCGCCACGCTTGAGATCATCCAGCAGTTTGGTGGCAAGTCCCAGCATGGACGCCGCGACGGGCCGGCGCTCCTCTTCATAGGTGTCGAGCAGTCGATCGCGGGCGCCACCCAGAACGGCAGCCAGTTTCCAGCCGAGATTATAGGTGTCCTGCACACTGGTATTGAGCCCCTGCCCGCCTGTCGGCGGGTGGGTATGGGCCGCATCCCCGACCAGGACGACGCGCCCGACGCGATATCGATCGGCGAGCCGCGCATTCATGCCGTAAGCCGAAGCCCAGGAGACTGAAATCACGTGGATGTCGTTTCGGCCGGTGCGTTGCGCCACCATGGTATTCAGCCCCTCGGCGGAAAGGTCGACCTCACCGTCAAGCGGAACCGGCCCCTGGATCTGGAAGAGGTCGGTTCCCGCAAGCGGACAAAGCGCGATCTGCCGCTGCATGTCCTTGTCCCCGAAACGATGCCAGATGTCCCGGCTCAGACCGGCCAGGGCCACGTCGGCGACGATGGCGCGAACGCCGAGCGTCCTGCCGGGAAAGCCCAACTCAAGCGCCTGACGCACGAAACTGCGGCCACCGTCGGCACCGACAAGCCAGCGCACCCGAACATTCTCTTCGCCCGCCACACCGACGATCCGCACTGCCACGCCAGCCTCGTCCTGTTCGAAGCCGACCAGTTCGGACCCGAATTCAGGGCGATGTCCCAGTTCTGCGAGACGATCCCGCAGAATGCTCTCGGTCAGAAACTGCGGCAGCATCAACGGGGTACGATATGGTTCGGCCGGTATCGGTGCCTGCTGCTCCATGATCTCGGAATCGCTGTGACCGCCGTCATCGTGATAGTGGCGTTGCCGGGGATAGGGACCTCCCGCCGCAGCAATCCGATCGAGAACCCCCAGATCCTCGAAGATCTCCAGCGTTCTCGGCTGGATGCCCTTGCCGCGCGACCCGTGGAACGGCTTGTCCCTTTTCTCGATCAACCGGAAGGATACGCCCCGCCGCGCAAGGTCGATCGCCAGCGTCAACCCGGCCGCCCCCGCCCCGCAAATGAGAACATCAACTGCAGATTGCCCTGTCATGATCGTCTCCATATGTGTAATATGCACATAATAGGAGTCCGAACATGCCGTCAATCAATAATGTGCAAAATACACATATGAGCACCTTGCTGCGCGAGCTTCATGGGGCGCTGATCGATATCGTCAGCGTGATGAACCGCCCCCAACGCGATGAGGCGATGGTGCGGGCGGCCGGCATCTCTCTCGATCGCGCTCTTTTTCCGCTGCTGGTCATGGTGGAACGCCTCGGTCCCATCGGCGTGGTGGAATTGGCCGATCGCGTGGGGCGCGACTACACGACGGTCAGCCGGCAGGTGGCAAAACTCGAGAGCCTCGGCCTGGTGGATCGTCAGGGCAGTGCTGCCGATCGTCGTATTCGCGAGGCGACCATTACGGCCAAGGGCAAGGCCATGACCGATCTGGTCGATGCTGCCCGCGAGAAGATGGGCCGTAGAATCTTTGCCGAATGGGGCCAGGATGATGTTCAGGAACTCGTTCGGCTCATGCGTAAATTCGCGGACGGCATCAACGCCACCTCCCCTGAATAACCAGCGGGACACCTGCCGCGTGAAGCCCGAATTGGCTTGACCACCCACGCCAAGTCCGTGCTGGATTCGCTCGCGTCACATCCATTACATCGAGGCTGGCTAGCGGCCCCAACATCGTGTGCTGCCCATCGAGGACCCGATCATGCGCTACATCGCCTTGCTGCGCGCCATCAATGTCGGAGGAAACTCCACGGTCAAGATGGCCGAACTGCGCGCCCTCGGCGAAAGCCTCGGCTTTACCGGGGTTGCAACCCTGCTCCAGAGCGGCAATCTGATCTTCGAGGCGAGCGAGGCCGCCACGCAAGCCTTGGAGGCGCGTTGGGAGCAGGCCGTTGCCGAGACCTTCGGGGTGCCGGCCGCCTTCATGATCCGCACCCTGCCCGAATGGCAGGCCTTGATCGATGCCAATCCCTTCATGGCCGAAGCCAAGGCCGATCCTGCCCATTTGCTGGCGCTTGCCTGCAAGCAGGACATCCCGCAAGCAGCGGTCGAGACCCTGAGGGCAGCGATTACAGGTCCTGAGCGCATTGCCGCCGGCGAGCGCTACCTCTACGCGCACTATCCGGACGGTATCGGCCGCTCCAAGCTCACAACCAAGCTGATCGAGCGCCATCTGGGCACGCTGGTGACCGGCCGAAACTGGAACACGGTGCTGAATATTCGGAGCATGTCCGGAGCCACGCCCCAGAGAGCATCGTGATCTCGTGCCAGCAGACACTTTAGATGTCTTGGACCTCTGATAGGTGGTATAAAACTCCACCGTAGATCTGACGCTCTAGTAAATCTTTTCGTCCCGGCTCGGAACCCGGCTTGATCGCGACGTGAGCTGCACATTCTCAAGAGCGATTTGAACTTTCGCCTGCACTCTCAATAGAGAATTCCGCCAACTCTTATCCAGATCACAAAAATACAAGATACTTTTCAACAAATAAATTAAGAGGTATATTAGAAAAACTGACATAGAAAGCAATAAAGGAGGGCGCCATGGGAGAGACTGCTATACATCCGGCAGCAATAAAACACCTGCCTTCTTTCATAACCGCGCCAGGACAGACAGATATACTGTTCAATTTCGTATTGATATTCCTGGTGGTCGTGGTATTCGCCGTCGGCACCTTCTATCTGCGCCTGCACGCCTTGCCTGAGCAGATCGCCCATGAGACCCAGAAAGTCCAACTGCAAATCGTGGCGGTCCTCGGACTGATCTCGCTGTTCACCCACAATCATCTGTTCTGGATCGCGGCACTGCTGCTGGCCATGATCGAGATTCCCGACTTCCTGTCGCCGCTGGCGTCGATGGCGCGTTCACTCAAGACCATGGCGCAGCGGGGAGCGTCACATACCGCCCCATCCGCCCTCCCATCATCGACCACGGACAGTGCCAATCCGGAGCAGAGCCGCTCGCCGACAACGAGCAGCAATGGCGGGGGGCCTGACCATGCTTGAATTTCTGCTTTGCTCATTGGTGACGATCCTGCCGGACTATCTCTATCGCCGTTATGGACAAGGCAAGAGGATCGGGCGCGAGATCACGCTCTATTCGATGTGGTTCGAGTTGCGCCGGGGAATCACGGCTTGCCTGATCCTGACCGTCTCCTTGATCACCATGATCTTCTATTTCCACCCCTCGACCACCAATGCCTCGACCGCCTTCCGCACGGTGACAATCTTGCCTGAAACAGGCGGGCGTGTTGCCGAGGTCTATGTAAGCCGCTTCCAGAAGGTCAAAGCGGGCGACCCCCTCTTTCGCCTCGACAGCACGGCCCAGGAGGCCGCACTGGAGGTAGCGGACAAGCGTGTGGCCGAGATCGATGCCCAGATGACGGTTTCGACCACCGAACTCGCTGCCGCCGACGGTCAGATCCAGACAGCTGAAGCCACGTTACAGCAGGCTCAGGACGATCTAGGCCGCCAACTCGAGCTGCAGCAACGCAATGCCAGCACGGTGGCACAGCGTGAGATCGATCGACTGCGCCAGCTTGTGGAGGGGAACCGCGGCGCCGTGGCCGCAGCTGTCGCCAACAAGCAGAGCCTGCAGACCAAGATTTCGACGCTGCTGCCCGCCCAAAAGGAAAGCGCTCAAGCTGCGGCCAAGCAGGCTCGGGTCGAACTGGACAAGACCGTGGTACGTGCCGGGGTTGCCGGTACGGTTCAGCAATTCACGCTCCGGGTTGGCGAGGTGGTGAATCCGCTGCTGCGCCCCGCCGGCGTGATGGTGCCCGAAAATGCCGGGCGTACGACCCTGATCGCCGGCTTTGGCCAGATCGAAGCCCAGGTCATCAAGCCAGGCATGATCGCCGAGGCGACCTGCATCGGCAAACCCTTCACCATCATCCCGATGGTCATCACCGATGTGCAGGATGTCATCGCCTCAGGGCAGGTGCGAGCCTCAGACCAGTTGGTCGATGCTCAGCAACTTGCGCGTCAGGGTACGATCACGGCTGTGCTGGAGCCACTTTATCCGGGACAACTCAATGGGGTGCCACCTGGCAGCAACTGCATCGCCAACGCCTACAGCAACAACCATGACGAGATCGAGGCGCCGGAGACTGGCACCGGCCGCAAGATCTTCCTGCATGCGGTCGATGCGACGGGCCTGGTCCATGCCATGATTTTGCGGATCCAGGCCGTCCTGCTGCCAGTGCAGACACTGGTGCTGGGTGGGCATTGAGGAGCGCGCAGGAGCCCCCCAAAGCCGAACGGCTCCCCCTCGCAACATCGCGAAACCCTGCACGCATCGAAGGAGCTTTGAGCGCGGGCCGGTCGTCAAATCGTTGCGGCAGGCCCGGGCCGGTCATGCCGCTGCAATGGACGCCTGCCCCTTCGGCGCCTACCTTGACGAAATCCGCCCGGGTAATCTCAGGGCGCTTCACTTCAGAGCAGGGTTCGGAACCATGTCGGCGGACGTCTATGAGTGGCTGAGTGCTGCCGCATTGCGGATCACCAGCGTGCGCTTTTCGCTGATTGCCCCCCAGGCGCTGGCGCCGGCCTTCCTATTGATGGCGGTCGCCTCCTTCCTGACGCTTCTGATGAGCCGGCTTTGGCGCGTCAGCGATCGCCTGCGTGAACTCGAGGAAAAGACCCTGGCACATCTCGACGGGGAGGATCGCGCGCTCCTGGCCACGTGGCTGACCCGGCGAGGACGCCTGCTCTATCATGGCATTCGTTCGATCGTTGCCGCCGGCATCTGCGTGGCAACGGTTATCCTGATCGTGTTCTTCAACGCCCTGATCGGCATGCAGCGCGAGTGGGGAGCCTCTCTCCTGTTCATGATGGCGATCATGCTGTTTGCCCACGCGCTGATATGCCTTTTCCGCGAACTCAATATCGCCATCAAGGATTTCGACAGGCGATACGGGCACTCCGGAACTTTCAGCGCGTCAAGCCGAGAATCCAAAATGTGAGGCGGGGTGGAGTTGCCGACCCATGGTACCGCCCTATGCAAGCCACCAACCATCCGGCCGGTGTGCCGGATGGCGATGATACCAACCCACGGAATACGTGGCTCGTCATCCCCGGCCGAGCATAGCGAGGGGAAGGGGATCCAGGGGCTAGCGACCACAGACTTTACAGCATCGAACCTGATTTCTGAATCAGGCTCGATGCTGTAATTCCTTGTTGCCGCATCTTTTTTACCGAAAACCGGTACCCACTTTTCGGTGCGATGCTCTAGCCCTGGATTTTCTTCCCGCCGCCTTCGGCGGCGCCGGGAATGACAGCGTTCTACCTACACACTCCGGTCAAGATTTATGAGGGTCGATATTACGTCGACATTGCCGCTTTCATGCGGATTCGCGAGAACAGCTTCCTACCAGCCGAGTTCGCGCAGATAGGCGGCGCGGGCACCGACACCCGTGTGGGTGAAGTCCGTGAAGACCCCGTCGATGCCCAGGCGGAAGAACTTTAGATATTCCAGGCTCGGATCGCCATGATAGTCGGCGGCCAGGTATTTCTTCTCGTTCCGGAAAGTGAAGACATGCACGAACAGGCCGGCCTTGTGCGCATCGGTGACGAGGCTGGTCGCTTCCTGGGTCGAGGCCTCAGGCGTCGAGCCCTTATAGGGCGTGCCGTCGGCATTGCTGTCCTTCCAGGGCGAGATCCTGAGCGAGACGATCTGGGGCTTCCAGGGTCCGATGCCGTCGGCATAGGTCTTGATCTCCGCCAGTCCCTCCGGGCTCAGCATGGCGTCGAACCAGCGCGCATCGCCCGAAACCGTCCAGTCGAAGGGGCGCGAATTGGTGATGTCGTCATAGAGAACCTTGCCGGTCTTGAAGTCGATGCCATCCCCGTCGATGAGCTGGACCTGCCGGGTCTCCAGACCGTGCTCGCGCATATATTGCAGGCTGGTCGGCTCGAAGCTCTGCACAAGGATGGGGGCTTCCTTAGTATTGAGGCCATTCTCCTTGATGATCTTGATCAGGGCATCCTCGAGCGGGCGGCTGCCCGGCGCGCCACAGCCATTGGCAATGGCCTGCGCATTGTTCCAGGTTGGGTTCTTGGTTTCCGGGTAGACGGCGATCGAGCGGCCGGTTTCCTTGCTCTTGGCCTTGGCGATGTCGATGACCTCCTGGAAGCTGAGCACCGGGAACTTGCCGTTGAACACCTTCGGCCGCTCATTGGCCGCGTCATAGGTGGTGCCGGCGATCCAGTTCTTCAGCTCGGCCATGGTGAAATCGGCGATCGACCAGTCATTGGTATGGTCTTCGCCATCGACGACCAGAGACTTCAGCACCGATTTGGGATTGGCCGGATCGGTCAGGTCGGTGAGATATTCGGCAGGCCCGCTGGTCGGCGTCTGGGCCCATTTCACCTTGACCATGACTCCCGGCACCGTGCGCTTGCGCGCTGCGACGTCGGCATTGGTCTTGGCCACCTCGGCGACGTTGGTGTTGTCGCTCAGCCAGGGGTTGTGGCGTGCCACCAGCACGCAATCCTTGGTCAGGTGTAGATCCTCTTCGAGCGCGTCCGTGCCGAGGGCCGCGGCAAGGTCATAGGAGGCCTCGGTCTCCTCGGGTACCAAGCCCGGCACGCCGCGATGCCCGATCACCAGCGGCGGCTTGCCGTCGAGGGTGAGGAAGGGCTTGGCCCCGGCCGGTGCTGCATCGGATTGAGCAGAAACCACCGACGGTGCGGCAAGCCCCAGGACGGCAGTACCAAGCAAAGCCACACCGACGCGTATATTCCATCGCGCGCAACCATATCTCATGACCGGATCTCCAACCCTTCGCTCGCATGATCTGTGAATGCCCAACCCCCGGCCTTCTTGTCCCAGTTTTCTGACAACGGCATGACCTGCGAAACGGATCGGCGCGCCGGGCACAGTCTTCCCTTCTCGAGGCATGCGTTTTTGAGCCGAGGATGAGAATCAGAGAAGAGCTCAGCCGGATCTGCACCCGAGCGATCAAAAAAGTATCACCACAACCCGTGAAACGTGGTGGCACGTAGTTTCCTCAACGGGTTAGCTTCCTGGCACTGGAGAGCCGGTGGCTCAACAGCAAGAGCGGCAAGGTCATGCCGGCCGCATTTGGGGGAGACGGTCATGCCCAGGCATCCGATAGCGGTCCTGGAGAGGCGCTGCGAGCATCGTCGCCGATCCATGTCATCCCGGCTCGAAAGGGCATCGCGCCCGGCAGATAACGCGCCGGCGCTCCCTGACACCCCGCTTGTTCCATTCGACTACGCCGCCGCTGCAAACGGAGCCTGACACGCTGATCAAAAAATAGCAGCGCCTTGGCACCTTGCGGCCAGCCAATGCGTTGTACCGCCAAGCTCCATCCCGGAACGCGGCGGGTGCAAGACCAATCCCGGCCGCGCAACGTCACGTCGATCATTCGTACAATCATAATATCCAAGGGAGAAAGCCCGAATGAAACTCACCGCCTTGAAATCCACCGGCGCGGCCGTCCTGGCCTTGTCCCTGCTGGGCAGCGCCTCGGCTTTGGCCCAGGATGCGGCCGTCAAGGACGCCACCATCGCGTTCCTCATGCCCGACCAGGGCTCCACCCGCTATGAAGAACACGATCATCCCGGCTTTGTCGCCCAGATGAAGAAGCTGTGCGAGAGCTGCAAGGTGCTCTACCAGAACGCCGATGCCAGCATCTCCAAGCAGCAGCAGCAATTCAACTCGGTGATCACCCAGGGCGCCAAGGTCATCGTGCTCGATCCGGTCGACTCGGCCGCCGCGGCTTCCATGGTCAAGCAGGCGCAGAGCCAGGGCATCAAGGTCATCGCTTATGACCGCCCCATTCCCGACGCCAAGGCCGATTTCTACGTCTCCTTCGACAACAAGGCGATCGGCAAGGCCATTGCCGAGTCCCTGGTCGAGCATCTGAAGGCGACCAAGGCGCCGACCGAGGACACCGGCGTGCTGCAGATCAACGGCTCGCCGACCGACGCGGCCGCCCGCCTGATCCGCGATGGCATCCATGAGGGCCTCAAGGATAGCGGCTACAAGACCCTGGCCGAATTCGACACGCCGAACTGGCTGCCCTCCAACGCCCAGCAATGGGCCAGCGGCCAGATCTCGCGCTTCAGCAAGAAGATCGTCGGCGTGGTCGCCGCCAATGACGGCACCGGCGGCGGCGCCATCGCGGCCTTCAAGGCCGCCGGCGTCGACCCCGTGCCGCCCGTCACCGGCAATGACGCCACCCTCGCCGCCCTGCAGCTGATCATCGCCGGCGACCAGTACAACACCATCTCCAAGCCGAGCGAGATCGTCGCCGCCGCCGCCGCCGACGTCGCCGTCGAGCTCCTCGCCGGCAAGACGCCCAAGGCGGAGGCCACCTTGTTCGACACGCCCTCCAAGCTGTTCGTGCCGGCCATCGTGACCTCCAAGAACCTGAAGGCGGAGATCATCGACAAGAAGATCGCCACGGCCGACCAGCTCTGCGGCGGCCGCTATGCCGAAGGCTGCAAGAAGCTCGGCATCACCCAGTAAGCAGATTGGGGATCCCCAGGCCGCCTTCAAGCGCGGCCTGGGGATCATAGCTGCCATCGCCTGTTATCAGCTGTAGACTTCATTCGAGGCCGTGCGGCGCCACATTATGCTGCCGGCCTCGCGCTTGAGGCATTGCCGCACCATTCCTGCAGCCAGGCATTCCCGATCCATCCATGAAAGGACTCCGGCATGACTGACCTTTCTCCCGGTTCCGCATCGGCCAGTGCGCCCACGGGCGAGCTCATCCTGAGCCTGCGCAACGTCTCCAAGCATTTCGGCGCCGTATCCGCCCTGACCGATATCGAGCTCGATGTTCATGCCGGCGAGGTCGTGGCGCTGGTCGGTGACAACGGCGCCGGCAAGTCGACCCTGGTCAAGGTCCTGGCCGGCGTCCACCAGCCCAGCTCGGGCACCATCACCTTCCACGGCAAGCCGGTGACGCTTTCGACGCCGAGCGACGCCCTCAATCTCGGCATCGCCACCGTCTTCCAGGATCTCGCTTTGTGCGAGAACCTCGACTCGGTCGCCAACATCTTCCTCGGCCGCGAACTCGAACCCTACCGGCTCGACGAGGTCTCGATGGAAATCAAGGCCTGGAAGCTGCTGAACGAATTGTCGGCCCGCATTCCCAGCGTACGCGAACCGATCGCCTCCCTGTCGGGCGGCCAGCGCCAGACCGTCGCCATTGCTCGTTCGCTGCTGCTCGAGCCCAAGATCATCCTGCTCGACGAACCGACGGCCGCCCTTGGCGTCGCCCAGACCGCCGAGGTGCTCGACCTCATCGAGCGCGTGCGCGATCGCGGCCTCGGCGTGGTGATGATCAGCCACAATATGGACGACGTCCGCGCCGTGGCCGATCGCATCGTGGTGCTCCGGCTCGGGCGCAACAACGGGGTGTTCACGCCGGAGGATTCCCACCAGGATCTCATCAGCGCCATCACCGGCACCGCCGAGAATTCAGTATCCCGCCGCGCCACGCGGCTTCAGGGACAGAGCGCCACCGAGGGCACGCAGAGCCAGAGCCAGGAGAGCCGGCCATGAGCAGCAACATCGACCAAAGTCGCTCTGAAACGGGCACTGTCAAAACGCCGCTCGACCGCGCCGATGTCCGCGTGAAGCATGACGACAGCATCGGCGGCGCCATCAGCGCCTTCCTGGAACGCGTACGTTCGGGCGACCTCGGCTTCCTGCCGGTGATCGTCGGCCTGATCCTGATCTGCATCGTGTTCCAAAGCTTGAGCCCGGTCTTTCTCTCGGCCAACAATCTGGTCAACCTGCTGTTCGACTGCTCGACGGTCGGCGTGATCGCCCTCGGCATCGTCTGCATCCTGATGCTGGGCGAGATCGACCTGTCCGTCGGCTCGGTGAGCGGCCTGTCCTCCGCGTTGCTCGGCGTGCTCTGGGTCAATTTGAACTGGCCGGTCGTGCTGGCCATTCCCGCTGCGATCCTGGCCGGCATGGCCATCGGCGCCGTCTACGCCTTCCTGTTCAACCGCTTCGGTATGCCCAGCTTCGTGGCCACTTTGGCGGGCCTGCTCGCCGTGCTCGGCCTGCAGCTCTATCTGCTCGGCTCGACCGGCTCCATCAACCTGCCCTATGGCTCCGGAGTGGTGGATTTCGGCCAGACCATGGTGATGCCCCACATCATCTCCTACGCCCTCGCCGCCATTGCCGGCGCGGTGATCTTCTATTCCGACTTCCGCACTTCGGCGCGCCGCCGCGAGGCAGGGCTCTCCGCCCGCCCCTTCAGCTTCACCTTGATCCGCGCGGTTGCGATCACCATCGCGCTCGAGCTCATCGTGTTCTATCTCAACCAGGATCGCGGCGTGCCCTGGATGTTCACGCTGTTCGTCGCTTTGGTCGTGACGATGGACTATGCGCTGACCCGCACCAAATGGGGCCGCTCGATGAACGCAGTCGGCGGCAATCGCGAGGCGGCCCGGCGCGCCGGCATCAATGTGCGTTTCATCTATTCCTCGGCCTTCGTGATCTGCGCCGGGTTGGCAGCCACTGGTGGCATTCTCGCCGCCGCCCGCCTCGCCTCCGCCAGCCAGCAGGCCGGCACCGGCGAGGTCAATCTCAATGCCATCGCCTCGGCAGTCATCGGCGGCACCAGCCTGTTCGGCGGTCGGGGCAGTGCCTATTCCGCCCTGCTCGGCATCATCGTAATCCAGGCGATTTCGAGCGGGCTGACACTGCTCGATCTGTCATCCTCGCTGCGCTACATGATCACCGGCGGCGTGCTCGCCATCGCAGTGATCGTGGACTCCCTGGCCCGCAGATCCCGCGTCTCCCACGGCCGCGCCTGACCTGGCCCCAAGCCGGCAAGCCGTTACCGATCAAGGGCTTGCCGGCTCGTTTTCCCAAGACACTCAAAATTGTAGCGGGAGGCATGCATCCTCCCGGAAACCGATGGAGGAGACGCCATTCATGGAACAGAATTTCTCGGGTAAGGTCGCGGCCATCACCGGCGCGGCTTCGGGCATCGGCCTCGAATGCGCAAAGGCCCTCCTGGCGGCCGGCGCCCGTGTCGTCTTCGTCGACCGCGCCGAGGACGCTCTCAAGACGATCTGCGCGGAACTCGGCCCCAATGCCATTCCCGTGGTAACCAACCTGCTCGATCCGGCCAGCGTGTCGCGGATGATGCCGGAGATTCTCGACAAGGCAGGCCAGCTCGACATCTTCCACGCCAATGCCGGTTCCTATATCGGCGGGGAGGTCGCCGAGGGCGATCCCGACGCCTGGGACCGCATGCTCAACCTCAACATCAATGCCGCCTTCCGTACGGTGCGCGAAGTGCTGCCGCATATGGTGGAGCGCAAGACCGGCGACATCATCGTCACCTCGTCGGTAGCCGGCATGATCCCGGTGGTGTGGGAGCCGATCTACACCGCTTCCAAGCATGCGGTGCAGGCCTTCGTCCACACGGTCAGGCGGCAGGTCGCCAAGCACGGCATTCGCGTCGGCGCCGTGCAGCCCGGTCCCGTGGTCACCGCCCTGATCAGCGACTGGCCCAAGGCCAAGCTCGACGCGGCCCTGGCAGCCGGCGACCTCATGCAGCCGACCGAAGTGGCCGCGGCGGTGATGTTCATGCTCAGCCGCCCCCGCAACGTCACCATCCGCGATCTGGTGATCCTGCCCCAGGCCAATGATCTGTGAAAGATCGCCGGGAATGGGCGCTGCTTCCTGAACCGTAGCGTAGCTACTCTCGAGCAGAGCACGTATTCTCGCCCAGGCCCGATGCTCCCCGGATAGCAATCAGGCCCGCTGGCGCACCATATCCAGGAACTTCGACAGGCTGGGGCTTGGTTCGTCCGCGCGGCGCGCGAGATAGAGCGGCGCGGTCAGCCGCGTCGTACCATCGAGGTGCCGATAGACGATGCCGTTCGTTTCAAGCTTCGCCATCGACGCTGGCACGATCGATATGCCGAGGCCAGCCGAAACCAGGCTCAATGTCGAGACCATCCTCGGCGTTTCCTGGCCTACCATCGGGCTGAAACCGGCGGCACGGCAGGCCGCGATGATGTCGTCATAGAGGCCCGGGCCGGAGGGGCGGCGATTGAGCACGAAGGTCTCGTTTGCCAGCGCAGCGAGCGACAGGCGTTGCCGCCGCAGGGAGGCTGCGGCAAGCGGATGGTGGTCCGGCAAGGCAACAAGCATTTCCTCGACATGGAGGGGTTCGACGATGAGCCCGTCAGGCCTCGCGGCAGGAGCACGAACGAAGGCCGCGTCCAGCCGATCGGCGCGCAGCAGTTCGATGAGATCGCCCGTGCTGCCCTCCTCTAGCGAGAGGGCGATGCCGGGCGCCGCCTCGCGCAATCCGCGCACGACGGCAGAGACCAGTGGATGGAAGGCGGCTGAGGTCGTGTAGCCGACCGCAAGCCTGCCCTGTTCGCCGCGCGCCGCCCGCCTCGCCGCCTCCAGGGCCGCATCGACATCCTGCAGGACGAGCCGGGCCCGCTCGACCAGCACCCGCCCCGGCTCGGTCAATCGGACACCGCGGGGCAGGCGCTGGAACAGGGGCGCGCCGACCGCACGCTCCAGCACGCGGATCTGCTGGCTGAGCGGCGGCTGCTGGATTCCGAGCCGCTCGGCCGCCCGTGTCACATGCCCCTCATCGGCGACGGCCACGGCATAGCGAAGATGGCGCAGTTCGATCATGCCATACTCATTAGATATGGATACTGCCTTTATCATATATTGGACATGATGAATCGGGAAGCCTAGCCTCAGCCCAAATTCTCAAAGCCAGGCCGACACCATCATGGACGCAGCAAGCCCTTCCCTTCCGCTGGAGAGGAAATCCCCCGATATCGCCGACCTCTTCGGCGGCTTCCTCACTCTGGGCCTGATCGGCTTCGGCGGTGTGCTACCGCTGGCGCGCCGCATGGTGGTGGAAGAACGCGGCTGGCTGAGTGCGCAGGAATTCGCCGACCTGCTGGGCCTGTGCCAATTCCTGCCGGGCGGCAACATCATCAACATGTCGGTTGCCATCGGCCTGCGCTTCCGCGGTGTCGCCGGCGCCTGCGCCGCCCTCCTCGGTCTGATCGCCGCCCCGACAGCCATCGTCATCGGTCTTGGCGTGCTCTATGACCGCTTCCACGCCGACCCGCATATCCAGCACCTCTTTGCAGGGCTTTCGGCGGCTGCGGCGGGGCTTCTCATTTCGATGGCGATCAAGGTCGCGCGTCCGCTACGGCGCGATCCCGCC
>NZ_LYXZ01000138.1 GCF_001676615.1 Labrys sp. WJW | reverse complement strand
ACAGCCGCACCCGCCAGCGCCTCGGCATTGGAGGGCGCGATCGTGGCGCCGGCCTGCGCGTAATCCTCGTCCGTGATCCCGGACGCCAGGCCCGCACCACTCGCGACCGTCACCGTCGCGCCCAGCGCTATCAGCTTCTTAACCGTGTCCGGCGAGGCGCCGACACGGGGCTCGCCGGGATCCGTTTCCGAGGGAATGCCGATCTTCATGATGATGTCCGTTCCGACAGGTCAGCTTTCATGAGTCAGGCTTGGCCGATGGCGCGCAATGGAGCCGGCGCTGCCTCCTGCGGGAAGGTGGGATAGAGCCCCTTCACCCGCGCCATCTGCTGGACCAGAGCGAGCACCGCATCGATATGCGGTGTCTGGATTTCCGCGATGCGCCCCATTTCCTGGACGGCGGTCAGCAGGGCATCGATCTCCAGTGCTCGCCCCTTGTCGAGATCCTGCAGCATGGAGGTGCGATGGGCGCCGACGCCCGCAGCCCCATCGATGCGCCGGTCGACGCCGACCCGGAAGCGCGCGCCGAGCTTGAGGCCGATCTGCTCGGCCTCCACCATCATGGCGCGCGCCAGCGCCCGCGTACCCGGCTCGGTCGCGATCACGTCGAGCGTGGCATGTGTGAGGGCGGAGATCGGGTTGAAGCACAGATTGCCCCAGAGCTTCAGCCAGATGTCGTCGCGGATATCCTCGTAGAGACGAGGCTTCAGGCCGCCGGCCGTCATCGCTTCGGCGAGCCTGGCCACGCGCAGGCTCTCCGTGCGGTTGGGCTCGCCGAGGCCGAACTGGTTGCCGTAGATGTGCCTGACCACGCCGGGCTCGGTGATCTCGGTGGCCGGATAGACCGTGCAGCCGATCACCCGTTCGGGGCCGATGGCCTGCCACTGCCGGTTGCCCGGATCGACGCTGGCGAGACGGGTGTCGGCGAGGGAAGTCGGCAAGCCGTAGAAATACCACCAGGGCACGCCGTTCTGGGCGGTGACGACGGCAGTGTCGCGGCCGAGCAGCGGCTTGAGCGCCTCCGCCGATTCCCAGGCCTGGTGCGCCTTGAGGGCGACGATCACATAGTCCTGCGGGCCGAGATCGGCGGGGTTCTGGGTTGCGTTGAGGGGGGCCGTCAATTCCTGCCCGTCCATGAGCAGTTTGAGGCCGCGGGCCTGCATGGCTTTCAGATGGTCCCCGCGGGCGATGACCGAGACTTCGGCGCCCGCCCGCTGCAGCATCACCGCCATGTAGCCGCCGATCGCGCCGGCGCCATAGATGCAGATCTTCATGATGTCGCTCCCCTAGAGCATTTTTCAGAAAAGTTGACAGACTTTTCGATCAAAAAATGCGCAAAAACAAAGAGTTGCAGCCCGCCTTGCGGGTCTTCGTTTCAGCTGGTCGTGGTGGTGACGGCGTGGTTCGCCATCAATTCGAGGGCCCGCACCATGGCGGAATGATCCCAGTCCTTGCCGCCATGGGAGGCGCAGGTGTTGAAGAGTTCCTGCGCGGTCGCGGTATTGGGCAAAGCGATGCCCAGCGTGCGGGCTCCATCCAGCGCCAGGTTGAGGTCCTTCTGGTGCAGGGCGATGCGGAAGCCCGGATCGAAGGTGCGCTTGACCATGCGGTCGCCATGCACCTCCAGGATGCGCGAAGCGGCAAAGCCGCCCATCAGCGCTTGGCGCACCTTGGCCGGATCGGCCCCCGCCTTGGAGGCGAACAACAGGGCCTCGCCGACCGCCTCGATGGTGAGGGCAACGATGATCTGGTTGGCGACCTTGGTGGTCTGGCCATCGCCATTGCCGCCGACCAAAGTGATGTTCTTGCCCATCTTCTCGAACAGTGGCTTGGCGCGCTCGAAGGCAGCTTCCGGTCCACCGACCATGATGGTGAGGGAGGCGGCCTTGGCACCGACCTCGCCGCCCGAGACCGGCGCGTCGAGATAGTCGCAGCCGAGCTCGTTGATGCGCCTGGCGAAGCGCTTGGTGGCAATCGGCGAGATCGAGCTCATGTCGATGACGAGCTTGCCGGGCGTGAGGCCGGCCGCAATGCCGCTTTCGCCGAACAGGACCGTTTCCACATCCGGGGTATCGGGCACCATGGTGATGATGATGTCGGCCTTGCGGGCGACATCGGCCGCGGTCGCCTCAGCCTTGCCGCCGGCGGCGAGGAGTTCGGCGGGAACCGGGCCCAGCGTGGTCAGGAAGAGGGGGTGGCCGGCTGCAATCAGGTGCCCCGCCATCGGGGAACCCATGATGCCCAGTCCGACAAAGCCGATATTCATGGTGACGGTCCTTGTTTCCAGAAGCGCAAAGGCTGGGGAGCTCCTTCTCCCCTTGCGGGAGAAGGTGCCCCGAAGGGGCGGATGAGGGGTGAACCACTCACCGGCATGGGACAACAAGACCCCCTCATCCCTCTGCCGGGACCTTCTCCCGCAGGGGGAGAAGGGGAATTATTGGGCTCAGCGAGCCTGCCTGAACCAGCCCAGGCCCGCCTCGGTCCCGCCCTTGGGCTTGTATTCGCAGCCGATCCAGCCGGCATAGCCGAGCTGGTCGAGCCACTGGTAGAGGAAGGGGTAGTTGATCTCGCCGGTGCCCGGCTCGTTGCGGCCGGGATTGTCGGCCAGCTGTACGTGCCAGATCTGCGGCAGGTGCTTCTCGATGGTCCGGGCGAGGTCCCCTTCCATGAT
>NZ_LYXZ01000019.1 GCF_001676615.1 Labrys sp. WJW | reverse complement strand
TGTAATGATATTATTGATCCCAACAACCCCCGCCGCTTCGGCGGGTGACTTTTTATTTGCAATTCATGAACGGGTGTAATTGTCTGAAAAAAAACAAGCAGGAAAAGGGGGACATCGGCATGAACCGCTCGATCCGCAGGCGTCTCGGGGCGCTCGCAATTCTTGCCGCCTCGCTGGCCGTGACGCCGGTTCTGGCCGAGGAGCCCATCGCGCTCGGCTGGGTAGGGCCTCTGTCGCCGCCCGGTAACTATTCCGGCGGGCAGGAAATGCAGTGGGCCGTGCAGCTCGGTGTCGACGAGATCAACAAGGCCGGCGGCGTGCTCGGCCGCCAGCTCCAGGTCACCTATGAAGACACCAAGGGGCAGCCGGCGGAAGGCAGCGCAGCCGCGGTCCGGCTGATCACCAAGAACAATGTCTCGGCGATCTTTGGGGAGTTCCATTCCTCCGTGGCGCTCGCGGAAATCGAAGAGGCGCACAAATATGGCGTGCCCTGGGTCGGCACCGATGTCTGGGCCGATGACGTCACCGCCAAGCAATATCCGGAAGTCTTCCGCGTCTCCCCCGCCAACTCGCTGGTCTATGTGAAGGCCGCGGACTGGACGGTCGAGCAGGGTTTCAAGAATGTTGCCATCATCGCCGAGAACACCGATTTCGGTCAGGGCGGCGCCAAGATCATCGCCAGTGAGCTCCAGGCCAAGAACGTCGCCAACACGCTGGTCACCATCGACCTCAACCAGCAGGATTTCACTCCGGCCTTGCTGCGCCTGATGAGCCAGAGCCCGCGCCCCGACGCCATCCAGATGGTGATCGCCGGCCAGGCCCAGTACCAGCTGGTGAAGCAGGCCTGCCAGCTCGGCCTTGCCCCGACCGCCGAGACCAAGCTGATTGGCTCGTCCGGCCTCTTGCAGAAGGAGGTCTGGGAGGTCACGGGTGCCTGCGCCAAGAATCTCTTGATCGTCAACGTCGCCCAGCCGAAGTCGCAATGGAACGACAAGGCCAAGACGTTCGTGGCGGCCTTCACCGAGCGCTACAAGCGGGCGCCCACGGGCGTCGCCCTGGAAGCCTATGACACGCTGGGCGTGGTGGTCGAAGCCATCCGCAAGGCCGGATCCGCCGATCGCGCCGCGATCTTCAAGGCTCTCGAGACGGTGAAGTTCGAAGGCGCCAACGCCACCTATAATTTCCCGGCGACCAAGTCCCCGGCCTGGGCCTTCCACCAGTTCATGGACGTGCCCTTCACCATCATCCAGTACACGGCGGAGAACCAGAGCCCGGAAGAGGCGGCCATCGTCTATCCCAAGAACTGGGCGACCACGGACAAGATCCTGCCTTGATGGAGCGTGCCGACGGATGCCGGCTTCGACCGCCGGCCCTAGCCCGCTGCAGCCGATGGTGACCCGGTCATGAGCTATTTTCTTCTCCTCGCCGTCAACGGACTGGTGATCGGCCTCATCTACGCACTCATCGCCTCCGGCCTGACGCTGGTCTTCTCCGTGCTGAAGGTGGTCAATTTCGGCCATGGCGCGCTCTACATGCTGGGCGGCTATGCCTCCTACTACCTGATCACCGGCCTCGGCCTGCATCCGCTGCTCGGTGTCATCGGCGCGATGATCGCCCTGTTCCTGTTCGGGATCGCCTTCGAGCGGCTGGTGATCGCGCCGATGTATACCGACAAGGTCGAGCGCAAGGACGAATACGCCATCATCGTCACCTTCGGGCTCACCATCCTGCTCACCAATCTGGGCCTCGTCGTCTTCGGACCGTTCGCCAAATCGCCGCCCTCCTTCATGGCAGGGGTCTTGATCGCCGGCCCGCTGATCCTGCCCTATGATCGGCTGATCGCGGCTGTCGTCGCGGCGATCCTGCTGGTGGGGCTCGCCCTGTTTCTCAAGCGCACCACGCTCGGCCAGGCGCTCGATGCCGTCAGCCAGAGCCGCGAATCCGCCGCCGTCATCGGCATCGATCCACAGCGCATGTATACCGTCGCCTTCGGGCTCGGCTCGGCGCTGGCCGGTGGAGCCGGCGCGCTGATCGCCCCGGTCTTCGCGCTCTCGCCCTCGATGGGCGACCTGCCGGGCGTGCAGGCCTTCATCATCATCGTGCTCGGCGGCATGGGCTCGGTCGGCGGCTCGATCGTCGGCGGCATCCTGCTCGGCCTCGTCCAGAGCCTCGGTGTCGGCTATCTGCCCGATCCCAACCGTGCGCTGGCCTATACCCAGGCCTTCGGCGCCCTGCTGCTCGTCGTCACGCTGCTCGTGCGGCCGACCGGCCTTTTCGGCCGCTCGCATCTGCGCCTCGAATAGGCCGGGCGGACCATGGCGCGCTTCTCGCTGTCCCAGGCCGTCCAGGCCATCCTGCTGATCGCGGCGCTGCTTGCGCCACTGGGTGCGGGCACCTACTGGATCCATGTCGGCGCCATCGCCTGGTACTACGCCTTGCTGGCGGCGAGCTGGGCCATGCTCGCCGGTTTCGCCGGGCAGTTCTCCTTCGCCCATGTCGCCTTCGCCGCCCTTGGCGGCTATGCCTCGGCCCTCGGTACCAGCCTGCTCGGCCTGCCGCTCGCCCTCTCCATGTTGCTGGCCGTCATCCTCGCCGCGATTGCCGGCGCGCTGATCGGCGCCCTGGTGCTGCGATTGTCCGGCCCCTATCTCGCGCTGTTCACGCTCGCCCTCGCGGAGATCTTCCGCATGGTGCTGGTGGCCGAGGAGGGCATCACCCGCGGCATGCTCGGCCTGCCGGTGCCGATCCTGTTCGCCGGCCGGTCGGACCTGCCCTACTACTATCTCGGCCTTGGCCTCGTCGTCGCTGCCATGCTGGCGATGAACGGCCTCCTGGCAACGCGTGTCGGCCTGTTCCTGCGCGCCATTCGCGAGGACGAAGGCGCGGCGCGGGCCAGCGGTATCGACACGACCCGCTACAAGATCCTGGTCTTTGTCGTCACCAGCATGATCGCTGCCGTGGCCGGCATCTATTACGGGCATTTCATCGGCATTCTGACGCCCAACATCGCCATCCTGCCCGAAATGGGACTGGTGATCGCCATGGCGGTGATCGGTGGCATCGAGAGCCTGCCCGGCGCGGTCATCGGCGCCGTCGTGGTTTTCGTGCTGTCGGAATTCCTCAGGGCGTATGGCGAATGGCGCTTCGTCCTGATGGGCCTGGTGCTGATCCTGGTGCAGCGCTTCGCCCAGAACGGCCTTTATCCGATGATCGAGCGCTGGGGCCGGGCACGCCGGACCGCGCAGGCAGGCCAACCAGCCGGGAAACGCCATGCCGAATGAGAGCGCAGCCTTCTTCTCCGTCAGCAGCCTCGCCAAGCATTTCGGCGGCATTCATGCCGTCGAGGACTTGTCCTTCACCCTGCAGCGCGGCGAGATACTGGGCCTGATCGGTCCCAACGGCTCGGGCAAGACTACCACCATCAACATGGTCACGGGGGCGTTGAAGCCCGATGGCGGCAGCATCGAGGTCGAGGGCGCCGACATGGCCGGCCAGCCCGCCCATCTCTACGCCCGCCGCGGCATTGCGCGCACCTTCCAGGTGCCGCGGCTGTTCCGGCGTATGACGGTGATGGAGAACCTGATCGTTCCCGCCCTCTCGGACGCCTCGGAACGCCGCCGGACGGCCGAGGAGCGGGCCCGCGGCGTGCTCGCCTTCCTCAGGCTCGAGCACCTTGCCGATCATTATGCGCGCGCGCTCTCCGGCGGCCAGCAGAAGCTCCTGGAACTCGGCCGCGCGCTGATGCTGCGGCCGCGCCTGCTCCTGCTCGACGAACCCTTCGCCGGCGTGCATCCGCGCCTGCTCGATGAGATCGTCGAGCATATCCGCAGCCTGAACCGGGACGGTCATACCATCGTGCTGGTCGACCACAATCTGGATGCGGTGCGCTCGGTCGTCACCCGCGTGCTGGTGATGGCGCGGGGCCGCAAGATCGCCGATGGCGCCGTGTCGGACGTGCTCCGCAATGCCGACGTGGTCCGCGCCTATACCGGCACGCGCATGGGAGGGCCTTGAAATGAATCCGGCCACGGCCTCCATCCCTGCCGAGCCGCGCTGGAGCGACGTGCCCGGTTTGCTGGCCTGCGAAGGTCTCGTCGCCGGTTATACCGGCGACATTGACATTCTGCGTGGTCTTTCGGTGAAGGCCTGGCCCAAGCGCATCTCCTGCGTGGTCGGGCCGAACGGCACCGGCAAGTCGACCCTCCTGAAATCGCTGTTCGGCTTCCTGCGCCCCAGCGCCGGCCGCGTGCTGCTGGGCACCAGGGACATCACCGGCAGCCCGCCCTTCCGAATGCTCGGTCTCGGCGTCGCCTATCTGCCGCAGCGGCCGAGCCTGTTTCCGCATCTGTCGGTGGAGGCCAATCTCAAGCTCGGCCTGTGGCACGCGAGGCCGAAGAAGCAAATGCTGGCCGAGCGTCTCGACAGCGCCTATCAGCGCTTTCCCGTCATCCGGGAGAAGCGCAGCCAGCCGGCCGGCCAGCTTTCCGGCGGCCAGCAGAGGCAGGTCGAGATCGCCCGCAGCTTGATGGCCGACCCCTCCGTCTATCTGATCGACGAGCCGACGGCCGGGGTCGATCCGCAGACCAGCGAAATCATCTACGATATCGTACAGGGCCTGGCGCGCGACCTGTCGAAAGCGGTGCTGCTGGTCGACCAGGATATCCGCGCCGCGCTTGCCATCACCGACTACGTCTATGTGGTGAAGAACGGCACCGTCTTCTCGGAAGGCGAGCGTGACGATTTCGGCACCGACACCGATGCGCTGGTGGCGCGCTGGCTCTATGCGAGCGGGGAATAGAAGTTCGAGCCACGTCGCCGGAACGGCATGGCTCAGGGCGCCTGATAGGCGGGCGGCGGTTCGAACAGCCCGCCGCGGCGGATTTCGAGGGCTCGGCCGATGCGCAGGGCCAGCGCTTCCTCGAAACGCGGCACCGCGATCTGCAGGGCGGTCGGCAGGCCGGTCCCGACCAGGCCGGTCGGGACGCTGAGCGCGGCCATGTCCATCAGGTTGACGAAGCGCGTGAAGGTGCCGAGCGGCGTCTTCGTTTCGTCGATCTCGGCCAGCGGTGGCGGCAGGATCGGGGCCGTGGGCGTCAGCAACGCGTCCATGCCCTCCAGATAGGCGGCGAATTCGATCTGTGCGGCGCGCCGCTGTTCCAGCAGGTCCTGGTAGCGGGCTGCGTCGATCTGCCTGCCCTTGAGGATGCGCGACCGTACGTCCGGATGCACCGGGCTGTCGTCCGGCCCGGCATAGCGGCCGAGATGGTGCCAGGATTCGGCCGACATCAGCTCACCGGTGAGGGTCATATAGGCCTCCGGCGGCCGGGGCATCGCCTTTTCCCGGATGTCCGCACCGAGTGCCTCGAGATCGGCAAGCACTGCGCGGAAGCGCTCGAGGACGAGGGGCTCGACAGCGGCAAGGTCCGCAGCGGCGGGGATGCAGAGGCGAAGGCCGGCAAGGTCGTGCTCCGGCGCGCCCGACAGGGCGACCGGCGGCACGCCGAATGTCGCCGGATCGAGTGGATCCCGCCCGGCCATGGCGGCAAACAGCAAAGCCGCATCCTCGACCGAGCGCGTGAGGGGACCGACGCTGTCGAAGGAGGTGGCGAGGGTCAGGAGGCCCCCGCGCCCGATCCGGCCGACCGTGGTCTTCAGGCCGACGATACCGCACATGGCGGCGGGGTTGCGGATGGAGCCGCCGGTATCGGTACCCAGCGCCGCGGGGACGAGGCCGGCGGCAACCGCCACGCCCGAGCCGCTGGAGGAACCGCCGGGTGCCCGTGGCACATCCGGATCCCGCGGATTGAGCGGCGTACCGGTGATAGGGTTGGTGCCCCAGCCGCCGAAGGCGAACTCGACGGTCTGCACCTTCCCCACGAGCACCATGCCGGCCTCGGCCAGGCGCGTCACGGAATTGGCCGTTACAGCCTGGGGCTCGGCGCCGAGAGCCCTGGAACCGGCCCTTGTCGGCCAGCCTCGGACATGGAACAGGTCCTTGGCGGCATAAGGGACGCCGTCGAGAAAGCCCCGGCTTTCGCCGCGGCGACGGCGCTGGTCGGATGCGATGGCGGCCTTGAGCGCTTCCTCCGCAAAGACACCGACAAAGGCCTGGAGCGCGCCGTCATGGGCGGCGATGCGCTCCAGGGCCCGGCCTGTGATGGCTTCGGAGGTGGTGCGACCCTCCGCCAGCAGGCGGCCGAGTTCGGCCGCTGTTGCGAATGCGGAAATGCTGTCTGCGCCCATGCCGGTCTCCTCGTCGGATTCGGTCCAGCAAAGCATGGCGTGGCCCGGCAGGGAAAGACCAAGATGCGGATCGCCATCGGACCGGCGTGGTGGGCGCTGGCCCGCAGCGCCTTTGCGAGGACAGGGCCCGGCGGTCAGGGGACGAGCAGCAGCTTGCCGGTGGTCCTGCGGCTCTCCATGTCCGCATGGGCCCTGGCCGCATCCGCCAGAAGATATTCGCCGCCGACTCGAACCGCGAGCTTGCCCTCGGCCAGCCAGTCGAACAATTGGGCCGAGCGCCTGCGCAGCAGTTCGGGCGTATGGATATGGTCGAAAAAGGTCGCGTAGCCGATCTTGATGCTCCTCGGCAGGCTCATGATGTCAAGCGGGCCGGGGCCGCCCAGGACCGGGCCGTACCAGCAGAACGTGCCGGACCGGCGCAAGATGTCGAGCGAGCCCTGGAAAGTGGAGGGGCCCGAACCGTCATAGACGATATGGACGCCTTCCCCCTTGGTCAGGCGCAGGGCCTCCTCGGCAAACTGGCCTTCGGCATCGACGATCACATGGTCGGCGCCGGCCGCCTTGGCCATGGCCACCTTGTCGGGCGTCGAAACCCGCCCGATGACCTGGCCGCCCCGCAGCTTGATGATCTGCGTCAGCAGCAGCCCCACGCCACCGGCGGCGGCGTGGACGAAGGCGGTGTCGCCGGGCTGGACGGGATAGAAGTCGGTGGCGAAGTGACTGGCCGTGAGCCCCTGCATCATGATCGAGGCGGCCGCCCGATCATCGATCGCGTCGGGCACGGGCACCAGCGCACTGGCCGGGATCGCGATCCGCTCGGCATAGCTGCCCGGCGCATAGACCCAGGCAACGCGCTGACCCGGCTCGAAGTCCTCGACGCCGTCACCCCGTGCCAGCACGCGGCCTGCGCCTTCCACGCCGAGAATCTTGGGATTGGGCATTTCAGTCCAGGCCATGCCCTGCCTGACGCCGATATCCATGAAGTTGACGCCGGCAAAGGCGACCTCGACCAGGACCTCACCGGGGCCGGGCACGGGGTCGGCGCGCTCGACATGGCTCAGCCTGTCGGTTCCGCCGATTCCGTTCATGACGATGGCTTTCATTTCTCATGCTCCAATTTTGAATGATCATTCCTGAATTTTACAAAAAAAAGGGCCTAACGTAGGGCCCTCAGGGCGATGTCGGCCAGGCTGGCCAGAATCCGATGGTCGGCGCCGCCGCGCCCGGCAATGCGGATGCCGGCGATACTGGCGACCAGAAATTCGGCCGCTCTGTCCGGATCGAGGCCGGCGGCGACGTCTCCTTCGCGCTGCGCGTCCCGGACCCGGCCAGCAAGGACGCCGCCCAGGCTTCGGGCCAATGCGGCGTTGATCTCGGCGAGATCGGCGCGGGAAACACCGAACTCGCAGACCGAACCGGTACCGAGGCAGGCCCGGTCGGCCGTATCGACCACCCGGCGCAGCATCGCCTTGATGCCATCCATGCCGCGTGCGCCGCTTCGCAGGGCATCGAAATGGGCCGAGCATTCTCCCAGCCCATAGCGGCGGACCGCCGCGCAATAGAGCTGCCATTTGTCGCCGAAGGCGGCATAGAGGCTTTGCCGACCGATGCCCATGGCATCGACGAGCATCTGGGCCGAACTGCCTTCGAAGCCATGTTCCCTGAATACGCCGATCGCGGCGTCGAGGGCGACGTCAGTGTCGAATTCCCGTAATCTTGCCATGTCGATCACCTAAACATTCAGGAACAAATGTTCAAGAAAAATCTTGAACGGGAACCCTGCTTTCGCCATTGCGTCGGACCACGCCATATCGAGACACCGAACCGTGCGCCCCGGAAAGCCGTCATCCGAAGGTGAAGGCATAGGCCTCGACGCCGGGGTCGAGAAAGCGGACCTCGAAGGTCCGCGCCGCCACGCCGCCGGATTGGCGCACGAGCTGGTAGAGCCGCGTCTCGGTGACCAGGCCGTTTCCCTGCGCATCGATATCGGCCCCATGGTCGGAACCGGGCGCCTTGCCGTCGACGGTGACCTGGAAACGGACGGGCTTTCCGCCGGCGCCCGGACCGAGCACGAGATGCAGGTCGCGGGCGCTGAAGCGATGGGCGATGCCACCGCCTGCCTTGTCGAGAACCGCTTTTTCCGCGCCGACGGTCCATGTGCCAGACAGGCCCCACTGGTTTAGGCCGGGATCCGCCACCGAATAGTCCCTGGCGACGTCGGGCGACACGCGCTCCGCCGAGGCGAAATTGTCGGCGCGGCCATAGCCCAGATAGGTCTCCTGCGAACCGAGATTGCCCAGGTCGGGACTGGCTTCCGCTCCCTTCGCCGCCGGGGCAACCACCTCTTTCGCCGGCCCGTCATTGCCGGCTTCCCGCAGCAGATCCTGGATCGCCTGTTCGGTCTGGCGATAATTGCCCTCGCCGAAATTGTGGTAGCGGACCTGGCCCCGGGCATCGATCAGGTAGAAGGCCGGCCAATAGCTGTTCTGGAAGGCGCGCCAGATGCGATAATCGTTGTCGACCGCCACCGGATAGGAGATGCCGAAATCCTTGACCGCCTGCCTGACGTTGCCGAGCTTCTTTTCGAAGGCGAATTCGGGCGCGTGCACGCCAACGACCACCAGGCCCTGGTCCTTGTACCTGTCCGCCCAGGCACGGATATAGGGTGTGGTGCGGATGCAGTTGATGCAGGAATAGGTCCAGAAATCGACGAGCACCACCTTGCCGCGCAGTTGCTCCGTCGTGAGCGGGGGCGAGTTCAGCCAGGCCACGGCGCCGTCGAGCGAGGGAGCCTGGCCCTCGACGGGAAGATTGCTGCGAAAGGGGGTCTCGGCCTTGGCGCTGGCGATGAGCATGCCGCCGCCGGCGAGACCCGACGCCATGGCGGTTCGCGGATCCACATGCAGCCTGTCGAGGATGGCCTGCTCGATGGTTGACGTGCTGGCATAGGAGAGCCGCGCCAGCAGGCCGGTATCCAGGCCCAGGGCAACGGTGCCGACACCGGCAAGCACGGCCACGCCGAGACCCTGTCGAATGCGCTCGCTGACGCCGAGCGAACGCTTCATGCCCGCAAGCAGCCTGCCGCCCACCAGGAGGGCGCCGGCCAGCGAGGTGGCGGCGCCACCCGCATAGGCGAGCAGCAGCAGCGTCGTTTCGATATTGGCTCCCTGAAGAGCCGCGCCGGTCAGGACCAGGCCGAGGATCGGGCCGGCGCAGGGCGCCCAGAGCAGGCCCGTTGCCACGCCGAGGATGAGCGAACTGCCGGCGGTCCGCACGCCCGAGGCGGCCGAGGCACCGTGCAGCCGGTTGCCGAGGTCGACGATCGGCTGGGTGATCGCGTTGGCAAGGCGCGGCGAGATCAGGCTCAGGCCGAAGACCGCCAGAAGCGCGAGCGCGGTCAGGCGCCCGAACTCGTTGGCCTGGATGGCCCAGTTCCCGCCGACGGCCGCCAGTGTCGCAACCAGCGCAAAGCTGCCGGCCATGCCGATGAGCATGGGCAGCCTGCCGCGCAGGAAGGGCAGCCCGGTTCCGGCGAAGACGAAGGGGAGAATGGGCAGGATGCAGGGGCTGAGAATGGTCAGCACGCCGCCGAAATAGGCAATGGCTAGAAGAACCATCATTGTCTCCTGTGCAACGGTATGTCGGGCCCACGATGGCAGGGAGGTCCGACGGGCAAGGAGGCTGATGTGGCGTGCGCGAGTATCGTGAATGTGTCCGGGGCGGTGGGCGATTGTACCGGAGTGTAGGCGCCGGTCCGGCGGCGACACATGGACACAAAAAGCAAGGCGCCGGCGATGCGGCCCGATTGTATCGGAACGTATCCGCGCCTGCCGGATCCTACATGCATATGCAATGGGCGCCGGCGAGGACACATCCAGGATACATCGCGCTGGCTTGATTGCGCCTTGTGCCGTGGCCCTGATTCCTGCGCCTTGTATGTGATTTCCAGCAGGCGAAAGCGGTTTGCGACCTGATGGCGTCGCAGGGAATCGCAAAGCGCCCAAGCCAATCCGTTGGACTGGCTTGGAAACAGCGAACTCGAACAATGCGCGTTTTCACCACGACGCGCATTGCTCTAGAAGACATGGCGTTGCGATGTATGACCCGGACTCGAATGCATCGTTTGGGTATCAGTTGACCGGCGGAAGCAGGAAGTTCAGGCATGGAACATGTCGACCACATACTGATCGTCGATGACGACAGCGAAATTCGCGACCTGGTGTCGAGCTATCTGAAGAAGAACGGCCTGCGTGCCTCGGTTGCTGCCGACGGACGCCAGATGCGCAGCTTCCTCGATGCCAATACGGTCGACCTGATCGTGCTCGACGTGATGATGCCGGGCCAGGACGGCCTCGTGCTCTGCCGCGAATTGCGGGCCGGAAAGCACAAGGCCACACCGATCCTGATGCTGACGGCCCGCAGCGACGAGATGGATCGCATCATCGGGCTGGAAATGGGCGCCGACGACTATCTGCCCAAACCCTTCGCTGCGCGCGAATTGCTGGCGCGCATCAATGCCGTCCTGCGGCGAACCCGAATGCTGCCGCCCAATCTGCAGATCAGCGAGGCAGGCCAGCTTCTGACCTTCGGCGAGTGGCGGCTCGACACCGTCGGCCGCCATCTCCTCGACAGCCAGGGCACGGAGGTGGCACTAAGCGGGGCCGAGTACCGGCTGCTGCGCGTCTTCATCGACCATCCCCAGCGCGTCCTCAACCGCGACCAGCTCCTGAACCTCACCCAGGGCCGTGACGCCGACCTGTTCGACCGCTCGATCGACCTCCTGGTCAGTCGCTTGCGCCAGCGACTCGGCGATGATGCGCGCGAGCCGACCTACATCAAGACCGTGCGCAGCGAAGGCTATGTTCTCTCGGTTCCCGTCGAGATCTCGGAGCCCCGCTCATGATGGTGGATGGCGCGTTCCGCCCGCTGTGGTGGCCCAAGAGCCTTCGCGCCCGACTGTTCCTGATCCTGCTGGCGGGGCTGGCGATCGCCTATGGCCTATCTTTCGGCATCCTCTATGCGGAACGCTACATGTCGGCCAAGGCGCTGATGCTGCGCACGCTGGAAAACGACGTGGCGACCTCGATCGCAGTTCTCGATCGCACGCCGGCGAGCGAGAGGCCGGAATTGCTGGATTGGCTGAGCCGCGGCAATTACAACCTGACGCTGGGGCCGGGCCTTCCCGGCGTGCCCAACACCTCCAGCCATGGCCAGGAGATCGCGGCGAAGCTTGAAAGTGCGGCCGGGCCCCGTTTCCCCCTGCGCATCGAGGCCATACCGGGCGAGGGCAACCGCCTGCAGGCGCATCTGACCCTGAGCGACGGCAGCCCGCTGACCATCGAGATCACGCCGCGCGGCGTCATGCCGATCGCGGACTGGCTGCCCTATGTCCTGATCCTCCAGATGGCGCTTCTGCTGTTCTGCACCTGGTTCGCCGTCAGGCAGGCCATCCGCCCGCTCGGACAGCTTGCGGCCGCCGCCGATGCGCTCGATCCCACCAAGAAGAGCGTGCCGCTCAGCGAGGCCGGGCCGAGCGAAGTCGCGCATGCAGCCCGTGCCTTCAATGCGATGCGCGAACGCATCGCCCATTACCTCGAGGAGCGCGTCCAGATTCTCGCTGCGATCTCGCATGACCTGCAGACGCCGATCACCCGGATGCGGCTGAGGGCCGACATGGCCGATGATTCACCGGAGAAGGACAAACTGGTGCGGGACCTGCGTGAAATCGAGCGTCTGGTCCAGGACGGCATTGCCTATGCGCGCAGCTCGCACAGCAGCGGCGAGAAGGCGGCCCGTATCGATCTCGCATCCTTCATCGACAGCATCGCCTATGACTATCAGGATACCGGCAAGGCGGTGACCGTCGTCGGCTATGTCGATGGCGTCGCCTCCACCAAGCCGCATGCGTTGCGGCGCATTCTTTCGAACTTCATCGACAATGCGTTGAAATTTGCAGGCGCCGCCGAGGTCGGTGTGGAGCGCAGCGCCGACGGCAAGACCGTCATCACGGTGATGGATCGTGGTCCCGGCATCCCCGAAGACATGCTGACGGCGGCCATGCAACCCTTCTTCCGGCTGGAACAGTCGCGCAATCGCGAGACCGGCGGTACGGGCCTGGGCCTTGCCATCGCCCAGCAACTGGCCGGCACCGTCGGTGGTGCGGTCCGGCTCTACAATCGCGACGGCGGAGGGCTGGCGGCAGAAGTCGTCATCCGGTGAAGGCCGGGGTATTTCCAAGGTTTTCAGGCATTGCGGTATGCCAACATGTCGATCTCCCCGGAAGGTACGCTTTGTTACACTTCCGGGGTTTTCGGAAACATCGCGGACAAATGCCCCCTCCAAAACACTCCAGTCTTTCCGATGCCGCAGACGGCGACATCGCCAACCCTAGATGGACAGGAGTGTATCATGACCAAGATCGACAAGGTTCTCTATACCGGCCGGACCCATACTACCGGCGGCCGCGACGGCGCTGCGCGCAGCGAGGATGCTCGGCTCGATATCAAGCTGTCGCCCCCCGGCAGCAGCCAGCCCGGCACCAATCCCGAGCAGCTGTTCGCGGCAGGCTGGTCGGCCTGCTTCATCGGTGCCATGGGGCTTGCCGCCGGCAAGCGTAAGCTGAAGCTCCCGACCGACACGGCCGTAGATGCAGAAGTCGATCTCGGTACCACCGACGGCGCCTATTTCCTGCAGGCGCGCCTGAAGGTCAGCCTGCCCGGCCTCGATCGCGAGCTTGCACGGGCGGTCGTCGAGGAAGCCCACCAGACCTGCCCCTATTCGAAGGCAACGCGCGGCAACATCAATGTTGAGCTTTCCCTCGTCTGAGGGCGGAGCTCTTCGTCTCGCCCCCTTTTCCATCCGCAACAGATAGGGCGCGGCACCGCCGCGCCCGGCGAGGTTTCCAATGAAACGGATCACGATTTGCCTACTCGGCCTGGCGATCCTGGCAGCTTCCTGCGTCTACGAACCGGCCTCCAGCGAACCATCGCCCCTTGCAGGGTTGCTGGCGCTTGCAGGAGTGTCGGCCTCCGGTTTGCCGCGATGACCGCCACGAGATGCGAGGGGCCACCGGTCTCGCACTGGCGTTCTTGCAAGACCGAGTTCGGCAAGGATCGGAGCGCTCGTCTCTCGTATTGTCCGTCAAATCACAAAACGCTCCGGATGCTTGTGCACAAGGCCCGGGGTATGGTGAGTTAACGGCGTTGAGTCTTTGAGCGCCTGCTCGCATGAGGGCCGCCGGATGGATAGCCGTATGGAGTCGAGTTTGCCCTCTGCCGTTTCGCAGCCTGTTGTAGCCTCCCTGACGGGCAGTGCGATATTTCTGGTGGTGACGGTGAAGCCCGGCGCGGAGCCGGAAGCGGCGATCCGGGCCTTGTGCGCGGATCTGTCTGGGCTTTTGCGGGCGGTGGGGTTCCGGGACCTGGAGGGGCGGCTGTCCTGCGTGATGGGTCTGGGCTCGCAGATGTGGGACCGTCTGTTCGGGGCGCCCCGGCCGAAGGATCTGCATGCCTTCCGCGAGATCCACGGCGTCCATCATGCGGTCTCGACGCCGGGGGACATCCTGTTTCACATTCGCGCCCGGCGCATGGACCTTTGCTTCGAACTGGCGACGCAGATCATGGCGCGGATCGGGGAGGCGGCCGCCGGCGTGGACGAGGTGCACGGCTTCAAATATTTCGACGACCGCGATCTGATCGGCTTCGTCGACGGCACCGAGAACCCGGTCGAGCAGGCGGCGGTGGCGGCCACCCTCATCGGCGAGGAGGATGGCGCCTTTGCCGGCGGCAGCTATGTGATCGTGCAGAAATACCTGCATGACCTGGCAGGCTGGAACCGTCTGCCGGTCGAGATGCAGGAGAGGATCATCGGGCGTGCCAAGCTGTCGGACATCGAGCAGGAGGATGCGCTCAAGGCGCCCTATGCCCACAATGTCCTGACCTCGATCGAGGAGAATGGCGAGGCGCTGGAGATCGTGCGCGACAACATGCCGTTCGGCGATGCGGGCAAGGGTGAGTTCGGCACCTATTTCATTGGCTATGCCCGTTCGCCCCGCCGGATCGAGCAGATGCTGGAGAACATGTTCATCGGCCGCCCGCCGGGCAATTACGACCGGCTGCTGGATTTCAGCCGGGCGGTGACGGGTTCGCTGTTCTTCGTGCCCTCGGCGACGTTCCTGGACGACGTCACGGCCGCGGCCGGCGCTCCGGCGCCGGGCGAGGCGGCCCCGCCGGAGCCCGAGCCGGCACAGAATCCCGGTTCACGACCGTCCGGCGGCGATGGTTCGCTCGGCATTGGATCGCTCAAGAAGGAAGCAGGTCATGAATAATCTCCATCGGGAGCTGGCACCGATCTCCGAGGCTGCCTGGGGGCAGATCGAAGAAGAGGCGGCGCGCACCCTCAAGCGCCATCTGGCGGCGCGGCGGGTGGTCGACCTCGAGGGCCCGCAAGGTCTGGCGGCCTCGGCGGTGGGCACCGGCCATGTCCACCCGCTGGCCGGGCCTGGGGAGGGCATCGAGGCGGTGCAGCGGGAGGTGAAGGCGCTGGTCGAGCTGCGCGTCGGTTTCGAACTCGCCCGCTCGGCGATCGACGATGTGGAGCGGGGGGCGGCCGACTCGGACTGGTCGCCGCTGAAAGAGGCGGCGCGCAAGCTGGCCTTCGCCGAGGACCGGGCGGTGTTCGACGGCTTTGCCGCGGCCGGGATCGGGGGCATCCGCCAGGGCCTCAGCAACCCGGCGCTGACGCTGCCGGCCCAGGTGAAGGCCTATCCGGACGTGGTGGCGCAGGCGGTGAGCCAATTGCGGCTGGCGGGGGTGGAGGGCCCCTATGCGCTGGTGCTGGGAGCCGATGCCTATACGGCGGCGGTCGGCGGCAGCGATGACGGCTATCCGGTCTTCCACCATATCGAGCGCCTGGTCGACGGGCCGGTGATCTGGGCCCCGGCGATCGAGGGTGGGCTGGTGCTGACGACGCGGGGCGGGGATTTCGAGCTCTCCGTGGGCCAGGACATCTCCATCGGCTATGCCAGCCATTCGGCGACCTCGGTGCAGCTCTACTTCCAGGAAAGCCTGACCTTCCGCCTGCTCACGGCCGAAGCAGCCGTCGCCCTCCTGCCCGCCAAGAAATAGGACGTTGCCGGCCCAAGGCGCACTCTGCCGGCGGGCGCGGCCAGGCGACATATCCGGCAAGCCGGGTTTTTGCGTAAGCGACCCGGCTGTCAAAAATGCGCAAAATCGTCGCCGGGGCGTATGTAGATCCAATCAATACCCGCATGGTCAGCCCATTTGATCGCTGCCATGCCGGGTCCCATATACGGATCCCCGCGTCGGTTCGGCGGCCGCGGATGATTTGGTCGAGCCCAGGCTGCCTGGGGCCGGGTGGGTCTGCGAACGGGAGGATGGAAGGCCATTTTGAGCCTGCCGAGGACTACATCGCCTTTTGACCTTCGGCGGGCGACCGGCCGCGGCGAAATCGGCAATGCGACGGGAGCGGAATTTCTCGTGATCGAACTGGATGGCGCCTACGATGGCGGGGCGGTCGGAATTGACCGCCTATTCTGACGCTGGAGCGATACGATACCAAGCTGGCCGTGTCGGCGTCGGCAACGAAGGCTGGCTGCAGGCCAAGCCGGTACACGGTGAACGGTTCCCGGAAAATTCCAGCGCACGCTGGCGGAAGATCGGGGAGGCGCGTCAACGTGCGAAAATTCCAGTTCAACCGCCTGGTTCTGTGCAGGCTGAAGCAGAAGATCCCTCACGCAACGCCGCGACGGGCAACCGGTTTTTGCTTCCAAACCGCGATAAACTCGAGAGGTCGATTTATCCTGTTCGACGGCAGGCGTGTCACACCGGTCGATCCCGGTCGGCCGGACATGCCATCGGTCCGGTCATGCCGTGATCTTTCGAGGCAGTGCGCGCACCCAATCCTCGATCTTGTCGTGAAAGACGCCGCTGTCTGATTCCTGCACCGTGCCGTCGGGGCACAAAATCGCATAGGGTTCCGCACAAATAACGCCTTCTGCCACCGGCTCGGACCAACTGGCCAGACCCTCGTCGTCGAGGGTGATCTGCCACGCAACGACAGGCGAACGGCCAAAGCCCCGCATGTTCCCCGGCTGTGGCCAAATCACATAATATCCGGCGGCCGCAGCAATGATTCGAATCGTCATCTTGGTTCTTTCCTCCTTCCTAATAGTTCGGTGTCTGCTTCAAACGAGGCAGAAGGAAACGGAATAGAATGTGCCTGCAAATTTCGAACCTCCAGCCGGGTAATTGGTCTTGAGGGCGAAGTCGAGCCGCACAGTATTTCCTGGAGAACCGCTCTTCGGCGTCGCGAGCTTCGGACCGGCTGGGGCGCGGCGACACATCACTTCAAATCGCTCCTCTACTAAGCCTTAGATTGCGGCGGAAACCCGGCATGTGCCACCTGAAATTGTGGACGGGCGCCTATCCATAAGGGGGTGTTCGAGGGGGTTACGGTACTCAAAAGCGGTAGTGCCTTCCGTTGGCGACGGATTGTTTGCGACGTGGTAGGAGCGCTTGATGCGACCTCATCGCGGAACCTGACGGCGTATATCGACAGGGCGAGCGACAGAGCGATCGGAGGGCGATCGATCGGATCATGCGAGCCGGAATTCGGGCGTTGGCGCCCCGGCTGTGCGGGGGAACAACAGCCTTCTCGGTCTCGATGAGCAAGACGCTTCTGCCGTCCGGCCGGTCGAGGTGGGCAGGCCGATCACGGTCAACGAGGCGATGGAGTCGTTGGAAGCCAAGCCAACGGGAAACCAAGCCAACGGAAGGCCAAGCCAATGGGAGGCCCGGTCAACGGCGAGGATCGGCCGCAGTGTCCTGGACGCCAGGCTGCATGACAATGGCTGGATCTTGGAAGAAGGCCCGGCGTGCTCCGTTGCAACGGAGATCTGTCACGACCGGTGGCTGGCTGCCCCAAATCTCTGTCCCCGGGTGCCTCTTCCGGCCGGGGTTGGGCGGAAATACGATGCTCAAGGGCGGCCATGGACGATCTGGCCGAAATCTTCCCATGCCAATATCTTCCCATGCGCGCCGATTGTGTTTGCCGCGCGGATTCGTTCAGTCGGTGGCAAGTTTGCGGAAAGTCGCCGGCGGTTGGCCAACCGTCTTCGAGAATACTCTTGTGAAATGCACATGATCGGAAAATCCGCATTCCGCTGCAACCCGCACCACGGGCATCGCCGTCTTTGCCAGCAGATAGCGCGCGCGCTGGATCCGACTGTGCAGAAGATATTGGTAAGGCGTCGTGCCGGTGGCTTGCTTGAACAAATGAGCGAAATGTCCGGTCGACAACCCGCTGCCCTCGGCCAGATCGGTCAGCGTCAGCTTCTGGCTCATGCGGCTTTCGACCATTTCGCGAAAGCGTGCGATCTGGCTCTTGGTAAGCTCTCCGGAGCTGTCGTCGAAAGATTGTGGCGATCGCAGATTCGAATATTTGCGCAGCACATGGCAGGCCGCCGCACGTGCGAGATGTTCGACGTAAGGCTGGATCCCTTCCAGTTCCAGCTCCATTGCGTCATCGATGGCGGTGACCAATCCCTCGAGCAGGGGATCCATGAAAGCCAGCCTGCCGATGACGTCGATGGACGTCATGCGATTTTGCGTCATCTCACCCGCGATCTCGCTCAATAGCGAGTTTCTCAGGTAAAGATGGGTGGTGTGAACGCGTCGGTCCCACTTCAGCCGGACCGGTTGGTTCGGTGCCAGAATGTTCAACTGGCCTGGATGAAGATAGGCCTTGTATTCCTGCGATTGGACATTGCAGATCAGCCGCGTGGAGCCGGATCTCGTCAGGCTGACCAGAAGGTGCGGGCTCGCTCGAAAAGTACCCTCATTGGGGTCTTCGATCTGTTTGGAAATATAGATGTTGCCCCAATTTCTACCGGCACTCGTCCGAAGGGTGCGGCAGGATTCGAGGTCGCCGAAACTGTGGGTTTCCTCCAGCGGGAATTCGTTCGAGGCGGTATCAGCCTCGTACTCGACCAAAAGATTTTGTGCCGATGGCATCGCACAAAAGCTTTGCTGCCGAGAGATGTCTTGGGCGAGCGGGTGAACCTGAGGGGTCGTCATTGCAACCTCACTGCATTGAATCCAGCCGGCTAATCTTGCTGGAGGATCATTCCAGACAGATCAAACCAATTCCCACTCCGCTCTCTCACATAGAAGATTTTTATTAAGTTTCTATCTGACGTTTGGTCGCATGGTTAAGATGGATATGAAATTGGCCAAGGTTTCCCATTTGTGAGACTTATTATCGTAAGATTTTCACTAAGGGTTCTCGGCGTCATCGCGACTTTACCGTTGGGGTAGGTTAGCTGCTTCAGCGCTGGGCTGCCAGCGATTTCTGCCGGAATGTTCGCTTTTCGCAGGGCAGGACCCTGCTGTGAGCCGGTTTTCGGTGTAATAATACCATCTCAGATGGCCGGTTGGTTGCTCTAACTATGCCCGCAGGTGCCGTTGCAGGCGCGGCGATTGGTATATTGGCCAGGCCTTTTCGGTCAGAACGCTTGGGACGGTAGTGCCGCGCCCGGCTGCCGGATGCGGCCAACAATATAAGGTCAATCCCTCGAGGCCGCCGGCAGGAGAGAGTGTGTATTGCCTGCGGCGGGACCTGCTTTCCTCGTTGACGAGGAACTCCATCGCAGGCCGCCTTACCGGTAGCCAGACATGACTCGGGCAAAGGCTGATCATGGGGCCAGGGCGGCAACCTCGCCGGCCGGCAATGCAGTGGAAGCGGCATGACCCACGGACATTGCAGGGCGTCCATCGCCGGCAGCACCCTCGCCGGCGCCGGCTACCCATCTTTGACTATTGTCTGGAATCGTTTGCGCAAAGTCCGAAATCAGGCATCGAGCGTTGACTCCTTTTGGGTATATGCGACGCTCATATCGCCTGAAGTAAACTCAGAGGAGACTTCCGATGCTTGATTTCTTGTTCGGCGGCACCCAAACCGCTACGACAACTACAGGCCATACTAACGTCCAGACAAACGACTATCACTATAATCACACGGGCGAGGTCACATTTGATGACGCCTACCTTAACTTTATGGAAGGTGGCGGTCATCTTGGCATGGGAGCGGCCATGCTTGTCGGCAGTGCCTGGACCGGCGTCGCGCTGACGCCCGCACTGGTGCTGGACTCGCTGCAAGCTCACGACGGTGTGCACGTCGCCTGATCGGCCACTCTGGGTGCTTGAATAGGCGTTGCCCGGCTGGGTTCGCCGACTTGAAGTGCCTGAGCGTCTTCAACGAAGCACCAGCCGCTGCGAGGAACGTGGTGCCTCGCAGCGGCTGATTGGGATCTGTCCTCAAACTCGGAAGACGAACGTTGCGTGCAGGATATTATTCAATCGTACCAATACTCTACCAAGGAAGATCTGAATTCCTTTCGTCCCAATCACGTCGTTGCCGGAAGATATGAAGGGGCTTGGTGATGTCTTTGGCTGATGCGACCGCGTTGTTTCGATCAACAAAAAAAAGCGCTGAAACTGAGATCAGTGCGGCGGTAAAATCACTTCGCCCGTATTTCATTGCCGTTGGTATCTTTTCGAGCACGATCAATCTGCTCTATCTCAGTTCACCTCTTTATTTGATGCAGGTGTATAATCGCGTCTTGCGGAGCGAAAGCATTCCGACGCTCGTGATGCTCACCATCATTTTGATCGTGGCGCTGCTAGTCATGGCCATCCTGGACGCCATGCGCGCTCAGATGCTGACACGATGCGGGATCCTGCTTGACGAAAAACTGGCGAGCCGCGTGTTTTCCGCGCTCGTGCAAAAGTCCTCCAGGAACGGCTATTCCCTCGGCGCCTTGCCGATGCGGGAATTGGACGAGTTTCGCACCTTCGTCACCGGTCCGGGGATCCATTTTGCGTTCGATGTCCCCTGGATCCCGATTTATCTCATCCTTCTCTATCTCATCCATCCCATACTGGGCATCGTCGCGACGGTTGGCGCCCTGTTGTTGCTGGGGCTCGCCTTTCTGAACGAGGCGGTCACTCGAAAGCCCATGGACGATGCCCAGGCTGCTGCCAGGCGATCGTTCGTCTTTACCGAAAATATCATGCAGCATGCGGACGTCATTCGCGCCATGGGAATGGAGTCCGCCGTGGAGCGCCACTGGCAGGGCAGCCGGGCCGGCATGCTCAACAGCCAGGCCTTTGCGAGCGATCGAAATGCACTGATCTCGGCCGGCATCCGGTTCACCAGATTGCTGCTTCAATCGCTGATACTCGGTACCGGCGCCTGGCTCGCGATCGATCATGCCATCAACCCCGCGACGATTTTTGCGGCCAGCATCATCATGGGGCGCGCAATCATCCCGGTCGAACAGGCCGTTTCCGCTTGGAAACAGGCAGCGACGGCCCGGACCGGCTATCAGCGCATCAGAGATCTTCTGAACGAGATCCCCGTAAGCGAACTCAAGACGATCGTGCCGACCAACGAGACAATTCTCGATGTGAAGAACCTGTCATATCGCGTTTCAGGGCGGCCGAAGGCAGTTCTCGACGATGTGTCCTTCAAGATCGGCGAGGGCGAGGCGCTGGCGGTTGTCGGAGCCAGCGCTTCCGGAAAGAGTACGCTTGCCAAACTGCTGATCGGAGCCCTTCAGCCGGCTGGAGGCGATATCTCCTTCGGGGGACTCAACTACGCGCACTGGGATCCGGCGGAATTTGGTCGCATCACCGGATATCTGCCCCAGGATGTCGGTTTGTTTGCCGGCAGTGTCCGGGAGAACATTTCGCGGTTTAAAGAGACCTCTACCGAACAGATCATGGAGGCGGCAAAGCTTGCGGGCATCCATGAGATGGTGCTGGCCTTGCCCAAGCAATACGACACGATGCTCGGTCCGGGCGGGCTGGGGCTGTCGGGCGGGCAGCGCCAGCGCATCGGCCTGGCCAGGGCCCTGCTGGGGGGGCCACGGCTGCTGGTTCTGGATGAACCAAATGCGCATCTGGATGTGGAAGGCGTACATGCGCTCAGCAAGGCGCTGTTCCTGATTAAGGCGCAGGGCACCGCGGTTGTCGTGGTCACTCACCAGCCTGCCATTCTCAGCGTGGTCGATACCATCCTCGTGCTGAACGCCGGCAAGATTGAAAAACTTGGGCCACCGCAGAGCTTCGCGGCTCCCGTTCTGCAGAGGTGAGGGACAGACCATGACCGCCATCTCCGTTCCTGGCAGCATCGCATATCGCAATCCGTGGCGCCCGGCCGTGTGGGGTGCGGTGTCGTTGCTGGCCTTCGTGCTGCTGGTCATCGTTTGGGGGTATGTGGCACCGCTATCGAGCGCGGCGATCGCCGAGGGCAGCCTGCAGGTGCAGGCACAGAGACAATCGGTGGCACACCCCTATGGTGGCATCATCTCCAAACTTCTGGTCTCGGAGGGCCAGCGCGTCGAACGAGGTCAACCACTGATCGAGCTCGATGGCACGGAGTCCCAGGCAAAGCTCGACATCGCACAGGCCGAAGTTGTGAACCTGGTTGCCCGCCAGGCGCGCCTGTTCTGTGAGCGTGACAATGAAGACACCCGTTGTCTGGAGAAGTTTCGGAAAGAGGCCCGTTCATCCGGGGCGATGGAGGAGACAATTGCAAATGAGTCCGCAGTCTTGCTTTCGCGGGCACATCAATACGAGGCTGAAAAGGGCATACTCGTATCCCGGCTTGCCCAGCTTCGCGAAAAGATCGCCGGACTGAACGCGCAAAAAGAGGGGCTTTCTAAACAGAATGCCTCGCTCGTGGAAGAGACCGAGGGGGTGCGGAAGCTGGCAGCCTCGGGCTTCACGCCCAAGACACGTCTTCTCGAACTGGATCGGTCGGCAGCCCGAATGCTTGCCGACATAGGCTCGCGCACGGCCGATATTGCCACGGCAATGCAAGAAACCGGCGAGGCTGAACTCGCCATTGCCAAATTGGACCGCCAGCGCATCAACGAGATCGTCGATCAAATTCGGACAACCCAGTCTTCGCTGGCGGAGGCATTGCCGAAACTCAAGGCGGCTCAGGATGTGGTGAATCGAACGGTGATCAAATCACCCGCCAGTGGTTCGATCGTCGATTTGTCCGTGTTCACGGAAGGTGGGGTGGTTCAGGCCGGGCAAAAGCTGATGGACATCGTTCCCGCCGACAATCCTTTCATTGTCGAGGCCCAGTTGCCGCTTTCCGACATCAACGGCGTCAAGACAGGCGCGTCAGCCAGCATCTGGCTGACGGGTGTGCCAAGAAATGAGCGTCCGCCGCTACAGGGTGAAATAATCAGCGTTTCTGCGGACAAAATCACGGATTCCCGGACTGGGCGCAGCTATTTTGCCATCCGTGCCAAAATCAATCCCGATGATCTCAGTAAGTCGGCGGTTTCCTTGCAAGCGGGAATGCCGGCCGAAGTCGTTGTTACGAACGGGTCGCGAACCCTGATTGGGTATCTGCTTGGGCCGCTTCTTGACGAAGTGGGACATGCGTTTCGAGAAAAGTGAGGATCTGCCATGGCATACCTGGAGAAGTTGAACGATCTCAAAGGCCGCCGTTCGGATACCAAGTCGAAAACCGGCAGTGCGGAAAACCCGCTGAATTTTGCACTTGCGGCTGGCGCCGTGGGATTGGGGATTGCGCTGCTCGAGTCGGAACAGGCAGCCGCCAATTCAGACCCCAAATCCGGTGTGTCACACGACGATCGTCGTGTGTCGGATTCATCTGCAGCTGCAGAGCAGGCCAAGGCCGGCGTCGATCACTCGGCAACAGTTGATCACGCGATTCACAACGAGGCGAGTAACGGACCTGCCGCCGCAAATGGGGGTGAGGTCAATGCACTGACGGCAAGCTCTCCCCCTTCAGAGAACTCTCCCGATGGTTTGCCGCGGGGGACGGAATCCGCGCACTCATCAGCTGAAGCTGCGCATGGAAGTGCAGGGAGTTCCGCAGCTGGCGCATTGATCGGGACTGCACTGGCAGATGACGCCCTGTCGGCAACGCTATCCCACTCCAGTTCAGGAGAAGGCGGATTAGCTGTAGTGACCCACTCGATATCGGCCGTCACCGGTCCGCTCGCGGAGGCTCTGGCTCCCGTCGAACAGGTGCTGGAGCCGGTCACCGACGTCGTACATAACCTGCTCGGAAATAACGGCGTGCTACCCGTCTCGCTGGATATCGGCGAGACGGTGAAGGAGGTTTTGGGCCCAGATGGCATCATCGGCAGTTTGATCGGCGATGACGGCAACATCATCAAGGGTCTGGTCGATCCCGGCAATGGCCTGGATTCCATCGTTACCAAAGTTACCAGTCTGGTTGGCGGCGATGACGGCAATATTCTCCATGCCCTGGCCGATACCGGCAAAGAGGGCCTGGATGGTGTAGTTGGCAAGGATGGCCTCGTCGGCAGCCTCCTCGGTAGTGGCGGGGTCCTTTCCGGCTTGACCGGCGGCCAGGACGAAACGCCAAGTCAGTCGACCGACAATGGCGGTCATCATGATAGCAATAATCTTGATGGTCTGGCCGATGCCGGCAAAGAAAGTCTGGATGGTGTGGTTGGCAAGGACGGCCTCGTCGGCGGCCTCCTTGGTGGTGGCGGGGTCCTTTCTGGCTTGACTGGCGGCCATGACGAGACGTCAAGCCAGTCGGTCGACAACAGTGGCCATAACAGCACGAGCCCCGCAGTAACGGCCGCGCATGAAAGCACCCCGGCCCCCGCAACGGAAGCGGCCTCGGCAACGGAAACTGCCGCAGCGACGACACATGCAGCGGCGGCGGAGACACCGACAGATATGTTCGCAGCGACACATGCGGCACTACAGATCACGGAAGGCGTCGCCCATGCTCTCACTCCGATACTCACTTTTGTTGGCCAGCCATTCATCGATGATGATGGGCATACCGATACGGATCATTCACACCACGCTTCGACCCACCATGCCGCTTAATTGCGACGGTGTGGGATGACGCTTTCGGATACACGGTCATCCCGGCTGCACGTCTGCTGATGGCTTGATGGCCGATAGGTGCGTCGGCCAAAGCACTGCGGACGGACGTCGTCGATTACTAATGAGCTGCGCTTCGGGACCGAATTCGGTTCGTGCGAACGATGTTGCATGTCCTGGATATGGGCGCAGAAGAGAGAACCGTTTCAGTCAATACTTCTAGGGAATAGACAATGACGTCGCCCTGCATATGTGACAAGGTTGAGTAACGTTGCAGGAAAATCCGTCAAAATCGGAGATCCATATGATTGATAATATGGAATAGGAATCGCAAAGACTTAAGCATCTCAGCGTTTTTGCGCAGAGCGCAATAAAGCGATCCGGCTCCGACATAAATTACAGAGGCTTTTGAAGTGAACTGTTCATTCGGTTTGCCAAGGCGGCGAGCCGTGAGCGCTGTCGTGCGCGCCAATTTCCTTGAGGAAACGACGAGCGCAGCAAAGCTCAACTACGCCGGCTTCATTGGCTCGAGCCGGTCAGAATTTAGTCGACTTCTTTTTACGAGACCCCTGCCGGCGGTCAGCGTCAACCGTTGGTACTGCGGAAGATAACAAGAGGCACTAGCAGGAGTACGTACGATGTCTAGGATCAGCAGGCGTTCTCACTTCTTCCTGTCCACCGCAACGATTGCGCTGCTGTCGGCATTCGTCTCTCACGGAGATGAGGCCAGTGCCGCCGGACTCGGAGCGGGCGGTGGCTCATCCGGCGGTCTGGGCGGTTCGGGTGGGGGTCTTGGTGGAGCCTCGGTGGGCGGCCGGTCGACGGGTGGTGGGCTATCCGTTGGCGGTGGCGCTTCGGTCGGTGGCAAAATGACCGGCAGCGGACCGTCTGTCGGCGGGAAGGCTAGCGCCGGTGCTTCGGTTGGCGGTAAGGCCAGTGGTGGCGCTTCGGTTAGTGGCAAAGCGTCAGTCGGTGGCAAGGCGTCGGTCGGTGGCAAAGCGACCGGTAGTGGACCGTCCGTTGGCGGCAAGGCCAGTGCCGGCACCTCGGCCGGCGGCAAAGCTTCAGTTGGTGGCAAAACGACCGGCCACGGACCGTCCGTTGGCGGGAAGGGCAGTGCAGGTGCCTCGGCTGGCGGCAAAGCATCGGTTGGTGGCAAAACGACCGGCCACGGACCGTCCGTTGGCGGGAAGGGCAGTGCGGGTGCCTCGGCTGGTGGCAAAGCATCGGTTGGTGGCAAAACGACCGGCCACGGACCGTCCGTTGGCGGGAAGGGCAGTGCGGGTGCCTCGGCTGGCGGCAAAGCATCGGTTGGTGGCAAAACGACCGGCCACGGACCATCCGTTGGCGGTAAGGCTGGCGGTGGCATCTCGGTTGGTGGTGGCGTCTCGGCTGGCGGTGGTGTGTCAGCTGGCGGTGGCGTCTCGGTTGGCGGCCTGGGCGGTACCCTCGGCGGTGCGGTCGGCGGTTTGACGGGCGCGATCGGTGGCATTGGTGGTATCGGCGGCGAGGGTGGCCTGGGCGGTACCCTCGGCGGTGCGGTCGGCGGTTTGACGGGCGCGATCGGTGGCATTGGTGGTATCGGCGGCGATGGCGGCCTGGGCGGTACCCTCGGCGGTGCGGTCGGCGGTTTGACGGGCGCGATCGGTGGCATTGGTGGTATCGGCGGCGAG
>NZ_LYXZ01000137.1 GCF_001676615.1 Labrys sp. WJW | reverse complement strand
TAGGCTTCGGCCTTGAACTTGGTGTGCGGCTTCACGGAGCCGGGCTTGCACAGCACCTGGCCGCGCTCCACGTCCTCACGCTTGGTGCCGCGCAGCAGCGCGCCGATGTTGTCGCCGGCCTGGCCCTGGTCGAGCAGCTTGCGGAACATCTCGACGCCCGTGACGGTCGTCTTCTGCGTGGCGCGGATGCCGACGATCTCGACTTCCTCGCCAACCTTGACGATGCCGCGCTCGACACGGCCGGTCACCACGGTGCCACGGCCCGAGATCGAGAACACGTCTTCGACCGGCATCAGGAAGGGCTGGTCGATCGGACGCTCAGGCTGCGGGATGTACTCGTCAACCGTCTGCATCAGAGCCAGGATGGCGTCGTGGCCGATGGCCTTGTCGCCATTGTCCAGCGCAACCTTGGCCGAACCCTTGGTGATCGGAATGTCGTCGCCGGGGAACTCGTACTTCGACAGAAGCTCGCGAACTTCCATCTCGACCAGTTCGAGCAGTTCCGGATCGTCGACCAGGTCGACCTTGTTCAGGAACACCACCAGCGCGGGAACGCCGACCTGGCGGGCCAAGAGGATGTGCTCGCGGGTCTGCGGCATCGGGCCGTC
>NZ_LYXZ01000136.1 GCF_001676615.1 Labrys sp. WJW | reverse complement strand
GGCAGGTTGAGCGCAACCGTCTGCAGGCCGCCATCGACCTCCCTGACGACGTCGATCTTGTCGCCGCCCACCTCGAGCTTGGAGGCGAAGGTGCCCTGGGGCCAGCCCAGCAGCGCCGCCAGCATCTGGCCGGTGGCGTTCATGTCGTCGTCGATCGCCTGCTTGCCGAGGATGACCAGACCCGGGTTCTCATTGCCGATCACAGCCTTCAAGAGCTTGGCGACAGCCAGCGGCTCGACTGTCGCGTCGGTCTTCACCAGGATGCCGCGGTCCGCACCCATGGCCAGGCCCGAGCGCAGCGTCTCGGCCGCCTGGGCCGGACCGATCGAAACCACCACTACTTCGCTCGCCTTGCCGGCTTCCTTCAGACGCAGCGCTTCCTCCACGCCGATCTCGTCGAACGGGTTCATCGACATCTTCACATTGTTGAGATCGAC
>NZ_LYXZ01000018.1 GCF_001676615.1 Labrys sp. WJW | reverse complement strand
GTGATCGCCGCCGTCAGCGACGTCTTGCCATGGTCAACGTGACCAATCGTGCCGATGTTGCAGTGCGGCTTGTTGCGTTCAAATTTCTCTTTGGCCATAGCCCCGTTTCCAGCATTGGAGGATTGGGTATTTCGCCGGCGCGAAATATCGGGCGGCTCGATAGGGGTTTTTGCGGCAACGCGCAAGAAGAGAATGGAGCACGAGGCTTGGGTGGCCCGAAATCTGCCCGGAAGGGAATGGAGCGGGTGAAGGGAATCGAACCCTCGTATTCAGCTTGGAAGGCTGCTGCTCTACCATTGAGCTACACCCGCAAACCAAGCACAGCACTCCTTGGACGTTTGGTGGAGGGGGTTGGATTCGAACCAACGTAGGCTGAGCCAACGGATTTACAGTCCGTCCCCTTTAACCACTCGGGCACCCCTCCAAAACGTCCTTCCGCAACGCTGTGACGCCGCTGCGAAATCGAAGCGGCCAAGTGGCGCGACCGCGTCGTTCAGAGGGCGCCGTTATGGTGAGGGGATCGGTGCCTGTCAACCCAAAAGGCGACAATTGTCGACGAGTTTTTACACTTAATCGCGGACAGGGCTTTTTTTGGCACGCCAGCCATGCCATGGGCAGTCTCCGGAACGGAGATAGACATGAAGGACAGGGACCGCAGGGGCCATCGCGGCCACCATCGGGGCTATGCCGGCGAAGCAACGCTCGACACCGTGGTGATCTATGGCTGGCACCCGGTGCGCGAGGCGTTGCAGAACCCCAAGCGCAAGCTCAAGCGGCTGCTCGCCACCGAAAACGCCCTGAAAAGGCTGGCCGACGAGAAAATCGAGACGCGAATCAAAGCAGAAACCGTCCGCCCCGGCGAGATCGACCGCCTGCTCACACCCGATTCGATTCACCAGGGGCTTTATCTCGAAGCAGCCCCCCTTCCCGCTCCCGCCTTCGGGGAACTCGGTGCGCAGGACATCGTCCTGGTGCTCGACCAGATCACCGACCCCCACAATGTCGGCGCTATCATCCGCTCGGCCGCGGCCTTCAAGGTGGCAGCCATCATTACCACAGAGCGCCATTCGCCAGCAGCCACCGGCGTGCTTGCCAAGTCGGCGTCGGGCGGCCTCGAGCATGTGCCGGTCGTTTCCGTGCGCAATCTCGGCGATACGCTGGATGAAATGGGGGCGAGCGGCGTGACACGAATCGGTCTCGACTCGGAAGGACCGGCGACATTGGACGGCACGGCGTTCGACGGACCGCTGGCGCTCGTGCTCGGCGCCGAAGGCAAGGGCTTGCGTCAACGCACGCGTTCGCTCTGCGATGCCCTGGCCCGTCTCGACATGCCCGGCGCGATCAAGAGCCTCAATGTCTCGAACGCCGCCGCTCTCGCGCTCTATGTCGCACGGACGAGAATACCGGCCTGAAGCGCTTTTCGATTCGGCCGCCCCTCAGGGAAGCACGCGAGCAATCCGGAGTGTCAGCCTCCGGCTGACATCCTGAAAACCAAGCGCTTTCCGGCACCCGAGATGTCAGCCGGCGGCTGACACTCCAGATCTCGCCCACATAGAAGCCACCGCTCTATTTCGAAGGTTCGAAATCCATGCTTTCGAGATTGGGCCGCGGCACCGGCAACGCTCTTGCCTCCTGGACCGGCTCGGGGCGCGGCGTGGGGGCAGTTGCGGGCGGCAGGACTTTCGCCGGGTCCATCTTCTTCGGCGCCGACAGGGTCGCGCTGCGCGGCTTCGGCAGAGGCGGGCGCGGCAGGCTCTGGGGTGTTCCGACAACATTGCGCGGCGGGCGAAGCCGACGCATCGCCGGTCCGCGCTCCTCCGGAAGGACGTCATAAGACCCGTCGATATCGGGCTCATAGGCCGGTCTTCTCACCCAAGGACGCGGATAGGCAGGGCGCGGATAAAAGCTGCGGGTCTCGTAGCCGCCATCGTCCTCGCGATAGATGGGCCCGGGATGATAAGGGCGCATTGGCGCCTCGAACTCGCCGCCCCAGCCGCCGCCATCACCGTAGAAGGGCGCGTCGCGCCAGCCTGCCTGGGCCTTCGTCAGGGGGACGGCGGCGAGAGAAAGCGCAATCGCCAGCAAGGAAACGGGGCGGATCGTCACAGCGGCATCCTCGAAAACTTCATCCGCCGCTCGTAGCCAATGACTTTGGCGGAATAAGGATTGGTTAACCCTTTTCTTGCCCCGCCACCAGACTCTCCAGCAGCACCCGCCGTCCCTCCGGCATGGCAAGGCCGCGCGGGGTAAAGACGTCGCGCTCGAGGAAATACTGGGTCAAACGCAAGGCATCTGCGATATCGCCAGCCTCCGGCATACCCTCTTCCCCACGCAGGAAGGCGGGCAAGCGCAACAAGCGGTCGTGCCAGGGGGCTCCGGCCTCCCGGCAAACTGCCCTCCCGCTCTTGGGCGAGACATAGACGAGGTCGTCCTGTCGGCCGGTAACGGCGCAGGCAGCCAGGTCGAGGCCGAAGCCGAGATCCGACAGGATCTCGAGCTCGAAGCGGGCGATCAGCGCCGGCGCCAGATCGCGCTCTCCGAGCACTTCGACGAGGTGGCCGAGCGCCTCATGGAGGCCGGGATGCGGATCGCGCTCCGGCAGCAGGCGGACGAGGGCCGCCACATGGGTCATGGCGAACAGAGCCTGCCGGGAGGAGAGGAAGCGGGCGGCATGCAATGTCAGCCCCTCGACGGCGAAATGCCCGAGATGGCCTTCGATCCGGGCGCGCCAGGTCAGCTGTACCTCATTGCCGGGCTGCAGTACCGGCTGCAATGTCCGCGAGCGCCCTCCCCGCACCATGCCGAGATGACGGCCGTGATCGCGGGTCATCGCCTCCAGGATCACGCTGGATTCACCGTGGCGACGCACACCCAAGATGTAACCGCTGTCGATCCATTCCATCGGGACTGCCTCGCCCTGAAAGAGGAACGCGGGGCTTGGAGTGTCAGCCTCCTGGCTGACATTCTCCGCGATGTCAGCCAGGAGGCTGACACTCCCAAAAGGAACCCGCCTCAGGGCTTCTCCACCGGAAATTCCAGGCCCATCTCGCGATAGCGTTCAGGATCATCGGACCAGTTCTCGCGCACCTTCACGAACAGGAACAAATGCACCGGCGCCTCTGCCATGGCCGTGATTTCCTTGCGGGCCGCCATGGAGATCGCCTTGATGGTCTCTCCGCCCTTGCCGATGACGATCTTCTTGTGACCCTCACGCGTGACATAAATCGTCTGCTCGATGCGGGCCGAGCCATCCTTCATCGAGGTCCAGGCCGTGGTCTCCACCGTCGATTCATAGGGCAGTTCGTCATGCAGGCGCAGGAACAGCTTCTCGCGCGTGATTTCGGCGGCCAGCGAGCGCAGGGGCGCATCCGAGATCTGGTCCTCGGGATAGAGCCAAGGCCCGGCCGGCATGATGGAGCCGAGATGACTGGTGAGGTCCTCCACGCCGCTGCCGGTCAGTGCCGAGACCATGAAGGTCTCGTCGAAAGGCAGTCGTGCGTTGACGGCCTGGGCAAGCTCCAGCAGCTTCTCGCGCTTCACCGCATCGATCTTGTTGAGGATGAGGATGCGCTTCTGCTTGGTGGCGGAGAGCTTTTCCAGGATCGCCTCATTGCCTTCGTCGAGCCCGCGCTGGGCATCGACGAGCAGGCAGACGGCATCGGCATCGGCCGCACCGCTCCAGGCGGTGGTGACCATGGCCCGATCGAGCCGGCGCTTGGGCTGGAAGATGCCGGGCGTGTCGACGAAGATAATCTGCGCGTCACCCGTCATGGCGATACCGCGCACGATGGCACGCGTGGTCTGGACCTTGTGGGTGACGATCGACAGCTTGGCGCCGACGATGGCGTTCATCAGCGTGGATTTGCCGGCGTTGGGAGCGCCGATCAGGGCGACGAAGCCGCATCTGGTGTTTGAAGTCTGGTTCATTTCAGCTTTCTAAAGCGTTTTGCGATTTGAGGAAATCATTTCAAATCGCAAAGACGCGTCGAAACGTGGAGCTAGAGCAAAGTAAGGGTCGCACAAACCGCACCTTGCTCTAGCAGACATTGGCGTGCCGAAATACGGCTCGATTGGCCGATGTTGCACAGCAGCCGGGTTGATTCTTCGTTTGCCGGAGAGCTCGACGAGCCCGAAGGCTTATGACGGGGCGTTCCGCCGGCCTGATCAGCCGCGGCGCCCCTCCAGGGAAATGCCTTCCCGCGCCATGAAGGCGGCTGCGGCGGCCTGCTCGGCCAGGCGCTTCGACTTGCCTTCGCCTTCGGCCGACGTCAGCGTCTCTATGTCGACGGCAATCACGAAGCGCGGATTGTGATCGGGTCCGGTCCGCGAGACCAGGCGGTAGGTCGGCGCCTTCAGGGCCCTGCCCTGAGCCCATTCCTGCAGCGCCGTCTTGGCGTCGCTGGGCGGCCGAACTGGGGCGTGGAGCCGCTCGCGCCAAGCCTTTTCGACCACGGCGCGCGCCTTTTCGTAGCCTGCATCCACGAAGACGCCGCCGATCAGGGCCTCGCAGACGTCGCCCAGCGTGGTGACGCGCTTGCGCCCGCCCGAATGGGCTTCGCCGAGGCCAAGCTTGACGTGCGGACCAACGCCCCAGTCGGTAGCGACGGCCGCGCAAGTCTCCTTGCGCACAAGGTCTGAAAGCCGGCGCGACATGGCGCCTTCTTCGTCATCGGGGAAGACGCGGTAGAGCATGTCCGCGACCGCCAGCCCGAGCACGCGGTCGCCGAGGAATTCAAGGCGCTGATAGCTCGCGAGCCGGCCTGGGCCGTCGAGGAAACTGATATGGGTCAACGCCCGCTCCAGAAGAGAGCGATCGGCAAAGTCGTGGCCGAGCGCGGCTTCCAGTGTTTCGAGCGGAGGTTTCTTCTTCGAACTCATTGTATGATCTTAAACAGACGCATTTGTGCCTTGGCTGTCGAGAACAGGACCCGCCAGGGTTTACCCACGAAATTCTCGACCGGAATATAGCCGACACCCGCGAGATCCCGCGAATCGTCGGAATTGTCGCGGTTATCACCCATCACGAAATAATGGCCGGCCGGAACGACATATTCGTCGGTATTGTCGTAATAGCCGGTATCGCCCTGGATCTCGATCACTTCGTAAGTGCGCCCGTTCACCAGGGTTTCCCGATATTTCGGCACCGGCTTGTCGCCACCAAACTCCATCGCAGCCTTGTAGCTGCCGGCTGGTTCGCGCCGCACCATGCCCCCGTTGATGAACAGCCGGCCATCGCGCATTTGGATGCGATCCCCTGGCAGACCCATCACCCGCTTGATGAAATAGCTCGATCGCTCGTTGGGCAATCGGAACACCGCCATATCACCGCGAGCGGGAGCCCCTGTTGCAGGGCCCTCGCCGAAGGGCAGCACCATCACGATGTCGCCCACGAGCAGCGTCGGAATGTTGGAACCACTCGGCACGGAGAAATTGCGGCAAGAGGCGAGCAACAGCAAAGCGCCACCGGCAAGCAGCAACCTGCTGAGGCGGCTCGCATAAGGCCGAATTCGATACAGCACTCCGTCAGGCGTGGTCCGATCTGCCATTATCGAATGAGTGAGAACAACCGGCTGCCGCGCACGGTCCACGGCCACTGCCAGAAAGCGAGCGGCGAGGCATCATCGGCGACGGAGAAGAAGATGATCTGCCCCTTGCCGACGAAATTGTCGAGCGGCACATAACCGACGGCGGCAAGATCGCGCGAATCATCGGAATTGTCGCGGTTGTCGCCCATCATGAAGTAGTTGCCCGGCGGCACGACATATTCGTCGGTATTGTCATAGTAGCCAGTGTCGCCCTGGATCTCGATGACCTCGTGCTTCACGCCATTAGGCAGGGTCTCGATATATTTCGGCACCTGCTTGTCGCGCCCGAATTCATCCTTGACCAGATAGGTCCCGGCCTGCTCGCGCTGAACCAAGGTGCCATTGATGAACAGTCGGCCCTGACGCATCTGGATGCGGTCACCGGGCAGGCCGATGACGCGCTTGATGAAATCGGTCGAATTGTCCTTGGGCAGCTTGAAGACGGCGATGTCGCCGCGCTTGGGGCCTTCGCCGGCCCACAGGCGCCCCGATGGCAGGATGCTGGAAATCACCGGCACTGAATAGCGCGACCAGCCATAGCTGTACTTCGAGACCATGACGTAGTCGCCGACCAGAAGTGTCGGTATCAGCGAGCCGGACGGAATGTTGAACGGCTGGAACAGGGCCGTGCGGACCACCAGCGCGATGATGAGCGCGTGAACGATGATCTTGATGAGCTCGCCGATACCGCCATCTTTCGACGTCTTCTTGGCGGCGCCGCTGGTGTCGGGCGTCTTGTTCGGTTGGCTAGCCACGCTCATCGATCTTCCATCTTTGGAGGCGGTCCTTTGCGGGGACCGGAGCCTCGAAATATTGCCCCGATCCAAGATCCCACAAGAACCTTGAAATTACGCAAAGCTTCCGGAGCCGGCCTTGAGGCAAGCTCCGGAAGCTTTGTAACGAAACAACTCTGTTGCGGCTGCTATAACCCCTGCGGATTGAGGGTGCAACGACAGAGCCTGCCGCCCGGGCGTCTGGTGAAGCAAGGTCATGCGCCGAATGAGAGCGGGGTCCGTCCTCGTCGAGCGCCATACCTTGCCTGACGAAACGCCCTGACAGCATCGATCATTCGCCGGAATGACGGATGCCAGAGACAGCATGATTTCGGCAATTGCGCGGCAGCGGACAACCTTTCCTCTCAAGCCCGTCGTCTGGCCTCGATCACCACGAAGGCCTGCGCCAGGGGATGCTCGTCGGTCAGGCTGAGATGAAGATGGGCCTCATGCGCCTCGGGCAGCATGTCGCCGAGACAACGCAAGGCCGCGCCGCTCAGCCGCAATTCGGGCCGGCCGCTCTCGGCATTGAGGACTTCCATGTCATGCCAGTGAATGCCCGCCATACCGTTGACGCCGGTTCCCAGGGCCTTGGAGCAGGCCTCTTTGGCAGCGAAGCGCTTGGCAAGGGTACCGGCCTTGTCGGCCCGGCCCGCGGCCTTGGCCCGTTCGCCTTCGGTGAAGCAGCGCCGTTCAAAGCGCTCGCCGAAACGGGCGAGTGCATCCTCGATCCGGCGGATGTCGCAAAGATCGCTGCCGATGCCGATGATCATCCGGCACGGCTCCGTCCAGCCGCCATTGCCGCTTTGACAGTGCGGATGCTCTCGGCGAGCCCGACGAATACAGCCTCCCCGATCAGGAAATGCCCGGTGTTGAATTCGGCGAATTCGGGCACAGCAGCCAGGGTTTCCGATGTCTCGAAATCAAGCCCGTGTCCGGCATGCACTTCGAGGCCGAGGCCGGCTGCGATGGACGCACCGAGCTTCAGGCGCTCGAACTCGGCAGCAGCGTGGCCGGTCTCGCCCGAGGCGACGGCTTCGCACCATGTCCCTGTATGCAGTTCCACGATATCGGCTCCCAGGGCGGCGCAAGCTTCCAGCACCGTCCTGTCCGGCTCGACGAACAGCGAGACGCGGATAGCGCTGCCCTTCAGCCTTGGAATCGCCGCCCGCAGATTGGCTTCTGCCGCCCTGACGTCCAGCCCTCCCTCGGTCGTCCGCTCCTCACGCTTCTCCGGCACCAGGCAGACGGCATGGGGCTTCACGTCCAGCGCGATCGCCAGCATCTCGTCGGTCACGGCCATCTCGAAATTCAGCGGCGCCTTCACCTCCGCGCGGATACGCCGGATATCGGCATCCCGGATATGGCGGCGATCTTCGCGCAGATGGGCGGTAATGCCGTCGGCACCGGCCTCGACCGCCAGATGCGCGGCGCGGACAGGATCCGGCCAAGCTCCACCGCGCGCATTGCGCACGGTGGCGACGTGATCGACATTGACGCCGAGGCGAAGCACCTTGGGCAGGGCGGTCGCGGACATGGTTCAGGCCTGGTTCGAGAGAGAGCGGCTGCCGGGCTTGACGGCCGGCAGGGCAGCGAGTTCGGGTGGCAATTTGTCGGCCTCGAAGGTGGGAATGTCGAGCGTGGCAAGCGCCACCAGGGGTTTGCCGAGGTCGGCCTTGCCGCCAGAACGATCGATCAGGCAGGCCGCACCGACGATTTCACCCGGCTGGTGGGCTATGGCGGCCAGGCATTCGCGTGAAGACAGGCCGGTGGTGATGATATCCTCCACCATCACCACGCGAGCGCCCTTGGGAATGGCAAAACCGCGCCGCAGCTGGAACTGGCCGTTCTCGCGCTCGACGAACACGGTCTTGGCGCCGAGCGCGCGCGCCGTTTCATAGCCCGGCACGATACCGCCGACGGCCGGCGACACCACCATGTCGATGGGACCGTAGGCCGCGCGGATACGCTCGGCCAGGGCGCGACACAGGCGCTCGGTACGAGGCGGATCCGTGAAAACCAGGTTTTTCTGCAGATAGACGGCCGAATGACGCCCCGACGTCAGGATGAAATGTCCCTCCAGCAGGGCATCCGCCGCCCTGAATTCTGCCAGCACCTCATCCTGCGTCATCATCGTCTCCTGGTTTTTCCGGTTGTACGGGCTACGCTTCCGGGGCGTACAGATCAATGGCCGACACCGGTTGGAGGTCGAAAATTTCGTGAAGGCCCAACGGCGGTGTCCCTCTCTTGGATTGGCAACGGGAGTTTTGGACATGCCTTTGCGCATTCGGGAGACTTCGTCTAATCGCAACATGGTTCAGCCGCCAACTTCCCGTTGTTTCCCGAGATGCGGAGTGCGAGTGCCGTGAGAAATCTGATCTTCTGCCTGTCGCTGCTGCTCACCGGATGCACGATCGGTGACGACGGTATCCGGCCGCTCTTTTCGATGGGCTCGTCGGAACAGGCTTTCGTCGAGCGCTACGGCAAGCCCGACTTTCGCGCCGACGAAGGGGGCGCCGTTCGCCTGGTCTATCTCGGCAATCGTCTCGACTTCCGCCAGCGCGGCGACACGCCGCCCATTCCTCTGCCCGAGCAGAAGCGGATCCTGGCCCGGTATGGCCTGGCCTATGACCGCAATTGCGCCGTCCTCGTCAGCCTGATGTTCGGACGGGTGATCGGGATGACCAGCATCGGCGGACAATGCAGCTAACCCCATCCGTGAAGCAGAGTCGATCGAAGGCCGGGCCCGTCGTCAGATCACGCGCTGAACCTCGCTCACCACCTTGCGGGCGCGCAGGCCATCGATGATGGCCAGCAGGTGCTTGAGGTCGTAAACTTCCATATCGATGATCATCTCGGTCATGTCGAAGGAACGGCGCTGCATGGCGAGATTATCGATATTGCCGTCTGTCTCGGCGATCACCTGGGCGATCTGCGCGAGCGTGCCCGGTTCGTTGATCGAAACCACCTGGATCCGGGCGGGATAGCGCTCGGCGCGCGCCGCCTCCAGATCCCAGCGCACGTCGAGCCAGAGTTCCGGCCTGTCCTCGAAATCGGCCAGCGCCTGCGACTGGATCGGATAGATGGTGATCGCCTCGCCCGGCGTGAGGATTGCCACGATACGGTCCCCGGGTACCGCCCCTCCTTCGGCAAAGCGCACCGGCAGATCGCCCATCAGGCCGCGCACCGGAATGGCAGCCTTGGCCGGATCCCCGCCCCCAGGCAGCTTGAAGCGCAGATTCTGGCCGCCCTGCAGGCCGAACCAGGTCTCGTCGAGCCCGGCAGCGGCATGGCTCGACTGTTCGAGCTTGAAGTCCGGGAACACCGCCCGCACCACATCCTGCGAACGCATTTCGCCGCGGCCGACGGCGGTGAGCACATCGTCCACGCTCTTGCGGGCCAGCCGCTTGAGCGCCCCCTGCAAGGCATCGGGGCTATAGGTCTTCTCCAACCGTTCGAAGGCGCGCTCGATGATGCGCTGGCCGAGCCCCGCATATTGCGCACGCACCGCCGTGCGCGTGGCACGGCGGATGGCGGCCCGAGCCCGGCCGGTGACGACCAGCGTCTCCCAGGCCGCCGGCGGCGTCTGCTGCTTGGCGGTGATGATGGCAACCTCGTCGCCATTGTAGAGTTCGGAGACCAGCGGCGTGGTGCGGCCATTGACGCGGCAGCCCACCGCCGTGTTGCCGACATCGGTATGCACGGCATAGGCGAAATCGATGGCGTTGGCCCCGCGCGGCAAGGTGATCAGCTTGCCCTTCGGCGTGAAGCAGAACACCTGGTCCTGGAACAACTCCAGCTTGGTGTGCTCGAGGAACTCTTCCGGATTGTCGCCTTCGGCCAGCATCGCCATGGTTCGGCGCAGCCAGGCGAAGGCTCGACTCTCTCCTTCCAGACGCAGGCTATCGCCAGCCTTGTTCTCCTTGTAGAGGGCGTGGGCGGCGATGCCGAACTCGGCGATGCGATGCATCTCTTCGGTACGGATCTGCAACTCGACGCGTTGATGGCCCGGACCGATCACCGTGGTATGCAGGGAGCGATAATCGTTCTGCTTGGGCGTGGAGATATAGTCCTTGAAGCGGCCTGGCACGAGGGGCCATTTGGTGTGGACGAGGCCGAGTGCGCGATAGCAATCCTCCACCTTGTTCACCAGCACGCGGAAGGCAAAGATATCGGAGAGTTGCTCGAAGGCGACCTGCTTCTGCTCGGTCTTCTTGAAGATCGAATAGGGCCGCTTTTCCCGCCCCTTGACCGTTGCCTCGATGCCGCGCTCCTGCAGCCGCTCGCGCAGATCGTTCTCGATCTCGGCGATCAGCGCGCCGTTGCGACGCTTCAAGCCTTCCAGGCGGCGGACGATGGTTTCGTAATGGGCCGGCTGCAATTCGTGGAAGGACAGGTCTTCCAGCTCCTCGCGCATATCCTGCATGCCCATGCGCCCGGCAAGCGGGGCGTAGATGTCCAGCGTCTCCTGAGCGATGCGGGCGCGCTTCTCGGCCCGCATGAAGTTGAGCGTGCGCATGTTGTGCAGGCGATCGGCGAGCTTGACGAGGAGAACGCGCACGTCCTCGACGATGGCCAGCAGAAGCTTGCGCAGGTTTTCCGCCTGCTTGGCTTCCTTGGAAACCAGATCGAGCTTCTTGATCTTGGTCAGCCCGTCAACGAGCGCCGCAATCTCCTTGCCGAAGCGGCGTTCGATCTCGCCGCGCGTGGCGTCGGTATCCTCGATGGTGTCGTGCAGCAGGGCGGCCGCGATGGTGGCGTCGTCGAGTTTGAGATCGGTGAGAAGCGAGGCCACCTGCAAGGGGTGGGAAAAATAGGGATCGCCTGAGGCGCGAAACTGGGCACCATGCTTTTGCATGGCATAGACATAGGCGGCATTGAGAAGATCCTCGTTCACGGCCGGGTTATAGGCCCGCACCTTGTCGACGAGTTCGTATTGCCGCATCAGGCGAAATGGCGCCGTCACTCACAGTCTCCCGCCGGCAGCGTTGCCGCATCCGGCTCACCTCATTACCGCGCTTCGGCCGAACCGAAGCATCGCGCTATTCAATACGGGTGCAGCGCAAAAGAAAAGCGGGCCGGTGGTACCGGCCCGCTGAAATTGCCTGGGAGGAAGCGAAGAGCTTATTCTTCGTCGTCCGAGCCGTTGTTGGCCGGCGGCACCAGCCCTTCCAGGCCGCGCAGCAGGTCTTCTTCCGACATGCGGTCGAAGGCGACATTGTCGTCGGAATCGCCGGCGGTGAGAGCGGCCGGATCCGATTCGGGCTCGTCCACCTCGACATATTTCTGCATCGAGTGGATCAGGTCTTCCTTGAGGTCGTCCGGGGTCAGGGTTTCGTCTGCGATCTCGCGCAGAGCCACCACCGGGTTTTTGTCACGATCGCGATCGACCGTCAGCGCAGCGCCGCCGGCGATCATGCGGGCGCGATGGCTGGCCAGCAGAACCAGCTCGAAGCGGTTCTCGACCTTGTCGATGCAATCTTCCACCGTGACGCGGGCCATGGCGACGCCTTTCTGTACCGTGTTTTGGGATCAAGCGCGCCAACTACACCGTCAACCAAGTTTGTGCAACCCCAAAAGGCCGATCCGTGGTATCCTCCCGCCTTCGAGGCGGCGAGATTGACCGCAAGTTCTACCTCATTCGACTTACATATCGAGGCTGCTCGTCTCGATATTGCAATAATCCTGTCAACACTCTCATTGGAAAACACTCAATCTAACGACAATGCTGATAGCCTTGACATTCTATACCGCGATAGGCACAAGCTGAATGTATCGGGCCTAAACTTGCCGTTGCTGCCGTTCCGCTGGGATTACACAGAGAGCCCCCTCTCGATGTTGCCCTTGGGATTAATTCTAGACTGTAATTTAGACCGATTTCAATCGCATTCGATCAAACCGAGCATCAGCAGAACGAACCTCAACTGGCAGAAGAATGAACAACACCCAGGAACGCATCGCTCTCTTTATTGACGGCGCCAATCTTTACGCAACGGCGAAAAGCTTGGGGTTTGATATCGACTACCGGAAAATGCTCAAGGAGTACCACAGCCGCGGCTATCTGGTGCGAGCGTTCTATTATACCGCCCTGGTGGAGGACCAGGAGTACTCGTCGATCCGTCCGCTGATCGACTGGCTGGATTATAATGGCTATGCCGTCGTCACCAAGCCGACCAAGGAATTTGTCGATTCCACCGGCCGCCGCAAGGTGAAGGGCAATATGGACATCGAGCTTGCCATCGATGCCATGGAATTGGCCGATCACATCTCGCATATGATCCTGTTTTCCGGCGACGGCGATTTCCGTTCCCTGGTCGAGGCTATGCAGCGCAAGGGGGTGCGCGTTTCCGTGGTCTCCACCATCTCGACCCAGCCGCCGATGGTCGCTGACGAATTGCGCCGCCAGGCGGACGAGTTCGTCGACCTCGTCACGCTTCAGAGCAAGATCGGTCGTGATCCGTCGGAGCGTGCCGTGCGCGGACAGGCCGGCGGCAATTTCCCGGCCGGTCCCGCGCCGACCCGCCAGCCGCCCCAGCAGGGCTTCGCCGGCCAGACCCCTGGCTTCATGTCGGCGAATTCGAGTGGCCAATCCGACGATCAATAGGTCGAGAACTCGCCTCGCACGATTGGTGCGTTCCATTGGCGGGAGCCTGCCTGCTGGCTCCGTCCGCACCGTGGTCTCGTTCCGGGGCCCGGGCGTTTGCGATTTGACGGAATCGGCGAGAACCGCAAAGACGCTCGAGCCAATCCTTCTGATAGGCTTGGAAACAGGGAGCGAGAACAAGCTGTGCTTTCTTCCAGACGGCTTTTGTTCGGGTAATCGATGATCGCAAGCCAATTCCAAGAACCTGGGCGCGACTGCCCGCTCTGCGAGAGGCTCGTCGCTTTCCGCCTGCAGGCACGCGCCAGGCATCCCGATTGGCACAATGCGCCGGTTTCCAGTTTCGGCTCGGCCTCTGCGCAGCTGCTGATCGCCGGCCTGGCGCCGGGGCTCCAGGGCGCCAACCGAACCGGAAGACCCTTCACGGGCGATTGGGCCGGAGATCTGCTCTACGAGACACTGGGCGATTTCGGCTTTGCCACCGGCACTTATGACGAGCGCCCCGACGACGGCCTCGAACTCGTCGATTGCCGCATCACCAACGCCGTGCGCTGCGTGCCGCCCGAGAACAAGCCGATCGGCAGCGAAATCGCCGCCTGCCGCCCCTTCCTGGCCAATACGGTCAAGGAAATGACGAATCTCAAGGTCATCCTGGCGCTCGGCAAGATCGGGCATGACAGCGTGGTCACGGCCCTCGGTCGCAGGCCAGCTCACTTTCCCTTTGCCCATCACGCGCAGCACGACATCGACGGCCTGAAGCTCGTCGACAGCTATCATTGCTCCCGCTACAACACCAATACGGGCCGCCTGACCACACCGATGTTCCGTGCGGTCTTCGAGACCATCCGCGGCATTCTCGATCGCTGAAATACCCCTTCCGGGCGCCGGCCTATTGGCCGTCAGCCCTTGTCCCGCAGCAGACGTCCCTTTTCGCGCTGCCAATCGCGCTTCTTCTCGGTCTCGCGCTTGTCGCCCAAGCTCTTGCCGCGGGCTAGAGCCAGTTCGATCTTGGCCCTGCCCTGCTCGTTGAAATAGAGCTTGGTGGGCACGATCGTCAGGCCGTCGCGCTGCACCGCACCGATCAGCTTGTTGATCTGGCGTTTGTGCAAAAGCAGTTTGCGCGGACGCTTGCGCTCATGGTTGAAACGATTGCCCTGCAGATATTCGGGAATGTCCGCGTTGAAGAGCAGCAACTCCTCGCCGGACGGCCCGGCATAGGATTCGCCGATCGTCGCCTTGCCCAGGCGCAAAGATTTCACTTCGGTTCCGGCCAGTACGATCCCGGCCTCGAAGGTGTCGATCAATTCGTAGTTGAACCGAGCCTTGCGGTTGTCGGCAACCAGCTTGCGAGCACCGTCCTTCTTGTCCGCCACGTAATCACCTAGAGAGAGCCTTCAAGCAAAATACTCGAAACAGACTCTACCTTCTTGTTTTTCGAAGCGTTTCCTGGAGCAGGCAGAGTGCCTGGCCATTTCGGACGGAGAGGGATTGCCTCCCCCGCTTCAGTGTTTCAATTGAGCAACCCGGCATGCACCATCGCTTGCCGGATCTGGGTACGCGCCCCATCCGTTACCGGCAGCAGCGGCAGCCGCACCTCTTCCTTCAGGCGCCCCAACATGGCGAGACCGCATTTGGCCCCGGCAAGCCCCGGCTCCAGGAAGGTCGCCCCATGAAGTGGGATCAGGCGGTCCTGAATTTCAAGGGCAGAGGCGTAATCTCCGCGCAACGTCGCCTCCTGCAAATCCGCACACAGCCGCGGCGCGATGTTGGAAACCACCGAAATGCAACCCTGGCCACCGGCCGCGTTGAAGGCAAGAGCCGTCATGTCCTCGCCGGAGAGCTGGATGAAATCCGGCCCGAGCTGCTGGCGCTGCTGCGACACGCGGGCGAGATTGCCGGTGGCATCCTTCACCCCGACGATGTTCTTGAGTTCGTAGAGGCGCTTCATCGTCTCCACCGACATGTCGACGACCGAACGCGGCGGGATGTTGTAGATGAAGATCGGAATGCCGATGGCGTCGTTGACAGCCTTGAAGTGCTGGTAGAGCCCTTCCTGCGTCGGCTTGTTGTAGTAGGGCGTCACCACCAGCACAGCATCGGCGCCGGCCTTTTCGGCATGACGCGCCAGATCGATGGCCTCGACAGTATTGTTCGAGCCGGCGCCGGCAATCACGGGCACGCGACCATTCGCCTGGGAAATACAGATCTCCACCGCCTTGTGATGCTCGGCATGGCTCAGCGTCGGGCTTTCGCCGGTGGTGCCGACAGGCACGAGGCCGCTGGTGCCTTCGGCGATCTGCCAGTCGATCAAGTCGCGAAAGCCTTTCTCGTCGATGGCGCCGTCGCGGAACGGCGTCACCAAAGCGGTGAGCGACCCTCTGAACTTTGCCTTCGACATCATCTCAACTCCACGGATTCCGATCGGATGGCTGCCCTGATGATCTCAGCCGGGGCCAGACATATACGAGCCACCCGGTCACGAAAAGAGCATTGACGCCGATTAGAGGCCGAAAACACCCCATTTCAACGGATGATCTTCGCATCACTCTGATTAATGGAATGAGTCGGCCCTAGATTGCCACTTTTTAAGGCAGCAGCCCCGAATCCGCCGCCTTCGGGCCTTGAAAATCACCTTTTCCTCGTGCCTCACTGATGGCGAGAATGCGGCATTCCGACGTCGTCATTCACGGTTCGTCAATCAGAGGACGCGACAATCGCCAAACTGGGTCACCTGGATTGGCGTGGCGGCAATGCTCTTGCGGTTCATGACGGGTACATCCCTCTTCGTCGCGGTGCTGACCGGCGCACTTGCCGCCCCGGTCACGCGGCCTGGCGATGCCACCCTGAAACACCCGTCTCGTACGGTCGCGCTGCGCACGGACGCCGTCCCCACGGCGGTCTCGGCTCGCCCCGACACCGAAATCACCGGCTCGATCATCGTTCCCCCGCCCCTGGTGAACCAGCTCGACGTCCTGCGCCAAGTGATTGCCGCCTATGAGGGCAGCGACCGCTCCGGCGGTGACACCCTCGCCCGATCGCTGACTGATCCGGCCAGCCAGGCCGCCGCAGAATGGATCGCCATCCGCAGCGCCGCCCGCCATATCGGCCTAACCCGAATCAAGGCGTTTCTTGCCGCCTATCCGAGCTGGCCCGGCAATGGCTTGATCCGGCGGCGCGGTGAAGAGGCTCTCTACAATGAGGGAGCGGATGCCGACACGGTGCGTGCCTTCTTCGCCTCGTCCCAACCCGAGACCGACGAGGGCAAGGTCGCCCTCGCCGCCGTGCTGCAACGCGACGGTGACCAGACGGGTGCAACCGCCTTCATTCGCGACGCCTATCGCAATGACAGCCTGTCCGGCCAGCTCGAGGGCGATATCCTGCGCGACTACGGCGCCCTGCTGTCATCCGCCGACCATAAATATCGCGCCGATCGCCTGATCTATGATGGCAGTTATGATGATGGCCTGCGCGTTGCGGCCCGTGCCGGCCCGGATGTGGTGACGCTCGCCAAGCAGCGTATTGCCGTGGCCAGGCAGGCCAGGAATGCCGGCGCCCTGCTGGCCGCCAATGTTTCCACCGACCCAGCCTATGTCTTTGCGCGCGTTGCCTATCTCAGGCGCCAGAAGAAGCCGCGTGATGCCGCCGCCCTATTGCTGAAGGCCCCTCGCGACGCCGCCGCACTGGTGCGCCCCGACCAGTGGTGGACGGAGCGGCGCCTCGTAGCCCGCGCCTTGCTCGATCAGGGCGATGCCCGTACCGCCTATGCGGTGGTTGCCGGTTTTACCGCCGAAAGCGATACGACCCGCATGGAGGCCGAGTTCCATTGCGGCTGGATCGCCCTGCGCTTCCTGAACGATCCTCGCAGTGCCGCCCGGCATTTTGCCAATCTGAGCGCCGATTCCCAGCGACCGATTTCGGTGGCGCGCGGCGCATACTGGCAGGGCCGTGCTGCCGAAGCAGCCGGCGACAAGTCCGGGGCGACGGGATTCTACCAGGCAGCCGCGCGCTACCCCATCACCTATTACGGCCAGATCGCCCGGGCTCGCCTGGGGCTGCGCACGCTCGACCTGAATGCCCTCCCCGAGGCCACGCCCGCTAGCCGCGCAGCTTTCGAAGACCTCTTGGCGGTGCGTGCCATCAACCAGCTCTACACGCTCGGCAAGCGCGACTATGCCCGTATTCTCGTGGCTGACATGGGTCGACAGCTCCAGGACAGCCAGCAACTGGCCCTGCTCGGCCAGATTGCTCTCGACAATCTGGACACCAAGACGGCCCTCACGGTCGGCAAGTCGGCCACCCAGCGCGGCCTGCCGCTCGATGCGATCGCCTTTCCGATCGGCGCCATTCCCGGCTTCGAGAGTTCAGGCAATGTGGAACGCGCCGTCGTCTACGGCATAGCCCGGCAGGAGAGCGAGTTCGGGCACGAGGTCGTCAGCAGCGCCGGCGCTCGCGGCCTGATGCAGGTGATGCCCTCGACCGCCAAGGCAACTGCGCGCCTCGCCGGTATCGCCTTCGATGCCAAGAAGCTGACCAGCGATCCGGTCTACAATGCGCGCCTGGGCGAGGCTCATCTGGGCGATCTGATCGGCCGCTTCCGCGGCTCCTACATCATGACCTTCGCCGCCTACAATGCCGGCCCCGGCAAAGTTGCCGAATGGGTGAAGGCCTATGGCGACCCGCGCGATCCGAAGGTCGACCCGATCGACTGGGTCGAGCGTATTCCGTACACGGAAACGCGCAATTATGTGCAGCGCGTGCTGGAGAACGTGCAGGTCTACCGCTCGCGCCTCGATACCAAGAGCACTTTGCTGATCGAGGCCGATCTTCGCGGCAAGAGCCGGTGATACCGGGAGGCTTTGAAAACGACTCTCCGTACCGCCGCGAGATTTTCGCCAGACGCTTGATTGGATATCGAAAATTTCGAACTATTCGAGCCTCGAGCGTGCTGGGATCTTCGAGGCTTCGAATAGATTTCGGGCTCAGAATGTCCGGCGAACGCGCAGCACGCCGGTCCAGCCCCGGATGTCCTCCTCGTAGGGAAAGAAGTCCCGCCCGCCCTTGGCCCGATAGGATGAATAGAAGCCCTCGATGCCGAAGGAGAGACCACGGGTTACGGTATAGACAGCGTTGCCGCCCGCCACCCATCCCCGCACATCCGGTGCCGCCGGATTGGCATAGTCCCGCGTGGTCGCCGCGCTGTAGTCGAGGTAGGAACCGAGCAGGTTCAGGGTCAGCGCCGGTGTGATATTGATGCCTGCCTCGCCGGTAATGGTCCAGCCGCGGCCAATATCCTTGCGCCCGCTGAAATTCTCATAGGCGGCATCGATCTGCTGCCAACCGAGATAGGCAGAGGCCCCGTTGGCGTAGGTCCCCTCCACGACGATATGGGCGCCGGAACGTATCGGCAAGTTAAGACCGAAGGCTCCACCGACGGCATAGCCATAGTCGGAACCGCCGATCTGCGGCGGCCTAGGATAGCGGATCTGGTGGCCGGCGCCGAATACGGCCAGCGTGCCCCAATCGCGATCGAGGCGGATATTGCCCACGATGTCGGGCATCGCGGTTCCGCCGGCAGGGCGTCGCGGCTCGGGAAAACCGAAGAAATTCAGCACATCGCTGCGCGTGCCGCGCGCATCCTCGAGCGACAATGTCGCCGAAAGGCCGCCGCCGAATTCCTGCGTATAGGCGATGAGGTTGGTGGTGGCAGCATAGCCGAAATAGGGCTGCAGGAGATCATTGCCATAGTCGAGGTCGTAGATGCCGAAGAAACTATGGGCATAGCCGGCCGTCAGCCCGCCAAATTGGAGGAAGGCCTTGTCGATCACGAATTCGGTGGTCGTCCTCGGGCCGACATAGGCATCGATCAGGAAGAAGGAACGAAGCAGGCCGTAGTCGGTATCGGTGCGGGCGTCGAAACCGATCTGGCCGCGCGTGAAAAACCCGCTGAAGTCATCCTCGCGCGTTCGCTGGCGGCTCACGACATAGTCGGCCCGCACTTCACCGCTGATCTTCACGCAGGTATCGCTGCCCGGCAACCGCCAGAACCCCACTCCCATGTCGACGCAGGCCTGAAGATAGCTGTCCGGCGCCCCCTTGCCGACCGGCAAATCCTGCGCATGGGCAGCACCAGCCCCCAAGATTGCACCGGCAAGGCCGATCGCCACTGCCTTCATCGCTCTCCCCCGAAGGTGACGACTCCCAACTCCAGCCGCACAACCTTTGGCTGCAGAGTGCGGCAAAAGCCAAGGCAACTCAATGAAATGCAGCAGACCGAACCTCCGCAAACCGACTATTGACACGACGCGTTGCAAAAAGAGCACGCCGCAACGTCAAGGCGATTCTGCCTGAAGTCGCGTTAGAAGGTCGTGACGCAGTATGATCAATTCTTCGCCCTGCAGGCGGAAGTAGTTCCGTTTGGCTGGAACCCTGGCTACGCTAGGAGAGAAGTAGTGCCCCACTAGAGGTCCCCGAATGTCGACGCCTTTTCAAGTCAGCCGTGACCATGCCGTCGCGCTGCATCGCAGTGGCCATATCGACCAGGCGATTTCGGCCTATCTGGAACTTCTGAAGCAGCAGCCCGACAGCGCCGATCTTCTCGGCCTTCTCGGCGTAGCCAGGGAACAGGGCGGAGCCCCCGAAGAAGCCGAACGCCTGCTGCGCTTGAGTCTGCAGGACCGCACAACGGTTCCTCTCGCCTATCGAAATCTCAACAATCTGCTTGGTCTCCTGATTGAATCTGGCCGACAGGAAGAAGCAAAGGCGGCCGCCGAGACCCATTTGCCAGGTGCCTGGCCCCCGGGGCGCGTCCCGGACGCCGTCGAGCAGGGTACCATCGCCAGTCTTGTCAGCGCCCTCAAAGATATCGGCCTTGCCGACCGGGCGCTCGCGACCGGTTTCCCCCACCTGTCCACGATGGGAGAGGACGTCGAATTTGCACTGCTGATCGCCGAAATGCTGCACGATGCCGGCCGGAATGACGAAGCCTTCGTCGCGCTGGACCGGAATTTCGGTCCAGGAGAAGAGCTACCCAACCTGCATGCGGTTCGCGCCGCACTTGCGTATGAGCGTAATGATCGTGCCGCCTGCGGCCAAAGCAGTCAGCGCTTCGTTGCCAGCATACCCATCCTGCTCGCCGAAGCCTCCCCCTCCCAGCAATTCGTGCTTGCCGTATTCAACCGCTCGCCTGGCCTCATCACAGACTTCCGGCAGCCTCATGACCACCATTACAGCAGCAACTTCCCCTCGCAATTGGCACGGGCTTTTGCCGAACGTTTTCGCTTCATGTCAATTCTGGTGGATTCTCCCACGGCTGGAGAGGCGTTGCGCGGCATGCCACGTCCGGCTCTGGCCCTGAACAATGTCGTCAATGCCGAACAATTAATGGTTGAGGACACGCTGCGGCGTGTCAGCGCGCTGGAGGATAGCCTCGATATCAAGGTGATCAATCACCCCAGGCTTGCCGTGCAAGCCACCCGCCAGAAGAATTCGGAGCGCTTCGCCAATATCCCCGGCATCATCTTTCCGAAAGTCCATCGCTATCAAAGCGACAAGGAGCAGAGGCCCGCTCTGATCGAGGATATCGAGAACCGCTGCGGTTATCCGGTCATCATTCGCACGGTCTTCCAGCAGATGGGCGCGGGGACGTGGCGCATCGATGATCGACAAGCCCTTCGCGAAACCTTGGAGAAGCTTGACGGCCTGCAATTTTACGCAATCACCTATATTCAGACTGGCCATACCGACGGCGGTTTCCGCTCATTGCGCGCGGCTTTCGTCAACAAGCGCCCCATCATCGTCCGCGCCGATTACAGCAGCCACTGGAACGTACGAGCCCGTCGCGCACCCGATCGGCAGGCTTTCTATCGTGAAAACCCGCATCTCCTGGATGTTGCCAATCGTATCGTCCTCGATCCGGAACGAGAACTGGGCGAGAGTATCCATAGCAAGCTTCAAACGATCGCAGAAATAATGCCGCTCGAGATTTTCGGCATGGATTTCGATCTCACAGAAGACGGAAATCTGCTGATATTCGAGATCAACGCGACGATGAACCTGCTCTCGACTTCACCCGCCGGACTTGAATACCCACCAGAGAGCGAACAAAAACTCTTGCATTACATGGAACGGTTTTTCCTGCGGTAGAAGACAATGAATCGTCTTCTTTGCAGGAGCGGGCGTGGCGCGAGGGCATGCTGCCTACAATACCCACGAACACTTAATATCAGCGCGTATTTCAGAATAAACGCACTCTATTCTCTGGGTTAAATTCAAAAAATCTTAAATTGAGTAGGCGGCATCGCGTAACACTGGCTGCCTCAGTTCCCCCCGCATAAGGTGCGGCAGTAATCAACAAAAAACCCAGCTGCTTGCGCAGCTGGGTCTTTTTTGTGAATGATCGAATAACGATCAGAACACGCGCTTCAAGCGGACACCCGCCTGCCAGACATTGGCCTTGTCGTCGCGGAAGCCGGTGATAGCGCCTTCACCATCCGTGATCGCAGCGCCGTTCTGCTGCTCGACACGGGTGTAGGAGACTTCGCCCGCAATCGTCAGGCCCTTCACGATCGTGTAGGTCAGGTTACCTGCAATCGTGAATTCCTTGATACCGTAGTCGGACACAGCGCCGGCGTCCGTGGCCAGGAAGCGGTCATACTTGGTATCGATGTAGCTGCCGACGAGGTTGGCATTCAGGACGGGCGTGATGTTGCCGCCGAGTTCCGCCACGATCGACCAGCCCTTGCCGCTGGAGAACCGGCCGGAGGTGTTGAGGAAGCGATCGAACGAACCCAGGACACTGTTGCCGGCGCCGAGATAATCGGTAGCGCCGTTGGCATACTGACCTTCCACGACGAAGTGACCACCGTCGATGAAGGGCAGCTTGATCAAGCCAGTGGCGCCGACAGCGTAACCGAGCTTGTTGGTGTGACGGACAGTAACCTCATCGGGAGCAGTCGTCGGGTCATTGTCGGAGTCGACGAAGAAGTTTTCACCCGAACGCGCCTGATGCAGAGCACCCTGCACGGCAATCGAGCCCCAGGACTGATCCCAGCGCAGCTGAGCGACGACGTCGGGATACTGCTGACCACCAGGGGCATAGCCAACGAGATTGGGAGCGGTCCCGCGGAAGTTGACCGAGTCGGCGCGATGATCGCGGCCATCTTCGATCGACAGCGTGGCCTGGAAGCCGCCGCCGAACTGGGCGGTGTAGGCGAGCAGGTTAACGGTGTTGCTCTCGGCGTAATAGGGCGCCCAGATAGTGTCGCCGTAGTCGTTGTCGTAGAAGCCGAAGAACGAATGGGCATAACCAGCCGTCAGGCCACCGAACTGGATGAACGCCTTGTCGATCGAGAAGGTGTTGCCGTTATAGGTGCTGTTGCGGCCACCAGAGCTGATCGGATGCGAGTCAGCGTTGATCTGGAAGTAGGAGCGCAGCAGGCCCCATTCGGTCTCGGTGCGGGCATCGAACCAGATGCGGGCCTGGGTGTTGAAGGCCGAACGGTTGTCGTTGCGATCGAAGCTGCGGCTTGCGCCGAAAGCGACCGGACGATCACCGCCGAAGGCGCGGTAGTCGGCGCGGATTTCGCCGCCGATCTTGAGGCAGGTGTCGCTGCCGGGGATGTAGAAGAAGCCGGGACCGAAAGCCGAGCAGACCTTCACATATTCAACAGCTTCACCCTTGGTCATGGGCAGATCGGCAGCCTGGGCAGTGCCGATGGCGGCAATACCAGCAGCGGCGCCGAGGAGAAGGGACTTCATCGTCATTAGATGACCTCCAAGACAGTTATTATTTGATCGAAAGCGCCGCTTGGTGCTCCGATCGACTCGCGAGACCCCGATCACACGTTAAACTTGCAATCCGGACACGACCCATCGAGTGAATCGTTGTCATGACATTGCTTCACTGCCTCTGGTTGTACAATAGCGATTACACCTAGCAACCTGGGGTCGTAACATTTTGGCAAAGCTGTGTAGCAAAAAGGACACACGCAGCATTCTCGCCACAATTGGGGGCAATTTCAGCGAAAATTCGGCCTTTTCCGGCCACTTTCGCACCCAATGACTTAATTTCGCTGTATGAGGCTAGGGTCGGCACCTGGCTGTTCGCGGGTAGAGTTCCGGGAGGTTCAGGGGAAACAAGATCGCTTCGCACCTTGGTAGACCAACCATTCCAATCGATACTCTCCCGCGAAAGCATCACCTGGTGCAATCCCAACCGCCGAATTACCTATCTTCTCGCGCCCGGCCGAGGCGAGATGCAGGCGAATCTCACATGGAAGAATCGGCCACACTGAATCCGCCATCCGCTGAATGGCGCAGGCTTGGGGTTCGCTGTTCTGCCCTGATGCTCGTTATGACCTACGGCCATTGGTCTCGGCGGAGAAGATTGGAATGGGTATAGGTATAGTGGCTGGCGTGACCGGAAAGCCCGTTCGGCTTGCATTGCAGCACCAGCGACGGGACCCACGACACCATCATCCCTAATAGACAATCGCGGTATCGCCCCAGCGCCCTTGACGATCATCTGTATCTGTAGGGGTGCCTGAAGCGCCCGCAACGGGATCATGCCTATGACAGGTGCGACTAACATATGTCGATCATCGCAAGAGAGGATTGACCGTGCCGCACATCCACAAGGCGACCTAGATATCTCGCTCAAAAAAGAAAGGCCCAGCTTTTGCCGGGCCCTTCCTCGAATATTCGAACTGAATGATCAGAACTGGCGCGTGATGCGCATGCCTGCCAGCCAATTGTTATAGCTGTCACGCCCATCCAGCTTCGGATTGGTAGGGCTGTCAATCGTACCATGGTCGATCTTGCCGTGGGTGTAACCAAGCTCACCGGCGACCTTCAGACCCTTGACGATCGTGTAGGTCAGGTTGCCGCTGATGGTGAACTCCTTGATCCCGCCGTCACCAGTCGTGTTAAGACGGTCATAGGAAGTGTCGATATAGCTGCCGACCAGAACGGCTTGCAATTGCGGCGTGATATGCCCGCCCAATTCACCGGTGATCGACCACCCCTTGCCACCATCAATCCGTCCCGCCGCATTCGTGAAGTAGTCGGACTGTGCGATGAAGGTGTTGTTGGCGCCAAGATATTCAAGAGCGCTGTCGGCGTACTGGCCTTCAACCACAAACCAGCCATCGATCGCAGGGATCTTGATCAAGCCAGTGGCGCCGACTGCGTAGCCGAACTTGTTCTTGCGCGGGCTGGCAACGGGATTGCCAGCATCGTCAAAGAGCTGCGCCGACCGGAACTGATGGCCCGCCGCCTGAACAGCGAGAGAACCCCAGCTCTGATCCCAGCGGAGTTGAGCAACGACGTCAGGCACCTGCTGGCCGCCCTGATCCACGAAGTTGTCGAAAGTATTATTGACTACGCGGTGATCGCGGCCGTCTTCGATCGACAGCGTGGCGCTGAAACCGCCGCCGAACTGGGCAGTGTAGGCGAGCAGGTTAACCGTGCTGACTTCGGCGTAGTAATTGCCCTCGAGGGTATCGCCATATTCGTTGTCGTAGAAGCCGAAGAACGAATGGGCGTAACCAGCTGTCAGGCCACCGAACTGGATGAAGGCCTTGTCGATGGTGAAGTCATTCCGCGTGCCGTTACCACCGCCGCGGCCCACGAGCCGGTTGGAGTCAGCGTTGATCTGGAAGTAGGAACGCAGCAGGCCCCATTCGGTCTCGGTGCGGGCATCGAACCAGACGCGGGCCTGGGTATCGAAAGCCGAACGGTTGTCGTTGCGGCTGAAGCCTGTGCCACCGAAAGCATAATACTTGGCGCGGATTTCACCGCCGATCTTCAGGCAGGTGTCGGTGCCGGGAATGTAGAAAAAGCCTTCACCGAAGGCCGAGCAGACCTTCACATATTCAACGGCTTCGCCCTTGGTCATGGGCAGATCGGCGGCCTGGGCAGCGCCGATGGCGGCGATACCGGCGGCGGCGCCGAGAAGAACTGACTTCATCGTCATGAGATGACCTCCAAGACATTTTTACTCGGTCGGAAACTTGACCTCTCCGACCGGCTCGCGAGACCCCGGCCCCAACCTCTGGCGGCGGCCCGGAGACGACCCATTGCGTGAATCGTTGAAAGTGACAGTGCGGCAGTCGCCGTCGATCCACAACGCGAAAACGACCAAATCCAAGGCACACACACTGTTTTGCCCAATACATGTCACCCAAAAGACACAACTTTTTCTACAAACCAGAGTCATATCGTCAAAAAATCAATCTTAAGTTGCATTAGTTCAACCATATCAACTTTAAGAAGTGGCATAAACTCTCACAAATATGCCGAATTAATGCCAAAATTATTGCACGCATAAGTTTGGTTGCTATAATAAATAGGATATATACTGAAAGTTACATAAAATAAGCGATACATCTTTAGCGAGTGCACGCTGAAGGAATGGCCAAGCGGACGCGTTACGTCGCGATCCCGGCCGATTGCGACCAGCACTGAACGACAGTCACCGCACTGAAGTTTCGCGTGAGCATTTATCTCGCCACAACGTGCTTCATGGAGGACAAGGCCCGGGCCCCTTGCCGCCCTGTCCTATAGGCGGAAGAGAAGCTCCAGAAAAATTCGACGGGCTCTTACCCGATGCTTCGAGAACGACGCGTTCAAACCCGAACGTCAGAGCGATTGATTGAGAAGGCTGCGTCAGCCTTCAGTCGAACCCCGAGGTGAACAACTAAACCTGAGGCAGAGCACGCCTGCGCAGGTCGAGCGTCTCTGCGAGATTGCCCCGATAGGAATGATGGCCATTATGCCGGATGGTTGCCGTGGTATCGACCCAAAGCTCACCGCCGCAAGCGCGCCAACGATCGCAAAAAGCATAGTCCTCGCCGACCGCCTCGCCGTTCACCACCGGGATGTTGAACAGCGGAAACAGGCGGAACGGCACATTGTGATAGGAATAGCCCTGGTCGCGACAATGGGCGACCATTGTCTCCAGCATGTCGCGACGGCACAACATGGCGCCGGCCCCGACACGTATGGCACGCGCGAAGCCGTTGCGCACCTCCAGCCGCCCCTGCCCCGTCAGCGCCTGCGGATCCTCGAACACGACGTTCCAGCGTGACGCGGCGGCGTGAAAATCGTCGAGATCACGGGCGAAAACCCTGCTGGTCTTCTCATTGTCGTAGCCCTTCGACACATAGGGCGCGGCCGTGAACGGCTTGTCGTGAAGCTGGCTGAACTGGAGCAATCGTCCGATCGTCTTGGGCAATATCTCCATGTCCGAATCCAGGCAAAGGAGATAGTCGCTGCGACCTTCGAGAAAATAGCTGACGACCGCGTTCCGCGCATGCTCCAGATGCGGGATGCCAGACTGCCCGAGGAAGTCGACCTCGACCTTCCGCTCCTTCAGGTCCAAGGCAATGCTGAGAAAAGAGCGCACGGCATCGATATCGACAAAACGATTTCCACAGACACAAGCGATAAGAATACTGGTCCTTTTCATCGCGACATCACCCGCAATATAATCCTAGAATAACTTTACAATTTTTTACAATTCGACAACTCAACCAAAAGTTGAATTTACAAATTTTCTCATTTCTAATAATTGCACACACAGAATCAAATATATTTATTTGACAGATAGCGAAAACAACCTCGCCATACAACGTTAAATCATCGAACTCACGCGGACATCACTTAATAGTGAAGCGGTAAATAGGCACCTTCTTCGCGACCTTCTTACAAATGAAACAAATGGCAAAAACAGAACTATCGGCTTGCATGTAAGACGCCGAACGCCATCTCGCCTGGGGCAGAAGGTCGGATGATCAAAGGCCCGCGGCAGCGGCGCGCACTCGGTTTTCGTTGATGGCGATATAGCCGTCGAGTTTGCCCGGCTGGCCTGCCACCAGGCCGTCCTGGGCATAGCCCCAGAACAGATCGCGCATGGCGGCCGCCAGACGCATGGCCATGAAACCTTGTGTCTCTTCGCCCGTCGGCGGACGCCCCAGCCAATCGGTAAGGCAGTCATGGGGCATCCCGCCGTCCAAGCCGGCATTGTTGAAGAGGCTGGCGAGATCGACCAGGGGCTGGCCACGTCCGGCATATTCCCAATCGACCAGCCAAAGGCGTTGGCCATCGTCGATGATGTTATCGCCATGGACATCGTTATGGGCAAAGCCGGCAGGCACGTCGGCAAGTCGTGCAGCTAGACTGTCGAGCAACGGACGGTAGCGACCGGCGGCTTGCTGCCAACGATTGGGTTCCGCAGACAGCCTCTGGAGGTAGCCCTCGAGGATGGCGAGCGGGCTTCTGTCGCGCGTGGGTCCCCGATAGTGTTCCGGCAACGCCCGCCGGATCCTGTCCAGCAACGCCAGCACTTGTCGAAGTCGGGTCCGATCGCGCAAATCGGCACCGCCGAGGGTGCGCCCCTCGATATGACGCAGGATCATCAATCCGGGCTCGGCCCAGACCACATCGGGCCCGAGCCCGCTTGCAGCCGCGGCACGCGTGGCTGCCTGCTCGGCCGCTCGGTCGATGTCGTGCGCCGCATTGTCGCCGGCAATACGAGCCACGAAGCGACCGTGCCGCGCAGTAACCAAAAGATTTCGATTGGTCAGCCCGCCCGCAATTGGCTCGACGGCGATGGTACCGTCCCACAAGGGCAAGGCTGCGAGGCGTTCGTGGTGATCGAGCTTGCTCGGCATGACAGTTTCAGACATAGCGCCTCGGGATCGGCCATCCCTTCACGCCGAAGGCAAAGCGCATGCGAGTGACGCGCCTTGCTGTACCGTTGTCAGCGCCCCGTCGCGGGAGGCGGAAAGTCACCGCCACCCCGCCGAGCACCGCCAGATCAGGCTAGATAGCCCCTTCCAGCGTCTTGCGATAGAGCTTGAGGGCGCCAGCCTTGGTGAGCGTGACGGGATTGCCGCCAGCGGTCGGATCCTTCGGCGCCATCTTGGACATCAGGTCGAATTTCTGGTCGTCGACCTTGAGGCCCGCCAGCGTGTGGGGCACGCCGAGTTCCTCGCGCAACGCCAATGTCCAGTCGAGGAACGCCGAATAGCGCGGCTTCAATCCGATATAAGCGGCCAGCCGCTCGATCTTCTCCTTCACCGCCTTTTTGTTGAAGGCGATAACATAGGGCATGAACACCGCATTGGTGAGGCCGTGATGGGTGTCGTAGAGCGCGCCGACCGGATGGGAGAGCGCGTGGATGGCGCCCAGTCCCTTCTGGAAGGCGGTGGCGCCGATCGCCGCCGCCGACATCATATGGGCGCGGGCTTCCAGATCCGTGCCGTCCTTATAAGCACGCGGCAGGAATTCCTTGACCAGGCGCACGCCCTCCACCGCCATGCCCTCGGCCATGGGATGGTAGAAGGGCGAGCAATAGGCTTCCAGGCAATGGGCCAGCGCATCGAGCCCGGTGCCTGCGGTGATATGCTTGGGCATGCCGACAGTGAGTTCGGGATCGCAGATCACCACCTTGGGCATCATCAAGGGATGGAAGATCACCTTCTTGGTGTGGGTCTTCTCCTGCGTGATCACCCCTGCCCGGCCGACTTCAGAACCCGTGCCCGCCGTGGTCGGCACCGCCACGATCGGCACGATGCCGTTGGGATCGGCCCGGGTCCACCAATCGCCGATGTCCTCGAAGTCCCACATCGGCCGCTTCTGGCCGGCCATGAAGGCAATGACCTTGCCGGCATCGAGGCCGGAGCCGCCACCGAAGGCGACGACGCCGTCATGCCCGCCCTTGCGCAGCACTTCCAGGCCTGCATAGACGTTCGATTCGATCGGGTTCGGCTTCACGTCCGAAAAGATGGCAGCATGCAGGCCGGCCGCCCTGAGGCTCTCCAGCGCGTCCTTGGTCATCTTCTGGGTCGCGAGGAACGGGTCGGTCACCAGCAGCGGCGCGGTGATACCGGCGCTCTTGCAGGCTTCCGCCAGCTCGGAGATGCGGCCGGCGCCGAAGCGAATGGCGGTGGGGTAGCTCCAATTGGCGCGGGGGGACGTCGTGGTCATGGGCGGGGTCCGGGAAGTGGGGCGGGATTCGGTGTGCCGATCTTCAGACCGGCACGGGTCGAGAACAATGCCGGTCTGAAGACCGGCACACCAGGTCAGATCGTCCTGAGGTGATAGCTCTTGGGCTGGGTCAGCGAGTCGTAGCCCAGCCGCGAGAGGCCGGTGCCGCGGCCGGTATCCTTCACGCCGGTCCAGGTCAGGCCGGGATCGAGGTAGTCGCAGCGATTCATGAAGATGGTGCCCGTCTCGATCTCGCCACCGATACGCTCGGCCGCGTCGAGGTCCTGGGTCCAGATCGCCGCCGTCAGGCCATAGGGCGAGTCGTTCATCAGGGCGACGGCCTCTTCGTCGGACTTCACCTTCATGATGCCGACGACGGGACCGAAGCTCTCTTCCATCATCACCGACATGGAATGATCGACATTGGTGAGGACCTGCGGGGCGAGATAGGCCGTGCCGGCGGCGTTGGCCGCAAACTTCGACGTATCGATATGGGCCTTGGCGCCCTTGGCCAGGGCCTCGGCCGTCTGCTTGCGCACCCAGTCTGCGAAGCGGACATTCGCCATCGGGCCGAGCGTCGTTGCTTCCTCGAGCGGGTTGCCGAGCACATATTGGCTGGTGAGATTGGTAAAGCCGTCGACGAAGCGGTCGTAATGGCTCTCATGCACATAGATGCGCTCGATGCCGCAGCAGCACTGGCCCGAATTGAAGAAGGCACCGTCCACCAGGTTTTCGATCGCGTGCTCGACATTGGCGTCGGCCCGCACATAGGCCGGGTCCTTGCCGCCGAGTTCGAGCGCCAGGGTCATGAAGGTGCCGGCAGCCGCCTTCTCGATGGCACGGCCGCCCGCGACGGAACCGGTGAAATTGGTATGGTCGACCAGCCCCTTGGCCAGGATATCGCTGGTCTGCTCATGCGTCAGCACCAGGTTCTGGAACACGCCCTTGGGCAGGCCGGCCGCATCCATCGCCTTCTGGAAGCGTTCGCCGACCAGGATGGTCTGCGCCGCATGCTTGAGAATCACGGCATTGCCGGCGATCAGGGCCGGAGCGACGGTGTTGACCGCCGTCATGAACGGATAGTTCCAGGGTGCCACCACGAAGACCAGGCCGAGCGGCTCACGCTTGATCATGCGCTTGAAGCCGGGGCGGTCGTCATCGGGAATGGCCGGCGCCAGACTGTCCTTGGCGATACGCACCATATAGCGCACGCGCTCCTCGAAGCCGCGGAATTCGCCGCCATAGCGCACCGGCCGACCCATCTGCTGGGCGAGCTCCGGCACGACTTCCTGGTTCATCGCCAGCATGGCGTCGAGGAACTTCAGGACATAGGCGCTGCGTTCCTCGATGGAGAGCCGGCGCCACTCCTTCTGGGCCTTGCGGGCCGCGGCCAGCGCCGCGTCGATCTCGGCGGCACTGGCCGCCGGGCGACGCACCAGCTCCTTGCCATCGATGGGAGAGATACAGACGATATCGGACATGATTGAGAACCTCCGGCAGCTCGTATGCCGTTCCTGCAAGCGTAGCGAGGCAGTTCGAGCTCGCCACGCGAATTAGATGGGAATTGCCTCATCGTGATCGCAATGGCGCCAACCATCCGCGAGCACTCCGTACAATCCTCCCGCTCAAAGCAGCCGACGATCAGGCGTTGGTTGCTTTTGTGATCACATCTAGATGATTTCGAAGTAGCGTTCCAGCTGCCAATCCGAAATCGTCCGCCGGAATTCACGCTCCTCCCATTCGCGGGTAGCGGCATAATGCTCGACGAAGGCATCGCCAAACAGCGAACGGGCTGCCTTGGAAGCCTTGAGACGCTGGGCCGCATCCCAGAGCGATCGCGGCAATTGGCGTGCCTTGGGAAATTTCTTGTCATAGGCCGAGCCCTGCACCGGCGCGTCGGGCTCGATGCGGTTCTCGATACCCCACAGGCCCGAGCCGATTGCCGCCGCGAGCGCGATATAGGGATTGATGTCGGCGGCAGCGACGCGATACTCGACGCGCTGGGACTTTTCGGAACCGGGAATGACGCGCAGCGCGCAGGTGCGGTTCTCCACACCCCAGCTCGCATCCGTCGGAGCCCAGAAGCCCGGGATGAGGCGGGTGTAGGAATTCACCGTGCAGGCGATCATTGCCAGCAATTCGGGCATCAATGCCTGCTGGCCACCGACGAACCAGCGCATCTCGTCCGACATCGCATGCGGCTTGGAGGGATCATGGAAGAGCCCCTTGCCCGTCTTCAGGCTCGACAGCGAGGCGTGCAGATGCCCCGACTGCCCCGGCCAGTCATGCGACCACTTGGCCATGAAGGTGGCCATCCAGCCGCGCTTCTGCGCCAGGATCTTGGTGTAGGTCTTGAACAGAGCGGCCTTGTCGGCCATGGCCAGGGCCTCGTCGACCTTGAGCGCGGCCTCGAGCACGCCGGGGCCGGTCTCCGTGTGCAGCCCCTCGATCTCCATGTCCATCTCCCGGCACATCTGCAGGAGATCCTGGTAGAAATCGGCATGCACGCCGGCGCGCAGCATGGAATAGCCGAAGAAGCCGGGCGTGATGTTGTTCAGATTGCGGAAGCGCTTCTCGCGCACGCTGTGCGGGGTCTCGTCGAAGACGAAGAACTCGAACTCGGCCGCAGCCGAGACCTTGTAGCCCATGTCGGCGGCTCGCTTGAGCACCCGGCGCAGCGTGCCGCGCGGACAATAGGCCTCGGCCTCGCCGGCGAACTCGCCGATGAACAGTGGCATGCCGTCTTCGAGCGGGATGACACGCATGGTCTCAGGCAGGAAACGGGCCTCGGCATCGCGATAGCCATTGTGCCATCCGGCGAATGAGGTGTTGTCGTAGAGCTGGTCGTTCGAGTCCCAGCCCAGCACCACGTTGCAGAAGCCGAAACCCTTTTCGAGCGCACTCTCGAACTTCTCGCGAGCCATGTATTTGCCGCGGAAGACGCCGTCTATGTCGAAGACACCGACTTTCACATCGGAAAATCCGTGCTCGCGCACATAGGCGATCGCCTCGGCCGCATTGGTTGGTCTCGCTGGGTTCGCCATGATCCGCTGGTTCCGTCTCTCTAAATTTATTCTTGATGGATGGTTCAGTGCATTCGATCGGCCAGCCCCGGCAGCGACCAGGACCGGCCGTCGTTGCGATCAGGTGCTCTGGCCGACCGCCTTCTCGGCCTCGGCGATCTCGCTGGCGCGCCTGGCGATGTCGCCGCCGATCGGCGGGCCCTTGAACCGGCGAGCCTCGATGCCGAACCACAACACCAGCAGCAGCACCAGCAGGCCGATGGCGTAGTTGATCAGGATATCGAAGGGCGGCTGGATGCCGGCATACATCAGGACGAGCACGCCGAGCACGGCGATCGCGCCGAGAGGCTTGGACCAGATGCCGAGGCGGAAGGGTCCGAACTCGGTCCAGGTCTTGCCCTCCGCCAGCAGGCCTGCAGCGATCGGCATGGCATAGGAGACATAGAGGAACAGCGCGCAGCCCGCCGCCAGCGCCGCGAAGGCCGGCGAATAGAGCGTCGCGGCGACCGAGAGCACCGCTCCAAGCCAGATCGCCGCCACCGGGGTGCGCCAGGTCGGACTCACGCCCTTCCAGATGCCGGAAGCTGGCAGGCCGCCGTCACGGGCAAAGGCATAGATCATGCGCGAGGTCGAAGTCAGGCCAGCCAGGGCGCAGATGAAATTGGCCAGCACGATGCCAATGGCCAGGACATCCTTGAGCAAGCCCGGCGCGGGCAGGTTGTTGAACAGGTTGAACCAGCCGGCGCCGCCGTCCTTGGCGGTCTGGGCCAGATCCGGGCTGGCCAGCACGAAGGACACGGCCATCGCAAAGCCGAACACCAGCGACCAGAACACCGAATGGATCATGCCCCTGGGTACGGCCACGCGGGCATTCTGGGTTTCCTCCGAAGTGTGCGCCGAAGCGTCGAACCCGGTGATGGTGTAGAGCGGATAGAGAAGACCGACCAGGAAGGCGATGAAGGCAGGCCGTGCCTCGGGCACGTAATTGCCGCCCGGATCACCCGTGTTGTTCACGAAGGTGGTGAGACGCGAGAAGTCCCAGCCAGCGCCCCAGCCCAGGAATGTCAAGGTCAGCACCACGGCAATCACCAGGATGAGATAGCCCGAGAAATCGGTCAGCAGCGTGGTGAGCTTGATGCCGAAATGGTTGATCAGAGCCTGGACCAGCGTGATCAGGCAAACCGCAACGACCTGCGCGGTATAGGCGGAATTATTGATTGCCGCTGCCTGTTCGGCCGTCATACCCGACGGCAAGGGATCGGTGGTCACGGAAGTCCACGCCGTGACGTCGACATGGAAGACGCCCGAGAGCACCAGATCCCTGAACAGCAGCCAGACGCCGACATTGACGGAAGCGACCACGAAGATCAGGCCGAGAAGGTTGATCCAGGCCGTTGCCCAGCCCCAGCCGCGACCGCCGAGAATCGAGGACCAGTGATAGAGGCCACCCGCCGTGGGATAGGCCGAGCCGATCTGCCCGAGACAAGCGGCGACCACCAAGGCAAACACGCCGCCAATGACCCAGCCGATCGTCGCCTCGAAGCCGGAGCCGGTGCCCATCGCCAGCGGAAACGAAGTGATGCCGCCCGCCAGGATGCAGATGATGGAAAAGGAAATCGCAAAATTCGAAAAGCCGCCCATGCGGCGCGCCAATTCCTGCGCGTACCCCATGGAATGGAGGACTTTGACGTCCTCGTCAGTCGATCCACTCATAGAAAGTCCCCCGACTTATGGTCCAGGATCGGTCGACATTGGACCGATAGACATTGGACCGATGGATATTGCCTTTCACACTGCTGTCGTTTCCGGCCGGCGTTCCGGCTCTCTCATTTTGGCGAATCGTCCCCAGGCAGCCCGATCCGCTTGAGGATGGTAGCAAGTTTCATGCCCCATTCTTCCTGCTGATTCGGCGTTGCCAGAAGATCGTTGCGGATTTCGATCATCACGCTGGGAAGGCCCTGGCTTTGGCCATGGCGATCGAGCGTGTGATAGACGCGATCCCCCGGGCTGTAGGGCTCGTTGACCCCGACCACCAGGTCTGCGTCCTCGCGCAGAGCTGTAATCATTGGTCCCGACAAACTCTCGTCGCGATCGAAGAGAATACCGACGTGCCAGGGGCGCTGGGTGCCGTTGTAGACCGGCGTGAAGCTGTGAATGCCGATGACGGCCGCAGGCCCGTCCAGCCGCTTGGCCACCACCGCGGCGGCAACCCCGGCATGGAAGGGTTCATAGACCTCATGCACCCGCCGCGCGCGCTCGGCCTCGCTGAGATCGACATTGCCGGGAATGATCGTGTCCTCGCTCTTCAGGGCAATGGCATCGAAGACCGAAGGATCGCGGTTGCAGTCGATCACGAGGCGGCTGACGGCACAGGACACCAGCGGCGCATCGAGTTCGCGAGCCATCGCACGGGCAACGCCGAGGGCGCCGGGATCCCAGGCGATATGGCGTTGCAGGTCGGCGTCGGACAGGCCGAGCTTGCCATAACGCGCAGGAACGAAGTTGGAGGCGTGCTCGCAGACGAGGACATAGGCTCCCCTACCCCGACCATTGTCCAGGATAGCGGTTTCGGGCTGGGTTTCCCCGTCCGATGTCCCTCCGGCGGCTCTCTCGGCGAGCGATTCTAACATTCATTACGTCCGAGCTTGTTTTTGTATTGAGTGTTATTTTGAGTACAGCCGTAGCCGACTTGTCAATTGTGAAAATTGTGTCCACCTTCCACTCTCGCTTTTCCAGAGGGAGTCGCCTGATGACCAAAAGCCCAGACGCGGCGGCCACGGCAAGCGATGAGACCTTGGCGACGACCATCCGCGGCAAGCTCGGTTCGCTGACCCCCACGGAGCGCCGCGCCGCCCATGTCCTCTTGTCGAACTATCCGTTCGCAGGCCTTGAAACCGTTGCGCAATTTGCCTCGCGCGCCGGCATTTCCGCGCCCTCGATCCTGCGATTCATCGCCCGGCTCGGCTTCGGCGCCTATGCCGATTTCCAGCGTCATCTCAAGGACGAGCTTGAAGCGCAGTTGCAGTCGCCGCTGATGAAGCAGGCCCCGGAGCAGGCCAATGCATCTCCGCTCTCCGCCTTCGCCGCCGCGGTGGTCGCCAACATCACCCACAGCTTCGAAGCGATGGCGCCAACCGAGTTCGATGCGATTCTCGCGATCATCACCGACACCAAACGCCGGCTGCATGTCGTTGGCGGCCGCCTCACCGAAGCTGTGGCGCTCTATACTGTGCGCCATCTCAGGGTCATCCGCCCCGATGTCACGCTGGTGGAGGGACAGGCGGCAACCTGGCGCGACCAGGTCATCGATTTCGGCAAGCGTGACGTCCTGATCGTCTTCGACATCCGGCGTTACCAGGACGACGTCGTGCTCCTCGCGCAGGAGGCAACCGAGCGCGGCGCAACCATTGTGCTGTTCACCGACCAATGGCTGTCGCCGATCGCCCGCTTTGCCCGCCATGTCATTTCGGCACGCACGGGGGTGCCGTCGAACTGGGATTCCAACGCGGCGATCCTGGCGATCATCGAGGCCTTGATGTCCGCGGCCACCAAGACGCTGTGGGATCTCTCCAAGGCCCGCATGGAAGCCCTGGAGATCCTGCGCAAGAACAGCCAGCGCCCGGGTTAGAGCAAAGTGCGATTTCTCCGAATTGCACTTTGCTCTAACCTTTTGTTTTGAAATGCTTTCTTAATCGAAATGCCTATCAAATTCTCTGGAAAACACTCTAGCCCTTCACGGCACCGGCGGTCAGCGAGCGCCCGATATAGCGATAGGCCAGCAGGCTGAGCAGCAGAGGCGGCAGCACGGAGAGGATCATCACCGCCGCCGCCGTGCCCCATTGCACCCCGCCACCGCTGGCCGCGAAGAAGAACGAGGCGCCGACGGTGATCGGCACGGCACTCTGCGTGGTCAGCATCAGGCCGAACAGGAATTCGTTCCAGGCATAGATGAAGGCCAGGATCAGCGAGGAGGCGATGGCCGGCGCGGTCAAGGGGAGCACCACCCGCCACAACACGTAGAAGGTGCTCGCACCATCGACCAACGCTGCCTCCTCGATCTCGATCGGCAGGTCCCTGATCGCGTTGGCAATCAGCACCAGCACCAGGGGCAGGTTGACGAGGCACAGGATCAGGGCGAGCCCGAACCGGGTGTCGAGCAGGGCCAGGCGCTGATAGATCAAATAGATCGGAATGGAGAAGATGATCAGCGGGATGGCGCGCAGATTGGTCACGCCGGGCAGCAGCCAGCGCTGGCCGATGCCATGACGTACGATGGCATAGGCTGCCGGAAAACTGAGCAGAATCGCAAAAAGCGAGCCCAGTGAGGCGGCAATCAGGCTGTTGACGAAATAGTGCGCAATGTCGAAACGGTCGGAGATTTCCAGCACCTTGGCGAAGTTCTCCAGCGTCGGTGCCTCGATCAGCAGGGATGGGTTCTCGGCGATTTCCGCTTCGCCCTTGAAGGCCGCGATCAGGGTGGCGATCAGCGGAAAATTCAGCGCGAAGGCTGCGAGGACAAAGACGATCCAGCGCAGCAGGGTGAGAAGCCGTGTCATGCGCGGCGCTCCGCCAGCTTCATCAACCCCGCCACCACGGCATAGGACATCACCAGCAGGATGAGGGATGCCGCGACGGCCACCCCGATATTGCTGCCGCGGAAGAAGGCTTCGTAGATGTAGATGCTGATGGTGGTCGTGCTGCCGCCGGAACCGCTGCCGGTCAGGACGTAGACATTGTCGAACACCCGGAAGCTGTCGATGAAACGGAAGAAAAAGGTGATGGCGATGGCCGGCGCCATATAGGGCAGGTCGATCCAGCGCAGCCTGCGGAAATAGCCTGCGCCATCGATGGCGGCCGCCTCCCGGATCTCGATAGGAATCGCCTGATAGGCCGAATAGAGGATCAGCAGGGCAAAGGGCGTCCACTGCAACACCTCGATGGTCACCAGCGTGGTGAAGGCGTTGTCCGGACTGAGGAAGGCCGGGCTGTCGCCGGTGAAGAGCAGGAAATAATAGGGGATCACGCCGACGAATTCCTGCAGCACCAGGCGATACATCAGGCCGACCAGAGCTGGGGCCAGCATCATCGGCAGCATCAGGACAGCCATCAGCCAGGGACGCTTGGCCAATAACGGGCTGAGAAAGATGGCGAGAAACAGGCCAAGCAGGATCTGAGCGATCGACGCGCCAATGGCGAATTTCAGGGAAAAGCCCATGGCCTTCCAGAAGGCGCCATCCTGGAGCACGATGAGGAAATTACCGAAGCCTTGCAGGCTCGGGCTGCGCAGGGTCTCGAAGGTCACGTTCGAGAGCGCATAGACGATGTCGATGCAAAGCGGCAGCGCCACCAGAAAGATCAGGAATCCGGTCATCGGGGCGATGAGCAGATAGGGTGTCTTGCTCTTGGCGAGCGCCATCAGGCTGTCTCCGGACAGAGGCCGCTCGACAGGGCGGCCATAACGGCAGGCAGCATGCAAATGCTGCTCCGCCTGTTGCAGCCGCCTTGCTCCCCCTGAACGAGTCCCTTATGCGGGGCGATGGTCAGAGCTATCGCCCCGCGCAAGAAGAACGGTTATTTCTTCAACAATTCCTGCATCTTGGCAGCTGTTTCCTTCAGCGCCGCATCAAGATTGGCCTGCCCCGCCCAGTAGCCGGTGAAATTCTTGGCCTGGGCCTCATAGACCTGCAGGGCACCGGCCGAGGTGCCGCCCGTCATCACGAAACCGTATTGGCCGGCGAAGTCGCCGATCTTGGCAAGATCGGGCCGTTTCGGCAGGGAGGATGTCAGGCTGGCATCGAGCGCCGGCGAACCGCCCGCCTCGGCATAGATCTTCATCGCCTCCGCCCCCGCGAGCCAGGTCAGGAACTTGACCGCCCCATCCTTGTGGGTCGAGGCCTTGTTGAGGCCGAAGCCGAGCCCGTGGATATGGGTTGTGCGCCCCTCGGGCCCCTTCGGCGGAGCCAGCGCATCGATCTTCCCTGCCACCACGGCGTTCTTGGCCGGATTGTCGAGATCGGCCGCCGCAGCGTTCCATTGCAGCATGGTGGCGACCTGCCCGGCACCGAAGGCGGCATTGGCCTCGGCATATTCGTAGGAGAGCGAATCCTTCGGACTGGCGCCGGCATCATAGAGCTTCTTGTAGAGCTCCAGGCTGGTGCGGTAGGCGGGCGAATCCACCGTGATCTTGCCGGTGGCGTCCTGCCAATCGGCGCCATAGGAGCGCGCCATGGTCTGGAACACCATCATGTTGAACAGCAGGTTCTTCATCTGCAGCACGGTGCCGTAGCGCGTCGGGCTGGCGCGATTGATGCTCTTGGTGAAGAACAGGGCCGTCGCCGCATAGTCGTCCCAGGTCCATTCGTCCGGCTTCACCGGCTGCAGCGGCTTGCCGAGATATTTCTGGGCGATCTCGCCATAGGTCTTCTTCCAGCCGTCATCGGCCAGGAGCTTTTCCATCAAGTCCTTGCGCACATACATGAAATGCAAGGACAGGTCGGTCGGCACGCCATATTGCTTGCCGTCGAACTGCATGGTCTTCAGCACCTTCTCGCCGAAGACCTTGGCGCTATCGGCGGGCAGATCCACCGGCTGCATGAAGGGCGCATATTTGCCGAGCGAATAGGTGGCGACCAGGTTGAGATCGAATTCGGTCGACCCCGCCGCCAGATCGGCCTGCAATTTGTCCCAGAAACCCTCGCGGTTGAAGAAGATCAGCTTGACCTTGTCGGCCTCGGCAAGGCCGGAGCGCTCGTTATAGGCCTTGGCGGTTGCACGCAGGGCGGTCTCCTCCGGCCCACCCGGCCAGCCGAGGACCGTGACCTCCGCCAGCGCACTGGTGCTGCCCGCCAGCGCCAGCGCCAGACCGGCCAGCAGCGCTCTGTATCTGTTCCTTCGGCCTCGCTTCATCTCAAACATGATCCACCTCCGATGCGCTTTCTGATTATGGGTCGACGAGATCGGCCACGCCGATCAGTCCCGCTTCTGCGCCGAGCGCGGCAGCACGGAATTCGGGACGGTATGGGGTAGGAAGCGCCGCTGCGTGACTGCGCAGCCGCTCGAGGAAGCCTTCGGCCAGGCCGAGGCCGCCACCGATGACGAAGCAATCCGGATCGACCAGCATCTGCAAGGAGCGGGCGGCGCGGACCAGCGGGAGCGCTGCCCCGTCAACGAGGGCTTCTGCCGCCGCATTGCCAACCCGGGCCGCTGCCAGCAGAGCCGGCGGGTCGGGCCATTGCCCACTGCCAGCCGCCAATCGCGCCAGGGCGGAACCGGCCGCGACATCCTCCAACCGCTGCTCGCCTGCCATGAGATCGGTCAGGATCTGGCCGACATGCCCGGCCAAGCCGTTGCGGCCGGTCAGCAGGCGCCCGCCCAGGACCAGGCCGCCGCCGACGCCGGTCGATACCGTCATGAACACCATGTCGGCGCCCTGTCCGGCACCGAAGCGATATTCGCCCCAGGCGGCGGCCTGGGCATCGTTGACCGCTGTGACGGGCACACCGAGGCGCTCCGTAAGAGCCGCCACGAGAGGATAGCCATCCGGCACCGGCAGGATGGCCGGGTTCAGCGCCGACCAGCAACCACCTGCAATCCGGCCGGTGACAGCGATACCGGCCGCGGCAAAGCGCCCGCGCCACTCGGTTGTGCTTGCGACGACGGCATCGAGCCAGGCCTGCGGGCCATGTTCGCGCGCGGTTTCGACACGGCACTGCGCCAGCACGCTATCGCCGTCGACCAGGGCCGAGAGGGTCTTGGTACCCCCGATATCGATCGCAAGGACGGGCCGTCGCTGCATGGGCGTTCCTAGGGGGATGGGGCGGACGGCGACTTTACCGCCTCGACGAACCAACTGGTGATGTGCTCGGGGCGGGTGATCGCGGAACCGACCACGACGGCATCGGCACCAGCCTGACGTGCAGCCTGCACCTGTGCCAGCGTGCGATAGCGCCCCTCGGCGAAAACCGGCCTGCCGAGAGCCACGACCTGCCGCACGAGATCGATATCCGGCTCCTCCGGCACCGGCCCGCCGACATAGCCGGACAGGGTGGTGCCGATCACGGATGCCCCTGCCTCCACGGCCGCGGCGGCATCCGCCAAGCCGGCGCAATCGGCCATGGATTGGCGTCCGGCGGCATGGATGGCGGCGATCATCGCCGGCACGGGGACGGGGCGCGAGCGCTGCGTGGCATCGAATGCGATGATGTCGGCACCGGCTTCCGCCAGGTCCGTGACGTCCTTCAGCAGAGGCGTGATGAACACCGGCGTGTCTGCCTCGGCCCGCTTGACCAGGCCGATGACCGGCAGCGAGGTTGCCGCCCGCACGGCCCGGACATTGGCCAGGCCCTCGATGCGCAAGGCCGCGGCGCCGCCCGCCACGGCAGCCAGGGCGAAGCCGACGACGATCTCGGTCCGGTCCATGGCGCCGCCGATCACCGGCTGGCAGGACACGATCAATCCACCGAGCGCTCGTTCAACTGCGGATACCACCCAATGCTCCTCGCTTGCTGATGAGGAAGCCTGACATCAATAGAACCAGAATGCAACCTGTTTAATACCAGTTGCGAAATCATTCATGCTTCAGCCACGACGGGCCAGTTCAACCATGAAATCATAGGCATCGCCGCGATAGCGGCTGCGGGTCAGTTCGACCACCCGCCCGTTTTCAAGCGAGCAGCGGCGCTCCATTTCGAGAATGGGCGCTCCCGTCTCGATCTCGAGCAGGCGCCCCTCATGGGCGGTCGCCACATCGGCCCTGACCCGCTGGAGCGCGCGCACCGGCTGGCAGCCGCGCCGCTCGAGCGTCACATAGAGCGAACCTTCGATCAGGTCCGGATTCGGCAGGAACTCTGCCGGCAGGACCGAATATTCGATCGCTATCGGGACGCGATCCGCCAGCCGGAGCCGGTGCAGGCGGCACACCCGTGCCCCCGGCGAGAGCCCCAGGGCCATGGCTTCGGCCGTGTCGGCCACGCCGACCTCGCGACGCAGCCAGGTCGTGCCGGGCACGCGGCCGCGCGCCTCCATGTCCTCGGAGAAGCTGGTGAACACCGTCATCGGCTTTTCCAGGCGCAGCGCCACACTGGTTCGCGCCCCGTGGCGCTGCACCAGCAGCCGTTCCTCGACCAGTCCCTTGATGGCATTGCGCACGGTCACGCGCGACAGATCAAGGCGGAGGGCCAGCTCACGTTCACCCGGGATCATGGCGCCCGCCGGAACGATGCCTTCCGAAATGGCACTGCGCAGAGCTTCCTGGAGACGCCGATACAGGGCCGTAGGGCTTTCGTCTTCCAAGCGTCCCTTGCGCTGCAGATATTCGATCAGGCGCACCACTTCCGGGCTCTCCGTCGGTTCGGCAAGATCGGCGGTCTGGTCGGACGAGAAAGATGAAGGCATGCATACACCGGTATTTTCAGGCCAGGACACAGCGCGATATCGCGGAGCGGCCGTCGATTGCAAAGGCGCGCCACGGCGAAAAGAACGGGCAAGGCATCCTCGCTCAAGCCCGCCGCGCTCGCATGAACGCGATCGCAAGGGCGCGACTGCACTTCCGCAAACCGGTGCGCAGCGTCGCTCTTGCCCCGTTGGACCTGTCTAACACGCAATCTCGATTGACGCATCGGCGACAAGAAAAGGCCGGTCAGCACTGCTGACCCGCCTGCAAAACTCTGAAACCGCATCGAAGAACAGATTTCGTGCTCAAAAAGCGGGAATCTCGATAAGGGGATGCCCAGCCGTGAACGTGCTTTGCTTTAATAGGCCAGCGCCGGCGCAAGCCTCGGCGCCGCCTGTACGGCCGCCCGGCGCAAGCCCCAGCGCAGCAAGGCGCCCGCGGCGGCGAAGCTCGCCGGGTCATCGGCCACACCGCCGCCAGCGGTGGCCGCGTCCTCGAGCAGGGTCAGCCCGACGATGACCACGGCCCCGACGATGGCCACCGTCGCCTTACCCCAATGAATACCCGACGAGGGTTCCGGGGATGCCGGGGGCTTGCGATCGGTATGCACAGGCTGGGGACGCCACACCCGCGTTGCATCGGGAACGGGACGATAGCTCGGTACCAGGACCGGCTCGGGCAGCGGTGGACGCAAATGCTGGTCCGGCTTCAGTTCGATCTCGACCTTGAACTCGCTGGCGACATAGACATAGTCGCGGATTCGCCCGGTCATGCGCGGGTAGGTCAAGGTGGCCTTGAGCACCGGCTCGCCTGCGCTCGATATGCCGGCAGAGAACTGGGCACCCGGCGAATGCGCATTCGCGCGCAAGGTGAGCTGGCATTCATAGGTGACGCTGTTGGACTTGCGGTCCCAACTCAACTTGCCGCCGGATACCAGCTCGCCGAGCACGGTCGAGGTCTGCTGGCGTGCCTGCGACTCGAGCCCCTTATTGCTGTAGACGAGAAGCGGCACCTTGTCGGTCGGCTGCAGGAAGATCGCCCCCTTCAGCTTGACCTTGGCCGAGAAGCCATTGCCCTTGATCTCGATGATCGGCAGGTCGTCGAGCTGATAGCCGAAACCGAAATTGTTCGCGAGCGTCCTGGCCGCCGGGTTGCTGCCAGCATCGGGCTGAGTGCGCGTATGGGAATGGGACGGGGTCGTGCCGCCCCTTGTCGGGATAGGGGCGGGCGTGGGTGAGCTGGGGGCGGGCGGATTGGCGGGTTGTGGCTTCGCCGTCGGAGCCGGGCCTGTCGACGTACCGCGCAGAACCACGCGACGATGCTGCTTCGGCAGGTAGATCACCGCTCCGGCTTTGATGAGGTCGGGATTGACGATGCCGTGTCCGGTCTTGGCCACGATCGCCGGCTCATTGTTGTAGGCATAGATTTCCGGCCAGCGCACCGGATTGCCGTAGTAGCGGCCGGCGATTCCCCACAAGGTATCGCCTTGCTTGATCACGTAACGCCCTGCCTGCACGATGCGTTCTCCCGGAAAAATGGATTTCAGCCAATGAAAGGAATGCCCGGCATCTGAGGCTAGGCCCACTTCTTGACAGGAATATTATGGTTTCGGCCGGAAAAACTCGTACTGGGTCATCGAGACGCCGAACGAACCTACCGTCAATCCAGCCTGATCTGGACGCTCGCGGTATGTCCCCTGGCATCGATCACCGAAAGGCGGGCGAAGCCTTTGCCCGGCTTGTCCCAAACGGCCTCCCGGCGTTCTTCGCCAATCACGATCGGCAGGCCATCGGCAAGCCAGGTGAAGGGCGGTGCGCCCCCCATCGCCTTGAGAGCCAAGGCGGCATCCGGCTCTCCCCCGGCAACCTCGACCCGGGCGCCATCAGGCGGGAAGGAAATCACCAGCGGGGCATCGCCCGAACCGGCGGCGGCGATTTCGGGCAAGGCGCCGGGACGGAAGCGCTGCAAGGCCGGCGGCAATTCCGAGGTCTTGGCAAACACCACGCCCGACGGCGGGGGCTTGAGCGGCACCCGCTTCTCACCAATGCGCTGGAAGGCATCGAACAGGATGGGAGCGGCGGCCTTGCGCCCGACCAGATCCGAGACGGGGGCGCCATCGGGCCGCCCGACCCAGACGGCGACCGTGTTGGCACCATCGAACCCGACCGCCCAGGCATCGCGATAGCCATAGGACGTACCGGTCTTGTAGGCGATCTTGCCGCCAACTGCGTTCTCCGGCGGCGGCGCGCCGATCAGGACATTGCCGACCTGCCAGGCCGCGGCCTTCTCGAACAGGCGATGGGGCTGCGCGCCGAGCGCGCGGTCCTGCGGCCGCCAGATCAGTGGCAGTGCCTCCCCGTCCCGAGCCAGCGCCAAATAGAGCGTGGCGAGGTCGGTGAGCTTGACGCCAGCTCCGCCGAGGCCGACGGCAAGTCCCGGCACCGCATCGGGCGGAAGAGATGGCTCGGCACCGGCGTTCTTCATGCGGGCGATCAGCCGGTTCGGACCGATGGAATTGAGCAGCATCACCGCCGGCACGTTGAGCGACTGCTGCAAGGCACGGCGCATGGTGACGGTGCCCTGGAAGGCATCGTCGAAATTCTCGGGCTTGTATACGCCGAAGCGCGCGGGACGATCATCCACCAGCGTCTCGGGATGGGCGAGGCCATCCTCGAAGGCAAGACCATAGATGAACGGCTTCAGGGTGGACCCGGGCGAACGCAAGGATTCGGCAAGATCCATCTGGCCTGCCCTCGCCTTGTCGAAATAGCCGACGCCGCCGACATGCGCCCTCACCTCGCCGCTGGCATTGTCGACGGCAACGATGGCAACCGAGACGCCGCCGCCCAAGGCGGTCGCCCGCTCGCGCGCCAGGTTCTCGAGCTGCTCCTGCAGGAAGCGTGCAATCGTGGTGATCACCACCGGATTGGGCTCGCTTTTGCCGGCCTGGGCCTGAAGCAGCAGGTCCTGGCGCACCAGCCGTTCGGCGACATGGGCCGCCAGAATCGGAAAGGGCTTGCGCCCCTGCGGTGCCGCTTCCAGCGTGGCGGCCTCTGCCTGGTCGGGATGGAGCGCGCCCTTGCCGGCGAGAAGCCGCAAGACCCGGTTGCGGGCTGCCTTGGCCGCGGCCGGAGCCCGGTCCGGGCGGCGCGATTCAGGGGCCTGCGGCAAGGCCACCAGCATGGCCGCCTCCGCTGTCGAAAGGCGCTTGGGCTCCTTGCCGAAATAGGCGAGCGAGGCCGCCCGTGTTCCTTCCAGATTGCCGCCATAGGGCGCCAAAGCCAGATAGAGGCCGAGGATCTGCTCCTTACTCAGCCGGTTCTCGATCTGGACGGCCCGGATCATCTCCGCCGCCTTGTCGGCAAAAGTGCGATCGGGACGCGGCTCGAGCAGGCGGGCGACCTGCATGGTCAAGGTCGAGCCACCGGAGACGATGCGCCCCCGGCTCACCATCTGCCAGGCGGCGCGGGCCATGGCCACCGGATCGATGCCGTGATGGGAATAGAAGCGCTTGTCTTCATAAGCGACCAGCATCGACAGGAAGCGCCGGTCGACCTCCTCCGGCTTGGCCGGCAGGCGCCAATAGCCGTCCGCCGTGGTGAAGGGGCGCAGCAGCCGGCCGTCGCGATCCACCACCAGCGGGGAATAGGTCACGCTCTCGCCCAGCGGCACCGGGCCGAGGCGCCGGAGCACCTCCGACAGCGCAAAGCCACCGGCGTTCACGGCTACAATGGCCGTGAACAGAAGCGCGCAGAGGATATGGACGCGCCGGGCGGTCATCTCGGTCCGCTCTACTTCTCGGTGACGCTGAGCGTGCCGGTGGCAAGCGTGGCGTTACGCTCGGGCTGATACATGTCCTCCACCGTGGTACCGGGCAGGATGTAGCGGCCCGGTGCCACCGCACGGACGACATACGCTACCTTGGCGGCCTGATCGGTGAACGCGGCGACGAAGCGGTCGTCGCGGAACTCCGAATGAGTGACCTCGGTGAGATCCTTGAGCCAGGACATGCTGCCGGTCTCGCCAGTGACGACCAGGTTCGGATTCTCGATCTCGAAGCCGGCCGGCAGGCGATCGACGAGCAGGAAGTTGCCGGTCTGGTTGTCGCCGCTGCGGCTGGCACTCAACACCACCACCAGCCTGGTGTTCTGCTTCACCTCGGCGGGATCCACGGCCTTGCCGTCGAGCGAGAAGTAGCTGCGCGTCAGGTTCATGCCGTTATTGGCAGCGGGCTCGGGCACGACGGGCGAGCCGGAAACCGCAACCACGGCCTGCAGGGCCGAAGCACCGGGGTTCGAGACCGAATGCGGGGCCTTGAGCGCCTCGCCGCGATAGACCTTGTAGAAGGCGCCCTGCTGCTCCGAGCCATCGGCGATCAGCTTGAGGGAACGGGCCTGGTCCGCGACGCTGCGGGCCGCGAGTACCATCCAGGTCATCTCCTGGGTCGAGGCATAGCGGGATTTGGAGCGCGCATCGGTAATGACCTTGAGCGCCGTCTTGATCACCGGCAGGCTGGCATTGTTGTCCCCTGCAAGCGCCACCACCGCCGCGGCGTCGCGGAGCGGAGAACCGTAATTGCGATAGGCCAGGCTGGTATCGCTGGTCTCCTTCTGGAGCGCCTCGGCGGCCGAGCCGAACGCCTCGCCGGCCCGCGGCTTGTCGCCGAGCATGCCGAGGGCGGCGGCGATCTGGGCCCGCGCCATGGCACTGCCGAACTGGCCGATCTTGGTATCGGCGAGATATTTCAGATCACCCGCCGGCGCCCTGCCGGCCCGGGCCAGCGTGTAGAGGGCATAGGCGATGTCCTCGCCCTTGCCCTCTTCCACGTCAGGCGCATTGCCGACGCGGTTGCGCAGATAGTCGACGGCCTGGTTGAGCGCCAGTTCCGGCACGGCGAAGCCCTTCTCGCGAGCCCGCAGCAGGAAGTCGGTGACATAGGCCGACAGCCACAATTCACCGCTGTCGGCGTTCCACAGGCCGAAGGCACCATTGGAATCCTGGCGTGCGAGCAGGCGCTGTACCGTATCGCCCAGGCGCTCCTTCACCGTGCCGTCGAGATCGATGGCGTTGCCGCCGAGCTCACTGAGATAGAGCAGCGGCAGCGCCCGGCTGACAAGCTGTTCCGAACAGCCATAGGGATAGCGATCGAGATCGCGCAGCAGGCCGGGCACGTCGAGGGCGCTGAACGGCCCCACCGAAAGCGAGACCGCGCCAGTGCCGGGCACCATTTCAGCGACGAGGTCGGCATTGACGGTGATGCCGCCGCCATTGGCGGCGATGGTCTGGATCGTGCGGCGCGTCACCAGCGGATTGGCCGGCAAGACGCCGAGCGTGAAGCTCTGGTCGATGGCGACATTGCCGGGACCCGCCAAAGTGGCAACCAGCTTGCCGGTGCCGATGCCGTTGGCGGTGATGGGAATGTTCACCGGCGTGCGCGAGCCCGCCGCCCCGATCTTCACGGTCTGGTAGAGCGCTGACGGCTGAGCGCCGATCGGCCCTTCCATAGTGACGGCGAGCGTATAGTCGCCCGGTGCGGCCTCGGCGTTGACGAGATCGAGGCGGAAGCGCGACTGATCACCCACGGCAAGGAAGCGCGGCAAAGTGCCGGCGATCACCACCGGATCGCGCACTTTGACGTCCGCCGAGGCATGGCCGACCTTGGTCGGCGTCCAGGCCACCGCCATCACCCGCACCAGACCGTTGAAGGCGGGAATGTCGAAGCTGATCTCGGCCGTGCCGTCGGCACCGACCTCGACCATGCCGGAGAACAGGGCCAGGGGCGCCTGCGTCGGCGGCGGGCTGTTGAAATTGGCCCCGCCGTCACCACCGGTGCGGATCCGCCCCTTCACTCCTTCCATGCCGTCGATCAACTGGCCGTAAAGATCGTGCAGTTCGGCCGAAAGGCGCTTCTGGCTGTAATAGAAAGTCTCCGGCTCCGGCGGCTTGTAGCCCGTCAGGTTGAGAATGCCGACATCGACGGCCGCCAGGGTGACATAGGCTTTCTCGCCGGCAAGGCCCTCGACCTTCACCGGCACCTTGAGAGGCTGGCGCGGCTTCATCAACTCGGTCGGCGTGAGCGTGACCTTGAGCGTGCGTTCATTGCGGTCGATGCCAAACCAGGCGAGGCCGATCGCGCGCGTCGGCATGCGCTTGGCAGCAACGTCCATCGGCCGGAAATGGGTGACCACGACATAAGCGCCTGTGCCCCAATCCTTACCGACGGTGACGGGAACGGTCGTCCCCTTCTCCGGCACGTCGACCAGGGTGGAGGAGAGCAGCTTCTCGCCGACCACCTGCACCGAGGCCTTGCCGGCGAAACGGGCATCGATCTTCACCTGCAGCGTATCGCCGGTCTTGACGCTGGTCTGGTCGAGGGCGACCGGCAGCATGTCGGGCGTATCGGCCTTCTCGCTGGTGTAATAGCCCGCATAGAAGGAGCTGGAGGAGGAAGCCAGCCCATCCGCCGAGATTTCGAGGCGGTATTGACCCCATTGCACCTGCGCGAAGATCTGAGCGGGCTTGTCGGCCAAGAGATCGACCGTGCCACCGCCGACCTTGCGGGCGGTGGTGACAGCCTCATAGTTCCAGCGATTGTTGCTCTTGTACCACTGATAGGTCGTGGTCAGGCGCTTGAGCGTCCAGGTCGCGCCTTTGGCCGCTACCTGGTTGCCCTGGGGATCGACGGCAATTGCGTCGAACAAGGCCTGCTGGCCCTCGGGCACCGTGCCCTCGGCGAAGCCGGGCTTCAAGGCCAGCATCGGGCCGGTGGAGGCGATCGGCAGGGAGGCGCTACGCACGACGCCGCGGCCGCCGCCTTCCTTCATGCGGATGACGAAACTGGCCTTGAGCGGACGGGTGGTCGTCGGCAATTGCGGCAGCGGCACCGTGAATTCGGCATGGCCCTTGTCGTCGGTCTGCGCGAGATCGTCGACAGTGTTCTGCACCGTATCGACGCTCTCGTCCGACAGGCCGAAGGCGTAGTTCTTCCACTGCGAGAAAGGCTGGCTGTCGGTGGAAACGGAGACGTCACCCTCGATGTCGAGGCCGGCGGCCGGGGCGCCGAAGAGATAGCGCCCGTCCACCTTGAGGTTGGCACCACTGGTGCGGTCGATGCGGGTGCCCGAAGTGGCGAGGTCGAACTCGATGCGATCGGGCACATAGTCCTCGACCAGGAAGGTGGTCTCGCCGACCGGAGCAGCCTTGGGATCGGTATAGGCGACGACGCGCCAGGTGCCGCTGGCCGCGGAGGGAATGATGGCGATGTCGGCCGTGCGGCCGCCGGCGCCCTGGTCCTTCAGCACTGTGCGCGAATATTCGACGCCGTCGGGGCGCTGCACCACCATGGTGACGGGTACGTCGGCCAGGGCATTGGCATTGCCGTCGCGCAGCAGGATGGCGGCATGCACCGTCTCGCCGCGGCGGTAGACGCCGCGCTCGACATAAACGAAGGCATCGGCCGGCCCCGGCGGGTCACGGCCGGTGACGCCACGGTCGGTGAGGTCGAAGGCCTGCTGGGTCAGATCGATGAAGGCGTAGTCGCTCTTGTCGTCGGACGCGACCACGAGGGCGGGCTCCTGGCCCTCATTGCCCTTGGTGAGGCCGGCATCGAAGAAGGCGGCGCCGTCGGACCCCGTCTTCACCGAGCCGAGAATCTCGTTGTTGCGGGCAAGCAGTCGGACCGTGACATTGGCAAGCGGCTCGGCCGAGGCGATCGAGCGCAGGAAGACGTGCAGGCCGTCCTTGCCCTTCAGCGTCGACAGGCCGAGATCGGAAACCACGAACCATTGCGTCGCGAGCTGATTGTCCTCGTCTTCCTTCACTTCCCCGGGCTGGGCCGTCATCACATAAAGGCCGGGTTCGATCTTGCCGAGCGCCTCGTCGACCGGAAAGGCGGTGGTGACGTCCTGGTTCGGCGTGCTGGTGAGGTCCATCGTGCCTTCCCAGACCTTCTTGCCCTTGGTGCGGGCGATCTCGCTGGCCTGGGAACCGTAGATCTGGTCGAGGAAATTGGAATCGATCACCGCCGAAATCAGGCTGCGATCGCCGACCCGGTAGAGCGCGAGCTTGGCCTGGGTGGAATTGACCGAGACCAGTGGGATGCCGTTCTGGCCGGTGCGCGGCAGGACATAGCTCTTGCCGACGAACTGCACGGATGGCAGGCGGTCGCGCACATAGATCTCATAGTCGGCGTTCTTGAGCAGGCTCTCGTCCACGGCCGAAGGCAGGCCCTGGCGCACGGTGACCTTGTAGCGCCCGCCATGCTTCAGGCCCTCGACGCAAAGCTTGGTGCCGTCGACCGTGACGGCCGAGACGGGTCCGGGCTCCTGGGTGAAATAGGGCGCGTAATCGGCGACCGCATTGCTCAGCGGGTCGGAAAACTGGAAGCACAGGCGCGGCTGCGGCGCGTCGCTCTCCACCGTATAGTCGGTGATGCGGAAGCCATGATCCTTGCGCACTTCCTCATAGGCTTCGCGAATCTCGGCATTGTCGACCAGGTCGAGGCTGGCGCGATAGGCGTTGAGGGCCGGCCGCCAATCCTCGCGCTTGACCAGCGCCTGGGCGACATCGTTGAGCGCATCGGCCTGTTCCTGCGGCGTCTTGGCAAGCTGATAGGCGCGAATCGAGGCGCCGAGCGCCTTGTAGGGCAGTTCGTAGCCGTCCTGGCTGTTAAAGGGCTCGGCCACCAGCAGCAAATCGGCGAGGCGCTTCCACATTGCTCCGTCATTGGGAGACAGGGCAATGAACTGCTCCACCACCACGGCGGTGTTGCGCGCATTGTCGGAGCTGATAGCCGCTTTCAGCTCTTCCTGGAGCTGCGGCGCGCTCTTCTTCATGGTCTTGGTCAGCTTGGCGATGCTGTCCTTGTAGCTGTCAGCCGCATAGGAATAGCTGTCGGCCTGGAACAGCGGCGCCGCCTGCACCGGGCCGGCGGCCACCCAGCCCAGCAGGGCGAGCATGAGCACGAAAGCCGAGAAAAACCGCACGAAGACGCCTTGGCGCGCTGCCTGCCTGACCATGTTGCCTGTCCTCTTACCCGCCCCTGGGCTTGTTGCGGCGGTCCTGTCCACGCTAGCGAGTCGGCGTGACCGGGGCGTGTCGCCAGTTATCGATTGGGTCCCATCCATAACTGACGACACGCCCGGATCACGCGACATGCACAGGGAACGGGCCACCGAGCCCGCAAGACTAAGGGCGCCCTGGGTCGGCGGCAATCATGATTCAGAGAGTTTTTACCATCTGTACCGGTGGAAACAGCGTGCGTACCGGTGTTTTTGCAGCCGGCTTATTTTTTCCGTGCAAGAGGGCTGGACAACCACGGAGGCGCTGGCTATACACCCGCGGTCTCGCGGCGGCCTCGGCTGACTCGCCGGATGCCTAGGTAGCTCAGTTGGTAGAGCATGCGACTGAAAATCGCAGTGTCGGTGGTTCGATTCCGCCCCTAGGCACCATCTCTCTCCGCAGACATCCAAAATCATCGAAATCCCTGAAAACGCTTCAACGCCAAAGCGCGCGTTCTTGCGTACCCAACCCATCCGCTCGCAGATGCGAAAGTCTGCAATGGTCTACGCATTGCGACCCTCCACAGGGACGCGGTGATCCTCAACGCGAAACGGGCAGCCTGCCGGCAAGGCCCGGCAAAGTGCGCGCCCACAACCGAACATTAACCCCACGCCCGAACACTGTACCGGAAAGCGTAACGGTGGGGGCTGACATGGACTTACGCAACGCGGCGAACGTGATTGATGCGCGCCAGGCGTTTCTCGATGCCGAGTTCGATTTCATCTGCCGCCTCCCGCCAGGATATGCTGCGCCAACCTCGGGCGGCTCGCCGCCGGCAGATCTGTCCGCCTACCGTCAAGCCAAGGCCGCTGCGAGCCAATCAAGCGTTGAAACGATCGCACCGCCCCGGTCGCAACAAATCTAGCTGGTCACACGCCAGATGCACCGATAGCCGTGAGCAATGCGAATTGACCTGCACGATGCCCGTCATTCCGCGAGCGCCCGCTCCGTCTGCTATGCACCAGTCCAGACCGTACATCCTGTTGGGAATGGGCCGCGTCATGCGGAAAAGCATCGAGCCCTCCGCTGCCTGCTCGACTGATCGAGTGGCGAAGAGGTCCATCGGAGGCGAGTGGGAGGTGATACGCCTGTATCGGCACGATATCGCCGGACCCGTTTTCAGCCCGTGCTGCACAACGCAATTCCGGACCGCCACGCTCGCAGGCATTTACATCATGGGAGAGGCGAACAAAGCCCCGGTCAGAAAGAACTCAGCCCTTCTGATCGGGGAGCGAAGTTTGATTAGGGGTCATCGGCCCGGGCGCCTCGGCCATGGGCGGATCCGTGCGCTCAGGCCTGGCCGGCAATCTGATAAAAGCCGAGGATTGCTCTTCGCAGGCCCCGCGGACGCCAGCCTGTCACCTGTTTAGCACGGGATCAGGGCAAGAGTTTGAAACGCACGGAGCACCCGATGGATGCAGCCCCGTCGCAGCTATTGCCAGGTCCAACGATTGTTCAGCCCCTGCCCGCGCTCCAGCGTTGGATTGTCCCCCCATTTGCGCTCGGCCCAGGTTTCGTAAAGGGCCAGATCGAGCGCATTGTCCTGCAGGATCTTCCGGCGCAGTGCCTCGCCAATATCCTGACTGCGCAGCGCATTGGTGGGCGCAGCATTCTCATGGGGCAGTTTCTCGAACTTCCAGCCGATATCCTGGGTCATCTGCTCCATCACCGCATCGCAATTGCGATAGTCACCGACGAACCAGAACGTCTCGAATTGCCTGGACAGGAATTCGAACCTCTGGCGCTGGCTCATCTTGCGGATGCCCAGGGAGGACAGGCCGAAATAATGCCTGAAATAGAAGCGGCTGATGCGGTTGTGCTTGTTGGTCGGATACCATTGCTCGAAGGACATGCCCACGATCCGATGCCTCTCGGGCGTCTTCTGCAGGAAATTGTAGAGCGAGACATAGAAGGACACCGGTTCCCGCAGCAGGCCGACCTCCCGGATGATGCGGCCTTCGAAACCTCGGGCGGCCGTGCGCGGCAATCTGTGGCCGAACAGGATACGGATCTCGTCGCGATCGGCTTGGGGCACGCGGTTCGCAGGATCGAGCCAAGGCCGTTGCTCGGGCTTGGAATAGATCACGGCGGAACCGCGCGGCGGAACATCGTGCAGGAGATAGTCCCTCACGCTCAGGCCGGCGCATTTCAGGATATGCGGAAAGAGATAGACGGTGGTGTTGCTGCTCATCAAGTCTCGCCAGGCTCAGCCCTTTCCCGGCACCGGCCGGAAGAGTTGACCCTCTCACCCCTCATTTCTTGGCCAGGGGAACTTTCGTGCCGCATTGACCATGGTGTCATTCGATCTTCTGTGCCGCCCCAGCCGGACAATTCTAGACCGATGGGCCATCGGCAGTCACTACAAGGATCGACTACATATAGTAAGTCGGCGACGAGGCAACGAGCCTGTTCGCGAGGGCACGCTTGACTGCAACCAATCGTGTATGCCTCCTCGGGGACGACAGGGCTGGACAAATGAGAACGGCCCGTCCTCACGGACGGGCCGTTCGATCGTCGTGCCGCTCGCCTCAGACCTTCCGGCGCCGGCGATACTGGTCGATCACCACGGCGCCCACGATGATGGCGCCGAGCACGATCTGCTGCAGGGAGGCGGGAACGCCGAGGAAGGTGAAGCCCGAGGTCACCACCGAGAGGATGAGGAGGCCTATCACCGTGGAGGTGATACGTCCCACGCCGCCGGAGAGCGAGGTGCCGCCGATCACCACCGCCGCGATGGCCTGCAGCTCGTAGCCGAGGCCTGCACCGGCCTGGCCCGAGCCGGCCCGGGCGATCTGCACCACACCGGCCAGGCCCGAAAGCAGGCCGGCGAAGCCGTAGACCTTGACCAGGTGCCACTTCACATCGATGCCCGAAACACGGGCGGCCTGCATGTTCGAGCCGATGGCATAGGTGAACTTGCCGTAGCGCGTGTAGCACATGGCGATGTGGAAGATCAGCGCCACCACCAGGAAGATCACCGTCGGCACGTCGACGGAGAAGCCGAAGAGCTCCACCGGCGAACCAATGATGCGGAAGGAGGGCGTGAAGGTGCTGACGGGCTGGCCATTGGTGTACCAGGTGGCGAAACCGCGCGCCGAGACCATCATGCCCAGCGTGGCGATGAAGGGCGGCACATTGGCGTAGGCGATCAGCGCGCCGTTGATGACACCGGCAAGCAGCCCCGTCGCCAGGCCCGCCAGCACGGGAATGATGAAGGGCAGGTCGGTGAGGTGGGGATAGACCACGGAGCGGGCCGTGCTCACCTGCGCGAGCGAGGCGGCGATCATGGCGGTGGCGCCCACCACGGAGCCGGAGGACAGGTCGACGCCGCTGGTGATGATGGTCTGCGCCACGCCCACCGCGATGATGCCGATCACCGCCACCTGCAGGAAGATGATGCTCAGGCGCCCCGCATTGAAGAAGAAGCTCTGGCTCTTCAGCGGCCAGCCGATGAGCTCGAATATCGCCACGATGACGGCGAGAACCGCCAGGATGCTCAGTTCCTGCGGCAGCCGGCGATGCGGTTTGGCGCTGGATATCTGCGGCGATTTGCCGGCAGCCTCATTCGCGGACATGGGATCCTCCAATTCTATCGCTAAGCGCCTCACGGCGCATCGTATCGGGGTTCTTCCAATTCCAGGGCCTCGCGCCTCAGCGCGCGGCCAGTTCCATGATCTTGACCTGGTCCGCCTCGGAGCGATCGAGGATGCCGGTGGCATGGCCGGCATGCATGACGAGGATGCGGTCGCTCATGCCCAGCACCTCGGGCAGTTCCGAAGAGATCATGATCACCGCCACGCCCTCGCCCGCCAGCTTGCTGATCAGGCGGTGGATCTCGGCCTTGGCGCCGACATCGATGCCGCGCGTCGGCTCGTCGAGGATGAGTATCTTCGGCTTGGTCAGGAGCCAGCGGCCGATCAGCACCTTCTGCTGGTTGCCGCCGGACAGGTTCTCGATGCGCTCATGCAAGTTCGGCGTCTTGACGCGCAGCGCCGCGCTCATCTCGGTACAGGCCGGCGTCACCTCGCCCGAGGCGACGAAGCCAGCCTTGACGTAGCGCTGCGTCAGCACCGCCATCTGCATGTTCTCGAGGATATCGAGGATGAGAAAGCAGCCGGTATCCTTGCGGTCCTCGGTGAGGAACGCCATGCCCTGGCGCATGGCGACCGCAGGCGAGGAGATGGAGACGGGCTTGCCGAAGATCTCGATCGTGCCGGAGGAGGCCGGCGTCACGCCGAACAGGGCCTCCGCCACATTGGAGCGCCCTGCCCCGACCAGCCCGGCGAAACCGAGGATCTCGCCGGCACGCAGGTCGAAGGAGACATCGTGGAAGACGCCGTCGAGCGTCAGGTTCTTCACCGACAGGACCACGTCGCCGATCGGCACCGTCTCCTTGGGGAACATCTGGGTGATCTCGCGGCCGACCATGCGGCGGATGATCTCGTCGCGCGTGAGATTGGCAGCAAGGTCCGTGCCGATATATTTGCCGTCGCGGAAGATCGAGACCTCGTCGGCAATCTCGAAGAGCTCGTTCATCTTGTGCGTGATGTAGACGATGCCCTTACCTTGGGCCTTGAGGTCGTGGATGATCTCGAACAGATGCGCGACTTCCGTCTCGGTCAGGGCCGAGGTCGGCTCGTCCATGATCAACACGTCGGAATTGTAGGAAATCGCCTTGGCGATCTCGACCATCTGGCGATTGGCCACCGACAGCGAGCCGACGGGCACGGTGGGGTCGATCCTGATCTTGAGCTGCTCGAACAGCTTGGCCGTGCGGCGGTTGAGCTCGCCATGGTCGACGAAACCCAGCCGGGTCAAAGGCTCGCGCCGGATCCAGACGTTTTCCGCCACCGTCATGTACTGCATCAGGTTCAGCTCCTGATGGATCATGGCGACGCCTTGCTGGAGCGCATCGAGAGGCCCGGAGAACTGCACCTCCTGCCCACGCAGCTTCATCACGCCGCCGTCGCGCTGATAGACGCCGGCGATGATCTTCATCAGCGTCGACTTGCCGGCGCCGTTCTCGCCCATCAGGGCATGCACCGTGCCGGGACGCAGTTTGAAGGAGACATTGTCGAGTGCGAGCACGCCGGGAAAGCCCTTGCGTACGCCCTCCACCTCGATGAGATAGGCGGAGTCCGAGGTACCGCGGCTCGGCGCCGCCGATTGCACTACAGCCATCCTTGTTCTCCCTCATGCCGGCGCCCGAGCTGGCGACGTGTTTCATCGGCCCGGAACCAGGGTCCGGTCATTGCCGCGTCTGGCGAGAAGATCGTGAGCTCCCCCCGGCCTTGGGCCGGAGGGCCCTTATGCAGTTCGATCAGTTCTTCTTGAGGTAGTTGTCGATATTGGCCGGGGTCACCAGCTCGAAAGGCACCCAGACCATGGCGTCGACCTTCTCGCCCTTGGCAAGCTTCAGAGCCGTATCGACGGCGCCCTGGCCCTGGCCGGCGGCGTTCTGGAACACGGTGACCTGCAGGTCGCCATCCTTCATGGCGCCGAGGCCGTCCTGCGTGGCGTCCACGCCGCCGACGAGCGTCTTGCCGCCGGCGAGGCCGGCCTGCTTGAGCGCCTGGATGGCGCCGATCGCCATTTCGTCATTGTTGGAGATCACGGCAGCCGGCTTGATGCCCGAGGTCAGCCAGTTGGTCATCAGGTCGATCGCCTGGGTGCGGTCCCAGTTGGCCGTCTGCTTCTGCAGGATCTTCATGCCCGTGCAGGGCTCCTTGGCGATCACGTCCTCGACGTCCTGCGTGCGCTGGCGGGCGGCCTGGTTCGACAATTCGCCCATGATCACCACGATATCGCCCTTGCCGCCGAGGAGCTTGCAGATCTCCTTGGTTTCGAGGGTACCGGAATCAACCTCGTTCGAACCGACGAAGGCGACCTTCTCGGGCAGCTTCTCTTCGGAGGGCATGCGGTTGACATAGACGAGCGGGATGCCGGCTTCGGTGGCGAGCTTGGTCATCTGCGGGGTGGCGTCGGTGTCGACCGGGTTGACGATGATGGCGTCGACCTTCTGGGCGATGAAGTTCTGGATCTGGCTGAGCTGCTTGTTGACGTCGTTCTGACCGTCCTCGATCTGGAGGTTCACGCCGGACTTGGTCTTGGCATAGTCGGTCATGCCGTTGCGCAGCACGGTGAGGAAATTGTCGTCGAACTTGGCCATGCTGACACCGATATTCTCGGCATAGGCCGTGCCACACAACAAGGCCGTTGCGGCAAGCGCGAAAAGGGTCCGTTTCATCGTGTCTCCTCCCTGGGTCGGATGTCCGGCAGCACCCGTCATTTTCCGGATAATCCCCTTGCGGGGAATTGGTGGATCGTTGGAGCGTTTGCGGTTCGCCGGGATAGCCCCGGCATCGCAAAGACGCGTAGAAACAAAGAATTGGAAAACGCGTCGACGGATGAACGCGCTTTGCCCTAGGAAACCAAGCCCGCCGTAATCAGTGCCATGCTCGCGGCAAGACGAGCCTGGACCTGTTTGGCGTCCATTTGCTGGATGCTTTCGGCGAAAGGCTCGAAGGAGAGCGCACCGGCATAACCGCCGGCACGCAGCGCCTCGATCTGAGCGACATTGCCCAGACGATCATCCGCTCCCACGAGACCGCGATGGCTGTCGCGCATCTCCCCCACTGCCACGGACGCATCGTCCACGCCGGAGATATGAACCAGCCCTGTGCGGTCCGGGAACAACGCCGCCTCGCCCGCGAGATGATGATGGAACGTATCATGCACCAGTTTGAAGGTCTGTGCACCATCGACGGCATCGATGGCGGCGACGGCTTCGGACTTCAAGCGCAGGGAACAGATCTCGAAACCGAGGGGTTCGACGAAGCCGGTCAGCCCGCGCTCCAACAGGATCGGCTTCAGCGCTGCCAGGGCCTCGATCAGGCGGGGAAGGCGCTCCTCGTCGCCGCGCCCTTCGCCATCATTGCGGGGCACGAGCACCAGGGCCCTGGCGCCCGCACCGGCCGCATAATCGGCAAGCTCTTCGGCTTCCGATGCGCGTGCCTCGCTCCAATCGTTGAAGCGCTGCAAGGCATTGATCGACAGGATTTCGACACCGGCGCGCTGCGCCTCCTCCCTTACCGAGGCTGCTGGCGTCCCGTCGAGGATGGCGTTGCCGGCAAGATCGTTGCGGATCTCGACCCTGGCGATTCCAAGATTGCGGGCAAGTGCGAAGAATTCGGCAGGCCGTAGCTTCGGCGCGGCCATATGGTTGAGAGCGAAGGGTTCGGCTCCGCTTGTCATGAAACACTCCTTGCAGGCGCAAGCGCCCTATTTCCAACCACGCCGGCGCCGTTTGTAGCGCCATGTGCTCTTGTACCGGTCATCAAAAATAGAATGATTGGACCGTTTTTGAACTTAATTGGAATTAATATTCTATTTTTGCACTGCCCTGTCAAGTGCGCATTTCAGTCGCGCGCTCGCTCGCGCGCAGCCGCCATCGGACCCGACAATGCGCCTTGCTGGTGGCAGAACCCGGCGATCTCCTGGGCTGCGCCATGCAAGATCAAGCAAAGCCTCAGCCTTTTCAGATATTTTCGGGAAGATAGAGATTGAAGGGCAGGAAAGTCTGTCCGGTTCCTTCCACGCTGCCGGTAAGGCAGGCCTGTGCCATGACGCGGACGAGTTCCACGGGCAGTTGCGGCAGCGGTGTCGCGATGACGAAGGAAATCACCTCTTCGCTCAAGGCAAGGCGCGAATCCGGCGTCAGTTCCGGGCAAACGGCCACCAGTCCCTTCGCTTTCTCCTCCCGCAGGGCGGCTATCACCCCTTCCATGCCGCCTCCGGCCACATAGAGACCGGCCAGGTCCGGATAGCGCCTGATCAGCCCGAAGGTCGCTTCATAGGCTATGCTCGACTCTTCCAGATTGACGCGGCTGTCCAGCACTTCGAAATCCGGGGCATGCTCGCGGAAATAGCTGCGCAACCCGATCTCGCGCAGTTCATGGCCATGGAAACGGTGACTGCCGAGAATGATGCCGATCTTGCCGGGCTGGCGAGCGGTGCGGGCGATGAGCCAGCCCGCCGTGCGCCCGGCCTTGCGATTGTCTAGGCCCACATAACCGGCGCGGTGTTCGGCGGCAAAATCGGACAGCAGCGCAAAGACGGGCACATTGCGGGCCTTCAGTTCCGCAACCGCCACGGTAATCAGGGGATGGTCTACGGACACGACAGCCAGAGCCTGGCACCTCTCGCCAAGACGATGCATCCGCTCGGCCACGGCCACCGGCGAGGTATCGCCATGGTGCTCGATCACGGCGGAGATGCGGAAGCCGGGTGCCGAAGCTGCGGCCTCCGCAATGGATTGAGCCAGCAGGCTGTAGAAGGGCGAGGCGGATTTGAGCAGCAGGAATCCCAGGCGCAGATGCGGCATGTCGCGGTCGAGCCGCTGCTGGATCAGCCCGGCGGCGTAATAGCCCAGCGTCTTGGCCGCCTCGGCCACGCGTCGGGCCGTTTCCGGCCGGACCGGAAGCCGGCCATTCAGAACACGGTCGACCGTCGCGGGGCTGACGCCCGCCTCCCTCGCGACATCCTGGATCGTCGGCCTGGCCATGATAGCTCTGATGAAATTACATCATGATGATAGTCGTTCTGATGCACTTTGATAGAAACTGTCAACACCCCATTGAGCCCCGAACCGGTGCGACATAGCATCGGAACCAGGGATGAGGCCTGGTCGAAACCAGGCTGGACAAGGGAGCATGCGATGAGGCCGACCCGGCGCGACTACAGTCTGATCGGACGCGATGCCCAGGCCGCCGTCGAGAGCGGCCTTGCCGCCGCCGAGTGGTATCGGTGCGACATTCCCCGTAAGCGCATGAAGGAACTCATGCAGCGCAAGGACGCGCCGGCGATCCGCGACACCGCCCTATGGCTTGCCGGCCTGCTGCTGAGCGGCCTCGCCGCCGGGCTGCTATGGGGAAGCTGGTGGTGCGTGCCGTTCTTCGCGCTCTACGGCATTCTCTATGGCTCGGCTTCGGACTCGCGCTGGCACGAATGCGGGCATGGCACTGCCTTCCGCACGCGCTGGATGAACGACGTCGTCTATCATATCGCCTGCTTCATGATCATGCGCGAGCCGACGATCTGGCGCTGGAGCCATACACGTCACCACACCGACACCATCATCGTCGGCCGCGACCCCGAGATCGCCGCCATGCGCCCACCGGCAATCCTGCGCCTCCTCTCCAATATCTTCGCGATCGCCTCGACCTGGGCTGCCCTCAAGGGCCTGGTCCTGCACGCCACAGGCCGGCTCAGCGAGGAGGAAGAGACTTTCGTGCCGGAGATGGAACGCGGCAAGGTCTATCTGGTCGCACGCATCTGGCTCGTCATTCACCTCGCCACCGTCGCGCTTTCGCTGGCACTGCATTCCTGGCTGCCGATGATGTTCGTCGGTGTCCTGCCCACCATGTATGGCGGCTGGCTGACCCTCTATTTCGGGCTGACGCAGCATGCCGGCTTGGCCGAGAACGTGCTCGACCACCGCCTGAACTCCCGCACCGTCTACATGAACCCGTTCTTCCGCTTCGTGTATTGGAACATGAACTATCATGTCGAGCATCACATGTTCCCGATGGTGCCCTATCACGCGCTGCCGGAACTGCATAAGGCCATGCTGGCCGACACGCCGACGCCCTATCGCAGCACGATCCAGGCCTATCGCGAGATCATCCCGGCCCTGCGCCGCCAGATGAAGGATCCGGAATATTTCGTGCGCCGTATGCTGCCGTCCAGCGCTCGCCCCTATCGCCCTGATCTACATGGTGAAGTGGTGATGCCCGACGACCCGCGTGCCCGCTTTGCCGGCCAGCACCACTGACAGACACAAGACACAAAACCATATCGGGAGGAGAAGATGAGCAACTGGATCGACGCCTGCGATGCCGACGATATCGAGCAGGAAGACGTCCTGCGCTTCGATCACGGCGGCCGCACCTATGCGCTCTACCGCAGTCCGGACGACGAATATTTTGCCACCGACGGGCTGTGCACCCACGAGCAGATCCACCTGGCCGACGGCTTGGTGATGGACGACATCATCGAATGCCCCAAGCACAATGGCCGGTTCAACTACAAGACCGGCGAAGCCAAGGGCGCGCCGGTCTGCATCAATTTGAAGACCTATGCCGTCCGGCTCGCCGACGGCAAGCTTCAGATCCAGCTGGGTTGATCCGATGCAGCCGGGCATGGTCATCGTCGGCGCCGGCGAGGCAGGCGCCAGGGCAGCCTTCGCCCTTCGCGAGAACGGCTGGGCCGGCTCCATCACCCTGGTCGGGGACGAAGTTCACGCCCCCTATGAGCGACCGCCCTTGTCGAAGGCGGCGCTGCTCGACGAGACCGGCCCCTCCCCGCGCTATATCGTGGCCGAGGAGCGTTTCGAGGCCGAAGCCATCACCCATCTGGCCAAGCGAAGCGTGGTGGCGATCGAACCGGAGCGGCGGCTGGTTCGGTTCGATGACGGCAATGCCCTAGCCTATGAGAAACTGCTTCTTGCCACCGGTGCCGCACCGCGACGGCTGCCACTGGCAGGCGCGAACAGGCCTGGATGCGTGACGCTGCGGCGTTTCGAGGATGCCTTGCATCTACGAGAACGCTTTCGCCCGGGGGCGGAGATCGCCATCATCGGCGGCGGGTTCATTGGCCTGGAACTTGCGGCCAGCGCCCGCCAGCGCGGTGCGGCGGTGACCATCATCGAGGCCCTTCCGCGCCTGCTCAGCCGGGGGGTGCCGGCCGCTATCGCGGAGGTTGTGCAAGAGCGCCATCGCGCCGCGGGCTGCACCTTGCTGTGCGGTGAAGGCATCACAGCCATCGAGGAGGAGCCCGACGGCCTCGCTGTCCGCCTCACCAGCGGCAAGTTGGTGCTCGCCGATCTCGTCGTTCTCGGCGTCGGCGCCTCGCCCAGCACGGCGCTGGCGGAGGCTGCAGGCCTTGTGATCGACAATGGCGTCGCCGTCGACTCCAGGCTGTGTACCAGCGACCAAGCCATCTTCGCCGCCGGTGATTGCTGTTCCTTTCCCCTGCCCGTCTATGGTGGACGGCGCGTGCGCCTGGAATCCTGGCGCAATGCCCAGGAACAGGGTACCCACGCCGCCCGCGCCATGCTGGGCGAGGAAGCCGCCTTCGACGCCGTGCCCTGGTTCTGGTCGGATCAGTATGACCTCTCCCTGCAGGTCGCCGGGCTGGTCGACGAAGGGCGTCACACCATTCGCCGCGACGGTGCGGAGGGCTCCTTCATCCTCTGTCATCTCGACGATGACGGGCGCCTGGTCGCTGCCAGTGGCATCGGTCCCGGCAATGCGATCGCCCGCGATATCAGGCTGTGCGAAATGCTGATCGCCAAGCGCGCCCATCCTGACAGGGACAGGCTTGGCGATCCCAATACCCGCCTCAAATCCCTTCTCGCCGCCTAGGGCAAAGCGACTACCAGCCCCTTTGCCCTCCTCTTTGTTTCAACGCTGCTTTGCGGTTTCCGGCAATGCCGTCAAATCGCAAGACGCCTTAACGCGCCCTGCGTCTCGACGATGCACTCGAGCCGCGGGACAGCATGGAGACCGTCATGGCCCGCCTACGCCCGACCGTTGCCGATTTGCTTGCCCTTCGCGGCAAGAAGCAGATTGCCAAACTGAGAGTCACCACGCTAGAGGAAGCCGAAGCGGCCGAACGCGCCGGCATCGGCATGCTTTCGGTTCCGCCCGCGCTGATCGCCGAGCCCGCTTTCCGCGACGCGGCGCCGACAGCCTTCGTGGTCACCGGGCTGGAATATGGCCACTATGTCACGGTGGAGGACTACCTGCGGACGGCCTTCCTCACCCGGCAGCAAAGTTCGGACGCCGTCTATTGCGCCGCCAGCCTGGCCACCATCCGGCGGCTTCGCGACGAGGGTATCCCCGTGGTGAGCCATGTCGGCCTGATCCCCTCGCACCGGACCTGGACCGGCGGTTTCAAAGCCGTCGGCAAGACGTTCGAAACAGCCTGGCGAGTCTGGCAGCAGGTGAAGGCCCTCGAGGAGGCGGGCGCCTTCGCGGCGGAGATCGAGGTAGTGCCCGTGGAGGTCGCCACCGCGATCAGCCGGCGCACCAGCCTGTTCATGATTTCCATGGGCGCCGGCGGGGGGTGCGACGCGCAATATCTGTTCGCCGACGACGTGCTGGGTAGCCATGACGGGCATTACCCGCGTCATGCCAAGGTCTATCGCAATTTCCACGGCGAGTATGACCGCCTGCAGAAGGAACGCATCGCGGCCTTCTCCGAATACAATGCCGACGTTGCCAATGGCGCCTTCCCGGCCCCGAACCAGGTGGTCGGCATTGCCGGCGACGAACTCGAGCGCTTCCTGAATGCGCTCGACGCTGCCTGATCGTCATTCCGGCTGCGCGGGCGTCTCGCTCGCTTTTGCAAACATAGCATCGAATGGCAAGAGGCGGGCGAGACGCCCGCGCACCCGATATGATCAGGCGATCGGCGGCGCCGAAGCAATATCCTTGTCGAAGCAGCGGTCGATCACGCGCTGGAGGTTGGCGGCGTGGCGGAAGCTGGGTTCGGCATTCTCGCCGCTCTGCACGGCCGCGATGAAGCGCTGGTAGTTGGTCTTCACCGGATCGGCGTGGAGGTCGCGCCAGGCCTGGCTGTGGATCCCGTCTCCGGTGCAGATGCGCAGGCTCGTATAGGGGCCGTGATTGATCTCGATCGCGCCCTTGGTGCCGAAGACGCTGAGTTTCAGGGTGTTGGCATAGCCCGTCATGAAACGGCTGGTGTGGATGACACCCAGCGCCCCGTTCTCGAAGCGCACCGACATCACCGCGCTGTCATTGGCATCGAGCGGATAGTCGCCGATGCGGTCGCCGGGGGCCTTGTGGAAGGTCGCGAGCTGCGCCTGCAGCGCGACCGGCGTCATGCTCACCGCATAGCTGGCGAAATCCAGGATGTGGATGCCGACATCGCCCAGCACGCCCTTCGAGCCATGCTCCTCGGACAGGCGCCAGAGCCAGCGCGGCTCGGTCGACCAATCGCCCCAATGATTGCCCACCAGCCAACTCTGGCGATAGGAAGCCTCGACGTGGCGGACCTCACCGATCTCGCCGCGGGCAATGATGCCATGGGCGGCCTGCAGGGCCGGCACGTCGCGATAGGACAGGTTGACCATGGCGATCAGTCCGGCTGCCTCGGCAGCCGTGGCCATCTCGTCGGCCTGTGGGAAGGTCTCGGCCAGCGGCTTCTCGCACAGGACATGCTTGCCGGCGAGGATCAGCTTCATCGTGGTGGGATGGTGAAACCTGTCCGGCGTGACATTGGCGACGGCATCGAAACCACCCCAGGCGATGGCCTCGTCGAGGTCGCCGAAGGAATGGGGAATGCCATGCTCGTCGCTGAACTGACTGGCTCTCGCCTCGTCGATGTCGACGCCCGCCACCACTTCGGCGTCGGGAGAAGCCTGGAAGTGCCGGGCGTGGTTGGCCGCCATATTGCCGGTGCCGAGCACAAGGATGCGGATCTTGGACATGAAGTGATCCTGGGAGCGCGGACATCCTGTCCGCTCTTGGAAACGTAACGCTTGCAGTAAGAAGAGCGGACAGGATGTCCGCGCTCCCAGGATTACCGGTAGCCCTCTTCGCCATCCTCGTGGAGGCGCGGCCCCTTCACTTCCAGGGGCACCGGGGCTTTGTCATGTGGCGTGTTGGGCGCCTCGTTGACCCGCTTCCAGGCGGTCGCGGGATTGAAGGCCCACTTCACCGCATTGCCGAGCACCTTGCGCACGGTGGCATTGTGGTAGGTCGGGTAGGCTTCGTGGCCCGGGCGGAAATAGAAGATCTTGCCGGCGCCGCGCTGATAGGTCAGCCCCGAACGGAAAACCTCGCCGCCCTCGAACCAGGAGATGAACAGCGTCTCCATCGGCTCGGGCACGGTGAAGGGCTCGCCATACATCTCTTCATGCTCGATCTCGAAATATTCGGGCAGGCCCTCGGCGATCGGATGGTTCTTGTTGAGCACCCACAGCCGCTCGACCTCGCCAGCCTCGCGCCAGGACAGCGCGCAGGGCGTGCCCATCAGGCGCTTGAAGATCTTGGAGAAATGGCCCGAATGCAGGACGATCAGGCCCATGCCCTCCCAGACGCGCTCCTGCACGCGCTGGACGATCTCGTCCTTGACCTCGCCATGGGCGGTGTGGCCCCACCACAGCAGCACATCGGTGTTGGCAAGCTTCTCGACGGTCAGGCCGTGCTCGGGTTCATCGAGCGTCGCGGTACCAACACTGATGCCGCCGGCCTCCTCGAGCGCCGCCGCGACCTCGCCATGGATGCCCTTGGGATAGAGCTGGCGCACCAGGGCGTTGGTCTGCTCATGCCGGTTCTCGTTCCAGACGAGTGCGCGGATAGTCATCTCGGATTTCCTTTGCCGTCGACGGCGATTCAAAGCGCTTTAACAAAAATCTCTGCCACATCCAGCGGGGCTATTGAAGCGGGTTGTGGACCTATTTTTTGGTCCGGCGGAAACCGCCGGGTCCCGATCCTCGCGGCGCCTTTGGCGCCCTCTGACGAAGGCCTCCCAGCCGCTCCCCCAGGGCCGCCCGGCACGGCCCTCTTCAGGCCGGCAGCCGCCGCAGGGCCGTGCCATCGGCCTTGAAGACGTGAGAGAGATCTCCCGGCACGCCGATACTCACCTTGGTCGCGGCGACCACGGGCGCATCCCCGGCATGGCGCAGCGTCACCAACCGGCCGTCCGCTGTCCGCACATAGAGGAAATGGCTTTCGCCCAGTTCCTCGACGACCTCGACATCGCCGGCGAAGGAAGCCTCCCCGCCGGTCTCCTGCAGATGCTCGGGCCGGATGCCGAGCTTCACCTTGTCACCCGCGCTCACACCATTGCCATCGACCCTGGCGGTCACGCTGCCCCCTCCCGGCAGAGCGACCTTGACGCCGGAAGCGTCGGCGGCCTGCACCTCTGTATCGATGAAGTTCATCTGGGGCGAGCCGATGAAACCGGCCACGAACAGGTTGCGCGGGTTGTGATAGAGTTCCAGAGGCGCCCCGACCTGTTCCACATTGCCGGCGTTGAGCACCACGATCTTGTCGGCCAACGTCATGGCCTCGACCTGGTCGTGGGTGACGTAGATCATGGTGGCGCCCATCTGCTTGTGCAGCTTGGCGATGGAAATCCGCATCTGCACGCGCAGCGCCGCATCGAGATTCGACAAGGGCTCGTCGAACAGGAAGACCTTGGGATTGCGCACGATGGCCCGGCCGATGGCGACACGCTGGCGCTGGCCGCCGGAAAGCTGCTTGGGCAGGCGCTCGAGCAGCGGCGTCAGTTCCAAGATCTTGGCAGCCTCGCGGACCTTCTGGTCGATGGTCTGGGTGTCCGTCTTCGCCAGTTCCAGGCCGAACGCCATGTTCTGATAGACGTTCATATGCGGATAGAGGGCGTAGGACTGGAACACCATCGAGATGCCGCGGTCCTTGGGCGTCTTCTCGTTGACGCGCTGGCCATCGATCATGAGATCGCCGGAGGTGATGTCCTCGAGGCCTGCGATCAGGCGCAGCAGGGTTGACTTGCCGCAACCCGACGGGCCGACGAAGACGACGAAGTCCCGGTCTGCGATGTCCAGGTTGACGCCATGCAGGGTCTCGATCCGGCCGAAGGCCTTGCGGATATTCTTGAGTGTCACGCTCGCCATTTGCGGAGGGCCTTTCGTCAGCTATGGTTCGGGTTTGACGGGAGCGATTTTGGCCGAGGAGAAGGAGGATGAGGACGCAAGCCTTCCGGCTTGCTACGAAATCCGACGCGCTCATCGGCCAAAAGCGCCCCGCCGCAAAGCGGTGAGGTGAAAAATCGTCGCCTGCCGCGTCGCTTCGCTTGCCAAGACGAAAGTCTTGGCGGCGCTCGCTCCTTGCAATCGACGATTTTTGACCTCATCAAATCCCGTACCATGGCTGACGAAAGGCCCTATCCCTTGACGGCGCCAGCGGTGAGACCCGCGACGATCTTGCGTTGGAAGATGAGGACGAGAACGATGAGAGGCAGCGTCACGATGACCGAACCGGCCATGATGTTGCCCCAGGGCAGCTCCTGCTGGCTGGCGCCGCTCATCGAGGCGATCGCCACCGGCACGGTGCGGTTGTCGGGTGAGAAGGTCAGCGCGAACAGGAACTCGTTCCAGGCCGCGATGAAGGCGAGCAGGCCCGTCGTCACCATGGCTGGCCACATCAACGGCATGAAGACGCGGCGCACCACCGTCCAAGGGCTGGCGCCGTCGACGAAGGCGGCCTCCTCCAGCTCCCGCGGCAGTTCCTTCATGAAGGTGGTGAGCACCCACACGGTAAAGGGCAGCGTCAGGATCAGGTTGGAGAGCACAAGGGCCGGCATGGTGTTGTAGAGGCCGAAGGCACGCACCACCTCATACATGCCTGACAGCACCGCAACCTGCGGGAACATCGACACGGCGAGAATGGTCATGAGCAGGAGCCCCCTGCCCTTGAAGTGCACTCGCCCCAGCGCATAGGCGGCCGTTACGCCCAGAAAGAGCGAGATCAGCACCACCGTGACGGCGACGACGATCGAGTTCCAGATGTTCCAGGCAAAGGGCTGCTGCTCGAACACGCCGACATAATTGGAGAAATCCAGGCTGTCGGGCAGCAGCGAGGTCGAGAACAGTGCCTGGCCCGTCCGCATCGAGGTGAGGATGGCGTAGTAGAACGGGAAGACGGCATAGAGGACGATGACGACGACCAGCGCCCAGAATCCGACGGGTTTGAGGATCTTGGTCATCTCGTTCCATCCTCCGAAACACGTACCTTGCCCACGGTCATGGCCAGCACGGTGATGAGGCCGATCACCAGGAACAGCAGCGTCGCCGCCGCCGAGCCGAGGCCTGTCTTGGCGAAGTCGACCAGTTGCAGCCGGGCAAAGCCCGACATCGAGATGGTGTCCCGGCTGCCCGAGGTCAGCACATAGATCAGGTCGAAGATGCGCAGGGCATCGAGGGCACGGAAGACCACCGCCACCATCAGGGCCGGGCGGATCAGAGGCAGCGTGACCTTGAAGAACACCTTGACGGGGTGAATGCCATCGACCTTGGCCGCCTCGTAGCAATCCGACGGCATCATCTGCAACGCGGCCAGAATCAGCAGCGCCATGAAGGGCGTGGTCTTCCAGACGTCGACCATGATTACCGCCCACATCGCCGTCTGCGAATTGGCGGTCCAGGCGACGGGCGAGGAGATGATATGCAGGCTGAGCAGGATGTGGTTGAGGATGCCGAACTGGTCGTTGAGCATCCACAGCCACATCTTGGCCGAGACGATGGTGGGGATGGCCCAGGGGATCAGTACGGCGGCGCGCACGATGGCACGCCCCTTGAAATTGGCGTTCAACACCAGGGCGACGATGGTTCCGAGCACCGTCTCCAGAGCCACGGACACCAGCGAGAACCACACCGTATTCCAGACCGAAAGCCACCACACCTTGTTGGCGAGCAGGCCGATCCAGCGGCCGTCGACATTGGCGAGATAGTTCGAGAAGCCGACGAGCTTGTAATTGCCGGGGTTGGAGAGCTTGGCATCGGTAAAGCCGAACCAGATGGTGCGCAGCAGCGGCCATCCGGCGACGATCGCCAGCACGACCAGCATGGGTAGCAGGAACAGCCATGCCGACCGAACCCTGGTCCTTGTCAGTTCTGATTGACTTGCCATCGGGGACTCCCAGAAGGAGGCAGGAAGAGTTGGCCGGCATCTCAGCCGCCACGCCCAGTCGAAATGCGGGAAATCCGTACGCGACCGGTCGCCGGCGAGGCCCCAAAGCGCTTGGCGATTTGAGCGGGTCACCCCCGCATCGCAAAGACGCTCTCCCCAATCCGTGGGATTGGCTTGGAGACAAGGAGCTCGAGCAAACAGCCGTCCAGCCATGAACGCGCTGTGCTCCAGGGATCAGGAACCAGGCTTCGGTCGATCAAGTCGCGAAGGACGAGAAAACGGTGGAAAGAGCGCCGCGAACCCCAGGGTTCGCGGCGCAGTCGGGGAGGATCCTACCAGCCCGAGCCCTTGATGTTGGCGAGTTCGCCGTCAAGGTCCTCAAGGGCCTGTTCCGCCTTCGCCTTGCCGGACAACACGCTGGCGATCGCGTTCCAGAAGGCGTTCGAAACTTCGTTGTAGTTGGCACCGGTGATCTTGGAGGGACGGGCCACCGCACTGGTGAAGGTGGCCTTCAAATCGCCGAAGAAGGGCACGGCCTTGAGCACGTCCGGGTCCTCATAGAGGCTGGCGATAGTGGGATTGTAGCTGCCCTCGATGGCCCGGCGCTTCTGCTCTTCCTTCGAAGTCAGATAGACGGCAAGATCCGCAGCGAGATCCTGCTTCTTGGAATATTTTGAAACGGCGAGCTGCCAGCCGCCGAGTGTGCCGGTGTTCTTGCCGTCGGCACCGCCCTTGGGCAGGGCGACGACGCCGATCTTGCCCTTGACCGGGCTGTCGGCGCCATTACCGAGCGACCAGGCATAGGGCCAGTTGCGCATGAAGGCGGCATTGCCGGACTGGAACACGCCGCGCGCTTCCTCCTCGCCGTAGTTGAGCACGCCGTCCGGCGAGATCTTGCCGATCCAGGAAGACGCCAGCGTCACCGCCTCGGCCGCCTTGGGATTGTTGATGGTGATCTTGCCCTCGGCATCGACGATGGTGCCGCCGCCGAAGGAGTCGATCCACTCCAGCGCGTCGCAGGTCAGGCCCTCATAGGCCTTGCCCTGGAACACGAAGCCCCAAAACTTGTCGTTGCCGCCCTTGCGCTCGCCTTCCTGGACCTTGGCCGCGGCCTCCGTCATTTCCTGCCAGGTCGTCGGCGGCTTCAGCCCGTTCTTCTCCAGAAGATCCTTGCGATAATAGAGCACGCCGGCATCGGTGAACCACGGCATGGCGACGAGCTTGCCGCCCACGGTATTGTTGTCGATGATCGCCGGGAAATGCTCCTTCTCGGCCCCCTTGGTGTAGGGCGCCAGATCGATGAAGTGATTGGCGAGAATGCCGGGCCAGATCACGTCGATCTGGAAGACGTCGATGTCGCTCGCGCCAGCCGACAGCAGCTGCTGATAGAGCGCCAGCCTTTCGTTGGTATCGTTGGGTGTCGAGACGATCTTGACGGTATTGCCGGTCTTCTTGGCCCAGGCTTCCGCGCCGCTCTTGCACAGCGCCAATTCCTGGCCGACCGCACCGCAGGAAATCGCAACCTCGGTAGCGCTGGCAAAACTCGTGAGAGCGATAGAGGCAGTCGCGGCCAAGGCCCAACGCATGAACATGCGGTCTTCCTCCCTTTTATGTGCCGCAGCTGCCTCCTCTATGGCAGGTCAGCATAGGCAACCGACATTTCCTCGTTCGAAGTCCCTTTTGGCAGAGCTTCTATAATCTACTTCAAAGCGCTTTGAATTCTAATTCCGACAAAAGTTTGCCTTTGTCAAGGCGAGCTCATGGCAAAACTGCGTAACAACTAAGACGCAGGAACAGTTCCCCCAAAAGTAGCATCTTTCATTGAAATAATTTGATTGAAAATCAGAGCGGTTGATGCCTTTTGAGCGATTGCGTGAGAAACTTGTGAATTTCCCAGCAATTATGGTGGTTGCGCTACCTATTTGACGGAAAAGAATTAAGCTGACTCAGAAAAAATAATAGAAAGCGCCAGTCCAAAGCGCTTTAATGAACAGATGCAGTCTGGTCGCTGCTTGCGATCGGGAGACTACCAGGAAGGGTACGCAGTATCGTGAGATATTCGCTGTGCCCGGCAAGCGTTTCTCCCGAATCCATGGCATGACAGGCTGGCCTCTGTTCAGCGAAAGAAACGAGAAGGCCTGGAAGGGACGTTGCGGTGAACTTGAAGGAACTGTCACAGCATCTGGGCTTGTCCCAGACGACTGTCAGCCGCGCGCTCAACGGCTTTCCGGAAGTTGGCGAGGCGACCCGCAAGCGCGTGCTGGAGGCCGCCGAGACCTTCCAATACCGCCCCAATGCCAGCGCCCGCAAACTTGCCACCGGCCGTGCGGGAGCGATCGGCATCGTGTTCTCGTCCGACCGCAACATGCTGCTTGATCCGATCTTCACCGATTTTCTCGCGGGCGTTGCCAGCCAATGCTCGCGATCCGACAATGACGTGCTGGTCTCCTCCGCTCAAGGCGACGAGGCAGGCACTTATCGACGCCTCGCCCGCGTGCGCTCGGTGGACGCCTTGTTGCTGTCCTCACCGACGATCGACGATGCGCGCATCGCGATGCTGCAGCGGTTGGACATGCCCCTGGTCGTGCATGGGCGCACGCAGACCGGCCTCAATTATCCCTATCTCGACATCGACAATGAAGGAGCCTTCCACAAGGCCACCACCTTGCTGATCGATCTGGGCCACCGCCGGATCGGGCTTCTCAACGAAAATCTGCGTTTCACCTTCGCCACGCACCGCTCGCAGGGCTGGCGCCGGGCCTTGACCGAGCGGGGTCTCGCCGCCCCTCCGGAACTCGAAGGCGGCGCCCGCATGACGGAAGAGAACGGCTATCGCATGGCGCGAGGCCTGTTCGACCTGCCCGACCCGCCGACCGCCCTGCTCTGCTCGTCAATCTTCCTTGCTCTCGGGGCCATGCGGGCCGCGCGGGAAACCGGCCGGATCGTCGGGAAGGACCTGTCGCTGATCGCCCATGACGACGGCCTCGACGCCATCCGTCCGGAAACGCTGACGCCGGCTCTCACCACCACCTTCTCTTCCATCCATGCCGCCGGCGTCCGGGTGGCCGAGATCGCCATGGCCCTGGCGAATGGTGCCGATCCCGCCGCTACCGCGGAGATCTGGCCGGTCGATCTCGTCTTCCGCGGCTCCACCGTACCGCCGGCGCCCTGATTACCCGGCTGGCGCCGACACGGCGGCGCGATCGCGATAGAAGACGAACAACCCGCTGCCGATGATGATGCAATTGCCGATGACGATCGGCAGCGTCGGCACGTCGCGCCAGACGATCCAGCCCATCAGCGTCGCCCACACCATGGCCGAATATTGGAACGGAGCGAGCATCGCCGCCGGCGCCATGGCCAAAGCGCGCGTGATGCATATGAAGCACACCATCGCAACGATGCCGACGAGGAACATCAGCGCCAGATCGAACCAGCCCGGCGTGGCCCAGGCAAAGGGTATCGTCGCCGCGCCGATGACACCGGCGCCGGCGAACTGCCAGACCACGAGGGGAAGCCAATGCGTGCGCCGCAAGCGCCGCGTCACGGTAACCGCCAAGCCGAACATGATGGCGCCGACGAGAGCAATGGGCGAGGCCGAGGAAAACAATTCCGCCGAAGGCTGCAGCGCCACGAGAACGCCGATGAAGCCCACGATCACCGCGCCCCAACGGAATGGCTCAACCCTTTCGCCGAGCAGCGGAACCGACAAGGCGGTGATGATCAGGGGGGCCGCCATGTAGAACGTCATGACATCGGCAAGCGGCATGCTGCGCGTGGCGAAATAGAAGCAGTAGGTATCGCCTGCCATGCACAGGATCCGCACGATCTGCAGCCGCCACTGGCCGAAATCAAAGAGATCGACCTTCAAGTGCCAGACCATCGGCACCAGGACGATGGCGGCGCCGACGGAGCGCAGCAGCAACAACTGGCCGACGGAATAGTCGGCGACCAGCCATTTGCCGAGGGCATCGTTCAGGGCGAAGAGGAACACGCCGATGAGATAGAGCGCGATGCCCATGCCGACACTTGCGGTCCCGATGCCGGCTTGGCGGAGGGTAGTCATTTCGGTCTCGTTTCCTGCCGGAGCGCCCCGCGTTCAGCCATGAACGCGTGGTGCTCCAACTCCTTGGTCCAAGGCGTCTTTGCGGGTCTTGCCGAGTCCGTCAATTCGCAAAGCGTTCCAGGCGCGTGGCATGGTGTCTGAAACGGTCCGGGCGTCCGCCGGGCATCGCCCCCACCCAGCGGATCGCCATTTGTCGTACCAATATCTGCGGGCGGCGGAAAGAGGCAATCTTGCACAGCCCGTTGGGACATCAGGCCGCAGCCATCTTCGCCGCCATGTCCGAGGCGAGCAGGCCGTCGAGCGCAACCTTGATCAGCGGGCGGCGCACCCGCAGGGCGTTGAGGGCTGCGACCGGCCATTCGATATAGCAGGCGCCCGCTTCGACCATCACGGTGGCCGAGGCCGGCTGGCGGCGCAGGAAGCCGGCCTCGCCGATAAACGATTGCGGCCCGACAACCAGGCTGCGTCCAGCCTTCTTCACATGGGACCTGCCGTCGAGCACATAATAGACGGTCTCGACCGCCTCCCCCTCGCGCAAGAGAGTGTGGTTGCCCTCGCTGCGCCGCCAATGACCGATCTTCATCAAGGAGCGGAACTCGCCCGGCGACAGGCCGCCGAGGGCGGCGAACAGCCTGCGCTCTTCGGCACTCAGCCGAAACTGCGTGCGAGCGAAGACCAGCCTGGCCATCATCAGAAGATTCACGCCCAGATTGACCACCGTCCAGAACAGCGCATCCCACAGCATGATCTCGGGCACGACCAGATAATAGAGGATGTAAAGCAGGGTCGAGACCACCAGGAGGGCGCGCAAGACGAGCTGGTCACGACAGGTCAGCGCCGCGACGGCAATGAGGGCGGCGGCATGGATCAAGCCGAGCCGGACGATTTCGAACAACATTTCAGCACCAGGACGGGAAGGTCGGTTGGGGCTTCACGCCGCCAGCCACGGCACCGACATGGTGCGTTCGCGGTCCCAATGCTGTGCGACCTCGCACGAGGCAACCGATATGGCCTGGATCCGGCACCAACCGCGCCCGGGCAGTGCATGCCAGGCCCGGGATCTGACTGCCCAGCCGCGTTGGCCGGCGCCCCCTCGCAGCGGACCGCCCGACCTTTCCCACAGGAGATGCCGACCTACGGCACTCCGCCCTGCATCGCCGAGCATCCGTCCGTGACGATTCCATCCCCTTTCGCGTGCATCATCGACACAAGAACGCAATGTCCCTGCAATAATAATCAGCAGTATAGATTCATTGCCGGCTGCGCTTCTCGTTTCATACTCCGATCAAGCGGCATATAAATCTCGCCAACTCGCCCCCAGGAAGCACATAATGTTGACATTTTTTGTGATAGCAAGGGAGATTATAAAAGATATATTTAGAAATATTGACAATATTATATCACTTATCCTAATAATTCTGATGATAATTACGGCATTTTTGGCATCAATTTATGAAAAGATTAGTACGGATCGCTCCATCACCCTTGCATCGCTGTCGATCCTGTCCGCGCTGCTGCTGTGCTATTATCGATTGAGGGACCATATCCGGCACAACCCAGGATCCTCCCTGCGATATCTGCTTCCGCGCTTCCTGGTTGCCCAGGCAAAAGGGGGCAGCCGGACCAGCACATGGTTTGCTAGAACCCTGCTTTGGAGCATTTCCGCCATGACGATCTATGTCGCGGTGCTGCTCTATTGGGGCAATTTTGGCACGGTGATTCGCGGACAGGTCTATCGCTCTGCCCAGCTCGGCAGCGCCACGATGTCATTCAATGTCCAGCGTTACGGCATCAGGGCCATCATCAACCTGCGCGGCAGCAATCCCGGCCAGGACTGGTACGACCGAGAAGTCGCCGATGCGAAGGCGCTCGGCATTCACCACATCGATTTCCGGATGTCGGCCAAGCGTGCCCTGAGCCGGGAACAGGCCGAGCAGCTCATCGCCCTGATGACGCAGGCGCCCAAGCCACTGCTGATCCACTGCGCGTCCGGTGCCGACCGCACCGGCCTTGCCGCCGCACTCTATGTCGCTGCGATCGCCAAGGCAGGCCGCGAGAAGGCGCAGGCCCAGCTGTCGCCCTTCTTCGGACACCTGTCCCTGCCCTTCCTGCCCGGCTACGCCATGGACAGAACCTGGGAGGAACTCGCCCAATGGCTGAACCAGGCCAGGCACGAGCCACGCCCAGCGCTGGCCACCGCGAGCGGCAGCACTACAGACCGACGTTAACCGGCGGCACGAGGCCGGCGAATTCATGCGGAGAGGTCTGGTGGGCCCGGAGGGACTTGAACCCCCAACCAGACCGTTATGAGCGGCCGGCTCTAACCATTGAGCTACAGGCCCGGCTGTGCCAGACGCCGCATCTATAGGCAGAGTCTCGCCCAGGTTCAATCGGCATCCGCAATTGCGATCTCGGCCGCAAGCCCGTCATCATCCCGCCGCCTTCGATTGCAAGGTTCCGACGGCAATTTTCTTCATTGGAGTTCACTGATGCTACCGTCTTTCGTCGCCCGCCCCGCCCTCGCCGCCCTGTTGCTGGCCGGAGCGCTCGGCGCCGCTCAAGCCGAGGATTTCAAGCGCGTGGTCGCCATCAACGGCGAAGCGACGGTCGGTGCCAAGCCGGACCTGGCCTATGTCAGCATCGGCGTGCAGAGCGCGGGGAAGGTGGCGCGCGACGTGCTGACCGCCAATTCCAAGTCGACCGGTGAGGTCCTCGCTGCACTCAAGGCGGCCGGCATCGATGCCAAGGACCTGCAGACCTCAGGCTTCAGCGTGCAGCCGGCGAGCCCTGAGAACAGCAAGTTCTCGTCGAGCTCCGAGGATGGCCCGACCATTGCAGGCTACACCGTCTCCAACACCGTGAACGTGACGCTGCGCGACCTGCCTAAGCTCGGCGACATCCTCGACAAGGCCGTCACCGCCGGTGCCAACAGCATCGAGGGCATCCAGTTCATCGTTTCCAACCAGTCGGTGCTGCTGGATGCCGCCCGCAAGACCGCCCTGGACGATGCTAGGCGCAAGGCCGAGATCTACGCCAAGGCTTCCGGCCTGCGCTTGGGCAAGCTGGTGGATCTGAGCGAGAACACCGGCCCGATCGGCGGCGGTCTCTATCGTGCCAAGGCGGTGCAGGATTCGGTGCCGATCGAGTCCGGGGAGAGCACGCTGAACGTCACCGTGTCCGCGCGTTTCGAGCTGGAAGACTGATCCTCCGCACCTTTCCCAGTATCGGGCAAGACTCCACGGGCCGGCAGCGCATCCGCTGCAATGCCGGCCCGGCAGATTTTCCGCACACGCAAGTTTGTTTCACGCAGCAAGGCCGATTGGGTAACAAAGATGCTTGCTTGCCTGTTCTCCCCGGTTTAGGACGGCGTAACCGCTGTTAATCGGAAAGCTTATCGTGCGCGCACGCCTTGATGCTGTTGACTGGAAAATCCTGCAGGAACTACAGGCCGATGGCCGCATGACCAATGTGGAACTGGCCAAGCGCGTCGGCATTTCAGCGCCCCCCTGCCTGCGGCGTGTGCGGGCCCTCGAAGATGCCGGTGTGATCAAGGGCTACCGCACCCTGCTCGACGAGGCTTCGCTGGGCTACGAGATCACCATCTTCGCCATGGTCAACCTGACCTCACAGGCAGGGGCGGATCTGCAGTCCTTCGAAACCTATGTGAAGAATCAGCCCTTGGTACGCGAATGCTGGATGCTGTCCGGCGACGTCGACTTCGTGCTGAAATGCGTGGCGAAGGACCTGCGTTCCTTCCAGGCCTTCGTGGCCGAACTGACGGCCGGGCCAGCCGTGCGCAACGTCAAGACCGCGCTGACGCTGCGTTCCATCAAGGATGATCCGATCGTTCCCCTCGAGCTCGACGTGAGCGAAGGGGCCTAGAGCAAGGTACGATTTGCCTAAATCGCACTTTGCTCTCTAACTCTTTGCTTTGACGCGATCTCTTAATCGAAAAGTCTATCAACTTTTCTGGAAACCGCTCTAAACCAGCTTACTCAGCAGCCAATGTGCGTAGCTGGACGCCAGCCAATCGTAGCGGCGCGGCGTCGGGTCGGGCACTTCAGGAGCGGCATCCACCGAGCTCGTAGTGGCAAAGAGCGGGAAGCTCTTGATCACGCCGCCTGAAGACGACAAGAGCGTGACCCGGCCATCGAGCGTGTCGACGCTGTCGAAGCTGATCAGGCCTCCATCCGAATCCACGGGAAAACTGATGTCGGTGAGCACTACCGACAATGTCGCGCCACCCTTCGCGCTTGGCTGGTAACGCGAGCCGAGCTGCCGGACGAGATTGCGCTGGAGAAAAGGCGGCATGCGCTGGAGCCAGAGATTGCCGCTCCCGCTGACCTGCACCCGACGGATGACTGGAATGGCCGGATTGTCGGCATAGGAAGTGGCGCACCCGGTGAGCAGCAGACCGGCACCCATGGCCAGGAAGCTTCTGCGCCCGACACGTCCTGAAGTCATGATAGCCTCCTGATCACGATATTCGCTTTCTATAGAACGCGTTGCGCCACCAATCGAAGCAAATTCGCGCGACCATGTCGCTATGTCTTCGACAGCAACGCATGCACAGCAAAACGCCGCATCCGATAGGATGCGGCGTTTCGTCAGAAGGGTCTGGGGTCGGCGGGCGGCTCAGCGCCAGGCGACGTTGGCGATCTCATAGGCCTTGGGGCCCTTGGGGGTGTTGACCTCGACGGAAACCCCGATCTTCTTGCCCACCAGCGCGCGGGCAAGCGGCGAGCCGATCGAGATCTTGCCGGAGCGCACATCGGCTTCGCTCTCGCCAACGATCTGATAAGTCTTCTCTTCTTCCGTGTCCTCGTCGATCAGCGTGACATGGGCCCCGAATTTGACGGTGTCGCCAGACAGCTTCGAAATATCGATCACTTCGGCGCGCGACAGAATATCTTCGAGCTCGGCGACGCGGCCTTCATTGTGGCCCTGCGCTTCCTTGGCCGCATGGTATTCGGCGTTCTCGGAAAGGTCGCCATGGGAACGTGCTTCGGAAATCGCCGCGATGATACGCGGCCGTTCGATCTGTTGCCGTTCCCTCAATTCTGCCTCGAGCGCGGCATGGCCTGCCGGCGTCATCGGGATCTTGTCCATTGCTTCGTCTTCTCTTTCCAAACGCAAAAAAGATACGCGCCGGACGGACTTTCCCGGCGCGGCTGACATATCGGATTTGCAATACAACGGTACCCTCGCCCCAATGGGCGAAGGCGCCTCCTTCAGAAATAGGACTGCAGCGCCCGCACTTCCAGATCACCGCCCTTATTGGCCTTGATCCCCTGCGCAGCCGCCACCGCTCCGAAGAGAGTGGTGTAATATGGGACTTTATGCAAGAGGGCGGCACGCCGCAACGAACGCGAATCCGCCAGGGCCTGCGCTCCCTCCGTGGTGTTGAACACCAGCTGGACGCTGCCATTCTTGATGGCATCCACGATGTGCGGGCGGCCTTCCAACACCTTGTTGATACGCGTGGCCTCGACGCCGTGGCCGGCGAGGAACTGCTGCGTACCATCGGTGGCGACGATCGCGAAACCCAGTCCGGCAAGCAGCCGCATCGAATCGAGGATACGCGGCTTGTCGCTTTCCTTCACCGACACGAACACAGTGCCACTGGAGGGAACGGTGACACCGGCACCGAGCTGGCTCTTGGCGAAGGCGACGGCATAGTCACGATCGAGTCCGATGACTTCGCCAGTCGAGCGCATCTCGGGGCCCAGCACCGTATCGACACCCGGGAAGCGCGCGAAGGGATGCACAACTTCCTTGACGGCGATGTGATCGAGCTTCTTGGCCTTCAGGTCGAAGGAGGCCAGGCTTTCGCCAGCCATCACCCGAGAGGCGATCTTGGCGATCGGCTCCCCGATCACCTTCGCCACGAAGGGCACCGTGCGCGAAGCGCGCGGATTGACCTCAAGCACGTAGATCAGGCCGTCCTTGATGGCGTATTGCACATTCATCAGGCCGCCGACATCGAGGGCGAGGGCCATCGCCTTGGACTGGCGTTCCAGTTCGGCCAGGATTTCCGGGCTCAATGAACGCGGCGGCAGCGAACAGGCCGAATCGCCGGAATGGATGCCCGCTTCCTCGATATGCTCCATGATGCCGGCGACGAAGACGTCCTTGCCATCGGCCAGCACATCGACATCGACCTCGACCGCGTCGGAGAGATAGCGATCGAACAGCAACGGGTTCTTGCCCAGCAGCGTGTTGATCTGGCCTGTCTTGTCGTTGGGATAACGCGTCTTGATCTCCGGCGGCACCATTTGCGGAAGGGTGCCGAGCAGATAGTCGTCGAAGGCGACCTCGTCGCGGATGATCGCCATGGCGCGTCCGCCGAGCACGTAAGACGGGCGTACCACCAGCGGCAGGCCGAGATCGGCCACGACCAAGCGTGCCTGCTCGACCGAGTAGGCGATGCCGTTCTTGGGCTGGCGCAGACCGAGCTTGTCGAGCAGCCGCTTGAAGCGGTCGCGGTCCTCGGCAAGATCGATCGCATCGGGCGTGGTACCGAGGATGGGAATGCCGGCCTCCTCCAGAGCAGCCGCCAGCTTCAGCGGCGTCTGCCCGCCGAACTGCACGATGACACCGTGCAGCGTTCCCTTGGACTTTTCGACCTCAAGGATCTCCAGCACGTCCTCGGCCGTCAGCGGTTCGAAATAGAGGCGGTCCGAGGTGTCGTAGTCGGTCGACACCGTCTCGGGATTGCAGTTGACCATGATGGTCTCGTACCCCGCGTCCGAAAGTGCGAAGCAGGCATGGCAGCAGCAATAGTCGAACTCGATGCCCTGGCCAATGCGGTTGGGACCGCCGCCGAGGATGACGACCTTCTTGCGATCGGACGGATCGGCCTCGTCGGCCGGCGCGCCGACGAAGGGCGGCGCATAGGTCGAATACATATAGGCGGTGGGCGAGGCGAATTCGGCGGCGCAGGTGTCGATGCGCTTGAAGACGGGATGCACCGCGAGCTCGGTCCGCAGATTCTTGACCGTTCCTTCCGGAATACCCGCCAGCGCATCGAGGCGACGATCGGCAAAGCCCATCGCCTTGAGGGAGCGCAGGGCGCCCGGCGTCCTGGGCAGGCCGATCTCGCGCACCTTCTGCTCGGTCTCGACGATGCCGCGGATCTGAGCCAGGAACCAGGGGTCGACCTTGCATACGCCGTGGATCTCTGCGTCCGACAAGCCGAGGCGCATGGCCTGGGCGATGTTGAGCAGGCGGTCCGGCGTCGGCTTGCCGAGCGCGGCGCGGATGGCATTCTTGTCGTCGCCCTGGCCGAGCCCGTCGATCTCGATCTCGTCGAGGCCGTTGAGGCCGGTCTCGAGCGAACGCAAGGCCTTCTGCAGGCTTTCCTGGAAGGTGCGGCCGATAGCCATCGCCTCGCCGACCGACTTCATCGCGGTGGAGAGGATCGGCTCGGCGCCCGGAAACTTCTCGAAGGCGAAGCGCGGGATCTTGGTGACGACGTAGTCGATCGTCGGCTCGAAAGAGGCCGGAGTCGCGCCGCCGGTGATGTCGTTCTCGATCTCATCCAGCGTATAGCCGACTGCGAGCTTGGCGGCGACCTTGGCGATCGGGAAGCCCGTAGCCTTGGAAGCCAGCGCCGAGGAGCGCGACACGCGCGGATTCATCTCGATGACGACAAGGCGGCCGGTGGCCGGATCGACGGCGAACTGCACGTTGGAGCCGCCCGTCTCCACCCCGATCTCGCGCAGCACCGCGATCGAGGCGTTGCGCATGATCTGGTATTCCTTGTCCGTCAGCGTCAGCGCCGGCGCGACGGTGATGGAATCGCCGGTATGCACGCCCATCGGATCGATGTTCTCGATCGAGCAGACGATGATGGCATTGTCCGCCTTGTCGCGGACGACCTCCATCTCGAACTCCTTCCAGCCGAGCACGCTCTCCTCGACCAGGACCTGGGTGGTCGGCGAGGCGTCGAGGCCGCGTTCGATGATGTCGATGAACTCTGCCTTGTTGTAGGCGATACCGCCGCCTGTACCGCCCAGGGTGAAGGAGGGACGGATGATTGCCGGCAGACCGATATAATCCAGCGCCTCCAACGCCTCGGAGAGGCTGTGGGCCAGGCGCGAGCGCGGTGTCTCCAGGCCGATCTTGGTCATTGCCTCGCGGAAGCGCTCGCGGTCCTCGGCCTTGTCGATGGCGTCGGCATCGGCACCGATCATCTCGACGCCGAACTTCTCCAGCACGCCCATCTCGGCGAGCTTGAGAGCGGTGTTGAGCGCGGTCTGGCCGCCCATGGTCGGCAGCAGCGCGTCGGGGCGCTCCTTCTCGATGATCTTGGCGACGATCTCGGGCGTGATCGGCTCGACATAGGTCGCATCCGCCAGATCCGGGTCGGTCATGATCGTGGCCGGATTGGAATTGACCAGGATGACGCGATACCCTTCCTCGCGCAGGGCCTTGACGGCCTGCGTGCCCGAATAGTCGAATTCGCAGGCTTGGCCGATGACGATCGGGCCAGCGCCGATGATCAGGATGGAGGAAATGTCGCTACGTTTTGGCATCGCTCGTCCGATTTGGGAGGGCCGGCATGAAAAAGCCGCGGAGGGGACTCCACGGCCAAGGATTCATGGCTCCAGCCGAACTGTGTCGGCCCGAACGCGGTTCGGGCCGACACAGTTCGGCTGCGGCGGATCGAGCGGACCGACTAAACCATTTTGGCGTCTTGCGAAAGGGGCCGAATGCGGTCGACTGAGGAAAGTGGCGATCCTCGCGGAAATTGTGGGTCGAGGGATCGTTCAAAGCGCCTTGCGCGTGGTGCATTTCGCGGTCTGTCCGTCGGGCAAGCGCAGGATGTAGACGTAGAGCTTGTCGCGCGGACCGAAGTCCATGACATAGCTATCGATCACCGTGGCCCCGCGCTGGATCTGAGAGCGGCAGGATTCTCCCGCCTGTGCCGCCAGAGGCGCTGCCAGCACCACAGCTGTCAGGAATAGGCGAATCAGGATCCAGGCCATCGGCCTTCCTTTCGAGATGGTGTCTTGCTCGGGACCATAAGAGATGATGATGCCGCATCGCCCAAAAAAACGGCCACGTTTCGCCATCATCGCCCTTCACACCGGTTATTGCCACGTTGCAGCTGCGGAGACTTTGGATGATCGGGCCGCGATTTGCCGCGCTTGCCGCCTGCCTTGCCTTGGCGGCCTGCCGCCCCGCCGGATTATCCGCTTTGGATCGGCCCAGCGTGACAGGCGTGCTTCTCGACGAAGGCCGCCCTGTCGCTGGAGCACAGATCCGCGTGACTAACTCGCATCGACCAAGCCGCTCGACGCTCACCAGTACGGACCAGCGGGGACGCTTTTCGCTCAGCAGCGGTGAAGCCGGGACTGCCTCTCCCGGCGGAGACACGTTGCGCATCGAAGCGAGCGGCGAAGACTACCACGCCGTCGGGGTGGTCCCGGCCGATTCCGCCGCTATCACCTGTCAGATCGATGCGAGCGGGACCTATGCACCGGACAGGCAGGAGCGCTTCTGGAGCGGCAACGACATCGAGTGGAAGCCGGGCCGGCCGGTCAAGGCGCTGAGCTGCCGGCCGGAATGAGCTTCCCTGGAGCGCGGACATCCTGTCCGCTCCTTCCTGCATGCGCGACATTTCCAAGAGCGGACAGATGTCCGCGCTATAAGGTTCAGCGTGCTTGCGCCAGCACGAAACGCCGGAAGGCCGCCACCTTGGGCAACGCCAAGGCTCCTGGTGGGTAGGCGAGATAATAGCCGTAGCCGAGGGTGACCTGCCGATCGAACAGCGCCACCAGGCGTCCCTGCCGGATCAGGCCTTCGACCACGCTGCCGACGACCAGGCCCACCCCCTGCCCTGCAAGCGCCAGCTCTATCAGCACGTTCTCATCGTCGAAGGTCGGTCCGGAGTGTGCCAAAGCCGGATCGAGATGGGCGACGGCCAGCCATTCCCGCCAGTCGCTGCGGTCCTGGTCATGCAACAATCGCGCACGGGCAAGGTCCGCCGGTTCGGCGAGGCGCAAGCGCTCGACATAGTCCGGTGCAGCCACCGGTAGCGTGACGGACGGGCCGATCAAATCAGCCGTCAGGCCAGGCCATTTGCCGAGGCCGCCCCGGATGGCAAGATCGATCCCCTCGGCCACGATATCCAGCGGCGTCTCGGTATGGCGCACAGAAATCTCGATCTCCGGGTGGAGCTCGGCAAAGCGAGGCAGGCGCGGCGCCAGCCAGCGGGCGCCGAAGGAGGGCGTGGTGGTGATCGAGAGCAGGCTCTGCGCCCGCCTGATGCCGGCAACCGCCCGCTCGAGTTCACCGAAGGCCGCGACGGCGGCCGGTAGCAATTGCTGCCCGGCGGCGGTGAGCTGCAGGCTGCGCGTGGTGCGCTGGAACAGCTTCGCGCCGAGTTGGTCTTCCAGCACCCGGATCTGATGCGACACGGCGGCCTGGGTGACGTTGAGCATCTGCGCCGCACGCGTGAAGCTGAGCGCCCTGCCCGCCACGGCAAACACGCGCAAAGCCGGAAGGGACGGCAACGTCTCCATGCATTTCACTCACAAGCAGAACTTATGAATAAGGTACTATATTCAAGCTGAACTCGTTTGTCGAATGTCCGATTTTTCCGGACAATATGCAGCATTCCGTCGGATTGCCGCAATCGGCGAGGAGGTGCTCATCATGATTGATTCTTATCTCGCCGCAGGCCTGACCAGAGGCCTTAGCCTTGCTCTGTCGCCGCAGGCAGCCCTGCATGGTGAAGAGCGACCGACCTGTCGAGAAGCAAGCGAGCCACCCAGCCGAACGAAAGCCTCGCTCCTGGCACGCCTCGCCCGATTCATTCGCCTGGCCCGCACCGAACCGCTGCCGTCATGCCCGCACACCACGAAGGCCGCCAGCATTCACGGCTGAACGTCGGTCGTCGACAATGGCGGACCTGGAGCGGCCAAGAGCAGTGGAGAGGGTCTTACCGGCAACTCTTCCAGCGGCCGAGATCCATGTGGAAATGGTCCTCGTGATAGCCATCCGAGCCGGGACCCAGCACAACCTGGAACACACCGCAAGTCACGCCATGCACCTGCTTCAGGAAGGCAGCCTTGGCGCCCCCGCCCTTGAAATCATGGCGGACGGTGATTTCCTTGCCACTGGCCGTGATATAGCCGGAAATATCGATGGCATTGCCCTTGGCGTGCTCGGAGAGCTTGGCGCCACGAATATTGTTCATGCCACGGCAGACATAGGACGCAGCAACCTTGATGGCGACGACATTCTCGCCGAGATATTGCTTGGCGGCGGCCTGCATGCCCGCTTCCCAGCGCACCAGCCCATTGACCATGGCGTAGTCGACGGTCGCGGCCGGCACCAATGTGGTGCGGCTGCTCGGCCCCAGCGCCATCAGGCGATAGGGCTGTGCAACACTGCAGGCCCCCTTCACAATTGCCGCTTCCGGCACGGCGCGCGCCAAGTTGCTGATGGCGATGCCCGCCCCCGGCATTCCGCCGAGCATGGCGACTTTGGTCTCCGGCGGCGGCGCATTGACGCCTGGATTGGTGGTCATGCGGTCATCGATACCACCGGGCCGGCGTACGGGCAGCGGCACGAAGGCATGTGACAAGGTCCCTGGCGGCAAGGCTGCGTCGGGCTTGGCATTCGGCGTGGCGTCAGCCTGAGTGGATGCTCCATCGGGCTCCGGCCCTGCCATGTCGATATCGGTATCCGGACGCTCCGGCGGCAAGGGCGTGTCGGCGGCATAGGCCGACACCACGGGAGAGTCATTCGGGCGCGGACGCTCCGGCGGAGTGGGTACGCCGCCATGCACGATGAGGTCCGGCAGGCCCTCCAGCCCGGTCGAAGCCCGGATGGCCCGCATCTGATTGGGCTTGGGCCTGAGGGGCGGCAACGGCTTGGCGTTCGCCGCGGCAATGCTCTTCTGAAAGTAATCCGGCAGGGGAACCAGCGCCCCGTCTGCCGATTGTGCCGACGCAGCGGCGCATGAAACCGTCAGGAAGAGACAGGCGACGCTTGCTCGCATGCACACTGCTCCGGTTGCGATCAGGCGTTGTGTTGCGCAACTGCGGCAACACCATGGCGAGATGCCATGTTTTCGACAAACCGCTTAAAGAGGTAATGGCTATCCTGTGGACCGGGCGAGGCTTCGGGATGGTGCTGCACCGAGAACACCGGCTTGCCGGTGACGGCGATGCCGCAATTGGAACCATCGAACAGCGAAGCATGGGTTTCGACCACGCCAGCCGGCAGGCTGTCGCGATCCAGCGCAAAGCCATGGTTCATCGAGACGATCTCGACCTTGCCGGTCGTGAAATCCTTGACCGGGTGATTGGCACCATGATGGCCCTGCTTCATCTTGGCCGTGCGGGCGCCAAGGGCGAGGCCGAGCATCTGGTGGCCGAGGCAGATGCCGAAAATCGGAATGTCTTTTTCGAGCAGGGTCTTGATCGCCGGCACGGCATATTCGCCGGTGGCGGCCGGGTCGCCCGGGCCGTTGGAGAGGAAAATACCATCCGGCTGCAGAGCGACAATCTCCTCGGCCGATGTGGTGGCAGGCACCACGGTGACGGCACAGCCGGCCGCAGCCAGCAGGCGCAGGATGTTGCGCTTCACGCCATAGTCGATGGCGACCACCTTATATTGCGGCGCCTCCTGCTTGCCGAAGCCCTGCGACCATTCCCAGGTGGTCTGGTCCCAATCGAAACGCTGGGCCGTGGTCACCGGCGGCACGAGGTCGAGGCCGTTCATCGTGGGAAGACCGGCAGCCTCGCGCTTCAGGGCCTCGACGTCGAAATTGCCGTCGGGATCGAAGGCGAGCACCGCGTTGGGCATGCCGCCCTCGCGGATACGGGCCGTCAGCGCCCTGGTATCGATGCCGGCAATGCCGGCGATGTTGCGGGCCTTGAGCCAGGCGTCGAGGTGGCGGCTGGCGCGGTAATTGGCAGGCTCGGTGATCGGCGCATGCAGCACCACGCCCCTCACCCCGGAGGAGGAGGCCATGTTGACAGTCTCGATGTCCTCATCGTTGACGCCGACATTGCCGATATGGGGGAAGGTGAAGGTGATGATCTGCCCGGCATAGGACGGGTCGGTGAGGATTTCCTCATAACCCGTCATCGCCGTGTTGAAGCACAGTTCGCCCGCCGCTTTCGTCACGGCGCCGAGCCCGGCGCCTTCGATCACGGTGCCGTCTGCGAGGACCAGGAGCGCGGTTGCCTTGGGTTCCGCCCAGCCATTTTCCATCTGTCTAGTCCTCGCGCTCGCTTGTGTGACGGTCATTTTCATCTTAAGTGCCGGATGAATGGCGGCAGCATACTCGGCTCCGCCCGGCAGTCGCGGCGGAAAGTAGGGGGCGGACGGCTTGCCGTCAACCCTTGGACACACTCGAAATCATCAGCATTTTCAATGATTTGAGGTGATGCCACCAAATATTTCGCCGCCACGTGCCGCTCGGTGAACAGTTTTGATTCCAAGAAAGGTAGGGCATCATGTCTCTGCGCGACGATTTCACCACTGCCGTCAAGGACGCCATGAAGGGCGGCGACAAGGCCCGCCTGTCAGTCGTGCGTATGATCCAGGCCGGGCTGAAGGATCGTGACATCGCCGCCCGCGGCGGCGAGCATGACGGCAAGATCCCGGAAAGCGAGATCCTGTCCATGCTGCAGAAAATGATCAAGCAGGCCCAGGAAACGCTGGAGACCGCCCTCAAGGCCGGCCGCGACGAAATGGCCGCAGCCAGCAAGGCCGAGATCGAGACCCTCTCCTCCTTCCTGCCCAAGCAGATGGACGTGGCCGAGACCAAGGCCGCCATCGCGGCCGTCGTGACCGAAATCGGCGCCGCCGGCGTCAAGGACATGGGCAAGGTCATGGCCGTGCTCAAGGAGCGCTTCGCCGGCAAGATGGATTTCGGCAAGACCAGCCCGCTGGTCAAGGAAGCGCTCGGCGGTTAAGGACGTCGAAACTCCAGGCTTTTCTGAGACCGATGCGCCCGCTAGATTGCCGGCCGCTGCAACGATGAGGCCGGCATGGCGCCTTCACCACGCTTCCTGGTTCGGTTTTCGGTGGTTCTGCTCGCTCTGGCCGGCTTGGCGTCCTGCGCCGACCGGCCGGGTGCGTTGATGCTGCATCCGGTCTCGGCGTCGGCAGGTATCGGCACACCGGTCAACATCCTGGTCGCCACCACCCGCCAGCGTTCCGAAACCGACAAGCGCGACTTCACCGCCAAGCGCAATTTCGGCCTGAGCTACGAAGCCTACACGATCTCGGTGCCACCGAACCATGTTGTCGGCAATATCGAATGGCCGAAGAAGCCTCCCGGCAATCCGGCCGTCAATTTCGTGGTGACGAATTCGGCCCCCCTCGACCAGGCTCGCTTCGATGCGGCGGTGGTGAAGGATACCAAGGGCACCGGTGAAGTCATCGTCTTCGTGCACGGCTACAACACCAATTATCAGGAGGCCGTCTATCGGGTTGCCCAGCTCGAAAAAGACAGCGGCTTCCCCGGCGCAGTCGTCGCCTTCGCCTGGCCCTCGCTCGGGACCTTGACCGGCTATGTCGCCGACCGCGAGAGCACCACCTATTCGCGCGATTATCTGGAGAACACGCTGAACGGCCTTGCCCGTACGCCGGGCGTCAAGCGCATCCACATCATCGCGCATTCCATGGGCAACTGGCTGGCGGTGGAAACCCTCCGCCAAGCCAGGATCCGCGGCAACTCGGCCTTCCTGCCCAAGCTCGGCGAAGTCTTCCTGATGTCGCCGGATATCGACATCGACGTCTTCCGCACCCAACTCGACACCATCGGCAAGCTGAACCAACCCATTACCGTCGCGATTTCGCGCGATGACCGGGCTCTCGGCTTCTCGCAACGGCTGGCGGGCGACGTGCCGCGTGTCGGCAATGTCCTGATCGACAACAAGAAGGCGCAGGAAGCCATTGCCCATTACGGCCTGCGGGTCATCGACATGTCGGACGCCAAGAGCCTGGATTCGATGAATCACAGCAAGTTCGTCGGCCTGCTGCCTTCGCTGAACCAGATGGCCAAGAGCGACGCGGCGGCCGCACGCGGCAACCCGATCTCACGAACCGGGCTGTTTGTGGTCAACACGGCCGGCACGCTGCTGCAGACCCCCCTGCGGTTGGGCGAGGCCATCGTCGGGCAGTGATTTTCACGAATTGAGAAAGCTGGCAGCGGTGGCTGCGATGCCCTGCTCGAGCGGCATCGGCCGGAAGCCGAAATAGCGCTCGAAACTGCTGCCATCGACCAGGAACGGACGGTCGTGCTGATAGGATGTTTCGTTCCACTCCCTTAGAAAGGGCACGAACGAACCCATCAATTTCTGCAGCCAGCCTGGAAGCGCCAGCAAGCGCGGCTTCACGCCGAGCGCGGCGGCGGCCATGCCGATCACCTCGCGCGGGGTGCGCTCCGGGGCGCAAGGCATGATCCAGGTGCGGCCATAGGCGTCCTCCCGGGCATCCGCGAGCAGGATCGCAGCCTTGGCGACATCCGGCGCATAGGCGAAGGCGTGCGGCTCGTCCGGCGCGATGCCCAGTTGCGCAATGCGGCCGGCGGCCAGACGGCCGAGGACCTCCTGGCCGAGCACCGACAACGTCACACCGGGACCGTAGAAATCCGGCACGCGCAAGGCTGTGGTCTTCACCGCACTCGCAGCCTGCCATTGGCGCGTGATGGCAGCCCGTACCCTGCCCTTGCGACCGGGCGCATCGAGGGGCGTGTTCTCGTGAAGCGGCCCACGTTGCGGACCGTGCATATAGAGGTCGTCGACAAACACCAGACGCGCCCCGTTCGCCTCGCAGGCTGCCAGCATATTGGTCATCAGCCGGGGCCAGTCCCTTTCCCAGATAGCCGCGTCATAGGCGAGGCCGATGGTGCAGATCAGCACGTCGTGCCCCTGCAGCGCAGCCGTCAGGCCGGCTCGATCGAGAGCATCGCAGGCACGGAACCGCGTGCCGGACGGCAGGTTGGCTGGTTCGCGTCGCTGGGCGACAAGCACCTCTCGGCCTGCATCCGAAAGCTGCCGTGCGATGGCGCGGCCGATGGGCCCGTAACCCAGGATCATGATCTTGGCAGACATGGTGCGTTCTCCTTGATGAGAAAACGCTAGCAATGGCCATACCATAATTCCAATGCATGCTTTATATCCAATATATGCGTGACATGCATTTGAAAGCGATCGATCTCAACCTGCTGACGGCACTCGGCGCCCTGCTCTCCCAGCGCAGCGTCAGCCGTGCGGCGCGCGAGATCGGGCTCAGCCAGCCGGCGATGAGCCGAGCGCTCGATCGCCTGCGCCATCTGTTCGACGATGAACTGATGCTGCGCTCAGGCTCGGGCATGGTGCTGACGGCACGTGCCGAAGCCTTGGCGCCGCAAGTACAGGAGGTCCTGGCCGATATCCGCGCCCTCGTCGCCGAACCGCTTTTCGATCCTTCCATCGAGCGCCGCACGCTTCGAATCGCGGCGGTCGATTCGCTGACGACCCTGCTCTTTCCCGGTGTGATGGCCCGGTTGCTCCAGGAAGCTCCTTATATCGACCTGCGGACTGTGCCGATCGGAACGGATATCGCCCATCGCCTGCAAAGCGGTGACATCGATATGACCTTCGCCTTGGCCAATTACCCGCTCGCGGCCGGAACCCACAGCGAGATGCTGATGGATGATCGCCTCGCCCTGATCATGCGGCGCGATCATCCGGCAACTCGGAACGGGCCGCTCAGCCTAACCGCTTATGCTGCCCTCACCCATGTCACCGTTTCGGTCTTCGGCGACGGCAGCACGGAGGCGGATGCGGCGCTGGCAGCGGCGGGGCTGGACCGGCGTATCGGCCTGACGACGCCGCATTTCACCTCGGCGCTCCTGGCTGTTGCCCGTACCGACATGGTGACCATGCTCTCCCGCGCCTTCGCCCGGCAATTTGCAGAAGCTTTCGATCTTGTTCTGCTCGAGCCCCCGATCGAGCCAGCCGATCTGAGGGTCACCATGGTCTGGCACGCATCCCGCAAGCATGATCGCCTGCTCGCCTGGCTACGGGGAATTTTCAAAGAGGTTGCCGCCGAAATGGTGGGATAGACCATGCTGAAGGCCAGCGCCGCCAACCAGGGGCTGCGAAATACAACCCATGGACGATTTTCAGCATCGCGACGCCACGGATGCGTGCATGTCAAGAACGCATCCTGTCTAGAAGAATGCCGGACCGCTGCAGATCAGGGCAGAACGGCTCTCCAATCCTCAGATTTTTACGTGATTACCTAGAATTATCTCTAATGAAATCAATATTAAATATGAATATATCTGTATATTACAAATATATATTCTAAATTATAAGTATTTCATAAAATTGTCATAAATCTATATGTGGCTTTTTAGAGACACGGCCTGGTTATAAATACGTCACATCAATCAAAAGTTGTATTTTCAATTGTGAATCCATCGAACATTTCGCAAAGACACCTCGGTTCCCGTTCGGCGGGTGCCCGGCCATGATTTCGCCTTTCAAGCGAATTGGTCGAGCCCTGTGCCGGAACGAACCAGCCCGATGCACTCAATCCAATTTGCTCAGTGAGCCTTCAGATGACGATGAAATCTCTCCTCCTCGGCGCCGCGGCCAGTCTTGCCGCCCTTGCCACCGCCCAGGCCGCCGACCTCCCCATGACCAAGGGGGAAGCCGTCGAATATGTGAAGGTCTGCTCCGCCTTCGGCCCCGGCTTCTTCTACATTCCCGGCAGCGATACCTGCCTCAAGATCGCCGGCGAAATCCGCGCCGACTATCGCGGGTACAATCAGAGCGGCGATAGCCGGACCGCGGAGAACGGCTACAAGCAGACTCGCAACAATCACAGCAGTGCCTTCAACACCGAGGCTCGTATCTCCTTCGATGCGCGCACACAGACTGAGTACGGCCTGCTTCGTTCCTTCTTCCAGCTCCGCGCGAACAGTCGTCCGATCCCGAGCAACTGGAACGTCAACAGCGACACCTCCGGCAACACCTTCTCGATCAAATACGCCTATCTGCAGTTTGGCGGTCTGACAGCCGGTTACGCTCATTCCTACTTCGGCTTTTATGATTTCGAATACGGCAACACGGTCTGGGGCGCCTATTATGCCCAGTCGAACGTCGTAAATTTGCTGGCTTATACCGCCGATTTCGGTGGTGGTTTCTCGGCTACGCTGTCGATCGAAGACGGCCGTGACCATCGCCAAAATGCGTTCCGGGCCATGCAGGGCGGGCAGCAGGTTCCCGACGTGGTCGGCCAGGTTCGCTTCAAGCAGGATTGGGGTTCGATCGCCGTCCAGGCTGCCGCACATCAATATCGCTCGGCGACGGCTCTCGACGCGAATGGCGTGCCGGTCCTCCCCACGAATGCCAACTACATCCCGCGCGAGAACAAGTGGGGCTATGCGGTTGGCGCCAGCTTGCTGCTTAATATCCCGGCCCTCGACAAGGGGCACCTGGTGATCGAAGGCCAGTATGCCGACGGTGCGCTGGATTATCTCGGCATCTCCTCGACCAAGCTCAAGGGCCAGGACTACTTCATCAATTCGAATGGTGGCTTCGACGGCGGCAAGGGCTGGTCGGTGACGGCCGAACTCGGCGGCAACTTCACGCCGCAATGGGGTTTCAACCTCGTCGGCGGCTACATCGATACGACCTATGACAAGTTCAGCGCTCTTGGCGGCGACCTCGGCGCCAAGGAATATTCGCTGACGGGCAACCTGACCTACACCATCGTCAAGGGCCTGACGGTCACGGGTGAAGTCACCTATACCCATCAGGACATCGACAATACGGTGTGGACGACGGGAACCGCCCCTAACACCGTTTCGCGAGTGGCCGACGCCAAGTCCAATTTCTGGACCGGCGGCGTACGCATCAAGCGTACCTTCTGATCCAGCCTCTCACGTTCGACTTTGTAAGGAGGGCCCGGCGCGAGCTGGGTCCTTTTACTTTGCTGACTCTGGACAGCGGCTGTTAGACTAGGACATCATCCTACTTGCAGATGCCGCAAGGGATTGCTTCATTGCTGCAATTGTAAAATTCCCGGCTGAATTCGATCTCAACGTCAGCTTAAAAGAGTCAGCTTGATGTCCGAAACCTCCTCAGAGACCTCGAACTCCAAAACCGCGATAGACATGGCCTGCAGCAGCGTTCGTCTCCGCGGCAAGCTGACCGGCCATAATGAAACCTGGTCTGACCTCAAGATCATGACCTTGGCGAAAGAACAGAAGATGCGCCCCGGTGGCCGGGCACAGCAATATCTCGACCACTACCTGCAGGGCTCGGGTACCCCGATACAATTCTCCGTCCGGACTTTGCTGGACGAAGATCCGGGCGTGCGCGGCTGCATCTTTCGCGAAGTCAATGCCAGCATCACGACCGCCGAGACCCGGAAACAGGGCAGCGTGGGCCTGACGGGCTCCGTTGCCGTCAAGCAGTTCTATTTCCAGAACATCGACTGGCAATACGCCACCGGTGCCCTCAATGTTCAGTGGCAATGCATGGGTGAGGAAGCCCGCAACGGCACCCGCGTCCTGCTCGTCGACGTCTGGTGCCAGAATCTCTATCGCTGGCATCCAGGCGCGGGCCGCGCCACCGACTGCGTGCATCGCGCCGCCGTCAATCTGCAGACCCCTCAGCCCGAAACCCGCCTGGTGCTGCAGCAGGCCAATATCCCCGGCGCCCCATCCTATGCCCAGAGCTGGTTCAGGACGGAGACGACCAACTACCAGAAGGCCAAGGACTTCCTGATGGTGGCACCGCGCGAACGCATCCTCGTGCCCAGGACGTCCGGAAAGGCCATGAGCTGAACAGTGGTTCTGGCCTGCCGGGTGGCATCAGAGAAAGTCCGTAGGATGACAGAAGCCACACCGATTACGAATGAAGGAGATCCCTCCGCGGAACAGCACGCCCAGGAAGACGATGGCGCCGATGATCTGCCCAATGGCACCGATCCCTTCGATAAAGTTCGTCACTGCGGTCAATGCTGCCCCCGGCAGGTGTGAAAAGTATGGCATCACAGAAAATGGCTGCTTTTGTGAGCGGGGCCAGCGTCGTCCGGACCAGCGGCGGCAATAAGCAACTCCCGCGACCTCCCGCAAGGCTAGCCAGAGGACAACGGGGAAAGATTCGACTCACTCCTCCGTGCTAGACTGGGGGCTCTTGCGTCGATAGCCATCGTCCTCACATAAGAGCCCATGAAATACCCGCCTTCCCTGCTCGACGAGATCCGCGCCCGGCTACCCGTGTCCGAGGTGGTGGGCAGACGCGTCAAGCTCAAGAAGCAGGGCCGAGAATGGCGCGGCCTCTCGCCCTTCAATGCCGAGAAGACGCCCTCCTTCTATGTCAACGACCAGAAGGGCTTCTATCACTGCTTCTCCTCGGGCAAGCATGGCGACATTTTCCGCTTCCTGAGCGAGGTCGAGGGCATTTCCTTTCCCGAAGCGGTGGAGCGTTGCGCCAACGATGCCGGCGTCACCCTGCCCAAGATGACGGTGGAGGATGTCCGCCGCGAGGAACAGCGCGCCTCGCTGCACGAGGTGATGGATCTGGCCGCCACCTTCTTCCAGTCTCGCCTGCAGGCGCGGGAAGGCGCAGCCGCCCGTGGCTATCTCGCCGATCGCGGGCTGACGCCGGCGATCCAGGCCGAATTCGGCATCGGCTATTCGCCGAACGAGAAATTCGCGCTGCGCGACCATCTCGCCGGCAAGGGCGTCGACCGCGACGCCATGATCGAAGCGGGCCTTCTCATCCATGGCGAGGACATCCAGGTCCCCTATGATCGCTTCCGCGACCGCATCATGTTCCCGATCCATGACGTGCGGGGCAAGGTGATCGCCTTCGGCGGCCGCGCCATGGACAAGGAGGCATCCGCCAAATATCTCAATTCGCCCGAGACCTCCCTCTTCCACAAGGGCGCCTGCCTCTACAACCATCACCGCGCTCGCAAGGCCGCCCATGAGAAGGGTGGCGTCATCGCGGTGGAAGGCTATGTCGACGTCATCATGATGAGCGTGGCGGGTTTCGGGCATACGGTCGCCCCGCTCGGCACGGCCCTCACCGAAGACCAGCTCAACCTGCTCTGGCGCATGAGCGAGGAGCCGGTGCTGTGCTTCGACGGCGACAAGGCCGGAAGGCGCGCCGCCTATCGAGCCGTCGACGTGGCGTTGCCGCAGATCGGACCCGGCAAGACCTTGAAATTCGCGCTGCTGCCGGGCGGGCAGGATCCGGACGAACTGGTGCGCAGTTCCGGTGCCACGGCCGTTTCGGAAGTCCTGCAAGGTGCCCTCCCCCTGTCCGACATTCTCTGGGAGAGGGAGACCCAGAGCGCTGACTTTTCGACGCCGGAACGGCGGGCCGCGCTCGAGCGCAAGCTGATGGATGCGCTAGCGCCGATCCGCGACGAGACGGTGCGCAAGCATTATCGCGCGGACATGGACAACCGCCTGCGCAACTTCTTTGCCCCGGCCCGGGCGGCCCAGCCTGGCTTTGCAGGCGGCCCGCAACGGGCCTGGCGCCAGGGTGGCGGCCGGCGCGAAACATCGCAGTCCACGCATCTGGTGACTCCCGCAGTGAGGGAAAGCGCGCGCATGCGCGGCGGCCATGGCAGCATTCCTGCCCGCGAGGCCCTCATCCTGGCCGTCGTGGTGGCCCATCCCTATTTGCTCGACGATCATTGCGAGATGCTGGCAGGGCTCGAATTCGAGAATGTCGAGGCGAGCCGGCTGCGCCAGGCGCTGGTCGACTGCGTGGCGCATGGCCTGCGCGAATCAGTTGCGGTCGAGGCCGAACTAATGATGCAGGGATTTGAGCGTTTGCTCGCCCATATCGTCGCTTTGAGCGGCCCAACCCACTTTTGGGTGCGACGGGACGCCGCGTTTCCCGACGTTCGGGACGGATTCGTGCATGCAGTGGCCTTGCATCATAAGAATCGTACGCTACATAAGGAACTCCGGCTTGCTCAGGCGGCCATGGATCAGGACTTCACCGAAGAGAATTGGGCTCGGCTCACCGATATCAAGGCACAGATCGCCGCGATGGAAGGAACCGAGGCGACGATCGAGGGGTTTGGAGCTTCGTCCGGGCGGACTTCGCGGGCCGTGTAGGAGCTATCAGGGTTAACGGCGGATTAGCCATTGCCCCGGTAGTGATAGCGCCAGTTCCTGGAACTGGATTTCGATTCTGGCAGTTGCTGCAAGGCGTTGCATGGGCGAATCGAAGGTCTTTTCCGGGGCGCTGGAGCAAGGCTGCGACAAGTCGGGTGGCTCCGGGTACCGGATGCTGCCCTTTTTGGTGTTGGCAAACGGTTGCCATTGGCGGGAATCCCCCGCTGGGTGCAGGGTTTTGGGCTGGAGCTTCCACTCGAGGCCAAGACCATGCACCAAGGCCTTGAAGTTGTTCGGAATTACTCGGGCGAGCCAGCGGGCGAATCTGAGAATTTCCGTATCGGGTTTGGCACAGGGTGCACGGATGCGCCAGTGCTTGCGGGCCGAAATCTGTGGTCCGGGAGAATTGGCAGTCGCCGGGTTCGGCCCGGCAGGGACGTGGTGCGGGATTTCGGAGCTCTACCCGGCGGGCGAGCTGCGAAATCCTGCTTGAGCGAGTGAGGGAAAGCAACGATGGCGAAAAAGGAAGCTGACAAGGAAGAAACGCCGGACACCGAAGCGCCGAGCCAGGACAGCCCCTTGCTCGACCTGTCGGATGCCGCGGTTCGCGCCTTGATCAAGCGCGCCAAGAAGCGTGGCTACGTCACGCATGAAGAGATCAACAACGTCCTGCCTTCCGATCAGGTCGACGGTGACCAGATCGAGGACGTGCTCGCCATGTTCTCCGAAATGGGGATCAATGTGGTCGAGAACGAAGAGAACGAGGAGAACGAGGAGGCTGCCCAGGCCGAGGAGGAGGAAGCCGAAGGCGGCGACCTCGTCGAGGCCACTACCTCTTCGCGCGCGATCGCTTCCACCACCACGGCCAAGGAGCCGACCGACCGCACCGATGATCCCGTGCGCATGTATCTGCGCGAGATGGGAACGGTGGAGTTGTTGTCGCGCGAAGGCGAAATCGCCATCGCCAAGCGCATCGAGGCCGGCCGTGAGGCGATGATCGCGGGGCTCTGCGAAAGCCCCCTCACCTTCCAGGCCATCATCATCTGGCGCGACGAGCTCAATGACGGCAAGATCCTCTTGCGCGACATCATCGATCTCGAGGCGACCTATGCCGGCCCGGACGGCAAGAACCCGCCAGCGGTGGCGGGCGACGGTGAAGCCGAAGGCGGCGAGTCCGAACAGCAGCAGATGGACGACGACGCCTTGCCGCCGATGGACAGCGAGATGGACGAAGACGACATGGAAAACAACGTGTCGCTCTCGGCCATGGAAGCCGAGCTCAAGCCCAAGGTGCTCGAGACCTTCGACCGCATCGCCGACGACTACAAGAAGCTGCGCCGCCTGCAGGACGTGAATGTCGAGAGCCGGTTGCAGAACCGCTCGCTCTCGCCCTCGCAGGACCGCAAGTACAAGAAGCTGAAGGAAGAGATCGTCGTCAACGTCAAGAGCCTCTCGCTCAACCAGGCCCGCATCGATGCCCTGGTCGAGCAGCTCTACGACATCAACAAGCGCCTGATCAGCTATGAAGGCCGCCTGATGCGCCTGGCCGAGAGCTATCGCGTCGACCGGACGGACTTCCTGAAGACCTACCAGGGTTCGGAGCTCGACCCGAAGTGGATCCTGCGTGTCTCCAAGCTCGGTTCCAAGGGCTGGAAGGAGTTCGTGGCCCACGAGCTCGAGACCATCAAGACGATGCGCGAGGATATCCATAACCTCGCGACCGAGACCGGGCTCGAGATCACCGAGTTCCGCAAGATCGTGCATATGGTGCAGAAGGGCGAGCGCGAAGCCCGCCAGGCGAAGAAGGAAATGGTGGAGGCCAATCTGCGCCTCGTCATCTCCATCGCCAAGAAATATACCAATCGCGGCCTGCAGTTCCTCGACCTGATCCAGGAAGGCAATATCGGCCTGATGAAGGCGGTCGACAAGTTCGAGTACCGCCGCGGCTACAAGTTCTCGACCTACGCCACCTGGTGGATCCGGCAGGCGATCACCCGCTCGATCGCCGACCAGGCCCGCACTATCCGCATCCCCGTGCATATGATCGAGACGATCAACAAGATCGTGCGCACGTCGAGGCAGATGCTGCACGAGATCGGTCGCGAGCCGACCCCGGAGGAACTGGCCGAGAAGCTCGCCATGCCGCTCGAAAAAGTGCGCAAGGTGCTCAAAATCGCCAAGGAGCCGATCTCCCTGGAAACCCCGATCGGCGACGAAGAGGATTCGCATCTCGGCGACTTCATCGAGGACAAGAACGCCATCCTGCCGATCGACGCGGCGATCCAGTCCAATCTGCGCGAAACCACCACACGCGTGCTGGCTTCGCTGACCGCCCGTGAGGAGCGCGTGCTGCGCATGCGCTTCGGCATCGGCATGAACACCGACCACACGCTAGAGGAAGTCGGCCAGCAGTTTTCGGTGACGCGCGAACGCATCCGCCAGATCGAGGCCAAGGCCCTGCGCAAGCTCAAGCATCCGAGCCGCTCGCGCAAGCTGCGGAGCTTCCTCGACAATTGATCCTTCCCAGGATCGCCGGCTCTAAACAAAAAGCCCCCCGTGCCTGGCACGGGGGGCTTTTTGTTTGTGAGCGATGGTTGCCTGCGAGGACCGGCCAGCGCGGCAGGCGGCTGGGACCGCGGACGTCCCGTCCGCTCTTGGAAACGCCCCGCTTGGGGATAGGAAGGGGCGGACGGGACGTCCGCGGTCCCAGCCTCGGCGCCTCCTACGCGACATGGTCTGACAATGAAAAGGGCTTCCCAACCATGGTCGGGAAGCCCTCTTTCCTGCGAAAGCCAAAGGCTACAGGCGCTACTCCGCGGCGGGAACGACCTCTGCGGGCTTGGCTTCCTTCTTCTTCCTGCCCGGCGCGATCAGCCGCATGGTGACGTAGAACACCGGCGTCAGGAACAGGCCGAAGAACGTGACGCCCAGCATGCCGAAGAACACGGCGGTGCCGAGAGCCTGTCGCATTTCAGCGCCGGGACCGGTGGCGATCAGAAGCGGCACCACGCCCAGGATGAAGGCGAAGGCCGTCATCAGGATCGGGCGCAGGCGCAGGCGACAGGCCTCCACCACCGCCTCGATCGGGCTCTTGCCATCCCGCGCCTCGGCCTCACGCGCGAACTCCACGATCAGGATGGCGTTCTTGGCGGCCAGGCCCACCAGCACGATCAGGCCGATCTGGGTGAGGATGTTGTTGTCCATGCCGCGGGCCATCACGCCGAGCAGCGCCGAGAGCACGGCCATCGGCACGATCAGGATGATGGCGAGCGGCAGAGACCAGCTTTCATATTGGGCCGCCAGCACCAGGAAGACGAACAGCACCGACAGGGCGAAGATGAAGATCGCGGTGTTGCCGGTTGCCCGTTCCTGGAAGGCCAGATCCGTCCATTGGAAGCTGGTGCCCTGCGGCAGGGTTGCCTTGGCCAGAGCCTCCATCTCGTCCAGGGCCTGGGCCGTGGAGACGCCCGGGCCGGCATTGCCCTGCAGCGGCACGGACGGATACATGTTGTAGCGCTGGATCAGCTGCGGGCCGGAGACCTCCTTCACCTCCACCAGCGTGCCGAGCGGCACCAGGGCCCCCGATGCCGAGCGCACGCGCAGGCCTCCGATCTGTTCGGGATCGTTGCGGAAACGCTGGTCAGCCTGGGCCTGGACCTGGTAGACGCGCCCAAACGCATTGAAGTCATTGACATAGGCCGTGCCGAGATTCTGCTGCAGCGTGTCGAAGATGTTGGTGATCGGCACGTTCAGGATCTCGGCCTTCTGCCGGTCGATATTGAGGAAGAGCTGCGGCGAATTGGCCGAGAAGGTGGTGAACACGCCCGACAATTTCGGATTCTGGCGGGCCTTGCCCATCATCTCGTAGGTCGAAGCAAGGATGCGCTGGATGTCCGAGCCCAGCCTTTCCTGCACCTGCAGCTTGAAACCGCCGGCATTGCCGATACCACGCACCGGGGGCGGCGGGATGGCGATGATGAAGGCCTCCTCGATCACCTGCATGCGGCCGAACAGGTCCTTGATGATCTTGTCCGCCGTCAGCCCTTCCTTCAGACGCTCCTCGAAAGGCTTGAACGGCACGAAGATCGCGGCCGCATTGGTGGCGTTGGTGAAGGTCGCGCCGGAGAAGCCGGCAAAGGCAACGGCATCCTGCGCACCAGGCGTTGCCCGCGCGATTTCCGAAACCCGGCGGGTGACGGCGTCGGTGCGCGACAGGGCAGCGCCATCCGGCAGCTGTACCACCACGATGGCATAACCCTGGTCGAGCGTCGGTATGAAGCCCTGCGGCACCTTCTGCACCGCCCAGACCGTGCCGGCCAGCAACCCCGCATAAAGCGGCAGCATGATGATCTTGCGCCTGACGACACGGTTGACGCTGGAGGCGTAGCCGTTGGACAGGCCGTCGAAGCCGCGGTTGAAGCCACCGGCAAGGCTCTTGCCGAGCCTCGTCAGGGGATTGCGCGGCGGCTCATGGCTGTGCGGCTTGAGCAGGATCGCGGCGAGCGCCGGCGACAGAGTGAGTGAGACGAAGGCGGAAAGGAAAGTCGAGACCGCAATCGTCAGCGCGAACTGCCGATAGAACTGGCCCGATATGCCGGGAATGAAGGCGGTGGGAATGAAGACCGCGCCCAGCACCAGGGCGATGGCGATCACCGCCGTACCGACCTCGTCCATGGTTTCATGTGCCGCATCACGCGGCGACATGCCCAGGCTGATATTGCGCTCGACATTCTCCACCACCACGATGGCGTCGTCGACCACGATGCCGATCGCCAGCACCATGCCGAACAGGGTCAGCGTGTTGAGCGAAAAGCCGAAGACGGCCATGATCGCACAGGTGCCGATCAGCGAGATCGGGATGGCGATCACCGGGATCAGCGCCGTGCGCCAGCTCTGCAGGAAGATGATGATCACCACCACCACCAGCACCACGGCCTCGCCGAGGGTGTGGTAGACGGCATTGACCGATTCCGCGATGAACTGGGTGGGATTGTAGACGATCGAATAGGCTATGCCGGGCGGGAAGGACTGCTTGAGCTCCTCCATCTTCTTGATGATTTCGTCGGCGGCCTGCAGCGCGTTGGTGTTCGGGCGCTGGAAGATCGCCAGCGCCACCGCCGGCTTGCCGTTGAGGTAGGAATTGGTGACGTAATCCTGGGCGCCGAGTTCCACGCGCGCCACGTCCTGCACCCGGACGAGCTGCCCGTCGGAGGTCGAGCGCACGATCACGCGCCGGAACTGGGCGACGTCCTGGAAGCGCCCCTGCGTGTTGATGGTAACCTGGAAGGCGCCGCCCGAACTGGTCGGCTCCTGGCCGATGGCGCCGCTGGAAACCTGCACGTTCTGGGCCTGGATCGCCTTGACCACGTCGGACGAGGTCAGGCCATAGCTGGCCAGCTTGTCCGGATCGAGCCAGACACGCAGGCTGTATTGGCGCTCGCCGAAGATGGTGAGATCGCCGACGCCGTCTAGACGCAGGAGGTCGTCGCGCACATTGTTGCGGGCATAGTTGGAGACGTAGAGCTGATCGTAGCGGTCATCCGGCGAAAACATGTGGATGACCATCATCAGGTCGGGCGATGATTTCAGCGTAGTGACGCCGAGGCGCCTGACATCGTCGGGCAGACGGGGCGTCGCAATGGCCACCCGGTTCTGCACCAGCACCTGCGCGGTATCGAGATCGGTGCCGAGCTTGAAGGTGATGGTCAGCGACATCGCGCCGTCATTGGAGGCATAGGAGGACATGTAGAGCATGTTCTCCACGCCGTTGATCTGCTGCTCCAGCGGCGTGGCCACGGTGGCGGCGACGGTCTGGGCATTGGCGCCGGGATAGCTGGCGCGCACCACGATGGTGGGCGGTGCGATCTCGGGATATTGCGCCACCGGCAGGCCGATGAAGGCAATGGCGCCGACAAGGGTGATTACGACCGCCAGAACCGAAGCAAAGATCGGCCGGTCGACGAAGAAATGGGCAAACCGCATGGACCAATCTCTCAGTTGGCGACTGCGACGGCGGTCGCCGGCAGGGTCGTCAGCTTGGGATCGACCTTGATGCCCGGTCTCACCCGCATCAGCCCATTGACGACGATGGTCTCGTCACCCTTCAGCCCTTCGCGGATGACGCGGTAGCCGTCCACGCGGGAGCCCACCCGCACTGGCTTCAGCGCGATCGTGTTGTCGGCACCGACGACATAGACGACACGCCGGTCCTGGTCGGAACCGAGCGCGTCCTCAGGCACCAGCACGCCCTTGTATTTGTCGGAACCGAGAATGCGGATGCGGCCGAACAGGCCGGGCACCAAGGCCAGGTCCTTGTTCTCGAACACGGCGCGGGCCCGCATGGTACCGCTGGCGGCATCCAGGCGGTTGTCTGTGAAGTCCATATGGCCCTTGTGGATGGGCTCGCGCTCGTTCGAGGTGGCGACCAGAACCTCGTTGAGATTGCCATCGCTGGAAACACGCAGCGACCCGGTCGAGAGCTTCTGGTAGGCGAGATAGGAGCGCTCGTCGACGTCGAAATAGAAATTGATCGGATCCATCGACACCACATTGGTGAGGACCGTCTCGTTCGCATTGACGAGATTGCCGAGCGAGACCAGCCGGCGCGACATGCGGCCGCCGATCGGCGCCTTGATCTCGGTGAATTGCAGGTCGAGCTTGGCACGGTTCAGGGTTGCCTGAGCACGATTGAGGTCGGCCTTGGCTGTCGCCAGGGTCTGCGTACGCTCGTCATAGATCTGGCCGGTGATGTTGCCGGACTTGCGCAGGTTCTCGGCCCGGCTGACGTCGCCCGCGGCGAAATCCACCCGCGCCTTGGCTGCCTCGACGCCAGCCTGCGCCTCCTCGAGGGCGGCCTGATAGGGGCGCTGGTCGATGGTGAAGAGCGGGTCTCCCGCCTTGACAATGGCACCGTCGACGAAATGGATCTTGTCGACATAGCCCGAGACCCGGGCCCGGACATCCACGCGGTCTACCGCTTCGAAACGGCCGATGAAATCGTCATATTCGACGACGTCCTTCACTACCGGCTTGGCGACGGAAACCGGGGGAGGCGGTGCATTCTGGGCGAGCGCCGTCGTTGAAAGCCCCAGGGCCAGCAGGGTGCCGATGAAGGCATCGCGGCCACGCAAATTATCTAGTATCATCTTACCTTCACGCATCGCTGCCCCTTTTATGGACCCTGGTGAAAAATCAATAAGTTAGCGAAAGCCGGCACCAGGCATGCCGACGCGCCCGTCTGCCGGGTTCGTCGACAATCCCGATGCCGGCTCCCTTGTCCGGCAAAACTGAAAATGAAATCCCCGCAGCTCCCCGCCGTCTTGTGGGGTTCCTAGATTTTGGTCTTCCCGCGGCAATTTCAAGGCCACCGGATGAAGATCGATGCCGAAAAAAATGCGGTCCCGCGCTCCGAAGAGGCGCCCCCGGACTTGGCACCGAGGCCAGATTCGAGGATTCCAACCGGCGGGTCGTCGTTGCTGAAAACCGAAATCCTGCCTACGGCGTAACGCTTTAGCGGCGCCAGCCGCGATGTCGGTGGCTGCGATACTCCCAGGCATGCCCGTTCTTGCCATCGGGCGGATCCTGGATCGCCTCGTCGCAGGCACCAAAGAAGCGGTACCAGGGCAGGATGCATTCGAGCCTGGCATTGTCCGCGTAGCGTTCGCCTTGCGGGCGGGAGGCCGCCTGTCCCGTACCTGTCCCAGCATAGAACCCACCCATCACGATCATGCCGGCGAGAATGAGCTTGTTCATGTCTGTGTCCCAGGAATCGCTGCCGCATCTCGTAGCGGCCGGCAAATTCTAGTGAAGCACGCCGGCTGGAGCAAATCCCCGCAGCCCCTGCGCGAAAGCTCGTCCTCCCACAACCGGGCGGAACATGCGCCCATTGGCGACAAGCGTCAATGCAGCTATCGTGCGGGCCTTGATCAATCAGACTGGGACTTTGCCGTGGCCTCCTTCCTTAAATCCCTCTCCTCTCTGTTCGGAGGCAAACGCGAATCGGATGGTGAGCCCGCCCCCAAGGGCGACGGCGAGGAATACAACGGATTCACCGTGCGTCCGGCCCCCTACAAGGAGGGAGGCCAGTATCAGACCTGCGGCTATGTGGAAAAAGAGATCGGCGGCGAACTCAAGAGCCACAAGTTCATTCGGGCCGATCGTTTCGCCAGTTTGGACGATGCCGTGCAGTTTTCCCTGACCAAGGGCAAGCAGTTGATCGACGAGCAGGGCGAGGGTTTGTTTCGTTAATGTGAAAAAAAGCGCGAGGGGGGGCTTGCATCCCCCGCTTGGCTTGGTTATCAGACCGCCCATGGAAGCGCTGGTCGCTTCCCAGCGCGCCCGTAGCTCAGCTGGATAGAGCATCAGACTACGAATCTGAGGGTCAGAGGTTCGAATCCTTTCGGGCGCGCCATTCTCTCCTTTCCTTCACATTGTCAGTTACTTAACGGTTGTCTTTAACGCGCCGGGGCGCGATAGCGGCATGATGCGTACTGGTGATCGTGTGTGTGCTATTGTCGAGGCGGGCATGCTGCGTTTCGAGCCTGATGGTGCCCAGCAGTTCGTGGGCGCGACGACACAGGTCGACCTTGATTGTCTGGAGGAAGCGTTCGCGGCACTCCCCAACGAGCAAGCTGGAATTCGCCTCCGCGGTATCGAGGCCTTGCATTCCATCCTATCGCCCGCCGGTAGCATCGGACGCATAGCCGCCTCGATGCTCGGCGCCACCTGCAGGCCGGTGCGTGCGCTGCTGTTCGACAAGACAGCAATGACCAATTGGTCGCTCCCCTGGCATCAGGATCGCACCATAGTCGTGACCGCACGCCGCGAGGTTCAAGGTTTCGGACCTTGGACTGTTAAGGACGGCCTCATTCACGTTGCGCCGCCGATCGAGATTCTTGCTGGTATGGTGACGGCGCGAATCCATCTCGATGCCGTTCCCATCAGCAACGCGCCCTTGCTTGTCGCGCCCGGCTCGCATCGTTTCGGACGAATCGCGGAATCAGATATCGCCGATATGGTAGCTCGATGCGGTATAGCCGCCTGCTTGGCCGAACGTGGCGATGTCTGGCTCTATGCGACCCCTATTCTACACGCTTCCGAAGCAACTGCCGAACCACGTCGTCGTCGCGTGCTGCAGGTCGACTTTGCCACAGGCTTTCTTCCGGGGGGCTTGGAGTGGTTGGGGGTATAGAGTTGTCGCCCTGTCGATAGGTGCCTTTCCCCGACCGAGGATATCGCGTAAGAGCCCGGTTCCTTTCGTAAAGACCGCACCATGATCCGCCTCGAAAACATCTCCAAGCAGAACGGCAACCAGATTCTGTTCATCGAAGCCTCCGCCACCCTGCAGAAGGGGGAGAAAGTCGGGCTCGTCGGCCCGAACGGCGCCGGCAAGACTACGCTGTTTCGCATGATGACCAGCGAGGAGGAGCCCGATGAAGGCCGGGTCTCGGTCGATCGCGGCGTCACCATCGGCTATTTCAACCAGGATGTCGGCGAGATGGCCGGCCACAGTGCCGTCGCCGAGGTCATGAACGGCGCCGGTCCGGTCAGCGAGGTCGCGGCCGAGTTGAAGGAACTCGAGGCCGCCATGGCCGATCCCGACCAGGCCGACAACATGGATGCGATCATCGAGCGCTATGGCGAGGTGCAGGGCCGATTCGAGGAACTGGGCGGCTACGCGCTGGAAGGCCGCGCCCGCGAGGTCCTGGCGGGGCTGAGCTTCAGCGAGACCATGATGGACGGCGATGTCGGCTCTCTTTCCGGCGGCTGGAAGATGCGCGTGGCGCTGGCTCGCATCCTCTTGATGCGGCCCGATGCGATGCTGCTGGACGAGCCGAGCAACCATCTCGACATCGAAAGCCTGATCTGGCTGGAGGAGTTCCTCAAGGGCTATGAAGGCGCCCTCCTGATGACCTCGCATGATCGCGAATTCATGAACCGGATCGTCTCCAAGGTGGTCGAGATCGATGGCGGCACGCTGACCAGCTATTCGGGCGACTACGAGTTCTACGAGCAGCAGCGCGCCCTGAACGAAAAGCAGCAGCAGGCACAATTCGAGCGCCAGCAGGCAATGCTCGCCAAGGAGATCAAGTTCATCGAGCGCTTCAAGGCTCGCGCTTCCCACGCGGCACAGGTGCAGAGCCGCGTGAAGAAGCTGGAGAAGATCGACAAGATCGAGCCCCCTCGCCGCCGCCAGAGCATCGCCTTCGAATTCCAGCCCGCACCGCGTTCGGGCGACGATGTCGTCAGCCTGAAGGAGGTGCACAAGGCCTATGGTGATCGCACCATCTATGAGGGCCTCACCTTCCAGGTCCGTCGCAAGGAGCGCTGGTGCGTGATGGGCATCAACGGCGCCGGCAAATCCACCCTGCTCAAGCTCGTCGCCGGTACTGCCGAGCCGGACAAGGGCACCGTCGTGCAGGGCGGTAGCGTCAAGATGGGCTATTTCGCCCAGCATGCCATGGACGTGCTCGACGGCGATCGCAGCATCTATGAGACACTGGAGGATGCCTTTCCGCAGGCTGGCCAGGGCTCGTTGCGGACGCTGGCTGGTTGCTTCGGTTTTTCGGGCGACGATATCGAGAAGAAATGCCGCTTCCTGTCGGGCGGTGAAAAGGCCCGGCTGGTGATGGCCAAGATGCTCTACGATCCGCCGAACTTCCTGGTGCTGGACGAGCCCACCAACCATCTCGACCTCGCCACCAAGGAGATGCTCATCGCGGCCCTGTCGCAATATGAGGGCTCGATGCTGTTCGTATCCCATGACCGGCGCTTCCTCGCCGCGCTCTCCAACCGCGTGCTGGAACTGACGCCGGAAGGCATCCACCAATATGGCGGCGGCTACACCGAATATGTCGCCCGCACCGGCCATGAGGCACCGGGGCTGCATAGCTGAGGCAAGGCTGCAGGAGTTGGCGCGACACAAGGTGTGCCGATCTCCTGATCGGCACAGTCGGTGATGATACGCTGCACCGAAAAAATGCCGATCTGGAGATCGGCACACCAATATGGCGCCCTGCAAGATCGCGCTTTGCGGAAGAGTCACGGCCATTTGCGCTTCCCCGTTTCGAACGCAGGCCGAGGGATGTGAACGGCGCATCAAGCTGTTAGGCTGGCTAAAGAAGCCTGGATACGGCCCGTGCCGTGCCTCTCGTCCCTGAAGGAGTTACCCGATGATCAATCGCTGGCGGCCCCTCGCCATAGCCTGTGCCCTGCTCGGCCTGCTGCTTCCCGCGAGCGAAGCCCTAGCGAGGCAGCGCACCTTGAACGGCACGGTCAGCTATCGCGAACGCATCGCCCTGCCTCCTTCGGCGGTGGTCGAGGTCAAGCTCGTCGACGTCTCCCTGGCGGATGCCCCGGCGAGGACGCTCGTACGGACATCGCTCCGGCCCGGCCGGCAGGTGCCGATTCCCTATCGCCTGCGCTATGACGACAGGGCCCTGAGGCCGACCGGCCGCTATGCCCTGGAGGCGCGCATCAGCGTCAATGGCCGCCTGTGGTTCCTCAACACCACCCACCACGCCGTCACCGCCGGCGAGCCGGTCAATGGCGACATCCGGGTCGATCGTGTCGGGCAGGAAGCCGAGGCCGGCTCATCGGGACCAAGCGGGCGTTGGCTGGCCGAGGATATCAACGGCCGCGGCGTGGTCGACAATGCGCAGAGCGTGCTCGAAATCGCTGCCGACGGCAAAGTCTCGGGCCGCGGCGGCTGCAACGGCATGGGCGGCAGCGCGGTGATCAAGGGCTCGCGCATCCGCTTCGGCCAGATCGTCAGCACCCAGATGGCCTGCCCGCCGGCCATCATGGATCAGGAAGGCAAGTTCCTCAAAACCCTTCAGGCCGCCCGCAGCTGGCGCATCGATGCCGCCCGCAACAAGCTGCTTCTCCTCGATGCAAGGGGCCGCCGGATCCTGCTGCTCGCCCGCATGTAGCCCCGGGGTGTCATGACCCGACGCGTTCGACAAGCCGCTCCATCAGCGCCTGCAGGAGCGGCTCTTCCGCCCGGTCGACCGGACAAAGGATGTAATAGGCCGCCGCCGCGTTGATCGAGGTGGCGAAGGGCTGGATGAGCCGCCCCTCGCGCAGCAGGTTGCGCGTGAGCACGTCCGAGACCAGCGCCAGCCCCTGCCCTTGCACGGCCGAGGCAACCGCCTGCGCCACAGAGGCCACGCGCACACTGGCGCTGCCCTGCAGATTGACCCGCGCCGCCACGCCCCAACGCGCCCATTCCTCGCCGCGATCCTCGTGCAGCAGCGTGATGCCGTTGAGCTTGCGCTCGCGATGCTGCAGGTCGAGCCGCGGGAACAGGATCGGCGAGCATACCGTCCGCAGCCGCACTTCACTGAGCAGGCGCCAATGTCGTCCCGGGAAAGGCGGATTGTCGTAGACGATGGCGATGTCGCTGGCCTGCCAATCCACCTCGGCGGCAGTGATGGCCTCGTTGATGGTCAGGTTGGCGATGTTGTGGCTTTCCGCGAATTCTACCGCCACCGCGCTCAGCCAGGCAACTCCGAGTGCCGTCGGCAGGGACAATGACAGATTCTGCTGCTGCGCCGGGGTGCCCAGGCTTCGGCAGTCGCGCGCTGCCGTATCGAGCTGGCCGAGGCTGACGGCGACCGCCTGGGCAAAGTCTCGGCCGGCCGGCGTCAGCGCGATATTGCGTCCCGCTTTTTCGAACAGTGTGATCCCGGTCGCCTCGCCGAGCTTCTTGAGCTGCAGCGAGACGGCACTTGGGCTGAGATTGAGCTCTTCCGCCGCGCGGCGAAGGCTGGCCAGCCGGGCCGTCGCCTCGAAGGCCGGCAGATATTGCAGATAGACCAGGGGACGGGCCATCGCGCCTCACATGATAATCGGTGAGATTATTAGAACAGTTTTGGTTAAAACAAATCGTTATTTTAGAACGATTTCAAGTGCTATCCAGGACGACGAAAGGAAGCATCCCGATGATCCAGGCGACACCATTCGATTATCCCTATGACGGCAGGCTCGACCCGCGTTGCACGGCGCTTGTTGTCATCGACCTGCAGGAGGACTTCCTCTCGCCGACCGGCTATTTCGCCAAGCAGGGCTACGACCCCGGCCCGCTCCGGGCGATCCTGCCGACGGTCAACCGGCTGATCGACGCCGCACGCGCCGTCGGCATCCGCATCATCCACACCCGCCAGGGCTATCGCGGCGACATGGCCGACATGACGCCCTACGAGAAATGGCGTCGCACGCGCGCCGGCCTCGACGGCACGCAAGTACTGCTGCGATCGAGCCCTGGCTTCGCGATCGTCTCCGATATCGAGGTACGCCCCGAGGACATCGTCGTCGACAAGACCTGCAACGGCGCCTTCACCTACACCGATTTCGAGCATGTGCTGAGGGCCCAAGGCATCACCCATTTGCTCTTCTCGGGCTGCACCACCGACGTGTGCGTCCACACCACCCTTCGCGAGGCCTGCGACCGCAATTTCCAGTGCCTGACCATCTCGGATGCCTGCGCCAGCGGCGACCAGCGCGCCCATGAAGCCGCGCTGCACATGGTGACCGTGGAGAACGGCATCTTCGGCGCCTTGAGCGATGCAGCTGCCGTGCTCGCCGGCCTTGCCAAGCTGCCGAGGGCCGGCGTGTGAAGCAGGATCGCGGCGCTCCCCAGCGCTATGTCTCGCTGATGCGCCTGACAGCCAAGGGACTGGCGGAACTCGCCGACAGCGCTGCACGACGGCGGGTCAGCGAAGAGCGGGTCGCCGCACTCGGTGGCCGCTCCATCGATTTCTACGCCGTGCTCGGCGCCTATGACTTCGTGCAGATCTTCGAGATGCCCAGTAACGAAGCGATGATGCAATATGTGCTCACCGCACGCCGTGACGGGCATGTCGATCCGCTCATCCTCCCCGCCTTCGATACGGAAACCTATGGCGGGATCGTCGGACGCATCCAGAACATGCAGGGGAACTGATCATGGCGGCGAAATTCCTGATTCCGGTCGCACTGGCGACGCTCGTCAGCACCACGGCCCTCGCGCAGCAGCCGAGCTTCGTTTCGGACGGATCGATCAATGTCTGCACCACCGCGGCGTTTCCGCCTTTGAGCTACAAGCGCTTGCCCGGTGACCTGACACCCGTCGGCATCGACATCGAGATCGCCGAAGCGCTGGCCAAGGCCTGGGGCGCCAGCACGACCTACACCGTCACCGATTTCTCGGGTCTCCTGCCGACGCTCGGCTCGGGGCGCTGCGGCATGATCATCAGCGGCATCTACATCAATGACGAGCGCCGCAAGACCTATGACGGCGTGCGCTACATGAAATCGGCCACCGTGCTGGTGACCAAGGCCGGCAATGGCGAGATCGGCAAGCCTGACGACCTCAGCGGCAAGAATGTCGCGCTCGAAGCGGGCACCTACTACAAGGAAGAGCGCCTCGATCCGCTGAACAAGATCCTGGCGACGACCGGCAAGCCGCCCGTCGCCATCCACAATTATCCGACCCAGCAGGCTGCCTATCAGCAGGTGATGGTGGGACGGGTCGATGCGACGCTGACCGAGGAGGCCGAGGGTGCCTTCCGCGTCGCCGATGCCAGGGACACGCTCCAGATCGCCTATACTTGGCAGTCCGACTTCACCTACGGCATCTATATGCGTCGCAAGGATGGCGACCAGGCAGTGGTGCGCGACGCCCTGAGGAAGCTGCGCGATGACGGCTTCTTCACCGCTCTCGCCCAGAAATACGGCCTCAAGGCCGCCGTCTTCGACGTCGACTACGACAAGTAGCCGGGAGCGGCAGCGTCGACATGTCCTTCGATCCGGCCCTCCTTCTGACGGCACTGACCAATGCGGCCATGCTGCAGGGCGCCGCCATCGCCCTGATCCTGTCGGTGATGGTCTTCGCTGTCTCCTTTTTCCTCTGCTTGCCGCTGGCCCTCTGCCTGAACTCCCGCAAACCTTTGCGCAACGGTTCGGCCCAGTTCTATGTCTGGGTGTTCCGTGCCGCGCCGCTGATCCTGGTGCTGTTGCTGGTGTGGAACGGCTCGCCGCAGCTGATGCCCTTTCTCCTGAAGGCAGGCTGGTTCACGCCCTTCGTCGCAGCAGCGATCTCCTTCACCCTGGTCACATCAGCCTATATGGCCGAGATCATGAAGGGAGCCCTGCGCTCGATCGGCGCCGGACAGGGGGAGGCCGCAACCGCTCTCGGTCTCTCGCGGCTGCAGGCCTTCAGGCTGGTGATCCTACCGCAGGCCCTGCGTGTCTCCCTGCCCGCCCTGGTCAACGAATTCATCAACCTCCTGAAGGTGACCTCGCTTGCCTATGTCATTTCGCTGCGCGAGATCATGGCGGTGGTCAATGACGCCATCGCCGCCTCCTTCCGCTTCGTGGAATGGTATTGCGCCGCCCTGATCTACTACCTCGTCATCGTCTCGCTGTTCATGCTGGCACAATCGCTCATCGCCCGCCGCATGCAGCAGGGCCTCAAGGCTTGACGAAGAGAATGGTGGTCAGACCGCTCTGCCATTCCTCATCGGGATAGCGCCCGGCCTCGCGATAACCGCACGAGTGGTAAAAGGCCTGGCTCGTTTGGTTGAAAGTATCGGTTTCTAGGCGCACCTGTGCAAACCCGGCCGCCACGATCGCGGCCTCCGCTCCTTCCATCAGCCGCTGTCCGAGTCCCTTGCGGGCATGACGGGAATGGACATGCAGGGCATCGATGAAATCGCCTTCCCAGCGAATGAAGCCCGCCACCTCGCCATCGATCTCGGCAACCAGGCATTCCAGCCCGTGCTCGTCGATGAAGCGGTCGGCAACGCCGGAGATCAGATAGCGCTCGACGGCTGCCGGCGTGATGTTGGGCCGCCAGGTGCTGTCGAACGTATCCTTGAGGATCGCCTTCAGCGCCGGCTTGTCCGCCTCGCCGCCCTGCCTGATCACAACGACATCCATTGCCATCCGTCCCGATTGCACGCCTGCCCGGTGCGGGCCCATGCGCTTCACACCGCCTTAGCGTGATTCGCCGCGGTTCCTGCGCCCTGTACGCGGAGAGCTGATCGGCCCACATTCTCGCCACGTCACCGTGGAAGGAAGTACCAGCTGGCGCCAAACAGGCGCTGAAATGACGAGGATCGCTCCTTTTGGAGGAAATGCCGATGAAACTGACGGTCCAGCCTTTCCTGATGTTCCAGGGAAAAGGCCAAGCGGATGCCGCCATGAACCTCTATGTTTCACTGTTTCCCGACGGCGAGATCCTCGACGTCGAGCGTTATGGCGCCGGCGAGATGGGGCTGCCGGGCTCGATCAAGAAGGCACGCTTCAGCATCGCCGGCCAGAGCGTGATGTGCATCGACAGCCCCGTGCAGCACAACTTCACCTTCACGCCGTCCTTTTCGTTCTTCATTGATTGCGAAACGAATGAGGAGCTCGATCGCCTCTTCACGGCCCTGTCCCAGGACGGCACCGTCTTCATGGCCCTCGACGATTATGGATTCAGCCGCCGGTTCGGCTGGGCCGCCGACCGGTTCGGCGTCTCCTGGCAGATCAACCTGCCGTTCGAGGCGGCGAGCTGAGACCGGCTACGCCTCAGCCTCCTGCATCAGCCTCACAGGGCCGTTTCCTGCGCCGGCAAGCCGGTCATCGGTATTGAGCAGGGTGCAGCGCTCCATCGACAGGCAGCCGCAGCCGATGCAACCGGTCAGCTCGTTGCGCAGGTTCTGCATCAGGGCGATGCGGTGGTCGAGTTCGTCGGCCCAATGCGTGGCGAGCATTTCCCAATCGCCGCGGGAGGGCGGACGATCGTCCGGAAGCTCGGCGAGGCGTGTCCCGATCTCCGCCAGCGAGAAGCCGAGCTCCTGTGCCACCTTGATCAGGGCGACGCGGCGCAGCACGGCCCGATCGTAGCGCCGCTGATTGCCCTGGCTGCGCCGGCTGCGGATCAGTCCCTTGCGCTCGTAGAAATGCAGCGCCGTTACCGACACGCCGCTGCGATGAGCGAGATCGCCGACGCTCAGTTCAGCCATGGACCGCCTCCATCAAAGCCTATCGAGGAAAACTCGCGACCATCGCGAAACCGCTTGACCTTAACTTAAGTAGAGGTTGTAGGCCAAACAATGTCGGATGCCGGAATGGCACCGGACATCGTACGAACTGGATGTCGCGAGTTGGAGCCGAAGATGGACGCGCAAATCAGCACGGAAACCCAAGCCCATTGGCGCGAGATTGCCGTCGGCCGCTATGCCGGTGCGACAGCCACGCTCTGCCTTGGCGTGGCCCTGTTCGCCTTCAACAGCTTCCTGGTCTCGACCGCCCTGCCCTCGGCGATCGATGAGCTCGGCGGCGCTTCGCTGATCGCCTGGTCCGTCAGCCTCTATCTGATCTTCGCCATCCTCGGCGGCTCGATCGCGGCGTTGGTCAAGGCGCGCCATGGGGCCCGGGCCGCGCTGATCGGAGCAGCCCTGCTGTTTACGGCCGGCACCCTGATCGCGGGCCTGGCCCCCGCCATGGCCGTGCTGCTGGTCGGCCGTGCCTTGCAGGGCTTCGGCGAAGGCCTGATCGCCGCGGTCTGCTATGCCCTGATCCCGGAAATCTTTCCCTCGCGCCTGGTACCCAAGGTGTTCGGCGCCGAGGCGATGGTCTGGGCAGCAGCGGCCTTCGGCGGCCCGGCCGTCGCCGGCATCATCAGCGAGACCGTGTCCTGGCGGGCCGCCTTCCTGGTCAATGTGCCGCTGTCGCTGATCTTCATCGCCCTGGTCCTCAAAGTGGTACCGCATACAGCCCGGCAGGACGCGGCCGCGCTTCCTCTCGTCCAGCTCGGTGCCATTGGAGCCGGCATGGCAGCAGTCATGATCGCCGACGTTGCCGGCGGCACCGGTGCCGCAGTCCTGCTGCTCATCCTCGCAGCGCTGCTCTATGTCGGCGCCGTCTACAGCGACAGGCGCTCGCCGGCGCGTCTGTTCCCGAAGGACGCCTTTCGGCTCGGCAAGCCGATCGGCCTCGGCCTGTGGATCGTCTTCCTGATGCCGATGGCGCATTCCGCCGCCTCGGTCTATCTCGTCTACCTGATCCAGCATCTATGGGGCTATGGCGCCACCCTGGCGGGCGCGCTCAACGCGGTAATGGCCGTGTGCTGGAGCCTCGTCGCCATCGCGGTGGCCAGCGTGGCCTCGCAGCAGACCCGCCGCCGGCTGATCTGTCTGGGACCGTTGTTCCTGGTGCTGGGCCTCATCGCCATCATTTTCGCGCTCTGGCGCACCGACATCGTACTGCTCATCGGCGGCCAGGTCTTGATTGGGGCGGGTTTCGGCGCAAGCTGGGGCTATCTCAGCCAGGGCCTGATGGAGGCCTCACCGGCGGAGGAGCGCAACCGCACCTCCGCGCTGCTGCCCACTCTCCAGTCGGCCGCCTATGCCATCGGGGCCGCCGTGCTCGGCTTCGTCGCCAACGCCAATGGCGCCGGCTCGGCAACTACAGGTCCGCAATTGCAGCAGGCCATGCTGGCTGTTTTCATCTTGGCCATCCTGATCGCCCTGCCCGGCGTCTTCGCCGCCCTGAAGCTGGCTCCACATTTGTTCAAGGACGCGGAAAAACCGCGCGAATGCCCGGCATGAGGCCATCCATGCTGCAAAGGCTCGGAAGGCAGTCGGCGTTGCCCCGGCTCTCGAAATGGGACTTGTCCTTCCCACGTGGCAAGCTTCATACAAATCCAGCATGATTCGAAATGTTCGCCCCGTCCTGTGCCTGCTGCTCGCGCTGCTGTTCGCGGTGACCAGTGTCGGCTGGGCCATGGCGAGCACACGGATGGCCGGCGATCAGGCCATGAGCCATCATGCGGGCAAGAACGCAGATGCGCCTGATCATGGCGGGGACGTAGCCTTGGAAGGAATGTCCTGCCACCAGGCTCCGCCATGCGGCGGTGAGACTCATGAAGGGGAAGCTGCTTCCACCTGTTGCGCCTTGGCCTGCCATGTCGCCATGGAGACTGGCGTTTCCTCGTTGAATGCGCGCACCTTCATCATTGCCATCAGGCGCACGATCGTGGCGCCGGGATTGCCGATGTCGATGCTGTCCTTGCTCGACCGCCCTCCCAGGCAGGTCGACGCGACCGTCGGCTGATTTCCCCTTCCATCCTCAGGCAGGCGCCAAGCGCCACGGGGAGGGAGCTGGGCCAGGACTGACTGGACACAGCCGAGAGGTCGCCGTGCGGAGCGTTTGACGCGCCGCATTTCGCCTTGTCCCCCAAATCGCTGCGCCCGCGGCTGCCCTGAAGGCGGCCCGACGCCGCTGTCCGAGAAATTTCATGAAAATCGCCATCCCGACGGTTCTCGCCGTCGTCCTGTCCGCTTGCGCGGCGCCCCCCAGGCTCGCCGTCGGTCCTGACCCGACCAATCCCACTGCACCGGTCCCGCACCTGCGATACACGCCCGTCACCGCGGGGATCGTGGATTTCCGCCCGGTCGATCCCAAACCCTGGGTGGAACGGAACGACGGCGTTGCCCCCCGGCGGAAGGAGCCATGATGTCCCGGTTTTTACGCCATCCCGTCACGCGACCACGGCGGCTGGCGATGCTGACTTCCCTCGCCCTCACCCTGGCGGGCTGCGCCAGCTTCACGCCCGATGGCGGCATGACGCCGGTCAAGGGACGCATCGCGACCGAACTCCGCAAGGATGCCGTCAAGATCACCTCGCCGGCCGAGGCCGCGCAGGCCAAGGCACGTGTATCAGCCCTGCTCGCTAGGCCGCTGACATCAGATCGCGCCGTGCAGATCGCGCTCCTCAACAATCGCGGCCTGCAGGCCGAATACAACACGCTCGGCATTTCCGAGGCAGCCTATGTCGCGGCGAGCCTGCCGCCGAGCCCGACCTTCCAGCTCGAGCGCGTGGTGGCCGGCGGCGAGCTCGACATCGAGCGCCGGCTGGTGGCGAGCGTCCTCTCCTTGCTGACCCTGCCGGCACGCCGCGACATCGCCAAGACCCAGTTCGAGGCGGCGCGCTACCGGGCCATCGAGGCGACCTTCCGCCTCGCCGCCGATACGCGAAAGGCCTATTACCGCGCAGTGGCGGCCCGCCAGACCGTCGGCCTGCTGCAGAAGGCCCGGCTTTCGGCCGAAGCCGCCGGCGATCTTTCACGCAAGCTCGGCGAGACCGGCGCCGCCACCAAGCTCGACCAGGCGCGGTCGGCCTCCTTCTACGCCGAAGTGTCGAACCGCCTCGCCGAAGCCAGGCTCCAGGCCGGCACCGAGCGCGAGGCCCTGATCCGCCAGCTCGGCCTGTGGGGCAACGAGACCGACACTAAATTGCCGGGCACTCTGCCGGCCACGCCCGGAAAGCTGCCCTCCTCGACCGAAATCGAGGCGCAGGCCGTTCGCAAGCGCGTCGACCTGATCGCCGCCCGGCTCGATCTCGACGCCATGACTGCCGAGCTCGGCCTGACCCAGGCGAGCCGCTATGTCTCCCTGCTCGATCTCACGGGCCTGGCCAACTACACCCGCGCCAGCGAGGACGGCGTGAAGAAGCGCGACTATCCGCGCGGCTTCGAGCTCGAAGTGCAGATCCCGCTCTTCGATCTCGGCGAAACCGGCGTAAGGCGTGCGCGAGAGACCTATATGCAGTCGGTCAACCGCCTGGTGGACAAGGCCGTCACCGTGCGCTCCGAGGCGAGGGCCGCTTTCCTCACCTATCGCGGCCGGCACGAGATCTGGCGCCAATATCGCGCCCGCATCCTGCCCTTGCGCAAGACCATCAACGAACAGGCCGTGCTCGAATATAGCGGCATGCTGATCGACGTCTTCGACCTGCTCACCACCACGCGCGAAAGCCTCGACGTCAGCGTGGCGGCGATCGGCGCCCAGCGCGACTTCCTCATCGCCGGCGTGGATTTCCAGGCTGCCCTCATCGGCGGCGGCTCGGCCCCGTCATCGGGCGGGGAAACCGCCATGGCCGCCGCCCCCGCGGCCGGCGCCGCGCATTGATCACAGGAGCTGACATCATGACGGTATCCCGCCGTTCCCTCCTCGGCGCCGCGGCCCTGATCGGCGCCGGCGCCATCTCCGGCCGCGCCCAGGCGGCCGCCATCCCCGAAGCGCCCACCATGAAGGAAGCCGGCATGCAGCCCCCGCTCGTGCCGGCCACAGGCGTGGACTACAACCCCGTGGTCACGCTCAATGGCTGGACACTGCCCTGGCGCCAGAACGGCGACTGGAAGGAATTCCATCTGGTCGCCGAGCCGGTAGTGCGCGAGATCGCCCCCGGCATGGTCGCCCATCTGTGGGGCTATAATGGCCAGTCCCCCGGCCCCACCATCGAGGCGGTCGAGGGCGACAAGGTGCGCATCTTCGTCACCAACAAGCTGCCGGAGCATACCACCATCCATTGGCACGGACAGTTGCTGCCCAACGGCATGGATGGGGTCGGAGGGCTGACCCAGCCGCACATCAAGCCCGGCAAGACCTTCGTCTACGAATTCGAGCTGCGCAAGAGCGGCACCTTCATGTACCACCCGCATGCCGACGAGATGGTGCAGATGGCGATGGGCATGATGGGCTTCTTCGTCGTGCACCCGCGCGATCCTGCCTTCCGGCGCGTCGACCGCGATTTCGTCTTCCTCATCAACGCCTACGACATCGAGCCGGGCTCCTATGTGCCCAAGGTGGCGGAGATGACGGACTTCAATCTGTGGACCTGGAACAGCCGGGCTTTTCCGGGCATCGACCCGCTGGTCTGCGGCAAGGGCGACAAGGTCAGGGTGCGCTTCGGCAATCTCACCATGACCAACCACCCCATCCATATGCATGGCTACGACTTCAAGGTCTCGTGCACGGATGGCGGCTGGGTACCGGAAGCGTCCGCCTGGCCGGAGGTGACCATCGATTGCGCCGTCGGGCAGATGCGCGCCTTCGACTTCACCGCCGACGCAGAAGGCGACTGGGCCATCCACTGCCACAAGTCGCACCACACCATGAACCCGATGGGGCACGACGTCCGCAATTATATCGGCGTCGACAAAAAGGCTATCGCGGCCAAGATCCGCAAGCTCGTGCCCGACTACATGCCCATGGGTTCCGCCGGCATGGCTGACATGGGCGAGATGGAAATGCCGCTGCCCGATAACACCCTGCCAATGATGACGGGTTTTGCCCAGTTTGGCGCGGTGGAGATGGGCGGCATGTTCTCGGTGGTCAAGGTCCGCCAAGGCCTGGCCGCCGGGGACTACAAGGATCCGGGCTGGTTCAAGCACCCGGAAGGCACGGTCTCCTACGAATGGACCGGCGCGTCGAAGAATGCCTTCCACGCGCCCGCCATTCCCGAGAACCGTGGCAGCACAGCCGAAGTCCGGGTGGTCAAGCCCGGCCGGCGCTCCACCCACGATCAGCACTGACCCCCCAATGAAAGGAGCATGGATGTTCCCGAGAACTCTGTTTGTGGCCGCCGCACTGGCCTTGGCGGCCGGGCCGGCCTTGGCCGATGCCGGCCACAGCGGCGCGCGCGCCTATGGCGAGCCGGGCGATGCCAGGAAGCCGGCACGCACCATCGCCATCACCATGCGCGAGGCCGACGGCAAGATGATGTTCATCCCCAGCAGGATCGAGGTCCGCCAGGGCGAGCAGATCAAGTTCGTCCTGCGCAACAATGGCGAGATCGACCATGAGATCGTGCTGGCCACGCTGGCCGAAAACCTCAAGCACGGCGCGGAAATGCAGAAGAACCCGGACATGGAGCATGACGATCCCAATGCCCGGCGCCTGCAGCCCAAAAAGGCCGGAGAAATGGTCTGGAAATTCACCAAGGTCGGCGAGTTCGACTTTTCCTGCCTGATCCCGGGCCATCGCGAAGCCGGCATGACCGGCACCATCATCGTCACCACCAAGACAGGAGCTCTCTGATGCGCAAATTCCTCTTCACCCTCGCCTTTTCCGCCTTGGCGACCTCGGCTCTGGCACAAACAGCACCTGTCAGTGGCGAGGTCACCAAGATCAACGAGGCCCAGGGCAAGATCACCCTCAAGCATGGCCCGATCAAGAACCTCGACATGGATGGGATGACGATGGTGTTCGCCGTGGCCGATCCGGCCATGCTCAAGACGGTCAAGTCCGGTGACAAGGTTTCCTTCGAGGCCGACCGCGTCAACGGGCGCCTGACCGTAACCAAGATCGAAAAGGCGAAATAACGCCGGATTCGAGCGGCCCCCTTTGCCAGAAGGGGGCCGTTGAAACCACGGCAGGATTTTTGGAATGCACAGAACTCTCTTGATAGCCGGTATTCTAGCCGGCCTCGCTTCGAAGCAAGCGAATGCGGGCGACGGTGATCTTGCAGGCGTATTGACACGCAATGGCTGCCTCGGTGCGAAGATCACTTCGATCTATCACAGCGACTCTACATCGGTATTCCAGGCCAATTGCGGTGGGACCTCCCACCGCATCCTCGACGTGGAATGCGGCACCGCAGGATGCCGCCTCGTGCCTCGGGAAGATGCGTATGGCGAGACCGAATAGTCCCGTCCTTCGCCCCGTCAGTCTTCCATCAGGATCTGCAGTTTCACGTCCGTGGGCAGGGCCCTGGCGGCCCGCTCGAAGGCTGCGATGGAATCCTTGAAGGCATAGGTGCCGGTGATCAGCGGCTTGAGATCCACCTTGCCCGAACCGATCAGCGCAATCGCACGGTCGTAGATGTTGGCATAGCGGAACACCGTCTCGATGCGCACTTCCTTGGCGATGGCGCCGGGGACGTCGAAATTGACCGGCTCCACTGGCAAGCCGACAAGCACAAGCGCGCCGCCGGGCCGCACCAGGTCGAAGATGCCGTTATAGGCCTTGGCGCTGCCGCTCGCCTCGAACACCACGTCGGCGCCCCATTCGTCGGTCTCCCGCGCGATGGCGGTGGCAAAGGTTTCCTTCGTGAGGTCGACAGGAATGATGCCGTCATAGCGGCCGGCAATCTCAAGCTTTTCCTTGCTGAAATCGGAAATCAGCACCTTGCTGCAGCCGCCGGCCAGGGCGGCGAGCGCAACCATGATGCCGATCGGGCCGGCGCCGATCACCGCCCCGACATCGCCGGGCGCGATGCGAGCCCGCGCGGCCGCCTGCATGCCGACGGCGAAGGGCTCCACCATCGCGCCTTCGGCGAAGGAGACATTGTCGGGCAGCTTGTAGGTGAAGGCCGCCGGATGCACCGTGAAGGGCGTGAGCACGCCATGCACCGGCGGGGTGGCCCAGAAGGTTACGGACGGATCGACATTGTAGATGCCGAGCTTGGAAGCGCGCGAGCTCAGGTCCGGGACGCCGGGCTCCATGCAGACGCGGTCCCCCGCCTTGAGGTTCGTCACCTTCGAGCCGACCTCCACCACGGTGCCGGCTGCTTCATGGCCCAGCACCATCGGCGCATTGACGATGAAATTACCGATGCGGCCATGGGTGTAATAGTGCACGTCGCTGCCGCAGACGCCGACGGTGTGCAGCGCGATCTTCACATCGGTCGGGCCGACTTCGAGCGGGAGATCGATCTCGCGCAGCGACAATTCGTGCTGGCGTTCAAGGACAAGGGCGCGCATGGGTTCCTCCGGGTTCGGGCTGACGTCGCCGAAGAGCCGGCGCGTATTCATCCGACATTATCGCCAGTTTGTTGCGGCAATCAACCAAGTCGGGCAAGCGGCGACGGCAAGCCGGCGGACATATTACCAGCTATCGGTGCCGACCGGTGGCATCGACGCCAAACCGGCCTTCACGCCGCATCGATCTTATGGATCAGGTTCATGATGCCTTCGCTCATGGCGCCGTAGTCGCGGCTGTTGTGCAGGTCTCCGGCCACACGGTAGCCGTTCATCACCACGATGCGGTCGGCCAGGGCGATCATCTCCGGCATGTCGGAGGTGATGAGCAGGATCGAAGTGCCGGCATCCGACAGTTCGCGAATCAATTCATGCAGATAGGCCTTGGTCTTGATGTCGATTCCAACCGAAGGCTCGTCGATGATCAGGAGCTTCACACCGGCCGCCAGCCACTTGGCCACGCTGATCTTCTGCTGGTTGCCGCCGGAGAGATTGCCGACGAGCTGCCCCAGGGAAGGCGTTCGCACCTCCAGCTTGCGGATATAGGGTTCGGTCGCCTTGCGCACGGCGCGATCGGTGAGCAGGCCGCCGAAACCGGCGAGCTTGCGCCAGATGGCGATGCCGGCATTGTCCAGCACTGAATGCAGGAGGATGAGCCCCTCCTGCTTGCGGTCCTCGCTGACATAGCCGAGCCGATGGGTGTGGATGGCATCACCGACACTGGTGATGGCCACCTCCTTGCCGTCGAGCCGGATGGTGCCCGACGTCGCCGGCTGCAGCCCCATGATCGACTTGGCGAGCTCGGTGCGCCCTGCCCCGACCAGGCCATAGAGCCCGACGATCTCGCCGCGGCGCACGTTGAGATCGATGTCGCGATGGCCGAAGGGCGTAGCCACCTTTTCGAGCTGCAGAACGGGCGGTGCCCCAGCATGGTCGCGCGGCTTCCAGTCCGGGATCTGCTCGCTGCGCCCGATCATCAGGCGCACGAGGTCCTGGCGGCCGAGCCCCTCCATCGAGCGGCTGTCACAGGCATTGTGTCCGTCCCGGAGCACGGTGACCTGGTCGCAGATCTCCTGCACCTCCTCCAGCTTGTGGCTGACGAAGAGCATGCTGACGCCCTCGTCCCTGAGCTTCTTGAGCAACGCGAACAGGGCGACGGTCTCATGAGGCGTGAGCGAGGCGGTCGGCTCGTCGAGCAGCAGCACGCGCGAGCGCAGGGACAGCGCCTTGGCGATCTCGACGAGCTGCATCTTGGCGACGCTGAGCTGAGAGACCGGCGTGGCCGGGTCGAGATCGAGCCCGAGCACGTCGAGCCAGCGCCGCGCCTCGGCATTCACCGCGGCATAGTCGATCGGCTTGAACAGGCTGGCGCTCAGGCGCTCCAGCATGATGTTCTCGCCCACCGAGAAGCGCGGGATGAGGTTGCGCTCCTGATGCACGACGCCGATGCCCCTGGCGATGGCGTCACGTGTCGAGGCGAAATGGGCGGGCTGCCCATCCACCACCAGTTCGCCCTCGTCGGGCCTGAGCACGCCGGTGATCAGCTTGATCAGCGTGGATTTGCCGGCGCCGTTCTCGCCCAGCAGGGCATGGATCGAGCCCGGGCGCAGCGAGATCGAGACGCCTTCCAGGGCCTTCACGCCGGGGAAGAACTTGCTGACGCCGCGCGCCTGGAAAACCGGAGCCGAAGTCTGAGCCGCCATGTTCAGATCCTCTTCAAACCGCGGTTGACGCGGATCTCGCGCCAGCGGTTCATGCCGACAGCCCACAGGATCAGCGCGCCGAGAACGACCTGCACCAGGAAGGGGTCGATATGGAAGAGCACGAGCGCCTGGGTGATGATGGCAACGATGATCACGCCGAGCAGCGTGGCGAAGCTGGAGACATGACCGCCGGCGAGTACGGCGCCACCGATCACCGGCGCGGCGAAGGAGAGGATCAGCCAGTCGTCACCGATGGTCGGCTGGCCGATCTCCAGCCGCGCCACCAGCGCGATACCGGCCAGGCCCGCCAGAAGCCCCGATATGGCATGGGCCGATATCACCGTCCGCGACACCGAAATGCCCGACAGTTCGGCCGAGTGGGAATTGCCGCCCACGGCCAGGATGAAGCGTCCCAGCGGCAGGCGGTTGAGCAGATACCACATCGCCACGAACACGATGGCCGCGGGGATCACCAGCCAGGGCAGCGGCCCGAGGAAGGTGGTGTTGCCGAAATCCTTGACGCTTTGCGGCACGCCGTAAAAGGGCTGCGCCTTGGTGATGGCGAGGTTGATGCCCTTGAACACCGACAGGGTGGCCAGGGTGATCACGAAGGCCGAGATGCCGGTGCCGGCGATGAAGGCACCGTTGACGACGCCGGCCAGGAGGCCGATCCCCGCCGCCAGCAGCGCGGCCAGCGGCGCCGGCAAACCCCAGACCTGCATCATGCCGGCAAAGGAGATCGCGGCGAGCCCGCCAATGGCGCCAACCGCCAGGTTCATCTGCCCGATGGCGATGATGATCATCTGCGAGAAGGCGATCAGCATATTTACGGTGATGGCGAGCAGCAGCACCTGGATGTTGAGCGGCGACAGGAAGGACGGGTTGAAGCTGCCGATAAGGGCGATGGCCACCACCGCGATCGCCAGGGGTCCGAACCAGTCTGTCTGCATGAAACGGGGCATCACACCATCCTCCGATGGGCGAGATAGGAACGGCGTGCCTTGTCGATCAGCACGGCGGTGAGCAACAGGCAGCCGAGACAGGCCTGCACCCAGAACTCACCGATCTGCAGCAGCAGCAGGCCGTTGGTGAGCATGGTCACCAGGATGGCGCCGAGCACCGTGCCGCTGACCGAGACCCGGCCGCCGCTGAGCAGCGTGCCGCCGAGCACCGGACCGAGAAAGGCCGGCAAAAGCCAATCCTGCCCGAGCTGTCCGGCCATCGAGGGAATGGCAGCGCCGGTGCGTGCCACCACGAGCATGGCCGTGATGGCGGCAAGAGCCCCCGACAACATGTGGCAGAGGATGAATGTCCGCCCGACACGCACGCCGGAAAGCTCTGCAGCCTCGGGACGGGCGCCCGCCGCCAGCATCTCGCGGCCGAGAACGGTGAAGCGATAGAGCACGCCGAGCACCACGGCCACGACCAGGGCGACGACGAGAAGCGGCGAGACCAGGCCGAACAGGCGCAGCCGCCCGAAATTGGAGAAATCGGCCGGAATGCCGCGGAAGGATTGCGCCTTGGTCAAGTAGATCATCATTCCGAAGAAGATGCTCATGCTGGCCAGGGTGATGATGAAGCTGTGCAGGCCGGAACGCACCACGACGAAGCCGTTGATCCAGCCGAGCGCCGCCGCCAGGGCGATGGCGCCAAGGGCGGCAACCGGCCAGGGCAATCCCGCCAGTTCCACCAGGGCGCCGAAAGCCATGGCCGCGCAGACACCGATGGCACCGACAGCCAGGTTCAGGCCGCCGGTGACGATCACCACCATCATGGACAGGCCGACCATGATGTTGACGGCGGCGACGCGCCCCAGCGTGAACTGGTTGAAGGGGGAGAAGAAGCCCTTGGTAGCGAGGCCGAACAGGCAGGCGAAAGCCACCATCAGGACCAAAAGCCCGAACTCGTTGGTCAGGTAGAAGCGCACCGTGCCGCTCTGCATCGGCTTGCCGGTCGCCGGGGCGAGCGTTGCGGTTGGGGATTCGTCACCGGCCATCGACGGTCTCGAGCTCCGTAGGAATACTGGTTGGAACGGGCCGAGACACCATTCCCGCTGCACGGGACGGGATGCAGGCCTCGGCCCAATACCGTTACTTGCAGGTCAGATAGGTCTTCTCGAAGCTCGCCAGCAGCGTCTTGGTGATGCCCTGCATGGCCGAGATGTAATTGTCGACGCCAGAGGCATCGACGAAGACCGTGCCCGAATCGATGAAGTGGCTGGTCAGTGCATTGGACTTCCACGGCGCGTCGGCCTTCACGGTGCAGCCATTGCGCAGCTTGTCGGCCGCAAAGGAACCGATATAGCCCTGGCCATAAGGGTTCTGCAGCATGGTGCCGCTGACGAAACCGTCCTTGATCGCCTTGAGCACCACCTCGTCGTGGTCGATGCCGACCATCTTGATGCGCTTGTCGCCGATCTTGCGCAAGGCGTTGGAGGCGACCACCGCCGGCACCCAGGCGGTGGTGACGATGCCGTCGATCTCGCCGGCATGGGCGGCAAGGTAGGCGTTGATCTTTTCTTCCGCCGGCTCGGGGGCGTCGATGTCGGCAATGACCTGCACCACCTGCCCGCCCTCTTCCTCGGCAGCCTTCTTCACCGCGTCGATGCGAAGCTGGGTGTTGGGATCGACCAGGAAGCCGGTGAAATGAGCGATGCGCTTCTTGCCGCCCATCGCCTTGAACAGTTCCTTGGTGCCGAGATAGGCCGAATTGCCCGTATCGGTGCCAAGGCAGAAGGCGGCCTTGGAGGGATCCTTCAGGCAGCCGGCCAGGGCCATCACCGGCGCACCGGTATCGGCGAGCTCATTGGCGGTGGCGACCGAACCGACCGGATCGCCCGGGAAGATCAGGAAGGCATTGTAGCCCTGCGTGACCAGGCTTTCGAGCAGCTCATTCTGCTGGCTGAGCTCCCATTTCTGCGGAACCTTGTAGTCGGCCGCGCCGAGCCCGAAATCCTTGGCTGCGTCCTTGCCGGCCTGGTCCCAGGCCGAGAAATAGGGGTGCGGGCCGCCGGGCACCAGCGCCACCTTGGTATCGTCGGCGGCCAGGGCGGGCAAGGCACCGGCGAGCAAGGCAGCCATAGCCGCGCAAGCAAAAAGCTGACGTCGAACGAACATGAAATTCCCTCCCTCTGGGCATGACGTGCTGCGGGCGCTCCTCACATCGTTCGGCCCCGCTTGACAGGTATGGATACTAGGATCCAAGCTCGACATATGCAACAGTGTTTGCGAGATGATGATAGCGAGCCTGGCTTCCCTCCCCTACCATTCCGATTCAGGATGGAGCGCCATATCATTGCGATCATTGCGGTTTTGAAGGAGTCGGCCGATGTCTGCCTTGCCCAACAAACAGCCCGGGCCGGACGAGGACGGGCTGGGCTTTGCCGTCGACATCAATCGCAAGCACCCGGTGGGCGACCAGATCTATGAAGCCTTGAAGCAGGCCATCATCACGGTCAGGCTGTTGCCGGGCACCTCGATCAGTGAGAATCGCATCTGCCGCCATTTCGGCGTCTCGCGCACGCCTGTGCGTTCGGCAGTGGTGCGGCTGAGCGAGGACGGCCTGATCGACGTCTATCCCCAGCAGGGCAGCTTCGTCTCTCCCATCCGCCTGGCCGAAGTGCGCGACAGCCATTTCATCCGCAAGCATCTGGAACTGGCCCTGCTGCGCGAGGCTGCGGCCCGCTGGACCTCCGCCAAGAGCGCCGAAGCGCGCGCCATCGTGGAGACACAGCGCCAGGCCATGCTCGGTGACGACAAGGATCGCTTCTTCGAACAGGACGAGCGCTTCCACTATGCCTTTGCCGGTTTTGCCGAGCGCGAGGGCGTGTGGCCGACCATCCTTCAGGTCCGTGCCCGCCTCGCCCGCTTCGTGCGGCTGTTCGGCACGCCGTCCCGCCTCCCCCTGGTGCTGGAGGAACATCTGGCCGTTCTCGATGCCCTCGACGACGGCAGGACGAATGAAGCCGCAGACCGGCTCGAACGGCATCTCGACATGATCTTCACCATGCTCGCCCAATTGCCGGATGAGTATGGCCCCTATGTAACGGAGTAGCCCGATGCGTCTCGGTACCAGCACCCTCGCCCATCTCCAGCCGGGCATCGCCACGCCGCGTTATGATCGGGCGGCCATCCGGCCCGGCATCGTGCATCTGGGCACGGGCGCCTTCCATCGGGCGCACCAGGCCGTCGCCATCGACGACTGCCTGGCACGCGGCGAGACGGATTGGGCCATCCTCGGCAGTTCGCTGCGCGGCAGAGAGACGCGCGATGCCCTCGCCCCCCAGGACGGCCTGTATACGCTTGCCATCCGCGACAGCGGCCGCGAGGAGTTGCGCGTGATCGGCTCGGTGCTCGGAGTCGCCGTCGCGCCGGAAAATCCCGGCTTTCTCTTGGACCAGCTTACAGATCCGGCCATCCGGATCGTCACGCTGACGATCACCGAAAAGGGCTATGCGGTCGATCTCGGCAGCGGCGGGCTGAGGCCGGACCATCCCGACATCGTGCATGACCTCGCCAATCCGCAGGTGCCCCGCTCGGCCCTCGGTTTCCTGGTTGAGGCGATCGCGCGTCGCCGCCGCGATGGCAGCCGCCCCTTCACCGTCCTGTCCTGCGACAACCTTCCGCAAAACGGGCGCACGCTGAAGCGCGTGCTCGGTGAATTCGCCGCGCTGCGGGACAAGGACCTGGCCGCCTATATCGCCGGCGAGATCCCCTGCCCGTCCTCCATGGTCGACCGTATCGTGCCGGCGACGACCGACACCGACCGCGCGGCCATTTCGTCTTCGCTCGGCCTCGAAGATGCCTGGCCAGTGCTGGGCGAGCCGTTCAGCCAATGGGTCATCGAGGATCGCTTCGCCGCCGGACGGCCGCGGCTGGAGGAAAGCGGGGTCGAGTTCACCGGCGACGTCGAGCCCTTCGAACATATGAAGCTGCGCCTGCTCAACGGCACCCATTCCACCATCGCCGCGGTTGGACGGCTGGCCGGCCATGACTTCGTGGCCCAGGCGATCGCCGATCCTGTCATCCGCGGCCTGATCGAGCGCTATTGGCAATGCGCGATCCCGACGCTGGCCATCCCCGCCGACCGCGCCTTCGCCTATACGAGGCAGCTTCTCGGCCGCTACGAGAACACCTCGCTGCATCACCGCACCGCACAGATCGCCTCCGACGCTTCGCAGAAGCTGCCGCAGCGCATTCTGTCGCCCCTGCGCGATTGCCTCGCCAAGGGGCTGCCTTGCGGCCCGCTCGTCTTCGCCGTCGCCGCCTGGATCCGGTCCTGCGGCGGCAGCGACGACCAGGGCCGTGCCCTTCCCCTCAACGACCCGACCTTCGAAGCCTGGACCGGCCAGCCCGACCAGCACAACGCCGCGCCACAGGCGGTGGTCGAGGCTTTTCTCGGCCTTTCCGCCGTTTTCGGCGAGGACCTGCCGCGCAATGCGGCCTTTGTCGACGATCTGCAGGCGGCCTATCGGGCGATCGCCACCCAAGGCGTCCTGAATGCCGCCCAATCCTGGAGGCAGAAATGAGAGCCCTGAGCTGCGACGAACCCGGCAAGCTGAGCATCATCCAGCGCGACGAGCCGCACGCCGCCGGGAACGAGGTGCTGGTGCGCATTCGCCATGTCGGCGTCTGCGGCACCGACTATCACATCTTCCACGGCAACCAGCCTTATCTGAGCTATCCCCGAGTCATCGGGCATGAGCTTGGCGCCGAGATCGTCAGTGTGCCGACGGGGTCGTCCCTGCGCGCCGGCCAGATCGTCTCGATCATGCCGACGATCTATTGCGGCCATTGCCGCGCCTGCCGGATGGGCAAGACGAATTGCTGCCAGCAGCTGGAAGTCCTCGGCGTGCATCGCGACGGCGGCGCCTGCGACTATATCGCGGTGCCCGAAGCCAACGTCATTCCGGCCGACGGCCTGACGGCTGGACAGGCCGCCATGGTCGAATTCCTGGCCATCGGCGCCCATGGCGTGGCGCGCGGCGGCATCGGGCCGGGACAGCGGGTGGCCATCGTCGGCGCCGGTCCCATCGGCATCGCGGCCGCCGTCTTCTCCAGGGTGGCGGGCGCCCATGTCAGCGTCGTCGACATGAATCCCCGCCGCCTCGCCTTCTGCGCGGACGAGTTGGGGGCGGATGCCGTCTTCGAGGCTTCGGCCGACATCCGGGAGCGCCTGGGCCAAGCGACGGGTGGCGACTTCTTCGACTGCGTCGTCGATGCCACCGGCAGCCCCGGCGCCATGCAGAAGGGCTTCGACCTCGTCGGCCATGGCGGCGCCTATGTGCTGCTGTCGCTGGTGCGCGCGGACATCGCCTTCAACGATCCCGAATTCCACAAGCGCGAGACCACGCTCTATGCCAGCCGCAATGCCGTCCGGCAGGATTTCGAGACCGTGCTGCAGGCGATGCGGGACGGCAAGGTGCCCTTGCGCGCGCTCGCGAGCCATGAAGGTAGCCTGGACGATGCGCCGGGCCTGATACCGGAATGGTCCAGGCCGGAGGCCGGCGTGATCAAGGCGATCCTGACCGTCTAGGCAGCCTGCGTGTCTCAAACCACGCGGTTGCCTTACTTCCCCGCCGAAGAAGGCGCGATAAGCCTTCGATTTTTAAGCAGCTGCCCCCAGCAGATTGCCCGCCAGCTTGGCGACCTGCTGGCGGATATCAGGCACGGCCACGATCTCCCAGAACGTGCCCGAGGTGATCGGGCCGACGGCATAAAGTCGATCCGACGGCGCGCCATCCGCGCGCAGGACACGACAATCCAATCCGACATCCAGCCCGAGGCCGAGACTGTCGGGCCGCACCCTGCCATCAGCCAGCAACTGGCGCAGAACCGGATTTTCGGTGGCGGTGACGTCGGCAGCGCGGCCGCGGCATTCGAAGACGGCATCGGCATCGATCCGTCTCTCGGTCGCACCGGTGCGGGCGATGTAGCGTACGGCCACGCGGCTCCCCTGCGGATCGAACCCGATAACCCGGCCCGCCACGATGGCAAGTTGGCCCGTCCGGCGCGCCGCCTCGATGCGCGCAGCAGCATCCGGGGCCATGCGGTGGCGATGGATGTCCCACCAGGCCCGGGCATGGCGCAGGAAGCGCCGGCGTGCCTCCTGGGACAGGCTGCGCCATAGAGGCTGCGTATAGGGCCGCAAACCATCGACAATGGCACGCCAATCCCCGCCTGATCGCCGGTGCTCGGCCACGAGCCGGCGCAGCCAGCGCGTGAGGTAGACGATCCCAGTGCCATAGGGAATGTCGGCGGCATCGAGGCGTAGTGGCTGGACCGGCCGATGGGCTTGCGGGCTGAGGCCGCGCCTGGAAATGGCGGTGATCCGGCCACGGTGTCCGGCATGCAGCAGCGACAGGACCCGGTCGGCCATGGTGAGGCCGGTTCCGACGATGACGACATCGGCATCGGGGGAAAAGGCGGCCGGCCCTGCGTCGAACCAGCCATCGAACCGCCAGGAGGCGGGCGGCAGCTTGGGGCCTTCATTGCCAGTCGCGAGAATGGCGATGTCGGCCTTCACTCGACCGCCGCTGCTGAGGTCAACAATGACGCCCCTATCTACTTCCGCGATGCCGACCGCCTCGTCCTGCACGATGGCCAGGCGCCGGCTGCCCGGCCGCTGCACGAGATGCGGCGACAGCAGATCTGCAAGATAGTCGCGATAGAGGCGCCGCGGCGCGAAGGACTGCGCATCCGGACAATGGCTGCTGCTATGCTCGCCGACCCAGCGCCAGAAATGGTCGGGATCGTCAGGATAGGCGCTCATATTGGCAGCGCGTACGTTCAGGAGATGATCGGGATGGCTCGTGCCATAGGCGATGCCGGCGCCAAGCTCCCGGCTCTTCTCCACCAACGTCACGCGAAGTTCGGGATGGTGATGACGCAGGAGATGGGCCGTCATCAAAACCCCGCTCGCTCCGCCTCCGATGACGACGATATGCCTGGAGGAGACGGAAGGGCTGGTCGACATGCTGCACGCTTCAATTAATCTACCAATTTGATAGATCAAACACGTGCAGCCGACAAGCTGTCCCGATCATTCAATCGCGCGAACTCGCCTGTTGCCGATGCCGGCAGTCAGATGTGATACATCAGGGTCAGGTCGTCGAGATCGGCCAGCGCCCGCATCTCGGCAAGGGTGCGGTTGTCGAGCACGGTGGAAATCGCCTGGCGCACTTCCAGCATCATCAGGCGCACGGCGCACTGGTTCTCGTCGGAACAATCATCACAGCGCTGATAGGCGGTACGGCTGGCGCAAGGAATGGGCGCGAGCGGTCCGTCGAGCACGCGCACGATATGGCCGACACGGATCTCGCTCGCCGGCCGTCCGAGGACATAGCCACCGCCCTTGCCTTTCTTCGAATGCAGGAAGCCGGCATTCTTCAGCTCGCCAAGGATCGTATCCAGGAACTTCTTGGGAATGCCGTTCTGTTCGGCGATATCGGAAACCAGGCACGGTTTGCCCGGCTCGGCGCCGGCCAGATGCACCATTGCCTTGAGGCCATATTTGCCCTTTTTCGTCAGCATGCGGCCCCCGGACTGCGATTCGGAATTCCCCTTCAGCCCTCTGGTAATCGTAAAAGGGCTGATTTGCTACTCATGCCGTCTCCAAAGCCTGCCGAAACTTGAGCAAAGCGTGTTCAAGCGGGAACCTTCTTTGCTCCGCTTCCCTCTTTGGACGCGTCTTTGCGACTTGGCATGCCCTCGCCCAATCCCAAAACGCTATGGCGATAATTCGATGCGGCATGCTTGTGGGGCAGACGTGGCGACGCGCCGAACAACTTCTCGCGCAAGGTTCCTTCGGCATAGGCTGTCTTGTAGCGCCCCCGCCGTTGCAGTTCCGGGACCAGCAGATCGGCGACATCGCCGAAGGTCTCCGGGCGCACCGCGAAGGCGAGGTTGAAGCCGTCGATCCCCGTTTCATCGACCCAGGCCTCCAGCTCATCGGCAACCCTGGCGGGTGAACCCACCACGACCGGGCCGATGCCGCCGATCGCCACATGTTCGGCGACTTCGCGCACCGTCCAGCGGCGATCGGGGTCGGCTCGGGTGATGTTCTCGAGCGCCGAGCGCCCGGCCTCGTTCTCGACATGCTCCACGATCGCATCGGGATCGAGCCGGGAGAAATCCACGCCCGTCCAGCCGGACATCAAGGTCAAGGCCCCTTCATGATCGGCATAGTTGCGATAATCGGCGAGCTTGGCCGCCGCTTCCTCATCCGTGGGTGCCACGATCACCGTCAGCAGTGTGAAGATCAGGATATCCGCAGGGTTGCGTCCAACGCGCGCAGCCGCCTGCCGGATCGCCGCCACCCGGCCGGCAATCACCTTGCGGCTCGGCCCGGATATGAAGACGCATTCGGCATGCCGCGCTGCGAAGCCGAGCCCCGCCGGCGAAGTCCCGGCCTGGTAGAGCACCGGCGTGCGCTGCGGCGAGGGTTCGCTCAGATGCACGGCGTCGATGCGGAAATGCGGGCCGTCATGCTGGATCTTACGGACCCGCTCGGGAACGGTAAAGACGCCGGCCTCAGCATCGGCGACCACGGCATCATCGGCCCAACTTCCCTCCCAGAGCTTGTAGACTGCCGCCATATAGTCCTCGGCGATGGCATAGCGATCGTCATGCGCCGTCTGCTTGTCCTTGCCGGCCCCGCGGGCCGCGCTGTCGAGATAGCCAGTGACGATGTTCCAGCCGATACGCCCTTCCGTCAAATGGTCCAGCGTCGACATGCGGCGCGCGAAGCCATAGGGCGGCTCGTAGCTCAGATTGACGGTGACGCCGAAACCAAGGTGCCGCGTCACCGCAGCCATGGCCGGCACGAGCAGCAGGGGATCGTTCACCGGGACCTGCGTGGCATGCTGCAGGGCCGCCTCGCCATTGCCGCCATAGACGTCATAGACGCCCAGGACATCGGCCAGGAACAGCCCGTCGAACAGGCCTCGCTCCAGGATCCGGGCGAGATCGAGCCAATAATCGAGCCGGTTATAGGATCGCGAACGATCCCGGGGATGGCGCCACAGTCCCGGGGACTGGTGCGCCACGCAATTCATCTCGAAGGCGTTGAAGCGGATGGGTTTGGACATCACTCAGCTTCTTTACCCTCCCCTGGAGGGGTCGACCATTCCCCTTGGAATGGTCTGGGGTCGGCCTGAAAGGCCGGGGTGGGGTGGAAACCTAGCACGGGTAGAGTTCTCACCCCACCCCGACACTGCGTGTCGACCTTCCCCCCCAGGGGAGGGTAAAAAACCTCACCCCGCCGCCGTCTTGCGATGGGACGGCGCCACGACATTGGCGATGACCTCGCCGAAGGGGCCGGCATTGCGGGCAGGCCCCAGATCATTGCCGGTGGTCTTCTTCAGGGGGAGCTTGGGGAAGACCAGTTCGGCGAAGCGATAGCACTCCTCCAGATGCGGATAGCCGGAGAGGATGAAGCGGTCGATGCCGAGCGCCATATATTCCTTCATGCGCTCGGCCACCTCGTCCGGGTTACCGACCAGGGCGGTGCCCGCCCCGCCGCGCACCAGGCCGACGCCAGCCCACAGATTGGGGCTGATCTCGAGCTTGTCGCGCGAACCGCCATGCAAGGCCCGCATGCGGCTCTGTCCCACCGAATCCATGCGCGCGAACACCTTCTGGGCCGTGGCGATGGTTTCGTCGTCGAGCTTGGAGATCAAGGCATCCGCCGCCTGCCAGGCTTCGGCCGAAGTCTCTCGCACGATCACGTGCAGGCGAATGCCGAAGGAGAGCGTGCGGCCGTATTTGGCGGCGACCGCCTTGGCATTGGCGATCTTCTCGGCGACCTGCTGGGGCGGTTCGCCCCAGGTCAGGTAGACGTCGACATGCTTGCCGGCGACCTCATTGCCCGCCTCCGACGAGCCGCCGAAATAAAGCGGCGGATAGGGCTGGCTTACGGGAGGATAGAGCAGCACGCCGTCCTCGATGCGCAGATGCTTGCCCTCGCGGGTGATCTTGCCGCCCTGCAGGAGGTCGCGCCAGATATCGAGGAATTCGTCGGTGACCTCGTAGCGCTCCTTGTGGTCGAGGAAGACGCCATCGCCCTTCAGCTCGACGGGATCGCCACCGGTAACGACATTGATGAGCAGCCGCCCGTCCGACAGCCGGTCGAGGGTCGCCGCCGAGCGTGCCGCGAAGGCCGGCGTGGTCAGCCCGGGACGGATCGCGACGAGGAAACGCAAGCGCTTGGTCAGCGGCACCATGGCCGAGGCGATGACCCAGCTATCCTCGCAGGAACGGCCGGTAGGCAGCAGAACCCCGAAATAGCCGAGGTCGTCGGCGGCCTTGGCAATCTGCGAGAGGTAGCCGAGCGAGACATGCCGGGCCCCCTGCTCGCTGCCGAGATAGCGCCCGTCGCCATGGGTCGGCAGGAACCAGAGCACATCGGTTTCCTGGGCGGGCGGGGGCAGGTCGAGATCATAGGGCATGGTAAAGTCTCTGGTCGTATACTTGTTTAGATGGCACCGTGGCGCGGCGGATTGATGCCGTTGAGCCAGTAGTCGCCGATGGCGCGATATTTCCAGCGCACGGGATCGTGCACGGTGTGGGTACGGGCGTTGCGCCAGAAGCGGTCGAAACCGAACTGGGCCTGGGTGGCGCGCGAACCGGCGAATTCGATCAGCTTGCTGCCGGCGAGCAGCGAAGCCTCGGTGGAGGCAACCTTGGCCTCGGCAACGGCCACCGAAGCAGCCGCGACCGTCTCCACCGTGGGATCGGCGACGGCGATGTCGGAAAAGCGCCCTGCCCGCTCCAGCAGTGCATCGGAGGCAGCCACGCGGATCTTCACCTCGCCGATGCCGGCGATCGTATAGGGATCCTCATAGCCGTGATCGAGGCCGCTGTCCTTCCAGGGACGGGCATGCTTCTTGACGAAGCTCAGCGTCTCGGCTAGCGCGGCCCGCGCGATGCCGGCTTCGACGGCCGCATGCATGATCTGCGCCACCGGTCCCATCGAGGTCGGCCGATCGAACACGGCCTTCAGCGAGATCACCGAGAAGGGATGCACCTCGACATTGTCGAGCGTGGTCGTGCCCGAGCCGGTGACCCGCTGGCCGAAACCGGCCCAGTCGTCGATGACCTCGAGCCCCGGCGTCTGCCGCGGCACGAAGGAGATGGTCGATCGGGCCTCGTCGTCATTGGCGACCACGGCCACCCAATGGGCGAACAGGGCACCGGTGCAATAGAATTTGCGGCCGTTGAGGCGCAGCACCGGCCCGTCCTTGCTGAGGCGGGTGTTATGGTCCTGAGCGGTCTTGGTGCCGATCTCGGACAGGGCGTTGCCGATGCGCTCTCCAGCCAGGATGCGGCCGTAGAAGAAGCGCTTCTGCTCCTCGCTGCCTTCCAGGCCCAGGGCGTGCAAGATGAAGAAATGGTTCTGCGGAATCTGCCCGATCGAGCCATCCGCCGCCGAGAGCAGCGCAATCACCTCGGCCAGCGTGCCCGACGAGACCTCGGCCCCGCCATAGGCCCTGGGCACGGTGATGGCGAGCAGGCCGGCATCAGACAGCCAGTCGAGTTCCTCATAGGGCAGGCGTCGCTCGCGGTCGCGCTCGATCGCGGTCTCGGCGATGCGGGCAGCGACCTTGCGTGCGGCGGCAAGCGCCTCGGCGTCATCCTTGATGATATGGGCCTTGCCGGCCCGCAGGGGTGGTGCCTTGAACGCAACCAGGCGCTCAGGCGGGGTATCGGCGGTCAGGGCGACGGCGGTGGGCATGATTTAGTCCTAATTCCGGGTGCGCGGGCGTCTCGCCCGCAACTTGGAAACTCAACATTGGCGGCAAGGAAGAGCGGGCGAGACGCCCGCGCACCCGGAGAAATCAACTCCAGGGATGGCGCGGCGGGCTCACCCCGTTCAGGGCGTGATTGCCGACATGGAAGAATTTCCAGCGCACCGGATCATGCAGCGTGTGGGTGCGGGCATTGCGCCAATGCCGGTCCAGATTGTACTGGCCGAGGGTCGAACGCGTGCCGCCCAGTTCATGCAGCTTGTTGGTGGCCAGGATGGCGATCTCCGTGGTCAGCACCTTGGCCTCGGCAACCGCGACGGCGGCCGCCGTCACGCCCTCATCGGTCGGATGCTCCACGATCGCATCAACGGCCCGCGCGGCCTTCTCGAGCAGGGCCTCGGCGGCATGCAGCTTGATCTTGAGATCGCCGATCTGGGCGATGGTGAAGACATCCTCATAGCCGTGCTCCTGGCCGCTATCGATCCACGGCCGGACATTGTTGCGCACGAACTTGATGGTCTCCTCGATGGTACCACGCGCGATACCGGCATCAACGGCCGCCTGGATGATCTGGGAGACCGCTCCGTTGGTCGAAGGGTTCTCGCCGCCGAGATAGGCCGGGATCACACCCTCGGGCCCGACCCGCACATTTTCGATGCGGACATTGCCGCTCGCCGTGGTGCGCTGGCCGAAGCTCGACCAGTTGTCGATGATTTCAAGCCCCTCGGCGTCGCGTGGCACGATGGCGAGGTTCACCTTGCCGGCCGGATCGACGGCGCCGATATGGATGTAATGGGCGAACAGCGCCCCGGTCGCATAGAACTTCTCGCCCTTGACGCGGTAGCCATCACCATCGGGAGTCAGCGTGGTTTCGAAGGCGCCGACATGCCTGGACTTGGCCTCGGAGAAGGCGTTGCCGAGCCGGTAGCCCGAGAGCACGCGGCCGAACCACAATTTCTTCTGCTCCTCCGAAGCGGTGGCCCTGATCACGTCGACGGCGGCAAGGTGGTTCTGGGGGATCTGGCCGATGGAAGGATCGGCGGCCGAGATCAGCTTGATCACCTCCGTCAGCGTCACCCAGGAGACGCCGGCGCCGCCATAGGCCTTGGGAATGGTTATGCCCCAGAGGCCGCTCTTGGAGAAACGGTCGAGTTCGGCGGCCGGCAGGAGCCGTTCGCGATCGCGCAACGCCGCCTCGGCTGCGAATTCCGCCGCCAGGGTCTTGGCAATTTCGATCGCCTCGGCATCGGAGGCGATGACATGGGCCTGGGGCTCGAGGTCGAACTGGGGCGGCGCGGAAGTCAGCGGCGGCGCAACGGAAATGGTCATGATGATCCCGGTCTTTTTCAATCAGGCAGGGTGGAAGCCGCCGTAGCCGCCCTGGGCGTAGACGAGCGGCCTGCCATCGGCGGTGCGGATGCCGCGAACAGCGCCGATGATGATGGAATGGCTATGACGGTCGACGAATTCCTCGACCTCACAATCGACGGAGGCGAGCGCTCCCTCCAGTGCCAGGGCGCCAGTGAACAGGCGGTTCCAGTCGGCGTTCTCGTAGCGGGCCACCCCCTTGATGCCGCCCCGCCCCGCAAAGCGATCGGCGACATGGCGCTGATGGTCGGCCAGGATGTTCACGCAATAGTGCCCGTAGCGGCGGATGACCGGCCAAGCCGAAGCGTCGCGATTGACGCAGATGATCATGGTCGGCGGATCGACCGACAGCGACACGGCCGAGGTTGCCGTGAGGCCGGTACGCTCGTCCCCCTCACCCGCGGTGATCACGCTGACGCCACCGGCAACCAACCGCATGGCGTCGCGCAGATTCGGCCCCGTAACCGGCGGCAGCTTCACAGCGATATTCATGTTCGTATCCGTCATCTGAAAGAAGCAGCGGAGGCCTCGCCTCCCCTTTCTTGGTGCACCCAGCGGCGCGTTGTGGGTGGATGGTGCAACAGCAAAAATCTTATGTCTATAGATTTTATAGAATTTAGAGGCAAAAAAATTGCGAAGGGCTTCCCTTCGCGATGATCAGGGCAACGCTCCGACAGCCGACACGGTCAGCAGGGGCCGCGCTTTGTCATCGCCGGCCTGCCCCGGCAACCCAGGCTTTAGCGCAGTTCTTCTACCGCCGGCCTCGTGGATGCCCGGGTCAAGCCCGGGCATGACAAAGGCCAGCGCATTCATCGTTCTTGGTCAGGCACGCCGCTGCACTGGGCAGCGACATGCATTCGACCAATCGCACCCTACCAGGCCGGCTGGATCGCGCCCTTGAAATTGGCGTTGATGAAATCCGCCACTTCCTGATTCTGGTAGGAGGCGACCAGCTTCTTGAAGATCGGCTTGTCCTTGTCGGCCTCGCGCACGGCGATGAAATTGCCATAGGGATTGTTGGTGCGGCTTTCCTGGATCAGCGCATCCTTGGCCGGGGTCAGGCCGGCGCCGAGCGCATAATTGGTGTTGATCACCGCGGCATCGAGATCGGGCAGCAGGTTGGCGAGCTGCGAGGCCTCGATTTCCTTGAACTCGACCTTCTTGGGATTGTCGGTGACGTCGAGCACGCTCGGCACCTGGCCTTCGGCGGTCTTCAGCTTGATCAGACCATTGGCTTCCAGGAGCTTGAGGGCCCGGCCGCCATTGGACGGATCGTTGGGAATGCCGATGACGGCGCCTTCCTTCAGATCGGCAAAGGCCTTCAGCTTCTTCGAATAGAGGGCGATCGGCTGCACCAGCGTGTAGCCGATCGGCACGATCTTGTAGCCGCGGGCGGCGATCTGGCTGTCGAGATACGGCTTGTGCTGGAAGGCGTTGGCGTCGAGGTCACCCTTCTCCAGCGCCTCGTTGGGAATGGCGTAGTCGGAGAAAGAAACCAGCTCGATATCGAGGCCATCCTTGGCGGCGACCTTCTTGGCCACTTCCCAGATGCGCTCCTCGTCGCCCCCCATCACGCCGAGCTTGAGCTTCTCGGCGGCAAAGGCCGCGCCGGCGGGAGCCAGGGCGAAGACCAGGGCAAGGGCAGCGCCGGCAAGGCGGCGGCGCGTCAGTGTATAGGCGGACATGAGAGTCTTTCCTGTTTTAGATAGACATTGAATCCTGCCGGGAGGCATTGCCAATGACTCCCGATTCCGTCTCGCAACTTATTGCGTTCACTTAATAAATTGCGAGGTATTCAGGTCCCCGATGCCTCGGCATCATCGAGACGTCATAGTGTCAGTCCTGTCGCACGCGCTTGTTGAGCTTCCGCGCGGCAAGATCGCCCGCCGACTGCACGCCCTGCACGAGCAGGATGAGAATCACGACCACAGCGCCCATCACTTCGGGCATGAAGCGCTGATAGCCATAGCGGATGGCGACGTCGCCCAACCCGCCGCCGCCGACCACGCCGGCCATGGCCGAATAGCCGATCAGGCTGACCGTGGTGAGGGTGAGACCGAGCACGAGCCCCGGCAGTGCCTCGGGAAACAGCACCTTGCGGATGATCTGGAACGGCGTGGCGCCGAAGGAGCGCGCGGCCTCGATCAACCCGGCGTCGACCTCACGGATGGCGCTCTCGACGATACGGGCGATGAAGGGCGCCACCGCAATGGTCAAGGGCACGATCACGCCTTTCAGGCCGATCGAGCTGCCGACCAGCAGCCGCGTGAACGGAATGATCGCGACGATGAGGATGATGAAGGGCACGGAGCGCACGGCATTGACGATCGCACCGAGCACCGCATTGACCTTGGGAGCGGCCAGCAATTCGCCGCGCCGGCTGGTGGCGAGGAAAATGCCGAGAGGCAGCCCTAAAATCGTCCCGAACAGGATGGAGACGCCGACCATGATCAGGGAATCGCCGGTGGCGGCCCAAATGACCTTGAGGATCTCAGGCGACATAACCGATCACCTCCCCTTGCAGATTGAGCCGTTCCACCGCCGAGACCACGGCAAGCCGGGTCGCCTCGTCGCCGGGCACGGAGACCAGCAGTGCCCCGAAAGGCTCGCCGCCGATCGTGTCGATGCGGCCGGCCAGGATGTTGATGTCGATGCCGAGAATGGTGGTGAGACGGCTGACCACCGGCGCGGTGGCATGCGAGCCGGTAAAGGTGATGCGTAGCACCGCCTGGCTGCCTGGGCTCGGCTGCTCAGAGAGGCGCCGGGCGAGATCGGCCGGCAGTTCGACGCCGGTAACGCCGCGCACGAAGCTGGCGGTCGTGGCGTGGCGCGGCTGGGTCAGCACCTCGAAGGCTCGCCCCGTCTCGATCAGCTTGCCGGCCTCCAGCACCGCAACCCGGTGGCAGATTTCCTTGATCACCGACATCTCGTGGGTGATCAGCACGATGGTGACGCCGAGGCGCTGGTTGATATCGGCCAGCAGGGCCAGGATGGAGGCCGTCGTCTCCGGGTCGAGCGCCGAGGTCACCTCGTCGCCGAGCAGGATCTTGGGCCGGGTCGCCAAGGCGCGGGCGATACCGACGCGCTGTTTCTGCCCGCCGGACAGCTCAGCCGGATAGCGGTTACGCTTGTCGGCAAGCCCGACGAGGTCGAGCAGCGGCTCGACGCGGTCCCGGATCTCGGCGGCGCCGATGCCGGCCACTTCCAGGGGAAGCGCCACATTCTCGAAGACCGTGCGCGAGGACAGCAGGTTGAAATGCTGGAACACCATGCCGATGGAACGGCGCACCGGCCGCAACTCGCTTTCGCTGAGGGCATCGACCTCGATGCCGTCGACGACGACGCGACCATTGGTCGGGCGCTCCAGCCCGTTGATCAGCCGCAGCAGCGTCGACTTGCCGGCACCGCTGCGCCCGATCACGCCGAAGATCTCGCCGCGCGGAATCTCCAGGCTGAGATCGTCGAGCGCGAACACGGCCGCACTGCCCTTGCGCGCAGCAAAGGAACGCGACACGCGCTCGAAGCGTACGATCGGCTCGCCCGCCTCGGCCTCGTTAGGCAAGGTCAGGCTTTCCACTCTCACGGGTGCGTTCACGCGACCAGCTCCTCCAGCAGGGAGTGCAAGCGCCTGGCAACCTGGCCTGAGAGATAACGTTCGGCATCACGCGGACCCACGAAGGTCATGCCGTCGAACCGGCTGAAGCGCCGGCTCGCGGCATGAAACGCAAAACGGCGCGCCTGCGGTTCGCGCACCACGATGCCGACCGCGGCACCGGAGATCTCAATAACATAGGATTCGGAATTGGAGGGATGGGACATGGATAAAGCCGCCACTCTGTGGCGCTCCAGAAAGATAGGGAATGCATGTGTTCAGACCGGCTTCAGCAACAACAGCAGCCGCAACACATCTTTCCGTCTGGCTTTCCGATATCCATTCCGCTGATAACGATCATGGGTCACTTCCTATCTGGAGCCCACGACATCAGCCGTGGCGCTTTAGCGTTTGATGACGCGGCGCAAGCTGCTCGCTCAAATCCCCGCGACCGACTCCCTGGGAAGCCGATGACACAAAAATAAATAGTCCACAAAATTAGTCAACTGTTGTTCGGCGTTTTTTTCGATGTCCACAACCGAGCATCCCGAACAGCGTTGCGCCTTTACATAAACCGCTGTCAGGCGGAACTCAACCTGCCGTAATGATCGGACAATAAGGACAAAGCAGGCCGGCAATGCTTCGGGTCACTAGTCGAAACTGCACGTTCGCCGTATACAGGGCATAATTACGTGTTTTTCGTCGACGAGACACGGCGAAAGACCCCCATATCGGCCTGCCCTTGCCCTTCCACCGGCAGGTCGATGACGGTATTTGTGCCGGAATTTCTGTCCCGCACGGCCAGCATTCCGCCATCCGGCGGCTTCTTCCTCTTACAGATATTTGCGAAAGACCTTCCAGCCCTGCCTGCCGTCGGGCCCCTTGTGCCACGAGCCAAAGCAGCAGAGATTGGAATGGTTTGAGGCTGGCACCCTGCCGCGTCAGACGATCGGCGGCCGTCATTCCTTCCGGGATGACAAAATATGGCCGCTGGAGCAGATGCCTTGAGGTTGGGACGTGTTTCCTGCCCACAATCATCTGCTTGAATATTGAGAAAATGCAGTACGTCCTGGCTTCGTCCGAGCGATGAAACCGGAGGTGCTGCAAGGGGAGTCATAACGCTCGGCAGAGGCCAAGCCCGGGGTAGCGACCGCAATCGCTTCACCGGGAAGGGTCAGGCGCGCGACTTTGGTCGTGCGGGTGCCGCAAGAGAGGAAGCGAGACGTGCTGGACGCGTTTTTCAAACTGAAGGAACAGGGCACCTCGGTGCGGACGGAGGTGATCGCCGGCATCACCACCTTCCTCACCATGGCCTATATCATCTTCGTCAATCCGGAGATCCTGTCGACCACCGGCATGGACCGCAACGCGGTCTTCGTCGCGACCTGCCTGGCAGCCGCCCTCGGCTCGCTGATCATGGGCCTGGTCGCCCGCTGGCCGATCGGCATGGCGCCGGGCATGGGCCTGAACGCCTTCTTTGCCTTCACCGTCGTCGCCACCATGGGCTTCAGCTGGCAGCAGGCGCTGGGCGCGGTGTTCATCTCCGGCTGTATCTTCCTGCTCCTGACCGTGACCGGCGTGCGCAGCTGGCTGATTGCCGGCATTCCGCACTCGATGCGCTCGGCCATCGCAGCCGGCATCGGCCTGTTCCTCGGCATCATCGCGCTCAAGAGCTCGGGCATCGTGGTCGCCAGCCCCGCCACGCTGGTGACCCTGGGCTCGCTCAAGGAGACCGGCACGCTGCTGGCGATCCTCGGCTTCTTCATCATCGCTGCCCTCGACGTGCTCAAGGTGCGCGGCGCCATCCTGATCGGCATTCTCGTCATCACCGCGCTTTCGATCGCGCTCGGCGTCAGCAAGTTCGGCGGCGTCATTTCCATGCCGCCCTCCATCCTGCCGACCTTCCTGCAGCTCGACCTCGTCGGCGCCATGCATGCGGGCCTGGTGCATGTCATCCTGGTGTTCGTGCTGGTCGAGGTATTCGATGCCACCGGTACGCTGATCGGCGTTGCCAAGCGCGCCGGCCTGATCCAGCCCGACAAGCCCAACCGCCTCGGCCGCGCTTTGCTCGCCGACAGCTCGGCCATTCTCGCCGGCTCGCTGCTCGGCACCTCCTCGACAACCGCCTATGTCGAAAGCGTGTCCGGCGTGCAGGCCGGCGGGCGTACCGGCCTCACCGCCATCGTCATCGCCATCCTGTTCCTGGCCGCTCTGTTCTTCTCGCCGCTCGCCGGCTCCGTGCCGGTCTACGCCACCGCGCCGGCCCTGCTCTATGTGGCCTGCTTGATGATGCGTGAACTGCTCGAGGTGGAGTGGGACGACATCACCGAGGCCGCTCCGGCCGCGCTGACCGCGCTGATGATGCCCTTCACCTATTCGATCGCCAACGGCCTCGCCTTCGGCTTCATCAGCTATTGCGCCCTCAAGACCCTCACAGGCCGCCCGCAGCAGGTGCACCTGGCCACCTGGCTGGTCGCCGTCCTGTTCGTGGTCCGCTTCGCCTTCTTCTCCGGCGGCTGAGCCTTCGGCCATAGAATCCGACACAAATGAAAAGGCCCGGGCAGCATCGCTGCCCGGGCCTTGTTCGCATCAACGGCACGATCAGACGTAGGAGAGAATACGGTTCGCCAATTGCGAATTGCGCTCCTCGTCGCGGCGCGGCCGCGGCAGGTCGACGGCCAGATCGAGCGCGACCGCGCCTTCGCGCAGCACGATCACCCGGTCGGCCAGCGCCACCGCCTCCGACACATCATGGGTGATCAGGATGGCGGTAAAGCCATGCTCGCGCCAGATACGCGACAGCAATTGATGCATCTCGACCCGCGTCATGGCATCGAGGGCGCCGAAGGGCTCGTCGAGCAGCAGAATGTCGGGTCGGCTGACCAAGGCGCGCGCCAGGGCGACACGCTGCCTCTGTCCGCCGGACAGCACGCTCGGCCATTCATTGGCCCGGTCACCCAGTCCCACCTCGTCGAGCGCGGCCTGGGCCAGGCCGCGCCAGTTCGGGCCACGGGCGATGCCGACATTGCCGATCACCCGCTGCCAGGGCAGCAGCCGCGCATCCTGGAACATCAGGCGGGCGGCGGGATGGGCCCCTTGCGCGGCGGCTCCGCCCACCGCGACCTCGCCGGCGCTGGGACGGTCGAGGCCGGCAATCAGGCGCAGAAGCGTGGATTTGCCGCCGCCCGAGCGCCCGACGACGGCAACAAATTCGCCGGGCTCGACGGTGAGATTGAGCCTGTCGAGCACGACCCGGTGATCGAAGGCCTTGGACGCGCCCTTCAGCTCGATCGACAGTCCCTTGGGCCGCGGCGACGATACAGGAAGTTCCGAAGGTGCCAGGCTGTTGCGGGTCAGTTCGGGGACGAAATAGCCATCTTCGACATGGAGCAGAGCGTTGGTCATGCCAGAGCCTCCCGGCGAGGTCGTGCATAGGTGGGATGCCATTGCAGGGCGGCCTGTTCGAGCAGCTTCACCAGCGTGTCGGAAAGCTTGCCGAGCACCGCATAGATGATCACGCCGAGCAGGATGACATCGGTCTGCAGGAACTCGCGGGCATTCATGGTCATGTAGCCGATGCCTGACGAAGCCGAGATGGTCTCGGCCACGATCAGCGTCAGCCACATGATACCGAGGCCGTAACGCAATCCCACGAAGACCGACGGCAGGGCGCCCGGCAGGATCACCCGCCAGAACCTCGCCACCGGTCCCAACCCATAGACACGGGCCATCTCGGTGAGATGCGGATCGATGGTGCGGATGCCATGATAGGTATTGATGTAGACGGGAAACAGCACGCCGAGAACGACCAGGAAGATCTTGGCGCTCTCACCGATGCCGAACCACAGGATCACCAATGGAATGATGGCCAGATGCGGCACGTTGCGCAGCATCTGCAGGGTGGAATCGAGCAGCAATTCGGCCGGACGCCACACCCCGTTGGCAACACCGAGCGCGAAGCCGATCAGGCCGCCAATGGCCAGGCCCTGCAGGGCGCGCCCGGCGCTGACGCCGACATTGTGCAGGAGGGTGCCATCCTGGAGGGTCTGCCAGAAGGCGAGCGCCACCGCGCTCGGCGCCGACAGCACCCTGGCCTGCAGCCAGCCGAGATCGGCAGCGATCTCCCAGCCCGCCAGCAGCAACACGGGCAGCAACCAAGGGGCCAGGCGCTGGGCAAGCCCATTCACGCGTCGCGATGCCATCGTCCCCTCCCCGGTCAGAGCGTCACGCCGGGCCGCAAGGCGTCAGAAATCTTGATCGCCTTGGGGATGAGGCCGAGCTTGTGGAAGGTGTCGGCGATCTGCTGCTGAGCCGCCACCGTCTCGGCAGTGATCGGCTGCACGTTCCACGACTGCCGGCCGAGCGCCAGCTTGAGCACCGGCGCGGGAATGCCGACAGCGGGAGCGAGCTCCTTTGCCGCCTCGTCGACATGGTCCTTGGCCCATTGGTCGATCTCGTTGATGGCGGCGAGGACAGCATCGATGGCCGCCGGATTGGCTTCGGTGAAGGAACGCTCGCCCAGATAGAACTGCCGGTTGGCGACCAGGCCCTCGCCATTGGCGAGCTGGCGCGCCTCGACGGCGATCTCGGCCGCCGCCTGGAAGGGGTCCCAGATCACCCAGGCATCGATGTCGCCATGCTCGAAGGCGGCGCGGGCGTCGGACGGCGTCAGGAACACCGTCTGGATGTCGCCATAGGCCAGCCCTGCCTTCTCCAGCGCCTTGACCAGGAGGTAGTGAACGTTCGATCCCTTGTTGAGCCCGACCTTCTTGCCCTTCAGTTCCGCCACCGATTGCAGCGGGCTGTCCTTGCGCACCAGAATGGCCTCGCTGAGCGGAGCCGCCGGCTCGTTGGCGACATAGACCAGGGGCGCACCGGCCGCCTGAGCGAAGATCGGCGGGGCCTCGCCGGTAATGCCGAAATCCAGGGCGCCGACATTCAGGGCTTCCAGCAATTGCGGGCCGCCGGGAAACTCCGTCCAGGTCACGCCAAAGCCGAGAGGCTCGAGCTTGCGTTCCAGATTGCCGCGCGCCTTCAGCAACAGGAAGGTGCCGTATTTCTGATAGCCGACACGGATCGTCTTCGCCGCCGCGTGTGCGGGCCCGAGGGCAGCAGTCACAGCGAAAGCGGGCGCGGCAGCAAGCAGGGAGCGGCGGGTCCAGAGCGCAGTCATCAGGTCATCCTTGAGGGTATCGGCACCCATAATCCCAATAGTTGATAGATTTAGTCAACAATTAATTTGCCCATTTCGGCGCATGGTTTCGGCCACGATCCGAGCCGCTCCTCCCCGCATGCCTTTTCGCGAAGTGATTCCGATCCAGCACCTAACTCCTTGTCGAGACAGTGTTATTCCTTCGCTTCACCATCATAATTCTATATAGTCTATAAAATCAGTTGACTTATAAATATCACCATGGTCGATTTCACGCAGAGATTCAACCAGACGGTTCAATGCCATGACGACTTCAGCCGAAAGCCTGCCCATCCTCGACTTCCGCTGGTTCGAGGCCGGAACGGCAGAGCGCACGGCCTTTCTCCAAAGCCTGCGCGAGGCAGCCCGTGGTCCAGGTTTCTTCTACCTGGCCGGGCATGGCATTCCCCAGCAGCTGATCGACGATGTACTGCGCCTGTCACGCCGCTTCTTCGACCTGCCCGAGCAGGACAAGCTGGCGATCGAAATGATCAACTCGCCGCATTTTCGCGGCTACAACCGGGCGGGCTTCGAGCATACGCGCGGCAAGCCCGACTGGCGCGAGCAGGTCGACATCGGCGCCGAGAAGCGAGCCCGCCCCCTCGATCCAACCGCGCCGGCCTGGCATCGCCTGCAAGGGCCCAATCAATGGCCGGAAGCGCTGCCCGAATTGCAGCTCATCACGCTGCGCTATCTCCAGGAGGTCACCCAGCTCGGCATCCGGGTTCTCAGTGCCTTCGCGCTGGCCCTGGGCCAGAAGGCCGATGCCTTCGAGCCGATCTATACGCCCGAGCCCAACCAGCTCCTCAAGATCGTGCGCTATCCCGGCCGTGAGACCGGCGAGGGCGACCAGGGCGTCGGCGCCCACAAGGATTCGGGCTTCCTCACGCTGCTGCTGCAGGATGTCCAAGGCGGCCTGCAGGTCGAAGGCGAGCAGGGCTGGATCGAGGCTCCGCCCATCCCCGGTACTTTCGTCGTCAATATCGGCGAGATCCTGGAACTGGCCTCGAACGGCTATCTGCGCGCCAACGTCCATCGGGTCGTGTCGCCGCCGGCGGGTACCGACCGACTGTCGGTGCCCTTCTTTCTCGGTGCCAATCTCGAAGCCGAAGTGCCGCTGCTGACGCTGGCACCGGAACTGGCCGCCGAAGCACGCGGCCTGACGCAGGATCCGCTCAACCCGCTCTTCCGCGAGGCCGGACGCAATTATCTCAAGAGCCGCCTGCGCTCCCACCCCGACGTCGCCCGCCGCCACCATCCCGACCTGATCGACACCAGCAAGCCGGTGCAGGTCGCTTCCGCCTACTGATCTTCGGTTCGATCTTCAAAGCCACGCTTCAGGAGCCATTGGCATGACCACCGATTCCCGACATTTCGAGACCCTTGCCCTGCATGGCGGCAGCTATCGTGCCGACCCGGCGACCGGTGCCGTGGCGGTGCCGATCTACCAGACCACCTCCTACCAGTTTCAGGATACCGGCCATGCCGCACGCCTCTTCGCGCTGGAGGAACTCGGCAACATCTACACCCGCGTGCAGAACCCGACGACCGACGCGCTGGAGCAGCGCATAGCTGCCCTTGAAGGTGGCGCGGCCGCACTGGCCGTCTCGTCGGGTCAGACGGCTTCGGCCTATTCGATCCTCAACCTGGCCCAGGCCGGCGACAACATCGTCTCGTCGACCGACCTCTATGGCGGCACCTGGACCCTGTTCGCCTCGACGCTCAAGCAATTCGGCGTCGAGGTCCGCTTCGTCGATCCTTCCGATCCTGAGAATTTCCGCCGGGCGAGCGACGACAAGACCCGCGCCTTCTATGCCGAGACGCTGCCCAATCCCAAGCTTCAGGTGCTGCCGATCCGCGAGATCGCCGATATCGGCCGTTCGCTCGGCATTCCCCTCATCGTCGACAACACCGCCGCGCCACTGATCGCCCGCCCGCTCGAACATGGCGCCGCTGTCGTGGTCTATTCGGCGACCAAATATATCGGCGGCCACGGTACCTCGATCGGCGGCCTGATCGTCGATGGCGGCAACTTCCCCTGGGAAGACCATGCTGACCGCTTCCCGCTGCTGACCCAGCCGGACGAGGCCTATCACGGCGCGATCTGGACCGAAGCCGCAAAGCCGCTCGGGCCGATCGCCTATATCCTGCGCGCGCGGGTGAAGCTGCTGCGCGACGTCGGCGCAGCCCTGTCGCCCTTCAACGCCTTCCAGTTGCTGCAGGGGCTGGAAACCCTGCCGCTGCGCCTGCGCCAGCACAATGAGAATGCCATCAAGGTGGCCGACTTCCTCGCCAGGCATGCCGGCGTCAGCCATGTCATCTTCCCCGGCCTGCAGTCGGACGAGAACCGCCGCCGTGCCGAGGCTTATCTCAAGGGCGGCTATGGCGCCCTTGTCGGCTTCGAGCTCAAGGGCGGCATAGAGGCCGGCAAGCGCTTCATCGATGCGCTCAAACTGCTCTACCACGTCGCCAATATCGGCGATGCCCGCTCGCTCGCCATCCACCCGGCCTCGACCACCCATCAACAACTGACGCCCGAGGACCAGCTCGCGACCGGGGTGACGCCTGGCTATGTGAGGCTCTCCATCGGCATCGAGCACCCGGACGACATCATCGCCGACCTGACGCAAGCCCTGGCTGCTGCCGAAGGCGAGCACGGCGCGGCGGAACGCAAGGCGGCCTGAGCAGTCGGCCACGGATGGAACCCATGTCCAAACTTCCCGCTTTCTCGCGCCGCAAGGCGCTCAAGCTGGCCGGAGCGGCCAGCGCCCTCGCCTCTCTCGGCGCTGTCGGCAGCCGCATCCTCTCACCGGCCATCGCGGCACCCGCGCCCAAGATCCGCCTGGCCTGGACGGAGGTGGCCGCCTGCCATTCGCCGCTCGGTTTCGGCATCGCCAAGGGCATCTATGCCAAGCACAATCTCGACGTCGAGCTGTTCTACCAGGGCGCCAGCGGCCAGACGCTGATCCAGGCGCTTGCCACCGGCAAGGCAGATGCCGGCGCCGGCCTGATCGGCGACTGGCTGAAGCCGCTCGAGCAGGGCTTCGACGTCAAGCTGTTCGTCGGCTCGCATGGCGGCTGCCAGCGCCTGCTGGCGCGCAAGGATTCCGGCATCAAGACGCTGGCGGACGCCAAGGGCAAGACCATCGCCACCTATGGCATCGGTGCCCCGCCCCAAGTCGCCTTCCAGGTCAGCTTCGCCAAGGCCGGGCTCGATCCGGAAGCCGACGTCACCTGGAAGGCCGTGCCCTTCGATCTCGTCGGCGAGACGCTGAACCGGGGCGACGTCGATCTCGCCGCCCATCTCGACCCCTGGGCCTGGGCCATCGAAAAGCAGTTCGGCTTCACCAAGATCGCCGACACCCAGACCGGCTTCTACGAGGGCCACACCTGCTGCGTCCTCGGCGCCAACGGCCCCTTCCTGGAGGCCAACAAGGACGCCCTGCGCCGTCTGGCCGAAGCCAATATCGAGATCCACGAATACACCGCCAACCATCCCGACGAGGTGGCGCAGTGGTATTTCGACACGCTCAAGCCGGCCGGCCTGACGGCGGCCCAGCTCACCGAAATCCTGGGAACGCTGGTCTATCACAACCATCCGATCGGCCAGCCCCTGGTCGACCAGATTCGCCTGGCCGCCGAGGACCTCAAGCTGGTCAAGGTGCTCGACCCCACCACCGATCCCAAGGAGTTCGCCGAGCGGGTCACCATCAACCTGCTCGCCTGAGGCCTTGCAATGAGCGACACCCTGCGCGCCCCCAATCCAGCAATCCTCAAGGCGGCCCCGCCTTCACGAGCCGCCCTGCCAGCGCTCTGGAACGGCGTGTGGAAGCATGGGCTCCTGGCATCGGCAACGCTCGCGGCCACGGCCGCGGTCACCGTCGGCTTGCCCGACGTGGTGCCGTGGGGGAGCGCCGGGCTGTTCGCCGCCATCGCCGGCGCGGCCTCGTTGGCCTTCCTCGTGCTGGCCTTCACGGTGCACCGCCTCGGCGGATTGGGGCGCACGCTCCGGCATTACGGCCCCTGGTTCGCCGCCATCGGCCTCTGGCTGGCGCTGTGGGAACTCTCGACGGCCAAGACCGGATGGCTGCCCAAGCCGTTCTTCTCGCCGCCGCACGGCCTGCTCCACGTCTATGTCACCGAGAGCCAGCGCCTCCTGATCTGCATCGCCTATTCGCTGCGCCTGTGGGCGGCAGGCTTCCTTTCGGGCATTGCCGTCGGCTATGCGCTCGGGGTGGCGCTCGGCTGGTCGAAGCGGTTCAGCTATTGGGGCATGCCCGTCCTCAAGCTGATCGGCCCGGTCCCGGCCACGGCCTGGATCCCCTGCACCTTCTATTTCTTCCCCAATACCTTCGATGCGAGCGTGTTCATCGTGGCGTTGGCCTCAGGCATTCCCGTCGCCATCCTGACCGCCTCCGGCGTCGCCTCGGTCAACCGAGCCTATTACGACGTCAGCCGCATCTTCGGCGCCGGGAGCTGGTACCTGATCCGCAACATCGCCATCCCCGCCTCCCTGCCGCACGTCTTCGTCGGCCTGTTCATGGGCCTCTATTATTCCTTCGCGGTGCTGGTCGTCGCCGAGATGCTCGGCGCCAAATATGGGCTCGGCTGGTACATCCAGTTCCAGACCGCCTATTCGGGCTATGCCAATGTCTATGCCACGCTGCTGATCATGTCGGTCATCTGCGCCGGCATCGTGAAGCTGCTCTTCATCATACGCGATAGCCTCCTCACCTGGCAGAAGGGCTTCATCTGATGGCTGCCTCAAGCCACAGCATCGGCATCGACGTGCATGGCGTCAGCCATCATTTCGATCTCTCCGGTGCGGAGCTGCCCGTACTCGATGGCGTCGACCTCAAGGTCGAGCCTGGCGAATTCGTCGCCCTGCTCGGTCCCTCGGGCTGCGGCAAGTCGACCTTGCTGCGTTTGATCGCCGGACTGGAGCCACCCGCCGCCGGCGCCATCCTGGCCGATGGCCAGCCGGTCATAGCCCCCGATCCCTCCCGCATCCTCGTCTTCCAGGACCCGACCTTGTTTCCCTGGCTGACCGTGCGCAGGAACGTCGCGGCCGGACTGGAGGCGCGTGGCGTGCTCGCCCGCGAACGCCACCGTATCGGCCAGGCCCTGTCGCTGGTCGGCCTGGAGCGTTTCGCAGACGCTTATCCCCACCAGCTTTCGGGTGGCATGGCACAGCGCGCCTCGCTGGCACGGGCACTGGTGCACGACCCGTCTTTGCTGCTGCTCGACGAGCCGCTGGGCAAGCTCGATTCCCTGACGCGCCTCGCTTTGCAGGACGAACTGGTGTCGCTGTGGCAGCGCACGGGCTTCACGGCACTGCTGGTGACCCATGACGTCGAGGAGGCCTTGCTGCTCGCTTCACGCGTGATCGTGTTTTCCGACAGGCCCGCACGGATCAAGGCGGAATTTGCCGTCGACAAGTCCTATCCGCGCCATCGCGACGATACGGAACTGGTGCATCTGCGCCGAGAGATCCTGCAGGCGCTCGGACTGAGCCTTTCATGAGTGCGCTGCCCGTATTCACCCGTCTCTTGCAGATCTTCGGGGCCGCTGTCGTCGCCCTGTCGCTCGCCTGGTGGTGGATTACCTATCAGGATGTGATCGGCTACAACTACCTGTCTTTTCCCGATGCCAGTCTCTGCCTTGTCAGCAACAGCGATATTTGCCAGCTTGCGAGGTCGCTGTGCCGCAGCACCCATCCTCTGGCGATCGTCACCTATTGGTCGGCCAGCCTGTGGATCGGTGTCGCGGCGCTCTGCGCCAGCCTCGCGACGGGGACGGCGCGAGATGCCTGAACAAAGACTGCCGACCTGAGTTCCCGAGTCGGATCAACCAGATACGGGACCTCGTTCAACTTCAGAATCTGAATCATCGACCGCCGGCACAGCCCTTCCGCTTCCGGCGTCGTTCAAAGGACACCAAGAGGATCACAAGATGCCATTCTCGCTTCCCCTCCGCTCCCTCATCGGCAAGAGGGCGCAGCGGCTGACAGCCGCAGCGGCCGCCGTCGCCATGATGGCGACGGTTGGCATGGCCCAGGCCGCCGACGTTACCGTCGCCTCCAAGATCGATACCGAAGGCAATCTGCTTGGAAACCTGATCGTGCAGGTTCTGGAGTCCCATGGCCTGTCGGTCAACAACCGGGTCGGGCTCGGCACCACGCCGATCGTGCGCAAGGCGCTGGTAGCCGGCGATATCGATCTCTATCCCGAATATACCGGCAATGCCGGCTTCTTCTTCAACAAGGCCGATGACGGCCTGTGGAAGGATGCCGCCAAGGGTTATGCCGAGGCCAAGAAGCTCGACTACGACGCCAACAAGCTGGTGTGGCTCGATCCTGCGCCCGCCAACAACACCTGGGCCATCGCCATCCGAAAGGACGTGGCTGACGCCAACAAGCTGAAATCGCTCGACGATTTCGGCAAGTTCGTCACGGGCGGCGGCAAGGTGAAGCTGATCGCCTCGGCCGAATTCGTCAACAGTGCCGGCGCCCTGCCCGCTTTCCAGACGACTTACAGCTTCAAGCTCTCTTCCGACCAGCTCGTGGTGCTTTCCGGCGGCGATACCGCGTCCACCATCAAGGCGGCGGCAGAGCAGACCGACGGCGTCAACACCGCCATGGTCTATGGCACGGATGGCGGCATCGCCGCCGGCAACCTCGTGGTGCTCGACGACGACAAGTCCGTCCAGCCCGTCTACGCCCCGACGCCGGTGATCCGCGAAGCCGTGCTCAAGGCCCATCCCGAAATCGCCGAATGGCTGAAGCCGGTCTTCGCCAGCCTCGATCTCACCACGCTGCAGGAGCTCAACGGCCGCATTCAGGTCGATGGCGAGGCAGCCAAGGACGTGGCCGCCGATTATCTGAAGAAGAAGGGTCTGGTGAAGTGAGTTCAAGCGCCGGGGACGTTCACGCCGACAAGAGCGCTTTCCCGGCGCCCCCCGCCGCCACGGGCGCGCGTGCCCTGGCCTCGGGCTTCGACAAGCTCGGCGTCGTAATGGCGGTGATCGCCGCCGCGGCGCTGGCGCTGCCTTTCGCCAATTTCCGGCCGAGCCGCATTGGCCAGGCTCAGGGCATCGACTTCATCCAGGCGCTTCCCACGGGTCTGGCCTGGGGAAGTCTGGTGCTGCTCGTTCTCTGCCTGGTCGCGCTCCTTCGCCGGAGTTCGCCGCGCGTCAGGCTCGTCTTGGCCGTCGGTGCGCTGGTGCTCCTGGCCATCCTGATCGGCCTGGTGCCCCAAGTCCTGATTCCACCCGGCAATGCCCGACCGCGTGTAGGGCCCGCCGCCGGCTTCTGGTTGCTCGCCTTCTCCTTCGCCATCCTGCTCACCGACGCCCTGGTCAAGCTGTCGCTGCGGCCGGCCCAGCGGGTGCTGGCGCTGGTGCTGGCGCTCGCGGTCTTCCTTGCCTTCCTGCTCTCCGGCCACTGGAACGGGCTGTCGATCATGAAGGAATATGCCACCAACGGTTCGGGCTTTGCCGCAAACGCCGTGGTGCATGTCACACTCGCTTTGGCCTCGCTTTTCGGCGCCCTGGTGGTCGGCCTGCCGCTCGGCATCATCTGCCAACGCCATCGGGGCCTGCGCGGCGTGGTGCTTCCGGCCCTCAACATGATCCAGACGATCCCATCCCTGGCGCTGTTCGGGCTGATGATCGCGCCCCTGACCTACCTGGCCAAAACCTATCCCCTCATCGAAGCTCTCGGCGTGCATGGCACCGGCTCCTCGCCAGCTTTGATCGCCCTGTTCCTCTATGCCCTGCTGCCGGTGGTTTCCAACACGGCGATCGGCCTGGATTCGGTCTCTCCCAACGTGGTCGATGCCGCCCGCGGCATGGGCATGACGCAGTGGCAGCGCCTGTTCCAGGTCGAGCTGCCGCTGGCCTTCCCCGTCATCCTGACAGGCGTGCGTATCGTTCTGGTGCAGAATATCGGCCTCGCCACCATCGCGGCCTGGATCGGAGGCGGCGGCTTCGGCGTCTATGTGCAGAACGGCATGGGCGCCACTGCCATCGATCTCGTCCTGCTCGGTGCCATCCCCACCATCGCCCTCGCCTTTTCGGCGGCCATCATCCTCGATGCCATCGTCGATACACTCAAAGGACGGCACGCATGATCGAAGTCAGGCAAGTCAGCCGCCGTTTCGGCTCCCAGCTGGCCGTTGACAATGTTTCGCTGACCATCGAGCGCGGTACGATCACCGTACTGGTCGGCACCTCAGGCAGCGGCAAGTCCACTTTGCTGCGCATCATCAACCGGCTGATCGAGCCGACCTCGGGCACCGTGCTGATCAACGGCCAGGACACCTCCACCCTGTCGGGCGAGGAACTGCGGCGCGGCATCGGCTATGCCATCCAGGGCCACGGCCTGTTCCCGCATTGGACGGTGGCCCGCAATATCGGCACGGTGCCAGGCCTGCTCGGCTGGGACCAGGGGCGGATCGCCAAGCGGGTCGACGAACTGCTCCGCCTGTTCGATCTCGACCCGGCCATCTATGCTGAAAAGCTGCCGCATCAATTGTCCGGTGGCCAGCAGCAGCGCGTCGGCGTCGCCCGTGCCCTGGCGGCGGAGCCCGCGGTCCTGCTGATGGACGAACCCTTCGGGGCGCTCGATCCGATCATCCGCGCCAAGGCGCAGGAGGACCTGCTCGCCCTGCAGCGCCGACTCGGCATTACCGTGGTCCTGGTTACGCATGACATGGAAGAGGCCATGCTGCTGGGCAACCGCATCGCCGTGATGGATGGCGGCAAGCTTCTGCAATACGCCACGCCGACCGAGATCCTCACCCATCCGGCGCCCGGTTTCGTCGAGCGCCTGATCGGCGGGCCCGACCGTTCGCTGCGCCTGCTCTCCTTGCTCAAGGTCGCCGATTCCGTGCAGCCGGGCTCTGCCGAGGGCAAGCCCGTGCAGGAAAATGCGACACTGCGCGACGCCCTCTCCGAATTGCTGTGGGCCCGCGCGCAAGCCCTGCCCGTCACGGCGGCGGACGGCACGCCGCGGGGGCGTATCACCTTGCCTGCCATCCTCGACCTGGCCGGAGCCGATGCGCATCGCGCCGAGGATACACCGGCATGACATGGCTCGGCCTGAAGTTGATCGGACTGGGCGCCAGGGCGCTCGCCCTCCTCCTGCTGCTGCTCCTGCTGTTCGACACGGATTTGTTCGTGCCGGTCCTGGCGCCGCTGAACGACAATGGGGCGCCGGTGGTCTATCGCCAGGGCAGCCTGCTGTTCCTCTCCCTCAGCCATCTCGGCCTGGTCGCCGTCTCCACCCTCATCGGCGGGGCGCTTGCTCTGCTCGCCGGCATCTTCGTGACACGGCCGGCCGGCGCCGAATTCCTGCCGCTGTCGCGAACGATCGTGAATATCGGGCAGACCTTCCCGCCGATCGCCGTGCTCGCCATCGCCGTGCCTTCCCTTGGCTTCGGGGCGGAGCCCACCTTGCTAGCTCTCACGCTCTACGGGCTGCTGCCGATCTTCGAAAACACCATGGCGGGCCTGAGGAGCGTTCCAACGACCGCCCTGGATGCAGCTCGCGGCATGGGCATGACCGGCTGGCAACGCCTGATCAAGGTCGAGCTGCCGCTCGCCCTCCCGGTGATCCTCACCGGCATAAGACTCTCCTTCGTGGTCAATCTCGGTACGGCCACCATCGGTTCCACCGTCGGCGCCAAGAGCCTCGGCGAGGTGATCATGGCCGGCATCACCACCACCAACACCGCCTATATCCTGCAGGGCGGCGTCATCGTCGCGCTCCTGGCCGTGCTCATCTACGATGCGCTCGGCAGCCTCGAGCGCACTCTTGCCAAGCGCACCGGCACGGCCGGCAGAAGCTGATCGGAGGGGCCGCCATGAATGCCTCGCATCGAAGCAAGCTCTCGCGCCGGACCGGAAGGCCGGGCGCTGTATCCGACCTGATCTGGGACCGGCTGGTGGACGAGGCACAGGACGCCATCGCCGCCGAGCCGCAGCTCGCCACCCAATTCTATGCCAGCGTGCTCGATCACGCCTCCTTCGAGGACGCCCTGATCCAGCGCCTGGTCCAGCGCATCGAGCATCCGGACATGCCGGCCTCGGTGCTGCGCCATGCCTTCCGCTCGGCCATCGCGGCCGATCCCGGCATCTGCCTCGGCATCCGTGCCGACATCCAGGCCGTGCTCGAGCGCGACCCCGCCTGCAAGCGCTATCTGGAGCCCCTGCTCTATTTCAAGGGCTTCCATGCTCTGCAACTGCATCGTCTTGCCCATTGGCTCTGGCAGCAGGACCAGCGCAATTTCGCGCTCTATCTGCAAAGCCGCGTCTCCGAGGTGCTGCAGGTCGATATCCATCCCGCCGTTCCGATCGGGCGTGGCATCTTCTTCGACCACGCCACCGGCATCGTCATCGGCGAGACGGCGGTGATCGAGGATGACGTCTCGATCCTGCAATCGGTGACGCTGGGCGGCAGCGGCATACGCTCCGGCCAGCGCCATCCCAGGATCCGCAAGGGCGTGCTGATCGGCTCGGGCGCCAAATTGATCGGCAATATCGAGATCGGCGAAGGCGCCCGCATCGGCGCCGGCTCGGTGGTGACTGCTCCGGTACCGCCGCACAAGACCGTGGCGGGCGTGCCGGCCCGCATCATCGGCGATACGCCGGGTGCCGAGCCGGGGCGGACCATGGACCAGATCTTCTTCGATGTCGGCCTCTGAGTCAGGACACAAACCCAATTTCGTGTTGTTTATTAGTTTATAAAACCAGTAGACAGTGTGTAATAAATCATTCTACGATCATATTCTGCTGAATGGATGAAACAGCTGACAGGGATTGGAGTGGCGCCGGCCGATCTTGCCATCGCGGTACAATCGCCCGATCATGCCTCGAAGCAACGACATCCTTCCGAAAACCACCGGCCTCGGCACGGACCGCCAGGCCGGTAAAACAAGAGAACAACGGGGCGCCTTGCCGTGGATATCGACCGCGCAGGGAATGAAAGGGACTTTCATGCTGAACTCAGTCAAACGCGGCTTCACGCGCAGCGCCGGCATCGCCATCGCGGCGCTGGCAGCCGGCTTCATCGCAGCGGCACCGGCCCAGGCCGGCCCCACGCTCGACAAGATCAAGGAACGCGGCGTCATCAAGGTCGGCGTCGGCAGCCAGGCCGGGTTCTTTGCGCCTGACGCCAATGGCCGCTGGCAGGGCTTCTTCGTCGACTTCGGCCGGGCTCTCGCCATCACCGTGTTCAACGATCCCGACAAGGTCGAGTTCACCAATTCCTCGCCCCAGCAGCGTCTGCCCGCCCTGCAGGCCGGCCAGTTCGACATCCTGCTTTCGGCTGTGACCCAGACCATCACGCGCGCCTTCAAGCTCAATTTCCACTTCGGGCCGGTGGTCTTCTATGACGGCCAGGGCATCTTGGTGAAGAAGTCGCTGGGCGTGACCAAGGCCGCCGAGCTCGACGGCGCCACCATCGGCGTGCAGAGCGGCACTACGGGTGAGCAGAACATCGCCGATTTCTTCAAGAAGACCGGCAAGACCTACAAATCCGTGGTGATCGAGGATACGGCGACCTTCACCCAGGCTTTGACCTCCGGCCGCGTCGACGCGCTGACGCAGGACGGCACCGATCTCGGCCTGCGCCGCGCCGCCCTGCCCAATCCGGACGAATATGTGCTGCTGCCCGAGCGCCTGTCCAAGGAACCCCTGGCGCCGGCGGTGCTGGGCGGTGACGATCGCTGGCTGGAAATCGTGAACTGGACGGTCTACGCCACCATCCAGGCCGAGGAATTCGGCATCACCAGCCAGAATGTCGACACTTTCCTGACCAGCGACGACCCGGCCATCAAGCGCTTTCTCGGCGTCGATCCCTCGCTCGGCCAGGCCATCGGGCTCGATCCGAAATTCGCCTACAACATCATCAAGAAGGTCGGCAACTACGGCGAGATCTTCGAGCGCAATCTCGGCAAGAGCACGAAGATCGGCTTTGAGCGTGGCCTCAACAATCTGTGGACCCAGGGCGGCCTGATCTATTCGCCGCCCTTCCGTTGAGATCAGGGAGCGGGCCTTCGGGCCCGCTCCGAACCTCGGATCGCTTGATGGCCGATACGATCAGCATAGTCTCCCCCGACGCGCCCGGCCCCGTCGGCAAGATCCGCCGCTGGTGGGGCGCCCATCCCTATGGCCAGCTCCTGCTGATCGCCGTGCTGGCCTTGTTCCTCGGCCTCCTCTGCCACAACATCCTGGCCAGCATGCATCGCCTGGGCATGGCACCCGGGCTCGACTATCTCTGGCAGCCGGCCAATTTCGACATCACCGAAAGCCTGCTCGTCTATCAGGCCGGCGACAGCTATGCGCGCGCCATCGCGGTCGGCCTGCTCAACACCCTCAAGCTCTCCGTGCTCGGCTGCCTGTTTGCTACCATCCTCGGCACGACACTCGGCATCGCCCGCCTGTCCGGCAATCTGCTGCTCTCCCGCCTCGTGCAGGCCTATGTCGAGTTGATCCGCAACACGCCCCTGCCCTTGCAGCTTTTCTTCTGGATCGCCCTGACCCAGGCCCTGCCACCCACCAGGCAGGCCTTGCAGCCCTTCTCGTCGACCTTCCTGTCGGTGCGCGGCATCTTCCTGCCCTGGGTCGAGATCGGCAATGGCGAGAGCCTGTGGCTGCTGGCCATCGTGCTGGTGCTGCTCGCTTTCGCCGCCAGGGCCTTCATCCGCCGCCTGCAGCATCCCCCGTCGGCTCTCGGTTTCCTCGGCGTGCTTGCCCTCTTTCCGGCCATCGCCCTCGCCTGGATCTGGCTCGCCGGTGTCACCTTCACGCCCGATCTGCCGGTGCTGCAAGGCTTCAACATCCGAGGCGGCATTACTTTGACGCCGGAATTCGCCGCCATGCTCGTCGGGCTGACGATCTACTATTCCGCCAGCATCTCCGAAAGCGTGCGTAGCGGCATCGAATCCGTCAATGTCGGCCAGTGGGAAGCCGGGCGGGCGATCGGCCTGCCACGCGGGCGCATCATGCGCCTCATCGTGATGCCACAGGCGATGCGCGTGATCACGCCTCTGATGACCTCGAGCTATCTCGACCTCACCAAGGACACCACGCTCGGCATCCTGATAGGCTTTACCGAGGTGACCGCCATCATCAAGACCAGCGCCAACAATACGGGCAACGCCGTCGAGACCATCATCGTGCTCGTCGCCGTCTTCCTGGCCGTGAGCATGCCGACCTCCTACCTGATCAATCTCTATAATCGCAGCCTGGCCAAACGCGGGATCATCGCCAAATGAGTTCGGTGTCCCTTCCCGATGCAGCGCGGATCCGCTCAAACCGGCGTTGGCAGAAACTCAAGGCCGGCCTGTTTTCCTCCCCTCTCAACACGGCGATCACGCTCGTCGTACTGGCCCTGATCGCCTGGGTCGGTTCGCATCTGATCGACTGGGCTCTCATCCGGGCGACGTGGTCGGGCACCGCTCAGGATTGCCAGGCCAATGGCGGTGCCTGCTGGGCCTTCGTCGGCGTCAATCTCAAGCTGATGCTGTTCTGGACCTACCCGTCCGACCTCCTCTGGCGCCCGATTCTCGGCCTGGTCCTGATGTTCGGCCTGGCCGGCCTCAGCACCATTCCACGCTTCTGGGGGCGCGGCCTGATCCTGGCCTGGATCGCGGTGCCCCTGGTCACCTGCCTGCTGCTGCGTGGCTATTTCTCCGGCATCATCGTTTCCACCAATGATTGGGGCGGCCTGCCGCTGACCATGCTGATCTGGACGATCGCCTATGCCTCGTCCTTCCTGATCGCCATTCCCCTCGCCCTGGGGCGCCGTTCGAGCATGGGCGGCGTGCGGCTGGTCAGCACCAGCTTCATCGAGATCGTGCGCGGCATGCCGATGCTGGTGGTGCTCTATGTCTCCAGCCTCATCGTGCCGATGGCCCTGCCCTATTTCGACGTGAACCTGTTCTTCAGCGTCGAGGTCGCGCTGACCCTCTTCATCGCCTGCTATCTGGCGGAGGTGATCCGGGCCGGTATGCAGGCCCTGCCCGCGGGCCAGAGCGAGGCGGCCCGAGCCCTGGGCCTCAGCTACTGGCAGACCACCGGCCTCGTCATCCTGCCGCAGGCCCTGCGGGCCATCATCCCGCCTCTGGTCAATCTGGGCATCGGCGTCCTACTCAGCACCCCGCTGATCGGCTTCATCGGCATGATCGACTTCCTGACCGCCGTCAGGAACACGGCAGCCACCAGTGAGCAGATCTGGCCGCACTCCTATCCGGAAGCCTATGCCTTCGCCGCCCTGGTCTATTTCCTGATCTGCTTCCCGGCCTCGCGCTACAGCCTGTGGCTCGAGCGGCGCCTGAAGGCCTCCACCAGCCATCAGGCGAAGAATGGCTAGGGAGTTCGGGGGGGCGGGTCTTCAGACCCGTCAGGAACCACAGCGCGTGCCGGATAAAAGCGAGTGACCGAAAAATCGCGGGAACCTCGACCTTTGTCATCACCGGGCTTGTCCCGGTGATCCTGGGGTCCCAATCACCACGGATTGCTGAGCTGGATGCCCGGGACAAGCCCGGGCATGACAAAGGTAGAGCTTATACCAGGGACCATAAAGGCTAACCCGTCATTGCGAGCGAAGCGAAGCAATCCGGGGGCTACGAACACAGTGCCTTCAAGGCTCTGGATTGCTTCGCTTCGCTCGCAATGACCAAGCTGGCGCATCAAACTTTATGTAGGCTGGTATTATACCAGCCTACGGAAATGCCGACTCACGCAGCGTCATGGCCACGAGTGGCATTTTGGTGGGCGGATCCCCCGACCCGCCCGCAGGCGTTGCGTTTCCTGGCGGGTCGGGGGACCCGCCCACCACAGTCGGCGTCAGGGGCGATAGGTCGGTCTTTGCGCAACTGGGTATCATCTAGATTCTGTCGCAGGTTTTTGAGTCAGTCTCTGAAGACTTGCCTCCTGTAATAACTTGACAAAATAATACGGTCGTACATATTGGAGACATGGCACGCGCATCCAACCGTGAAAAGCTTCTCGTCGCTGGGCTCGGCCTGATCCATGAGCATGGCTACAACGCCACCAGCGTACGCGACGTCGTGCGCGCGGCGGGTGTACCGCAGGGCTGCTTCACCAACCATTTCACTTCCAAGGAAGCCTTCGGCCTGGAAGTGCTGGGTCTCTACCGCAGCGAGAAGCGGGAGGATGCCCACAAGACCCTGCTTGACGACAACCAGCCGCCGCTGCAGCGCATCCGTGCCTATATCGACGTCAGGACAGAACGGTTCAAGCAGAACGGCATGCGCTGCGGCTGCATGTTCGGCAATTTCGCGGCTGAATCCAGCAGCGAAAGCGAGGCGATCCGTCTCGAACTGCTTGACATCTTCGCCGAAAGCCGGCGTGCCATGAGCTATTGCCTGGAGGCCGCCGTGAGGGCTGGCGACCTGCCGCCGGCGTTCGACTGCGACGAGGCGGCCGCCCTTATCCTCTCCTCGCTCCAGGGAGCCTTCCTGACTGCCAAGACCGAGCGTGGTGCGGCGCCGGTCGAACGCTTCAAGAAATTCCTGTTCGCTGCCATCCTGCGCTGAGGCCTTGGCTTCAGGCATCCTATTCCATCATGAAATAATACGTTCGTACGTATTTAATCCTTTTCAGAACGAGGCCCCACAATGCCAGACTCGGCACTCTGCCCCTCCGATATTGCCCGGCAGGCCGGCCCAGCGCCCGACCCGCGCCGTTGGTCGGCCCTGACCATCCTGCTGACAGGCGCTTTCCTGGCCCCTCTCGACTTCTTCATCGTCAACGTCGCCATGCCGGCCATCACCACCGGCCTCCACAGCACGGCCGCCGACGTGCAGATGGTGATTTCCGGCTACGCGGTCGTCTATGCCGTCTTCCTGATCACCGGCGGAAGGCTCGGCGACATCTTCGGCCGCAAGGCGATCTTCATGACCGGCCTCGCCGGTTTCGCCGCCGCCTCCGCCCTGTGCGGCCTGGCTTGGTCCCCCACCGTGCTGATCGCCGCGCGGATGCTGCAGGGCCTCGCCGCCGCCGCCATGGCGCCCCAGGCCCTGGCCTCGGTCCACGCGCTCTTTCCGGCGCATGAGCGCGGGCGGGCCCTCAGCATCTACGGCATCGTGCTCGGCGTCTCCTCCATCATCGGCCAGTTGCTCGGCGGCGCGCTCGTCGGCGCCGATCTCGACGGCTTCGGCTGGCGGCTGATCTTCCTGATCAACCTGCCCATCGCCCTTGTCGCCTTCCTGGCGGCGATCCCCCTGCTGCGCGAGACACGCGGCGAGACCAGGCCCCGCCTCGACCTCGGCGGCGTGGTGCTTTCGAGCCTGGCGCTGAGCAGCCTGGTGGTGCCGCTGGTCGAGGGCCGCGAGCGCGGCTGGCCCTGGTGGTCGATCCTCATGCTGCTGGCAACCCCGATCTTCGTGGAACTGTTCCGCCGCTACGAGCAGCGCCTCGCGCGGGCCGGCGGCGATCCCCTCATCGACCTCGGCATCTTCCGCCTGCCGGGCCTGGTTCGCGGCATCAGCGCCATCCTGTCGCTCTATGCCATGGCGACCTTCTTCCTGACCTATTCGCTCTATCTCCAGGGCTCGCTGGGCTACACCGCCTGGCAGGCGGGACTCGCCATCCTGCCCTTCTCGGCGGGTTTCCTCATCGGCTCGACGTCCAGTCCCACGATCAGCCGGTTTGCCGGCGGTTTCGCCCCCGCCTTCGGCTTCGCCAGTTCGGCCCTCGGCACCGCAGCCACAGCGCTCCTCGTGCTGGCCTTTCCGGCCGGGGCCATGCCACCGCTGCCGCTGATGGCGCCTGCCCTCGGCCTCATCGGCCTCGGCATGGGCACTTCCATGCCCACCATGATGCGGGCGATCGTCGAACGGGTCGGGCCGCACCATGCCGGCCTGGTCGGCGGCATCGTCAACTCCACGCTGCAGGTCAGCGCTGCGATCAGCGTGGCGGTGCTGGGCGGGCTGTTCTATACCATCCTGGGTGCGAGGACCGACGCTGCCGCTATCGGTCACGCCTTCGCCTGGACCCTGCTGGCCATCGCGGCCTGCCACAGCGTCGGCACCTATCTTGCCGCGGGCCTGGGCCGGCGCAAGGCCATGGCCATCCAGGTCGCCCCCTCCGTCGCGGATTGAGGAAAGCAGACGTCATGACGAACAAGGCCATGAAAATTCCAGGACCCGATCACCCCATCACCGTCGAGCCGAGCGGCGAGCGCATCGTCGTCAGCCTCGCCGGCCGGGTGATCGCCGACAGCCGGCAGGCGCTGCGCTTGCAGGAGGCTTCCTATCCCGCCGTCTTCTACATTCCGCGCAGCGACGTCGACATGGGCGCGCTCGCCCGCAGCGAGCATGCCACCTACTGCCCCTACAAGGGCGAATGCTCCTATTTCAGCCTTCCGACGGCCGGTGAGCGCGGGCTCAACGCGGTGTGGAGCTATGAGGCCCCCTACCCAGCGGTGGCTGCCATCAAGGACCACCTCGCCTTCTACCCCGATCGGGTGGACACGATCGAGAGATCGCCGATCGGATAGAAGCGTTTCGTTAGCCACTCACTTTGCTTGAGGGGCAGCGCAAACCCGACAAGAAGAAAATCCGAACCGGCGAGCCGGCCTCAAGCCTTGCCATTCCAGGGCACCAGCAGCCTCTCGGCGAGCCTCACCAGCCATTCGAAGCCGATCGCCACCAGGGCGATCACGAAGATGCCGAGGACGACGATATCGGTCTGCAGGAAGTCCGAGGCCGTCTTGATCATGATGCCGAGCCCTTGGGAGGCGGCAACCAATTCCGCCGCAATCAGCGTCGACCAGCCGACGCCAAGCCCGATGCGTATTCCCGTCAGGATCGACGGCAAGGCATTGGGCAGGATGACATGCCAGAGCACCTGCCAGCGCCGGGCGCCGAGCGCACGGGCCGCGTCAATCCGGTCGGGCGGCACGGTGGCAACGCCGGCGGCAGTGGTGATGGCCACCGGCGCGAAGATCGCGATCAAGATGATCAGCACCTTGGTGGTTTCGCCGATGCCGCACCAGATCACCATCAACGGCAGATAAGCGAGCGGCGGCACCGGCCGCAGGAATTCGATGATCGGGTCGAGAATGCCGCGGGCGATCGGGCTGAGGCCGATGGCGATGCCGGCCGGCACGGCCGTCACCAGCGCGATCAGCAGAGCGGCGAGGATGCGCCACAGGCTGGCGTCGAAATGCTGCAGCAAGGTCGCATCGGCATAGCCCTCCGTTGCGACCGTGAAGAGTTGCTCGATCACCGCGCGCGGTGACGGCAAATAAAAGGCCGGCAGCCATTCGAAATAGGTGGCCAGCGACCAGATCAGCAGCAAAGCGAGAATGGTGAGGACGCGCACCGGCGCCGCTCCGAGCGGCGAGGCACGCTTGCCGGTTCGTCCCTTTCCGCTTTTTCCCTCGATATCGTCCAGGCTTGCGGAGTTGGCCAGATCGCTCATGCATCCGCTCCCTGCAAGACGGCGGCGAGCACCTGCTCGCGCAGGGCGATGAAGGCCGGGTCCGACTTGATCGACCGGCTGCTCTCCCCGGCCAGCACCCGCCGGGAGAAATCGGTATGGAACTCTCGGCTGATGCGCCCCGGGCGGGGCGAGAGCACCACGATGCGGGTGGCAAGGAAGATCGCTTCTTCCACACTATGCGTAATCAGGAAGACGCTGCGTCGCGTGCGATCCCACAGGCGGATCAGCAATTCCTGCATCTTCTCCCGCGTGAGCGCATCGAGAGCGCCCAATGGCTCGTCCATCAGCAAGATCTCCGGCTCGTTGGCGAGCGCGCGCGCCATGCCGACGCGCTGGCGCATGCCGCCGGACAATTCCCAGATTCGGTGATCGGCAAATTCGGCAAGCCCCACCAGGTCGATGATGCGGCCGCAGCGCTGCTTGCGTTCGGCCATATCGAGCCCGGCGAGCCTGGGGCCAAACTCGATATTGCCGCGCACCGAAAGCCAGGGAAACAGGGCATCGTCCTGGAAGACCACGCCGCGCTCGCCGCCAGGCCCCTTCACCGGCTTGCCCCCGAGGGTGATCGCGCCCGAGCTCGGCGGCAGAAACCCGGCAAACAGCTTGAGCAAGGTCGTCTTGCCGCAGCCGGAAGCCCCGACCGCCACGACGAACTCGCCGGATTCGATGGTGAGGGAGACATTGCTGAGGGCGGTGATGGAACGCCCTCCTCGGCCGGAATAGACCACGTTGACGTCACGGGCGGACAAGGCGGACACGGGAACCTCTTTCAGCCCCTGGAACGTCATTGCGAGCGCAGCGAAGCAATCCGCTCCCTGCGCGAGGCAAGACCGGATTGCTTCGCTGCGCTCGCAATGACGATGGGGCCACCGTTTCAATTCATTGAATAAGGCCCGCCCAGGGAGGGAGGAGATCCCGGGGCGGGCAAGCCGACGAAAGCCTATTGGGAGGAGAGTTTCGTCAGGGCCTGTGCGGCGAAGGCCTTGTTCACATAGGCGGAATAGTCAGGCAGCACGGCCGGGATCTTTTTCTGCTCGGCAAGGAAGCCGGCCGTGTCGGCGATGGCCTTGACCGTGGCACCGCCGAGAAGATCGGGCGAAGACTGCTCGGCCAGAAGCGGCCAGACATTGGCCTTCAAGAGACCTGGCACGTCCTCGGGCTTGGAACCGGTGAGCCGGGCAATCGCCTTGGCCTGGTCAGAGTTCGCGCTCCAGGCCTCCGGGTTGTCCCGATAGGTCTTGTAGGCCTCGCCGGTGACCTTGACGAAGGAGGTCACCACGTCGGGATGAGCCTTGGCGAAATCCTTCGAAGCGATCCAGGCATCGAAGGTCGGCGCGCCCCATTTGGCGACGTCGGCCGAGGATACCAGCACCTTGCCCTTTTCCTTGAGCTTGCCGAGGGCCGGATCCCAGACATAACCGCCATCGATATCGCCGCGCTCGAAGGCTGCCGCCAGTTCAGGCGGGCGCAGATTGAGGATCTGGACCGATTTCGGCTCGATATTCCAATGCTTGAGGGCAGCCAGCAGGCTGTAATGCGAGGTGGAGACGAAAGGCACGCCGATCTTCTTGCCAGCGAGATCCTTGGGATCCTTGATGGTATCGCGCACCACCAGTTCCTCGGAATCGCCCAGCAGGGCCGCGACGAAAATCGTCTCGATCGGCAATTTGCGGCTGGCGGCCGCGGCAAGCGGGCTCGAGCCGACATAGCCGATCTGCACGTCGCCCGAGGCGATGGCAGCGATCACATCGGCGCCGGAATCGAATTTGCGCCAGGCGATCTGCCAGCCGGTCGCCTTTTCGTAGGCCCCCGCGGCCTGCGCCGCCTTGGCCGGGTCCACGCCGGTCTGGAAGCCGATGGTCACCTTGTTGTCGGCCGCATGGGCCACGCCGCCCAGGGCGGTGCCGAACGCCAGGCCAGCGGCCAGGAACAGGCGGCGATTGAGGAATGTCATGTGAGATCCTTGAAGACACGGTGCGTCATGCGCTGCCCAGAGCATTGAAAAACGCCCGGCAACGTCGATGCGATAATGGAGGCAATGTGTGATGCAACGCCGGTTCGGCGTCCGAATGCAGAGGACTCAGCAGCGACAACAACTGGCGTGCTTCACTCTCGCACCGGTCTGCCAGGAATCGCAAAATGCTCCGTCTGCCGGTGCGGTAGACGGGAAGAATGTTTCAGCTCGAACGCATTTTGCTTCGATCATGGCGATCCCCTCAACAGGTTCGGCTTGCGGGGAAATCAGGGCTGCCCGCTCGTCATGATCGAAGGTTGCGACGGCAGCGAGCTTGTGTCAATTAATTTCTATAGAATTAGTAGAAAATTAAAGCCAAAGAAAAGCGGACCCAATGGGGTCCGCCTGGAAGAATGCCTGTCCGGCCCGGCGCAAGGTGCATTCAGGTTGAATGCTTCTTTGCGCAAATCAGGCCGACAGCCTGTCAGCGCTATCAGCCGACGATCTCGTTGCCCGAGAAGAACTGGCCGATCTCGATCTGGGCATTCTCCAGCGAGTCCGAGCCGTGCACCGAGTTCTCACCGACGGAGAGCGCGAAGAGCTTGCGGACGGTGCCTTCGGCGGCATTGGCCGGATTGGTGGCGCCCATCACTTCGCGGTGCTTGGCAACGGCGTTCTCGCCTTCCAGCACCTGCACGACGACAGGAGCGGAGATCATGAACTCGACGAGCTCACCGAAGAAGGGACGCTCCTTGTGCACGCCGTAGAAGGTCTCGGCCTGCTCGCGGGTCATGCGGACGCGCTTCTGGGCGACGATACGCAGACCGGCCTTCTCGAACACGGCATTGATGGCGCCGGTGAGGTTGCGGTTGGTCGCGTCGGGCTTGATGATCGAAAAGGTGCGCTCGAGAGCCATGATCGTCCTGGTTTCTTTGGGTTGAGGTGAGCGGCTTATAGCCATGCCCCTGCCCGGCTTCAACCCCGGTGATGCTCAGTTTCCCTACAGCCAAGCAAAAGCGGCGACCGGAGGACCGATCGCCGCTTGCTTGTCCTGCTTGCAGGCGAGCCTCAGGCCTGCTCGGGCTCCAGCAGCACCTTCCAGATCAGGCCGCCGACCACGGCGCCCACTAGGGGCGCAACCCAGAACAACCAGAGCTGGTTCACGGCACCGGTTTGCGCGAAGAAGGCGACAGCCGTCGAGCGAGCCGGATTGACCGAGGTGTTGGTGACCGGGATCGAGATCAGGTGGATCAGGGTCAGGCCAAGACCGATGGCGATCGGCGCAAAGCCGGCCGGCGCCACCTTGGAGGTCGAACCGAGGATGATGATGAGGAAGGCTGCCGTGAGCACGATCTCTGCGATCAGGCAGGCGATCATGCTGTACTTGCCGGGGGAAAGATCGCCGAAGCCGTTGGACGCAAAGCCCCCGACCTCGAAGCCCTGCTTGCCGGTGGCGATGGCATAGAGCACCGCCGCGCCGACGAGGCCGCCGACGACTTGCGCGATCCAGTAGGGCACCAGCTCAGCCCAGCTGAACCGGCCACCGACGGCCAAGCCAAGCGAGACGGCCGGATTGAAGTGGCCACCGGAAATGCCGCCGACCGCGAAAGCCATGGTCAGGACGGTCAGGCCGAAAGCCAGCGCCACACCTGCAAAGCCGATGCCCAGTTCCGGGAAGGCGGCCGAAAGTACGGCGGCACCGCAACCGCCGAAAACCAACCAGAACGTTCCGAAGAACTCTGCCGCGAGTTTTTTAATCATGTCTCATCCATTTGGGCTTGTCTAACAAGAGGTTGCTTGGTTCACGCCGTGAATGACTCATCTTCATGGACCAAATTTTGCTGTCGCCCGGCATTCAAAATTGACGTTAGGGAATGCACTAATATTCTACCTCCCCAATCGCCACAGATAGATGAAGTATCATGATTCTGGCGCAACACCATGAATCAAATGCTGGATTCGTGAGTGAAACTCCAGCAGTTGGTTAAAATTGGCGCTCGTGCATGGCCAGATTCCACAAGACCAAACCGCAACCTCACGGAGCGGAAGGCCGGAACAGTTCTCCTCGCGGACTACTAAAAGAGGAAGCCCCACACTCCCACGCTCCGCGGCTTCGGCACCACGTCCTCACACCGGCTGTAGGAAGGCCGGATTGAAAACGACCTCCCACAAATGGTCGTCCGGATCCTGGAAATAGCCGGCATAACCGCCCCAGAAGGTCTTCTGGGCCGGCTTGACAAGGCGCGCACCTGCTGCGATCGCCTGCCGCATCACGGCATCGACATCAGCCTCGCTGCCGACATTGTGGCCGAGGGTGAATTCCGTCGGACTGCGCGCCGACTGCGCGATGCCGGCATCGTGGGCGATGTTGGCGCGCGGAAATAGCGCGAGTTTCAGACCGTTCTGCAGGTCGAGGAAAGCCACTGAGCCATGCTCGAATTCGCGGCCGATGATGCCTTCGGTCGGCAGGCCGAGACCGTCACGGTAGAAGCGCAGGGCTGCTTCCAGATCATCGACACCGATGCTCAAGACACTGATATAGGGTTTCATCGTGAAAACTCCTTGTTCGATGCCCAGCGGGAACGTCCGATAGCCCCTTGTAGCCCGGGGATCCTTCCCGGCATGGCAGCATGTCGCGCATCCGCCTTGAAGGCTTCCGCCATTGCCGGGAGATTCCCTTCTTCCTGGCCGGCCGTCAGCTGTGGCGGAGATGAGATCAAAATAGCCAAATCAGAGGAGCGAGGCGACACCGCCGATATTGCATGATTGCCCTGCCGCCCGGCTCATGCCAAAAGCCCGGCCATGTTGCATGTGAACGGCCTGACTTATCGCCTGGGATCTCGCGTCCTGTTCGACAACGCCACGGTGGCGCTGCCGCCGGATGCGCGCGTCGGCTTCCTCGGGCGCAACGGTACCGGCAAGACCACCCTGTTCCGGATGATCATGGGCGAGGCCTCGCCCGACCTTGGCAGCGTCTCGGTGCCGCGCGGCATGCGCATCGGCCGTGTCGCCCAGGAGGCGCCGGGTGGGCCGGAAACCCTGATCGAGGTGGTGCTGGCGGCCGATGAGGAACGCACCGCCCTGCTGGCCGAGGCGGAGACGGCGAGCGATCCCCATCGCATCGCCGAGATCCAGACCCGGCTCGCCGACAAGAATTCCCATGCTGCGCCGGCCCGCGCCGCCACCATCCTGGCGGGTCTGGGCTTCGACCATGCCGCGCAGAGCCGCGCCTGCTCGGAATTCTCCGGCGGCTGGCGCATGCGCGTGGCATTGGCCGCCCTGCTCTTCACCGAGCCGGACCTGCTGCTGCTCGACGAGCCGACCAACTATCTCGACCTCGAAGGCACGCTGTGGCTCCAGGATTATCTTGCCTCCTACCCGCACACCGTGGTGGTGATCAGCCATGACCGCGACCTGCTCAACGCCTCGGTCGACTACATCCTGCACCTGACCGAGGGCCGGCTCGAACTTTATCGCGGCGGTTATGACGGCTTCGAAAAGCAGCGCCGGGAAAAGCAGGCGCTCAGCCAGAAGCTCAGGAAGAAGCAGGAAGACCAGCGCCGTCACATCCAGTCCTTCATCGACCGTTTCAAGGCCAAGGCCACCAAGGCGGCCCAGGCCCAGTCGCGCATGAAGATGCTGGCGCGCATGGAGCCGGTGGCCGCGATCGTCGACGAGGAAGTCAGGCCCTTCGACTTTCCCCCGCCCGCCAAGGAATTGTCGCCGCCGATCATCGCGCTGGAAGGCGCCAGTGTCGGCTATGGCGAGCGCACCGTGCTGTCGCGGCTCGACCTGTCCGTCGACAGCGAGGATCGCATCGGCCTGCTCGGCTCCAACGGCAACGGCAAGTCGACCTTCGCCAAGCTGCTGGCCGGGCGCCTGACGGCCATGGCCGGCCGCATGCGCCGCTCCTCGGCGCTTAAGGTGGCCTATTTCGCCCAGCACCAGCTCGACGAGCTCAATCCCCAGGCCTCGGCCCGCGATCATGTCGCCGAGATGATGGTCGGCGCCACCGAGGCACAGATCCGCGCCCGCACCGCCCAGATCGGCTTCGGCGCCGACAAGGCCGATACGCCGGTGTCCAATATTTCCGGTGGCGAGAAGGCACGCCTGCTGATGGGCCTCGCGACCTTTGGTGGGCCCCATCTGCTCATCCTGGACGAACCGACCAACCACCTCGATATCGACAGCCGCCAGGCCTTGATCCAGGCGCTCAACGATTATCCCGGCGCGGTGATCCTGATCAGCCATGATCGCTATCTGCTCGAAGCCTGCGTCGACCGGCTCTGGCTGGTGGCGGATGGCACCGTCAAGGGCTTCGACGGCGACATGGAGGATTATCGCCGCCTGGTGCTGGCCAAGCCGGCCGTGGAGAAAAACGAGCGCGCCGGCGAGCCGACGCAGCGTCAGGCCAATGCCGCGCGGCGGGCACAAACCGCAGCCGACCGCGAAAGAGTCCGGCAGATCGAGGCCGCCATGGAAAAGCTGCAGGCCATCATCGTGGATCTCGACGAGAGGCTGTCGCGTCCCGGCCTGTTCGAACGCTCGCCCGACAAGGCGGCCGAGATGGCCAAAGCGCGCGCAACCGCCGAGGAAAGGCTGCTTCTGGCTGAGGAAGCCTGGCTCGAAGCCAGCGCTGCCCTGGAGGAAGCATCTTCCTGACGTCACGGAGTGTCAGCCTCCGGCTGACATTCTTCCGGCCAGAGGCATTTCGTTCCAGGATGTCAGCCGGAGGCTGACACTCCAATCCCGCGCTGCGGCAACGACACCAGACCGGAGGCCTGACATGGACGATCGGCGCAGACTGATGATCCTCGGCGGACTTGCCCTGGCAGGTGGCACCAGCCTGCCGGCGCTGGCGCAGGAGCCCAATATGGCGGAACGTTTTGCGGCCCGGCTGAACGCCCATGACATCGCGGGCTTCGCTGCGCTGTTTGCCGATGATTACATCAACAACCAGGCCAGCGCCGCCGCTCCGGCTCGCAAAGAGCTGAGTGCCAAGCAGGCGACCGTAGCCTTCTTCCAGGCCCGCCTCGCCGCCATGCCGGATCTGCAGGTGGGGATCGAGACGCAGGTGAGCCAGGGCGACAAGGTTGCGGCCAGCTTCGTCTATAACGGCACGCACAAGGGCCCCTATTTCGGCATCGCTCCCACCGGCAGGCACCTGCGCTTCACCTCCTGCGACATCTTCCGCGTCAAGGCCGGCCTGATCGCCGAGCATTGGGGCATGGGCGACATCGCCGGCGTCATGGCGCAGTTGAAGGGGTAGCTTGCCGCCGCACGGCAGCATGGGATTACGGCCTAGAAGCTGTTCCGTTCGTTATAAGTCCGCAGGAAGGACTGGATGCGCTTGTCGGCCGGGTTGTGGAAGATTGCCGCCGGCGTATCGACGGCGACCAGTTCACCCGCTTCCATGAAGGCCACCTGATCGCCGACATGGGCGGCAAAGCCCATTTCGTGGGTGACGACCACCATGGTCATGCCCTCGGCGGCCAGCTGCTTCATGACGTTCAGCACCTCGCCGACCAGTTCGGGATCGAGCGCCGAGGTCGGCTCGTCGAACAGCATCAGCTTGGGCTCCATGGCGATAGCCCGGGCGATGGCAACGCGTTGCTGCTGCCCGCCCGAAAGCCGGCCGGGATGGCTCGCCATCTTGTCGGCAAGGCCGACCTTGCGCAGCGCCTCCGCCGCACGTGCCTGGGCTTCGGACCTGGAGAAGCCGCGCACCTGGACGAGGCCTTCTGCGACATTCTGCAACGCGGTCATATGCGGCCAGAGATTGAACTGCTGGAACACCATGCCGATGCGCCGGCGCATCTCGCGCAGCTTGCCCGAAGCCATGCGCTTGCCGCCCGGCGTCTCGTAGCCGATCAGCCGGCCATCGATGCGGATCTCGCCGGCATCATATTCCTCGAGGAAGTTGATGCAGCGCAGCAGGGTCGACTTGCCCGATCCGGACGGGCCGATCAGACAGGTGACCCTGCCGGGAGGGATCGAGGCAGAGATCTGCTTCAGCGCCTGGAACGGCCCGTAGAACTTGTCGACCTTGCGGATCTCGACGGAGGAAGCCTGTTCCATCTCAGCGTCTTTCGATCATGTAGTGGGTCACGCGGCCTTCCAGCCAGCGGCCGAGCCGGGAAACGAATTCCACCAGGCCCCAGAAGAACAAAGCCAACGCCAAAGTCGCCTCGAAATAGCGGAAGGTCTCAGTGATCATCCGGTCCACCTGGTAGCGCAGCTCCGGCACCGTGATGGTCGAGAGCACCACCGTCTCCTTGGTCAGGATGATGGCGAAATTCACCAGTGCCGGCAGAGACGACACCAAAGCGAGAGGCAGCAGGATGCGCCTGACAATGGCGAACTCGCTCATGCCGATGGTGCGCGCCGCCTCGATCTGCCCCAGCGGGACCGCGTTGAAGCCCGAGCGGAAAATCTCCGCGAAATAGGGACTGCCATAGATCGACAGCCCGATCAGTCCTGCCGGCAGGGCATCGAGCCTCAAGCCGAAGGCAGGGCCGCCATAATAGAGCACATAGAGCTGGACCAGGAAGGGCGTGCCACGGATAGCCTCGACATAACCGACGAGCAGCCAGCGCAGTGGCGCCGGCCCATAGCGCTGCGCCAGCGCGATGACGAGGCCTAGGACCACGGAACAGGCGGTGCCGACCAGCCAGCACAGCACCGTCATGCCGAAACCACGCAGCAGCGCCGGTCCATAGTGAACGATCAGCTCCATCACGCAGCCGTCCTTCGTTCCAGGTACCGGCCGAGCGTGGCCAGGCACAGATTGATCACGAGATAGAGGCACCCCGCCGCGACATAGGTCTCGAGCGGGCGATAGCTTGCACCAGCCTCGGCCTGGCTGGCCCGCGTGATCTCCCAGATGCCGACCAGGGAGACCAGCGAGGAGGCCTTCACGAGCAGGATGAGTTCGTTGACCAGCGCCGGCAGCGACAGCCGGACCGCCTGCGGCAGGATGATCCGTGTCCAGATCGAACGCGGCAGCATGCCGATGGCGACGGCCGCCTCGGTCTGCCCGCGCGGCAGCGCATTGATGGCCCCACGCCAGATTTCGGCGACATAGGCACTGGAGCACAGGCCGACGGCCAGCACTGCCGCCACCATCGGCGGCACGTTGATGCCGATCACCGGCAGGAGGTAGAACATCAAAAGCAGCTGTACCATCAGCGGCACGCCGCGAAAGAAGCTGATCCAGACCGCAGCACCCCTCCGCAATACATGCGAGAGCGACAGGGCACCGGCGCAGATCAGTGCACCGACGAGGAGCCCGATCGCGATCCCCAGCAGCGAGACGATCAGGGTGCTCGGAACTCCCAGCGCCAATGCGTGGAAGCTCTTGATGAAGGCATTCAGCGAGAACATGCGGGAGGACCGGCGACCAGAGCACGGCGCCACCGGGGCGCCCTGCGTTCCCGGAGCGAGGCGCGACTGCGGCGAATCGCGCTTTGCTCCGGCTCTTCATTGTGATGCGCCCTCGCGATCCGACGAGTTGCGCCGGATCGCGGGACGCTTCAGGTCACTTGGCCGGCACCTCCAGCGGCAGTTCGGTATATTTGCCGAGCCACTTTTCCTGGATCGCCTTGACGCGTCCATCCTTGGTCATCTTGACGATGGCATCCTTGATGGCGCCGGCAAAGCTGGCGCTGTCGTCACCCTTGCGCAGCACCCAGGCAAAATAGGTCGGCTTGCCGAAGGTCGAAACCTCAGGCAGGGCGAACACGTCGCCACGCTGCTTGACGAGATAGGCGAGATTGGGGGCCGAGCCCGCCACGGCATCGAGACGGCCGGCGGCCAGATCGGCATAGGCCTCGTCGGTGGTGCCATATTCCTTGATGGTTACATTGCCGACCTTGGTGCCGAATTCCTGCAACTGCTTGAACTGAGCCGTGCCCTGCTGCACGCCGACGGTCTTGCCAGCGATGTCCTCGGGCTTGTTGATGTCCTTGTTGGCGGCGGCCTTGACGATGCCGACTGTCGCATCGGCGATCGGCAGGGTGAAGGTGTAGCGCTCGAGCCGTTCGGGCGTGATCGTCACCGGCGCGATGACGATGTCGAATTTCGACACTTCGAGGCCCGGAAGCTGGGAGGTCCAGGGCAGGTCCTGATAGACGGGTTCGACGCCGATCTCCTTGGCGACATTATCGAACAGGTCCTTGGTCATGCCCTGATAGGTGCCGTCGACAACCATGTCGAACGGGGCATAGTGCATGTCCGTTGCCGTCACGATCTTACCGGCACTCTTGACGTTGGCCAGCTGATCGGCCGACGCCGCCAGCCCCGTGCCCCCGACAAGGGCAAGACCGAGCAGCGCGCCACGCAATAAGGTTCCGATTTTCATTATGTTCTCCACCTGGATAGGTTTTGGATTGAACCCGCTTTTCTTGGCACCGTCGAGAGTGGATTTCGCAATCGCACCGCGACAGTTTCTCAGAGGTGACGGCCTCGCGTTAAATTATGGGGTGGTATCACCATCAGGACGTTGGAGCACAAGATACGTATCGGCAAAACCACATCCTTGTTCCCCTTCGTTGCGGAGGGCCTCTACGATTTGAAGCCACCATCAAGTCGCGAACACTCAGGCGAGCAGCATGCGTGCTATGATGTTACGCTGGATCTCCGATGAGCCCTCGTAAATCCGCATGATGCGGACATCGCGCGCCATTCGTTCCAGGGGCAATTCCTGGGAATAGCCATAGCCGCCATGGATCTGCAGGGCGCGGTCGATGATCGACCCGGCCTTTTCCGAGGTAAATAGCTTGGCCATGGAGGCTTCCTTCGAAAAGCGTTCGCCTCTCTCGCGCAGGGAGGCGGCCCTTAGTCCCATCAGGCGCGCCGCATCGAGTTCGGTCGCCATATCGGCCAGCATCCATTGCAGTCCCTGGAACTCGGCGATCGCATGGCCGCCGACGTGGCGGGTCTTGGCCCATTCCACCGCCATGGCCAGGGCCTCTCCAGCCATTCCGGTGCACATGGCGGCAACTTCGGTGCGGCCGTTGTCGAGCGTCTTCAGGGCTGTCCTGAAGCCGCTTCCTTCCGGTCCGAGCCTTGCCTCCTCCTCGATTCGGCAGTCGAACTCGACCTCGAACACATGCCCGCCGCGCAGGCCCATCGTCTTTTCGGGGGGACCGATTCTCACGCCTCCTTTGGCGGGCTCGACCACGAAGGCGCTGATGCCCCGGGCGCCGGCCGTCGTATCGGTCTTGGCGAAGACGACGACGAAATCGGCATGCGCCGCGTTGGAGATGAAATGCTTGACGCCGCGCAGGTGATACGATGCGCCGTCCCGAACGGCTCGGGTCGTCATGTCGGCCGGATTGGAGCCGGCGCCCGGCTCGGTCAGGCCGAATGCACCCAATGTCCTGCCGGCCGCCGCATTCGGTAGATAGCGGCCGCGCTGCGCGTCGTCGCCGCCGATCAGGATCGCATCGGTGGCCAGGAAATGCGCGGTCATCATCGAGACGGTCGAGCCGCAACCGGCCGCCAGCGCCTCGACGGCAAGGTAGAGCGCCACGGGCGACAGGCCGGGGCCGCCCCATATTGGCGGCAGGTTCATGCCCATGGCTCCCAGTTGAGCCAGAGCCGGAATGTGCCGCGACGCGAAGGTACCGCTCGCATCGATCTCACGGGCATTCGGCTTGAGCACGTCCTGTGAGAAGCGGCGGATCTGCTCGACCACTGCGAGGGTGTCGGCATCCGGTTCGAAATTCATTGCTGTTCCTCCTGCGCGGCAAGGCCGGCGAGAATGTCGTGCGTGTGCTCTCCGAGCCGCGGCGCACGCACGGGCCGGCCACGCCGGGAGCCCGAGAAATGGGCTGGCTGTTCCGGCAGGGGAACGATACTTCCTTGCCGGAAAAGGCCGCGCTCATGCGCCTGCTCGGAATCGATCGCCTGCGCCACGGTGCTGATCGGCCCCACGGGGATGCCGGCGCCGGCCAAAACCCTCACCACTTCGGTGGTCGTCCGGGTTCCCGTCCACAGCTCCACGCAGGCGCGCAAGGATGGCTCGTTTTCCGCGCGCAGGGAATCGCTGCGATAGCGCGGATCACTCGCCAGTCCGGGCTGGCCGATGGTCGCGGCAAGATCGGCAAACAGCTTCTCGTTGAGGACCGCGATCACCGCGTGGCCGTCGATGGTCCGATAGGCTCCGAAGGGCGCCGAGAGCGGGTGGCGATTGCCGACGCGCATCGGCACGGCCCCCGTCGCCAGATAGCGGCACGCTCCGGTCGGCAACAGCGAAAGCAAGGCATCGAACATGGCGAGATCGATATGGCAGCCACGCCCGGTACGCTCGCGCTGCCATAGCGCGGCGGTAACGGCCCAGGCACCATACAGGCCGGCGCCGATGTCCCCGATGGCCTCCCCGATCAGGGTCGGTGGCCCGTCCGGCATGCCCGTCATTGCCATCAGCCCGCTCTCGGCCTGCACGATGATGTCATAGGCCGGCCGATCACGCCCGGCGCCGTTCTGCCCGAAACCAGAAATGCTGAGATAGACGAGATCGGGATTCTCGCCGACGAGGTCGGCATAGGCGATGCCGAGCCGCGATGCGACGCCGGGCCGGAAATTCTCGACCACCACATCGGCCTGGGCGGCAAGCCGCCGCGCCGTGATACGGTCGGCCTCGGTCTTGAGGTCGAGCACGATGCTGCGCTTGCCACGATTGGCAAATTCGAACATGGCACTGTCATCCCCGACGAACGGGCCGACATGGCGATAGTCGTCGCCGGCACTGCCCTCCACCTTGATGATATCGGCGCCGGCGTCGGCGAGAAGGGCGGTGGCGAAAGGCCCCGCGAGCACGCGCGAGAAGTCCAGGACGACGAGGCCCTCGAGCGGCAGGTCAAATCCAGTCATGGCTGTTCCTTGATGTCTGCGCAGGATTTGACAGCCCGTGGATAAAGGCAAATATTCTTATTGCATCAAGAAAATAAGTTTTTCCTATTCATGATCACGGTCCGTCAACTGAGCTATTTCGTGGCTGCCGCCGAGCATGAGGGTACGGCACAGGCGGCGCGCGCGCTCCATGTCTCCCAGCCGGCAATCTCAGTGGCCATCCGCCAATTGGAAGAAAGGATCGGCCAGCCCCTGTTCGTGCGCCGCCATGCCCAAGGCCTTGTCCTGACCCAGGCCGGACGCGACAAGCTTGCCGAGGCTCGCTCCATCCTCTCCCAGATCAATGCCTGGTCAGCTTCGCCGGGCGTTTCGTCCGGGCGGCAGACCTTCCTCGACGTCGGCTGTCTGGCCACGCTGGGCCCGTTGCACATGCCGCCGATCATCCGTGCCTTCCGCCAGTCCCACCCGCATGTCGAAGTGCGGATGCGGGAGGGCGACATCGAGGAACTGCACCGCCTGGTCGATAACGGGCTGATCGAAGTTGCGCTACTCTACGATCTCGATCTCGGCCGCGCTGGCGCGACCGAAACAGTCGCGGAATTCCAGCCCTATGTGCTGGTTCCGGCCGGTCACCCGCTTGCCGGCAAGCGCCGTGCCCGGCTGCGGGACGTCGCGGCCTGGCCCCTGATCCTGATCAACCTGCCGCACAGCCGCGACTATTTCCTGGCGCTGTTCCGCCAGGCCGGGGTGGTGCCGGCCCTCGGCATGGAAGCGCGCACGATCGACATGGTACGCGGCCTGGTTGCCAATGGTCTCGGCATCGCGCTGCTGACCACACGCTCCCGTTCCGGTGTCAGTGAGGATGGCCTCCCGCTGGCGATCGTGGAGCTCGAGGATGCGCTGCCCCCGCAGAAGGCGGCGATCATCACGCCGCGCCAATTTCCCATCACCTGGATGGCGAGTGCCTTCATCGACCATGTCCGCGCGCATTTCGGGCAGAGGCAGGAAGATTCCTTGGCCGAGGGGCAGCAGTGCGCCTAGATCGACTGCCGATCCGATCGGATCTGGCTTACGCCTTCTTTTCCCAGCGCCCCTCGTCGCTCTGCTGCCAATAGGTCGCGGCAAATCCCAGTTCCTTGGCCTGCTTCCACTGATCCCGCGCGCCTTGCACGGCGTCGGCGTCATTACCGTCGAACATCAGCACGATGCGCTCATAGCTCGGAGCATCCGCCGGCAAGGGGGCGCCATCGACGAGGAAACGGATCGCAGCGCCGTTGGGATTGCCCTCATGCGTCACCAGCACGATCGGCTGGGCGGGACCATCGTCGCTCTCCAGCCCATGCGGCAGGAAGGCTTCGTCATTATAGGTCCAGAGCACATCATCGAGCGAACGCAAGCGCTCCTGCGGCCCTTGCACCGCGCAGCGCCAGCCGCGCTGCAGGGACTTTTCCAGAAGGCCCGGCAGAACCCGTTCGAGCGGGGCTCTCTGCAGATGATAGAAGAGCAATTCCGTCATCGCCTCCCCCCTTTTCAGCAACGCCTCTCCGGTAAGCATACGTTCTTGATCAGCCGCATGCCGAAATCTCCAAAAATGTCAGCCATGACAATGTCATGGCCGATATTCTTGAAATTTAGAATAAGCCGGATGATCCGCGTATAGACGCTGTCAGGCGTGCCGAACAGCGTGATCCTCACCCCTCGTAGTGCTCCGCCACCAGCCGATCGAGCAGGCGCACGCCCCAGCCCGAGCCCCAGCTGCGGTTGACGTCGCTGGCGGGCGAGCCCATGGCGGTGCCGGCGATGTCGAGATGGGCCCAGGGTGTTTCGTTGACGAAGCGCTGCAGGAACTGGGCAGCGGTGATCGAGCCGCCATTGCGGCCGCCGGTGTTCTTCACGTCGGCGAATTTGGAATCGATCAGCTTGTCGTATTCCGGGCCGAGCGGCATGCGCCAGACCCGCTCCCCCGTCGTCTGCCCGGCCACGAACAGGCGCCCGGCCAATTCGTCGTTGTTGGAGAAGAGGCCGGCATATTCCTGGCCGAGCGCCACCATGATGGCACCGGTGAGGGTGGCGAGATCGACCATGAATTGCGGCTTGTACTTGTCCTGGATGTACCAGAGCACATCCGCCAGCACGAGCCGCCCCTCGGCGTCGGTATTGATGATCTCGATGGTCTGGCCCGACATCGAGGTGACGATGTCGCCCGGACGCTGGGCCTTGCCGTCAGGCATGTTCTCGACGATGCCGATCGCTCCGATCACGTTGGCCTTGGCCTTGCGAGCGGCAAGCGCATGCATCAGGCCGACCACGCAGGCCGCGCCACCCATGTCGCCCTTCATATCCTCCATGCCCGATGCAGGCTTGATGGAAATGCCGCCGGTGTCGAAGGTCACGCCCTTGCCGATGAAGGCAACCGGCTTGGCTTCGCGATTCTTGGCGCCGTTCCAGCGCATCACCACCAGCCGGCTGTCATGTTCGGAGCCCTGGCCGACGCCGAGCAGCGCCCCCATGCCGAGCTTCTTCATGGCCTTGACGTCGAGGATCTCGATTTCGACGCCGAGTTCCTCCAACTCAGTCGCTCGCTTGGCGAAGGCTTCCGGATAGAGCACGTTCGGCGGCTCGTTGACGAGATCGCGGGCGAGCCTCACGCCGTCGGCGATCGCCTCGCGCGACTTGCCGGCTTTCTTGGCTGCGCCGTCAACGCTGCTGGCGATCGTCAATTCGAGCACCTTGCTCGCCGCATCGTCCTGTTTGCGCGTCTTGTAGCGTTCGAACTTATAGGCTCTCAAACGGGCACCGAGGGTGAAGTCCGCCACCTGATCGGCGGTGATGGCAGCGTCCGGCAGGTCTAGCACCACCGTCGCCGACTTCGCCGAGGCCGGCAGCTTGCCGATCACATTGCCCCCGGCCTTGACCCAATCGGTGCGGGCGCTGTCCTCGGCCTTGCCGAGCGAAATCACGATCACCCGGTCTGCCGTCAGGCCCAAGGGTGCAAGAATGTCGAGGGAGGTCAGCGCCTTCCCCTTGAAATTGTCGGCGGAAGCCGCACGTTTGACCAGACTGCCGATACCCGGTAGAGCAGCTTCCGTTTCAGGCGATACCGCCAAATCGATATTTGTGAATATGACGGCGATGCCGTCGGCAATTTTCTCGACTTTTGAAAAAGACAGTTTCAATTCGGAAACCATAATTAATGCCCATTCTAGGAAGCTGCCGCGCGATTGACGGCTTGTTGGGACTTTTGCATGTCAATCCGTAACCATGTCTACAACAATCCGCTCGCAGCCTCGGTCCTGCCATACAAACGTCTCGCCTCCTGCCTAGCACGAGGCTACAAGCAACGGGTAGGAGACCCGAAAAGGCAATGAACCTCGTCAGCCGATATATTGCCAGACAGTTTGGCTTTGCCTTCCTGGTCTGCCTCGTCGTGCTGACGCTTCTGGCCTGGATGGTCGGGGCCCTGCGCGAATTCAACGTCATGACGGCACAAGGCCAGTCCGTGCTGGTCTTCCTGGCCATCAGCTCGCTTGCCTTGCCGGCGCTGGTGGTGGTGGTCGCACCGCTGGCGGTCTTCCTGGCGGCCGTGTGGCTTCTGCAGCGGCTCAATGCCGGCTCTGAACTCGTCGTCCTCAATGCTGCGGGCTATTCCCCCTCCCGGCTGATCACGCCCTTTGCCGGCATTACCGGTCTGGTCGCTGCGGGAATTGCCGCCGTCACCCTCTATATCCAGCCCGCCAGCCAGCATGAACTGACCGCCTGGCGCGTCGCGGCGGCAGCCGACGTGGTGCAGCACTTCCTCAAGGAAGGCCAGTTCACCGCCCTGCGCGGCTTCACCTTCCATATCCGCGAGCGCCAGCCCGACGGTACGCTGCTCGGCATTTTCGTGCAGGACGCCCGCGACAAGGGCAAGACCAAGACCTATATCGCCGGAACCGGCAAGATCGTCGATACGCCGACGGGGCTGGTGCTGGTCCTCAACAACGGCTCGCTGCAGCAGCAGGAAGGCGGCGCTTCCTCCGACGCCTCGATCGTCACCTTCGAGCAGTATCAGTTCGACCTCTCGCAGCTCGCCCGCGACGACAACGACGCCATCAACTATAAGCCGCGCGACCGTTACACCAGCGAACTGTGGAACACCCAGCCCTCGGAGATGAAGGGACAGGCCGAACGCGGCCGCATTCGCGGCGAACTGGTGGACCGGTTCACGGCGCCCCTCTATCCGATCGCCTTCATGCTGGTCGCCCTCGCCTTCCTCGGCCAGGCGCGCACCACCCGCCAGGGTCGGGCCAGCGCGATCGGCTTTGCCATTCTGAGTGTGTTGGTGGTGCGCATTCTCGGCTTCATCGCCACGCAGAGCCTGAGCGTGCATTCGGCCGGCGGCGTCTATATTGCATTCGGCGTGCCGATCCTGACCTCGCTGGTCTGCCTTGCCGTCATCACCGGCCATCTGCGCCTGTCGCTGCCGCGCGGATTGACGAATTGGTACAATGAGCTGACTTCGCGCCTCGCCAACAGGACGGCGCGCGCATGATCCTGACCTCCACTCTCGGCCGCTATCTCAGCAAGCGCTTCCTGATCGCCATTTTCGGCGTGCTTGCCTTCCTGTTCGTCATGATCTTCCTGCTGGATTTTGCCGAGACCAGCCGGCGTGCCAGCGACCTGCCGCGGGTTTCCGTGGGCTCGATCGCCGCCCTCTCCCTGCTGCGAACGCCGTCCATCATCGAGCAGACCCTGCCCTTCGTTTTCCTGTTCGGGGCCATCATCTGTTTCGTCAATCTCAGCCTGCGGCTCGAACTGGTGGTGATGCGTGCCGCCGGCCTGTCGGTCTGGCAATTCCTGGCCCCACCGATCATCTGCGCCATCCTCCTCGGCATTCTCGCGGCAATTGCCTTCAACCCGCTCTCGGCTGCGCTGAAGACCAGGAGCGACCTGCTCGACACGCGCGTCTTCGGCGCCCGCCAGATCCGCGACGACGACAAGAGCCGCTGGATCCGCGACGGCCAGGCCGTCATTCATACTTCGGCGGAGAATAGCGACGACGGCGCGCTGACGGGCGTTACCATCTATGCGCTCGACGCCGACGGCCGTTTTGTCAGGCGCCTGGAAGCCGATACCGCAAAACTTGACAAGGGCGTCTGGCATCTATCCAACGTCCAGGAATTCATCCCCAACCAACCGGTCAAAACCTCGGAAAGCATTGATTTTCCTAGCAATTTGACCAAGTCCCAGGTTGATCAGAAATTTGCGGTGTCCGCGGACAGCGTGTCTTTCTGGAGACTCCCGTCATCAATCGCACAACAAGGCGCCGCGGGACTTGATGCAAATGACTACCGGTTGCAATATCAGACGCTTCTAGCTCGTCCCCTGCTGCTCGTGGCGATGGTGCTGATCGCCGCGACGGTATCGCTGCGGTTTGCACGCCTTGGCGGTATTGGTGTGATGATCTTGAGTGGAATCGGGGCGGGTTTCTTGCTGTATGTCGTAACCAAAATGGCCAAGGATCTGGGCATTGCGGGGCTGGTTGCGCCGGCCGTCGCCGCTTGGACTCCGGCTGCCATTGCGGCCCTGATCGGATTTACCGTGTTGCTTAACCAGGAGGATGGCTGATGCGCGTATCAGCTCGCCACTTCCTTACGACCATGCTGTGCACCACCGTCGCGGTTGCAGCGCTGTCGTTTGCGTTGTTGCCGTCGAAAGCCCATGCCCAGGAAAATCTGCTCGGGCCCTTGGGTGCGCGTTCCGATGGTGCCGGAGGTCAGGGCAGCTCCAACATGGTCCTCAAGGCCAGGGAGATGCAGTATGACCAGGACAACGAGGTCGTAACCGCTATCGGCACGGTGCAGATCTATTACAACGGCCGCGCCCTGCAGGCTGACCGCGTGGTCTATGACCGCAAGGCCAAGCGCGTGCGGGCGAACGGCAATGTCGTCATCACCGAAGCCGACGGCACCAAGACCTATGCCAATAATTTCGACCTGACCGACGATTTCAGGGACGGTTTCGTCAATTCGCTGAAGATGGTGACGGCCGACGAGCTCTATATCGCCTCCAACCGCGCCGAGCGCACCGGCGGCAATGTCACCGTGTTCCAGAACGGCGTCTATTCGGCCTGCTCGCCCTGTGCCGACAATCCGCAGAAGCCGCCTCTGTGGCAGATCAAGGCTGTCAAGGTCATCCACAACCAGCAGGAAAAGATGATCTATTTCGAAGATGCTCGCTTCGAGTTCTTCGGCCTGCCGATCGCCTATCTGCCCTATATGTCGACCCCCGACCCGTCCGTCACCCGCAAGAGCGGCTTCATCACGCCGCGCTATTTCCACTCCTCGCGGATCGGCTACGGCCTCGAGCTGCCCTATTTCATCGACCTCGCTCCCAATTACGATCTGACCCTGACCCCCGGCTATGCCAGCAGCCAGGGTCCGACGGGCCAGATCGAATGGCGCCATCGTACACTCAATGGTGCCTATTCGGTGATGGCGTCGGGCGCCTTCATCAGCGACCCCGACAAGTTCGCCAATGAGGATATCGGCAGGCCGAACTGGCGCGGCTCGATTTCGTCGAAAGGCGAATTCTGGCTGAACGACAAATGGCGTTTCGGCTGGGACGGCTCGCTGCTGAGCGACAAATATTACTGGCGCGACTACCGCCTCGACAATCTCAGGGGCAAGACGGAGGCAACCTCCACCGTCTATCTGACGGGCGTCGGCACCAAATCCTGGTTCGATCTGCGCGCCTATTATTTCCAGGGCCTGACCACGGCCGACGTGCAGAAGCAGCTGCCCGTCGTCGCGCCGGTGCTCGACTATGACTACATCGTCGACCGCCCGGTCTTCGGCGGCGAACTCGGCTGGAACCTCAATCTGACCAGCCTGACCCGCCAGCAGGCCGCCTTCGACAACATCCTGGGCTACAACTGCGACAATCTCACGCCGAAGACGCGGACGAACTGCCTGCAGCGCGGCATCGACGGTACCTATACGCGCGCCTCGATCAACGCCTATTGGAAGAAGACCTTCACCGATACCTATGGGCAGCAGTGGACGCCCTTCGCCTATGTTCGCGGCGATCTTGGCTTCACCCAGCTCGACGGCAACCCTGCCGACCAGTTCGTCAGCAACAAGAAGAACGACACTGCGGCGCGCCTGGTCCCGGCCATCGGCCTCGACTATCGCTACCCCTTCATCTCTCAATCCGATTGGGGCACGCAGATCATCGAACCGATCGCCCAGGTCATCCTGCGCCCCAAGGCGATGCAGAGCGGCGTCTTCCCGAACGAAGACGCCCAGAGCCTGATCTTCGACGACACCAACCTGTTCGATTGGGATAAGTATTCCGGCTATGATCGAGCCGAGGATGGTTCTCGCGTCAATGCCGGCCTGCAATATTCGCTGACCACCAATGGCGGCGGCTACTACAACGCCATGTTCGGCCAGTCCTACTCCTTCGGTGGCACCAATTCCTTCACCAGGGGCGACATGGCCAATACGGGCCTGCAATCGGGCCTGGATCGCAACATTTCCGACTATGTCGCGCGTGTTTATCTGCAGCCGGTGAACAATTTCGCGATTCTGTCGGGCGCCCGCTTCGACCAGAAGAACTGGGACATGCGGCAGTTCGAGGTCGGCGCCCTCGGCACGATCGGGCGCCTGAAGGCCGACATCATCTATGCGCGCTACGATGCCCAGCCGCTGCTGGGGCTCGACGATCGCGAAGGCATCAATGGCAAGGCCGCCTTCAAGCTGAGCGAGAACTGGATTGCCAGCGCCGGCGCTCTCTACGACATGAGGACCAAGAAATTCTCGTCGAGCTATGCCGGGTTGACCTATGTCGACGCCTGCATCGCGCTCGGCATGAGCGTCTCGCGCTCCTATGACACCACGTCGTTGAAATACGACACCACGGTGCAGTTCCAGCTGCAGCTGCGTGGCCTTGGTGTCAGCGGCAGCCCGAAGGAATTCACCGACAAGATCTGGAACAACGACTTCGACAATCTCAATGTCACCAAGCCGAGCAGCTACACCGACCGCTACGGCAATCTGAAGACCTTCTGAGACGAAGCGAGCCGGCCTGCCCCGCCTGGGGGCTGGCCCGTTCCTGCAAGCGAGCTCATCTGACCCGATCATGCCGACCGAACAGCCCCTTCTGCCGATCGCCTTGACCATGGGGGAACCGGCGGGCATCGGGCCTGAGCTGATCGTGATGGCAGCCTCAGCCCGCCGCGAAGCCGCGCCTTTCTTCGTCTATGGCGATCCCGGCCTGTTGTCGGATCGCGCCCGGCGCATCGGCCTCGATCTGGCCATCGTCGAGACCGACGAAACCGGCCCAATCGCAGCCTTCGCACATGGCCTTCCTGTCGTTCCCCTGGCCAATCCCACCCCTGACCAGCCCGGCAAGCCTGATGTCGCCGGTGCCGCCGCGGTCATCGAGTCGATCGAACGCGCCGTGCTGTCTGTTCACCGCGGGCAGGCCCGGGCGGTGGTCACGCCACCGATCATGAAGGAAGTGCTCTACCGTGCCGGCTTCGGCCACCCCGGCCATACCGAATTCCTAGGCGAATTGGCGCGCCGCCATTGGGGCCATGACGGCAGGCCGGTGATGATGATCTGGTCCGAAATGGTGGCCGTGGTGCCGGTCACCATTCACATTCCTTTGGCCGAGGTGCCCACAGCCCTCAGCGAAGAGCTGATCTACGAGACTGGCCTGATCACCGCGGGGGACCTCAAGGACCGCTTCGACATCGCTGCACCGCGGCTCGCGGTTGCCGGCCTCAATCCGCATGCCGGCGAGAACGGCACATTGGGCGGCGAGGACAACGCCGTCGTCGCGCCCGCCATCGCCAGGCTCAGGGCTACCGGCATCGATGCCCGGGGTCCCCTGCCCGCCGATACGATGTTTCATGCCCGGGCGCGCCAGACCTATGATGCAGCCCTGTGCATGTATCACGACCAGGCCCTGGCGCCAGCCAAGGCCCTGGCCTTCGACGAAGCCGTCAACGTGACCCTCGGCCTGCCCTTCGTGCGTACCTCGCCCGATCACGGCACGGCCTTCGATCTCGCCGGTACCGGCAAGGCCAATCCTTCCAGTTTCCTCGCCAGCCTGGCGCTGGCCGATAGAATGTCCCGCTGATCATGGCACAGATCGATACCCTTCCTCCGCTGCGCGATGTTATTCGCCAGCACGAGCTGATGGCCAAGAAATCGCTAGGCCAGAACTTCCTGCTCGACCTCAACCTCACCGCCAAGATCGCGCGGGCGGGCGGCTCGCTGGAGGGCGTGAACGTGGTGGAAGTCGGCCCGGGGCCCGGCGGCCTCACCCGGGCGCTCCTGGCCTGCGGAGCTCGGCACGTGGTCGCCGTGGAGCGCGACGAACGCTGCCTGGCCGCCCTTGCCGAAATCGCGGCCCACTATCCCGGCCGGCTGACGGTGCATGCGGGCGACGCCCTCGAAGCCAATTGGCCGGGCCTGATCGCGGGGCTGGAGGGGCCGGTGCGCATCGCCGCCAACCTGCCCTACAACGTGGCGACCCCGCTGCTGATCGGCTGGCTGAAGACCGAGCCCTGGCCGCCCTGGTTCCAGTCGATGACGCTGATGTTCCAGAAGGAGGTTGCCGAGCGCATCGTGGCTACCGAAGCGGACGAGGCCTATGGCCGCCTCGGGGTCCTCGCCGGATGGCGGACGGAAGCCGAGATCGTCTTCGACGTGCCGCCGAGTGCCTTCGTCCCGGCGCCCAAGGTCACCTCCTCGGTAGTGCATCTGCGCCCGCGCCCGACGCCGCTGCCCTGTACACCGGCGGCCCTGGAGCGGATCACGCAGGCGGCCTTCGGCCAGCGGCGCAAGATGCTGCGCCAGAGCCTCAAAGGGCTTGGCGGCGACTTGGCGGCCGCACTGGCCGATGCGGGCCTGCGCCCGGAGATGCGCGCCGAGGAGGTCCCGATCGCCGCCTTCGTCGCGCTGGCGAATGCCTTGAAATAGCGTCAGCGGCCGCGCGTGAGGGCGTCGAGATCGGCCTTCAGGGTATCAACCAGCTGGCCGACCTGCGATTTGTCCTGACGCTTCATGCGTTCGACGTCGAGGATTTCCTTGAGCTTGGCATAGGTGGTCTGCAGGTCGGTGTTGACCAGCACATAGTCATATTTCGTCCAGTGACTGATCTCGACGCGGGCATTCTGCAGGCGCTGCAGGATGATGTCGGCGCTATCCTCGGCTCGCCGCTCCAGCCGTGCCTTGAGCTCGGCCACGGACGGCGGCAGGACGAAGACGGAGACGATATCCGGCCTCATCTTGTTGTAGATCTGCATGGTGCCCTGCCAGTCGATGTCGAACAGGACATCTCGCCCGGCGGCCAGGGCCTCTTCCACCGGGCCGGACGGCGTGCCGTAGTAATTGCCATGCACCTTGGCCGATTCCAGCAATTCGCCCCTCTCACGCATGGTCTCGAAGGTGCCGGCATCGATGAAACGGTAATGAACGCCGTCAATCTCGCTGCCCCGGCGCGGGCGGGTGGTGACCGAGATCGACAGATGCATCGATTTGTCCTCGGCCAGAAGAAGGCGCGTCAGCGTGGTCTTGCCGGCACCGGAAGGCGAGGAAACGATCAGCAGGAGGCCCCGGCGCTGGGGAACGGACGCAGTGCTACTCATTCGATATTCTGAACCTGTTCGCGGAATTGCTCGACCACTGCTTTGAGAGAAAGGCCGGTCGCGGTCAAGCTGACATCATTCGCCTTGGAGCAAAGGGTGTTGACTTCCCGGTTGAACTCCTGCGCGAGGAAGTCGAGGCGGCGTCCCACAGGGCCGCCCTTGGCCAAAAGATCGCGCGCAGCGGCAACATGTGCATGCAGCCGATCGAGTTCCTCGCGTATGTCGGCCTTGGCTGCCATCAGGATCGCCTCCTGATGCAGCCTGTCGGGATCGAGCGACGACGAGGCGTCGAGCAGCGCAGCTATCTGGGCAGCAAGCCGCTCCCGCACCGCTGCGGGCTGGCGTGCCGGATTGGTGTCCGCCTCGCGGGTGAGGGCTTCGATCTCGTCGATACGGCCGAACAGGACGCGTGCGAGCGCCTGGCCTTCCCGCCGCCTCATCTCGGCGCATTGGGCTACAGCCCTGGCGAACCCCTCCAGCAGGACCTCCTGCAGCATGGCGCGTCCGGCCTCGTCTTCCTCCTGCTCCTCGACCTCGAGCACCCCCTTGATGGCAAAAAGGCCATCAAGGCGTGGAGCCGCAGCATCCACCTTGTGCGAGGCCTCGGCCATCGCCGAGACGATGGCGTCGAGCACCGCCTGGTTGATACGCACCACCGGCGCCACGGCGTCGCGCTTCAGCGACAGGCCGATCTGGCACGAGCCACGGGCAAAAGCGGCGCCCAAGGCGGAGCGCGCCGATGCCTCCAGCGCATCGAATCCAGGCGGCAACCGGAAGCGGACGTCGAGGCTCTTGCCATTGACGGTCTTGATTTCCCAGGCCCAGCGGTTCGCGCCGGTCTGTCCTTCCACCCGGGCAAAGCCGGTCATACTGACAACGGACATCTTCCAACGTTCCATACGGTGATTTCAGCATCCGACCGGATGGATTTCACCGGCAACCGGAACTGAGCGCTCGCTCCCGATGCGCCGCGGGCGCGTCGAATAAGCCTGACAGAAGATAGAGCCCCGCGGCCCCGCGCTCAAGCGGCTCGCACGCAGCCAGCCTATTGCACCGACTGCGGCGAGTTCAGATCGAAGGTCTTGTCGAGCAGCGGGTCATGGTTGGTATTGGCGACAGGATCGTCGAAGCCGCCCTTCTTGGGCTTGCCAGCCTGGGCCGGGTCAGCATTGGGCGCCGGCGGCGCCTCTGCAGCCGGGGGCACCGAGGGAGCGGGCAGCGGGATATCGGCTGAGGGCGACTGAACAGCTGCGGGTGGCGGTGTTGGTGCCGGCGGCGTGGGGGCAGCCGGAGCCTCGGCCTCCGTCTGCTGCTTGCAGGCCTTGCTGCCCTTCTTGCAGGGCTTAGCCGGAGGCTTGGCTGCCGGGGCCTCGACCGGCGCCGGCGCCGCGGTGGCATTGTCCGGTGCCGGCGCAGGTGTCGGCTGGGACGGCGCAACGGGGGCATTGCCGCCCTGCTGCTGGAACTGCCGCCATTTGGCGACATTCTTGTTGTGCTCGTCCAGAGTCGGGGCAAAGGCGTGCCCGCCCGTGCCATCGGCGACGAAATAGAGATCCTTGGTCGCCAAGGGTGTCGCCACGGCCTGCATGGCGGCCTTGCCGGGATTGGCAATGGGAGACGGCGGCAGGCCGGTGATGGTGTAGGTGTTGAAGCGCGTCGGCTGCGAAAGATCGGCGCTGGTCAGCGCCCTGTCGAGCTTACCCTTGCCGCCGACCATGCCGTAGATCACGGTCGGATCGGACTGCAGGCGCATGTTCTTCTGCAGCCTGTTGATAAAGACGCTGGCGACATGGGGGCGCTCATCCGCCTGGCCCGTCTCCTTCTCGACGATCGAGGCGAGCGTCACCATTTCCGCCGGGCTCTTCAGCGGCAGATTGGCGGCGCGCTGCTTCCAGATCTGGTCGACCAGCGCCTTCTGCTCTTCCTGCATCTTGCGTACCATGGCCGACCGGGTGGTGCCGCGCTCATATTTGTAGGTATCGGGCAGCAGTGCACCTTCCGGCGGCACCGGCGGGGCATCGCCCGTGAGCAGGTCGTCCTGGTTCAGCCGGTCGATGATCATCTGGCTGGTGAGGCCTTCGGGTATGGTGATCGAATGCTGGATCACCTTGCCGTCCACCAGGATGTTCATGACGTCATACATCGAGGCGCCGGGCTTGAAGGCGTATTCGCCGGCCTTGAGATTGCTATGTCCAAGTATCAATGCACCGGTGGTGAAGATGGTGGCACTGTCGATGACGCCCTGGCGCTCGAGGGAATCGGCAATCTCGTCGCGGCCACTGCCCTTGGGCACATAGACCGTCTTGGCTTCCGAGAGCGGCCCGGGCGAGGTGAACTGGCGCAGACCGAAATAGCCACCGATGGCGATCAGCATCAACAGGACGAAGACAGCATTGCCTGCAACCACGAAGGGATTTCGCACCGTGCTCGAACGTGTCGGCGGCTTGGCGACGGCATCGGGCTGGATCATGTTGCGGGATCCGCGCGAGCCGGCAGCACCTTTCCCAAAGGAGCGCGAGCGTTCGTTCGCTAGTCCCGAATCATCCCGATCATCGACCATAGAAACCTCGTACGCCTACATATTTGCCCGCCTCGGCCACTGGCCGCAGAACCTGGCAACTGGCGGATCTATTGTGCCATGCCTGAGGCGCCCTGTGTTCCCACAGAATCGCCAAGAATCACAAAAACGCGTCGAAACAGAGAGTTAGAGCAAAAGACTGCCTTTGCCAAAACGCGCTTTGCCGCACAAATACCAATGTGTTTCGGCGAAAATGCATCAAAATACGAACAATAAGGCGACCTCCGATTGCCGAAACCGGAGGCCGTACACCTCTATCCCAGCGGACATGCCCTGCGAATATGGCAGAAATGCCGGCCGGTTCCCCATGCCTGCCATGGGCTAGGCGTCTTGCGATTTCTTGGAAGCACCAGGAACCGCAAGGACGCTCGAGCCAATCCCGTTGGATGGGCTCGGAAACAAGGAACCCGAGCAAGGCGCGTTCATGCCTGAACGCGCCTTGCTCGGGCGGAGGATCAGTCGGCCTTGCGCAGGATCAAGGACGCGTTGGTGCCGCCGAAGCCAAAGGAATTGGAGAGCACCACATTCACCTCGCGCTTGCGCGCCTGCAACGGCACCAGATCGATCGGTGTCTCCACTTCGGGATTCTCCAGATTGATGGTGGGCGGCACGATCTGGTCGCGAAGGGCGAGGATCGAGAAGATCGCTTCGATCGCACCGGCAGCGCCGAGCAGATGGCCGGTCGCCGATTTGGTCGACGACATCGAGGCCGTCGCGGACGCATTGCCGAGCAGGCGCTGGACGGCGCCGAGTTCGATCGTATCCGCCATGGTCGAGGTGCCGTGGGCGTTGATATAGTCGATCTCGCCGACGGAGATGCCTGCCCGCTTCACCGCCATCTGCATGCTGCGGAAGGCGCCATCGCCGTCCTCGGATGGCGCTGTGATGTGATAGGCATCCCCCGAAAGGCCATAGCCGATGACTTCGGCATAGATCTTGGCGCCACGCGCCTTGGCGTGACCATATTCTTCGAGCACCACGCAGCCGGCGCCCTCGCCCATGACGAAACCGTCGCGATCACGGTCATAGGGACGCGAGGCGCGGGTGGGCTCGTCGTTGAAGCCGGTCGACAACGCGCGGCAGGCGGCAAAACCCGCAAGGGCGAGACGGCAGACCGGGGATTCGGTACCGCCGGCCACCATCACCTCGGCATCGCCGAGCGCAATCAGGCGGGCGGCATCGCCAATGGCATGCGCACCGGTCGAGCAGGCCGTGACCACCGCGTGGTTCGGCCCTTTCAGGCCGTGGCGGATCGAGACCTGGCCGCCGGCCAGGTTGATCAGGCGACCGGGAATGAAGAAGGGCGAGATGCGGCCGGGACCGCGATCGCGAAGCGTGATCGCGGCATCCTCGATGCCCTGCAGGCCGCCGATGCCCGAACCGATCAGGACGCCGGTTTCTTCCTGGTCCTTCTGCGAGGCGGGATGCCAGCCGGCATCGTCGAGCGCCTGGGTAGCCGCGGCCATGGCGAAGACGATGAAGTCGTCAACCTTGCGCTGCTCCTTGGGCTCCATCCACTGATCAGGATTATAGGTGCCGTTGCTGCCATCGCCATGCGGAATGAGGCCGGCAATCCGCGCCTTGAGATCCTCTGTCTCGAAACGGTCGATCTTGACGATGCCGCTCTTGCTCGCAAGGAGATTGGACCACGATGTTTCGACATCGCCACCCATCGGGTTGACCATGCCGAGACCAGTTACGACAACGCGCCTCATAGAACCTCCAAAGGCCGGGGAATCGCCCTCCCCGGCTACTCAAACCCGTTTGATCGCAAAATTGCCTGGCGCAAGGCGGGCATTGAAATGCAGGCGCCGTGGGAGCTGCCCTTCCAATGCCTCGAACGCATTGCCTTTACGCTGAACTGGCAGCCGCTATGCCTGCTGTCACTCCAGGGTTCCCGGCAATGATGCAATCTCGTCCCCCGGCCGGTCGATGGATGGATATCGGGGAGCTTTCGCTCCCCGATCGTCTCAGGCCGTAGCCTTGGTCAGGAACTTGACGGCATCGCCGACGGTCAGAATCGTCTCTGCGGCGTCGTCGGGGATTTCGCAGTTGAACTCTTCCTCGAAAGCCATGACCAGCTCAACCGTGTCGAGCGAGTCAGCGCCCAGATCGTCGATGAAGCTCGCATTCTCGGTGACCTTGTCCGGATCGACGCCGAGGTGTTCAACCACGATCTTCTTCACGCGGTCTGCGATATCGCTCATTTTTCGTTCCTTTGATAAACCAAGACTGCCTGCCGGCACTTTATTCCGCCGCCGGTAAGGCGGTCGGTGTTTGGATAGTTCCTTGAGCCGGGGCCAATCCTTCGATTGACCTCCAGTTATCCCGGACAATCACATTCGTAGGGGCCACCGGAATGTCCCTCGGCGGTGATTAACACACTTCAAATGCCATTGCCAGCGGGCATCCCGTCAGTGGAAATCACTGTGGAATTGACGCATAACTCGTTCAAATCATTGCCATTCCGCCGTTAATATTCAAAGTTTGCCCGGTGGTATAGGCAGCCTCCGAAGAGGCAAGGTAAACGGCTGCCGCCGCAATCTCGTCGACATGGCCGAGCCGATGCACGGGGATCGCGGCAAGGATCGGTTCCATTTGCTTCTCGTTGAGGGCGTCCGTCATCGCCGTTTCAATGAAGCCCGGCGCGATGCAATTGACGGTGATTCCGCGGCTCGCGACCTCGTGCGCCAGCGACTTGGACATGCCGACAAGGCCGGCTTTGGAGGCGGCATAGTTGGTCTGGCCGGGATTGCCGATGACGCCGGACAGGGAGGCGATATTGATGATGCGGCCGGTCCGGCGCTTCAGCATCCCCTTCACGGCGGCACGCGACAGATGGAAGGCAGCCGAGAGGTTGACGGCGATGACGCTGTCCCAGTCCTCGTCCTTCATGCGCAGCATCAGATTGTCGCGGGTGAAGCCGGCATTGTTGACCAGGATGTCCAGTTGGCCGAGAGCCGCCTCGACACTCGGGACCAGTGCGCCGAGCTGCTCCTTGTCGGTCAGGTCGCAGGCAAAGACATGGGCACGGTCACCGAGCTTGGCCGCCAGTTCCTCCAACACCGCCTTGCGGGTACCGGAGAGCGCCACCGTGGCGCCCTGGCGATGCAGCGATGCGGCGATGGCCGCTCCAATTCCACCCGTGGCTCCGGTCACCAGGGCTATCTTGCCAGTAAGGTCGAACATCGTCATCCCCAATCGAGTGCTGCCGGCCGCTGCGGGCGCACCCTTTATTGTTTATCCTCACCCGAAATGACCATCCGCTGTCGGGCGGGTGGCCGTGGGTCCTTTCATCGCAGGGTTGGCGCGAATGCCGCTACGTCGTCCGGTGTGCCAATGCTTACCGCTTCTACGCCGGAGGCTATGCGCCTGACCAGCCCGCTCAGAACCTTTCCGGAGCCGACTTCCACCAGCTTGGTGACACCGGCCCCGGCAAGATATTCGACGCTTTCACGCCAGCGAACGGTTCCCGTCACCTGCTCGACGAGGCGGCGGCGGATCTCGGAAGGATCCGAGATCGGCTGGGCAAGGACATTGGCAACCAGAGGCACGACCGGCGCCGCGATGGCGACTTTCTCGAGCGCCTCGGCCATGGCCTCGGCAGCCGGTTGCATCAGGGCGCAATGGAAGGGAGCGGAAACCGGCAGGAGGATGGCGCGCTTGGCTCCCTTGCCCTTGGCAATCTCCACCGCCCGTTCGACAGCCGCCTTGGTGCCGGAAATGACGACCTGCCCCGGGGCATTGTCGTTGGCGGCCTGGCAAACCTCGCCCTGCGCAGCCTCGGCGGCCACGGCCACCGCCTGCTGGTAATCGAGGCCAAGAAGCGCCGCCATAGCGCCGGTGCCCACCGGCGTCGCCGCCTGCATGGCCCGGCCGCGGATGCGCAGCAGGCGAGCCGTGTCGGCAATCGTCAACGCGCCGGAAGCGGCCAGGGCCGAATATTCGCCGAGCGAATGGCCGGCGACGAAGCTGGCATGTTTCTTGAGATCGAGGCCAGCCTCGTCCTGCAGCACGCGGAAGGCTGCCAGGGAGACGGCCATCAGCGCCGGCTGGGCGTTCTCCGTGAGCGTGAGGTCGTTCTCCGGGCCCTCCCAGATCACGGCCGTCAGCTTCTGGCCAAGCGCAGCATCGATCTCGTCGAAGACGGCGCGGGCCACGGGAAAGGCATCGGCAAGCGCCTTGCCCATACCCACGCTTTGGCTTCCCTGGCCGGGAAACGTGAAGGCGATACTCATGCAAGAACCCCGTTTGAGACGGCGCGTTGAGACAATAGGCTGCTGCCTGAGTCAAGTCCGAAGGGTGAGAATACCCGTTCATCTTATAAAAACTTGGCAAAACCCGGTCTTTGCGGATCTTTCAGCAGAGCTCGCGGGCAATTCCACCGCCCGGGTCGCATCTGCGTCAACCGACCCCGTGTTTAGAATTGCTCAAATATCCTCCCAGCATTCTGCGAAACCACCTTCCGGCCCTTCTCAATTCTTGAGAGATGCCAGCCTCTTCTCGACCTTCGAAAGAAAATAGCGGCGCTGCTTTTCGGTGGTTTCGTCGAGACGGTGCAGTGCCAGCCACATCGTGCGGCAACGCGGAGCGCAAAGGCTTTTCAGGCCACGCAGAAGAATATTGCGTCCAGGCGCCTTCATGAACAAGGTCCACCACCACCAGGGCGATCCCAATGTGGAGATGACGCCCAGCAGGCGGATCTGTGTCAGCACCGGGCCGATCGCCTTGCCGTTTTCAGGCATGGTGAAGGTGGCGTGCGGCACCCAGACCCGTTCGAGCCAGCCCTTGAGCATGGCCGGCGGTCCATACCACCAGGTGGGATGAATGAAGATGAGTCCCTCGCACCAGCGCAGCTGCGCCAGATGCTCGGCCACGGGCGCCTCATTGCTGCCCGGCTCATGATAGCCGCGCCTTTCCTCTGCGCTCATCACCGGATTGAAACCTTGCGCATAGAGGTCGATCAGGCGGACCTCATGCCCCGCCTTGCCGAGAGCGCGCAGGGCGGTATCCCGGATCGAGGCGCCAAAGCTCTCCGAACAAGGATGGCAATAAACGACGAGGATTTTCATCGCGGGTACTCTAAAGCGAAGTGCGTTTCGATTAGAAATGCACTTTTATTCTAAAATTGGCTTGGTGCACCGTTGTGCGTTGAATTCTTCTATTCAAATCACAAAAGTTTTTAGCCGGAAACTGATTCCGGAATACTGCATGAGCGACAGGTGTAGAACGCAGATGCAGCACCGTCGAGACCATGACTCAAGCGGTTATCAATTCGAAGCGATCGACGTCGACCATGCCCCTGTCGGTGATCTTGAGATGGGGGATGACCGGCAAGGGCAGGAATGCGACCTGCAGGAAGGGTTCGGCCAGGGTGACACCAAGGGATTTGGCTGCCGCGCGCAGCGGAATCAGGCGGTCTCGCACTTCCTCAAAAGTCAGCAGGCTCATCAGCCCCGCCACCGGCAGTGCCAATTCGGCCAGGATGACGCCATCTCGGGCCACCACGAAGCCACCGCCGATCTCGCCGAGGCGGTTGACCGCCAGCGCCATGTCGGCGTCATCGGCGCCGACCACGCAGATATTGTGCGAATCATGCCCTACCGAGGAGGCGATCGCCCCCCGCTTCAACCCGAAGCCCTTGACGAAGCCCCGCCCGATATTGCCGTTGACACCGTGCCGTTCGACCACGGCCACCTTCACGACATCCTGGTCGAGATCGATATTCCGATAACCAGTCTCGTAGGGCAGGCTCAACCGCAGATGCTCGGTGATGATCTTGCCAGGCACCACGCCCATCACCGGCCCGGTCGGCCCGCCTGCCGTCACGCGGAAATCGGCCGCCGCAACGCGAGAAGCTTTCATCGAGCCAAGCCCCACCGGCGCAATGCGGGTCCGCCCCTCGAACAAGCCGTCCTCCACCAGCCGGCCAGCGCTGATCACCTGGCGCACGGCGCAATGGTCGAGATCCTCGATGAGCACGATGTCGGCCCGCTTGCCGGGCGCGATCACGCCGCGATCCCTGAGCCCGAAGGCCATGGCCGCCGACAGAGTCGCGGTGCGATAGGCCGCCAGCGGCTCGGCACCGAGGGCGATGGCGGTGCGGATCATGAAATCGAGATGCCCCTCCTCGGCAATGTCGAGGGGATTGCGGTCGTCGGTGCAGAAGGCGAGATAGGGCGAGTTCCTCACCGTGATCAGTTCGGCAAGGGCGTGCAGGTCCTTGGAAACGGAGCCTTCCCGGATCAGCAGCGTCATGCCCTTGGCAAGCTTTTCCCGGCCCTCTTTGGCCGTCGTCGTCTCATGGTCGGTACGGATGCGGGCGGTGAGATAGGCATTCAGATCCGTGCCGATGAGTAGCGGGGCATGGCCGTCGATATGGCCGTCCTGGAACGGCAGAAGCTTGGCGAGGCAGGCAGGATCGGCATTGATCACGCCCGGAAAATTCATGAACTCCGCAAGGCCGATCACGCGGGGATGGTTCTTGAAGGGTGCGAGATCCGCAGCCTCGAGCCTCGCGCCGGCAGTCTCCAGATGGGTCGAGGGCACGCAGCTCGAGAGCTGGACGCGCAGGTCCAGTGCCGTCTCACCGGCCGCTTCCAGAAAATAGCGGATGCCATCAGCGCCCACCACGTTGGAAATCTCGTGTGGATCGCAGATGGCCGTAGTCACGCCATGCCGGAGGACGCAGCGGTCGAATTCGGGAGGGGTGACCAACGAGGATTCGACGTGAAGATGCGTGTCGATGAAACCGGGCACCGCCACGAGCCCGCGCCCGTCGATCTCGCGCCGGCCGCGATAGCTGGCATAGGTCCCCACGATACGGTCCCCGCCGACGGCGATATCGGTCTCGGTGAGATCGCCGCTGACAAGGTCGAGCAGGCGCACATTCTTGATCACCAGATCCGCCGGCTCGGTGCCCCGCCCCTGGGCGATCAATCGGGCGAGTTCACGGGCGTCCATCCGGGCGATTCCTTCCAATGTCCTGGGAGCGCGGACGTCCTCGTCCGCTCTTCCTATCCGCAAGCGTAGTGCTTCCAAGAGCGGACGAGGACGTCCGCGCTCCCAGATAAAAGACGCCACAGCGAGCGACTCAATAGCTTTTACCCCGAGTTCGAAGCCTTGTCAGGCGACCACCCGCCCATCTGCAACCGTGATGACCTGATCGGCCCTGCCCTCGACATCCTCGGGCGTATGCGTGGTCATCAGCACGGTCAGGTTCTTCTCACGACGCAGCGTATCGATGAGGTCGATCATGTCGGCACGCATGATGGGATCGAGTCCCGTCAGCGGCTCGTCGAGCAGCAACAGAGGGCGCGTGGTCAACATGGCGCGCGCGAGCGCGACCCGCTGGCGCTGGCCACCGGAGAGCTCTGAAGGCAGGCGCGTTTCCATGCCGGCTAGATCGACATGCTCGAGCATCGCCGAAATGGCCTGGCGATCGGCGGTCGAGAGCCGCAGAGAGGGCGACAAGGCGAGACCGGCGTTCTGCAGAGCCGTGAGATTGGGCAGGAGATTGTGGTCCTGGAAGACGATGGCCACCGGCCTGTCGGCCGGTTTCAGCGGCAGGAGATCGATCCCGTCGAAGCTGAGCCTGCCGCTCTCCGGCTTTTCGAAACCGGCAATGGCATGCAGCAAGGTAGATTTACCGCCGCCGGAGGGGCCGACCATGGCCGCCAGCGCACCGCGCGGAACGGCGAGGCCGTAGCGTCCGGTCCAGTCGTCGATGGTGATGGTGAGATTATCCACGACGAGCATGCCGGCCTCCAAACCGCCCAGCCACCAGGAACAGCACGAGCACCAGACCGGCAAGCAGCGCGGCGATACCGTCCGCCTCGGCGACACGATAGGAGCCGAGCTTGGCATAGAGCAACGCCGGCAGTGTCACCAGGCTCTGCGAGCCGAACAGGGCCACCACTCCGAGATCCCCGAGTGACAGCGCCATGGCGAGGGCGAAACCCGCCGTGGCCGAGGGAGCCAGCAAGGGCCATTCGACCAGACGCAGCCGGGTCCAACCGGTCAGGCCGAGATTGTCGGCGAGCCGGCCATAGCGCTCCTGCGCCAGTGCCATGGGCGGATCGACGAGCCGGTGCACGAAGGGCAGCGCCATCATGGCGTTGACCAGGATGAGGGCCGGCATCGCCACGAAATCGGTCACGCCCAGCGCCCGGGCGATCACGTAGAGGCCCGCGGCGAAGGCCAATGGCGGAGCGGCCAGGGTGAGCAAAGGGGCTGCAGCCATCAGCCGCGCAAGGCGCGGCCAGCCCTGCCCTGCCAGCGACAAGCGCGAACGCGACAGCAGGAGGGCGGCGGCCAGCGCCAGCAAGGCGGCCGCCAATGCAACCACCAGACTGGTCGCGAGGGCCCGGGGCACCTGTGGATCGACGCCAGCCGCCAGCGTGCGGCCGGCATGAATGACCGCGAGCAAGGGCGGCAGCAGGAGAAGCAGGGCAAGGCCGATGACCAGCGCGTCCACCAGGCGCAGCCAGCCAGTTTCCCGATCGGGCCTCTCCAGCCTGCGTCCCACGCTCGCTGCCTCCGGAGGGCGCACCAGCAAGGGCGCGGCGAGCGTCACCAGCAGCGCCATGGCGGCGATCTGCAACAGGGCCAGCACTGCGGCCCTGGCGAAGTCGGCATCGGAATGGATGGCCTGGTAGATCGCGACCTCGAACGTGGCGCTGCCCGGCCCGCCTCCGAGCGTAAGGGGGATGGCGAAGGACGTCGCACAGGCGATGAAGATCAGGAGCCCCAGCGCCGGCAGGTCTCGCTTCAGCACCGGCCAATCTATGCGGCGAAAGATCGTGGCAGGGGGCATGCCGAGTGAGGTTGCCAGCCGCCAATGCTCTCCAGGCACGGTCTCCAGCGCCGCGAGGAACACCCGGCTGGCAAAGGCGCCGTTGAAGAAGACATGTACCAGCAGGATGCCGGTCAGCCCATAGAGCGAGATGGCCGGCAGGCCGATGGCGCCCAGCACGGTGTTGGCAATGCCCGCCCGGCCATAGATGCCGGCAAAAGCGAACACGGCCACGATCGAGGGCAACGCCGCCGCGACCCCGAACAGGGCCAGCAGCAGCCGGCGTCCCGGAAATTGCCGCCGCGCCAACGCCAGGGCGACGCACGCCCCGAACGAGAGCGACAGCAAGGTGGACAGCAGCGCCTGATAGACGGTGAACCCGGCAATCGAGACGAGATAGCCGACATTACCCTGCCAGGCGTCGCCGCCGGCCGCGAGAAACAGGCTGGCGAGCGCGGTGAGCACGAGTGCGGCGAGGCCGCCAAGGAGGATCAGGCCGGGCATAGAGGATGAGGCAGCAAGCGCCTTCTCACATCCCTGCTCACTTCGCCATGGCGGCCAGCCATTCGTCGATCCAGGCCTTGCGGTTCTCGGCGAGCTTGGCCGGATCCGCCATCAGGGCCTTGGCCGGAACGGCAACGGCCTTGAAGCTCTCCGGCAGGCCGGCAGCCGGCGTCCTCGCCGGATACATCCAGTTGGTCTCAGGCAGGACGGCCTGGGCCTCATCGGAGATGAGGAAGGTAAGGAATTGCCGCCCGAGATCCTGCTGCTTGGAGGTCTGGATCAATCCGGCGACCTCGACCTGGGTCTGGTGCCCCTCGGGGAACATCGCGGCCTTGTAGTTGGTCTTCTTCTCGGCACCGATATGATAGGCGGGCGAGGTCGAATAGGAGAGCACCATGTCGGCCTCGCCCTTCAGGAAGAGGCCATAGGCTTCCGACCAACCCGAGGTGACCGTGACGATGCGGGGCTTCAGCGATTTCCAGGCATCGGAGGCCTTGTCGCCATAGACGGCCTTCATCCAGGCGAGCAGGCCGAGACCCGGCGTCGAGGTGCGCGGATCCTCGATCACCAGCTTGGGGCCGTTCTTGTCGTCGACCAGATCCTTCAGGCTGGCCGGCGGGTTCTTGAGCTTGTCGCTGTCATAGACGAAGGCGAAATAACCCCAATCATAGGGAATGAAGGTCTTGTTGGTCCAAGGCTCGGGCAGAGAGAGCTTCTCGGCCGCCACCCCATGCGGCGCGAACAGGCCGGACTTCTCAGCTTCCCCCATCAGATTGTCGTCGAGCCCGACCACGACGTCGGCTTTGGTCGAGGCCCCTTCGAGCTTGAGCTTGGCAAAGAGGGCGCCACCATCATCTGCAGTGACATAGGTCAGCTTGCAGTTGCACTTGGCCTCGAAGGCGGTCTGCAGCGGCTTGCCGGGGCCATATTCGCCGGAGAAGCTCTCATAGGTGTAGACGGTGAGCACCGGCTTGTCCTGCGCCGAGGCCGTCGTGGCGACGGTGGCCAGTGCAAGAGCGGCGAGCAATTTCCTCAGCATAGCGTCCTCCATGTCGAAAACGGTTCGATACGGATGACGGCGGTGAAGAAAATCGAGGTGAAGCTGAAAGCTTCGAAGCTCATCCCTCCGCCGGCACAACCCGGATCAGGTTCGATGGGTTAGACGTCGCTTGCGGCCGCCGTCTTCTCAGCCCTTGCGGGCACCCCATGAGACGATTCCCGTGTTAGCGTTTTCCCGGGACGAGGGAAAGCCTGTTTTGCGGGAGCCGGCTGCTCCCAAAGAGCGCACGCTAAAGATGTGCCGATCCGACCGGCGGTTCCCTCAGGCCCGGACCGTCGCGATATCCTGCCCGGCTGCCCATTCCTGCAGGTCGGAGCGCTTGAGCGCATGCGCCATCATGTCCGGGAACTGGTCGGGCGTGCAGGCGAAGACCGGGCAGCCCAGCGCCGCGAATTTCTGGGCGTGATTGGCATCGAAGCCCGGTCGTCCATCATCGGACAAGGCGAGCAGGACGATGAGATTGACGCCACTGGCCACCAGTGCCGCGGCCCGCCCGAGCATCTCCGCGGCATTGCCGCCTTCGTAGAGATCGGTAATCAGCACGAGATGAGTCTTGGCCGGTTGGGAGACCAGACCCTGGCAATAGGCCAGCGCCGCATTGATGTCCGTACCGCCGCCGAGTTGCACGCCGAACAGCACCTCGACAGGGTCGGCGAGTTCCTCTGACAGATCGATGATCTGGGTATCGAAACAGACGAGCTTGGTCTCGATCACCGGCAGGGATGCCATCACCGCCGCAAAGATCGAGGAGTAGACCACGGACGTCGCCATCGAGCCCGACTGGTCCACGCAGAGAATGACCTGATCGAGCTCGGCCTTCGTCCGCGTCTGCCGGGCATGGCCGACCAGCCTTTCGGGCACCACGGTCCGGTACTGCTCCTGCCAATGGCGCAGATTGGCCGTGATGGTGCGCGGCCAGTCGATGTCGTTGTAACGCGGCCGGCTGGTCCGCCTGCCGCGCAACACCGCGCCCCGAATGGTTTCGGCCGTGGCCTGGGCAAGACGCTTCATCAATTCGTCGACCACCTTCTTCACCACCATGCGGGCAGTGTCCTTGGTCTTGTCCGGCATGGCCGAGCGCAGGCTGATGAGATCTGCGATCAGATGAACGTCGGCCTCGAGGCTGGCTAGAAATTCGGGCTCCAGCATCATCGCCTTGAGGTTGAGGCGCTCGAAGGCGTCGCGCTGGATCACCTGCACCACGGGCGTGGGAAAGAACTCGCGGATATCGCCGAGCCAGCGCGCCACGCGCGGCGCCGAGCCGCCCAGGCCGCCGCGCCGGCCTGGAGCTCCCTTGCCGCCCTCGCCATCGCCATAAAGCGCCGAAAGCGCGCGATCCATGCGGACATCGTCCGGCGACAGATCGGTATCGTCGTCCCCGCCCAGAGCCAGGCGCCAGCGCCGGCGCCGCTCGCCCGGAGAGCCTGCAGTCCCTGCCGCTTCCATGCCGATGTCGTCGTTTGTCTCATCGGACATGCGCGTCGAGCCCCAGAATCGTGGTGAGTAGCGGCAAGGCGGCGGCAAAACCCGGAGCGGCGAGATCGTCGCCGGAGTGTTTCGGCAGTGCCTGCCGTCCTGAAGTCACTTTCGCCACCTCCGCCATCAGGCGCCGGCGCTCGCTAATGCCGAATCCGGAAAAGGCCCGGCGCAGCATCGGCAGCACTTCGGTGAAGTCGGTGGGTTCCTGCTCGTTGAGCCAACCGTCGACGAGTGCGAACAAGGCCGGATCCTGCAGGATGACCTCCGCGCTATGGCCGAGAAAACCCTCCAGCCATTGCCCGGCCGCCTTGGGGGCATTGCCCGGCGACAACGCCCGCGAGAAGGCGACCGCAGCCTCGCCCTCTCCCAGCGCGGATCGATCGTAAAGCCGCCTCAGGCCAAGGCCTGCGATAAGAGGGGTAACGGATGCGTCACCGCTGAGATGGCGCAGGCGCCGCAGCCATTCCTGGCTGAGATAGGAGTCATCCAGCAGATTGAGGGCGTCGTCGAACTCCACCATTGCCTTGCGCATGGCCGCCGCGGCATCGTCATCGAGGTTGGCCGCCGCCAGTCCCAGGCCGGCATTGACCTCGACGGCCATCGCCTTGGCGAGCGAAGCAAGCGCCTCGGTCGGCATCTTGCGGGCCGTGCCATAACGCAGAACGGCGACCAGAGGCGGCACGGCCTGCATCAGGCTGACCACATCGGCCGCATCCACCGCCGCCGCCTGCAGCAAGCCGATGCAACGCTCGGCTGCCTGGGGCAGATCGGACATCAGGCACAATCGCACCAGATCGGCAAGCAGCCGAACATCCCTTGTCGTGGAGGCACGCGCCACGGCCGCCCCGCCGGCAGCCTGCTCGACGGTCACGCCGTGGATCAGCGCCTCGGCAAGCTTCACCGACAGCTCCGGGGTCCAGGCCAGCACCCAGATTTCCCGGAAGGTACCGCGCCCGCTGCCGCTACCGCTGAGCCGCCCCCAGGTGACGCCGAGGAGGTCGAGACGATGCAGCAGGGTCGACTTGGCAAGGCCGGCCTCGCTGCGCAGATCGAGCGAAACCTCCTGCGCCACGGCTTCGGGCTTCAGGCGAAGACGTTTCTGCCAGAGGGCGAGATCCGCGGCGAGCGGCATTTGCGGCACGTTCTCGTCGAGCTCGCCGACAGCTTCGCCAATGATCAGGCGCCTTTCCACCACACGGAACGGCGCTTCATCGCCATGGCAAAGCGCGGCCAGCGTAGCGTCCCGCATTTCCGCAAGGCCCGGCACGGCAAGATCGCGCAAGGCCGCAAGCCCGGTGGCCAGGCGCGAAGCCTCGATCACCGAAGCAGTGGAGGCGCCGAGGCCCTCCTCGCGCAGCAAAGTAGCAACGCGGGTCTGCCAGGTCGAGGCGAACACATCCGGCTCCATGACGGCCGCCTGGTCCTCGTAGAGGCTCCACAGATGGGCATACCACCCCGGCGAGGACACGCCGGCGCCATAACCGGAGGCAGCAGCGAGACGGGTCTCGGTCCAGGGGATCCAGGTCACCTCGACTTTTGTTTTCGGCAGATCCTTCAACAGTGCCTTGTCGTCGGAGATCGCGATCTTGCGGGCGAGGGCCGGCACGTGCCAGGCACCGCAGACCACCGCGATGGGTCCTTCGATCTCCTTGAGAGCGTCACGGATGCGAAGGCGCATATGGGCTTCGCGTCGGGCCTCGCGCAGAGCCGCCGGCGAGCGGGCGGGATCCTCGGGAAAGCCGGCACGCAGCGCCGTCATGGCCTCCGCGATGACGGCGAAGACCTCCCTGGCTGCCCCGCGGCTTTCGACCAGCGCATTCCAGAAGGCCTCGCCATCGGCATGGCCTGAAATCTCGGCGAGACGGTCGAGCGGATCGCCCTGAAACAGGCTCTCCTGGAGCAAGCCGTCCTCGGTTGCCTCCGCCTCGCCATCGTCAGACGTGTCCGGTGACTCCGGCTGCATACGCCCGGCCAAGGAGGCGCCGATCGGCAGATCGATGAAGCGCACAGGCCGGTCGTGGCGTCCAGCCCAGCGCATGGCCTGCCATTCCGGCGAGAAGGATGCGAAGGGAAAGAAACTCGACTGTGCCGGATCCTCGGCCGCATAGGCGAGCAGCGCCACGGGCGGTTTCATGCCGGGAAGGCTGGCATAGGTGATGAGACCGTCCGCCTCCGGCGGCCCCTCGATCAGCACGACGGCGGGCTGCAGAGCCTCGAGTGCTACTAGCAGGCTGGCGGTCGAGCCCGGGCCGTGATGGCGAATACCGAAGAGATGGACGCGCTCGTCCATGGCCGACACCTACAGCACGTCGCGGATGGCGACGTAGAGATCCGACCAGCCTTCCCGCGTGCGCACGACGTTTTCGAGATATTCCTGCAGCGCAACGGTATCCTGCACCGGGTCCTTCACCACCGCCCCCACGATATTGGCCGCCATGGCGTTGGCGTCGATGATGCCATTGCCGAAATGGCCGGCTTCGGCCCAGGCGCTGACGCCCACCGAGATCGCTTCCGCCGTCGATAGCGAACCGGTCACCGTCTTGAGCTTCATCTTGCCGTTCAGGGTCTGGCCATCACGCAATTCGCGGAAGAGGGTGACGATGCGGGCGATTTCCTTGTCGGCCGGCTCGATGGGCGGCAAGGCCAGGCTGGTTCCGATGTCGCGCACGCGCTTGACCACGATCCCCGCCTCCTCGTCGAGCGAGGTCGGCAGCGGTAGCACCACCACGTTGAAGCGCCGCTTGAGCGCCGAGGACAGTTCGTTGACACCCTTGTCGCGATTATTGGCAGTCGCGATGACGTTGAAACCGCGCTGCGCGTCGACAGCCGTGTCGAGTTCGGGAATCGGCAGGGTCTTTTCCGACAGCACGGTGATCAGCGTGTCCTGGACATCGGAACCCATGCGGGTGAGTTCCTCCAGGCGCACAATGGTGCCCTCCTCCATGGCTCGCATCAGAGGAGTCGGCACCAATGCATCCCGGGACGGTCCCTTGGCCAGGAGCTGGGCGTAGTTCCAGCCATAGCGGACCTGGTTCTCGTCCGTGCCGGCCGTGCACTGGATCAGGCGTTTCGACGAGCCCGAGATCGCCGCGGCAAGGTGTTCCGACACCCAAGATTTCGCGGTACCGGGCACGCCGAGCAGCAGCAAGGCCCTGTCGGTCGCCAGCGTCGCAACGGCCGTTTCGATCAGCCGGCGATTGCCGACATATTTGGGCTGGATCGGCGTGCCGTCGGTGGCCTTGCCGCCGAGCAGATAGGTCACGACGGCCTGCGGAGACATCTTCCAATTGGCGGGCCTGACGCGATCGTCACCCTTGGTGAGAGCCGCAAGCTCCTCGGCAAAAATCTCCTCGGCCGAACGGCGCAGCATATCGGACATGGACGAATTCTCCCTGGAATCAAGCGGAATCAAGCAAATCGAGAAGGTTCAGGCCCTGGCTGGCGCGGCTGGTGAGCGCCGGGCCGAATGAGCGCAGTTCGGCCCGCAACCCGCCTCGTTCTGCGGCGGGAGACAGGGCGGCAATGGCCGAAAGAATCGCGGCGGTGGAGGCGGTGGGCGTATCGTCCGTCCCGGCGGGAAGGCTGCGCCAGGCCTTCGAGGCCACGATGGACTTGAACATGGTGGAGCTGAGCGGCGAGCGCAGCACCATGTAGAGCTTCGTCCATTGCTCGGCTGTGGGCAATTCGCTCCAAAGCGCCGGCCGAACCAGCGCCGCCTGCAAGGCCGGCACAGCCGCCTCGCCGAGATCAGCTTCCTCGACCTGATCAAGAATGGGCCACAGATCGCTGCGCCCCTCGCTAAGCCCGGCAAGCAGGGACCAGCGGCCTTCTCGCACCGCCAGCGCGGCAAGGACGAGACCGAGGATTGCATCGGCCGCGGCCTTGCCAATCTCCTCGACCGACATGGCGAGCCCTTGCGCCAATTGATCGAGCCCGACGCCGGCAAAAGCCTGGAACGCCCATTGCTGCTGCTGATAGGGCCGGATCGTGGCGGGATAATCGAGCGACAGCGTACGGCCTCGGCGCAGAAGGCCGGTCTTGGCGACCTTGATGCGGCCGATGCATTCCTGCAGCTTCCTGGTGGAGGCGACCGATCCCGGTAACCGGCCGAGCAGGACCTCCGCCACATCCCGTACGCTGGGTGCCCTGTCGGTGGCGAGCGATTCCAGGAATGGCGCATCCGCCGTCGAAAGGCCAACCGCCAGGGCCTTGACCAGGGTGGCGCGCACCGGCGCCCGTTCGGAGGCCAAGGCGGCGGCGACCAGGTCCCGTGCCCTGGCAGCGTCGACGCGCCGCTGCTCGCGGATGAAGCCCGCCTTCTGGCTCGGCCAGCCTTGCTGCCAATTCGAAGCATCAATCCTTTCGACGAAGAAATAGGGATTTTCCTCGTCCCCCTCTTCGGGAACCGCATTCCGGTTGACCCAGGCCAGGGCGCTGGTGCCGAGGCGTTCGGCATGAAGACGCGCGAAACCTTCGAGGCGGGGCAGATCGAAGGGATGGATCTTCATCCTGCGGCGATCGAGCGTATCGGCAATGGCATAAGCGAGGCCATCATCGGCGCTGCCATTCTTGCCCGACAGGAGCGAGACCATGAGCGGCCGGGCAGCGGGCGGCGGCAGGGCTCGGCTGTCTTCGAAGGCGGGTCTTTTTGCTTCCACCCGCCGCGACCAGCGCCGGAGGAAGCGCTGGTGCTGTCCCAACAAAGCGAGTGCCTGCAACTGTACTTTCTCTGCCTTCGCGTCGAGGATGCCATCGAACGCCCTGGCAATGGGCACGGCCTGCCGCCCGGTGCCGAGCAGGAAACCGCGCATCAAGGCTTCGGCTGAGGTGGCGTCGAGCATCGTCCTACCCTGCGATCCAGCGTCCGAGCGGCGTCTCGGCGAGCTTCAGTTCGAGACGATGCCCATCCCAGATGCCGAAGACAGCATTGCAGGCGATACCGGCCAGGGCCTCGAGGCTGTCGTCGCCGGGCCTGGCCCGAAGCGGGAGAGCGATCTCGCCCTGCTGCGCGGCAAGCACCGCGCCCTGCGGCGTCTGCACGACGATGGCGTCGCGCGCCGCGATCGGCCAATCGCCGAGCCAGGGTTTGCCGGCCAGACGGGCTTCATAATCCTCGATCGCAGCCGGCAGGTCTTCGGCCGGAGGCTGCCAGGCCTCGATCCTTTCCATGCCGCCCACCTGCTCGGCGATGATGGCGCGCAGGGGAACGGAGGAAGGATAGAACAGCATCTCCGCGTCCAGGCACTCACCGGGCGCGTAGAGGGTACCGGCATTGCCGACCGAGACGGGAATGAAGTCGATCATCTGGGCAAAGCGCGGGCCCTCCCCGCCATCGAGCCGGCCAAGCCAGGTCTCCAGGCGCCGGAGCTTGTCGGGCTGCACTTCATTCACGCTTGCCAGCACCATCCAGCGGCCGCGTTGTCGGAGCGCGTCGGGATCGGCGAACAGGGCCTCCTTGGTCATCGTCCAGCCGACCGCGAGGCGGACATCGGCGGCGAGCGCCGCCGGCAGGCTGGCCTGCCGGCGGTAGCCCTCGGCGATGAGGAAGAGCTCGCCGAGGCGCTGCACCAGAAAGTCGCCGCGTTCTTCGTCCGGCATGGCGAAAAGCGCCGCCGGCAATTGTTCGACGCGGGCGGCGAGGCCATGAGCCTTGGCGTCGACGAGGCGCCGCGCCAACATGCGGCATTGATCGACGGCCATCGCCTGAAAGCCGGCAAGACCGCGCTCGATCTGGTCCTGCAGCCAGCGATCGAGGTCATCGAGCCCGGCCAGGACCGAGGCTTCACGCTCCTGGCGCACGCGCTCGCGCTGAGCGGCGGCGCGGGCCAACGCCTTGGGATCGGGCGCAGCCTCCTCCTCAACAGGCGCGGCATCGAGGGACGCCCTGGGCTTGTCGTCTCCAGCCGTAGCCGCCGGGCGAGCACCGCTGGATGGACGACGACGCGACAGCCATTCCGCGACCCAGTCAGGCCGCTCGGCCGGGCCGAAGGACTTGCCGTCGGCTCGCATCCACATCAAGGCAAGCGTGTGCTTGCAAGGAAATTTGCGGCTGGGACAGCTGCATTTGTAGCCGAGGTCGGCTTCCGCGACGACGACGCGATAGGGCAGCGAGCCCGACCCCTGGCACTCCCCCCAGATCAAACCCTGTTCGTCCTGGGCGATGGTCGGCCAGAGCGAGGGTTTCAGCAATTTGCGGGCAGCGTCGATCGAGCCTTGATCGGGTGCAAGCTCCTCAACTTTTGCCAGTGTCAGAGTCATGCAGCTTCCGCTTCAGCACCGCGATCAACGCTCTCGAATCGAGAAAAGCTTACGCAGAGGAATCGGGCAGGCAAGTGGAATCCAGGTCACCGGTGCCATCAGGCGATGCCGAGCCGGGTCGCCGCGAAGGGCCTGAGCCGTGGGTCGGTGTAGTCGGGGATTGCCAGTTCCACGCCTGCCGCCAGCAGCGCTTCCTCAGTCATGCTGGTGGCAAGACCGATCACGGCAAGGCCCGCCGCCTTGCCGGCCGTGATGCCGGAGCGCGAATCCTCGAAAGCCAGGCTGGAAGCGGCGCGCCCCTGCAGGCGTTCCAGGCCGACGAGGTAGGGATCGGGATGGGGCTTGGGATGGGCAACCTCGGCGCCGATCACCACGGTCGGAAAGCGTTCCACCAGGCCCAGATTGACCAGCTGATGCTCCGCATTGTCCCGGGGCGCGTTGGTGACCACACCGATCGGCACGCCGTTCCGTTCCAGCCAGTCGAGAAAATCCGTCAGCCCCTTCGCCGGCTTCAGCCCGACAAAGAGGCTGCGGAACATCGCCTCCTTGTCGTCGACGAGCTTGAGGGCGACGTCCTCGTCGAGATCCTTCAGGAAGTTCCTGGCGAGCAGGCTGTTGGGCTGGCCCATGATCTCGGAGACATAGGTGTCGAGGGAGAGCTCGATCCCGTGCGGCGCCACCATCTCGCGCCAGGCCTCGTAATGCAGGTGATCGGCATCGACCAAAGTGCCATCGAGATCGAAGAGAGCAACGGATTTCACGAAACAAAACCTTTTCAGAGAGTCAGGAGTTGGGGCTCGTCGCGGAACTGCACCGCGTGGAGGGCGGCATAGCGCCCTGCCCTGGCGAGCAGTTCCTCATGGCTACCCTCCTCGACCAGCCGGCCGCCGTCGATCACGCAGATCTTGTCGGCTTCCTGGATGGTCTGCAACCGGTGGGCGATCACCACGACGGTGCGGCCAGCACAGAGATCGTCGAGGGCATTCTGGACGGCCTGTTCGGATTGCGAGTCGAGAGCGGCCGTAGCCTCGTCGAGGAGGATGATTGCGGCATCGCGCAGGATGGCACGCGCGATCGCGATGCGGGCACGCTGCCCGCCGGAAAGCTGCAGGCCGCGCTCTCCGACCTCGGTGTCGTATTCCCGGTCGAAATCCACGATGAAATCATGGGCATAGGCGGCCTTGGCCGCCGCCTCGATCGCCTCTTGCGAGGCACCCGGCCGGCCGAAGGCGATATTCTCCCGGATGGTGCCGGCGAACAGGAAGACGTCCTGGCCGACATAGGCCATGGCACTGCGCAGGCTGGCGACGGAAACCGACGCGATGTCCTGCCCGTCGATGCGGATTGCGCCGGAGCCTGGCTCATAAAAGCGCAGGATCAGGTTGAGCACGGTCGACTTGCCGCTGCCTGACGGACCGACCAGAGCCGTGGTCTTGCCAACTTCAGCGATCAGGGAGAGGTCCTGCAGGACCGGTTCGTCCGGCTTATAGCCGAAATTCACATGGTCGAAGACGATATGGCCGCCCTTGTTGACGAAAGCTGGCTTGGCCTCCTCGATCGGCCCTTCGCGCGCCGGCTCGTCGAGGACGTCATAGAACATGCTCACCCCGGTGACGGCCGCATTCAGATCGACATTCACACGAGCCAAGGCCTTGGACGGAGCATAAGCGATCAGGAAAGCGGCTAGGAAAGAAGTCAACTGCCCGACGGTGAGCTGGCCCTCGGTGATGCGCCAGCCGCCATAGATGATCACGGCCGCGATGGCAAAGCCGGCCATGGTCTCCATGATCGGGCCGGTCCGGTTGCCGAGCCCGGCCATCTTGTTGGCGGCCGACTGCGCTTCGGCAACGCCACCCGCCATGCGCCCTCGCATCGCTTCTTCCATGCCGAAGGACTTGACCACCCGGATCCCCTGCGAGGTTTCCTGGATGATGCCGGTGATCTGCGCAGTGCTCTGATATTGCCGCTTCACCACGCGCCGGATCCGCTTGGTGATGTAGCGGATACCGAGTACCGCCGGCGGCATCACGATAATGGCTGATAGGGCCAGCAGTGGATCGCGCATGATCATCACGGCGATCAACGCTCCAACCTGCAGGACGTTGGAAATCGAGGTGACCAGAAGATTGGAAGCGATGCGCGAGGAATTGGCCACAAACGTATTCGAGGCAACCATTTCCGTGGAATGGCGCGCGCTGAAATAGGCCATGTCCTGCTGGACGACGTGGTTGAACAACCGTTGCTGCACGCTGGCGATGATGGAGTTACCGATACGGGCGAGCACGGTGTCCTTGGTGTAGGCAGCCGCGCCACGAACCAGGAAGACCGCGACGACTATCAGCGCAAGGCCAACAATCTGCCCCATGTTCTGCTTTTCTGCCATGGCACCAATGACCGGGCCGATCAGCCAAGCCACCAGACCACCCATGGATGCTTCGATGGCGCCGGCAGCAATCGCCACGCCATAGGAGCGGGTATGCTTGCTTCCTTCGTCGGAGAACAGGCGCCGCAGCAACGGCATGGCGCGGACTGTGTTCTGAGCCTCTGTGGAAATGGTGGCAACTCCTGGAGCAGCGCAGGTTTTTGCCAAATCCCGCTGCACTCCGACTTTGGTTTCAACGCGCCTCTGCGTTTACCGGGAAGCCCCGTAGATCGCAAAAAGCTCTAGCAATCGCCGCGCTTCTATCACCGGCGCGGAATTAAGGCCAGATGGCCGCACTGCTGCGCGATGAGACAGCTTCCGCGGTCAGGCCGCGGGGAAACGGGCGAGAAGCGCCTCCGCCTCCGCCATGCCGTCGGGATCGTTGACGTTGACAAAGGGATCGAAGGGTTCGGCCACCCACGCCACTTCCGCGAAATCGTGCTGCCGCAGGATGGTCTCGACCCGGCGCTGATCCTCCTCGACCAAGGCCTTGCGCAGAGCGGTGCGCAGATCGACGGGCCAGAGCGACGCCGTCGGATGGCGCCGGCCGGCCGAGACTGCGACGGCACCCCTTCCCGCCTGTGTCCCCGCCCGCAACCTTGCCACCAGATCCGCCGGCAGGAAGGGAGCGTCACAAGGCACCACGGCGACCTCGTCAAAACCGGCCTGCGCCGCATGATCGAGACCGGCGAGCACACCGGCCAGCGGTCCCGGAAAATCCGGCACGCCGTCCGGCAGGATCGGAAGAGACAGTGTCTCGAAGCGCGCGGAATCCCCATTGGCGTTGAGAAAGAGTGCGCGGACCTGCGGACGCAGGCGCGCGGCGATGCGTTCGAGTATCGTCCGCCCGCCCAGCAGGGACAGTCCCTTATCGCCGCCACCCATGCGGCGCGACAAGCCGCCCGCGAGGATCACGCCCATGATGGCGCTGCCTGTCTTCCGCTCGTCCTGGTTCAACGACACTGCCTCGCCTTTCCGAGATCGATGGCGGCTGAAGGTCGCCTTGCCGCCGCTCGAGATGTTCCATGCCAACGGCATGTCGAGCAAGCCCAGAGGGACTTTTCCGGGATTTCTTCAACCCCGACAGGGCGGAGATGCGTCGCGACGACGCACAATGGTTGTATGGCGGCCTCCGGCTCGCTAGAGCGGTGATATGTCCGCTCATCCGTCCTCCCCGTCGGCGACCGCCCCGGCCCTGCGCATCGATCTGCGCGGCCTCAAATGCCCGCTGCCCGTGCTGCGCGCACAAAAGGAGCTGGCCCGTCTTTCGCCCGGCGATCGCCTCATCCTCGAATGCACCGATCCGATGGCCGCGATCGACCTGCCCAACCTGGCGCGCGAAACCGGCGACATCTACGAAGGACGCAGCGAGGAGCAGGGCTTCACGGCGCATCACATCCGCAAGGGGCCGACGCCATGATGCGGCTTATGGGCCTGTCGGGCTGGAGCGGCGCCGGCAAGACAACCCTGATTGCCGCGTTGATTCCGGCTTTGCTCCAGCGCGGCCTGACGGTGTCGACCATCAAGCACGCCCATCACGCCTTCGATGTCGACAAGCCGGGCAAGGACTCCTACATCCACCGTGAATCGGGCGCCCGGGAAGTGCTGGTCGCCTCGGCCCATCGTTTCGCGCTGATGCATGAGCTGCGCGGCGCTCCCGAGCCGCCTCTTACCGAGCTCCTCCGGCGATTGTCGCCGGTCGACCTCGTCATCGTCGAAGGGTTCAAGAGCGATCCGCATCCCAAGATCGAGGTGCATCGCACCGCGACCGACAAGGATTACATCTATCCCGGCGATCCCTATATTCGCGCCATCGCCACGGACGCACCCGGCCCCTTCCCGATGCCGCGCTTCGAGCTCGACGACATCGACGGGATTGCCGAATGGGTGATCCGCGAGGCAGTTCCCATCGAACCGGGAGATGTCTCCCCTCTCTGAACGATCAGATCACGTCCATCCCCTTGAGCCAGCCAAGGCCGATCACAAGCCGGGAGTTTTCCATGTCGCAGCGCCCTCTCCTTCTCGTTACCGGCGGAAGCCGCGGCATCGGAGCCGCCGTCTCGCTCAAGGCTGCCCAAGCCGGCTACGACCTCGTCATCAACTACCGCAGCGACCATGCCGCGGCCGAGGCCGTGGCGGAAGCTGCCCGGCATGCGGGTGCGCGGGTACTGCTCCGTGCCGGCGACATGGCCAAGGAAGACGACATCGCGGCCCTGTTCGCGGCCGTCGACGATTTCGGCAGGCTGACGCATCTGGTCAACAATGCCGGCATCACCGGCAAGTCCGGACGGCTCGCCGACACCGATCCCGCCGTCATACGCGAGACGATCGACGTCAACGTCACCGGCGCCATCCTGGTGGCTCGCGAAGCGGTCAAACGGCTTTCGACCCGGCTGGGCGGCCTGGGCGGGGCGATCGTCAACATGTCGTCCGCCGCGGCGACCTTGGGCTCGCCGGGCGAATATGTCTGGTATGCCGCATCCAAGGCCGCAATCGACGGATTGACCTACGGCCTCGCCCGCGAGCTCGCCACCGAGGGCGTGCGTGTCAATGCCATCCAGCCCGGCATGGTCGACACCGAGATCCATGCCCGCAGCACAGGCGACGCCGGACGCGTGGAACGCATCAGGCCGAGCATTCCGATGCAGCGTATCGGCGCCGCCGATGAAATTGCCGATGCAACGCTCTATCTGTTGTCGGAGGCTGCGAGCTACGTCACCGGCTCGATCCTGCGCGTTGCAGGCGGCCGCTAAGACATGGGCTGGCAACAACTGGAACGCCGCCTTTGTCATGCCCGGGCTTGATCCGGGCACCCAGCGTTCCTGTTTTTGGACATCTGCGAAGGGGAACTGGATTGCCGGGTCGAGCCCGGCAACGACAAAGGTCGAGCCAGTTCGATTCGTTTGCTGACGAATCCTGACGCGAACGCCGCTCCTCAATATTCGCGTTCGTAGTAGATGCCGCCCTTCGAGCCGTCGGTGCCGGCCTGGCCGCGCAGCTTGAGGTTCCTGGTGACGTCGAGATTGATGGTGGCGTCGGTCTGGCCGCCGACGCCGGAGGTCACGCCCAGATAGATCTTGTCGCCGATATAGGTGCCGGCCTGCACGGCGGCATTGCCGCTGGAATCGGTGACCACGCCGAGATTGTCGAGGCCTGTCGACTTGCGGATACTGTCGAGCAGGCCGGGACCGGAGGGACCGCCGGCGAGCTGGGCCACGGCCGTGGCAAGCTGGGCGAGCTGCAGCGGCGACAGGTCCTGGATGCTGCGACCGAACAGGAAGCGCGCCATCACCTCGTCCTGCGGCAACTGGGGCACCGAGGAGAGCACGATCTGCGGATCGGAGGCCCGCCCCGTCACGCGCACCGTCACCGTGATCGAGCTGTTGCGGGTAGAGGCGACGAAATCGATGTTGGGATCGAGATCGCCGACCAGGGTCACCTTGCCCGAGTCGAACACGATGTGCTGGCCGATGACGTCGAGCGAGCCGCGCCGCATCTCCAGGAAGCCCACCGGGGATATGTTGGCGACCGACCCCTTCAGGGCCATCTGGCCGCCGAGTTCGGCATCGATGCCACGGCCACGCACGAAGATGCGGGCGGGCGCATCGATGGTCAGGTCGAGCACCACATTGGGGCCGGAACTGGCCTTGCCCTTCTTGGGCTTGCCGGCCGCGGCGGTATCCTTCGCCTTTGCCAGGGTCCGGCTCACCTCACGCGGCGGCTTGAGATGCTTGACGCCGAGCATGGCGGCATTGGCGGCAAAGCGCTCGGGAATGGTGATCTCGGCACGCTGGATCTCGATACGACCACCGATGACCGGCTTGACCATCAGCGGGCCGCGTATCGTGATGTCGCTGGAGACGATCGCCGTCGCCAGATTGCCGTCTGTGAGCTTGGCGTTGCGCGTGGTGATCTTCAGGTCGGCAGCGAAATCGGGCTTCAAGCCGACCGAACCGCTGACACCGATCGAACCGCCGCCCTGGGTGGTCGCGCTGAACTGGGTAATGGTTGCCCGGTCGCGATCGAAGCGGATGGTGCTGCCGATCCCCGTCAGCTTCATGCCCGTTTCGGGATCGGTCACCGTGCCGCCTGATATCACGGCCTGGCCGGATACGGCCGGCGCGGCGATCGAGCCGCCGGCCTTGGCGTTGAGGGTGAGCGTGCCGGTGGCGCGGCCGCCGCGATCACGCAGGGCGCCATTGGCCAGAGCGAGCGGCGCCGACGCCTGCACGTCGACGGAAAGGCCCGCCCCCTGCAAGGGCACGTGACCGCGCGCGGTGACCGACAGGCCCCCCGCTCCCGTCAGGCTGGCGCTGCCGATGGTGACGGCCTTGCCCGCATAGCGGCCATTGGCGGCGAGCTGCAGGGCCGGAATGCCGAAGCCCTTCGCGGCGGCGACACCGAGGCCGCTGCCCTTCACGTCGAACTCCGCCACCGGATCGGCGGGCTTGCCGGAAAGCTTCACATTGGCCGACAGCGTGCCCGTGGCGCCGAGGCCGGGCGAAGCGATATTGGCCAGAGACAGTGGCAGCTGGCCGACGACGATATTCATCGCCAGCGTCTCGCCGACCTTACCGTCGACGGACACGACGCCGCCCTGCCCGATCCTGAGCACGGCCTTGGGGATGGTGACCCCGCTCTTGCGGCTGGCGATGGTGACGGGTGACTGAAGGGAGGCGGAGATGCCCTGCTGCGAAACGTCGAGCTTGTCGAGCCGGGCGTCGAGCCCATCGCCCGCCGGCTTCACCGCGCCTGCGAGCGCGAGCCTGCCCTTCGGCATGGTGCCCTGAAGCTGGAAGGCGGTGGCGTTCTCGCCCTCCGGCCTGGCGCTGGCCTGCAGCTGGCTGAGGATGAAGGAGCCGGCCTGGACATTGGCGGCATTGGCTGTGCCGGCGAGTGCCGGAACACCCGTGAGATCCCGCCCGGTCAGATCGATGGTGGCGGAGCCGATGCTGTTGGCCTCGATCTTGAGCGCCTTGGCCTGCGCCTTGATCGCGGCGTTCTGCTTGTTACCCTCGACGGACAGGCCGATATTGGCGGTCAGCGAACCGGAAGCCTTCATCAGCAGCAGCGGCGCAATCGCGGCCATGTCCGGGATCGCCGCATTGAGCTGGCCACTGGCACGCCCGTTCGGGTTGACGGCAAGGTCGCCGGCAAGCTGGGCGGCTCCCGCGCTGGCATTGAGGCCGTTGATCTGGTGGGTACCATCTGCCAGCGTGGCGATGGTCGCGCCCGCCTTCACCGGCATGCGGTCGAGCTGGCCGGACAGCGAAAATACGCCGTTGACGGCGGGGCCGGCGACACTGCCGGTGAAATTGGCCTTGCCGTCGGTGAACGGCTTGCCCTGCAGCATCAGCTTGGGCGCGACGAGATCGGCGACGACGTCGGGCTTTTCGGCACTCCCCTTCAGGCTGGCATTGACCTCAACGGCGCCGGAAGCGTTACCCGTCACCAGCTTGATGTCGGCGAGGCTGGCAGTCGCCTTGAAATCCATCGCCTTGGCGCCATAGAGGCCATCGGCCGAGGCATTGAACTGCTGGTTGCCCAGGGTGATCTTGTCGAAATGCAGGCCCTCGGCATCACGCCGGACACCGCCCTTGAGATCGGTCGCTCCCTTGAGGACGGCATCGAGGCGCGGATCGCCGAGCACGATGTCGCTGGCCTTGCCTTCGAAGGTCAAAGCGAGACCGCCGCCGGCCAGGGCGACGTCGCCCTTGGCGGTCAGATCGGCCTTGCCGCGCAATTCGCGTCCCGCAAGGCCGGAGAATACCGAGATATCGGGCGTGGCCAGCGAGTAGATGCCGCTCATCTTGGTACCAACGATACCGGTGAAGCCGGCCTGGAAGGCGTTTGCCGCGAGACGCACGCCGTCGACGACCACAGGCTGCCCCGCCTGCCACTTGCCGGCTGCGGTGAGGCCGAGGCTGCTGCCGAGCGCCTTGGCAAGCCCGGCATCGGACGAACTGAGCTTGTCGCCCCGCCCGTCCACCTTGAAGGTGAGACTGCGTTTTTGCGGATCGGCGAGGTTCTGGGCATCACCGCCGGCCTTGATGGTGGCGCTCTCGGCGGCGACAGTCCCGGCAACCAGCTTCTGCAGATCGAAATTCGCGGTCCAGCCACCATCGCCGAACTGGGCGGCCAGGGTCATTCCCCTGATGCGGGCATTGCCTCCCGGCAACAGGATGTCGTGGCCATCCTCGGCTCCGAATTTGCCGTCCAGCTTGAGCTTGGTCGGAAAGGCATCGGGCGATAGCGTACCCGCGAGGGCCAGGTCCAGCACGCCGGATTTAACGGTCGCATGCTTGAGTTCATAGCCACCGCCCGCAACCTGGCCGCCCTCGATCGAGAGGGCCGACTGGCCCCGGACGAAATCGGCATAGGCCGGATCGACCAGCCGTTCCAGATTGCCCCCGAGATCGGCCTTGAAGGTGACGCCATTGGCGCCCTGGGCAAGCGTCGTCTTGCCGCCGAACAGCTTGTTGCCATCGGCCGAAAGGGCGATATCGGCGGCGAAATTGTCGAGGGGCCCGGAACCGACGATGGTGAAGCCGAGCGGCGGCGAGCCGGGCACCTTCAGCATGCTGCTCAGGAAGCCGCCATGCGGTTCCTGCAGCGAAAGATTGAGGCCCAATTGCTTGGTAGCATTGTCGAAATCAGCGGTGAAGGTGAGATCGCCGCCGGCCGGTTGCGTACGCTTGATCAGCAATTCCGAATGCAGCTTGCCGTCCGCCAGCAGGGCATTGCCGCCGACGTCGAACACCGTATCCTCTCCGGCCAGTGCCGCAGAGAGCTTGACCACAGGCACGGCAAGCTTGCCGAGTTTCACCGAAACCGGCAGTTCGGGCAGGGAGAAGCCGCCCTCGCTGGCGGCCGGCTGCACGCCCTGGGGCGGATTGGGCTTGCGCGTGATCTCGATCGAACCGGCTTCCAGGAGGTCGACATCGAGCTTCTTGCTCATCAGGGCAAGCCGGCTCCAGACCAGATGGGCGTCCTTGATGGTCAGCCACACGCCTTGCCGGTCGGCGATGGTGATGGAAGAGATCTTCACATCAGACGAAAGGGCGCCATCGATCTGGCCGAGCGAAATCTTCTGGTCCGGTGTCGAGATGGTGTCCTCGACATAAGTGATGAACCAGGACTTCTCGCTGGCGTCATCGGCGCGCGCCGGCGCGAGCGCCTTGAGTCCGAGGGGAACAGCCACCACCGCGACGGCAGTGAAGAGAACGATCCGGCGCCGCATCAGAAGCTTTCTCCCAATCCGATATAAAGGGCGAAAGGCGGTGTATTCTTCTTCTTGACCTTGCCATCCTCGATGACGAAGCCCTTGACGGGCGTGAGGCCCCTGGCGATGTCCACGCGGATCGCCCCGAGGCTGGTATAATAGCGCAAACCAATACCGGCACCGATCTTCATGTCCTCGTCGAAGGAGGGATAGGCGCTGGAGAAGGCGCTGCCAGCATCGACGAAGGGCACGATGCCGATGCTGTCGGTGACCTTGATGCGCATTTCGAGCGAGCCCTCCAGCAAGGAGCGGCCGCCCACGACGAAGCCACTGTCGAGCTTGGGACCGAGGCTGCGGAAATCATAGCCGCGCACCGAGCCGCCGCCGCCCGCATAGAACATGCGATCACCGGGCAATTCGCTGGCAGGCGCACCGACGATGGAGCCGACCGCAACCCGGCCGGCCAAGACGTAGCGCCCCATCGCATCGAAGGAGAAATAGGCCGAACCGTCGATACGCGTCACCGCGCCGAAATTGCCGAACTTGGCCTCGTAGAATGGCTCGAGCGTGCCCTTCAGGCGATAGCCGCGCGTCGGCTCCAGCTTGTCGTCGGTGGTGTCATAGGCGAGCTCGCCGGGCAGGCTGAACAGTACGAGATTGCGCTTGCCGTAGAAATCCTCGACCTGGTCGTATTCGCCATTGATGGCAATCTTGCCGGTCAACCGTTCGGAGAACTCGTGGGCAAGCCCAACGCGGGCGCGGAACGTATTCTGGGAATAGGGATCATAGACCTCGCGCTTGGCCAGCAACTGCGCAGTGAGGTCGGTGAAGGGGTCGAAGATCCCCGGCTTCACGAAGGTAACGCCGCCGGAATAGGTGAACTTGGTCGGATCGGCCGAATCGACCCCCGCGACCGTTGCATCGAAACGCAGGCGCTCGGCCTCGCCGAACAGGTTGCGGTGCTCCCAATACCCATTGAGGCCGATGCCGTCGGTGGTGGAATATTCGGCGCCCGCACCGAAAACATGCAGTGGGCGTTCAGACACGGTGACCATCAGCGGCATGGTGCTGTCAGCTGCAATCGCATCGCCCTCCACGATGCTGGTGGTGGAGAACACCTGCAGGCGCTGCAGGCGCCGCTTGGCGAGTTCGATCTCGGCCGGATCGTACTGATCGCCGGGCCGGAGCCCGGTCTGGCGCGCCACGAAAGCCGGATTCATGTCCTTGGTGCCGTCGACGGTCATGCGCCCATAATGGGCTAGGCGCCCCGGCTCGACCGCCAGCGTGACATCGAGCCTGTTGTTGACGTGGTCGGCTGTGATGACGCGCGGCAGGGCCTTGGCCTTGGGATAGCCCTGGCGCCGCCAGGCATCGATCATCGCCTGTTCCGCCGACAGGACGATGTCCGAATTGGCCTGATGCCCCGGTTCCAGGCCGAGACGCTCGGGCGTCTTGGTCTTGGGAATGTCGTCGATCGGGCTATGCGGCGCCCGGTTCTCCATCCTGATCCGGCCGAAGGTGAAGACGGGACCGGGATTGACGTTGATCACCACCGGAACCGGATGCGGCAAGGTGGCGTCGATGGGAATATCCTCGAGCTTGCGCCCATTGACCATGATCGAGATGGAGGCGCCATAGCGCGCATTGGCATAGAGCGTGCCGAGAATGCGATCATATTCGGTTCGCGCCTTGGAGAGGAAGGCGGGCGTGCTCGGCGGCGGCGTCTCGTCCTTGCCGCTATAGAGGGAGGATGCACCCTCGACCGCCGACTTGATCGTCTTGTCCCCGCCTGCGATCACCACTTCGATCTTGTAGGTCTGGGCGTCGGGTGAGACCGGCTTCTCGTCCGATCCGAAGAAATTATAGCCGAAGAGCTTGAAGGCTGCGGCAGGCTGAGGCTTGGCTCCGGCAATGAGCGCCGCGACAGCCACCGACAGGGCGAGCCCCCTGGCCAGGCGCCGCCGCGCCGGCATCAGGCGTTCCAGCCTGCTGAGCCCCCTCATCGCTTGTCGATCGCCCCACGCCATAGACCAGCGCCCCCACTGAACCCCTATACGAGGGCGCCGCCCCGGAGCCGAACCTTACGCCAAACAACCTCCGCCAATCAACCCATCACCGTATATCATCATGAATAAACGGTTAACCACGTAATCAATCCCACCACCTCAATAAACTGATCCACCGAAACATTCGATAAAGTTTGAACATTCCTCGTATGCTTAGATAGGGAATTCCCATGAAGCGACGCATATTTGCATTCAAAGGTAATCGATAGATGGTTTTCTACAGGCAAACGATCGAAAACTTCGAAGTTGTCTTGCCAAGAGATAAGAAAATAACTTTACGTCATACCAATCGTATACAAATGGTAAAAACAACGCTACACGGTAACCCTGCCTCTCGAGCGCCAAGCTCGGACCCAAAACACAGACAAGAATTGGCAGGATCGGCACCCGCCGGCAGGCCAAGGAAGCAATCAGCTGCCTTTGGGATAGTCATAGGAGAGCAGGCGCATATTGGCGTAACCCTGGTCACCAATACGGGTCCACAGCAGGGTCTGCTGGCGGAAGCCGAAATAAGAGGCAGCGAGGCGACGCATGAACTCGTCGCCATTTTCGATGATTTCGCTCAGAACCTGCCCGCTGGCCGTACCGAAGGCCTGAAACACCTCGTCGGGGAACTGCTTGAGAACAACGCCCTGCTGAGTCACCGCCTGGGCGATCGCCGCGGGCGCCCGGGCGCCGTATTCGGCCAGGGAGCGGGCATTTTCCTCGGCGCAGGCGACCTCGATCGCCACTTTGTGGGTGGCCGGCAAGTCGTCGAACTTGGCACGGTTGACCTGGAGCTGCAGCGCCGCGCAAGGTTCCTGGAATCCGGGCCAGTAGCAGAACTTGGCGGCATTCTGGAAACCGAAGCTGAGATCGTTGACCGGTCCCATGAACTCCGCCGCATCCAGTTCCTCGGCCTGGAGTTTGGGAAGGATCTGGGAACCAGGCATCAGCACCTGCTGAACGCCGAGCCTGGCGAGGGCCTGGCCGGCCAGGCCGCCGATGCGGAAACGCAGGCCCTTGAGATCGGCGACATTGTTGATTTCCCGACGGAACCAGCCACCCAGGCGCGCCCCGGTATTGCCGGCCGCAAAGGCCTTGATGCCGAACTGTCCGCCCAGTTCGTCCCATAGCGCCCTGCCCCCGCCGGCATAGATCCAGGCATCGAACTCCTGGGCGATCAGGCCGAAGGGAATGGCTGAAAAGAAGGCGAAGGCCGGCGATTTGGCAAGATAATAGGCCGACATGTCATGCGACATCTCCACCTCGCCCGACATCACGGCGGCCATGTTCTGGTCTCCCGGCACCAGTTCGCCGGCCGCATAGAGCTTGATGGTGAGTTGGCCCTGGGTGAGCACGCCGATCCGATCGGCCAGGCGCTGAGCGCCGGTGCCCGCTCCCGGCAGGCCTTTCGGCCAGGCCGTCGCCATCCGCCATTCGATCAGGTTCTGCGCCAGTGCAGGAGCGGCAAGCATGGTGGCGCCGGCGGCGGCAGCTCCAGCGAGAAAACGACGTCGGGTCGACATGAAGAGGGATCCTGTAACGCAAGACTATGCACCCAGCCGGGTGAATAAGCAGCCTACAAGATGAACCGGGGCTGAACTGAGGCCGGGATCGCCCTCCCCTACGCCTCCATGCGCCGAAGGAAGGCCTGTCGCGCCTTCTCGCTCCAACCCAGAAGTTCTGCCAATTCGGCCTCCTCATAGCGGGTTTCGGCATCCACCGGATCACCCCAGCCATTCCGCCGCCGATAGGCGGCCAACGCCGCCATTTCAGCCAGGAATGACTGGCGACGGCGCTGGGTCTGATGGACGTTGCCGGCGTGAGCGCGATAGTGCAGCAGAACCTCGGGGTGGTTGCCCAGCATGCCGATCTCGCCGATACGGAACCACAAATCGACATCCTCCGCATGATCGAAGGCAGGTCGATAGCCCCCGACGCTCAGCACGGCCTCGCGCCGCAATATGGTGGTCGGATGGGCCAGGCTCGGACGGGAGTGCAGGATCTGCGGATCGGTTTCGACCTCCGACGGCGGACCGACGATGTTTCCTCCCGCATCGATCATCCTAAGAGCAGTGCCAGCCGCCAAAATCTTGGGATGATCGGCCATGAACGCGACCTGGCGCTCGAGCCTTTCGGGCAGGGCGATATCGTCGGAATCCATGCGGGCGACGAGATCGCAGCGTGCCTGCGCGATACCGTGGTTCAGGCTGGTGGAGACACCCCGATTGACCTCGTTGCGGAATAGCCGGATGCGCGCATCCAGGCCGCGATACCATTCGAGGAAGGCGGAGGTGCCGTCCGTGGAGCCGTCATCGACGATGACGAGCTCGAAATCGGCCAGCGTCTGGCTCAATATGCTGTCGATCGCCTCGGCGCAGTAGCGCACCCGGTTGTGGACCGGCATGACGATGCTGACCAGGGGGTGCGCGCCCAAGGTCGGCGCCATGGCCCCGGACGTCAGGAAGGAATGCCGACGGGCAGACTGCGGAAAAGGTGGCTGAAGCTTCCAGCCCGTCATGGAGCCTCCGCACCGACCAAGCCGTTCGCCCTTAGCACGAAAACGGGACTTCCGTACCGCCTATCCGGCCAGTGCGTCGCGATAATCGGCTGCCGGCGAGGCATCGTCCTGGGTGCGCTGGAGCTTCTCGCGAGCCTCGTCGGCCTCGCGCTGGCGGTTCCACATGCCGGCATAGACGCCGCCGAAAGCCAGCAATTCCTCATGATTGCCCCGCTCGACGATCACCCCCTTGTCGAGCACGATGATCTCGTCGGCATTCACCACCGTCGAGAGTCGGTGGGCAATCACCAGCGTGGTGCGGTTTTCCGAAATGCGCTCGAGCGCCGCCTGGATCTCCATCTCGGTGTAGCTGTCGAGCGCGGAGGTCGCCTCGTCCAGCACCAGCACCGGAGGCCCCTTGAGGATGGTGCGTGCGATGGCGACACGCTGCTTCTCGCCGCCCGACAATTTAAGGCCACGCTCGCCGACTTCCGTTTCATAGCCCTTGGGCATGCGGCGGATGAAGGTGTCGATCTGGGCGAGGCGAGCCGCCTCCTCCACTTCCGCGTCGGTGGCATCCCACCGGCCATAGCGGATGTTGTAGCGGATGGTGTCGTTGAACAGCACCGTATCCTGCGGCACCATGCCGATGGCGGCGCGCAGTGATTTCTGGGTGACCTCGCGCACATCCTGCCCATCAATCATGACGCGCCCGCCATTGACGTCGTAGAAGCGGAAGAGCAGGCGCGAGATGGTCGATTTGCCGGCACCCGAGGGGCCGACGATCGCCACCGTGCGGCCCGCCGGCACGTCGAAGGAAAGCCCCTGCAGGATCGGCCGGTCGGGGTCGTAATTGAACACCACGTTCTCGAAGGTTACGCGGCCCTCGCGCACCTCGAGCGGCTGGGCGCCCGGCCGGTCCTTCACCTCGGCGTCCTTGTCGAGCAGTTCGAACATGGTCTCGATATCGGTGATGCCCTGCTTGATCTCGCGATAGGCAAAGCCGAGGAAGTTCAAGGGCGTGGAGAGCTGCAGCCACATCACGTTGAGCAAGGCGATGTCGCCGACGGTGTTGACGCCGTGATAGACGCCCAGGCCCGCCAGCAGCAGCGAAGCCAGCATGCCCGCCATGAAGATGATGCCCTGGCCGATATTGAGCCAGGTCAGGGTGATATAGGTCCGGATCGCCGACTTCTCGTAGGACGCCATGGCGCGGTCGTAGCGGGCGAGCTCGCGGTCCTCGTTGGAGAAATACTTGACAGTCTCGTAGTTGAGCAGGCTGTCGATCGCCTTCTGGTTGGCGTCGGTGTCGGAATCGTTCATCTCGCGGCGGATGCTGATCCGCCATTCCGTCGCCTTGACGGTGAACCAGACATAGACCGCCGTGGTGACGAGCACGATCAGCGCATAGCGCCAGTCGAATTGCAGCACCAGCATGACCAGATAGAGCGCCAGCTCCACGATGGTCGGCAGGATGTTGATGGTGGCGAAGCGGACGATGTTCTCGATGCCGGTGCGCCCGCGATCGATCACCCGCGACAGGCCACCGGTCTTGCGCTCGAGATGATAGCGCAGGCTGAGATTATGGATATGCTCGAACGTCTCGATCGCCAGCCGCCGCACGGCATACATGAACACGGCGGCGAACAGCCCGTCCTTCCATTGCGAGATTGCCGTCATCAGGATGCGTGCTGCGCCATAGGCCACCAGCATGGTGAGGGGCACACCGGCCAGCATCACCGCGAGCGTATGGCCCGTGAGCTCGCGCCCGCCGCCGACGGCTGCCAGGCCGTCGGTCGCCCATTTGAGCGTGTAGGGCACGACCAGGGTGATGAGCTTGGTCAGCAGCAGGAGCACGAAGGCCCATACCACCCGCATGCGCAGGTCCGCACGGTCCTGTGGCCACATATAGGGCCACAAATGCTTCATGGTCTGGAGAAAGGCACCCTGGTCTGCGCTGACGCGCTTGGGAGCGGCGGAAGGGTCGGCGGACGGCATCAACGATCTTTCGGCCGGAGAGCGGAGAGCGCCGGCATCAGGAGTTTTCCAAAGCGTTTTGCGATTTGACTGAATCGCCTCGAATCGCAAAGACGCGTCGAAACAAAGAATCGGAGCAAAAAGCGTTCAGGCATGAATGCGCTTTGCTCTCGATGACGCTGCGTAGTTAGGTCTGGAACGCCGTGACCGCAAGCGTCTTGCGACGAAATCTCGTTATGCCGGGCCTTGGGCCAGGCCCGCAGCCCGTTCGACTCAGGGGGCTTTCTTATCCGGCATGACGAAGATCTGCCCTGGATAGATCAGGTTGGGGTTGCGGATCTGATCGGTATTGGCGTCGTAAATCCAGGTATAGCGGATGCCCTGGCCATAGACCTTACGTGAAATCCGCCAAAGATTGTCGCCCTGCACGATCGTCGTGGTGCGGATCTCCGGGATGACCGCTACCGAGGGCGGCGGCGAAGGCTGGGCCGGTTTGGCCTCGCTCGTCTGCACCGGCTCCGTGGCGGGCGTCGCAGGGTTGGAGGCGGATGGCGTCGTAGCAGACTTCGGCACCACGGCATTGCCGGAGGCCGGCGGTGCGGCTTCCGCCTGAGTCGGAGACAAGGCAGCTCCCGTAGCGCCTGCTCCCGGGCTGCCGGACTCCGTTGCCGGAGAGGCCCCCTGGGCCGGTACGGAAGCCGCGGCCGGCTGCGTCTTGCTGCCAGGAGCCGTTTCGCCAGGAAGCGGTTTACCTGGTATCGGGGTGGCAGCGCCGGGCATGGCGGTCGACGGCCTGGTCGCCGGCTGGGACGGTGTTGCAGCCGGCTCTCCGCTGCGGCTCGCCCCCGAACGCGACGGTGTGGCGATCGCCGCCACCACGGCCGGAGCCGAGGCCGTAGGTGCCTTGTCGACCATGGTGAAGGGTACCTCGGCCCGTGTCATCACCTGCCCGTTGGCAGCGGCGACATCGTCGACACGCACCCGATAATTACCCGGCTGCATGCCCTTCTCGATGGTCATGCCGAAGGTGCCGTCCTTGGCCGCGGTCACGCCCGTTACCAGCGTATCGTTGAGATAGATGCGCAGGGCAGCCCCCGGTTCGGCCCGGCCCGTCACGAAGAAGCGGCCCATCTCGTCCGCTTCGACGGTCCGGATCGAGACATTGGCCCGCGAAGATGCCTTGTCCGCATTGGCAGATACGCTTGCCGGAGCCGGCGTTGCCGGCTGCTCGGGTGCCTTGCCTGCCGGCTGCGCCGCATCGGTCAGGACCTTGGAGGGCTGGTCGGGCGTGTTGAGGACGACCACCACCTCTTCGCCCGGCTTTTCGGGAACGCGCACGGAGAGGGTCTGTTCGGACAAGGTCACCTTGCCGTCCGGCGAGGTGGTGCGCAGGGTCAGCTCGCAGGGGCCTTTCGGCAAGGCCGGCGGCGTGATCGCCCAGGTTCCATTGATGTCGGCGACCACGCGGGCATAGGGATTGCCGTTGCGCAGCAATTCCACCGTGGCGCCGGAAGCGGCCCGCCCGGCGATCACCGCGCTGCCGGCCGGCTCGATGCGGGCAATGTCGAAGGTCGGGGCAATCTGCCCCTTGGCCGCATCCGGCTTCGGCGTCTCGGGCTTGGGAGGCTGGGGTTGGGCTGCTTCAGTTTTGGCAATGTTCGACGGAGCCGCCTGTGTCTTGCCAGTGTCGGGCTTTCCGGAATCGGGCTTGGGCGCTTCGGCAGCGGCCGTCGGAGCTTTCGCGGCGTCGGTCTTGGCCGCCTCGACATTGCCTCCGGCAGTCTTGGCGGCCTCCGAAGCGCTCGATCCCGGCTTGCCGGCTACCTGGCCGTCGGTCGGCATCGGCTTTTGTGCCGTGCCGGCAGGAGGATTGGCGGTGACCGCCGGCTTGGTATCGCCGCCAAGCGGCGACGGCGACCGTGCAGGCTCGCGCACCAGCACGCTATAAAGCGTACCGACGCTGACAACGCTCGCTGCTCCCACTATTCCAGCCAGACTCTTCCAGCCCACTGCCATCATCTACTCCCGATGCAAGAACGCGCATCGTTTCATCGAATTCTACTTACCCGCTCCGCCTGCAAGACGAAAGGCCACGCCGCCGAGATGTCGGGCAAACAAAGTATCGCGCCGGTTTACTTCACCTGCAACCGTATCATATCCGGCGCGTGCCGGTATCGACCGACTGCAGCGCCATTGCCGCAGAATTGTGATGAAATTCGAGGAACGCACGATATTCTTCATCGCATGGGCTTGATCGGAAGGTTCCATGAAACGAACGGCGCTGTTTGTATCTGCTCTTTGCCTGACAATTCTTTTTGGAATCCTATCATCGCAAGCTGGCCAAACAGCGGCTGGAACACGTTCGAAAAGCGCGGCGATGCGCATTCTCATCGTGCGCAGTGCAGCAGCGGATTGCGAACCCAGCTGCGCCGAATGGATTTCCGCAGAGGGTGACATCACCGCCGCGACGCCGGCGCTGCTGCGCAAGGTCCTCAAAGCCACCGGGGGCAGGAAGCTGCCCTTCATCCTCACCTCACCCGGCGGAGACGTCGCCGCAGGCTACGCCATGGGACGCCTGATTCGCCGGGCGGGCCTGGAGGTCACTGTCGGTCGGACAGTGTTGGCTCCCTGCGCGCCAGGGGAGACGAAATGCACCGACACCCTGATGAAGGGCCGTCGCGGCTTCGCCAACAATGTGGGAGCCTTTTGCAATTCGGCCTGTGTGTTCGTGCTGGCCGGCGGCGTCGCGCGCCACGTCTTTTGGGTCAGCCCGGTCGGTGTGCATCAATTCGCCACTTCCCGGACTCTGACACGCTGGCGCCAGACCACGCTCAACGGACGCGTCATCCGGCGGGACATTGTGTCGGTCAGCCGGATCAAGGTAAAGACGACACAGGCGCAATATGACCAGGCTGCCCGATTTTTCGACGAAATGGGCATCGATCCCGGTATCAACGAGCTGGTTCAGCTTGCGGGCAACAACGACATCCACGTCATGGACCGCAGTGAACTCCTGGCGACGAAGATCATCACGGACGGCCAGGATGCGAGAGGGCAGATTCTCAAGCTCCAGGCGGCACTGGAGGTTCCGAAGACACCCCCGCCCGTCATCGCCTCCGCCACATCTACCGCCGATGTGCCGGCGGGACTGTTCGAGGGCAAGGCCATGATCTCGCATATCGAGCTGCGGCAGGCCGCAGAGGGCAACGGCGTACAGGCCAGCATAACGCCGTCGATCGGCGACGTCGCCTTGCCCGTCGCCGACCTCGTCGCAATCTTCCAGATCGACGATACGCTTGCTCTCTCGGATACGCCCGGGAATATCCTGCCACCTGCCCCGGCCCTGACAATCGCCCTTGCCCCCACCGCCTTCTGCTCGCTCGGCTCGAGTCGCTCCCTGCGCTTTACCATCGGCCCGAAAGCAGGCAGTTCCGCCACGCCCGAAACCGTCATGGTCTCGACGGGCCGCTTCCGCGATCTGGATGCCCTCCTCGACAGGGTCTGCCGCAAATAGCGCGCCGCCCACGGCACATGCTTCCGGCAAAGCGGCTTGACCCCGCCCCTGCTGCGATGCGAAACCGGGGGCATGACAAAGCTTCGTTCGATTTGCGTCTATTGCGGCTCCAGCAATGGCACCCGTCCCGACTATGTCGCCGGCGCCGAGCGCCTCGGCCGGGACATGGCGGCCGGCGGCATCCGCCTCGTCTATGGCGGCGGCAATGTCGGCCTGATGGGCACGGTCGCCCGCGCCGTCATCGAGAATGGCGGCCAGGTCACCGGCATCATCCCGACCTTCCTGCAGCGGCGCGAGCGCATGCTCACCGAGGTCGAGGAACTCATCGTCACCAAGGACATGCATGAGCGCAAGCGCCTGATGTTCGAGCGGGCCGATGCCTTTGTCGCCCTTCCCGGTGGCGTCGGCACCCTGGAGGAACTGGTCGAGCAGCTCACCTGGGCCCAGCTCGGCCAGCACAAGAAGCCGATCGTGCTGGTCAATATCGACGGCTTCTGGACACGGTTCCTCGACATTCTCGACCATATGCGCGAGGAGGGCTTCATTCGGCCCGAAACCGCCGTGGACGTGCTGGTGGCCAACACACCCGAAGAGGTCGTGCCGATGGTCACGGCAGCGATCGAAAAGATCTCGCGCGCCGAAATGGCAATGAGCGTCGCACCCGAGACGCTCTGAAGCCGCCTCCAGGGGTTGCGGTCGAATAGGATCGCGGCCTCGGGTGTTCATGCCACGGTGTTTTGCGATCGGGCGGCATGGACAATGCGATGAGGCAGTTTTTCCAGGCGAGCGCGGCGGCGCTGTTTTTCAGTACCTGCCTTACGTCCCCTGTCCTGGCAGGCGATCTCTACGATCTCGATCCCGAGCATACCCAGACGATCTTCCACATCGACCATCTCGGCTATTCCACCGTCTCCGGCAGCTTCCGCCAATTGAAGGGCGTGCTGACACTCGACGAGGTACATCCCGAGCAAAGCCTGGTCGAGGTGGCGATCGAGGCGTCCAGCGTCGATACGGGAGTAGCTGCGCGCGACGGAGATCTGACGTCGAGCGAGTTCTTCGACGTCGCTCGCCATCAGACGATCACCTTCCGGACCACGAAGGTGAAGCGCCGTGGCCCGCGCAGCGCCGATCTCAGCGGTGACCTGACACTGCTGGGGATCTCCAGGCCCGTGACGCTGCGAACCACCTTCAACCGCGTCGCACCGGATCCATTGCGCGGCAACCGCATGGTCGCCGGCTTCACGGCCACCACGACGATCCGGCGTTCGGATTTCGGCATGAAGGCCTTCATCCCCCTGATCGGCGACGTCGTGCGCATCGATATCAACGCCGAAGCGATCCGGCGCTGAGCGATGGAGTGTCGACCTCCAGGTCGACATGTGCCTGAAGATGTCGACCTGGAGGTCGACACTCCCTTTTCACACCTCCGCGCCGGCCTTGAGCAGCTTGTAGGTCATCGAATCCACCAGGGCCTGGAAGGAAGCGTCGATGATGTTGTCGGAGACGCCTACGGTGGCCCAGCGGTCGCCGGCGGCGTCCTGGAATTCGATCAGCACCCGCGTCACGGCATCCGTACCGCCCTGGAAGACGCGGACCTTGTAGTCGATCAGCTTCAGGTCCTCGATGACCGACTGGTATTTGCCCAAATCCTTGCGGAGCGCCGTGTCGAGGGCGTTCACCGGGCCATGTCCCTCGGCCGCGGAGATCAGTTCCTCGGCACCGACCCTGACCTTGACGATGGCCTCGGAGAACACGCCGAGCTCCCCGCGCTCGTTCCAGCGCCGCTCGACATTGACGCTGAAACGCTCGACGAAGAAGAACTCCGGCACGCTGCCGAGAATGCGCTTGGCCAGGAGGAAGAAGGAAGCATCGGCGCCCTCATAGGCATAGCCCTGCGCTTCCTTGTCCTTCAGCGCGCCGAGCAGGCGCGAGAGGCGCGGATCGTCCTTGTCGATCGCGAGGCCCAGGCGCTCCAGTTCGGCCAGGATGTTCGACTTGCCGGCCTGGTCCGAAACCAGCAGCTTGCGCCGGTTGCCCACGCTCTCGGGCGGCACGTGCTCATAGGTCGAAGGATCCTTCATCACGGCCGAGGCATGGATGCCGGCCTTGGTGGCGAAGGCCGAGGAACCGACATAGGGCGCATGATGGTCGGGCATGCGGTTGAGCAGTTCGTCGAGCTTGCGCGAGACGCGCGTGAGGCTTTCGAGCCTGGCCGCATCCACGCCGATCTCGAAGCGCTCGGCATAAGCGGGCTTGAGCAGCAGCGTCGGGATCAGCGAGGTGAGATTGGCGTTGCCGCAGCGCTCGCCAAGCCCGTTCAGCGTACCCTGGATCTGGCGCACCCCCGCCCGGACAGCCGCCAGCGAATTGGCGACGGCCTGCTCGGTATCGTTGTGGGCATGGATACCGAGATGGCTGCCCGGAATCGCCTTGGTCACCTCGCCGACGATGCGCTCGACCTCATGCGGCAGGGTGCCGCCATTGGTATCGCATAGCACCACCCAGCGCGCACCGGCTTCATGGGCCGTGCGGGCGCAGGCGAGCGCATAGTCGGGATTGGCCTTGTAGCCATCGAAGAAATGCTCGCAGTCGAGCAGCACCTCGCGCCCGCGCGCCTTGGCGGTGGCGACGCTGTCGCGGATCGAATCGAGATTCTCTTCCAGGCTGATGCCGAGGGCCATGCGCACCTGGTGGTCCCAGCTCTTGGCCACGAAGCAGATCGCGTCGGCCTGCGCATCCAGGAGGCCGGCGACGCCAGGGTCGTTGGCGGCCGAGCGCCCGGCCCGCTTGGTCATGCCGAAGGCGGTGAACTTCGCCTTGAGACCGCTCCGCTGGCTGAAGAACTGCGTGTCGAGCGGATTGGCGCCGGGATAGCCACCCTCGACATAGTCGACGCCGAGATCGTCGAGCAGGCGCGCGATCGCCTGCTTGTCGGCGAGCGAGAAGTCGACGCCCGTGGTCTGGGCGCCGTCGCGCAGGGTGGTGTCGAACAGATAGAGACGATCGCGCGTCATTGCCGGCTCGCATCGGGCGGGGCCACGAGCGCCTTCTTCATGGTGGTGTTACCGAGCCATTCGTCGCCGAGCGACACGGTGTTGCGCTGCTGGGGCACGAAACCCTGCCTTTGGAAAAAGTCACGGGCAGTGTCGCTGGCATCGACGGTGAGCTGGGTGGCGCCGCGCGCCTTGGCGAGTTGCTCGATGGCGCCATAGAGCGTCGAGGCCACGCCCTGCCTGGCAACCGCGGGATGGACGTAGAGCAGGTCGACCAGTTCCTTGCCCTTCAAGGCGATGAAGCCGACCGGCGAGCCCCCGACCGTCGCAACCAAGGTGAGACAGCCGGCAAGGCGCTTGCCCCAGGCTTCCTCGTCCTCGGCGGCTTCGGCCCAGGCTTCCTGCTGGGTTTCGGAATAGTCCTCGCCCGTCAATTCGTGGATACTGGCCCTGAAGATCTCGGCCAGGATCGGCGCATCGGCGGGCAGGAAGGGGCGTAGCCCCGGCTTGGGCATGGATTGGGCCATCAGAGCTTGACCTCCCAGCTGGTGGTGCCGTCCTTGTTGTCCTTGACGGCGATGTTCAGCCGGGTGAGCTCGTCGCGGATGCGATCGGACTCCGGCCAGTTCTTCTCGGCACGTGCCACCTTGCGGGCCGCCAGAAGCGCCTCGACCTCCTGCCTCAGGCCATCGCTGACATGCGTGTCGCCCTTCAGGGCTGCCGCATCGTTGCTGAAGCCCAGAAAGGCGAGCGTCGCCGCCCGGTCGGCCGGATCGGCGATCTGGTGCAGGCGCGCCAGCATGGCTGGAGTGTTGAGATCGTCCGACAGAGCCTCGATCACGCCGGCATCGACATTTCCGCCCGCAGGCAACTCCTCATACCAGCGCAGCAGGGTCTGCTGGGCCTCGTTCAAGGCCTGCAAGGTCCAGTCGATCGGCTGGCGATAATGGGTGCGCAACATGGCGAGCCTCAGCACGTCGCCATGCCAGGCGCGCCCGCCGAACCTGTCGCTGCCGAGCAGCTCGCGAATGGTGATGAAGTTGCCGAGGCTCTTCGACATCTTCTCGCTCTCGACCTGCAGGAAGCCATTATGCATCCAGACATTGGCCATCACCGGCGTGTCGAAGGCGCAGCAGCTCTGGGCGATCTCGTTCTCGTGGTGCGGGAAGACGAGATCGATGCCACCGCCATGGATATCGAAGACGTTGCGGGCCGGATCGTCGCAGGCAATGCCACCGCCATAAGGGGTGAGCAGCGTCGCCATCGACATGGCCGAGCACTCGATATGCCAGCCCGGACGGCCGGGCGTGGCGATGCCCAAGGGGCTCGGCCAGCCGGGCTGATTGCCATGCGAGGGCTTCCACAGCACGAAATCCATGGCGTCGCGTTTATAGGGCGCAACATCGACACGGGCACCAGCCAGCATCTCGTCGAGCGAGCGGCGGGCGAGCGCTCCATAGCGCGGTACTGTCGCGAGCTTCTCCATGGCATGCACGGAGAACAGCACATGCTCCTCGGCGACATAGGCGACCCCGCGCGCCACCAGGCGCTCGATGATGGCCTTCATCTCCTCGATATGATCGGTCGCGCGCGGCTCGACCATCTGCGGCGGCTGGCCGGGCTGATTAACCTGATCGGGCATCAGCACGCCGAGTTCCCTTATGTCCTGGTGGAACTGGGCCAGGGTACCATTGGTCAGTTCGCGGATGGTGATGCCGCGCTCGGCCGCGCGCTCGTTGATCTTGTCGTCGACGTCGGTGATGTTGCGCGCGTAAGAGACATGCGCGGCGCCGTAGACATGGCGCAGCAGGCGGAACAGCAGGTCGAAGACGATGATCGGCCGTGCATTGCCGATATGGGCAAAGTCGTAGACGGTCGGGCCGCAGACATACATACGCACCCGATCGGGATCGATCGGCGTGAAATCGACCTTGGCGCGCGTACGGGTATCGTAGAGCCGTAAAACCATGAGTTCCCCACCTCGGCTGGCCGGGGGCGTCCTGCGCTCAAGATTTTGGGCGAATGACGGCGCCAGCCAGCGTTGCTGCTAGCTGCAAATAATCCGCGAAAGGATGGCCGTCTTTGTCATGGCCGGGAGCAATGTGCCATGCGGGCGACGTTGTCAAGCCACACGAGACAAGGACGGCATCCGCTTTCTCCAGTGCCAGAGTGATGCACCCAGGCAACAGAGTTTCGCCAAAAATTAAACACGCAGATTTACGTATGTTTAAAAACGCACAGCGATGATAGGCAAGCTCCGCTATCCGAACGGGGCAGACCCCGTTCACATGTGTGATTTCGATGAACCTGCGTACCCTCTCCTTCATCGCGGCTTGCCTGGCCTTCGCCAGCCCCGCCTCCGCCCAGAACGTGGCTTCCTTCGTCGTCAGCAGCGATGACGGCTACGGCGTCGACACCTGCCTGGAAAGCGGCTCGCCTTGCGGCCAGCCGATTGCCAGCGAATGGTGCGTCGCCAATGGTTATGCCAAGGCCGTCGCCTTCCGCCGCCAGACTGAAACCGACATCACCGGCGCCATCAACGCGCCCACGCAGGTGGCCGCTGCCGCGCAGCCGCACGCCGTCGTGATCACCTGCGAGAAGTAAAAACTTCACGGGAAGTGGGAATGCGGGCGGCAGCTCTGCCGGGCTCCGCCCTCAGTCGGTGACGAAATCGCCGCATTTCTGCGGCGGCTCGCCAGCCCAGGGCATCACCGGTACCGACGAGGTCGAGTTCTTCGGAGATCCCTCGATCAGCTTGTCGGTGTAGACCAGATAGACCAGCACATTGCGCTTGGCGTCGCAGCCGCGCACCACCTGCATCTTCTTGAAGAACAGCGAGCGGGACTGGCGGTAGACCAGGGCGCCCTGCTCGAATTTTTCCTTGAACTTGATCGGCCCGACCTGGCGGCAGGCCAGGGAGACGTCCGACACCTCCTCGGCCACCCCGAACATGCCCTTGAGACCGCCCTTCTCCGGCACGGTGAAGTGGCAGGCAACCCCTTCGACATCGGGATCGTCGATGCCGTAGACCGCAAGCTTGTCATCGGGGGTCAGGAATTTCCATACCGTCGACTTGCGGAAGATCAGGTCCGGCTCCTGCGCCTGGGCAGCGGCGGGAGCCGCCAGGGCAAGTCCGATTACGGCAAGGCCGAAGCATATTCTACGCAACATGCGGGGTCTCCTTATCGGGCCCCATATGGGAAGGCCCCTGGCCGGGCGCTAGAGTGGAGTGTCGACCTCCCGGTCGAGATCCCTCATAAATCCAATGTCAGGATGTCGGCACTCCAGCCTCAGCCTGCCAGCCGTGCCAACGCCTGTTCGCGGCCGATCAAGGGCAACAGCGCCTTGAGTTCGGGACCATGATCGAGCCCGGTCAGCGCTTGGCGCAGCGGCATGAACAAGGCCTTGCCCTTGGCACCGGTGGCGTCTTTCACGGCCTGTGTCCAGGCGCTCCAGGTGTTCTCGTCCCAGGGTTCGCTCGGCAGCAGTGCGGCGGCGCGGCCGAGGAACTCCCGATCCCGTTCGCCGGCGGCGACAGGTCCGGTGACTACGTCCCACCAGGTCTTCGCATCCGCCAGCCTGACGAGATTGCTGCGCACGGCAAGCCAGAATGCCTCGCCGCCTTCGATACCGAGAGCCGCGAGTCGCTGCGAGACATCCGCATAATCCGTCTCGTGCAGCAGCTTGGCGTTGAGAGTCTCGATCTCGGCCGGATCGAACCGTGCCGGCGCCCGCGAGATGCGCGAGAGGTCGACCAGCGCCGCCAGTTCCGGCAAAGTTGCGATCGGCCTGACAGCCTCGGCCGTGCCGGTCAGCACCGCCAGGCTCGCCACCGCCATCGGCTCCAAGCCGTCCTCGCGCAGCGAACCGATCGACAGCGCGCCACTGCGCTTGGATAGCCCCTCGCCGCTCACCGTAGTGAGCAGGTTGTGGTGCGCAAAAGCCGGCACGGTGCCTCCCAGCGCCTCGAAGATCTCAATCTGCACGGCGGTGTTGGTGACATGGTCCTCGCCGCGGATGATATGGGTGACGCCGAGATCGATGTCGTCGACCACCGAGGGGAGCGTGTAGAGATAGCCGCCATCGGCGCGGATCAGCACCGGATCGGAGAGCGAGGCGGTATCGACATGGGCGTGGCCACGCACGCCATCCTGCCATTCGACGATGCGGTGGTTGAGCAGGAAGCGCCAATGCGGCCGGCGCCCCTCGGCCTCCATTGCCACCCTCTGCTCGGCCGTCAGGCGCAGGGCCGCCCGGTCATAGACCGGCGGCAGGCCGCGAGCCTTCTGCAAGGTGCGCCGGCGCTCCAGCTCCTCCTCGGTCTCGTAGCAGGGATAGAGCCGGCCGGCCCCGCGCAGGCTGGCGGCCGCGGCATCATAGAGGGCCATGCGTTCCGACTGGCGGGCCTGCACGTCCGGCACCATGCCAAGCCAGGCAAGGTCCACCGCAATGGCGTCGGCATATTCCTGGCGCGAACGGGCGGTGTCGGTATCGTCATAGCGCAGGATGAAGCGCCCACCATCGCGCTTGGCCACACACCAGTTCAGCAAGGCGGTACGGATATTGCCGATATGGATATAGCCGGTGGGAGATGGCGCAAAACGGACGACGGGCGGCATGATGGGCTTTCAAAATTAGAAATATGGCCTGTCCTATACCGCGAACCCTCCCTTTTGAAGGAGAGATTATGAACAGGCTCATGCCATTTTTGCTGGCCACAAAATCGCCATCGTGTTTATAAGGGACACGATAATCAATTGCAGCCGGCTCATAGACTCCTTTCCCGGCTGATCATCGCCACTCAGTGAATGCCGCCAAAATAGGCATCACGAAACTGACGATGCCCTCGGCATCCAAAACATGACGTTAGGGAATTCGTTGATTATTCATGGCATCCTTCATTGTTTGTTGTCACCTCGAAGGCATTGTGCGGCCAGGTTGGCGGCCGTTCCTGCCGCGACCGGAAATGGGAATAGAGTGATGTTGCGTACCTCCCTGAAGACTGCCGCTGCGGCAGGAGTTCTTGCCGTTCTGGCAACGCCGGCGCTGGCCCAGTCCTCTTCCTACACGCCAACGGGATTCTGGGACAACTACATCGCCGGTGGCTGGTCGCTGGAGCTCGGCGCCACCGCCGCCATGGGCCCCAAATATGAAGGCGCCAAGGATTTCAGCTTCCTGCCCTCGCCGATCGTCTCGCTGTCCCGCCAGGGCAAGGGCCCGGCCTTCACCTCGCGCAACGACAATCCGGGTCTGGGCCTCCTCGACAACGGCTTCCTGCGCATCGGCCCGGTCGGCAAGATCCTGTTCGAGCGCGACGGCTCCACCGACGATGATCTCAAGGGCCTCAAGCCGGTACGCTGGGGCGGTGAACTCGGTATCTTCGCCGATATCTATCCGACCGAATGGCTGCGTTTGCGCGCCGAATTGCGGCACGGCATCCGTTCGCATCACGGCCTCGTCGCCGATCTCGCCGCTGATGCCTTCTATGACATCGCGCCGGATTGGCGGATTTCCGGCGGCCCCCGCCTCTCCTTGGCCACGCGCAGCTATTTCGATGCCTATTACGGCGTGAACCTGCAGGAATCGCTCGCTTCCGGCCTCAGCCCCTATTCGCCCGGCGGTGGCCTGAAATCGGTCGGCGTCGGCGGCGCGCTTACCTGGAAGACCACCGACAAGATCACCACCAGCGCCTTTGCAGAATATAGCCGCCTCACCGGCCCCGCCTCCAAATCGAGCCTGGTCAAGGAGCGCGGCTCCCCCAACCAGTTCCTGATCGGCGTTTCGGCAAGCTATCGCTTCGACTTCAATCTCTGAGACGTTCGAGCCCCCTTCTCACAGGCGCGGGCATCCCGCCCGCGCCTGTAAATGTCTGACTTGCGGAACACGAGGCACGAGCCGAATACTTGCTCGCCTGTCGCGACAATCGGCCATGTTGATTGCACGATCGCTCCCGTGCACCCAGTACGGGTCCAGTTTCTGCGAGGCCCCGTGAGCCAGTCCGCCGCCCTTCCCCACCTCTACTCGCCGTTCACGATCCGCAATCTGCGCATCAAGAACCGCATCATGTCCACCGGGCATGACACCACCCTGCCCACGGCCTTCGTGCCCAATGACGCGCTGATCGCCTATCAGCAGGCGCGTGCCCAGGGCGGCGTCGGGCTGATCGTGCTGCAGGTCGCCGGCGTGCATGAGACGGCGCGCTATACCTCCCATCTCTTGATGGCGACCAGCGACGACTGCATTCCCGGCTACCGGCGCCTCGCGGAAGTCTGCCATGCCGAGGGAGCCGCGGTATTCGGCCAGCTCTTCCATCCCGGGCGCGAGATCATGGAGACGGCCGAAGGCACCGCCCCCGTCGCCTACGCGCCCTCTGCCGTGCCCAACCAGCGCTTCCATGTCATGCCGCGGGCCATGAGCACGGCAATGATCGGCGAAATCGTCGAGGGCTATGGCGAGGCCGCACGCCGGCTCGAACAGGCCGGGATCGACGGCGTGGAGATCGTCGGCAGCCATGGCTACCTGCCCTCCCAATTCGTCAATCCGCGCGTCAATCTGCGCGAGGACGCCTATGGCGGTTCTCTCGACAATCGCCTGCGCTTCATCCGCGAGAGCCTGGCCGCCATCCGCGCCAGGACAGGACCGGACTTCGTGGTCGGGCTGCGCTTTTCATCCGAGGACAGCGATCTCAACGGCCTCACCGCCGAGGAAGTGGCGGAAGTGCTCACCGCCCTCGACGGCAGCTTCGACTATTTCAACCTGACGGTCGGTTCCTCGGCCAGCTTCGGTGGTGCCGTGCATATCGCCCCCGCCATGGCCTTCGCCAGCGGCTATGGTGCACCGTCGGCAGCGGCGGTGAAGCGCAAGGTGAAGACGCCGGTCTTCTATGCCGGACGGGTGAACCAGCCCCAGGATGCCGAGCAGCTGATCGCCAACGGCTCGGCCGACATGGTCGGCATGACGCGGGCGCTGATCTGCGACCCCGACATGCCCGCCAAGGCCGAGCAGGGCCGCTTCGACGACATTCGCGCCTGCATCGCCTGCAACCAGGCCTGCATCGGCCATTTCCAGCTCGGCGTGCCGATTTCCTGCATCCAGCATCCGGAGACCGGGCGCGAATTGCGCTACGGCAAGGTACTGCGTGCCGGCGCCGTGAAGAAGGTACTGGTCGCCGGCGGCGGTCCGGCCGGCATGAAAGCCGCCAGCATCGCCGCCTCGCGCGGCCATGACGTCACGCTCTACGAGGCGTCGGGCCGGCTCGGTGGCCAGGCCCTGCTGGCGCAATTGCTGCCACGGCGCATGGAGTTTGGCGGCATCGTCACCAATCTCACCCGCGAAGCCGAGCTTGCCGGCGTCACCATGGTGAAGAACACCAGAGTCGACCGCGCCTTGGTCGAGCACGAGCGCCCCGACGTGGTCATCATCGCCACCGGCGCCACGCCGCGCCATCCCGAACTGCCCGGTGCGGAAACCGCCCATGTCGTCGACGCCTGGCAGGTGCTGCGCGACGAGGCCAATGTCGGCAGCTCCGTACTGGTGGCGGACTGGCGCTGCGACTGGATCGGCATGGGCGTCGCCGAGAAGCTGGCGCGGGCCGGCTGCAAGGTCCGCCTTGCCGTCAATGGCTACATGCCAGGCCAGCGCATCCAGGCCTATGTCCGCGACCACTGGGCCGGCGTGCTGCACGATCTCGGCATCGAAGTCATCCCCTATGCCGATCTCTACGGCGTCGACGGGCAGACCGTCTATCTCGCCCATGTCACCGGGCGCGAGCCGATCATCGTCGACGGCATCGACACGCTGGTGACGTCGCTCGGCCATGAGGCCGCCAATGCCCTGGAAGCCGAGCTGGAAGGCCTTCCCGCCGAGATCCATCTCATCGGTGATTGCCTGACGCCCCGCACGGCCGAGGAAGCGGTGCTGGAAGGCCTGAAGGCCGGCTGGGCCATCTGAGAACGCGACATCTTTCCGGGTGCGCGGACGAGACACCCGCGCATCCGGGAAATGGCGCTCCAAACGCGTTCCTTCAGAGCGAGCGCATCAGCCCGCCATCGACGCGGATATTCTGGCCAGTGATGTAGCCGGCGCCCTCCGAGGCGAGAAAGGCGACCGTAGCCGCGATCTCCTCGCTGGTGCCGTAGCGGCCCATCGGCACGCTGTCGCGGCGTTCCTCGGTGGCCGGCAGGCTGTCGATCCAGCCCGGCAGCACATTGTTCATGCGCACATTGTCGGCGGCATGCTGATCGGCGAAGAGCTTGGTGTAGGCGGCAAGCCCAGCGCGGAACACGGCCGAGGTCGGGAACATCGCCGTCGGCTCGAAGGCCCAGGCCGTCGAGATGTTGATGATGGCGCCGCTCTTCTGGCGAATCATCGTGGGGGCCACCAGGCGGGTCGCTCGGATCACGTTCATCAGATAGACGTCGAGCCCCGTGTGCCATTGCTCATCGGTGATCTCCAGAAGCGGCGCACGCGGACCATGGCCAGCGCTGTTGACCAGCACGTCGACACGTCCCCAACGCTCGAGCGTGCGATCGGTGAGGCGCTGCAAATCCTCGTTGGACTGGTTGGAGCCGGTGACACCGAGACCGCCCAATTCCTGCGCGATGGCTTCCCCCTTGCCGGAGGAGGAGAGAATGGCAACCTTGTAGCCATCCTTGGCCAGGCGCCTTGCGGCAGCTGCTCCCATGCCACTGCCGCCGGCCGTAACGATCGCTACTTTTTCTGCTGCCATTGAAGTCATCCTTCCATATTCCGGAGCGGCGCAAGGCCGCGACAAAGCGCCTGTCTTCCTGATATACTGCCAAATCAGGCTTCATTCGAGCCAGAATAGCTATTCCGATCCTGTAGAAAAACTACTGCATGCCGGATGTCCTGCCTCACCTTCCTCCGCTCAAGGCCCTGCGCGCCTTCGAAGCTGCCGCACGCCATCTGAACTTCCGCCTTGCCGCCGAGGAGCTGAACGTAACCCAGGGCGCCGTCGCCCAGCATATCCGAGGGCTGGAGGCCGATCTCGGCGTGAAACTGTTCGAACGGCTGCCTCGTGGGCTTACCCTTACCCATGCCGGGCAGGGCTATCTGCCCAATATCCGCCGGGCTTTCGAACTCATCGCCGATGCGACGCAGGGACTGCGCCCCGAGCCTGCCAGGCTGACGATCAGCGTCACGCCGAGCTTCGCGACCAAATGGCTGATCCCCAGGCTGCCGCAATTCGTGGCCGAGCATCCGCTCGTCGAGTTGCGCATTCTGGCCAATGAGAGCCTGTCGAATTTCCAGAGCGACGGCGTCGACATCGCGGTGCGGCAAGGGCGGTTGCCCTTCGGGCCGGGACTGGTGGTCGAGCGCCTGTTTGCGCAGCAGGTGATCGCCGTCTGCGCGCCCGGCCTGCTGCCGGCCGGCACCAACGGCCTCGAACCAGCCGAGATTCCGAGCCATACCCTCCTGCACGATACCCACAATCTGTGGCCCGAGTTTCTCGAACAGGCGCTGGGGCTGAAGCCGCTCGTCGAGCCGCGGCGGATGCGCTTCAACCAGACGGGACTGGCGATCGAGGCGGCCGCCGCCGGCCAGGGCATCGCGCTCGCCAGCCGCTTCCTTGTCGCCGGCGACCTCGCCAGCGGCAGGCTGGTCCAGCCGGTGGCTGCCGAACTGTCCGGCAGCCATGATTTTTACGTCGTGCTGCCACGCCGGCAGCGCCATCCCGAACCGACGGACGCGGTCCGGCGCTGGCTCATCGCGACGGCCCAGGCGGAAGCGCGAGCAGACGACCCCGAAGCTTAGAAATCCACCGCATCCGCGCTCGCGGTGGTGGAGACCCGATAGAGTGCGGCATCCGGCACGAAGGCGGCCTTGTTGCCGTCCCGGAACCGGTTGGTGATCGGATAACGGCGATCACGGCCGAAATTCTTCTCCGTCACCTTCACGCCGGGCGCGGCCTGGCGGCGCTTGTATTCGGCCAGATAGAGCAGGCGCTCGACCTTGCGCACGGTCTCCTCGTCATAGCCGCGCGCCACGATCTCGCTGACCCGCATCTCGCTTTCGACCAGGCAGCGCAGGATGTCGTCGAGCACGTCATAGGGCGGCAGCGAATCCTGGTCCTTCTGGTTCTCGCGCAATTCGGCGGATGGCGCCTTGGTCAGGATGTTTCGCGGAATCACCACGCCCGCCGGCCCCTTGGCATCCACCGGTTTCCAGCGATTGCGCAGCTCGCACAGGCGATAGACCTCGGTCTTGTAGAGGTCCTTGATCGGGTTGAAGCCGCCATTCATGTCGCCATAGAGCGTGCAATAGCCGACCGACATCTCCGACTTGTTGCCGGTGGTCACCACCATGGCGCCGAACTTGTTGGAGATCGACATCAGGATGGTGCCACGGGCGCGGCTCTGCATGTTCTCCTCGGCAATGCCACGTGGCTGGCCCTTGAACAACGGTTCGAGCACGCTCTCCAGCCCGCTCACCGGCGCTTCGATCGGCACGACGTCATAGCGCACGCCCAGCGCCGCGGCGCATTCGAAGGCATCCTTCAGGGATTCGGGCGAGGTGTAACGATAGGGCAGCATCACGCAATGCACCCGCTCCGGCCCGAGCGCGTCCACCGCCATGGCCGCTACCAGGGCGGAATCGACACCGCCGGACAGGCCGAGCACCACACCTGGAAAGCCGTTCTTGTCGACATAGTCGCGCAGACCCAGGACACAGGCCTGGTAATCGGCTTCCTCGCCCTCCTCCACCAGTTCGACCATGCCCGGCTCGCACGCCCAGCCTTGTGCCCCGCGCCGCCAAATGGTGGTAACAACGGCTTCCCGGAAAGCCGGCAATTGCACCGCCAGGCGATGATCGGCATTGAGGGCGAAGGAGGCGCCGTCGAAAATCACCTCGTCCTGGCCGCCAACCTCATTGGCATAGAGCAGCGGAAGACCGGATTCGGTGACGCGCGCCACCGCCACGTTGAGCCGGATGTCGGACTTGTCGCGATGATAGGGTGAACCATTGGGCACCAGCAGGATTTCGGCGCCCGTCTCGGCGAGGCACTCGACTACGTCATGGCCCCAGATATCCTCGCAGATCGGTACGCCCAGACGCACGCCGCGAAAGGCGATCGGACCCGGCAGGGGCCCCGGCTGGAACACGCGCTTCTCGTCGAACACGCCGTAATTGGGCAGATCGTTCTTGAAGCGGACGGCGGCGACGATCCCCTTGTCCACCAGCGCTACCGCATTGTGCAGCTTGTCTTTCTCTCGCCAGGGCAGACCCACCAGGGCAGCCGGCCCGCCGTCGGCCGTATCGCGGGCGAAATCCTCCAGCGCGGCACGGCAGGCGTCCTGAAAAGCGGGCTTGAGCACCAGATCCTCGGGCAGGTAGCCGCAGAGGAAGAGTTCGGTGAACAGCACGAGATCGGCGCCCTGCTCGCGCGCACTCGCCCTGGCAGCGCGCGCCTTGGCGAGGTTGCCGACGATATCGCCGAGCGTCGGCTTGAGCTGGGCGATGGCAATGCGCAGAATATCGGTGCTCATGGTCTCTTCAAAGGCGGATAAGGATCCGCCATCCTTACACCAGCCTTTCGGCCAGCGCGAGAATCCAGGTCAGGCCCGCCAAGGTAAGCGCCGTGAACACCGCTGCCGATCCGAGATCCTTGACGATGCGGATATGGGGGTGGCGGTCGGGCGTAACATGGTCCGACAGCGCCTCGATGGCGGTGTTGAGCAACTCCACCATCAGCACCAGCAGGATGACGCCGATCAGGGCAAGGCGCTTCCACCAGCTTTCGGTCACGAAGAAGCTCGCCGGCACCGCGACGAGCAGCACGACGACCTCCTGGCGTACCGCCAGTTCGTAGCGGACGGCATGGGCAAGGCCCGCTGCCGAGTTGAAGAATGCCTTGACGATTCGCTCCATGACCACTCCCGAGAACGGCAGGCGTTTTAAGGCCACGCCGCGGCAATCGCCAAGTAGAATCGGGGCATTGCAATCGAGACGGTATCAAGCAAATGCCGGCCCGAAGGCCGGCATACTGCCATCGTTATGGTCTCTCTCAGCGCTTCTTCTTGTAGTAGACGTCGAGACAGACGGCGAAGAGCAGCACCAGGCCCTTGATCCATTTCTGGTCGTCGATGCCGAGGCCGAGAATCGACATGCCGACATTCATCACGCCCATCAGCAAGGCGCCGATCACCGCGCCGGTGATCTTGCCGACGCCGCCCGAGGCCGAAGCGCCGCCGATGAAGCAAGCCGCGATGACGTCGAGTTCATAGCCGTCGCCCGCTTTCGGGGTCGCCATGCCGCCGAAGCGCGAGGTGACGATCAGCCCGGCCAAGGCTGCCAGCGCGCCCATATTGACGAAGGTCAACAGGATGAGGCGGTCAGTGTTGATGCCGGAGAGCTTGGCCGCCTTCTCGTTGCCGCCGAGGGCATAGATGCGCCGGCCGACCACGGTGCGGGTGGTGACGAAGACATAGAGCAGCGTCAGCGCCAGCAGGATGATCAGCACCATCGGCAGGCCACGATACATGGCGAGGAGATAGCTGACATAGACGGTGGCGACCGCCATCAGGATGTTGCGGCCGATGAAGATCGCCATCGGCTCTTCCTCCACGCCGTGCTTGAGCCGCGTCATCCGGCCCTTGATGTTCACCAGGATGAACAGCGCCGCGGCGATCAGGCCAAGGGCGAAGGTGGTGGTGAAGAAGTTCTGAGCGGCGAAGGGATCGGGAATCCAGCCGGCGCTGAGCTGGTTGAACTCGGCCGGCAGCGGGCCGACATTGGTATTGCCGAGCAGGCGATAGGTCAGCCCTCGAAACACCAGCATGCCCGCCAGGGTGACGATGAAGGAGGGAATGCGCAGATAGGCGATGAAATAGCCCTGGATGCCGCCGATCAGCGCCCCGACCACCAGGGTGGCGACCGCCGCCGGTGCCCAATGCCAGCCGAGCTTCACCATCAGCGTCGCGGCGACGGCGCCGGTGAAGGCGCAGACCGAGCCGACCGACAGGTCGATATGGCCGGCCACGATCACCAGCAGCATGCCGAGTGCCATGACGATGACATAGCCGTTCTGGTTGGGAATGTTGTTGATGTTGGACGGTGCCAGCATCCGCCCTTCCGTCATGTATTGGAAGAAGCCGACGATGACGATCAGAGAGATCAGCAGGCCATAGTCGCGGATGTTGCCGCTGATATATTCAAGGATCGATTTCTTGGGCGAAGAGCCTTGAGCTTCCACGGTGTTTGTCGTCATCGTCAATGTCCTTCCGCACGCATGATGGCGCGCATGATCTTTTCTTGGGTGGCCTCGGCACCGGGGAATTCGCCTACGAAGCGGCCCGCATTCATCACATAGATGCGATCGCACATGCCGAGCAGTTCCGGCATCTCGGAGGAAATCATCAGCACGGCTTTACCTTCATTCACCATCTCGTTGATGATGCTGTAGATTTCGTACTTCGCACCGACATCGATACCGCGCGTCGGCTCGTCGAGCATCAGCAGTTCAGGATTGGAGAACAGCCATTTGGAGAGCACCACCTTCTGCTGATTGCCGCCCGACAGGTTCACCGTCTTCTGAAAAACGTTGGGAGAGCGGATATTCAGCTTGCGCCTGTAGTCGTTGGCCACCCGCAATTCCTTGATGTCGTCGATGACGGAATTCTTCGACACACCTTCCAGGTTGCTGAGCGTGATGTTCTTGATGATGTCCTCTTCGAGGACGAGGCCGAGTTGCTTGCGGTCCTCCGTAACGTAAGCGAGGCCGTTGGCCAGCGCCTTGTGGATGGTCGTGAGATCGACCGGCTTGCCGTGCATCAGGGCCTGGCCGCTGATGCGCTGGCCGTAGGACTGGCCGAAGATGCTCATGGCAAGCTCCGTCCGCCCAGCGCCCATCAGGCCGGAGATGCCGACGACCTCGCCCTTGCGCACGGTGAAGTTCACGCCCTTGACCACCTGGCGATCGGAATGCTCGTGGTGGTGCACCACCCAGTCCTTGATCTCCAGGACAGGCTCGCCGATCTTGGGCTCGCGGCTGGGATAACGATCCGCCATTTCGCGCCCGACCATGCCCTTGATGATGCGGTCTTCGCTGATCGCCTCGTTACGGCAGTCGAGGGTCTCGATCGAGGCACCGTCGCGGATCACCGTGATCTCGTCGCAGACCTTGGAAATCTCGTTGAGCTTGTGCGAGATCAGGATCGAGGAAATGCCCTGTCGCTTGAACTCCAGAAGGAGGTCGAGCAGGGCATCGCTGTCGCTTTCGTTGAGACTGGCCGTCGGCTCGTCGAGGATCAGCAGCTTGACGTCCTTCGACAAGGCCTTGGCGATTTCGACGAGTTGCTGCTTGCCGACGCCGATATTGGTGATGAGCGTGTCCGGCGATTCCCTCAACCCGACCTTATCCAGCACCTTGCGAGTCTTGCCATAGGTCAGGGGCCAATCGATCAGGCCACCGGTGGCCTGCTCGTTGCCGAGGAAGATGTTCTCGGCGATGGAGAGCAGCGGCACCAGGGCAAGTTCCTGGTGGATGATGATGATGCCGAGCTCTTCAGACTGGCGGATATCCTTGAAGTGGCATTCCTTGCCGCGGAAGCGAATCTCCCCTTCGTAGGAGCCGTGGGGATAGACCCCGCTCAGCACCTTCATCAGGGTTGATTTGCCGGCGCCATTCTCGCCGACCACGCCGTGAATTTCGCCCTCGTTGACCGTGAGGTTGACGTTGCTGAGCGCCTTGACCCCCGGAAAGGTCTTGGTGATGCCCCGCATTTCCAGGATGGCTGTCATAGTGGATGACCTGTGAAAAGGGCGGCCGGCACCGTGGTGCCAGCCGCCCGATACCCTAACATGGTTTGAGGACGACCACTTATTTCAGCTGGTCTTCCTTGTAGTAACCGCCATCGACCAGCACCTGCTTCCAATTATCCTTGGTGACCAGGACGGGCTTGAGCAGATAGGTCGGCACCACCTTCTTGCCGTTGTCGTAGCTCTTGGTGTCGTTGATCTCAGGCTTGCCGCCGGAGAGCACGGCGTCGACCATGTCGACCGAGACCTTGGCGAGCTGGCGCGTATCCTTGTAGATCGTCGAGTACTGGTCGCCGGCGATGATCGCCTTGACGGACGCAACTTCCGCGTCCTGGCCGGAGATGAAGGGCATGGGCTTGTCGCCCGAGCCGTAGCCGGCGGCCTTCAGCGAAGCGATGATACCACGCGACAGGCCGTCATAGGGCGACAGTACCGCGTCGACCTTCTTGTCGGTGTAGAAAGCGGAGAGGAGGTTATCCATGCGCGACTGGGCGAGCGAACCGTCCCAGCGCAGCGTACCGACCTTGTCCATGCCTGCCTGCTTGGACTGCACCACCAGCTTGCCGCTGTCGATGTAGGGCTGCAACACCGACATGGCGCCGTTGTAGAAGAAGAAGGCGTTGTTGTCGTCGGGCGAGCCGCCGAACAGCTCGATGTTGAAGGGTCCCTTGCCGTCCTTGAGGCCGAGGCCGGCTTCCAGCGACTGGGCCTGCAGCACGCCGACCTGGAAATTGTCGAAGGTCGCGTAATAGTCGACATTCTCCGAATTGCGGATCAGGCGGTCATAGGCGATGACCTTCACGCCCTTGGCCGCAGCCTCCTTGAGCACGTCGGCCAGCGTGGTGCCGTCGATCGAGGCGATCACCAGGACCTTGTCGCCCTTGGTGAGCATGTTCTCGATCTGGGCGAGCTGGTTGGGGATGTCGTCGTCGGCATATTGCAGATCGGTGGCATAGCCCTTGGCCTGGAGCTGCTTGACGACATTGTTGCCGTCGTCGATCCAGCGCTCCGAAGTCTTGGTCGGCATGGCGATGCCGACAGGCCCCTTATCCTGGGCAAGGGCCGGCGATGCGAGCGTGATCGCGCCGAAGGCAGCAGCCAAAAGCAAGGATTTGAATAGTTTCACGTCTCTCTCCCAAGTTGACGTTTTCCCGGTCCGGGACGAACCGGGTCTAGAAAATTGCCCCTCAGCCGACATCGGGAATCGAAGCGGCCCCAATGGAGCCTCTTCTCACCCCCGGAGCACAGCCGAATGCGTCCAGAACCGTGCCGCCAAGGGGTGTTTCTTCCAGCGAGGCTCAGAATTCATAAGAGCTTTCCGATGCTTGTCAATTGGTATTACAATTAGCAAACAGATGATGCGCCACCGTCCCCCAAGAGCGACGGTGGCGCTTCTCGTCATCGCATGTCAATCGGTCAGGGGGAACGGCCGGCGTTGCGGTCGCGGGTTACCGTTCGATGTCCCGAGCCCCTATTTCAACTGATCTTCCTTATAGTAGCCGCTGTCGACGAGCACCTGCTTCCAGTTGTCCTTGGTGACCAGGACGGGCTTGAGCAGATAGGTGGGCACCACCTTCTTGCCGTTGTCGTAGCTCTTGGTGTCGTTGATCTCGGGCTTGCCGCCGGAGAGCACGGCATCGACCATACCGACCGACACCTTGGCCAGTTCGCGGGTATCCTTGAAGACGGTGGAATATTGGTCACCGGCGATGATCGCCTTGACGGACGCGACTTCGGCGTCCTGGCCGGAGATGAAGGGGATCGGCTTGTCGCCCGAGCCATAACCGGCCGCCTTCAGCGAGGCGACGATGCCGTGGGCGAGGGTGTCGTTCGGCGACAGCACCGCGTCGACCTTCTTGTCGGTGTAGAAGGCGGAGAGAAGGTTGTCCATGCGCGACTGGGCGAGCGAGCCGTCCCAGTTCAGCGTGCCGACCTTGTCCATGCCCATCTGCTTGGACTGCACCACCAGCTTGCCGCTGTCGAGATAAGGTTGCAGGACGGACAGGGCGCCGTTGTAGAAGAAGAAGGCGTTGTTATCGTCCGGCGAACCGCCGAACAGCTCGATGTTGAATGGGCCCTTGCCCTCCTTGAGACCGAGAGCCGTCTCCAGAGACTGGGCCTGCAGCACACCGACCTGGAAATTGTCGAAGGTCGCGTAATAGTCGACATTCTCCGAATTGCGGATCAGGCGGTCATAGGCGATGACCTTCACGCCCTTGGCGGCGGCGGCCTTGAGAGCATCGGCCAGCGTGGTGCCGTCGATTGCCGCGATCACCAGCACCTTGTCGCCCTTGGTGAGCATGTTCTCAATCTGCGCGAGCTGGCCGGGAATATCGCCATTGGCATATTGCAGATCGGCGCCATAGCCCTTGGCCTCAAGCTGCTTGACGACATTCTTGCCGTCGTCGATCCAGCGCTCGACCGTCTTGTCCGGCATGGCGATGCCGACGGTCCCCTTGTCCTGCGCCAAGGCCGGCGTCACCAGAACACCCGCGACCAAGGCGCTCGCCAGACACAGTTTTTGAAACAATCCCATAGTGCCTCCCGATTTCATGAGTTACGTACCTCAATTTTCGTCACTGCAGCGGCCGATCTTTCGCTGCAATGGTACGACGAATGATAGATTAGTGCCTCAACCTGTCAACGACCCATGATGCACGGACCTCATGGATCGTCCTCGCCGAGACGCAATCGGCCCCTGCCCTTCAGGCATTCCAGTCGAGCACGATCTTCCCGCATTCGCCGCGCGCCATCGTCTCGAAGCCCTCGAGATAGTCGGCGACGGCCAGCCGATGGGTGATCACAGGACGGATGTTGAGCCCGCTCTGCAACATGGCCAGCATCTTGTGCCAGGTCTCGAACATCTCACGACCGTAGATGCCCTTGATGGTCAGCATCTTGAAGACGATCTTGTTCCAGTCGACGGCGAAGGGCGTGGCAGGAATGCCCAGCATAGCGATCTTGGAGCCCATCAGCATGACGTCGAGCATCTGCTGGAAGGCCGCCGGCGCACCGCTCATCTCCAGGCCGACATCGAAGCCTTCCTTCATCTTCAGGCGGGTCATCACATCGCGCAGATCTTCCTTGGCGACGTTGACCGGCACGACGTCGGCCACCTTGGCGGCGAGATCGAGGCGGACCGGATTGATGTCGGTGATCACGACATGGCGGGCACCGGCATGGCGGGCCACGGCCCCGGCCATGATGCCGATCGGGCCGGCGCCGGTGATCAGCACGTCCTCGCCGACGAGATCGAAGGACAGCGCCGTGTGCACCGCATTGCCGAGCGGATCGAGGATGGCGCCGAGCTCGTCGTCCACCTCCTCGGGCAGCGGCACGATGTTGAAGGCCGGCACCTTCACATATTCGGCGAAGGCGCCGGGCATGTTGACGCCAATGCCGCGCGTGTCGGGATCGAGATGGAAGCGCCCTGCCCGCGTCGCCCGGCTCTTCATGCCGATGACGTGCCCCTCGCCCGACACGCGCTCGCCGATCTTGAGGCTGTGCACGGCCGAGCCGATCTCGACGATCTCACCGGCATATTCATGGCCGACGATCATCGGCACCGGCACCGTCTTCTGGGCCCAGGCGTCCCATTTGTAGATGTGGATGTCGGTGCCGCAGATGCCGGTTTTCCGCACCTTCACCAGGACATCGTTGGGACCGAGTTCAGGCATCGGCTCATTGTCCGAAAACCAAAGGCCGGGTTCGGGCTTGGATTTGACGAGGGCTTTCATCTGTCAGGGCTTTCTTGGGAGGCCTTCAGGCTTGCCAGGGGTTGAAGACAGGAACGCCGAGGGGGCTAAAATCGGCGACATTTCGGGTGACCATGGTCAGGCCATGCTCCAAGGCCGTAGCCGCAATCATCGCATCCCGTTCGGGCCGCCGGTCCGGGACATGCAGCCGCGCACATATCTGCGCGGTCCGAGATCCAAACTGTAAAATCCGGCCATCATAACTGGGCTCGACTTTGCCAACCAACCAGTTACGAAGAATTCCGCCTTGCGTGGGATCACGCCGCTCGATCGACAACACGCCAATTTCGAGTTCCATCAAGGTGACTGCAGAGATGAATTGTCTCGATCTGGCGGTGGCGTAAGCCCATTCGAGAAGCTTTGGCGCGGCAAGACGAGGACGACGCAGCTCGGAGAGGACATTGGTATCCAGCAGGAACATCAGTCGAATACCGTCTCCCTGCGCACGATCTCACGCAAGCGCGGCGGCTCGAAATCGAAATCCGCTTCCGGTTCGTCCTGGCGGAGCAAATCCACGATGCTTGGCTCTTCCCCGACAAGGCGCTGATATTCCTCATGCTTCAGCAACACGAAGGCCGGCTTGCCGCGATCGGTGATCACGAGCGGGCCTTCCTCTGCGGCGCGCTTGGCTTTGCCGATATCGTGATTGAACTCCCGGCTGCTCATGTGCTTCATCGGAGACCTCCGCAGGGTATGTAGTTACGATACTACATCCTGCAAAGCCAATCACGCAAAAAGATCAGATCACGCCCAAAGCTTTGCCTGCGTCGGTGAAGGCATCGATGGCAAAATCGATATCGGCCTCCGTCAGACCGGCCGACATCTGGGTGCGGATGCGTGCCCTGCCCTTCGGCACCACCGGGAAGAAGAAGCCGGCGACATAGACGCCGCGTTCGTCGAGGGCACGAGCCATGTCCTGCGCGCGGCGGGCATCATGCAGCATCACCGGGATGATCGGCGTCTCGCCCTGCAGGAGCTCGAAGCCGGCCTTCTCCAGCCCGGCGCGGAAACGCCTGGTGTTGGCGAACAGTTTTTCGCGCAGTCCATCGCCCGCCTGAGCCAACTCGATCGCCTTCATCGAGCCGGCCGCGACCGGCGGGGCCAAAGAATTGGAGAAAAGATAGGGACGTGCACGCTGACGCAGAAGATCGATGATCGGCTGGCTGGCGGCGACATAGCCACCCATGGCGCCACCCAAGGCCTTGCCCAGCGTGCCGGTGAGGATATCGACCTTGTCCTCCACCCCGGCGCGAGCGGGCGTGCCGCGCCCCTCCGGCCCGATGAAGCCGGTGGCGTGGCAATCATCCACCATCACATTGGCGCCGTAGCGCCCGGCAAGGTCCGTAAGCGTCTTCAGGTCGGCGAGATAGCCGTCCATGGAAAACACGCCATCGGTGGCGATGACGATGTGGCGGGCATTGTCGGCCTTGGCCGCCTGCAACTGCACTTCGAGATCGTTCATGTCGCCATTGGCGAAGCGATAGCGCTTGGCCTTGCACAGGCGCACGCCGTCGATGATCGAGGCATGGTTCAGGCTGTCGGAAACGATGGCATCCTCGGCACCGAGCAAGGGCTCGAACACCCCGCCATTGGCGTCGAAGCAGGCGGCGAAGAGAATCGCGTCGTCCTTGTTGAGGTAGCGGGCGATGGTGCGCTCGAGTTCGCGATGCAGGGTCTGCGTGCCGCAGATGAAACGTACCGAAGCCATGCCGAAGCCATAGCCATCCATGGCCTGCTTGGCGGTGGCGATGATCTCGGGGTTATCGGCCAGGCCCAGATAATTGTTGGCACACAGATTGAGCATCGGCCGCCGTCCGGCCTTATCAGCGACTTCGATGCGGGCACGTTGCGGGCCGGCGATCTCGCGTTCGCTCTTCCACAAACCGTCCTTGGCGATTTCCGTCAGGGTGGATTTGACATGATCGACGAGCGACATCGGGCGGCTCCCTTGCACCTGTTTGGGTTCACAGGCCTAAGCCAAAACCAGCCGCGCTTCAAATGATGAGATCATGCCGAAAAGAGATGAGAACAGGCGAGCGCACCGATCTCCAGACAGGTCAGGAAAGCAGGCATCCTCGGCGAAAGGAAAAAGCGGGTCCGAAGACCCGCCTCCCGACTTCTCAGTACGTTTTCGGCACATACATTTCCGACGGCACGGGATGGCGCACATAGTCCTCGTGGCGCTCGCGATCGGGCAGGATCACCGACGGATGCTCGACCTGGCCATAGGGGATCTGGCCGAGCAGATGGCTGATGCAGTTGAGGCGCGCGCGCTTCTTGTCCACCGCCTCGACCACCCACCAGGGCGCTTCGGGAATGTGGGTGCGCTCAAGCATCACTTCCTTGGCCCTTGTATAGTCTTCCCAGCGCCGCCGGGATTCGACGTCCATCGGGCTCAGCTTCCACTGCTTGAGCGGATCCTGGATACGCATGTTGAAGCGGAATTCCTGCTCCTCATCGGTGATCGAGAACCAGTATTTCAACAGGATGATGCCCGAGCGCACCAGCATGCGCTCGAATTCGGGCGCGGAGCGGAAGAACTCCTCATATTCGGCATCGTTGCAGAAGCCCATGACATGCTCGACGCCTGCCCGGTTGTACCAGCTGCGGTCGAACAGCACCATTTCGCCGCCGGCCGGCAGATGGGCGACATAGCGCTGGAAATACCATTGCGTGCGCTCGCGCTCATTGGGCGCCGGCAAGGCGGCGACACGGCAGATGCGCGGGTTGAGGCGCTGAGTGATGCGCTTGATCACGCCACCCTTGCCGGCGGAATCGCGCCCCTCGAACAGCACGACGACCCGCAGCTTGTGATGCTGGATCCAGTCCTGCAGCTCGACCAGTTCGTGCTGCAGGCGGAAGAGCTCGCGGAAATAGATCTTGCGATCGAGCGTGTCGCGCTCCTCCAGCTCGGGCGCGTCCCCGAGGATGCGGTCGAGGCGCGCCTCCTCCAGCTCCAGTTCCAGTTCCTCGTCATAGCCATCGGCGATCTCCTGCCGGATGCGGTCGAGATTGGGCCTGCTATCGGCTGGCGTGGTCATGCGAATACTCCTTGCGCGAAGGGTGGCTCGATCAACCGAACCCGTTTCGGGCGCCATAGGCCCATGCTTTGATGAAGCCCGTAGTGCAGGAATATTTCAGTTATGTGACAGCCCCGGCAAGCACCCCTTGCCGAGTTGCTCAGCCCATCTTCAGCCACTCCACGGCGCGATGGGCTATGGCCATCACCGGGGCATTGGTGTTGGCGCTGACGATCTCGGGCATCACCGAACAGTCGAACACGCGCAGGCCCTCGATGCCGCGCACGCGCAGCTGGGAATCGAGCACCGCCATCGGATCATCGTCCCGTCCCATGCGCGCCGTACCGACCGGGTGATAGTTGGTCTTGACCATGCGCTTGCAATGGGCGTGCAGATCGGCATCGGAAACTTTGTCGGCACCCGGCAGCATCTCGTGGGAGATCTTCTCCCTGATCGGCGAGGCGTCAAGGAAGGAACGGGCAAAACGCAGGCCCGCAATCATCAGCCTGATATCCTCGGAATGCTTGAGGAAGCCGCCATCGACAACCGGCGGCTCGAGCGGATCGGCCGAGCGGAGCCTGACCGTTCCCCGCGATTTCGGCCGGAGCAGGCAGGTGGTGAAGGTGACGCCGTCACAGGCGGTGACGTCTGTGATGTCGCGGTCGAGATAGACGGTCGGTACACAATAGATCTTCAGCGAGGCGTCGGCCTCGCGGTCGTCGGGATTGGTGAAGACGCAGGCTTCCACACCCGTGGTGGTGACCGGCCCCTGCTTGCGCAGGAGATAATCGAGCCCATTGCGGATCATGTTCCAGCCCTTGTCCTGGCCGAAATAGCCATAGCGACCGTTGGAGGCGGCAATCACGGGCACCTCGCAATGATCCTGCAGGTTCTCGCCCACACCCGGCAGATCCACCCGGGGCTTGATGCCATGGCGCAGGAGATGGTCGGCCGGGCCGATGCCCGACAGCATCAGGAGCTTGGGCGTGACGTAGGTCCCGGCGGCGAGGATCACCGTTGCGGCGGATGCCCTGTGGGTCCGGCCGCCTTCCACATACTCGACACCCGTGCAGCGGATACCTTCGATGACGAGGCGCGTCACGATCGCTTCGGTGGTGATGGTCAAGCGTTCGTCGTCGCGCACCAGCGGCAGAAAGGCATCCACGGCCGAGCAGCGGCGCTTCGTCACCGGATCCATGGTGCCCTGCATCAGGCCGACGCCGCGCTGGCGTCCGGAATTGAAGTCGGGATTGAGCGGCTCACCCAGGGACGGCAGCGCCTGAAGGAAGGCTCTCGTCATCTCGCAGGTATGGAGCGGCCTCGTGACCTTGAGCGGGCCGGTGGTGCCATGCACCGGGGTGTCGAGGTCGGCATTGCCTTCCATCGCGATGAAATGCGGGAGGATATCGGCATAGCGCCAGCCCTCCGCCCCGTAGTTCTCCGCCCAATTGTCGTAGTCGGCCGGCTGGCCGCGCATATAGACCATGGCGTTGACCGAGGAACCGCCCCCGAGCACCCGTCCTTGCGGCACGATGGTCGCGCGCCCGTCGAGCTGGGGCTGGCGCTCCATCCTGTGCATGGTGAGATAGGTGTCCTTGGCCAGATATTTCATGTAGCCGGCCGGCATATGCATGATCGGATTCATGCGCGCCGGGCCGGCTTCCAGCATCAATACGCGCTGGCCGAGGTCGCGCACGAGCCGCATGGCGGTGACACAGCCCGACGAGCCGCCGCCAACGATGATGGTGTCGTAAGTCATGGCCATTCGAACCCGTCCCATTTGTCTGACGAGTTCGTTGTGTTTCACAACTTTCACCGAAGTGCAAACGGATTAGACCGTCGGCGGCGCCCCTGCCCCCAGGGTGATCAGCACGATCTCGGGCGGCACACCGAAGCGCACCGGCAGCCCCGTCATGCCAAGGCCGCCCGAGACGACGAGGTGGCGATCTCCCTCGACGATATGGCCATAGGCAAAGCGGTTGCCGTAACGCGAGGGCACATGAATCACCCCGATGCCGGGCAGCACCACCTGCCCGCCATGCGTATGGCCGCAGACCGTCAGGGCGATCCGATCGGGCACGTCGACGAAGATGTCCGGCTCATGCGCCAGCAGGATCGCCGGAGCGGTGTCGCCCACCTTGGCGAGCGTGCCCGGCAGGTCGTCGAGGCCGTAATTGCCGTCGCCGAGGCCTAGCAGCCAGAAGGGTCGACCGTCCTTCTCGAGCCGCAGTGCCGCATTCTCCATCACATGGATGCCATGGGCCTTGAAGGCACGGCGGACATTGTCGCCGTCATGCCAGCCGATATCGTGATTGCCGAGCACGGCATGCACGCCGAGCGGCGCGCGCAGGATGGAAAGTGCCCTGCCGCATTCCGACATCGGCACATAGGAACCGACGCCGAAACGTCCCATGCCGGCCTCATAGTCGCCCGCCAGCAGCACGATGTCGGGTTTGAGGGCATTGGTGGTGTGGGCGATCTGCTCGATATGGGCAGGCGTCATCCAGGGATTGATGGCATGGATGTCGGCAAGCACGGCGATGCGCAGCGTCGGGCCGCTTCTCCATTGGGGCGGTGTGACTTGGTACTGCGTCGCCAGCAACCGTCGTGGCTCCACCCCGAAGGCGTAGCCGCCGAACAGGAGGGGCGTGGCAAGGCCGGCCTTGAGAAGGAAATTGCGTCTGGAGAGCATGCGGAACCGTGGGGTATTTCAACGAATGGGCACATATTGACGCCTCTTTGTGGCGCTGCGGCAGCAGTGATATGCAGAAGCCATGGAAAGAAGTCGCAATCGCCATGCGCGAGCCAGACATAAATCGCTAAACGCCGGATCCGAACACCATCAATCTGTGATCCTTGTAGAGGGCGGGCGCGACATACCAGCCACGCCAACTGCGAGGGCGGAGGAGCAAAAGTATAACGTCGTCATCCTGAAACAAATCTCTGAATTCACTGGCTTTATTTGTCCTATTTCGATCGTCGTATCGTGACAGGCAGCTCTTCACACTCCAAAACATTTCGACTAGGACCTCCGACATCACGTCGAGATCGTTCAACCTGTCCATTACATCGAACAAGGATGCTTGAGTGAAAATCAGGTTTTCTCCCTGTCGCGGACGTAGCCCTTGATAGTCTGGAGATCGCTGCCTGAAGGGCACGAGCCTGCTTATCCTGTCCTCAGTTTTGCGTCTGTCATCGGGATTAACGGACGGCTCCTCCAGAACCTCGAACTCGGCGAAGAAGCACCCGGTGCCGGCGATGAAGGTTATTGGGCGACCTAATTTGAACATGGCCGGAACCAGTGCGCGTACGTCGGCGGGCGTTGGATCGCGACACATATAGACACCACCGCAGCACAGCATGACAACGATCATGATCCTCGCCTTTAGAGACAGTCTTGTTTTGGCTCTCGTTTTTCGCGTTTTCATCATCGCTCGGGAATCCATAGCCATTTGCTCGAGACTAGGTCGCCCCTCCCAACGTGATCATCACGATCTCCGGCGGCACGCCAAAGCGTACCGGAAGACCGGTCATGCCGAGGCCACCGGAGACGACAAGGTGGCGGTTGTCTTCGACGATGTGGCCATAGGCGAAACGCCTGCCATAGCGGGAGGGCACGCCTCTCGGGCCATAGAACGGGAAACTGACCTGCCCGCCATGCGTGTGTCCGCACACCGTCAGGGCAATGCGGCGTTCGCGATCCAGATGCGGCAGCTCGGCAAAGATGTCCGGTTCATGGGCGAGCAGGATCGCTGGCGAGCCATCACTCATTTGGGCTAGCGTGCCCGGCAGGTCGTCGAGCCTTCTGCGATGGATCCCTCCCCACTGATCTCCCAAGCCGAGCAACCAGAGGCCTCTCCCTGCCTTCTCCAGCCGGACCGCCACATTCTCCATGACGGGAATGCCATGCGCGGCGAAGGCGCGCCGGACGTTGTCGCCACCCTTGCCACGCCGTCCCAGATCGTGATTGCCGAGCACGGCATGCACGCCCAGGGGGGCGCGAAGCAGCGAGAGCGCTCTGGCGCAATCCTCCATCGAGACATAGGAGCCAACACCATAGAGCGGCATGCTGGCCTCGTAGTCGCCGGCCAGCAGCACGACGTCGGGGTCGAGGGCGTTGGTGGCGCGCGCAATCCGCTCGATGTGGGCAGGGCTCATCCAAGGATTGATGGCGTGGATGTCGGCGAGCACGGCGATCCTGAGGACCAGTCCGGAAGGCCAAGTGCCGGACGAGATTCGGTAGCGTGTCGTCACAAGACGCTGCGGCTCGACGCCGAAGGCGTAGCCGCCGGACAGGAAAGGCGTGGCGAGGCCGGCTTTGAGCAGGAAACGGCGTCTGGATAGCATCGGGATCCACGGGGCTGGCGTTGCTTGGCAAAGCAACCCTGCCGCGTGGATGTGATGCGCAAATCGGCGATGGATGCAGGATCGAAGGAAAGTCGGCGCAATCTCGGCTGTGAAGGGCAGAAAAGCCAAGAGGCGGGCCAACGGACCCGCCTCTTCACATCTTGATCTTCCGGTCGGGATGGAATGACGGTGCGCGCGTCACTCCGCCGCGATGATACTCGGCCTGACTTGGCCGGAGCGTTCCTTCTTGACCAGATCCGCTACCATGAAGGCGACCTCGATGGCCTGCTCGGCATTGAGGCGCGGATCGCAATGGGTGTGGTAGCGGTCGGCGAGATCGGCCTCGCTCACGGCGCGGGCGCCACCCGTGCATTCGGTGACGTTCTTGCCGGTCATCTCCAGATGCAGGCCGCCGGCATAGGTGCCCTCGGCCTGGTGCACGGCGAAGAAGCTCTTGATCTCGCCGGTGATCTGGTCGAACGGCCGGGTCTTGTAGCCGTTCGTCGCCTTCACGGTGTTGCCGTGCATGGGATCGCACGACCACACCACCGAACGACCCTCACGCTTCACGGCGCGGATGAGTTCGGGCAGATGCTGCTCGACCTTGTCATGGCCGAAGCGTGCGATCAGGGTGAGGCGGCCCGGCTCGTTCTCGGGGTTGAGGATGTCGATCAGCTTGATCAGTTCGTCGGGCTTGAGCGAGGGGCCGCATTTCAGGCCGATCGGGTTCTTGACGCCGCGGAAGAACTCGACATGGGCATGGTCGAGCTGGCGCGTGCGGTCACCGATCCAGACGAAGTGGCCCGAGGTGGCATAGGGATCGCCCGAGGTGGAGTCGATGCGGGTCATCGCCTGCTCATAGCCGAGCAGCAGGGCTTCGTGGCTGGTGTAGAAATCGGTGATGCGCATCTCCGGATGCAGCTCCGGATCGATGCCGCAGGCCCGCATGAAGTCGAGCGTCTCGGTGATACGCTCGGCCAGCGCCTGGTACTTCGAGCTCTGCGGCGAGTCCTTGACGAAGCCGAGCATCCACTGGTGCACATGGGCCAGATTGGCATAGCCGCCGGTGGCGAAGGCGCGCAGCAGGTTCAGCGTCGCCGCCGATTGGCGATAGGCTTCGAGCTGGCGGCGCGGATCGGGAATGCGGGCGTCTGCAGTGAACTCAGTGCCGTTGACGATGTCGCCGCGATAGACCGGCAGCTCGATCTCGCCGACCTTCTCGGTGGGCGCCGAACGCGGCTTGGCGAACTGGCCGGCGATGCGGCCCACCTTCACCACAGGCGAGGAGCCGGCGAAGGTGAGCACCACGGCCATCTGCAGGAAGACGCGGAAGAAGTCACGGATGTTGTCGGCGCCGTGCTCGGCGAAGCTCTCGGCACAGTCGCCGCCCTGGAGCAGGAAGGCTTCACCGGCCGCCACCTTGGCGAGCTGGCGCTTGAGCTTGCGTGCTTCGCCGGCAAAAACGAGCGGGGGGAAAGTCGCGAGCGCCGCCTCGACGTCGTTGAGAGCCTTTTCGTCGGGATAGACGGGCGACTGCTGGATCGGTCTGGAACGCCAGCTCTGCGGTGTCCAACGCTCGGACATGAGTATACTTCCTGTTCTCAGGGCGAACCGGCTATAGCCGCCCTGCACGACTACGATACTTTCACGAGGCCGGCGTTTTCCGGCGAAGGCCGGTTCTATACGCGCCCGGCAAATAGAAAACCAGCGTAAAGCCGCGGTTTTCAGTCCCATTTGCGAAATCTTCGGGCAAATTCAGGCAGTTCCCATCGAATCGCTGGGCGAGTCCGACAGGAGGCCGCGTCGAGATCGACTTTTCCCGCGAGAGCTGGCTTTCCACTGTACTTGGATACGCGCCAGCGAACAGAAAGGAAGGGTCGGCGGAATCCCGGCTCTCCCCCGACAGCCGCGCCCTCAATTCTCCCGTCCGGCGAGGATCTTGAGTGCCTTCAAGGTCTCCCGATTGAGGGTACCCTTGGTCTTGCCGCTGTAGAGGCCACGGTCGACCAGGATCGACTGTACCTCCATGCGGGTATCCAGGCTCCAGGCCCCCCAATGGTCGGTGAGCTGGTTGAAGCTGTATTCGTTGCCGGCCGCGAGCGCCCGCATCAGCCACAGGGCCGCCGCCTTGCCGTCGGCCGGAATGCCGGTGCCATTGGCATAGGCAAAGGCGAGCCCCGCCATGCCGTCGGTGTTGCCGCGATCGGCAGCCAGGCGATAATAGGTGACCGACTTCGCTTCATCCTTGGGCACGCCGTCGCCGCTGAGATAAGCATAGGCGATCTTCACCAGCGCATCGTCGTCGCCCTGGTCGGCGGCAGCCTGGAACAGGGCGACCGCCTTGGCGCCATCTTTCGGTACACCCTGCCCGCTCTGATAGGCCAAAGCGAGGTTGCGGGCTCCCGCCGGATCGCCCTTGTCGGCCGCCTCCTGAAACTGCCGGGCTGCTTCCGCGAAATCCTGGGTAACGCCCTCGCCATCCCGATAGAGAAAGCCGAGATTGACGTTGGCGGCGGCCAGCCCCGCCTCCGCCGCCTTCTTGTAGAGCGCCAGCGCCTCGGCCGGATCGACCTTTACGCCGCGCCCGACTTGATATTGATAGGCCAGGGAGTTGAGGCAATCGGCGTCACCCTTGTCCGCGCATAGCTTGAACAGGCGATTCGCCTCAGCGTCATTGCTCGGAATGCCGACACCGTCGCGTTCCCGCACCCCGGCCGAGAAGGCCGCGATCAGGCTGCCGAGATCGGCTGCCTTGCGATAGGCATCGAGCGCAGCCACGTCATTGCCGAGCTTTTCCTCGGCCCGCCCGAGCTGGAACTGAAAGCGAGCAACGGCAGGATAGCGGCCGGCGGCTTCCTGGCAGCGTGCCAGAGCCAGTGTGCCGTCGAGCGCCTCCATGGCAACGCCATCCACGACTTTCTGACTGTCCTCGGGACTGGCCGCCAGGCGATCGCAATCGGTGACGGCCTCCTCCGCCTGGGGCTGGGCCGGCACAGCCCGCAAGGGGGGGACATGCCGCCCATGCGGCGGGGTGAGATTGAGCGCCCAAGCCGCGTTCGCCAGCACGATCATGCCGGCGGCCATCGCGCCGAAAATCACCACAGGAGCCCGCATCATGCCCTCCCCGAACCGCCTGCCCTGCCGCCCTCTGATGCGTAGCGGCTGAAAATCCAAGCGGGGGAATCGCCGCTATCGCACGGCGCGCACTCTGCAACCGGGTTGGTAAAGGCCGGCTTAGCGGACGGGGGTGCGCATCGTCACCAATTCCTCGGCCGCGCTTGGATGCAACGGCATGGTGGCATCGAAATCGGCCTTTGTCGCGCCCATCTTGACGCTGATCGCCAGCAATTGCGCCATTTCGGCCGCCCCTTCGCCGATGATATGCACGCCGAGAATCTTGTCGGTCACCTTGTCGACGACCAGCTTCATGAACACACGATCGCCGCTGCCCGACAGAGTGGCCTTCATGGCGCGGAACGAGGTCTGGAAGATGGTGACGCCGCCGCCGCATTTGGCGCGCGCTTCTTCCTCGCTCAATCCGACGGTGCCGATCTCCGGGGTCGAGAACACGGCCGTCGGCACGAGGCGATGATCGGCGAGCCAAGGCTTGTTGCCGAAAACGGTATCGGCAAAGGCATGGCCTTCGCGAATGGCAACGGGAGTGAGATTGATGCGATTGGTGACATCGCCCACCGCCCAGATCCCGGGCGCCGTGGTGCGCGACTGGTCGTCGACCGCGATAGCACCGGCAGTGTTGGTCTCCACCCCGACCGTTTCCAGACCGAGACCCGCCGTATTGGGCTTGCGCCCGGTCGCCACCATGATCTCGCCGACATGGCGCGTCTGGCCGTTGGTGAGGGTCACTTGCCGCCCGCCGGCCTTGTCCGCCTCGATGCGCTTGAGATCCGTGCGGATCAGGATCTCGATGCCGGCCGCGCCCATCGCCTCCGTCAACACCCGGCGGACGTCGTCGTCGAAACCGCGCAGGATCGCCTCGCCGCGATAGACCAGGGTCACCTTCACGCCGAGTCTTTGCAGGAGGCAGGCGAACTCGACTGCGATGTAGCCCCCGCCGACGATGATCATCGTCTCCGGCAGGGCCGGCAGGTCGAAGACCTCGTTGGAGGTGATGGCATGCTCGGCGCCCGGCACGTTCGGCTTGACCGGCGCTCCCCCGGTCGCGATCAGGATCCGGCCGGCGGTGAAGCTGCGACCGCCATCGAGTTGCACGGTGTGCGGAGCGGTGATCACAGCCCGGCTCGGAAAAGTCGCTACCGATGATTTTTCCAGATTGGCCGAATAAGCCCGTTCCAGCCGGCTAATCTCGGCCTCTTTCGCGGCCACGAGTTTGGGCCAGGAAAATTCGGCCTCGGGTACCGTCCAACCGAAGCCGGCCGCCTCACGGAACTCATCGGCGAAGCGGCTGGCCAGCACATAGAGCTTCTTGGGCACGCAGCCACGAATGACGCAGGTGCCGCCGACCCGGAATTCCTCGGCGATGGCTACCCGCGCGCCATGGGAAGCTGCGATACGGGCGGCGCGCACCCCGCCAGATCCCGCGCCGATCACGAACAGATCATAGTCGAATTGCGACATGGTACAGCCTGACTGCCATTGCCCGGCCTGCGGAAGCGTTCACCCGGGAGGATTGCGAAAGCATCTTGCGACGAGACGGACACATCTGGAATCGCAAAGATATGTCGAAATGAAGAGCCGGAGCAAAGAAGCGTTCATGCTCGAATGCACCTTGCTTCGGCCCGTCTGAACGTAAGAAGCGGGACTGATGTGATCAATCCCGCTTCCGAACAAGGCTGATATTCGATTTTATTGGGCCGGTGCAGCGGGCTTGTCTGCTGCGGCCGGCGCATCCCCGGGGGCGTCGGTCGGCGAGGGACCGAGCTTGCCGCCCTTCTTCTCCACCTCTTCGCGTACCCGCTTCATCACACCGTCCTGCAGCTCGCGCGTCCAGCCCTGCACCACCGGCATCGAATCGCGCAGGATGATCTGCTGCTGGGTGGCCAGCTTCTTGCCGACCGGGCTCTCGTAGAAGGTGATCAGCTGCTTGAGTTCATCCTCGCTGAAACGCGTGGTGTAGAACTTGGCGAGGCTGTTATCGAGCTCGACCCGCTTCTTCATGAATTCGGGTACCAGCGAGATCGCGGCCTCGTTGATCAACTGGCTGAGCTCGGGACGCTGGCCCGTATAGATGGTGGTGGCCTGCTGCAGATATTGCGGAATGATGTCGTCGAAACCGACGGTGAGGCCGGAAGCCTTGAGGAACTGCACGGCCGTCGCCAGCTGCTCGGGCGTAGGCTGGGCGGCATTGCCCGTCGGCACCTCGGCCGTTGGCGCCGGCGTGGCATTCTGCGCCGAAGCCGGCAGCGCTGCGGCGCTTGCGAGCAGTCCGGCGACCATGGCGGCGGCCAAGACGCGAACCTGCCCACAAACATGGCGTTGACGAAGCATCATGGAACTCCCATCACAAATCAGGCTGGCCCGATGAAGCGGACTCCCGAAGAGCCGGCGACGTAAGCGCCCTTGGCATATCCGAGAAACAGTCCGTGTTCGACGACACCGGGAATGGTGGACAGGCCCGCCGCCAGGGCAGCGGGATCGGGGATCTGTTGAAAGTGGCAATCAAGGATGTGGTGCCCGCCATCCGTGACGAAAACAAGGCCGTCAGGCTGATGACGCAGGCGCAATTCACCGGAAAGTCCGAGTTTCGCGGCAATATGTTCCACCGCTGCCCGGGTCGCACCGAAGCCGAAGGGGATGACTTCCACCGGCAACGGGAAGCGACCGAGCATCGGCACGACCTTGGATTCGTCGGCGATCACCAGCATCGAAGCCGCCGCCGCTGCGACGATCTTCTCGCGCAGCAACGCACCGCCGCCACCCTTGATCAACCCGAGAGCCGGGCCGATCTCGTCGGCGCCGTCAACGGCCAGATCGAGTTCGGGGGTCTCGTCGAGGGTGGTCAGGGGAATGCCGAGATCCTTGGCCTGGTCGTGGGTGAATTCGGAGGCCGGCACGCAAATGACATCGAGCCCGCTACGCACCTTCTCGCCCAGCAGGTCGACGAAGTGCTTGGCCGTCGAGCCATGGCCCAGGCCCAGCCTCATGCCACTTTCGACATGGGCGAGCGCGGCTCGGGCTGCTTCGCGCTTCATGTCGTCAGGGGTCATGGCAACCTTATGCTGTTCGGGTTATTCGGACGATGCGTCCCAAGCGGAGTGCGGCGGTTATAACGGCTTTGCTGCCGATTGCATCAGTTAAGTTTGAGAAGCAAGGGGCTAGACACAAGGAAAATCGGCCTCCCCCTTTTGCCCGGTGGGCCTGCCCATGCGCTCATTGCGAATTCTGCTTATTTCCCCGGCGGCGTGCAGATGACCTGATCCTTCCAGACATAGCACACGCTCATCGTACCGGTACGCTGTTCCACCCGGAACACCGAACTCTCGCGCTCGTGGCTGGAGGCGATCAGCGTGTAGTCTCCGGGCTCCTGCTTACCAGCCCCTTCACCGGCCGGAAAACAAAGGGTGACGCCGGTATTGTCCTCCTTGACGCCATATTGGCAGGCCCCCACCTCGCCGGTCAGCCTGTCGACCCGATAGATCCGGTTGAGGTCCTTTTGCGGGGCCGCCACGAAGACATAGTCGGCGGCAAGCGCCGGACCGGCGATAAGAAGGAGGGCTGCAAGGCTTAGCGAACGCTTCATGATGACTGGCTCGTCGTTTCCTCGGCGGAGCGCATTGTCCCGAATGCCTGGGGCGTCGTGTCACACGCCCTGGCGTGATCGAACCCGGTTACATTCGCGTGGACGATACGATCCTAGCTCGAATCGTGAATTTTCGAATCTCCGCTTGCCACCCAGACATGGCATTTTCCAGACCAAGCCGGAAAGAACAGCATGATGCAGCCGCGGACAGCGATCTTCGACCTTGACGGAACGCTGGTGGACAGTGCCCGCGATCTGATGGGGACGCTGAACTTCATCCTGGCTCGCGAAGGGCTGCCCGCCCTGCCCGTCGAGAGAGCGCAGAGCCTGCTGGGCGCCGGTGCCCGCGCACTGCTGGAGCGCGGTTTTGCCGAATGCGGCCAGACGGTGGAACCGGCCCGCATGGACGTGCTCTATCGCGATTTCCTCGATTATTACGGCGAGCATCTGGCCGATGAGACGGTCGCCTTCGACGGTGTCGAAGAGGCCTTGAAGACGCTGAAGGCGCGGGGCTGGGTACTCGGCGTGTGCACCAACAAGGTGACCGAACATTCGGTGCGCCTGATCGAAGCCCTGAAACTGACCCCCTATTTCAACGCGATCTGCGGGCGCGACGCCTTCGCCTGGTTCAAGCCGGACCCCCGTCACCTCACCCTTTCCATCGAGGCCGCCGGCGGCGATCCCGCCCACGCCATCATGGTGGGTGACAGCAAGACCGATATCGATACGGCCCTGCGCGCCGGGCTGCCGTCGGTCTGCGTGGATTTCGGCTACACCGACATTCCGGCCACCCAGTTGGGAGCGACGCGCGTCATTTCACATTTCGATCAACTGATTTCTGCGATCGATGCGATTACCGGCTTGACAGCGCAGCCGGCTTTATCCAAATAGGCGCTTCCCTTCGGGGGCGCGTAGCTCAGCGGGAGAGCACTCCCTTCACACGGGAGGGGTCACAGGTTCAATCCCTGTCGCGCCCACCATTCATATTCCGCAAATTCATCTTCTGATGACCGTATTCGTCGCTCAGTGTTGAGACGCGGTACGGATGGATCAATTTGCGGACCCGCCGCGATATACATCGTCATCCCATACGGAACTTTCTCCCTGCCCATGCGTTTGATCGAGCGTTTTCGATCAAATGCGTGTTTTCGTTTCATTTCGACAGGAGAGGCCCATGAGATTTCTTATTGCCGCCGCTATCGCCTTGGGCGCCACCTTCGCCCTCGCCGCCCCCTCATCGGCCATGCCGGTGTCTCAGCCGGACAATCCCTCGCTCGTACAGACCGTGAGGGACCGGACCTGCAACGCACCGTCCCGGACCGCCCGCTGCAAATGGTATGGTATGCCCGGCGTCCACCGCGGGCCGCGCTGGCTGCGTCAACACGGTGGTGAAGGCTACCGGCATCGCCATCATCACCGCAGGCACTATCGCCACCATCGGCGCACCTGATTTTTCCTGAGAATGCCGGCGAGGCTTTTGATCGGGGCAAGGTGCGATTGGTCCGAATCGCACCTTGCCCCGACGTCTTGTTTTTGAGGCGTTTCTTTCCTCGGGACCGACGCCTCCGCCCTCAATTGGTGGCGGGCTTCAACCGCGGCTTGGGCTCTGCCATCGCCAGGCCGGCTCCGGCCAGCATCACCGCCATGCCCAGCAGGTCGAGCAGGTGGACCCGTTCGCCGAAGCAGACCATGCCGAGCAGCACGGCGATGATGGGAGACACGAAAGCATAGGTCCCGGCACGGGTGGCGCCGATCTCCCGGAGAAGCCTCATATAGATGGTGTAGCCGATCAGCGAGCCGAACAGCACGAGGAACAGCCATCCCGCCCAGGCTGCCGAACCCCATTGGCCTGCCAAGGCGGGAATTGCCCCGGGCTCACCGGCAAGCGACAGGGCCAGCAGCAGCACGCCACCCAAGAGAGTGGTCGTGCCGGCCACGACGGTCGACGAGTAGAGCCGCAGCAAGGGACGGGCGACCACGGAGCCCCAGCCATAGGCCACGGCCGCCCAGGACACGGCAGCCGCTCCCGCCAGGCGCAATGCCGCGCCCTCGCCCGCCGCTACAGACCAGTTTCGAACCGCAGCCGGCCCGAACAGGATGGCTAGCCCTGCCATGCCGAGAAGCAGGGCACCGAAACGCCGCCGGTCGAAACTCTCTTCCCGCAGCCAGAGCGCAAAAGCCATCAGGGCTATCGGCGTCAGTGACATCTCGAGCACGGCGGCCGTGCCCGAATCGACATGCGCCACACCCCAGAACAGCGCCGCGTAGCATAGCGTGATCATCAGCAGGCTGGTGGCCGCGAGACGCGGCAGGTCCCGCCATGCCAGCCGCGGCAGCCCCTCGCGCCAAGCGGCGAACCCGAGCAGCAGTACGCCCGCCGCGGTAAAGCGCGTGCCGGCGAACAGAAGGGGCGGCACCGCCTCCACGCCGACCTTGATGCCGATCCAAGTGGTTCCCCAGATCACGCAGAGAGCCAGGAACAGCAAAGTGGTGCGGCTGGGCATATCGGGACCTCGGCAAACCTTGTGTAACGGTTATATATCATTATAATCGTTACATTGCACGCTTGAGTTTCGAACGCCAGCGCTGGAAAGTACCGGGATGAACCAGGTCAAGACCATTGCTGCCGCCCGCCTCGTCGGCGGACATCCGGCCTTGGATTTCGTCAACACGGTCGATGCCTGGCGTGATCGTTGGGGGCCGGACCTGCTCGTCTCCTATGGCGATCTCGTCACCTGGGCCCTGCGCGTGGATCTGATCGATTCGGCCCTTTCGGTCCGCCTGCTGCACCGGGCCGACACCGAACCGGCCGAGGCGGAAGCGGCCCTGTTGCGAGCCCGATCCCTGCGTACGACATTGAGAGATCTCTTCCTGGCAGAAACCATGGGCGAAACGGGCAGCGAAGAAAATGCCGCTCGCCTCGATGCCGTATTGCAGGACGCCAACCGCCGGCGCGAGCTGCGCCTCATCGCCGGCACTTTCGAATGGGGCTGGCGCGACGACAACGATCTCGACACCGTCCTTCATCGCATTGCCTTCGCAGCGGCCGAGCTGCTCACCAGCCGCAACGAGCGCCGGGATGTACGGGAATGCCATGGCATCAATTGCGGCTGGCTGTTCCTCGACACCTCGCGCGGGGGACGCCGCCAATGGTGCTCGGAAGAGGCCTGCGGCATCCATATGCGTGTGCGCCGCTTCCGCGAGAAAGGTAGCCCGGGCACCTGACCGCCGGCGCTTTCCAAAATTACCGCCAATGGGCTGGCCTCACTGCGCCTCCATGGGTTAAGGGACATGGCAAGCCATCGCTGCCTGCCGTCTGGCCTTACCGCCAGGCACCGCAGGGGCCGGTGCAAAGAACAAGCATGGAGCACGACGCGTTTTTCTCATCCGCGTCCTGCCGCGAGGGAGCCCGAAGACGCAATGCCTGACCGTGTCGATGCCCGCCGCCAGACTCTCGACGCCATTTTCACGGGGGCGGTCGCCGCGTCCCATCCGGCAACCTTCCTGCCGCAGCATCTGCCGCCTCCCCCTGCCTCGGGACGGCTGATCCTGCTTGCCGCCGGCAAGGCGGCCGGCAGCATGGCCGAGATCGCCGAAGCCCACTACACCGCCCTCGGTATCCCGGCCGACCGCATCGACGGCGTCGCCGTGGCCCGCCACGGCTATGGCCGCCCGCTCAAGACCCTGCCGATGATCGAGGCCGGACACCCGGTGCCGGACCAGGGCAGTATCGATGGCGCCGAGCGTGCGCTCGCGCTTGCGGCCGCGGCCGGCGAGGACGACCTCGTCCTGGCCCTGCTCTCCGGCGGCGCTTCCGCCAATTGGGTGGCGCCGGCCGGCGCGCTGACCCTGGACGACAAGCGCGCTATCACCCGTCACTTGCTGCGCTCGGGTGCTGCCATCGGCGAGATCAATGTCCTGCGCAAACGCCTGTCGCGCATCAAGGGCGGGCGCCTCGCCCAGGCCGCCTATCCCGCGCGTCTGCTCACTCTCGCCGTTTCGGACGTGCCGGGCGATGATCCCGCCGTGATCGGTTCCGGCCCCACCGTGCCCGACCCCGTCGACAATGCCCAGGCTCTTGCCATTGCCGAACGCTTCAACACGCCTCTCGGTGCAGCCAAGGCCCTCTTCGAGGATGCTGGCAACGAGACGCCAAAGCCGGGCGATGCGGTCTTTGCCAACAGCGAGTTCCGCATCGTTGTCACCCCCTCCGACATGATCGCCGCAGCCACCCGCCTCGCCGAGCAGCATGGTTATGAACCGGTCGTGCTCGGCGCCAATGTCGAGGGCGAGGCCCGACAAGTCGCCGCCGACCAGGCCAGGCAGGCCCGCGCGCTGAAGGCCGCCGGCCGCCGCGCCGCCCTGATCTCCGGCGGAGAACTGACGGTGACCATCACCGGCAAGGGACGCGGTGGTCCCAACCAGGAATTCAGCCTTGCCTTGGCCCTCGCCCTTGATGGCGAGACGGGCATCAGCGCGCTTGCCGCCGATACGGATGGCACCGATGGCGGCGGCGGCCTCGCCACCGATCCGGCCGGCGCCATCGTCGACGAGACCACGCTTGCAAGGGCTCGTGCGGCGGGGATCGATCCGGCCGCCTATCTCGCCGACAACGACTCGACCGGCTTCTTCGAGGCCATCGGCGATCTCGTCGCGCCCGGCCCGACCTTCACCAATGTCAACGACCTCCGGGTCATCCTGGTGGACTGAGGCGCATACGGACAGGAAGATGCGGACATCGCGACATGCAGGCATGTCGCTGATGTCCGCGGTCTCAACCGCAGCGGCTCCGATGCAAGCCTTGCCCAAGTCACGCGGGAAACGCTACGGCTGGGATCGCGGACGTCTCGTCCGCATTTTTGAAACACCTGCCGGCCGGCAAGAAGGCTGGCGCGACTCGTAATTTGACCCGAAACTCCTGCTTTGGTGTCGCCACAAGCGATTCCGGCATTGTTTCAAGGTCATATTTTCGATGTTTGCGCGCTTATTCCGATTTCTCGAAAGCCGCATAGACATATTCGCCGCTTTCGACGAGCACGACACGCCGCCCACCGGGGTATGGCGTTTCATGTGGCACCACCTCAAGCCCGTGAAGGGCTGGCTCGCCGCCATCATGGCGATCGAGCTGGCCTTCAGCGGCGTGGAGGCCGGCATCTATCTGATGGTCGGCTGGTTCGTGGACCTGCTCAACAAGGGCTCGCCGCAGACCCTCTTGCGCGACCACGGCCTGCTTCTCGCCGGCGCCCTGTTCGTGGTGCTGTTCCTGCGGCCGGTCCTGTTCTTCGTGACCCAGGCCGTCACCAATCTGATCGTGGTACCGCCGCTCACCAACCAGATCCGCTGGCGCAACCACATCTATACGCTCGGCCATTCGCTCACCTATTTCCAGAACGACTTCGCCGGGCGCCTGTCGGCGCGCGTGATCCAGGCCGGGCAGTCGATCCGCTCGGCCATCATCGCTGTCATCGGCGACCTCTGGTATGCGCTGGTCTTCGCCGGGGTCACCATCGGCTTCTTCGGCTCGGTCGACATCTGGCTGGTGCTGCCCGTCCTCCTCTGGCTGGCGGCCTATGCCGCGCTGCTCTCCTTTTTCGTGCCGCGAGCCCTGAAGCGCTCGGAAGCCAATTCCCTCGGCCGTTCCACCACGACAGGGCGCATCGTCGATTCCTACACCAACATCCTCACCGTGAAGCTGTTCGCGCGCTCCGATCTCGAACGCTCGGCGGTCAGGGACGCGCTCAAGCGCTGGAACGAGAGCTTCCTCGACCTGATGCGCCTGATCCTCGGCGCCAGCTTCGCCCTGCAGGTGCTGAACAGCCTGCTGCTGGTGGTGATCGCCGGCATGATCCTGGTGCTGTGGAGCCAGGGCAACATGACGGCCGGCGCCGGTGCGGCAGCCCTCACCCTGGTGCTGCGGTTGATCCAGCTCTCGGGCTGGCTGATGTATCTGATCCGCGACGTCTTCGAGAATATCGGCGCCGTGCAGGAGAGCATGCTGACCATCGCCAAGCCGCATGACCTCGTCGACGCTCCCGATGCCGCCACGCTCTCGGTGCCGCGTGGAGAAATCGTCTTCGAGCATGTCCGTTTCGGCTATGGCGGAACGCATCCGGTCTTTTCGGATCTCTCGCTCACCATCCGCCCCGGCGAAAAGGTCGGCATCGTCGGTCCGTCCGGCGCCGGCAAGTCGACGCTGGTCAATCTGCTGCTCCGCCTCTACGCGATCCAGTCGGGCCGGATCCTGATCGATGGGCAGGACATTGCCGGCGTCAGCCAGGACAGCCTGCGCCGGCAGATCGGCGTGGTGACGCAGGACAATTCCCTGCTGCACCGCTCCATCCAGGACAACATCGCCTATGGCCGTACGGAAGCGGACAAGGATGCCGTCGAGGATGCGGCGAGGCAGGCCGCCGCGCACGACTTCATCGTCACGCTGGGCGATCAGGACGGCCGCGCCGGCTACGAATCGCGTGTGGGCGAACGCGGCGTGAAACTCTCCGGCGGACAGCGCCAGCGCATCACCATCGCCCGCGTGTTGCTCAAGAACGCCCCGATCCTGGTGCTCGACGAAGCGACCTCCGCCCTCGATTCAGAAGTGGAGGCGACGATCCAGGGCCAGCTCCGCCGCCTGATGCACGACAAGACGGTGCTGGCCATTGCCCACCGCCTCTCGACGATCGCCGAACTCGACCGCCTCATCGTGCTTGACGGCGGCCGCATCGTCGAGCAGGGGCGGCACGAGGACCTGATCGCACGCGACGGCCTCTATGCCAGGCTGTGGCGCCGCCAGTCCGGCGGCTTCCTGGCTTTGGAGGACAGTTCGGCTGCTTGAGGCGCACCGAGATACATGCACCGTCATCCCCGGCGGGGTCGGAGACCCCGGGAAGGGGATCCAGGGGCGAAAAGCTGTTCCCCTCAGCCCCTGGATCCCCTTCCCTTCGCCCTCTTTCGCTACGCTCGCGAGTGGCTCAGCCGGGGATGACAATCCGTTCGTTTCAATGGCCGGTGATTGGCGCACGCCACCGCAGCTCGAAATCGGCCGCCTTGGCGCTCGCGGGAAGGCGAACCAGGATACCGCCCTCCTCCGTGGTTGCGACCACCTCGCCGTCGAGGCTCGCCTGGGGCTTCATGCCGGCATGGAGGTGCGGGAAGCGCAGGAAGCATGCTCGCTCGATCGGAGGCAGCCGCAATGACAGCATGCCGTCCGCCATCGAAAGCTGGGAGATCCGGCCGGCGATATCGGTGTCCAGCAAAGTGCGCTCGCCCCGGATCAAGCTCAGGCGGCCCTGTGAAATGGCGAGGCGAACCTGCCCCAGCGGGCTTGCGAAGGGTCCCAGCTCGCCCTCCCCACCCGGATTGGCAATTTCCCAGCCATGCCAGGGCGTGACATCGGTCAAGGCAGCAATGCCGAGCTTGGCCATCAGCGCGCCCCAGCTGTAGAAGCGCTCGGTGTCGGGCTGGTCGAGCGGTTCGCCCGTCTCGGCATTGTAGTTTTCCGGGCAGATACGCCGGCTCTCCCAGGCGGAACGAAACAGCGCAAAGCTGCGCTGGGCCAAGACCAAAGCCCTCTTGTCCAGTCCGTAGCGGCGCAGGCCGTGATAGACGAGATAGTTGAAGGGTGGCCAGATCCGGCCGCGCCAATAGGAATTGTCGCCGAAGGCGGGATCCGCACGGCTGACACCGGGAATGACCGGATCGCCGCCGAAGGTCGAGGGATCGTCGAGATGCTCGCAGAGCCGGTCGGCCTGCTCGGGCGTCGCGGCACCAGCCAGCAGCGGATAGAAACTGGTCGGTGCGAGGCTCTTCACGAAGCCGCCGCCGCGCCGGCGATTGGCGAAGATGCCACGCTCGCCGTCCCATAAAGTCTCGCGAATAAGGGCTTTCGTGGCTTCGGCTCGGGCGGCATGGGCGGCTGCCTCCTCCTCGCGCCCCAGCTCCGCCGCCATCAAGGCGAGCATTTCGGCGTCGAGCGCCAGCAGGCTGTTGAGCCCGACATCCCAAAGATCGAGCGTGCGTGTGGCCTTGTCGTAGCGCGCCTCGTCGTGAACCGGCGAATTGTCCATCGCCGACTCATTGCGTGCGCCGAAATGGGTGCCCTTGTAGAGCCCGTCGCCCACGTCGGAAGTGCCGAAGGAGGCGAGCCCCGTCCCGCCCGGATCGCGCTCCCGCCACCACCAGGCATGGTTGCGCGCCAGTGCGGCATAGGCATTTTCGATCAGGTCGCGGGCGCGATGGCGCAGATAAAGCTGCCAGACCACGAAACCGCCGATGGGGCTCTGGCTGCGGTCGACCCAGGCATCGCTGGCGGTGAGCAGGCAGGGCAGATTGCCCTGTGGCGTCGCCCCCGAAAACACGGCGGAAAGATTGTCGCGGGCGAGGCCCGCGTCGAGCTCGCCGGCCATCAGGGCGGCATAGAACTGGTCGTTCAGCCAGACGCCGTAGCCGCCGAATTTCCCAAGGTCCCAGTTGCGGCTGATGGCGGTGTAAGGCCGCTGGTTGATGCCGTCCCATACCGTGTTCCAGGCGACGACGTCGCGCAGCGCCGCCAGGGCAATGGCGGGCTCGCCATCCGGTTGGGGCGGCATCGTCTCACGCCGCGCCAGCAGGGCCCGCGCCTGGGCGACGGCAAGGTCCTGCCGGTCGGCAATCGCGAGCGCAAAGCGATTGTCGCGCATCATTTCCAGGTTGAAGCGCAGCACGAGAACGGGCGCGGCCTCGGCCCGGGAACCGGTATGGAAATAGCCGTGGGTCTCGTAATCCTGCACCGCATCGTCGAGCGAGGCATGTCCGGTCACCTGCACGGGGGGTTCCTCGCTGGCGAGCACAGCGAAGCGATGCCCGACACGGATGATCAGAGCTCCGTCGGCCTCCTCGAAACGAACCTCCTCGCCACCGTCCGCCGAAAGGCAGAGATTGACCCAGAAACGCAAACCCCATTCGCCGGCCTTGGCCATCTGCCAACTGCCGATGAGGCTGAAGGGATCGGCCTTGGTATAGCGCCAATCGAGGGTGGTGCCAGCGTGGGAAAGCTGAAGCTCCACCAGCGAGCCGTCGAGGGCGTGCCGCCCCAGCGTGACGGCATCGCCCGGCTCGAACAGGCAGGCCTTGCCGGTACTGGCCGCGAAGGCAAGCGGGGTAAGCCTGAGGCCAAGCGGCAGGAACACCATTTCCGCCGGCCGCGACGACCAGCTGTTCCAAGCGCTTTCGAGCGGAATATTGACGCTGACCGGCATATCAGGCCTGCAACAGGACGGTGTTGGCGGGCGACCAGGCCAGCGTGACGGCCTGCCCGGGCGTGGCCGACGAGATCTCCCGGTTCTGCGACAGCACCTTGATGTCGCCGCCTCCGGGCCCTTCGGCGATGAAGGTCGAGACTGCGCCGGCATAGATGATCTCGCGTATCCTCGTGGCGAAGACATTGTCGTCCCCGGGGCTTTCTCCCGGTGCCAGAAGCCGCATTTTCTCGGGCCGCACCGCCGCCGTGACCTTGCCGCCGGGGCTGCGAAGCCCATCGGCGGTGCGGATGACGCCGCCCCCGATCTCGATCCCCGCGCCCGTTACCGTGCCCTCGAAGAAATTGGCGTCTCCCAGGAAGGAGGCGGCAAAACGGGTGCGCGGGCGCTCATAGATGTCGAGCGGCGCGCCCTCCTGCACGATGCGCCCACCGTCGAGGATGGCGACCGTGTCCGATAGTGTCAGCGCCTCCTCCTGGTCATGGGTGACGAAGATGGTGGTGAGCCCGCTCTCGCGCTGGATGCGGCGCAGTTCGATCTGCATGTCCTGGCGCAGGCGCCGGTCGAGCGCGGACAGGGGCTCGTCCAGCAGGAGAACCCTGGGCTTTGTGACGATGGCACGGGCGAGTGCCACGCGCTGCTGCTGGCCGCCCGAAAGCTGCTTTGGCTTGCGCTGCTCGAAGCCGGTGAGATGAACCATCTCCAGCACCCGCGCCACTTCCTTGCGCGCGGCCTCGCCCCGGATGCCCTGGCGGTTGAGCCCGAAGATGACGTTGTCGAACACGCTCATATGTGGAAACAGCGCATAGGACTGGAACACCATGCCGACCTTGCGCTGCCACAGCGCAACCCCGGTGACGTCCTCTCCCCCGAACAGGATGCGTCCCTCGTCCGGATCGACGAAACCGCCGATGATGCGCAGCAACGTGGTCTTGCCGGAGCCCGAAGGGCCGAGCAGGCTGGTGAACTCGCCCGCCTTGAAGGCGGTGCTCACCTTGTCGAGCACCCGCAAGGATCCGTAGCCCTTGCTGATCGAAGCGACTTCAACGCCGATCACGACTGCCTCCCAGATTGGACAATTGGGCGAAGATCAGCACGAGAACGGCCGAGACGCCGAGGAAGATGGCGGAGATCGCATTGATCTCCGGCGTGAAGCCCTTGCGGATCGAGGTGTAGATCTCGACCGGCAGGGTGGAGACGCCCGGCGTCGCCAGGAAGTAGGAGACCACGAACTGGTCGAGCGAAACCGCGAAGGCAAAGAGCAGCGCCGCGATGATGCTCGGCGCCAGCAAAGGCAGCGTCACCGCAAAGAAGGCGTGGATCGGCGTCGATCCCAGGCTCATCGCCGCCTCCTCGAGATCGGCCCGCAATGTCTGCATGCCGGTGCCGACGATCAGGACGACATAGGGGATGGCCAGGGCGACATGGCCGATCAGCATGGCATGCAGGCCGCGCCCGATGCCCGTCCAGAAGAAGAACACCAGCATGGCCGTGCCGGTGATCAGCCAGGGAATGGCGATCGGCGGCAGCAGCAGCACCTTGAGCAGCGATTGTCCCCGGAAGGTGCGGCGGTTGAGGGCGAGCGAGGCCAGCGTACCCACTGATGTCGCGATGATCGAGGTCGCCAGGGCGATCATCAGGCTGTTGTAGGTGGCCGACAGCAGAGGCCCGTTCTCCGCGAGGACGCCGAACCAGTGGAAGGTCGGTTCGATCGGCAGGGTGTAGAGGGGTGACGCGTTGAAAGCCATCGCCACCATCACCGCGATGGGCAGATAGAGGAAGACCAGGGTGGCGGCGAGGAAGGTGCGCCCGAGTGCGATCATGATCCCCTCCTACGGTGTCGCAGCGCGGCCGGACAGCACGCGCGAGGAGACGGCGAAGATCAGTAGCACCACCGCCAGCATGGTGAAGGAGAGGGCCGCGCCCAGCGGCCAGTTGAAAGCCGCGGTGAACTGGTCCTCGATCACGGTGCCCATGGTGACGCCGATGCGCCCCCCCAGGATACGAGGCTCCATGAAGCTGCCGATCACCGGCACGAAGATCAGGATCGATCCGGAAATCAGGCCGGGCATGCAGAGCGGCAGCAGGATCTTCCAGAACACCACCGGGGTGCGGGCGCCGAGACTGCGGGCGGCCTCGATGGTCGAGTCCTCGATCGCCGTGGCTGAGAGGTAGCAGGTCAGGATCATATAGGGCAGATAGGCATGGACCAAGCCGATGATGATGGCCGGAAAGCTGTAGAGCAGCGACACCGAGGGCGCCGCCGGCACGAGCCAGTGCAGGGCATAGTCGAGAATGCCCCCTTCCCTCAGCACCATGGTCCAGGAGAACACGCGCACCAGCCCGTTGGTCCAGAACGGCAGGATGATGAGGAGAAACAGGATGTGCCTGGAGCGCCCGGCCGTCGCCCGCGCCAAAGCGAGCGCGGCGGGAAGGCCGATCAGCGCGCACAGGCCCGTGGTCCACAGCCCGATCTGGATCGAGGTCCAGGCGACGTTGAACAGATAGGGCCGCTTGATGAAGGCGAGGTAGTTGTCGACGGTGTAGACCAGAGCCCGCCCCGGAACCGGCGAGCTCTTCAGGAAGCTGAAGAACAGCATGGCGCAGAGCGGCAGGAAGACGGCCAGCAGCAGCCAGCCATAGGCCGGCGTCAACAAGGCCGCCGTGGTCCAGCCTTGCCCCAGGCGCCTGCGGGGGCCTGACTTGCCGCCATCGGCTTTCGACACGATCTCCACCTGTGCTTTCCCTTTCGGTCATCCAGGACGCGCTACAGCACGCAGTGCCGTGGCGCAGATCCGGGATCGCGAGCAGATTGATGCTTGTTTCAGCACGACCCTTGTCATTGCCGGGCTTGACCCGGCAATCCAGCCTGCCTTCCCAGGGTGGAAGGACCGAAGAGCTGGATGCCCGGGTCAAGCCCGGGCATGACAAAGCTCGGCGTTACCAACCTCACTTGGCGTAGAAGGCCTTCACTTCTTCCCACAGATCGTTGAAGGACTGGCGGCGATCATCCGGCAAGGCGGCCATGAAGGTCAGCTTCGGCAGGTAGTCGGCCTTGTGGATCTGCCGGTTGAGATCGTCGGCCGGCAGCTTGTTCATCGCTCCCTCATTGGCGGAGGCCGGGGCGCCTGCCTCCTTGGCCCAGGTGAGGTAGAAGGTGGGATCGATCATGTAGTTGAGGAATTTGAGCGCATCCTCCTTCTTGGTGCTGGAGGTCGGCACCGCCAGGCTGTCGAGCCAGCCGATGGCGCCTTCCTTGGGCACGATGAACTCCACCGGCAGCTTGTGCTGGCGGATGGAGCGCACCGCCGCGCCCGACCAGTAGACGGAGATGTCGAAGGAATTGGCGGCAAACGCCTTGTTCCATTCGTCTTCGCTCGACCACATCAGCTTGACGTTCGGCTTCATCGCCTTCAGCACCTCGGTGATCTTGGCGAGGTCCTTGGGATCGTTGGCATCCTGGCCCGTGAGCAAAGCGCCAATACCGACAGAGGTCACGGCGTCGTCGAACAGGGCCAGCTTGCCCGCATATTTGGGGTCGGAGAAAATCGTCCAGCTGTCGGCGCTGATGCCCTGGCGCACGGCGAGGGAATTCATGCCCCAGAGCCACGCAAGGCCATAGGTCTTGCCGTCGGCCTTGAGGTTGGCGTGGTCCTTCAGGGCCGGAGCCAGATCCTTGGCATTGGCGATGGTGGCAAGGTCGACCGGGTCGATCAGGCCCTCGGCCTGGGCCTGCTGGGTGCGGGCGCTGTTGATCAGCACCACGTCATAGGCACCCGGATTGGTGCGCAGCTTGGTCAGCATCTCCGGTTCGGAGTTGAAATAGTCGTGCTTGACCGTGATGCCGGTCTGCTCGGCGAAGGCCTTGAGCGCGAAGGCCTCGTCGGTGCCGTAGCCCTTCCAGTTGAGCACGGTGATTTCCTTGGCCTGGGCAGAGCCCGGGCGTGCCCACAGCCCGGCGACGGCCGCGGCTCCCAAGGCGGTGAAATGGCGGCGCGTGATCCGATATGTCATCTTTCCAATTCCCTTCGTCGATGGCGACATTCTGCTCTCGATTTTCTTATCATTGGCTGGGCGTTCGTGCCTTTTGAGCCTCCACCCTATCCTTTTGTTGTCCTGCCGGCCTCCTGATCAGCAAGGAAGGCGTTGAGTTCCTCCGTGCCGGGCGCGGTCGCCGGTCCCTTGCGGGTGACGGCAAGGGCGGCGGCGGCGTTGGCCCGCTTCGCAGCCTCGGCCGCGGGATAACCGGCGGCGAGCGCGGCCAGGAACACGCCCGTATGGGCATCTCCCGCTCCGGTGGCGTCGACCATGCGCACGGGAGGCGCCGGAACCTGCAGGCCGGTCTCCCCGATGTCGCCGCCGAGCAGGAAACACCCGGCGGGGCCATCCCTCAGGATCGCCAGTGCGCCCGGCGACAGGCGATCGCGCACCCGCCTCGCCGCCTCCGTCCTGTCGTCGGCTCCGGTGAGCAGGCCGGCCTCGCGCCGGTTCAGGGTCAAGATGTCGGCCCGTTCCAGCACCGCGGCCATGATGTCGGCTGGGATATCGGCGACCAGGGGACCGGGATCGATCATCACGGTGACGCTCGCCGGCAGGCCGGTGATCCAAGCGGCAATCGCTGGACCAAGCTGCGGGTAGCAAAGGTCATAGCCCGAGGCGAACAGCGCATCCGCCGGCCCCAGTTGCAGGGCGGAGAGCGGTTCTTGCCCCGGCCGCGCCTCGACGCCCGGGCTGGTGACGAAGGTGCGCTCGCCGTCCGGCTCGACCATCACGATACAAAAGCCGCTGTCGCCGTCCGTGCTCGCCGGCATCAGCGCTTCGATGCCTTCGGCCGCCAGTTCGGCGCGGATACGCTCGCCATAAGGCCCCTTGCCGTGCTGGCCGGCAAAGGCGGCCTTGAGGCCGTTGCGGGCAGCCGCCGTGAGAATGTTGAAGCCGCCTCCCGCACTGATCGTCGCCTCGGACCCCAGTACGTCGCCGCCGCGCTGCGGCAGACAGGGCACGTCGAGGCGGACATCGGCCAGGACGCTGCCGACGGACAGGAGCCGGGTGGGAGGCGGCCTCTTGCTCATGCCGAGGAAGTTCCCTTCGCGGCGGGAGGCAGGATCGACGCCCTGCCCCGCAGCGCCAGCAGGCGATCAGCCAGGCCGATAAGATCGAGGCCCGGATTGGCGGCCTCGAGGGCTGCGATCACCGGCGCGGGAAAAGCTTCGACGCCATGGCAGGCACCCGCCACCGCGCCGGCAATGGCGGCAACGGTATCACAATCGCCCCCCAGGCTCGCCGACAGGCGGCAGATGCGCCAGGGATCGTCGGGCGCCAGCGAGATGATGGCCATCGCGGCGGGCACGGCCTCCTGCGTGGCGACGCCGGTTCCGACGATGTCGTAGATGAGATCGAGGGCCTCGGCCTCGCTTTTGCCCCGTACCAGCCCGATAGCCCAGCGGATCCGCGCGGCGATATCACCGCCGGCGAAATAGAAGCCGCGCTTCGCCCCCTGCACCGCGCCCTCGACGGCCGCCTGCAGCGCTTCGTCGATATTGGCTCCGTCGACCGCGGCACTCACGGCAGCGGCGACGGCCGATGCGCCGGCAAGGCCAATGGTGGTGTTGTGGGTGACATGGCCGGACTGGAAGACGGCATCGACCAGCGCCTCGACGGGACGCGCCTGGAAGACGATGCCGACCGGGGCAACGCGCATGGCCGCGCCGTTGGTGGCGCCGGTGCGCCCGGTCTCGTCGGTCGGCATGCCCTCGGCGATCAGCGTCAGCGCCTTGCGGGTGGAGGGGCCGAGGAGATCGGCCGAGCCCGCCGCGATCATGCGTGTTTCCCAAGCCAGGAGTTCGTCGGCGAAACGCCGGGGATCGACATAGCCCCTGCCCTCGACCAGGAGCTCGCCGAGGATGACGGCCTGGTCGGTATCATCGGTCACCCGGCCGGCCGGCATGCCGCGGCTGATCGGGTTGTCGTCGGGCGCCGGTTCGAAGCGTTCGAGAATGCCGTAGCGCGCCGAGACGAGGGCCCGCGGCATATATTGCGTGGGCATGCCCAAGGCATCGCCAATCGCCAGGCCGACAAGCGCCCCCCGAGCACGGCTTTGAGCGGAAATAGCCATGGCTGCCCTTTCGAGAAAGCGCCGAAAATTCGTTTGTGTACAAACGATATTCCCGTGCAATTTGCCCCCTGTCAAGGGGCATCCAACCAGAGCGTTTTGCGATTTGGCGGTTACGCCAAGAATCGCAAAGACGCGTCGGACCAAAGAGCTAGAGCAAACAAGCGCCTCCGTCTCAACGCGCTTTGCTCCAGGTAGCGGGATACTGGTTTCTCCACACCGATTCCGGGTCGACGTCAAAGGAAAAGCCGGGATCTCTCCCGGCCTTCTGCTGGTTTGAGCACTGGGCGACAATCCGATTCGGGAAGGACGCCTACAGCCTTGATCTTTCGTTAGAAATCGAACTTCTCGATATTCTCCTTCGTGAACACGAAGGGCGAGCCGAGGAGCACTTCGGAGCCGTTGATCACGTTGAGCTCGCCGAGCTTGCCGGCCTTGACCTTGGTGTCGCCGGGCTTGAGCGAACCATCGGCCGTGGCGCGCAGGACCTGCATGGCGGCATAGCCGAGATCGACCGGGTTCCACAGCACCACGGACTTCACGCAATCCTTGGCGACATAGGGCTTCATGGCGTTGGGCGTGGCCAGCCCGATCACCGCCACCTTGCCGCATTGGCCGGCCTGGGTCACCGCCTCGGCCGAAGCCGGCGTGGCGACGCTGGTCATGCCGAAGATGCCCTTGAGATCGGAGCCGTATTTGTTGATCAGCGTGGTCGCCTGCGAGAAGGAGAGCGCATTGTCCTCCTGCGCCTCCACCGTCTCCAGGAGCTTCAGCTTGGGATGGCACTTGGCGGCATAGGCTGCCATCTCGGCGATCCAGCGGGCCTGGTTGGGCGTGGTGAAGGTCGAGGTGACGATGGCAACGCCCGCATCCTCGCCGCTCTCCTTGACCATGTTGTCGACCATGGCCTTGGCGATGCCGTTGAACTCGGCCTGGTTGACGAACCACTGGCGGGAATCCGGCGTGGAATTCGCGTCGTAGCCGACGACATTGATACCCTTGGACAGCGCCTTCTTCAGCACGGGCGCGATCGCGACCGGGTCGTTGGCGGCGTAGAGGATGCCGTCGACGCCGGAGGTGATGTAATTGTCGATGAAGGTGATCTGTTCATCGATATTGGCCTTGGTCGGCCCGTCGGTCTTGGCATCGACATTGCCGAGCTCCTTGGCCGCGTCGGCGATGCCCTTGGAGGTGGCGTTGAAATAGCCGATGCCGATGAGCTTGGGCACGTCCACCACCTTGATCGGCTTGCCCTTGCGGTCGGGCGCGCCGGTGACGGCGCCGCCGTCATAGGGCTTGCTCGTCGCGCTGGCCGGCGTGGCATCGCAGGCGAGCGGATTGGTGGGCAGGTCATCGCCGCCGGTCCAGGCCGAGGCGGCATGCGCCAGGCCCACCAGGGACACGCTCAAGGCGAGAGCCAGGGATATACGGATCATGGTCTTCCTCCACAGTTCGCCGGTCTTGCACCGGCTGCCATTGCCGTCCCCGCCGCCGGAGAATCCGATTCCGGAACGAGGGCCAGATCGTTGATATTGAACGCCTTACGCCAGAATATCCTTTCAGGCGGGAGGACAGGCCCCGCCCGGAAGATCTTCGTCATGCCGGCCGCTTGCGACCGGCGATGCGGCTCAGCAAGGGAACCAGGTTGCTGAGCAGCACGGTGAGGATCAGGGCCGTGCCGATCAGGATGATGGTGCTGTCGCCCTTGTAGCCCTGCAACAGCAGGCCGTTCTTCAGAGCCTGCATCAAGGCGAGGCCGAGTACCGTGCCGATGACGGTGCCGCGCCCGCCGAAGATGCTGGTGCCGCCGAGTACCACCGCCGTGATGGCATCGAGTTCCCAGCCCGATCCCATGTCGGAACGCGTGGTCGTCACCCGGGAGACGAAGATCACGCCGGCCAGCGAAGCGCACAGGCCCGAAGCGCCGTAGATCAGGATCTTGGTGCGGTCGACCGCGATGCCCGAGAAGCGCGCGGCGACCTCGTTGGAGCCGATGGCATAGGTCGTGCGACCGAACACCGTCAGGCCGAGCACGCAGGCCGCAACGATCGCCGCCAGCAAGAGCAGCCAGACCTGCACCGGCACGTCGAGCGCCTGCCCCTGCCCCAGCACCAGAAACCAGTCGGGATAGCCCCGCACGGACCGGGCCTGGCTGATGCCCTCCGCCAGGCCGCGATAGAGGGCGAGCGTGGCCAGGGTGGCGATCAGAGGCGGCACCTTGAAGCGGGTGATGATCAGGCCGTTGACGACCCCGCACAGGGTGCCGAGCACTAGCGCCAGCACGATGGCGACCGGCAGCGGCAGGCCGAGATTCTGCCAGAGCACGCCGAGCACGATGGCGACCACGCCGACGATCGAGCCGACGGAGAGATCGATGCCGCCGGTGACGATGACGAAGGTCATCGCCAGGGCGATCAAGCCGATCTCCGTCATCAGCCGGGCCTGGTTGAGGAGGTTGTCGACGGTGAGGAACCTGTCGGACGATTGCGCCAGGAAGATGAGCACGACCACCAGCAGCAGAGCCAGGATGGCCTCGTGGCGAAGCAGAAGGGAGCGCCAGTTCATCGTGCCCCCTCAGACCATGCGGTGGCGGCGGACCATGTCCGCCAGCACGGTGACAAGGATGAGCACGCCGACGATCGCCTGTTTCCAGAACACCAGCACATTGGAATAGGGCATGAAGGTCAAAGCCGAGGTGATGGTGGCGAACAGCATGGCCGCCAGGGTGGAGCCGATCACCGTGCCGGTGCCGCCGAGGATGGAGACGCCGCCGATCACGGCAGCGGTGATGACGGTGAGTTCGAGGCCGGGGGGTACGGTCGACTGGATCACCTGCAACTGCGTGGCGAAGAGCAGCGCCGCGAGCCCCGCGAAGAAGCCGTGAATGGCGAAGACGGCAACGGTCACGGGCTTGGCCGGAATGCCTGCGGCGCGGGCGGCTTCGGGATTGCCGCCGACCGCATAGATCGAGCGCCCGAAGGCCGAATAGCGCATCCAGAAGGCGACGGCCGCCGTCAACACCACCATGATGACGATGGGCGAGCGCACGCCGAACCAGTTCATCTGCGCGATCATGAAGTCGGGTGGCAGGTTGTTGATCCAGTTGCCGCTGGTCGCCAGGATCAGACCGCCCTTGAGGATGGAAAGCATGCCGAGCGTGACCACGATGGAGGGGATGCTGGCATAGGCGACCAGCACACCGACGAAGGCGTTGATGGCGATGCCCACCAGCACCGGCACCAACCAGGCGATCCAGACCGGATAGCCCTTGGTCGCCAGCGTGCCGGCAATGGTGGCGAGAACACCGATCAGCGAGCCGATGGAGACGTCGATATGGCCGGAGATGATCACCATCGCCATGCCGATGGCGGCAACCGCGATATAGGCATTGCCGGCGAAGATGGCGTTCAGGTTGCTGGCGCCGAGAAAGCGCGGATTGTAGAGGCCGATAGCGGCGATCAGCACGACGAGCGCGCCGAGCACCACCATCTCCTGGCCGAGCCCGCCGAACAGGCGTGCCAGGGGACCGCGCGAGGGCATGAGGGTGGAAGAGGATGCAGTCTCGCCCATCAGGCGGCTCCCTGCAGGGGTTGGGCATTGGTCATGGCGGCACCGACGGCATCCGGCGTCGCCTGGGAGCGATCGAATTCGGCGACGATGCGCCCGCCATTGATGACGAGGACGCGATCGCTCATGCCGAGCACCTCCGGCAATTCGCTCGATATCATCAGGATGGCGACACCCTGTTGCACCAGCCGTCCCATCAGCGCGTAGATCTCAGCCTTGGCGCCGACATCGATGCCACGGGTCGGCTCGTCCATGATCAGGATGCGCGGATTGGCCTCCAGCCACTTGGCGAGCACGACCTTCTGCTGGTTGCCGCCGGAGAGCTGACCGACGATCTGCTCGGGACCGCGGGTGCGGATGCCCAGGCGCTTGATCGCCTCGACCGAACGGCGGATCTCGTCGCCGAAGCGAATGGCGAAGCCGTTCGACATCTTGTCGAGCACCGCCATCGAGACGTTCTCGCGGATGGTCATCGGCCGCACCAGCCCCTGGGAGCCGCGATCCTCCGGCACATAGGCGATGCCGAGATCGCGCGCCTTGCGCGGACCGTCGATGGTCACCTTGCGGCCATTGACCAAGATCTCGCCCGTGCTGGCCGGGGTGATGCCGAACACGGTCAGCGCCAATTCCGTGCGCCCCGAGCCGATCAGGCCGGCAAGGCCCAGGATCTCGCCCGCCCTCAGGCTTAGCGAGACGTTCTGCACCTTGCGCCCGTAGCTGACATCGCGCAGTTCGAGTGCGACCTCGCCGAGCGGCGCTTCCACCTTGGGGAAAAGCTGCTCGATCGAACGGCCGACCATCATCGAGACAAGCAAGCCCTCGGTCACCTCGCCGATATCGCGCGTACCGATATAGCTGCCGTCGCGCAGCACAGTGACCCGATCCGCCAATTCGAAGATCTCGGGCATGCGGTGGGAGACGTAGATGATGGCGACGCCTCGCTCGCGCAGTTTCTTGACCACGCTCATCAGGCGGCGCACATCGGCCTCGACCAGCGCGGCCGTCGGCTCGTCCATGATCAACAGGCGGGCATCCTGCGACAGCGCCTTGGCGATCTCGACCCGCTGGCGATTGGCGACGGAAAGCGTGCCGACCTTGGCATCGACGTCGAGGTCGTGGCTGTCCAGGGAATCCAGGAGCTGGCGTGCCCTCAGGCGCATCGCGCTCCAGTCGAGCCCGCCCCACTTCTGACGGGGAGCATTGCCCAGGAAGATGTTCTCCGCCACCGTGAGTTCGGGAAACAGCAGCAATTCCTGATAGACGGTGGCGATGCCGTGGCGGCGCGCATGCCGTGGCGAGGTGAAGCGGACGGTCTCGCCGCCGACCGTCAGCGTGCCGGTATCCGGCTGATGCACACCGGCGATCACCTTGATCAGCGTCGACTTGCCAGCGCCGTTCTCGCCAAGCAAAGCGTGGACTTCACCGGGGCGCACGTCGAAATTGACGTCGCGCAGCACCTTCACGCCGGAAAAGGATTTGGAGATGTCGCGGAGGCTGACGACGGCCGTCATGGCGCCCTCCGAGTGACCGCCGCCATGGGACGACCCAGGCGTGACCGAAAGGCTTGCCCGGCGACGATCGTCATCCGGCCGACCCACGTCTCCCCCATGTCCGCGCCTTTCCTCACGCTTTTTTGTAAGACATATCGCCCAACTAGATCAAAAATCGTCTTTCAGCAAGCGGGATAAAGCATCATGTGAAATAATTAACTCACGAATGATCTAGAATCATCATCTTCACGAGACCTTCGATTCCGAAAAAATTTTCTTTTTACTCATGTATTTCAATGAGAAAGGGTAGATTGACAGGTCATTCGGCTTGCGTGTTGATTCCGGCGCACGCAATAGTCTGAGCGCCAGATCGATTGAATTCACTCATGACGAGCGGGAGCACAACGCCGTCAAACCGTCTCGGGCAAGAGAGAGACGATCCGGATCGTGATGCCGGCATTCTCGAGCATCTTGGCATCCCGATCCGACAAGCCGTCATCGGTGATCAGCACGCCCACCCTGGAGAGCGGCAGGGCGACGCTACGCGCACGGATGGCAAATTTCCGGCTGTCCGCCAGCACGACGACCTGATCGGCATTGGCGCTGAGATCGATGATGGTGCGCACCAGCAGGGGATGCGATTCCAATAGCCCATCCCGTCCAATGCCCTGGGCACCGAGAAAGAACTTCGATGCATAGAACGGCGGCGCCGGAGCGGTGGGGTGGATAATGCCGGGCTCGCGGTGCAATTCGCCGCCCGCGACCGTCAGGCTGCAGCTGCCGCGGTCGCTGAGAAAGGCGATCAGGGGCATGGAATTGGTATAGAGGCGCACATTGCGATGCGCGAGTTTCGCGCCGAGATAGAAGCAGGTGGAACCGCCATGGATGATGACGGAATCGCCATCGCGCACCAGCGTCGCCGCTTCCTCCGCGATCGCCTGCTTGGCTTCCACGGCAAGATCACGATTTTCGTCATAGGGCTTGGCCGCATGACGGCCGGGCGCGGCCGACCCGTCGAGCGCCGCGATGCCGCCATAGACCTTCTGGGCCTTGCCGGACTGGTCGAGCTTGTCGATATCCCGGCGAATGGTGGCAGCCGACACGCCCAGTTGTCCCTGCAGGTCGCGCACCGTGAGGAAGGGACGCTTGCCCAGAACCTCGATGATCCGGTTCTGACGGTTCAGTTCGCTCAAGGTTCGCTCCCATCGGACGTTTTGTGAGCAAACTAGATCATGGCGAGCGTCGCTTCAATCGATCTTCCTCATGCCTTCCTGTACCATCTCGGCGTGAACGAGGTAGCGCAGGGGGCCGCTGGTGACGGCGTTGAACGGCCAGCAGGTCGCCAGCACGAGATGGCGCCCGGGCGCGGCGGGGTCGATGCCGGAGCTGTCCCAACGGCGGATATCCTGCCCGGTCACACGATAGCGAACGGCGACGCCATCGCGCCGGATGACCTTGATCTCGTCGCCGAGCCGCATCTCGCCGAGAAAGGCGAAATGGGTATCGCGATGGGCGGCGTAGACGGCTGTCCCCGCCTCCCCGGCGGCCGGCGTGCCGGCCACGTGAGCCGGCCCGAACGCCAGGGCCTGCCCGCTCGCCCCCTCCAGCGCCACCGCGCTCCTGCCGAGGCGGGGCACCTCGATGCGGGCGGCGGGATAGGTATCCAGCCAGGACCAGGGCTTGACGATGGCGCCGCTGGCCACCGACTGGTCGAAGGCCCTGTCGAGCAGGATCTGGGCGAGGAAGGCCTTGGCGTGGATCCACATCCCCTGCCCGGCCAGGACCAGGCCGGCGCAGACCAGCCCGCCCATGACCAGCAACCGGGTCCTGGCAAACAAGGAAGCTCCCGCCGCTGCGGGCGGGAGCCTTTGGAGTTTGAGCGCAATCATGCGAATGCCCTGCGCCGGCGGGTCAGGAGGCCGAAGGTGAGGCCGCCGGCAAGCAGGAGGCCGCCGATGATCAGGCGCAGCTCTGCGTCGGTGGCGGTTTGCGGCAGACTGATCGCCCGCGAGGCGTCGATGGTCTGCACCTTCCTGCCATCGAGATCGAGCAAGGCCTGGCGCTGCTCGCGATCGGAGACCGTCTCGCCCTTGGTGCCGAACACCTTGTCGAAATCCCAGCCGGCCGGCAGGTTCAGCGGCACGTCGGAGCGGGACAGGCGCACGCCGCGGGGGCGGATCGGCGTCTTGTCGACGGCCACCAGGCTGGTGAGGCGGGTAACGAGGTGATGGTCGAGGGCGAGACCCAGAATGCGCTTGTCGGCATCCTCGCGGCTGATCTGGCGCAGCGTCTGCGCCACTTCGGTATCGTCGATCTTGCGGCGTGCCCACAATTTGGAGATGCCGGCTCCCTCGGCCGCGCCGGCAACCGGCAGCGAGACGGACCAGCCCTTGCCGTCGATGAGGCCGCGCACCTCAACCTCACCGGTGAGATGCTTGACCTTGGCCGCCAGCACCAGGGTCTCGCCATGATAGAGGTCGGGCAGGATGCGCGGCGTCACGTCAGCGGAGCCAGACGAGATGGCCACGTCGACATTGGTCATCGCCGGGCTCTCCAGCTTGTCGACCAGTTGCGTCATGCGCTCCTGCACCTGGTCGACGGAGCCGATCTGCATGAAGGCGCCGCCGCCGAGCTCGGCCGCACGGGTCATCAGGTAGGAATTCGGCGCCGAGCCGATGCCGACCATGAAGACACGGGAGCGACCGCGATGCGAGGCAATGGCGTCGAACAACTCCTGCTCGTTGTCGATGCCGCCATCGGTGATGAATACCACCTGGCGCAGAAAGCCCTTTTCGTCGGTATGGTCGTCCTTGAGGGCCTCCAGCATGGGCGCGACCATCATGGTGCCGCCATTGGCCTGGAGCCGCGAGACATAATCCTGGGCCCGCGCAATGTTCTCGGGCGTGGCCGCCAGCGTGCCGCCGAACAGGTTGGTGAAGGTGTCGTCGAAACGGATGACGTTGAAGCGATCCGATGGCGTCAGGCGGCCCAGCGCATAGGCGAGGCTGGCCCGGGCCTGCTCGATGGAGGTGCCACCCATCGAGCCGGAATTGTCGATCACGAAGGTGACGTCGCGCGGACGCTGGTCGGCCTGCGCACTCTTGAGGCTGGGCGGCGTGACATAGGCGATCAGATAGTCGTCGCTGCCGACCTTCTCGCGGAACAGGCCGACGCTCGGCGTCTGGCTAGGTTGGGCCTGCCAGGTCAATTCGAAATCGCGGTCAGCCGGCACCGGCCCCGAGGCCAGCTCGATATGGCGGGCTTGGGGGCCCTTGTCGATGATCTTGACGGGATGAAAGGCGCTCTTCACCTCGCCCAGCGCAAAGCCAGCGTCGAGATCGATGCGGATCTGCACGGGATTGACAGGCGCGTTCTCGCGCGGATCGAGGACGGGCGCCTGCGGCACCTCACTTGACTTCGGAGCCGGCGCGACAGCGCCCCAGCCCGACTTGTCCTGGAAGGTCACGGTCTGGGCCGAGCCGGCGCCGATTTCGCTCGGCGAGAAGCGTGGCGCCACCACCAAAGGCACCCTGAGAGAGAATGTATTGTCGGCCTGGCGCACCGGCTCCTGATATTCGATCTGGATGACCACCGTGTCGCCGGGGCCGATATTGGCGATCGAGTTCATGAACATATTCGGCCGCTGCTGCTCGACCAGCGCCGCCTTCTTGCCCTCGGCCTTGGCACGCTCATAGACCAGCTTGGCCTGCTGCTTTTCCTTGATATCAGCCACAACGACGCGCTGGCCGATCACCATCTTCATGGTGTCGACTGCGGCGCCGTCGGGCAGCGGGAAGACATAGATGCCCTCGACCCAGGATTTACTCGGGTTGTGGAACATCTGGGTCAGCGTGGCGCGAATGGTAGGGCCACTGACGCTGAGCTGGACGTCGGTGGCCGTCCTCACGGCTTCGACATAGGAGCCGGGATCGTCCGTGCGCATCAGCAGGGACCCCGCCTTGACGTCGTCGACGGTGATGCGCGGAGCGGCATACGCACCCACCACGAAGATGAGGAAGGTTACAAGGACCAGCACCGCCATGAGGAAACGTTCGGCCAACGCAATCAGCGCGGCGCGACCGATGCCGGAATGAGGGTGCCGTCGTCTGCCGGTTTGGCGGCCGGCAACCGCTTGGTTCATGTGCATGTCGTCCTCGTTGAACGCTATCCGGCCTCGTGTGGCCTGGTTCCGTTCTGCTCCCGCGAGGACTGTGCGTACGAGCTTCATTAACTGCGTTTGTTAGGCATAAACCGTCACAAATCGCCTTGCCGGCTGTGGACTCCTGCGGCAATGTCCGGTTTTGTACGTGATTGTGCGCAGAGCCATGTCGGCGGCGCTATAGGACCGGTTTCGTGACGTCGGACAGCGAGTTTTCCAGCGAACAAGCCCACCAGATCACGCTCGCGGTGCGCGAGGCCCTGGCACGTCGGCGCATTTCGCGCCAGACCCTCGCCGAAAAGGCCAAGATCAGCCTGTCGACCTTGGAAAAGGCCCTTTCCGGGCGGCGTCCCTTCACGCTCGCCACCGTCATTCGATTGGAGGAAGCCCTCGGCGCCGGCCTGCGTCATGCCGATCACGCTTCCGCCCCGGCTGCCCTCCAGGGTGGCGGCACGGCGCCGGAACATCTGGGTTCCTACACCAAGGCGGCCGTATCCTGGCTCACCGGCAATTACCTCACGCTGCGCCCCTCCTTCGGCGAGGCCGGGGCGGTGTTTGCCTATCGCACCGAGATCACCTGGAGCGACAGCGCCTCCCGCCTGATCTTCCGCGAGGCCGAGCGCCTCGACACCGGATTCAACCAGCAGGGTGAGGTCTCTGTGCCGAACCAGTCCGGCCATGTCTATCTGGTGACGTCGATCAGCGGGCAATACCGGGTGGCGGTGGTCGGTCGCCCGATGAATACCGGCGAGATGTACGGTATCCTGACGTCGCTGCGCGCCGGCCGCGGCACGCAGCTCACGCCGGTCTCGGCGGCCATCGCCCTGGTGCCCATTCCTCCCGGCCGCGAGGCGGACCTCTCCTTCGGCCGGATCGGCCCGTTGCACCGCCACTATAATGCCTATCGCGAGCATCTCGACCGCGTGACGGCGGAGGAGTTCGCCCTGTTCAAGGCAGGGCCGTAGAGGCACCCTGGTCAAGATGTTGTGGTGTGAAGTCCAGATGGAGCTGTGCAACCCCTCATCCGGCGCTTCGCGCCACCTTCTCCCGCAAGGGGAGAAGGCGATAGGCTTGCTCTGCGCAGTCAGAAAAAGCCTCCTTCTCCCCCTGCGGGAGAAGGTGCCGGCAGGCGGATGAGGGGTCACGATGCTCTATCCCGGCCTTTTCTCGGTTCGTTCGAAGGACATCGAGGCGGTGGGCCTTAGGACGAGCCCGAAGACCCCCAAGCTCAAGCGCCATCGCTAGCAAAGGCCAGGCCTTCGTCGGCCCAGCCCGTCAGGCCGCCGATCATGACCTTCACCGGACGGCCGAGCCGGGCAAGCTTGAGGGCCGCCTGGTCGGCCCCGTTGCAGTGCGGGCCGGCGCAATAGACCACGAAAAGGGTATCGTCAGGCCACTGCGCCATGCGCCCGGCATCGATTTCGCGATGCGGCAGATGAAGGGCACCCGGAACATGCCGGCGGCGGAAGGTCTCCGACGAACCGACGACATGCAGCAGTACGAAATCCTGCTCTCCGGAGGCAAGCGCCTGGGCCACGTCCGAACAATCGGTCTCGACCGACAGCCGGCGCTCAAAATGGGCGATGGCAAGGTGGGATGGGGCCGCTGGGATGGCGCTGACCAGGCTCATGATCGTCTCCTCTTGCTTGGATGCGATCCTGATAGGCCATGCCTGCCGCTGCAGGGAACTGTCGCGACTGCCAGTCTACGTCAAGATCTGGCCAAAGCTTCCTCTGCCGCAACCAGAGCCAGCAAGCCAGGAAAGCGCGTCTCGATGTCCTGGCGGCGCAAGCTGGCAGCCCGGCTGTTGCCGCGATCGAAATGCCAGATCAGGCCCGCCTCGCGCAGCACGCGGAAATGATGGGTCAGCGTCGCCTTGCTGACCTCGAAGCCGAAGGAGGCGCAGTGCCGCGCCGTGCCGTCGGGTGCCTGGACCAGTTCGGCGATCACGCGGCGGCGCAGCGGATCGGCCAGCGCCGCCAGCAATTTGCCGAACTGCATTTCTTCCGGCTCGGGATGGCCTTCGCGATCGGCCATGAGCAACCTCCAAGGTAAGCCTTGCATCGTACCTATGCGATCTGCTAGGTAAGGTGAACATCTTACCAAGGAGATCCTCATGATCAAGACCCTGTCGGGCAAGGCAGCCATCGTGACTGGAGGAAGCCGCGGGATCGGCGCAGCCATCGCCCTGCAGCTGGCGGAAGCGGGCGCCGATGTCGCGATCACCTATGCGAGCCGGGCCGACAGCGCCGACGCCGTGGCCGAGCAGATCCGGGCCACTGGCCAGCGTGCGCTGGCGATCAAGGCCGACAGCGCCGACGCCGGCGCCGTCCGTAGCGCCGTTGACCAGGCAGCCACCGCGTTCGGCCGCCTCGACATCCTGGTCAACAATGCCGGCATTTTCACTGGCGGCACCGTGGAACAAGTCACCCTCGAAGATTTCGACCACATCATAGCCGCCAATCTGCGCGGTGCCTTCGTCGCCTCCCAGGCCGCCGCCACTCATATGGCAGAAGGCGGGCGCATCATCTCCATCGGCTCCAACCTGGTCGGCCGCGTCGGGCGCGCCGGCATCGGTCTCTATGTCATGAGCAAGGCGGCCCTGACCGGCCTCAGCCAAGCCATGGCCCGGGACCTCGGCCCGCGCGGCATCACCGTCAACATCGTTCATCCCGGCCCGACAGATACCGACATGAACCCCGCCACCACCGAACGCGCCGACCAGGCACGGGCCGCGATGGCGATCCCCAGATATGGCGAGCCCGGGCAGATCGCTGGCCTGGTCGCCTGGCTGGCAAGTCCGGAGGCGCAATATGCCACGGGTGGCGCCTATACCATCGATGGCGGCACCAATGCTTGAGAGATCTTGTGCCGATACGCACAGCATGTTTCGGCCAAGTGTTGTTGAGAGGACACAGGCCTTGATTTTTGCGTGAAGACTAGCGGTTGACAGTCGTCCACCAGTTGAAGAATCCGAAGATCGGGGCTCTGTTCATTCAAGTGAGATCGAAGAATTTCGATCAAACCATTCGGGGCTTCATCATGCGTCGTCTTTTGACAGGCCTGGTCTTGGTGTCGAGCTTGAGCATCGCCTCAAGCTCGGCCAACGCAGCCAGTATCTTCGAGAAATTGTTCGGCAGCCCGCGCGAACCTGCCAATGCAGGCGCCGTCGCCGCCGTCTCGCCGATCCCGCGCGAGGTAGTGAGCTATAGCGGCCGCGAGAAGCCCGGCACCATCGTGGTCAATTCGCCGGAACGGCGGCTCTATCTTGTTCTCGAAGACGGCACGGCCATGCGCTACGGCGTCGGCGTTGGCCGTAAGGGCTTCGAATGGGGCGGCGTGCACCGCATCTCGCGCAAGGCCGAATGGCCTGGCTGGACGCCGCCGCCGCAGATGCGCAAGCGCCGGCCGGACCTGCCCGCCTATATGGCCGGCGGCATCCAGAACCCGCTGGGCGCCCGGGCGATGTATCTGGGATCCTCGCTCTACCGCATCCATGGCTCGAACGAGCCGCAGACCATCGGCCAGGCCGTGTCGTCGGGCTGCATCCGCATGACCAATGACGACGTCACCGACCTCTACGAGCGGGTGAAGGTCGGCACCAGGGTGGTGATCATCCGCGGCTGACAATCGTCGTCATCCCGCGCGCGATGCAGCATGTAATGCTGCGTCGCAGACGCGGGACCGTGCTCCGAATAGAGCGTCTCTCTCCTCCTGCGGTCCCGGCTCTGCGAAGCGTCACTACGTGCCGCATCGCGTCCGGGATGACCCTGGGCTACTGCGCCGTCCAGCCCCCGTCGACCGGCAGGGTGGTACCGGTGATCTGCCTGGCGGCATCGCTGCACAGGAAAAGCGCGACGGCCGCGATTTCGTCGACCGTGACGAATTCCTTGGTCGGCTGCGCTGCGAGCAGGACGTCATGCTTGACCTGCTCCTCGGTCAGCCCGCGCGCCTTCATCGTATCGGGAATCTGCTTTTCCACCAGCGGTGTCCAGACATAGCCGGGGGCGATGGCATTGGCTGTGATGCCGTGCTCGGCGACTTCGAGGGCCACCGTCTTGATCAGGCCGGTCACGCCATGCTTGGCGGCGACATAGGCGGATTTGAACGGCGAAGCCACGAGCGCATGGGCCGATGACGTATTGATGATGCGGCCCCATTTGCGCTGCTTCATGCCGGGAATCGCTGCCTTGATGGCATAGAAGGAGGCGATCAGGTTGATGCGGGTGATCGCTTCCCACTTGTCGTCGGGAAACTCGTCGATCGGGGCGACATGCTGGATGCCCGCATTGTTGACCAGGATGTCGAGGCTGCCGAAAGCCTCCTCGGCCTCGTGGATCATGGCGGTGATTTCGGCCCCAACCATCATGTTCGCGCCGCTGTAGCGGCACTTCACGCCAAAATCCTTTTCGATGCCGGCCCGCTCGCGCTCGATGGCATCGGCGTCGCCGAAACCGTTGATGGTGACGTTGGCCCCTTCGGCCGCCAGGGCTCGGGCAACGGCGAGGCCGATGCCGCTGGTCGAGCCGGTGACCAGGGCATTGCGGGAGGAGAGTTGGGCCATGTTCATCTCGTCAGGCAGGAGGTGGGAAGGTGCGGCGGACAGGACCGCCGGCCCGGAAGCTGGCATGGCCAGATGTCGCCTTTATTACACCGGCCCTCGGCTCCCAGAGCGCCTTGCAACGAGACGGGATCACCCAGAATCGCAAAGACGCTCGGGGACGATGAGTGGGAGCGAGCAGGCGTTCAGGCATGAACGCGCTTTGCTCCAGCGGACATGGACCTGTCATGCTGCCATGCAACATAGGCCGAGATCCTCCCCGCTTTTCATGAAGGACATCCCGTGGATCAAGCCGAAGTCGTCAAGCGCGCCTATGCGATGCCGCTGACCAACCCCTCCTTCCCGCCCGGCCCCTACCGTTTCTTCGACCGCGAATACATCATCATCACCTACCGCACGACGCGCGAGGCGTTGGAAGCTGTGGTGCCCGCCCCGCTCGAGATCGACGAGCCGCTGGTGAAATACGAATTCATCCGCATGCCCGACTCGACCGGCTTCGGCGACTATACCGAGACCGGACAGGTCATTCCTGTGCGGTTCAAGGGTCAGCACGGCGCCTATGTCCATTCGATGTATCTGGACGACGACGCTCCCATCGCCGGCGGGCGCGAATTGTGGGGCTTTCCCAAGAAGCTGGCGACACCCAAGATCGTGCATGAGGGCGAGGTCATCGTCGGGACGCTCCATTACGGCAGCGTGCTGTGCGCCACCGGCACCATGGGCTACAAGCATCGCCCCGCCGATCGGCAGGCCGTGCTGGACTCGCTCGGAGCGCCCAACTTCCTCGTCAAGATCATCCCGCATGTCGACGGATCGCCACGGATCTGCGAACTCGTTCGCTATCACCTCACCGACGTGACGCTCAAGGAAGCCTGGACGGCCCCCGCCGCGCTGGAGCTGCACGCCCACGTCATGGCCGATGTCAGCCGCCTGCCGGTGCTGGAAGTCGTCTCGGCCGTGCATTTCGTCGCCGACCTCACGCTCGGGCTCGGCGAGGTGGTGCACGACTATCTCGCCGCCCGCTGATCCAGCCTAGAGCAAAGCGCGTTCAAGCGTGAACGCTTTTTTACTCTAAGTCTTTGGTTCAACGCGTCTTTGCGATTCTTGGTGATTCCACCAAATCGCAAAACGCTATGCCTGATCGGAGTTTCCATCGTGCTCGAACGCAATAGAGACAAGGCCGCGCGCGCCACCATCGAGGAGATCTCGGCGCAATATGATCGCATCGCCCTGGTGTTCCAGGGCGGCGGTGCGCTCGGTGCCTACCAGGCCGGGGTCTATGAGGCGCTAGCCAATGCCGGCTGCGAACCGAATTGGCTTTCGGGTGTGTCCATCGGCGCCATCAACGCCTCGATCATTGCCGGCAACGAACCGCGCCACCGACTGCAGCGGCTCGAGCAGTTCTGGCAGACGATCTCGGGCCGCAAGATCTGGGCCTATACGCCGGAAGGCGATCTGTTCCGCGACATCCGCAACCGCACCAGTTCCTGGATCACCATGTCGCAGGGCCAGCCCGGCTTCTTCAAGCCGCGCCTGCCCAATCCCTGGCTAGAGCTTCCGGGCGCTGAAGGGGCCACCAGCTTCTACGACACCTCGGACCTGAAGCGGACGCTGGAAGAGGTGATCGATTTCGACATCCTCAACGATGGCCGCAAGCGCCTCAGCGTCGGCGCCGTCAATGTGCGCACCGGCAATTTCGTCTATTTCGACACGGACGAGATCCGCATCGGCCCCGAGCACATCATGGCCTCGGGCGCCCTGCCGCCCGCCTTTCCTGCCATCCGCATCGAGGGGGAATATTACTGGGACGGCGGCATCGTCTCCAACACGCCGCTGCAATATCTGCTCGACCAGGAGGAGGAGCGCAGCTCGCTGGTCTTCCAGGTCGATCTCTTCAGCGCCCGCGGCACCCTGCCCCGCAGCATGCCGGACGTGCTCTCGCGCCACAAGGACATCATGTATTCGAGCCGGACACGCCAGAACACCGACAATTTCCGGCGTATCCACGGCATCAAGACCCATCTGATCGATGCGCTGAAGCGCGTGCCCAAGGACCTGCTGACGCGGGACGAACAGGCGCTCATCGACAGCCATGCCAAGCTCGGCCTCGTCAACATCGTGCACCTGATCTACCAGCACAAGAATTACGAGGGACACGCCAAGGACTATGAATTCTCAGGCACCTCGATGCGCGAGCATTGGGAGATGGGGCTGGAGGACACCCAGCGCACATTGCGCCATCGCCAATGGCTGCTGCCTCCCACGGATGCGGAAGGCGGCATGGCCATCCACGATCTGCATCGCGAGGACCCTACCTGAGGCGAGCGAAGTAGCAATCGCTCCCTCACCCTCCCCGACTCGGGTGAGGGTGAGGGATAGCGTCAAGGCGGAAAACACTCAGCGCTGCCCCGGCCTTTCGCGTGACAGGCCCTTCTCCTTGAGGTCGGCGAGATAGGAGGCCCAGCGGCTCTCCTTCTCTCGGCCGAGCTCCGCCAGGTAGGTCCAGGTGTAGAGCCCGGTATTGTGCATGTCGTCGAAGGAAATGCGCACGGCATAGTTGCCGACCGGATCGAGGGCCAGGATGGCCACATTGATCTTGCCGCCCACCGTCTTGCGCTCGGCGGCACTGTGGCCCTGCACCTCGGCACTCGGCGACATCACGCGCAGCATCTCGGCGCTGAACATATGGGACTGGCCGTCGTCGAAACTCACGGTCAGGGTCTTCTTGTCCTTGGATAGGCGCAATTCGGTCGGCCAGGCCTTCGCGACGTCTCCGCTCACGGCATCTTCCCTTTTCTGTTCTGATCGCCACATAAGGAGAAGGTGGATGCTGCGCAAGCCGCAAACTCAAACCGATGCTGTTTGAGCATTCGGCTCAGACTCTGCGACATAATGGCAGTTTGCCTAGACTATCATTGGTGTTTGTGCCGTCGTCGGCTTAGAAGAATACCAAAGGGGACATGCCCCTGAAGCGTTTTTCGATCCGGTGCCTTGCCAACCGTCGCAAGACGCATCGAAACAGGGAGTTGGAGCGGGAGGCTTTCATTCAAGAGCGCCTTGCTTCCGGGAGTATGAACGTGCTGGATGATCATGCCATGGCGGACATGCCGCCAATGATCGACCCTTTCGGGCGCGCGATCAATTACCTGCGTGTTTCCGTAACGGACCGCTGCGACTTTCGCTGCGTCTATTGCATGTCCGAGGACATGACCTTCCTGCCCAAGAAGGACCTGCTCACCCTCGAGGAGCTCGACAGGCTGTGCAGCGCCTTCATCGCCAAGGGTGTTCGCAAGCTGCGCTTCACCGGCGGCGAGCCGCTGGTGCGGCGCGATATCATGACTCTGTTCCGCTCGATCTCGCGCCATCTCGACAGTGGCCGGCTCGATGAGCTCACCGTGACCACCAACGGCTCGCAACTTGCCCGCTACGCCGCCGAACTCAAGGATTGCGGCGTCAAGCGCATCAACGTCTCGCTCGATACGCTGGATCCGACCGCCTTCAAGGCGATCACCCGTTGGGGCGATTTCGCCAAGGTCATGGATGGCATCGACAAGGCCCAGGCAGCGGGCCTTGCGGTGAAGATCAATGCCGTCGCGATCAAGGGCATGACCGAGGACGAAGCGGTCGGCTTGATCGAATGGGCCCATGGCCGCGGCATGGATCTCACCTTCATCGAAGTGATGCCGATGGGCGACGTCACCGGGCATCGGGTTGACCAATATCTGCCGCTTTCGGTGCTGCGCGCCCAGCTGCTCGACACCTACACGCTGGATGACATTCCCTATAATACGGGCGGCCCGGCCCGATATGTGCGCGTTCGCGAGACCGGCGGCCGCCTCGGCTTCATCACGCCGATGACCCATAATTTCTGCGAAAGCTGCAACCGGGTGCGTGTCACCTGTACCGGCACGCTCTACATGTGCCTGGGTCAGGAAGATGCCGCCGATCTGCGCGCGCCCCTGCGTGCTTCCGAGGCCAACGATCTCCTCAACGCCGCCATCGATCGCGCCATCACCCGCAAGCCCAAGGGACATGACTTCGTCATCGACCGGCGTACCAGGCAGCCCGCCGTCAGCAGGCATATGAGCGTGACGGGGGGATGATGGAGCGCGGACATCTCAGCGACATGAAGACATGTCGCGATGTCCGCTCTTGGAAACGCTACGCCCGCAGGCGAGGAAGGGCGGACAGGATGTCCGCGCTCCCAGGGGTTGAAGACTCGGCCGGTTTGCCTTCCACTTGTCTCCCATAATGTCCAAGACCTTTGATGTAATCGTCGCCGGTGTCGGCGGCATGGGATCGGCCACCTGCTATCAGCTCGCCAAGCGGGGCGTGCGTGTATTCGGCCTCGAGAAATTCGAAATCGGCCATGCGATGGGTTCCTCGCATGGCCTGACTCGCATCCTGCGCCTCGCTTATTTCGAGGGCGAAGCCTATGTGCCCCTGGTGCAGCGGGCCCGGGAGTTGTGGATCGAGACCGGCAAGCTCACCGGCGAGCCGCTATTCTTCGAGGTCGGCGCGCTCGACATCGCCCATGAGGGCAGCGGCATCGTCGAGAAGGCACTCGAGGCCAGCCAGGCCCATGGCCTGGAGCACGAATTGCTCGATCGCGACGCCATCGAGGCACGCTATCCCTTCACGCTCGACCGCAATCATATCGGCCTCTACCAGCCCCAGTCGGGCTTCGTGGCTTCCGAGCGGGCCATCCTCGCCCATACGGCACTCGCCCTGCATCACGGCGCCGAGATTCACGGCTGCGAAGCCATGCTGGGCTGGGAGCCGACAGCGGATGGCGGGGTGCGCGTGACGACCGACCAGGGCAGCTACGAAGCCGGCAGGCTCATCCTGTCGCCCGGTGCCTGGATCGGGGAACTCGTGCCCGCGCTCAAGCGCTCGACCGAGGTGGTGCTGCAGACACTCGGCTGGTTCGCCCCTGCCCGGCCCTCCCTCTTCGACCTCTCCCATTTCCCGGTTTTCACGCTCGAAGCCGACGAGGGGCATTTCTACGGCTTCCCGCTCTGGCAGCATCCGGGATTCAAGCTCGGCTCCCCGCATTATGGCGGCGAAGCCTACGACCCCGACACGCCCAACCGGGAGCCTTCGCCCCGGCATCGCGAGCAATTGCGAGCCTGCCTCGCCAAGCACATTCCGGGCGCCAATGGCGACCTGCTCGGCCTCAAGGCCTGCATGTATACGATGACGCCCGACGAGCATTTCATCATCGATACCCTGCCCGGCCACGAGCAGGTCATCGTCGCCTCGCCCTGTTCGGGCCATGGCTACAAATTCGCCAGCGCCGTCGGCGAGGCCCTCGCCGAGCTCGCCACCACGGGCAGCAGCCGTCTCGACCTTGGCATGTTCAGCCTCGGGCGCTTTTCTTGAGATTCCCTCGGTTTGTCTTTGCCAAATCCTCAGACAAAGTATAGGTAAGTATTATTCTCTTACCTCCTGATTGCCCGCTGCCTGCCGGCGGCGATCTTTTGATTGCGCCTCCATGCCGCCCGCACAATCGCATTGGTCCGGAATCGTCGCGATGGTTCTCGCGACAGGGTTGTTTGTCGTCAGCGACAGCCTGATGAAGCTCACGGCGCAGGGTTTGCAGCCCTTCCAGGTCCTGTTCATGCGCGGTTTCTTCGGGCTGGTGTCCTGCAGCCTCCTGCTAGTCGCGACCGGGCAGATGCGCCAGCTCGGTGGCGCCCTGCATTGGCGTGCCATCTTGCGCGCGATGCTCGAGGCGGCAGCCACCTTCTTCTACATGGCGGCCCTGTCCGCCATGCCGATCGCCGATGCGATCGCCATCGGCCAGACCGCACCGCTGCTGGTCATCGTCGCCATGGCCGTGATCTTCCGTGAGCGGATCGGCGCGGTCCGCCTCGCTCTGGTCTGCACCGGCTTTCTCGGAGCCCTGCTGGTGGCACAGCCCGGCGGCGCAGGCCTGTCACCCGCGGCGCTCTACGCCTTTGTGACCGCCATGATGGTGGCAACGCGAGACCTGCTCACTCGCGGTACGCCCTCCACCATTCCCACTTTCGTCGTCCTCACCACCACGACCGTAGTGCTGACGCTCGCCACCGGCTGTGCCACCCTGATCCATGAGAGCTGGATGCCGCCCTCGCTCGATCAATGGGTGACCATGGCCGCTTCCGGCTTCATCGTCACGCTCGGCCAGATGGCGATCTTCCTGAGCTACCGCAGGGCGCCGGCCGGGATCGTGGCGCCCTATTACTACAGCTTCACCGTCTGGGCGGTGATCGGCGGCTTCCTGGTCTGGGGCGAGGTGCCGAACGGGCTCGCCATAACCGGCATGGTGATGATCGTGGCAAGCGGGCTAGCCCTGCTCTTCGTCAGATCGAGGCATACGCAGGAAGCCATCGCCTGATGACCACGGTTGCATTTACCCAGGCCGATCTCGGCCGCCAACGGGCCAATCAGCGCGGCATCATATTGATGATCGCTGCGATGGCCTGCTTCGTGGTGAACGATTCCGTCGCCAAGCTCGCCACCGCCCGCATGCCCGTCAGCGAGGTGATCGCCATTCGCGGCGTCTTTGCGACGGCCTTCGTGCTCACCCTCATCCTGGCCACTGGCCTTCAGCGCCATTTCCGCGTGATCTGGCAATGGCGGGTCGCCGCTCGCGGCGGCATGGAGAGCGTGGTCGCCTTCGCCTCCATTCTCGGCCTCAGCCATGTGCCGCTCGGCATCGCCACCGCCATCGGCCAGATCGCGCCGATCCTGCTGCTGGCCTTGTCGGCGCTGTTGCTCAAGGAAAAGGTCGACGCCAGGCGATGGGTAGCCGTGTTCGTCTGTTTTGCCGGCGTGATCCTGGTGGCTCGCCCGAGCACGGAAGGCCTCAATATCTATGTCCTGGCCACCCTGGCCTGCGCCGTGCTGGCGGCGCTGCGGGATCTCGTCACCCACCGCATCGGCGCCAGCGTGCCGACCCTGCTGGTGACGCTCGGCACCACGACCATCGTCTCCCTGGCCGGTTTTGCCGGCTCGGCCGTATCCGAATGGCAGCCGCTCCTCCTTGCCGACCTTTCGCTCCTGATGCTGGGCGGCCTGAGTCTTGTCGGCGGGCATGCCCTGGTCATCGCCGCCTATCGCGGCACCGATGTCTCGGTCGTCAGCCCGTTCCGCTATTCGGCCATCGCGCTTTCGGTCCTGGCCGGGCTTGCGGTCTTCGGCGATTTACCCGATGTGTGGGCGGGTGCCGGCATGATATTGATCATCCTCAGCGGCCTCTATGCTGCCGGACGCGAAATGCGGCGCCGGCGGGCCATCGAGGCGGCGCTGGAAAAGGGTGTCTGAGCGGGGAGTACGGCATGAGCGAGTTGGTGGTGGAGAATGTGGGTTCGGTACGCACTCTGAGGCTGAACCGCCCCACGAAGCTCAATGCCTTTACGGCAAACCTCCACGCCGAACTCCGAACAGCGCTTTCAGCGGCAATTGCCGATGACGAGGTCAAGGTGATCGTGCTCACCGGTGAGGGGCGCGCCTTCTCCTCGGGCCAGGACCTCACCGAGGACCTGCCGCGCGACAGCCGGGGTGACATCGACCTCGGCCCCGCCCTGGAACGGGACTACAATCCCCTGATCAAGCAGATCGTCAGCTCTCCAAAGCCGACCATCGCGGCACTCAACGGGCCGGCCGTCGGTGCGTCCATGAACATCGCCCTGGCCTGCGATATCGTGCTGGCGTCGCGATCGGCGACCCTGCAGGAAGCCTTCGCCAAGATCGCCCTGATCCCGGATGCCGGCGGCACCTGGCTGCTGCCGCGCCTGATCGGCCCCAAGCGCGCGCTCGCCCTCATGCTGACCGCCGAGGCGGTGCCGGCGGAGGAAGCCTTGCGCATGGGCCTCGTCTACAAGCTCTATGAGGATGCCAGCTTCCGCGACGACGTCGCGGCCTTTGCTGCCAAGCTCGCCCTGGGCCCGGCCCTGGCTTTCCGCATGATCCGCGAAGCGGTACTGGCCAGCGCCGACAACGATCTCGATGCCCAATTGGCCCTGGAAGCGGCGCTGCAGCGCAAGGCGGGCGCCTCGCACGATTTTGCCGAAGGCGTCGCCGCCTTCCTGGCCAAGCGGGCGCCGCTGTTCCAGGGGCGCTGACGGAGCTTTCTGGGATTTAGCGGAAGCGCAAGGACGTGTCGAAACAAGGAACTCGAGCAAAGAAGTTCATGCATGAGCACACTGTGTTCCAGAATTGCGCTTTCTTAACGTGAAATCGCCGGCATTCCGGCCGAGAATGCAGCCAGGCTGAAGTTGAGGATTTGATTTGTTTCGTTCACGCTGGACCTTGCTGGTACTGGTCGCCATACTTGGCATTGCCGCCATCTATGTCAGCAGTAACCCGGAAATGGCGAGCCGCTACGCCCAGGCGCAACGCGACGCGGCCTTGAGCGCCGATACCAAGCAGACCGTGATGCTGCTGATTGCCCTGGCGGTCGGCGGCTATCTCGCCTGGTTCTTCCTCATTCGCAAGGAGTGAGCGCTTCGGCGCTCGAAGATTATAGCGTTTTGCGGTTCGACGGGGTCACCTCGAATTGCATCTTTCTCTAGCTTCTTGTTTTGACGCGTTTTCTTGTTCGAAAAGTCTATCAACTCTTCTGGAAAAACGCTCTAAGACGCCAGAAAAACGAAACCCCGCCATTGCTGACGGGGTTGCCTTGCGACAAAGGCCAGGATCAAACCCGAAGGCGAAACGCCGGCCCTTTCATTTCAATCGGCCCACCCCCCAGTACATCCGTGGTAGGGCTACCTTTCGATCAGGCACCCGACGCGTCCGCCGGATCACCCTTGGAAGGCTATATAGGAAGCCTTTGTGACGAGAACAAGACGGGCCGGAGCAAAATGCTTCAGCCCGCAGAGGAATTCTCGACGTCGATCCTCGACAGCCCTTCCCGCCTTGCTCCGGCAAGCAGAAGAACCAGGCTCGCCATGCCGGCGGCATAGGCCACCAGCGGCCAGGCGGTATCCCCCGGCAGAACCAGGACGACCAAGGTGCCGCCCACACTGACCATCAGGCTCTGCACGCAGAAATAGAGCGCAACAGCCGCACCGGCGATGTCATCGAAGCCCTGGAGCGCACCATTGGCAGCGACACCGCCGGCGAGGACGATGCCGACGGCGATCACCCACATCGGCGCGAGAAAGCTCCACCAGGATGCCGCTTCCACCATCTCGCCCAAGGCAAGCAGGCCGGCGCCCGCCAGGATCGTCGCCATGGCCCGCCTGAGGCAGCCCAGGCGTCCCCAGCTCTCGACACGGCCTGGCACGAAACGGGTTGCGACCATCATGGCGACGGCCGCCGTGGCGAAGGCAAGGCTGAAGGCCAGGGGCGAATAGCCGGCCCTGTCGATCAGCACCCGCGGCGCGGTGGAGAAGAAGACGAAGAAGCTCCCCATCGCCGTGCCGAAGGCCGCCGTATAGGTCCAGAAGGCATAGCTGGAGAGAACCGTAGTGGCCGGACGCCGAGCGACCTCGACCGCTTCTCGCCGGGTCTCGGGCCAGCGCCATGCCGCTTGGGCGAACGCGGCGGCCATCAACAGTCCCAGCGTGAGGAAGATTGCCCGCCAGCCGAATCGATCGGCGATGAGTGCCCCGGCAATCGGCCCCAAGGCCGGCACGAAAGCGAGCATGGCGCTGAACAGGCTGTAGATGACGGCGCCTTCGGGACGTTCGGCGTAGACGTCCCGGACCGTGGCGAAGGTCGCCACCAGGCAGGCGGAGGCGCCGGCCGCCTGCAGGAAGCGCAGGGCCACGAAGACAGCGGCGTTGGAACTCGCCGCAAGTCCCAGAGACGCAAGCAGGAACAGGGCGGCACCGCCGATCAGCACCGGCCGGCGGCCTGTGCGGTCGGACAGCGGCCCGAAGACGATCTGCCCGGCCCCCAGCATCACCATATAGAGGCTGAGGGTCAGTTGGATCACCGCGACGCTGGTTTCCAGCGTCGCCGGCATGATGGGCACGATGGGCAGATAGATATCCATGGCCAGGGAGGCGAGGATATCGAAGGGGGCCATCAGCAACAGGGCCGACGGCAAAGCATGGCCCCAGACGGGGTTTTTGGCAGGCATGACGAAACATCCGCTCAAATGAAAACATTCGGCGGCGGTCTGCCTCTTCAGTGCGAAACCGGATGGGATCGGACAGAACGCCGCAACAACATCGACATGTCGTTGCGGCCTAGCGGTCCGACGATTTGAGGCCTCTCATGTCCGGCTCCCGTGAAACGGATGAAACAAGGCCTCTAGAGCAAAGCGCGTTTAGACGGAAACGCTGCTTTGCTCTCGCTCTTTGGTTCGACGCGTCTTTGCGATTCGAGATGATTCCGCCTAATCGCAAAACGCTCTAGCAAAATGCCGACGGGCGAACAATCCTCGGTGGCGAAACCTCCTGTCAGGCGTCGCTTCTCCCGGTCAAGATCGCGAGCCATCCAAATCGGAGACGAGGCGCAGATAGCCGCCGCGATAGTCTCCGAAGTCGGTCAATTGCGCATCCACCGACTGTGCTGCCGTCTGGGCTCTCCCCACCCAGCTGCGCACACCGGCGACATCCTCGGAAGTCGTCTCCAATTCGGCACCGACATGGCGTTGCAGGAAGGCGACAAGGCTGGCGACAGCTTCGTCGAGCCCGGATGCCGTGGCCAGCATCAGGCTTTCATAGAGCTTGCCCTCTTCCTCGTCTGTCTCGGCATTGTAGTCCGGCTCGCCATCGAAACCCGGCGGCGAGCCCATATCCTCAAGGGTCTTCATGCGTGCGGCTTTCCTATCCTCGCCCGATCAACTGCGCGGCTTTTCGAGCCGAGCGACGAGGCTGCAGGTATCCCAGCGCCGGCCGCCCATGGCCTGGACCTCGGCATAGAACTGGTCGACCAGGGCCGTCACCGGCAATTGGGCGCCGTTCGCCCGGGCGGTTTCGAGGCAGATGCCCAGATCCTTGCGCATCCAGTCGACCGCGAAACCGAAATCGAACTTGCCTTCCTGCATCGGCTTCCAGCGATTTTCCATCTGCCAGGATTGCGCGGCGCCCTTCGAGATCACGCCGATCACCTTTTCGAGGTCGAGGCCGGCCTTGTTGGCGAAATGGACGCCCTCGGACAGGCCCTGCACCAGCCCGGCGATGCAGATCTGATTGACCATCTTGGTCAGCTGACCGGCGCCTGAAGGACCCATGAGCTGGCAAGCCTTGGCATAATGGGCGATCACCGGCTCGGCCCGGGCATAGACGTCGGCATCGCCGCCGCACATCACCCCGAGCGCACCGTTCTCGGCGCCGGCCTGCCCGCCGGAAACCGGAGCGTCGACGAAGCCGAGGCCAAGCTTGCCGGCCGCTTCATAGAGTTCGCGCGCGACCTCGGCGGAAGCTGTGGTGTGGTCGACGAAGATGGCGCCCTTCTTCATGCCGGAAAAGGCGCCTTGCGGCCCAGTCGTCACCGAGCGCAAATCATCGTCATTGCCCACGCAGGCAAAGACGATGTCGGCATCCTTGGCTGCCTCGGCCGGGGTCGGCGCAGAGGCGTTGCCGTATTTCTCTACCCAGGCCTGCGCCTTGGCGGGCGTACGATTGTAGACGGTGACCTGATGGCCGCCCTTTACGGTCAGATGGCCCGCCATCGGAAAGCCCATCACGCCGAGACCGAGAAACGCCACTTTCATCGCAAGAACTCCTTTATCCCAGCGCTTCTAGAGCAAAGTACGTGCAAGCGTGAACGCTTATTTGTTCCGGCTCCGTGTTCCCAGGCTAATCCAAAGGATTGGCTAAGGCGTCCTTGCGATTCTTGGTGTTTCCACCAAATCGCAAAACGCTCGAGCAACTGCTGGGCTCAATAGATCGAGAAGGGGAAATATTTGTCGTTGATCGTCTTGTAGGTGCCATCGGCGACGATATCGGCAATCGCCTTGTTGAATTTTTCGGCAAGATCCACATCGCTCTTGCGCAGGGCGATCCCCTCGCCCTCCCCGAAGAACCTGGCATATTTCGCCAGGTCGACATCGGCCTTCAGTTCACAGCAGGTGCTTTCGGGCTTGCCCAGCCAGCCGGCCAGCATCAGCTTGTCGGCAAGCACGGCATCGAGGCGCCCGGTCACAAGATCGGCATTGGCCTCGCTTTGGTTGCCATAAAGCTTGATCTGGGCGCCTCCTGCCTGGATCTCCGCCTGCAGGAAGGAAGCCTGCACCGTGTTGGCGACGACGCCGACCACCCTGTCCTTCAGCCCCGCCGCGTCCCAGGCGGCGATCTTGCTGTCCTTGCGCGCCACGAAGCTCGTCGGTCGATCGTAATAGCGATTGGTGAAAGCGACCTGGCGCCGCCGCTCCGGCGTGATCGACATGGAGGAGACGATGGCGTCGACCTTGCCGGCGTTCAAGGACGGAATCAGGGCATCCCAATCGAGGACTTCGAAACTGCAGGCCGCATCCATTTTCCGGCAGAGCGCCTTGGCGATATCGACATCGAAACCGATGGGCTCATCCTTGGCATCGAGCTGGTTGAAGGGCGGATAGCCGCCCTCGGTGGCGATGCGGATGGATTTCCACTCCCTTGCCGAGGCCGTACCGCCGGTGAAGGCGGCGAAAGCTGCAGCCAAGATGAGAGCGCCGATCCGAATCATGCCATCTCCTCGATGCTTCCCCAAAGTGGCCGGCGATTTGGTGCAACCGCCCACAGGGAGTTCAGCCATTCAAATGTGGCATTCATACGCGATTGCGCCGCCCGGTCCGCCGCCGCGCCGCCATCATGGCGTCGAAAGCATCGCGGGCGGCTTGCAAGGCGGGCGTTTGCGCAAAGCGATCCGGCAATCTCGCCATCAGCGCCAGGCGGTCCTCCTCGCTCATCTCCACCCAGCGGCCGATTTCCAGGCTGGTGCGTCCGCAACCGATGCAGAAGCCGCTCGCCGCATCGATGCGGCAAATGGCGACGCAAGGTGTGGAGGTGATCTGCATGGCGTTCACAATCCGGCTAGCGAGGTATCAATAATTTAGACATGCCAGCCCAGAGGCGCCAGAGCGCCTGCCAGGATTGCCATTTCGGCGAGCATCACGGCAGCACCGCAGACATCGCCGGTCTGCCCGCCAATCTGCCGTTCAGCCAGCCGCGTGACAGCATAGGCCGCCGCAAGCCCCGCCAGGGGTGCGAGAACCGACATGAAATGGCCGGTTCCGGCCCAGGCCAGCAAAGCCGTTGCGACCATGGCGGGGACGGCGCCGGAGCGCCAGGCATGGCCGGTCAACCGGCCTGCCGAAGCGCCGGCACCATCCGGGCGCGCCGGCCCCAGCAAAACCAGCGGCAACAGCCCCAGGATGCGGGAAGTGCCGACGGCAGCCGCCAGAACCAGGCTGGTGCGCCAGATATCGCCGGTCGCCGTCAGCAACGCAGCAAGCAGCGACACCCGGGCGGCGAGAGCCAGCATCAGGGCGGTCGCTCCATACGCACCGATGCGCGAATCACGCATGATCTCCAGCTTGCGCTCGAGCGTGCCGCCACCGCCGAAACCATCGACGACATCGGCAAGCCCATCCTCATGCATGGCACCGGTCATCACCGCCAGGGCAGCGACCGCGAAGATGGCGGCAACCGTTGCAGGCAAGCCGACGAGATGGGCGATAACCAGTGCGATGGCGGCCGCCAGGCCGAGCACGGCCCCGGCCAGCGGCGTCACCGGCGCCAGCCGCTCCATGTCGGGCCGGCCATGCGGATCGGCCTCGAAGGACAGGACGGGCAACGGCAAACGCGACCAGAAGCGCAGAGCCTGCGGAACGCTGGCGAGAAAGGAGGAATGCATCATGACGACAACCTGCATGCCATGCTGGCACCCATCAAATCAACGGTGCGACGGGCTCGCACAGCCCGGCTCCTGCTTCCTCCCCCGTGTCGAGACCGGGGCATCAACCGTCGTCACGCGACCTTTCCGCCGCGCGGTCATCGGTCTATAAGCGCGGCAAATCATCTCTCCCACATTGGAAACATCCCAATGGCTTTTGCCGGCACCGCCCTGCCCTTCGACGACATCCGCGAGCTCGCCCGCAGCATGCCCGCCCTCGACGCCAACGCCGTGGCGGGTGTGAAGCAGCGTGACGGTCAACTGACCAAGCCGCCGGGCAGCCTCGGCCGGCTGGAGACCATCGTCGAATGGCTCGCTGCCGTTCAGGCCACGCCCTCCCCCACCGTCTCGCGCCCCCTGGTGGCGATCTTCGCCGGCAATCACGGCGTGGTCGCCCGGGGCGTTTCGCCCTATCCGCAGGAAGTCACACGCCAGATGCTGGAGAATTTCGCGGCCGGGGGCGCCGCAATCAACCAGATCTGCTCGACCTTCGACATCGGCCTCAAGGTTTTCGACCTCGCCCTGGACATCCCCACCGGTGACATCACCTGCGAGGCAGCGCTCGACGAGAAGGCCTGCGCGGCCACCATGGCCTTCGGCATGGAGGCGGTCTCCGGCGGCATTGACCTGCTGGTGCTGGGTGAGATGGGCATTGGCAACACCACCATCGCCGCCGCCATCTATCACGCCCTCTATGGCGGAGAAGCCGCTCATTGGGTCGGTCGCGGCACGGGTGTCGACGATGCCGGCCTCGCCCGCAAGATCGCGGCTGTCTCGGCCGCGGTCGAATTCCACCGCAGCCATCTCAAGGACCCCCTCGAAGTGCTGCGGCGCCTGGGCGGCCGTGAAATCGCGGCGATGGCCGGCGCCATCCTGGCGGCCCGCAGCCAGCGCGTGCCCGTGGTGCTGGACGGTTATGTCGTCTGCGCCGCCGCGGCCATTCTCCACGCCATGGATCCCGCCTTGCTGGACCATTGCATCGCCGGGCACGTCTCCGCCGAGGGCGCTCATGGCGATGTACTGGTTCGCCTGGGCAAGAAGCCGCTGCTTGATCTCGACATGCGACTCGGCGAAGCATCCGGCGCGGCCCTGGCGGTATCCCTCATCAAGGCTGCTCTTGCCTGCCATACCGGCATGGCGACCTTCGCGCAGGCGGGTGTCACCGACAAGGCATGAGCTGCGCTCGATGGTACAAGCGGGGCGGCACGACGACTGGATGTAACAAACCGTTACATCTCGTGTTCGAGCCGGAAAAGCTTTGCCGCGAAGTGGTCACGATCGGGCGCTAGGCCTGACTCGCTGCTAGAGTCGGGTATGTTTCGGCAAGAATGCCTGCTTTGCTCTAACTTTTGTTTCGACGCGTCCTTACGATTTCCGGGCGATCCGCCCAATCGCAAGGCGCTTTAGGAGCCTATTCATGTTCAGGACGATCAGTGCTGCCATCGCCGTGCTTGCCTTTACGGCGCCTGGCTTTGCCGGCGAGAAGACCGATCCCCGCTGCAGCCAATATGGCGAGGGCTTCGCCTATTCGGCCGATACCGGCATGTGCATCAGGGTGGGCGGCGAGTTCCGTGCCGATTACGGGTTCAGGAAGCAGAGCGGCCTCGGCCAGCAGAGCGGCTTCGGTTCCACCGTCAAGGGCCATGTCGATGCGCGCGGCAACAGTGATCTCGGCCCCTTCCGCATCGTGGTCGAGCCGACTGCCCGCAAGTTCTGACCCAGACGGATTCGCCCCGGCCGAACCACAAGATTCGACCGAAAGGAATCCGTAGGATCTCAAGTGCCTGCGGCGTTTCAGGCCATTCGCTTTGTGCGTTTTCGCACAGACAGTTTCGGCATTTCGTGGGCTGGCCGCCCCCGGCTCATTCTCGCCGGTTTTGCCTGCTTTCTTTAAGTTGAAGTTCCAGGACTTTTCGGTTCATACCGGTGGATGACTTGACGCGCATCACCCGGTTGAAGCCTCGCCGATCGGCCAGGCTTGTTATCGAAATAGAACAGACTTCGGCATGAGGCAGATCCTTTTCCGCTCCCTCCAATTCGCGGCGCCCCGGCGGCAGGAGGTCCTGCCATGCGCGTGACGGTGGTCGGCTGTGGCGATGCCTTCGGATCGGGCGGACGGTTCAACACCGCCAGCCTGGTCGAGATCGAGGATGCGCAGGAGGGTCGTACCATCTGCCTGCTCGATTGCGGCGCGACCACGATGACGGCGCTCAGCGCCATGGGCATCGATCCCGACCAGATCGACCTGATCATGCTGACCCATCTGCATGGCGATCATTTCGGCGGCATTCCCTTCCTGTTGCTCGATGCCCAATGGGTCCGCAAGCGCACCCGTTCGCTGCGCATCATCGGCCCCCCCGGCACGATCGAGCGCCTGTCCACCACCATCGAGGCGCTGTTTGCCGGCGCTACCATGGAGACGCCCTGGAGCTTTGCCTGGAGCGTGGAGGAAATGGCGCCGGGCACGCAGCGCGAAGCCCAGGGCTTCACGATCCGTACCGTCGAGGTGGTGCATCCCTGCGGCGCGCCGGCCACAGCCGTCCGGCTGGAAGGCGACGGCAAGGTCTTCGTCCATTCCGGCGATACCGAATGGACCGAGGTCTTGCCTCAGATCGCCGACGGCGCGGACCTGCTCTTCCTCGAATGCTTCGCCATCGAGGAGACCCCGCCCCATCTCGACTATAATCGCCTGCTGGCCCGCCGCGGCGATTTCAACGCCAAACGCGTGGTGCTCACCCATATGGGCCCGACCATGCTGGCCTATCGCGACAAGGTCGACCGCACCCTGTTCGACCTTGCCGAGGACGGCATGGTGATCGACGTTTAGCGGCTCCTCCCTGGAGCGCGGACATCTTGTCCGCTCTTGTAAAGACATTGTCGGTTGGTAAGCAGAGGGGACATCGCGACATGCAGCATGTCGCGATGTCCGCGCTCCTACTGTCGTCACATCGGCGGCGCGGCGCCGTTCTGGCCGGTGGCCACGCTGTTGGTCCGCCAGTCCTTGCCGTCGGGCTGGGCCACCACGAAAACGGCAATCCCAGGCTTGATGATCGTCCGCTCGGCCGCATTGAACTGCACCACGGGAACCTGCGGCGGGATCACGATCTTGCGGCTGCCGCCGGGAAAGCTGAGCGTGACCTCCCTGCCCTTGTCCGTCGAGACGACCTCGCCCCCCACCGTGCCGTTGGTCATGCGGGCGCCCGGCTGGGAATCCCAGTCCCGCTCGCCCTCGCCGCTCTTGACGCCGGGCGGAAAGACATGGACCTCCAGCGATTTTCCGGAGCCGTCCGCCTGGGGGATCTGCGCCGTGCCGATGAAGCTGCCGGCATGGATGGCCTCCACGCCGATCGGCGCCACCAGCCGGGCCTTCCAGTCAGGCGTGAGATGGATCGAGACGCTCTGGCCGTCCTTGGTCTTGAGGCTGAGCCCCTTGCTGTCCATCGCTTCGATCGTGCCGCGGAAGATCTTGCGCGGGGTCTCCTGCGCCTGGGCCGGCAGGATGAAGGCAAGCGCCAGCAGGCCGGCAAGCCGATAGGGTTTCGTCATGATGCAAACTCCGCGCCCCCGCGACGCAACTGCGTCCCCGATGAGGCAGCATAGCGCTCCGGCGGGACGAGGCGATTCACTTTGGCGGGAGCGGCGTGCGATCGGCGATCAGGCGGCCTTGGCCTCGATGGCGCGGCGGACATGCGCGGCTGCCTCGAACAGCACCTCGAGCCCGGCCCCGGGTTTGACCGCCTCGGTGGCGAGATGGCGCCGGTAGAGCCGCGCGCCCGGCCGGCCCGGGAAGAGGCCGATCATATGACGGGTGATCGAACTCAACCGAACGCCCTGCGCCAGCTGCGCCTCGATATAGGGCGCCATCGCCTCGATGGCTTCGAAGCCGTCGGCAACCGGCGCCGCCACGCCGAACAGGGTGGGATCGACAGCCAGCAGGATCTCGGGATTCTGATAGGCCTCGCGCCCGACCATGACGCCATCGAGACAGGCTCGATGCGTGCCCCACTCCTCGACGGCCTTGATGCCGCCATTGATGGAGATGTTGAGGTCAGGGTTGGCTTTCTTCAGCCTGTAGACGCGGCCATAGTCGAGCGGCGGCACGTCGCGGTTCTCCTTGGGGCTCAGGCCCTTCAGCCAGGCCTTCCGCGCATGCACGATCAGGGCGTCGACGCCGGCGGCCCGGACGGTGGCGGTGATACGATCGAGTGCAGCCTCGGGGTCCTGCTCGTCGATGCCGATGCGGCATTTGACGGTGACGGGCAGGTCGACGGCGGCCTTCATGGCGGCAACGCATTCACCCACCAATTCTGGCTCCGCCATCAGGCAGGCGCCGAACCGCCCTTCCTGCACGCGGTCGGACGGGCAGCCGACATTGAGATTGATCTCGTCATAGCCGAAATCGGCGCAGATACGGGCCGAGGTGGCCAGGTCCTTCGGATTGGAACCGCCGAGCTGCACGGCGATGGGATGTTCCTCGCCCGAAAAGCCGAGCAGACGCTGCCGGTCGCCGTGAATAACGGCACCGGTGGTCACCATCTCGCTATAAAGCAAGGCCTTCGCCGAGAGGATGCGATGGAAGAACCGGCAATGACGATCCGTCCAGTCCATCATCGGGGCGATGGAAAAGTCTCTGTCCAACATGCTGCTTTCGTTGCTCTTTTGCGCTCGCAGCGCCCATCAGGAGGGCCTCGGCCACCGAGCGCCCGAGGCTCTTACAGCATTTTCCTGTCTTTTCAAAGAGTTGATCGCCCCGGGATCAGCCAACCCGCTCGACATAGTAGCGGGGAACCCTTCCCTTTTCACGGTCGCGATAGAAATCGGCGCAGAAATCGGCGAAGGCCCGGAAACGGCGCGAGACGTGGCGGCGCCGGGAGTAGATCAGGTTGATCGCCGTCTCCGGCGAACGCCATTGCGGCAAGACAGGCGCGAGCAGGCCGTGCTCGCATTCGGTCTCGACGAAGAAACCGGGCAGATAGGCGATGCCCTCGCCGGCCACCGCGAAATATTTGAGGGTCCAGTAGTCGTTGGTCATGCAGCTCACCGGCGGCAGGATGTCGGTCTCGGTGCCCTGCGCATCGGCGAGATACCAGGATTGCGGGCGGGTGGGCTGGCGGAAGATCAGGCCGCGATGGCGGGCGAGATCGTCGGTCGTTTCAGGCAGGCCGTGGCGGTCGAGATAGGTGGGGCTGGCATAGAGCCCGTAGGAGGCCGTCGCCAGGCGGCGGCTGACATAGTCGATCTCAGACGGCTCGCCCCAATGGAAGATGCCGTCGAGGGCGAGTTCGGTGACATCCGAGAAGGGCTGGCGCGAGGTGAGGAACACCACGTCGAGCACCACCTGCGGATAGTTCTGGCGGAAGGCGAAGAGCAGCTCGGAGGTGATGGTCGTGCCGAATTCGCCGGTGGAACCGACCCGCAGCGTGCCGGCCACCTCGTGGCGCATCTCCGCCATCGCCGTCGCCGCATCCTCGCAGCTCGCCTGGATGCGCCGGGCATGGCGCAGCAATTCAGAGCCGGCATCGGTGACATGGAGGTGATGGCCCTCGCGCACGAAGAGTTCGACCCCGAACTCGTCCTCGAGCTGGCGGATGCGGTGGCTGAGCGTCGATTTCGGCAAGCGGTGCAGCCGGGCGGCGGCCGAGATCGAGCGGGCATCCGCGACTTTCACGAAGCAATCGATGATGGAAAGATCCATGCCGGCCTCAATTTCGTTCAAAGAATTGGACGATCAGTTCATCGGATAGCCCAATTCGGCCAGTTGTGTAAACGATGCTCTGCCGGAATACTCCCTCCCAATCCAGGGAGGTTTCAGTGACGGATATACGGGAGTTCATTCGCGCCGCGTCGGGGCACGGTGCCAAGGCGAGCCTGGCGGTTCGCGGCGGCCGGCTGGTCAATGTGGTGTCGGAGGAGATCTACCAGGCCGACATCGCCATTCTCGGCGACCGCATCATCGCCGTCGGCGACATCGCCGACCATGTCGGACCGGAGACCGAGATCATCGATGCCAGCGGCAAATATCTCTGCCCGGGCATGATCGACGGCCATCTGCATGTCGAATGCTCCAAGCTCTCGATCACCAGCTTCGCGAAGGCCGTGGTGCCGCTCGGCACCACCTCGATCGTCACGGGCCTCGACCAGATCATCGTGGTGGGCGGCCCGGCCGCGGCCCGCGAATTCCTCGACGAGGCACGACAGACACCGCTGAAAGTGTTCTGGGGCGCACCCTGCAAGACGCCCTACACCATGCCCCGCTCCACCGTCGGCCATTATTTCGGCCCGCAGGATCACCTCGCCACCCATCACTGGCCGGAATGCGTCGGCATCTGGGAGACGGTGCGCGAGTTCATCCAGGAAGAGGATGCCGACGTGCTCAAGGCGATCGAGATCGCCGAGGCCAGCCGCCTGCCCTTGCTCGGCTGCTGCCCGATGACGCGCGGCGCCCGGCTCGACGCCTACCAGCAGGCCCGCGTACGCGCCGACCATGAGAGCTACACGCCCGAGGAGATGCTGGAGAAACTGCGCGCCGGCATGCATGTGGTGGTGCGCGAATCCTCGATCTCGCACTTCCTGTCCGACAATCTGCGCATCGTCACCGAAATGGGCGTGAAGGCGCTGCGCCGCATCAGCTTCTGCACCGACGACGTCGTCGCCAGCGACATCCTGGCGCGCGGCCATCTCGACAACATGGTGCGCATGGCGATCGCCATGGGTATCTCCCCGATGGCGGCGATCCAGATGGCGACGATCAACGGGGCCGATGCCCTGAGGATCGACGACAAGGTCGGCTCGCTCTCGCCGGGCCGGGCAGCCGACATCCTGCTGGTCAACGACCTGCGCGACTTCAAGATCGAGGCGGTGATCGCCAAGGGCGCCCTGGCGGCGCGCGACGGCAGCATGGCCGTGGAGCTCGCGCCGCCGCCGCGCAGCGAGGCTCTGCTGCACTCGATCAAGCTCGAGCCGATCAAACCCGAGGAGATTGCGGTGCCCTTCAGCGGCTCCGGCGACAGCGCCGACGTCCTGGCGATCGCGGTGACGCCCGAGAAGATCTTCGTGCGCACGCGGCGCGACGTGTCGCTGCCAGTGAAGGAGGGCCGCATCCAGGCGGATATCGGCCAGAACGTGCAGTACATCACCGTGGTCGAGCGCTACGGCAAGACGCGCAACCGCCCCGTCGCCTTCACCTCCGGCTTCGGCCTGAAGGCGGGCGCCATGGCCAGTTCTACCGCGCCCGATGACAACAACATCATCTGCATCGGCACCAATGTCGAGGACATGGCCGTTGCCATCAACCATCTCATCGCCAACCAGGGCGGCCAGGTGGTGGTGCGCGACGGCAAGGTGCTCGAATTCCTCCATCTGCCGGTCGGCGGCATCGTCGCCGATATCGACCCCGCGGCGATGGCCGAGAAGGAACTGCGGCTCGACGACGCGGTACGGAGCCTCGGCTGCGACCTGCCCTGGCCGTTCATGTACATGTTCGTGCTGCAGATCACCGCGATTCCCGATTATGCGATCACCGATCTGGGCGTGGTCGACTGCGTGAATTTGAAGGTGATCTCGCCACTGATCCAAGCAGCGGGTAACGACATCGGGGCAGCGGCATAGACAGCCTCTGCCCGGCTCCATAACGACAATAATTCTGAGGGGAGGAGAAATGGGCTATCAAACCGATGTCGAGGCAAGGGGAACGGGCGAGGGCCAATCCTGGCTCGCCGCCGCACTCGACCGCTACTTCCAGATATCGCACTTCGGATCGACGGTTCGCACCGAGATCCTGGCCGGGCTGACGACCTTCCTGGCGGCATCCTATGTCATCGTCGTCAATCCCGCGATCCTGCTGCCGGCCGGCATCCCGTTCTCGGCCGGCGTCACCGCCACCGTGCTGGTCAGCTTCATCGGCAGCTGCGCCATGGGGCTCTATGCCCGCAGCCCGATCCTGGTGGCGCCCGGCATGGGCATCAACGCCCTCTTCACCTATACGATGGTGCTCGGCGCCAAGGTGCCGCTGGAGATCGCGCTCGGCTGCGTCCTCTGGGCAGGCGTGCTCTTCACCATCATGGCGCTCCTCGACCTGCGCACGGCGGTGATCGAGGCGATACCGACAGACCTTCGCTATGGCATTGCCTGCGGCATCGGCCTGTTCATCGCGCTGATCGGCCTGGTCAACGCCAAGTTCATCGTCTCCAATGCCGATACCATCGTCGGGCTCACGCATTTCTCGCCCGTGACGCTCACCTTCATCGCCGGCTTCATCGTCACGGTCGCGCTGGTGGTGCGCCGGCTGCCCGGCGCCATGATGCTCGGCATGATCACCACCACCCTTCTCGCCATCCCGATCGGGCGCTGGTGGGGCGATGGCGCCGCCTTCAATGCCGGCACGCCCGACCTGCACACGCTGGTCAACTGGAGCGGGCTGACCGCCGCCCCCGATTTCAGCTTCGTCGGCAAGATCGATCTGCTCGGCGCCCTGCAATTTGCCTATGCGCCCTTCATCTTCGTGTTCCTGTTCACGAATTTCGTCGAGGCGCTGTCGACCTTCCTCGGCCTGGCCGAAGCTGCCGACCTCAAGGACGAGAACGGCATGCCGCGCAACGTCAAGCAGTCGATGCATGTCGACGCCGTCGCCGCGTTGATCTCGGCGCCGCTCGGCACCAGCCCGGCCACGGTCTATCTGGAATCGGGCGCCGGCATCGCCCAGGGCGGCCGCACCGGCCTGGTCGCGCTGGTCTCGGGCCTGCTCTTCCTGCCCTTCCTGTTCCTGTCGCCGCTGCTTTCCCTGGTCCCGGCCATCGCCACGGCGCCGGTGCTGATCCTCACCGGCCTGTTCATGTCCGAGCCGATGGGCCGCATCCGTTGGTCGAGCATGGAGGACGCCATCCCGGCCTTCCTCGCCATCGTGCTGATTCCCCTCACCTTCTCGATCACGCTCGGTCTGTCGCTCGCGGTCATCGCCTATGTGCTGCTCAAGCTTCTCGCCGGCAAGCCAGGCGAAGTGAGGCCGGTGATGTGGTTCGTGGCGGTGCTCGCGGCCATGCTGGTCTTGCAGGTGCAGGCCTGACGATCCGCGCGGGCGGGCGCCTCGACGCCCGCCCGTCACTTCTCCGAATTGAAAGGACAGCAGGACATGCTGAAGCCCTGGTCTGAAATCGCGCCCCGGCTTGTCGACGTCGCCATGGGCCGCACGCCGGCCGATCTGGTCATCCGCAACGGGCGCTGGGTGAACGTCTATTCCGGCGAGATCGTGCCGGGAACCGACATCGCCGTTTCGGCCGGGCGCTTTGCCTATGTCGGCCCCGATGCCGGCCACGCCATCGGCCCGGAGACCAGGGTCGTCGACGCCGCCGGCCGCTATCTCGTGCCGGGCCTGTGCGACGGCCACATGCATGTCGAAAGCGGCCTGGTCACGGTGACCGAGTTCGCGCGCGCCGTCATCCCGCATGGCACCACAACCATGTTCATCGATCCGCACGAGATCGCCAATGTGCTCGGCCTGCCCGGCGTCAAGCTGATGAACGACGAGGCGCAAAGCCTGCCGATCAACATCCTGGTGCAGGTGCCGAGCTGCGTGCCGAGCGCACCAGGGCTGGAACGCGCCGGCGCCGAACTCAGCGCGGAAGATGTCAGGCAGGCCCTGTCCTGGCCCAATATCATCGGGCTCGGCGAGATGATGAACTTCCCGGGCGTCGCCTCGAACGATGCCAAGATGCTGGCGGAGATCGCTGCCACCCAGGCGGCCCGTCTCACCGTCGGCGGCCACTACGCCTCCCCCGATCTCGGCCGCGCCTTCCACGCCTATGCGGCCGGCGGCCCGGCGGATGATCACGAGGGCACCACGCTGGACGACGCCATCGCCCGCGTGCGCCAGGGCATGCGCGCCATGCTGCGCCTCGGCTCGGCCTGGTACGACGTCGCCGCCCAGGTCAAGGCCATCACCGAATGCGGCCTCGATCCGCGCAACTTCATCCTGTGCACCGACGACAGCCATTCCGGCACGCTGGTCAATGACGGCCACATGAACCGGGTGGTGCGCCATGCCATCGCCCAGGGCCTGAAGCCTGTCACCGCCATCCAGATGGCGACGCTCAACACCGCGCAGCATTTCGGCCTGGAACGGGAGCTCGGCTCGATCGCGCCGGGCCGCCGCGCCGACCTGATCATCAGTTCGGACCTCGCGGCGCTGCCGGTCGAGATGGTGTTCGCCCGCGGCGAATTGCTGGCCGAGCATGGCGCTCTGACGGCGGAAATCCCCCGTTATGCCTATCCGGACAGTGCCTGCAACACGGTGCGGCTCGGCAAGCGCCTGGAGGCCCCGGATTTCGACATCGCCGCACCCGGCGCCTCCGAGATCACGGCCCGGGTGATCGGCGTGGTCGAGAACCAGGCCCCCACCAAGGCGCTGGAAAGGAAGCTGCCGGTCGAGGACGGCATCGTCGGCATGGACAGGGCCAACGATGTCTGCCAGATCGCCCTGGTCGAGCGCCACCGCGCCACCGGCGAGGTGGTCAACGCCTTCGTGTCCGGCTTCGGCTATACCAAGGATTGCGCCATGGCCTCGACCGTGGCGCATGACAGCCACCACATGATCGTGGTGGGCACCAACAAGCGCGACATGGCGCTGGCCGCCAACCGGCTGGGTGAGGTCGGCGGCGGCATCGTGATGATCAGCGAGGGTCGGGAGCTCGCCCTGGTCGAATTGCCGGTGGCCGGCCTGATGTCTGACGAGCGGGCCGAGATCGTGGCCGGGAAGGCGAGCCGGCTGGTCGAGGCGATGCGCGAATGCGGCTGCACGCTCAACAACGCCTATATGCAGCATTCGCTGCTGGCGCTGGTGGTCATCCCGGAGCTGCGCATCTCCGACAAGGGCCTGATCGACGTCACCCGCTTCGCCGAGACCTCGGTGCTGGTGGCGGGCTGAAGAAAACCGAAAGCGGCGTGCCGGTCACGCCGCTTTCGCCGGGCCAGCGGGGAAGACGCCAGACATCACCGAAAAGCCCTTGATACGCTTGACCCTGTCGGACCAGCGGCGGATCGCCGGATAGTCCTGGCGGGGAATGCCACCCTCCTCCGACAACATCACATAGGGAAAACAAGCAATGTCGGCGATGGTCGGCTGGGGCGCGCTGCAGAGCCAGTCGCGCTTTTCCTGCTCGCCGAACCACAGATGCTCGTCGAGGATACGGAACAGGCGATGGGCGCCCGATCGCGCCGCCTCGACGTCGAGTTCGTAGAACAGGCCGTCATGCAGCCGCGCCGCCGAGGCCGTGGCGGTGATGCCGTCGGCGAAGGCCAGCCATTGGCTGATCTCACCGAGCAAAGCGGGATTGCCCTGCGGATACCAGCCACCCCCGGCATCATATTTGGCGGCGAGATAGACGAGGATGGCCTGGGCATCGCGCAGCACCAGCCCGTCATCCTCGATCACCGGCAACTGGCCGAGCGGATTGATCCTGAGGAACCAGTCAGACTTGTGCTCGCGGCCGGGATAGAAATCGACCGGCACGGTTTCATAGGCCATGCCGAGAATGCCCATCAGCAGGCGCAGCTTGTAGCAATTGCCGGAGAGTTCGTAGTCGTAGAGCTTGATCACGGTCATATCCCAGAATTGCAGTCTTGCAGGAAGAGTGGTGTTTCGTCATTGCGAGCGGAGCGAAGCAATCCAGGCTTAGCCGCACTCGAGAGACTGGATTGCTTCGCTACGCTCGCAATGACGGCTACAAAAATTATCGTTGCGCTAGAGATCGAGAATGAGGCGGGCGGATTTGGCACGCGACACGCAGGTCATGATCTTGGTGCCCGATTTCTTCTCGGCTTCGGTGAGATAGACGTCCTGGTGATCGGGTTCACCCTCGATGACCGAGCACAGGCAGGTACCGCAGGCCCCCTGCTCGCAGGACGAAGGCATGTCGATGCCGGCCTCGCGCATGACTTCCAGGATGGTGCGGCCTGCCGGCACTGTCAGCGTCATGTTCGAGCGCGCCAGGGCGATCTCGAAGCTGGACGAGTCGTCGATCTCCTTGGTGTTCTTGAAATACTCGAAATGCACTGCCTCTTCCGGCCAGCCGAGCTCGGCGGCGATGGCCCGCGTCGCCTCCAGCATCGGCCCGGGGCCGCAGAGATAGAGATGCGTGTCGCCGTCATAGGAACCAAGAATTTCGCGCAGCTTCGCCGCCGTCGCTTCCGGGCCGAGCCCGAGATGCGGCACCAGCGTCGCCTTCAGAAGATCCAGCCTATCGCGGAAGGCAAGCTGGCCCTCGTTCTGCGCGAAATAGTGAAACTCATGCGCCAGCCCCTGGTGATGCAGCGCCTGGGCCATGGCCAGCATCGGGGTCACGCCGATGCCGCCAGCGATGAAGAGGGTCTTCGAGGCATCCCGGCGCAGGGGGAAATTGTTGCGCGGATCGGAGATCGCCAGCACGTCTCCTTCGCGCACCGTCTCGTGCAGGCAGGACGAGCCCCCCTTGGAGTCGCGCTCCAGCTTGACGCCGATGACATAGCGGTCGGCCTCGCCCGGACCGTTGGTGATCGAATATTGGCGGATCAGGCCATTGGGCAGATGCACGTCGATATGGGCGCCGGGCTGGAAGGTCGGCAGCAGGCCTTTCACCGGGCGCAGTTCGAACCCGGCAATGCCGTCGGCCGCCGGCCATTTGCGCGCCACCTCGACGCGAATAGTGGCCTTGCGGCCATGCGCGGTGAGTTCAGGCATTTCGGCAAGCTCGGGCGAGACCCGCTCGATCACTGCCTCCAGGAGCGCGGGCGTCGGCCGGTCAGCCGCCTCGCGTTCCAGCCTGTCACGCAATTTCGACAGGAGCTCGTTGTGATGGCGCAGCACCGCCGGCCGGGCGGCGCCTTCAGGAATGACGTCGAGCACGCCGCGGATGACGGAGCGGTTGGAATCGACCGGCTGCACGAAGAAGACCGCCAGGGTCGAGTGCTCGCCTTCCTTCGAGCGCAGCGCGACGCTCAAGCCGTTGGCAGCCTCGACCACCGCCTCGGCAGACGAGCCCGCCAAGGCATCGCTTGGCTGGAAACGATAGGCTTTCAGCCCCTCCGCCACCAATTCGGGCGGCGCATTCACCGGGATGCCGCGCAGGGCCAGGAGATTGCCTTCCGAAAGACCCGTTATCTCCGGCACCTCGCCGATCGGCTCCTCGGCCGACCAGATCAGGCCGTAGCGCTCCACCGAGGCGAAGGTCCGGTTGGTGATGGTGCGCGCCGGGGCATCGGCCGGATGGGCCGGGATATAGGTGCAGCCCGCGGTGCGGTTGGAATAGCGCCAGCCATGGTATTGGCATTTGAGCTCGCGCCCATCATTGATGCCGATCGACAGGCGCACGCCACGATGCAGGCAGCGGTTCTCCCAGATGTTGACGTAGCCGTCATCGGCGCGCCAGACGGCGAATTCGCGGCCGAGCAACTGGCCATGGAAGACATGGCGGAACGGCAGGTCATGCGACGCGGCAATGGGATGCCAGCGGGTCTTGGCGGTCTCGAGCATAGTGGTCTCCGAAAATCGGGTCTTTGTCAGGTCGCGGCCGGGATGACGCCATAGGTCACACCCTTCTGGCTGAGCCAGCGGCGATAGGCGATCGCCGACTTGTCGGCGCGGATCGGCGTCTCGGCCCTGGGATCGAGTGGCAGACGCTTGGGGAACTGGTTTTCGAGGATCGGCTTGTCCTGCCCGAAAATGGTCTGCTGGAAGCGCTTGATCACCTTGTCCTCGTTCTCCTCGTCGAGGACGCACAGCATCATGTGGGCGCGGACATGCTCCTGGTCGACCGGCTGCAGGAAGACGGCGATGACGTCGCGCCGGCTCTCGTCGGCCGGGCTCGATTTGTAGAGCACCGAGCAGAAGGGATGGGGAACGCGGTAGACATAGTCGACATCGGCCCCCCCGGTGGAGACAGTCGAGGCCATGGGCTGAAAGAAGCGGCAGCGCGTCGCCAGGATCTCGTCGCGGTCAACAGAGATCTCGACGTCATATTCCTTCACCTCGGTATGCGGCTCGGCGCCGAGGATGTCGGTGTGAACATAGGGAAAATGGCCCATGTCGAGGAAGTTCTCGATGGCACGCGGCGCCGAGACATTCACGCCGATACTGGCGGCATTCAAGCGGCGGCGATCGGGTTCGGCGAATTCCGGAATGGGGAAGAGCTCCGCAGGCGGCGTGCCGAGCGAGGTCCAGACATAGCCATAGGCTAGCTTGACCGGCAGTGTGTCTCCCAGGGCTTCGACATCGACCGGATCGCTCGCGGCAAGCCCCGGTCGCTTCAACCAGACGGCCGCATTGCCGCGCTCATCGATCGCATAGCCAAGCCTTTCCTCCAGCAGCACCGTCTCGGCGACCTTGCCGGCGGCCGTCTCGGCCATGGCCGCGAGCGGATGCCAGAGATTGAGAGTCACCGGATCCTTGCAGCGTGTCTCGATCATCATTGTTCCTCTTGATTTGCGTCGGCGCAGACTTCAAAGCCGCGCCGGTATGGCGCCGTAGGAGACCGCATGGTCCCTGAGCCAGCGCCGGTAATGGACGGAGACGGCGTCGGCCCGGATCGGCGTCTCGGCGCGCGGATCGAGCGGCAGGCGCTTGGGCAGCTGGTTCTCCAGGATCGGCTTGTCCTGGGCGAAGATCAACTGCATGAAACCGCGGATGGCAGCCTCGCCTGTACCGTCCTTCACATAGCAAAGCAGGGGGTGGGCCACGCAATTCTCCTCGTCCACCGGCTGGACGAACAGCACGATCACGTCGGAGCGCTCCTTGTGCACGGAATTGCTCTTGTAGAGCGCCACCGTATAGGGCCGGATCACCTTGTAGACATAGTCGACCAAGAAGCCTCCTTCCGCCGAGGGCGAGGCAAAGGGCTGGAAGAACTTGCATTCGGTCGCCAGGATCTCGTCGGCCTCGGTCACCCGCACGTTATAGGGCGCTACTTCGGTATGAGGTTCCTCTCCCAGGGTGCCCGAATGCACGAAGGGAAGATGGCCCAGGTCGAGGAAATTCTCGACGGCCCGCAACCCGGAGGCACGGACGGCGATCGAGCCACCGGTCACCAGATAGCGATCCTCCTCCACGGCTTCGGGCACGAGGGGGATGTCGCGCTCCGCCACGCCCAGGCAGGCCCACAGAAAACCGTAGCGGCTGGTCGAGACAACAGCGCGCCCATCGCCCTGACGGACAACCCGCCAATCGGCGCTGTCGTCCCTGCGAATATCCAGCGCCACGCCGAGCAGGCGGGTTTGGAAGGGCTTGCCGGGTATCAGGTTCGCCAGGTCGGCAATCACATGCCAGTCGTTCAGAAGAACTTGGTCGCTACAAAGGGTTGCTTGGCTCATCGCACCCTCCCCTCGGCTAGCTCTTCCCCATGAACCTAGCTCCGTTACGGGCATTGGAACCACAGGATTGGATATCAATCAATTAAAAATTGCACGACAAAGAATGATTCTTGATTGACAGGGAGAGAGGATTGAATACCGATATGGTGCAGGCAGTTCGGACATGCCGTGCTGCCGGCGCGGGAGGTATTGGGCATGAGCAGCCGCTCGCAGGCAATAGCCGACATCCTGACCCGGGCCATCATCGAGCACCGGCTGGTGCCGGGCTGCAAGCTCGGCGAACGGGAGCTCGCCGAGATCTTCGACGTCAGCCGCATCGTGGTGCGCCAGGCCTTGATCCGGCTCGCCGATGACGGCCTCGCCCAGATCGAGCGCAATCGCGGCGCCTTCGTCGCCCGCCCCGGCATGCAGGAAGCGCTGGAGATCTACGACGCGCTGACCTTGGTCGAACAGGGCGTGGCGGCGCAGCTCAGCGACAGGCTCGGTCCGGCCGGCTGGGCCGAATTGCGCCAGCATGTCGAACGCCAGCGCCAGGCCATCGCCGCCGGCAACGATGCCCTGGCCGATGTCCTCGGCCAGGAATTCCACACGATCTTCGTCCGTTTGAGCCGCAACAAGGTGATGCAGGACATCCATGCCCAGCTCGTCCGCCGGACCACGCTGCTGCGCTCGCTGGTCACCGCCGATTTCGACTATTGCAACCTGATCGACGATCATTCGCGGGTGATCGACCTGCTCGAGAAGGGGCGCCTCAAACAGGCGATGGAGCTGATCGACACCCATCATCGCAGCGTGGTGCGCGGCTATATCATGGATAGGCAGGTCTTCCCGGAACTGTCGCCCCGCGAAGCCCTTGAGCCTTATCTGGAGCCGGAAGCCAGCGAAACTTTGCGGACCCGTCGAGAAACCGCCCAGAAAAGCAATGGTGAGGCGGCAAAGCATCGCCATAGCCACACTTCGAAATAGACACTTCCATACAGACTCGGCGACAAGCCGGGCATTCACCGAGCCAACAGAGGACTGCCATCATGATCGACCTGACGAGGCGCAAATTCCTGCAATATTCCGGCATGGCCGGCGCTGCCCTGGGAGCCGGGAGCTTCGCGAGCCGCGCCTATGCGGATGAGCCGCTCAAGATCGGCGTCGTCTACGTTTCGCCCATCGCCGATATCGGCTGGACCAAGCAGCACAGCCTCGGCGTCGAAGCGATCAAGAAGGAATTCGGCGACAAGGTCGCGATCACCGTCATCGACAACATCTTCATGCCGCAGGACGCCGAACGCGTCTTCCGCGAGCTTGCTTCGTCCGGCAACAAGCTGATCTTCGGCACCAGCTTCTCGCATGGCACGCCGCTGCAGAAGGTGGCGCCGCGCTTCCCCAAGATCGCCTTCGAGCATTGCTCCGGCATCGTGCACCTGGCCAATCTCGGCACCTTCGAAGCCAAATATTACGAGGGCACCTTCGTCGCCGGCGCCGCCGGAGCCTATATGAGCAAATCCGGCAAGATCGGCTTCATCGGCGGCTTCCCGATCCCCGATATCGTCGGCCCCGCCAATGCGCTGCTGCTCGGCGCCCAGAGCGTGAAGCCGGAGATCACCTGCAACGCGATCTTCCTCAATTCCTGGTTCGACCCCGGCAAGGAGAAGGAGGCCGCCAAGACCCTGCTGTCGCAAGGCTGCGACGTGATCTGCTCGATGACCGATACCGCGACCGGCGTGCAGGTCGCCGGCGAAGGCGGCGCCTGGTCGATCGGCTATGCCAGCGACATGTCGAAGTTCGGCGCCGGCAAGCAGCTCACCGCCTTCACGATAGACTGGTCGAGCGACTATGTGCGCGCGGCAAAAGGCGTGGCCGATGGCAATTGGAAGCCAGAGGCACGCTGGGATGGCCTCGCCGGCGGCGTGGTCAAGATGGCGCCTTACAACGAAGCCATCCCTTCGGACGTGGTCACCAAGCTCAAGCAACTGGAGGCCGACATCGGCTCGGGCAAGGTCCACCCCTATGCGGGCGAACTCAAGGACCAGGCAGGCACCGTCAAGGTCGCGGCCGGCGCGGTGGCCACGGATGCCGACATCCGCGGCATGAACTGGTTCGTCAAGGGCATGATCGGCAAGCTCGGCTGACGCTTCATCGGCAAGATTCCCACCGGAGGGGCCAACTCTCCGGTGGGCCCTTGCGCGCCCACCCCATCACGTCCAGCCAATTCAGGACCGGCCATGCCCCCGCGCCTCGAACTGCGCAACATCACCAAGAGCTATCCCGGCGTCGTTGCCAATGACGGCATCTCGCTCTCGATCATGCCCGGGGAAATCCATGCGGTGCTGGGGGAGAACGGCGCCGGCAAATCGACGCTGATGAAGATCATCTATGGCGCGGCCCGGGCCGATTCCGGCGAGATCCTTTGCGACGGCAGGCCGATCGATGCGCATGACCCGGCCAGTTCGCGCGCCCTCGGCATCGAGATGGTCTACCAGCATTTCGCCCTGTTCGAGTCCGTCACCGTCGTCGAGAACATCGCCCTCAGCGCCCCCGGCCCTTTCCGGCTGGAAGAACTGGCCGGACAGATCACGGCGCTGTCGGAACGCTACGGCATGCCGATCGATCCCCGGCGGCGGGTCCACGACCTCTCCGTCGGCGAACGCCAGCGCGTCGAAATCGTGCGCTGCCTGCTGCGCACGCCCAAGATCCTGATCCTGGACGAGCCGACCTCGGTGCTCACGCCGCAGGCGGTGGTGAAACTGTTCGAGACGCTGCGCCAGCTCGCCGCCGAAGGCTGCAGCATCCTCTATATCAGCCACAAGCTCGACGAAGTGCAGGCGCTTTGCGACTCCGCCACCGTACTGCGCAATGGCCGGGTGACCGGCACCGCCAAGCCCAAGCAGAGCACATCGGTGGAACTGGCCCGTCTGATGGTCGGCTCGACCCTGCCGGAAATGAAGGTCACGCCCTCGACACGCAGCGCCGGGCCGGTCCTCCAGGTACGCGGCCTGTCGGTGCCATCCGACAAGGGGAGTGTCGCCCTGCACGATGTCGGCTTCGAGGTGCATGGTGGCGAGATCGTCGGCCTCGCCGGCGTCTCGGGCAATGGCCAGGCCGAGCTGATCGCCGCCCTCAGCGGCGAGCGGGCTGTCGCCGATCATGAGGCCATCCGTTTCGGCGGACAGGCCGTCGGTCGGTTCGATGCCGCCGCCAGGCGCCGGCGCGGTTTCGCCTTCGTGCCGGAGGAGAGACTCGGCCGTGGCGCCGTGCCGCCGCATGCGCTGTGGGAGAACGCCGTGCTCACGGCCCATGGCAAGGACCTAGTGCGCCATGGCCTGGTCGACCGCAAGCGGGCGATGGGCTTTGCCGGCAGCGTCATCGAGACATTCAAGGTGAAGGCGAACGGCCCGCGCGCCAGCGCGCGCAGCCTTTCCGGCGGCAATCTGCAGAAATTCATCGTGGGGCGGGAAATCGCGCTGGCGCCGAACCTGTTCCTGGTTTCCCAGCCGACCTGGGGGGTCGATGTCGGCGCGGCCGCCTTCATCCACCAGACGCTGATCGATCTCAGCCGTGCGGGCGCGGCCGTGCTGGTGATTTCCGAGGAACTCGACGAGCTCTTCGAGATCTGCGACCGGCTGCTGGTGATCTGCCAGGGGCGCGTCTCGCCTCCCCTCGTCCGGAGCCAAACCAATCGCGAGGAGGTCGGCCTGCTCATGACCAGGATCGGTGGCCAGGGCCAGAATGGTGGGAGCAGTTCCGTTGCGCTTTAAGATCGAACAAAGACCCGAACCATCCGCCGCCATGCGCCTCGCCGCGCCCGTGGTCGCGGTCCTGCTCACTTTGCTGGTCGGCTCCATTCTGTTCGCAGCGCTGGGCCAGGATCCGCTCCAGACCCTGCAGGCCTTCTTCATCGCGCCGCTGAACTCGATGAACGGCGTCTCGGAATGGCTGCTGAAAGCCTCACCCTTGATCCTGATCGCCTGCGGCCTCGCCGTCGGCTTCCGCGCCAATGTCTGGAACATCGGCGCGGAGGGCCAATTGATCATCGGGGCGATCGCCGCCTGCGGCGTCGGCCTGTTCTATCCCGATCCGGAAAGCCGGCTGCTGCTGCCGCTGATGATCCTGGCGGGCGCGCTGGCGGGCATGGCCTGGGCCGCAATTCCCGCCTTCCTCAGGGCGCGGATGAACACCAACGAGATCCTGGTCACGTTGATGCTCACCTATATCGCCGGCCTGCTGCTGTCCTGGCTGGTGCATGGCCCCTGGCGCGATCCCGCCGGTTTCAACTATCCGCAGACGGCGCTGCTGCCCCCGGCCGCGATGTTTCCCGTCTTCGACGATGCCTATCGCCTCAACACCTCTGTGATCCTCACCGTGATCGGTGTGGTGGCGATGTGGCTGTTCACGGACCGCAGCTTCCTTGGCTACAAGATGTCGGTCAGCGGCGCGGCCCCGCTTGCCGCCCGCTATGCCGGCTTCCGCGAATCCGCGGCGGTGTGGACGGGCCTGCTCGCCGGCGGCGCGGCCGCGGGCATTTCCGGCATGGCCGAACTGTCCGGACCGCTCGGGCAACTATCTCCACAGATCTCGCCCGGCTACGGCTTTGCTGCGATCATCGTCGCCTTCATCGGCCGGCTCAACGCCTTCGGCATCGTGCTCGGCGGGTTGTTGATGTCGCTGCTCTTCCTCGGCGGCGAAAGCGTGCAGCTCACCATCGGCCTGTCCTCCTCCCTCACCCGCATCTTCCAGGGCATCCTGCTGTTCTTCCTGCTCGCTGCGGATTTCTTCATCTTCTACCGGTTCAGCCCCGTGCGGGAGCATGCCTGATGGACCTCACCATCGCGATCTTCACCGGCACCATCATCGCCGCCACGCCGCTGATCTATGCCGCCCTCGGCGAATTGGTGGTGGAGAAATCCGGCGTCCTCAATCTGGGCATCGAGGGCATGATGCTGATGGGCGCCGCCTTCGCCTTCTGGGCGGTGATGGCTGGTATGCCCATGCCCGTCGCCATCCTGATCGGCGCGCTGGCCGGCGCCGCGGCCTCGCTGCTGTTCGGCGTGCTCGCTCTCACCTTCCTCACCAACCAATATGCCGCCGGCCTGGCGCTTGCCATTTTCGGCTCGGGCGTCTCCGCCTTTGTCGGACGCAATTTCGGCAGCGCCCCGATCGAGGCCCTGAAGCCGCTCGACATCCCCATGCTTTCCCAGCTTCCGGTGATCGGGCCGATGTTCTTCCGCTTCGACGCGATGGTCTATTTCGCCTTCGTGCTGTTCGCGGCGATCAGCTGGTTCCTCTATCGCACCAAGGCCGGCCTGGTCCTGCGCACCATGGGCGAGTCGCCGGAGACCTCGCATGCGATCGGCTATCCCGTCGTGCGTATCCGCTACATGGCCGTGCTGTTCGGCGGCTTGATGGCGGGCCTTGCCGGTGCCTATCTCTCGGTCGCCTACACGCCGCTCTGGGTCGAGAACATGACGGCCGGCAAGGGCTGGATCTCGCTGGCTTTGGTGGTGTTCGCCACCTGGCGGCCGCTGCGCGTCCTGCTCGGCGCGTGGCTGTTCGGCGGCATGACCATCCTGCAATTGCAGGGCCAGGCGCTCGGCCTTGCCGTGCCCTCAGAGTTGCTTTCGGCCCTGCCCTATCTCGCCACCATCGTGGTGCTGGTGTTGATCTCACGCAACCGTCAGATCCTGGCCCTGCACTTCCCGGCCTCGCTGGCCAAGCCGTTCAGGCCGGCGGGGTGAGGGCCGGGCGCCGGGCGCTTCACTTAAGCTTCTTCGATTTTACGCGACCTTTGTCATTGCAGGGCTTGTCCCGGCAATCCAGCTCTTCCTGCCGGTTTGCACGTGTGGCTTCTGGATAGCCGGGTCAAGCCCGGCTATGACAAATCGGAGCACCTACCCTTCGGTGGACTGCATTGAGGGCAAGATCGCTTGCGCCATTGGCCGAATCCGTCAAACCGCCCATGATGACAATCGCCCTTCCTTCCTGAACGATTTTCAACGGAACCGCCTCGATGTCGCTCGACCTCATCGTCACCAACGCCACCCTGCCCGACGGACGCACCGGCCAGGACATCGCTGTAACGGGCGGACGCATCACCGCCATCGAGCCGGGCATTGCGGCCGAGGCCGCCCAGCGCATCGATGCCGGCGGACATCTGGTGGCGCCGCCCTTCGTCGACTGCCACTTCCACATGGACGCCACGCTGTCGCTGGGCCTTCCCAGGCTCAACCAGTCGGGCACGCTTTTGGAAGGGATTGCGCTGTGGGGCGAGCTCAAGCCCATGCTGACCCATGAGGCGGTGATCGAACGGGCGCTGCGCTATTGCGACCTCGCCGTCAGCCAGGGTCTGCTGGCCGTGCGCAGCCATGTCGACATCTGCGACGACCGCCTGCTCGCGGTGGAAGCCCTGCTCGAGGTCAAGGCCCGGGTGAAACCCTATCTCGACCTGCAACTCGTCGCCTTCCCGCAGGACGGCTATTACCGTTCGCCCACCGCCGCCGGGAATCTCGAGCGGGCGCTCGACATGGGTGTCGACGTGGTCGGCGGCATTCCCCATTTCGAACGCACGATGGAAGACGGCACCGCCTCGGTGAAAGCGCTGTGCGCCATCGCCGCCAAGCGCGGCCTGATGATCGATTTGCATTGCGACGAGAGCGACGATCCCCATTCGCGCCATATCGAGACGCTGGCGGCGGAGGCCCATCGCCTCGGCCTGGGCCGGCGGGCGGCCGGCTCGCATCTCACCTCCATGCACTCGATGGATTCCTATTATGTCTCCAAGCTGCTGCCGCTGATCCTGGAGGCGGGCATCTTCGCGATCGCCAATCCGCTGATCAACATCACCCTGCAGGGCCGCCACGACAGCTATCCCAAGCGTCGCGGCCTGATGCGCATCCCCGAGATGCGCGCGCTCGGCATTCCCGTGGCGCTCGGCCAGGATTGCGTGATGGATCCCTGGTACGGGCTCGGTGGCGCCGACATGCTGGATGTCGCGCATATGGCCGTGCATGCCGTGCCGATGACCAGCCGCGAGGCGATACGCTGGGCCTTCGAAGCGGTGACCTCGGTGCCGGCCGCCGTGATGGGGCTGGAAGACTATGGCCTTGCCAAGGGCTGCCACGCCGATTTCGTCATCCTGCAGGCGGCCGATACGATCGAGGCCGTGCGCATGCGCCCTACCCGCCTCGCCGTCGTGCGCCGTGGCAAGGTGATTGCGCAGACACCGGCCCGGCGCAGCACGCTCGACCTGCCCGGTCGACCCGCCAGCCTCGATCCGGCGAGCTATGCGCCCAAGGCGGCGGGGTAAGAGTGGTGTGCCGGTCTTCAGACCGGTGCCCAACCTGATTTGACCATCTGGACAGGCGTCGCGCCACAGGGCACATTGCTCCGGCAAGAGCCGTCAAGTGCTTGGCAAACCAGACGTTCCATCCCGTATTTCGAACCGTTTTAAACTTTATCCGACAAAAGAGGGGAATGACATGTCGCGTAGAGATCGCAGCCTGCTTCAAGGGGAAACAGGCCTGTCGCGCCGCCATTTCATCGGGCTGGGCGCTGCCGGCCTGGTCGCGGCCGGGCTACCACTGCCGGCTTTCGCCGCCTCCGACAAGAAGCTCAAGGTTGCCGCGATCTTCGCTACCCCGATCGAGGAGCCCTGGGACAAGCAGATCCATGTCGCCCTCACCAAGGCGGCGAAGGAACTCGGCATCGACTACAAGTTCTCCGAGAAGGTCCAGGCTGCCGATTTCGGTCGCGTCATGCGCGAATATGCCCAGGGCGGCTATGAGCTGGTGATGGGCGATGCCTTCGCCGCCGAGCGCGAATCCCGCCGCACCGCCAAGCAGTTCCCCAAGACCGCCTTCCTGTTCGGCTCCGGTGCCGGCCCGGCCGAGCCCAATTTCGGTGTGTTCGACAACTGGATCCATGAGCCGGCCTACCTGTCGGGCCTGATCGCCGGCAAGATGACCAAGTCCAACACCGTCGGCGCCGTGGCCGCCATGGGCATTCCCGAGGTGAACCGCCTGGTGAACGCCTTCTTTGCCGGCGCCAAGGAAGCCAATCCGCAGGTGAAGAAGAAGGTCACCTTCATCGGCTCCTTCTTCGATCCGCCCAAGGCCAAGGAGGCCGCGATCGCCCAGATCGACGGCGGCGTCGACGTCATCTATGCCGAGCGCTTCGGCGTGATCGACGCGGCCAAGGAAAAGAAGATCTACGCGATCTCCAACATGTCCGATCAATCGGACCAGGGGCCGGACACCGTGATCACCGGCCCGGTCTGGGACATGTACCCGACCGTGCAGCAGGCCATCAAGATGGTGCGCGCCGGGGTGTTCACCGCCCAGGATTACGGCGACTTCTCGCGCATGGCCAAGGGCGGCTCCTCGCTCGCCCCCTATCACAAGTTCGACAAGCTGCTGCCGGCCGAGGTGAAGGATCTGGTCGAGAAGAAGAAGGCTGACATCCTCGCCGGCACCTTCCGTGTCGACGTCGACGAGAACACGCCGGTCTCGGACTGAGGCCTATCCACAAGAGGCGCCGCGGCTGGGACCGCGGACATCACGACATGCAAGCATGTCGTTGACGTCCGCGGTCCCAGCCGCGGCGTTTCCTGCGCATCAACCGCAACGCGATCTTCATCATGCCTCCTCCCCTCGTCGAGATGCGCGGCATCTCCAAGCGCTTCGGCGCCGTCCAGGCCAACGCGGATGTGGATCTGCTGGTGCGTCCGGGCGAGATCGTCGGCCTGCTCGGCGAAAATGGGGCCGGCAAGACCACGCTGATGAACGTCCTGTTCGGCGCCTATGCGGCGGACGAGGGCGAGATCCTGATCGACGGGCAGGCACGGCGCATCCAGAGCTCCGCTGACGCGCTCGCAGCCGGCATCGGCATGGTGCACCAGCACTTCCATCTCGCCCCGCGCCTGAGCGTGCTCGAAAACCTGCTGGTCGGCCTGCCCGGCCGCGGCGGGCGCCTCGACCGGGCCGGCGCCCTCGCCCGCCTCGGCGAGATCGCCGCCAAGTTCAATCTCCGCCTCGATCCCGACAGGCCGGTGTCCTCGCTCGCCGTCGGCGAGCAGCAGCGGCTGGAAGTGATCAAGGCCCTGTTCCGCGGCGCGCGGCTCCTCATCCTCGACGAACCCACCGCCGTCCTCGCCCCCGAAGAGGCGGAAGGGCTGTTCAAGGCGCTGCGTGCCATGACGGCCGACGGGCTCGGCATCATCTTCATCTCGCACAAGCTCACCGAGGTGCGCGCCATCACCGATCGCTGCGTGGTGCTGCGCCATGGCCGCGTCGTCGGCTCGATCGCCGAACCTGCCGGGACCTCCTCGGCCGAGATGGCGCGGCTGATGTGCGGCCAGGAAATCGTGCCGCCACAGCGTCCCGCCTCCGAGCCCGGCGCCGTGGTCCTGTCGCTCGATGACGTCTCGACCGACCGGCATGGCGGCATGCGGCTCGCCGGTATTTCCCTTTCCGTGCGTGAGGGCGAGATCCTCGGCATTGCCGGTGTGACCGGCAATGGCCAGCGTGCTTTGGCGGACGTGGTCGCCGGCATGCTCGCTCCTTCGGCCGGAACACTGAAGATCGTCGGCGCCGAGGTTGTGCCCTATGGCCCGCGCCGCGTGCAGGAGATGGGGCTCGGCCGCATCCCCGAGGATCGCATGACGCAGGGCATGGTCACCGCCCTGCCGCTGGCCGACTCGATGGTGCTGCCGCGCGTCGGCACTGCTGCCTTCTCGGCTCGCGGCCTGCTCAAGCCGGGCGCCATCCAGGCCTTCGCCGAGGAGCAGATCCGGGCCTTCGACATACGCTGCCCCGGGCCCATGGCGCGGGCGGGCTCGCTGTCCGGCGGCAACATGCAGAAGGCCCTGCTGGCGCGGGAACTTGCCTTCGACCCGAAGGTGCTGATCGTGGCCCAGCCCACCCGCGGCCTCGATGTCGGCGCCGCCCGCTTCGTGCATGAGCGCTTCCTCGACCTGCGCGCCCGCCGCCGTGGCCTGATCGTGATCAGCGAGGACCTGGAAGAATTGCTCACCCTCTCCGACCGCATCGCCGTGCTCTATGAGGGGCGCGTTGCCGGCATCCTGCCGGCCGGCGAAGCCACGATCGAGAAACTCGGCCTGTTGATGACCGGAGCCAAGCACTGATGTTGAGGCTGGAACCCCGCCAATCCACCCCCGTCTGGCTGAATCTCACCTTGCCCGTGCTGGCCGTGGTGGTCACACTCGTCCTGTGCAGCGGCCTGATCGTGCTCGCAGGCGCCAATGTGTTCGAGGCCTATGGCCTGATGCTGAAGGGCGCCTTCGGTGATTTCTATGCCTTCACCGAGACGCTGGTGAAGGCCGCGCCGATGATCTTCACCGGCCTCGCCGTCGCTGTCGCCTTCCGCGCCAAGTTCTGGAACATCGGTGCCGAGGGCCAGTTGATGGCCGGCGCGGTGGCGAGTTGCTTCGTCGGCGCCTTTCCGATGCCCGGACCGCTCGCCTATGTCGCCATGGCGCTGGCAGGGGCGCTGGCCGGCGGCATTGCCGCGCTGATCCCGGCCCTTCTCAGGGTGAAGCTCAAGGTCGACGACGTCGTCTCCTCGCTTCTCCTCAATTCGGTGATCCTGCTCGGCGTGCTCGCCCTCATCGAAGGCCCTTGGAAGGATTCGCTCTCGGGCTATCCGATCTCGCCGCCGATCGAGGACAGCGCCAATTTCCCGGTTTTTTTCGAGGGCACGCGGCTGCATCTGGGCGTCCTGGCCGCCTTTCTGGCCGCCCCCGCCGTCTGGTTCCTGATCACGCGCACCACGCTGGGCTTTGCCATCCGCGTCACCGGCGAGAATGCCGAGGCGGCCGCCTATGGCGGCATCAAGGTCAATGCCATCCTGGTCGCCACCGCCTTGCTGTCCGGCGGGCTAGCAGGCCTGGCCGGCGTCGGCGAGGTCGGCGGCGTGCATTTCCAGGTGATGGGGGATCTGTCGCCGGGCTATGGCTATAGCGGCATCGTGATCGCCATGCTGGCACGGCTCAACCCGCTCGGCGTGGTGCCGGCTGCCCTGTTCTTCGCCGCGGCGATGACCGGCGCGGAAGCGATGTCGCGCGCCACCGGCGTGCCGGTCTTCCTGGCCGACGTCATCCAGGGCACCTCGCTGCTCACCATGCTGGTCGCGCTCCTGTTCACCTCCTATCGCCTGCGCTATCAGAGGGCTGCGGCATGAACCTGGTCCTCGAACAGATCTTCCAGGTCGGCTTCTTCGCGGCAACCCTGCGCATCGCCACCCCGCTGATCTTCGCCACCCTCGGCGAACTGATCTCCGAACGTGCGGGCGTGCTCAATCTCGGCATCGAGGGCATCATGCTGCTCTCGGCCATGACCGGCTTCACTGCCGCCTACTTTACCGGCAGCCCCTGGCTCGGCGTTGCAGCCGCCATCGCGACCGGAGCCCTGCTCGGGGCGCTGCATGCCGTGCTGACGGTGGCGCTCGGCCTCAGCCAGCATGTCTCCGGCATCGGCATCACCTTGTTCGCCTCCGGCCTTGCCTATTTCTTCTATCGCCTGGTGTTCGGCCAGCAGGCCTCGCCGCCGACCATCGCCGCCTTCCAGCCGGTGCCAATCCCCGGCCTTGCCGAGATCCCGATCCTGGGGCCGATCCTGTTCCAGCAATACGCCCTGGTCTATCTCGCGCTGATCGGCGTTGCCCTGACCGCTTTCCTGATCTATCGCACGCCCTGGGGCCTGGGCCTGCGCATGGTCGGCGAGAATCCGCGCGCCGCCGACTCAGCCGGCATCAGCGTCACCGCCCGCCGCTTCGAGGCCGTCATCCTGGGCGGCGTCCTGATGGGTCTCGGAGGCGCCTTCCTCACCATGGCCCAGTTCAACGCCTTCACCTTCGGCGTGATCTCGGGACGCGGCTGGATCTGCATCGCTTTGGTGGTGTTCGGGCGCTGGGATCCCCTGCGCGCCACCGGCGCCGCCCTGCTCTTTGCCTGCGTCGACGCGCTGCAGCTGCGCCTGCAGGCGGTGGGCCTGGGACACATCCCCTATCAGATCTTCCTGATGCTGCCCTTCCTGCTCACCATCGCGGCCATGGCGATGATGTCGCGCAACGCGGTGGCACCGGCGGCCCTGCTCAAGCCCTTCCGCAAGGAGGAGCGCTGAGCGCGAAAACGCGGCCGCCCTCGATTTGCTGCCGGCCGCAACAAAATTGCCCCGATGCGGCCTTTCGCCTTGCCTCGGCCTGCGCCTTGCCGCTAGAAGGAGGCCATTCAGAAGGACCCGGTGAAATTCCGGGTGGCTCTTCCGGCCGCCGATCCGCCGGATAACGCAAATGTCGTGACAGCATCATCCAACCCGCTTCATCGGGTATGGCCGCATGTCCCTTGCGAATTTTCTCATGAACAGATTGTCTGCCTATTCCCGGGAATGGTTTTCCAATCCGCGCGGCGACGTGCTTTCCGGCATCGTCGTCGCCCTCGCCCTGATCCCCGAGGCCATCGGCTTTTCGGTGATCGCGGGCGTCGACCCCAAGGTCGGCCTCTACGCTTCCGTGGTGATTGCCTGCGTGATTGCTTTCACCGGCGGGCGCCCCGCCCTGATCTC
>NZ_LYXZ01000135.1 GCF_001676615.1 Labrys sp. WJW | reverse complement strand
TGACATTGATGTCGGAGACTTCCGACAGATCGCCGTCCTGCGGATCCTTGAGGGAGACGCCCATGCCGTCAACCCGCCGTCTGCGTGCGCGCGGGCGCTAGCGTGCGGAGCGGAGTGGCCGCGCCATCCCGCTCCAGACGCTCGAGATCGCGCGAGACATGCTGCAGCACCTCGCCCGAAGCATCCGACAGCAGAGCACGGTAGCCGGCAATGGCGCGGGCGAAGACGTTGTAGATGATCACGGCCGGAATGGCGGCGACGAGGCCGATCGCGGTGGCCAGCAAGGCCTCGGCGATGCCGGGGGCCACCACCGCCAGATTGGTGGTGTGCGACTGCGAGATGCCGATGAAGGAGTTCATGATGCCCCAGAC
>NZ_LYXZ01000134.1 GCF_001676615.1 Labrys sp. WJW | reverse complement strand
CATCTCTCGATGGCGCTGAAGACCCGCCCGCCAAAGATCCGTCAGGCCGGCTGCGGCTGGAAGGAAGGATGCACCACCGCCCCGTCCTTGGTGAGGAGGGTGGCCTTGACCAGCTCGTCGTCCCAATTGGGCGCCAGCACCTTCTCCTTCTTGTCGACCAGCGTCTCGACGAAGGCGAAGAGGTTGCGGGCATAGAGTGAGGAGGCGGAGGCGGCCAGGCGGCCGGGCACGTTGAGATGGCCGATGATCTTGACCCCGCCCGGCGTGACCACGACCTCGCCGGGGCGGGCGCCCTCGACATTGCCGCCTCGCTCGACCGCCAGGTCGACCAGCACCGAGCCGGGCTTGAGGCTGGCCACCATCTCGGCCGAGACCAGGCGCGGGGCGGGCCGGCCGGGGATCAAAGCGGTGGTGATGACGATGTCCTGCTTCTTGATGTGCTCGGCCACCAGGGCGGCCTGCTTGGCCTGGTAGTCCGCCGACATCGGCTTGGCATAGCCGGCTGATGTCTCGGCCTGCTTGAATTCCTCGTCCTCGACGGCGACGAACTTGGCGCCGAGCGAGGCGACCTGTTCCTTGGCGGCCGGGCGCACGTCGGTGGCGGTGACCACCGCGCCCAGGCGCCGTGCCGTGGCGATGGCCTGCAG
>NZ_LYXZ01000133.1 GCF_001676615.1 Labrys sp. WJW | reverse complement strand
ATGGCCAAAGAGAAATTTGAACGCAACAAGCCGCACTGCAACATCGGCACGATTGGTCACGTTGACCATGGCAAGACGTCGCTGACGGCGGCGATCACGAAGGTGCTTGCCGAGACGGGCGGTGCGACGTTCACGGCGTATGACCAGATCGACAAGGCTCCGGAAGAGAAGGCTCGCGGCATCACGATCTCGACGGCGCACGTCGAGTACGAGACGAAGAACCGTCACTATGCCCACGTCGACTGCCCCGGCCACGCCGACTATGTGAAGAACATGATCACGGGTGCGGCGCAGATGGACGGCGCGATCCTGGTCGTGTCGGCGGC
>NZ_LYXZ01000132.1 GCF_001676615.1 Labrys sp. WJW | reverse complement strand
CTGGTGGTGCGCCTGGAAGGCACCAATGTCGAACTCGGCAAGCAGATCATCCGCGAATCCGGCCTGAACGTGATCGCCGCCGACGACCTCGACGACGCCGCCCAGAAGATTGTCAAAGCCGTGCGGGAAGCCAAGTAATGTCGATCCTGATCAACAAGCAAACGCGCGTCATCTGCCAGGGCTTCACCGGCAAGAACGGCACCTTCCATTCCGAGCAGGCGCTCAAATATGGCACGCAGCTGGTGGGGGGCACCTCGCCGGGCAAGGGCGGCTCGCAGCATCTGGGCCTGCCGGTGTTCGACACCGTGGCCGAGGCGCGCCATGTCACCAAGGCCGATGCCTCGGTGATCTA
>NZ_LYXZ01000017.1 GCF_001676615.1 Labrys sp. WJW | reverse complement strand
TTCATGAAGCTCTTCTCGGGGAAGGGCTGCTCATTGGAGCCGAAGGGCATCTGGGCGCGCAGCTTCCAGGACTTGGGCACATGCCATTCCTTCTGCACAGCCTCGTCGACCAGCGGCGCGTAATGCTGCAGGCTGGCGCCGATGCCATGCTCGGCCAGCGCCGTCCACACGGCAAACTGGGCCATGCCGCCGGACTGCTCGGAAAAGGCCGGGAAGGCGTCGGCATAGAGCGGGAACTGCTCCTGCAGGCTCTTCACCACGTCCTGGTCTTCGAAGAACAGCACGGTACCGGCGCCGGCGGCGAAGGAATCCATCTTGGCCTCGGTCGAGGCGAAGCCGTCGGCAGGCACGATCTTGCGCAGGATTTCCTTGGTCAGGTGCCAGAACTTGTCGCTCTGTTTGCCGAACAGGATCACGGCGCGCGAACTCTGCGAATTGAAGGAGGAAGGCACATGCTTGATCACGTCCTGGATCAGCAGTGAAATCTCTTCCTCGCTCTTGGGCAGCGTTTTGCCCAGGGCATATTGCGTGCGGCGGGTCTTGACGTGGTCGATAAAGGTCTTGGACATGAGAAGAATTTCTCTCTCAATGGAAATTTGCCAAAGCGGAAGAGGCGCTCGCGCAGCCTCGACTGCAGATTTGCATGCCCTGAAATGGACATGCCGAAAACCTGCATAATCTCGATCGTTACGTTCGATGAAATTGACATGCCGATCGCGACGCCCGTCAGCCCCCGCTGTCGACGCCTGTCTCGGCCACAGCCTCCAGGCGGGCGGCGATCTCGCGGCGCAGGGTCCGGCGCAGTTCCGCCGCCCGATAGCGTCGTTCCTCGGTCGGCCCCTTCACGTCCAGGGCCGGTACGGCCGAGGGGCGTCCCTCATCGTCCACCGCCACCATGGTAAAATAGCAGGAGTTTGTGTGGCGACGGATGCCGGAGCGGATGTTCTCCGCTTCCACCCGGATGCCGACCTCCATCGATGTCCGCCCGGCATGGTTGATCGAGGCCAGGAAGGTAACGAGTTCGCCCACCTGGATCGGCTCCTTGAACATCACCTGATCGACGGACAGCGTCACGGCATATTGGCCCGAAAAACGCGAGGCGCAGGAGAAGGCGACGCGGTCGAGCAGGTTGAGCAGTGCGCCGCCATGCACCTTGCCGCTGAAATTGGCCATGTCCGGTGTCATCAACACGGTCATTTCGAGGCGACGGCGATCCATGGCGTTTTTCCTGGCTAGGTTGCTCGCCACCGAGTGTAATGGAGAAATCTGCAGGACCTCAAATGCCTGCGACGTTTCCTGAGATTGGCCCCAAGCATGGGCAATCGCCGGAATTTTATCTCGGTCAGGTCTTGCTCACCGGCTGGGAGCGCAGGCGGCTGGCGACGGACGGATCAGCGCGGCGGCAGAGCTGCGGCGATAGGCCCTTGAGGATGAGCTCGAGATCGGCGACCGCCATGCTGCCGATCTCGAACAGGGCATCCCTGGTTCCGCCGGTGCGATGGGCCGAGAACACCATGTTCGGCGTTGTTCGCACCGGATCGTCGGCCGGAACCGGCTCGGCCGGGAAGACGTCGGTGGCCACGCGGATATGGCCGCTGCGCGCGGCCGCGATCATCGCCGGGAAATCGACGACGGCGGCCCGGCTCATCAAGAGGAAGGCCGAGCCCTTCTGCATGCGGGCAAATTGCGGTGCGCCGATGAAATGGGCGTTTTCCGTGGTGGGGGCGGCAAAAACCACGACGAAGCGGCTGCGTTCCAGCAACGTGTCCAAATCGCTTTGCCGGCAATCCAGGCGCTCGATCGTTTCCGCCGGCAGCCAGGGGTCGTAGACCCTGACCTCGTTGCGGAACGGGCGGACGAGTTCTCGGAATTTGCGGCCGAGATCCCCGAAGCCGATGATGCCGACCGGGGCGCCTTCGAAGCGGATCGTGTCGAGATTGGCCTCGAGGCCATAGGTCTCGGTACCGGCCCGGAAGGCCCGGTCGGCGGCGCTGATGCCGCGGGCGAGGTCGAGGGCGAGGCCGAGCGTGGCTTCCGCCACAGGGGCCGCGAAGGCGGAGGCCGGTGTCAGCACCCAGATGCCGCGCGCCTGGCAGGCGGCATAATCGATATTCGGCAGGAAATTCGTCTCGACATTGATGATGGCCTTGAGCCGCGGGGCCCGCTCGAGCCTTTCGGCGGACATTGCCGTCTGCCCGATGATGGCCACGGCATGGGGCAGCAACGCCTCGATCTCGTCGTCATTCATCGGCCTGGCCTCGCTGATGACCAGGCGTCCGAGGCGTTCGAGGCGGGCTCGCACCGATGGTGCCATGATCTGTTCGAGCGTACGCGGCAGGGGATCGACGAGAATGACGGGCGTGGCCATGGCAGGTCCTGTGCACGGAAACCCGCAAAGCATGAAGGGTCGCGACGGAGTCTGCAATGGTCAGACCATAAGGGTTTGACGGCAGAGCCCGTGAATGCGTAAATCACAACATGTACAGCGCCACCACGCGGCATATCAAAGTGACGGTCCGCCCCCGTTTCCTTGCCGAGGAATCGCGGCCGGCGGATGGGCGTTATTTTTGGGCCTATACCGTCGAGATCGCCAATATGGGCCCGGAAACGGTGCAACTGCGGTCGAGGGCCTGGGAAATCACCGACGAGAATGGTCGCCGCGAGGAAGTCAGGGGCGCGGGCGTTGTCGGCGAACAGCCCGTGCTGGAGCCCGGCGAGCGCTTTGAATACACTTCCGGCTGCCCGCTGGGAACGCCGTCCGGTCTGATGGTCGGCACCTATTTCATGGTGGCCGACAGCGGCGAGACTTTCGAGGTCGCCATTCCGGCCTTTTCTCTCGACAGCCCCTACGCCAAGCGCAGCGTCAACTGACGTGCGGGCGGCCTTAGGCCGGTGTTCATGCTTCGATTTTGACCTAGTACGCCGAAAAACCAGGCCTTGCCATTGAAAGCAACAAGGAAGTGCTTTATATATTCGGCATGATCGGAAAGCCTGATGCCACCATGGTTTTCGTCCTGGCGCCGACCGCCGAAGATCGCGGCGCGCTGCAGGCGACCCTCATTGCCTACCGCCAGGCGATGGCCATTCTCGACGGAACCAAGGGGGCCAATCTCGTCGCCCTTCACGAGGAGGCCTATGAGGAGATCCGCCTGAAGACGGGTCTGCCTTCGCGCATGGCGACCTTGGCCCTGCGCGACCATAGCCGGCGGCAGCCGGGCTCGCCGATCGACGACATTCCGCTCGACTCCAAGCTGTTCGCCGTGAAGGGGCCGGACAGCGTCAGCATCGCCACCATCGATGGCCGGGTGGTCATGCCCTATTCGGTGAGCGGCTATCACGGTGGCTGGGATGATTTCGCCGAAGCCCGCCTCGTCTTCGAAGGTCCGTCGCTGCGTATCGATGTCGGCGTGCAGGCCAGCATCCACCCTCAAAAGGAGACCCCGATGTCCAACGAAGGTATTCTCGCCCGGCTCGGGCGGGTCATCGCCGGTGTCGTCAACAATGCGGTCGATACGGCGGAAGCAGCCAATCCCACCGCCGTCGCCCAGCAGGCCGTGCGCGAGATCGGCAAGATCGCCGAAGAGGCGCGCGCCGCGCTCGGCGTCGCTGTCGCCGCCGGGCACCGCCTCAAGGCCAAGGCCGATGATCTCGATGCCGAGATCCGCGACCTCGACGGCAAGATCAGGATCGGCTTGGAGAAAGGACGCGAGGATCTCGCCCGCGCCGCGACCGGCGTCCAGATCGATCTGGAAGCCCAGCGCGAAGCGCTCTCCAAGGCGATCGCCGAGAATGCGGGGGAGATCGCGGAGGCCGAAACCACGCTGCGCAGCATTGCCTCGGCCCGGGCCGACGCCCAGAAGCGGCTGGAGGATGCCAAGCGGGCGGAGCGCGCGGCACCTGCCGCCGTGACGCCCTCGCAGCGCAATGATCAGCGGCTCGCCGACGCGCTGGCGGCAGTGGAGCGGGTGACCGGCGTGCCAGTCAAGCCGACCACCGGCGCCGCCGAAGTCGAAGAACTCGGCCAGCTGCAGCGCCAGGACGCGATCGAGGCGCGGCTCAGAGCCTTCAAGGATGGCCAGCGATGATGGACAGCCTCGTCCAGCCGGGTACGGCACCCTTCTGGGTGGCATTGCTGACAGTGGTCGGCCTCGGTGTGGTCGAACTCGTCTCGATGCTGCTGGGCGCCTCCGTCTCGGCACTGCTCGATGACGGTCTTGGTTTTCATGGTCCGGGCGATCATGCGCTCGGCGACCATGATACCGGCCTGCTTGGCGCCTGGGCTTCTTGGCTCAATGCAGGCGGCGTGCCCTTGCTGGTGCTGATCGTCATCCTGCTTTCCGCTTTCGCCGTGTTCGGCTTTGCCATTCAGGCGGTGGCCTCCAGCCTCGCCGGGCCATTGCCGGCGGTGATCTCGGTGCCCGGCGCACTGGCGGCCGCAATCCCCGCCACGCGCTGGCTGGGCCGGGGCGTCGGCAGGATCATCCCGCGCGATGAAACCAGCGTGCTCAGCCAGGACGAGTTCATCGGCCTGATCGGCACCGTGACCATCGGGCCGCTCGACCAGGGCAATCCCGGCAGCGTGCGGGTCAAGGACCGCTACGACAATTTCCACGCCCTGCGCGCGAAAGCCGCGCCGGGGCATGTCATCGAGACGGGTGCGCTGGTGCTGATCGTGGACGGGGTCGACGGCCTCTTCCAGGCCATTCCCGCGCCGCAGGCACTCGACAGCGACAGCAACAGGAGCTGAACCATCATGGATTTCTTCTCAGTGGGGCTCATTGCCGGTGTCATCGTGACGGCGATGGTCGTCATCGGCGTGATCATGACGACGCTCTACACCAGGTCCACGCGCGACAAGGCCTATGTGCGGACCGGGCTCGGCGGCAAGAAAGTGGTGCTCGACGGCGGCTCGGTCATCCTGCCGATCTTCCATTCCTATTCCTGGGTGTCGCTGAGCACGCTCAGGCTCGAGGTCAAGCGCTCGGAATATGAATCGCTGATCACCAAGGACCGCATGCGTGCCGACATCACCGCCGAGTTCTATGTCCGGGTGAAGCCCGATGCCGAGAACATCGCGCTGGCTGCGCAGACCCTGGGCGATCGCACCAACGACGCGGATGCTCTCAAGACCCTGGTGGAAGCCAAGTTCGTCGACGGCCTGCGCTCGGTGGCGGCGACGATGTCGCTGCGCGACCTGCAGGAGCAGCGCGCCGAATTCGTCAAATCGGTGCAGGCGGCGGTGGCGCATGATTTGCAGTCCAACGGGCTCGAGCTCGAATCGGTCTCGCTCACGCGCCTCGACCAGACCGACATCAAGCATTTCAACCCGAACAACAGCTTCGACGCCGAGGGCCTGACCGCGCTCACCAAGATCACCGAGGAACGCAAGCGCGAGCGCAACCAGATCGTGCGCGACAACGAGGTGGAGATTGCCACCAAGGACCGGGAGGCAGTCCTGAGGCGCCTGACCATCGAGCGCGAGCAGCGTGACGCCGAACTGACCCAGGAACGCGATATCGCCAACAAGACGGCGGAAACGCGTGCAGAGACGGCCAAGGCCGAGCAACTGGCACGCCTGAGCCAGGAAACCGCCAGGCTCGATACCGATCGAGGCATCGCCGAGCGCGATGCCGAGGCCCGCCAGGCCCGCGAGGCGGCGCGTATCGGCGCCGAGCAGGGCATCGCCGAGCGCGAAGCCGTGGCCCGCAAGATCACCGAGACCGCCCGTATCGACGCGGCGATCACCGTGGCCCGCAAGATCGAGGAGGAGCAGGCCGCCCGTGCCAAGGCCGATGAGGCCAAGGCGGCCGCCATCACTGCCGAAGAGCAGGTGACCACGGCCCGTGAGGTCGAGATCGCCGAGCGTGCCAAGCGCATCGCCGTGATCGATGCCCGCAAGGCCGCCGAACAGGAGGCGACCGCCATCACCGTCAAGGCCGAGGCCGAACGCCAGGCCGCCGAGAACCTCGCCGCGGCTACCAAGATCCAGGCCGATGCCGAGGCGCAGGCCGCCAAGATCCGCGCCACCGGCGTGATCGAACTGGGCGAGGCGGAAGCGCGGGCCGAGCGGGCCAAGAACGAAGCGCGCAATGCGCTGGCCGAAAGTGTCATCGGCTTCGAGCTCGCCAAGGCGCGTGTGGCGATCGTGCCCCAGGCGCTCGAACAGGCAATGAAGCCGATCGAGAAGATCTCCGACATCCGGATCTTCAGTGCGGGCGGGCTGGCCGGTGCCGTTGGCAATGGAGGAAACGGCGAGGCCGGTCATCCGATCGGCGACCTGTCCAGCCAGCTTCTCAGCTTCACCGCCCAGAAGCCCATTCTCGACGAAATCCTGGCCCAGGCCGGTTTCAAGGGCGCCGATCCGACGCAAGCCTTGTTGGCGGCATCGCTCGGTGGAACCGGGCACAAGGCGTTCGCCGCGAGCCGTAGCGAAGAGCCTCAGCATCATGCGCAGCCGGACGGCACCAAGCACCGCGATTGAGACGTGAGCCTTGCGGAGCAATTTGCGATAGGGAAACCGGCCCAAATTGCTCCGCCATTCTTCGGAGACGGGAAAAGCGATCGCTGCAGCGCCGCCTGGCCTGCCGGGATGCGGCTTCCGGCTATGCTCGCTCTTTCCAACCGGCCTGTCTTCACCTATTCAAAGGCCGATTCCCGCCTCTAGACGGCCCGCAGCCATGCACAGCAACGCCGCCCGATATATCGAAGTGACGGCCTGGCCGGGTCTTCCTGTCGAGGAAGTGCCGACGGAGAAGAAATGCCGTTGGCGGCGCCGGGAAAACGGCATGGTCCCCTCGCCGGACAAGTCCGGACATGGCAGTGATCGAATGCCGTGATGTTGCAGTCTCCGCACGCCCTGTTGGACGAAGCTGTCCGGGCACATAAGGCTGGCCGGCTGGCCGAAGCCCAGTCGCTCTATCGCAAGGCGGTCGCTTTGCAGCCGACTAACGGCCCGGCTCTGCGGCTCTATGGTGTCTGCCTGCAGCAGCAGGGGCAATTGAACCAGGCGATCGCGCAATTCCGTCGCTCCATTGCCGCCCAGCCGAGCAATGCCGAAGCCTGGCGCAATCTCGGTGTTGCCCTTCAGGAGAAGGGTGACATGGCCGGCGCGGTCGAGGCTTACCAGAAGGCCATCGGTTGGCGGCCGGGCTACGGGGAAGCCTTTCGCAATCTCGGCAACGCTTTCGCCGTGCAGAAACGCTGGAACGAGGCCGTCGTGGCGTATCGCGAAGCCCTGCGTCTCAAGCCGGACTATGCGGAAGCCCATACCAATCTCGGTGCGGCGCTGCTGGAAAAGGACGAGATCGAGGGAGCCATAGAGGCGCATCAGCGTGCCATTGCCCTCATGCCCCGGTTCGTACCGGCGCACAACAATCTCGGCTTGGCCCTGTTGCGCAAAGGTGCCTTCGAAACGGCGGTGCGGGTCCTCCGGCGGGCCATCACCCTGCAGTCGGATTATGCGGAGGGCCATAGCAATCTCGGTGCGGCTTATGACGCTCTCGGCCACAAGGAAGAAGCGCATCATGCATTGCAGCATGCCTGCGAGCTGGCGCCCGCCAACCCACATTGCTTGCTCAACCTCGGCCTTCACCTGCAGCAGCATGGCATTTACGACGAGGCGCTGGCGGTGCAGGGGCGCATCGCTGCGCTAAAGCCTCGGAGCGTCGATCCCTATTTCAATATCGCCGGCATTCACGCTGCCAGGGGCGAGCACGACGCCGCCCTTGCAGCCTTTCGCGGGGCCGTCAAGGCACAGCCCGCCGATGCCAACGCGCATCTCGCCCTGGGTTTCTATCTCCTTGGCCTCGGCGATTATCGCGAAGGGTTCAGCGAATATGAGTGGCGTCGCCGTACCGACGGCTATCGCACATTCGTCGATGATCGGCCGGAATGGCGCGGCGAGGACATCACCGGCAAGACCATTTTTCTCTATCATGAGCAGGGCCTCGGCGATGCCCTGCAGTTCTGTCGCTTTGCGCGGCTCCTCCGTGCGCGGGGCGCCGAGGTTCGTCTGGAGGTGCATCCGCCCTTGCGCGCGATCATCGCCGAGGCCTTCCCCGATTTGTCGGTATTCGCCGCGCCGGAGGAGGCCGGTTTCTTCGATGTCTACGCGCCCCTCATGAGCATTCCACATCGTCTTGGCCTGCCGCGCGAAGACATCGAGGGCCTCCCTTATCTGGCGGCCAGGCCCGATCGTGTCGAGGCATGGGCTGGGCACCTGCCGGAGGGGTTCAATATCGGTGTGGTCTGGCAGGGCAATCCGCAAGGTGCCATCGACCGCGGACGCTCGATCCCGCTGACCGAGTTTGCGCCGCTGGCTCGGGTGAAGGGGGTCAATCTCATCAGCCTTCAGAAGAATTTCGGTCTCGATCAGCTCGATCAACTGCCTGATGACATGGTCGTGCGGCGAATGCCGGCCTCCTTCGACGGCGGCAGCGATGCCTTTCTCGATACGGCGGGCCTGATGCAGAGCCTCGACCTGGTCGTGACCTCCGATACCTCCGTGGCGCATTTGGCCGGCGCTTTGGGGCGTCCGGTCTGGCTCATGCTCAAATATGCGCCGGATTGGCGCTGGGGGTATGCGGGGAAGACATCGCCCTGGTACGATTCGATGCGGCTGTTTCGACAGGCACGCCCGGGGGACTGGAGTTCGCCGTTCGCCCAAGCTGCCGAAAGCCTCGCCGCGTTGGCCAAAGGAGCGCCATGACTGCCCCCACCCAAGCCTTGATTCCCGTGTCCTATGGAGAATTGCTGGACAAGATCTCCATCCTGGAGATCAAGCAGGAGCGCATCGCCGACGCCATGCGCAGGGCCCGCGTGAGCGACGAGCTTGGCTTGCTGCGAGCCGTCTGGCGAGATAGCGGGCGCGAAGCGCCGGAGGTGCTGGCCGTCTATCGTGCCCTCAAGGACGTCAATCTTCGCCTGTGGGCGATCGAGGACGACATCCGGGATCATGAGTCACGTAGGGATTTCGGATCCGGTTTCATCGAACTGGCTCGAGCGGTTTATCAGACCAATGATCGTCGATCGGCTTTGAAAGACCAGATCAATACACTCACGCAATCTTCTCTTTCCGAGCAGAAGCTATATTCATCATATTGATTGCTTTTCTGCCTGGAATTTTCGGTATATTCGTAGTTCCTCAACGTCTCTTGTTGTCTTCGATTTTTATTAGTGTCGCGATGATTACGTTTAGGCGTGTTACATTTTTTGGAATATCCTCCGAAGTTCCGTGTTTTTGCTGCGAGTGTGTTGCTTAATTATCACGGACATTCCCAGACCTGCGAAGGAGCAAGTTATTTCAGCGTGACCATCTTGCGAATTGCCTGACGAATTCAATAGCCTTGATCCCGCAATATTGGGATCTGTCACTCAAATGAATTATCTTGTTCGTGGTCTTCTCGGTTCCTCTTTCCTCGTCGCTGCCGGCCTGGCAATGAGCGGCCCGGCATTGGCGCAGACGGTATCATCAAGCCGTTCCGATGCCGTCGCGCCCGTCTTCAGCTGGCAGGGCTTCTACGCCGGCGTGATCGGCGGCTATGGCCATATGCATGCCGAGGGCAGTGCCGCCCATCCCGCCGGTCCCGATATCACGACGACCACCTTCTTCACCTCGGGGTCTGGAACCTTTACTTTCACCGATACCGTGCCGGGCGCGCCGGCGGATGCCGCGAATTTCAGCATGAACGACGAGAGCTGGTTCCTGGGCGCCGAGGCGGGCTACGATCACGACCTCGGTCCCGTCGTGGTCGGCGGTGTGGTCGACTTGGCTGGGTCGGGCATGTCTGGTCGTACGATCGCGGGTGACAGCGCGGTCAAGGTCGGGCTGGATTGGTTTGGTACCGCGCGCGTGCGCATCGGGCTGCCGATCGATCGGTTCCTGGTCTACGGCACCGGCGGTCTGGCGATCGGCGGGATCAAGACGGATCTGAGCACACCGCTTGGGGCGACGTCCGATCGCTTCACCAAGGTCGGCTGGGCGGCCGGTGCCGGCGTCTCCTATGCCGTGACGGAAAAGGTGGTGCTCGATCTCAGCTATTTGCATCTCGGGTTCGGCTCGCACAGCGTATCGGGTGCGGCTGGAAGGGCCAAGGTCAAGCTCTCCAACGATCTGATCCGCTTCGGGGTGAGCTACAAGTTCGATTGAGCGCGTGCCGCAGCCGGTCTCCGGCGATAGCTGCCTCTGCGATGCTGTCCCATCAACGCCACCATTGACAGCATCGCCCTCGCGCCTAATATATTTTTCGTCGAAACAGCCGCCCTCAAGCAGCAACCTTGGGGCGGCGTTTTGATTTTTTGGCCCATGCGTTCTGCGATTTGGCGGCTTCGCCATCAATCGCAAGATGCGTCGGAACCAAGAGTTGGAACAAAGTGCGGTTTCGCCGAAGCACGCTTTGCTCTTGTCATCATGATGTTCCAGGACTGTCTCAAACCTCTAGAATTGCCAACCTGAAAGCCACACCCGTGAACGCCTCCGTCAAACCTCAGCCGTCCCATGATTCCGCCCCATCGGCCATCCTGCCGACTTATGCCCGAGCGGACGTGGCTTTCGAGCGAGGCGAGGGCGTGTGGATGATCGGCTCGGACGGCGAGCGCTATCTCGATTTTGGCGCGGGTATCGCCGTCAATTCGCTCGGCCATGCCCATCCGCATCTGGTGTCAGCGCTGACCGAGCAGGCCCAGAAGATCTGGCACACCTCCAACCTGTTCCAGATGCCGGGCGGCGAGAAGCTGGCCCGCCGGCTGGCGGATGCCACCTTTGCGGACAAGGTCTTCTTCACCAATTCGGGGGCGGAAGCGCTCGAATGCGCCATCAAGATGGCCCGCAAATACCAGTCGGCCAACGGCCATCCCGAGCGTTTCCGCATCATTACCTTCGAAGGGGCCTTCCACGGGCGTACGCTGGCGACCATCGCGGCCGGCGGCCAGGCCAAATATCTCGAAGGCTTCGGCCCCAAGGTCGATGGCTTCGACCAGATCGCCTTTGGCGACCACGAGGTGCTGGACCGGGCGATCACGCCGGAGACGGCCGCCATCCTGGTGGAGCCGATCCAGGGGGAGGGCGGCATCCGCACTCTGCCCCAGGCCTGCCTGAAGGGCATGCGCCAGCTCTGCGACGCCAAGGGCCTGCTGCTGATCTTCGACGAGGTGCAGACCGGCGTCGGACGCACCGGCAAGCTGTTTGCGCATGAATGGGCGGGCGTGACGCCCGACATCATGGCGGTGGCCAAGGGCATCGGCGGCGGCTTCCCGATGGGCGCCTGCCTCGCCACCGACGAGGCGGCCAAGGGCATGACTGCGGGCGTGCATGGCACCACCTTCGGCGGCAACCCGCTTGCCATGGCTGTGGGCAATGCGGTGCTTGACGTCGTGCTTGAGGAAGGATTCCTGGAGCATGTCGCCAGGGCCGGCCTGCTGCTGCGCCAGCGCCTGGCCGAGCTCAAGGACCGCTTTCCCGACATCATCGAGGAGATCCGCGGCGATGGCCTGATGCTGGGCTTGCGCACGCGCGTGGCGCCGGGCGAGTTCGTCGGTGCCCTCCGGGCACAGAAGCTGGTGGCCATTCCGGCCGGCGACAATGTCACGCGGCTATTGCCGCCGTTGATCATCTCGGATGAGGAGCTTCTCGAAGGCGTGCGCCGAATCGAGGCTGCCTGTGTCGCCCTCTCGCACAAGCTCAAGGCTGCCGGACATTGACGATGTTGAAGCATTTTCTCGATCTTTCCGATCTTCCCACCCAGGACCTCAGGGCCGTTCTCGATCTCGCCGCCTCGATCAAGGCCAAGCGCGTCAAGGGCAAGCTTGCCGGCGAACGCCCGCTCACCGGCAAGGTGCTGGCCATGGTGTTCGAGCAGCCCTCGACGCGGACCCGCGTCTCCTTCGATGTCGGCATGCGCGAGCTCGGCGGCGAGACCCTGATGCTGACCGGTGCCGAGATGCAGCTCGGCCGCGGCGAGAGCATCGCCGACACCGCGCGCGTGCTCTCGCGCTATGTCGATGCGGTGATGATCCGCATGCTCGACCACGCGGCGGTGCGCGAGCTGGCGGCCAACGCCTCGATCCCGGTAATCAACGGCCTCACCAAGCTCTCGCATCCCTGCCAGATCATGGCGGATATCCTGACCTATGAGGAGCATCGCGGCCCGATCAAGGGCAAGACGGTGACCTGGACGGGCGACGCCAACAATGTGCTGACCTCCTGGATCGAGGCAGCGCAGCGCTTCGACTTCACCATGCGCGTTGCCGCCCCCCAGGATCTTTCCGTGCGCAAGGAGGTCGTCGACTGGGCCCGTGCCAACAAGGCCCGGCTGGAAATCGGCAGCGACCCCCGCGAGATGGTCGAGGGAGCCGACTGCGTCGTCACCGATTGCTGGATTTCGATGGGTGATTCCGAAGGCTACCGCCACAATCTGCTGCGGCCCTACCAGGTCAATGCCAAGCTGATGGCGCTTGCCAAGCCTGACGCCCTGTTCATGCACTGCCTGCCCGCCCATCGCGGCGAAGAGGTGACGGACGAGGTGATCGACGGGCCGCAATCGGTGGTGTTCGACGAGGCCGAGAACCGCCTGCATGCCCAGAAGGGCGTGCTCGCCTGGTGCTTGGGGCAGGTCGCGGCATGAGCGAGCCCCATCTGATGGAAGACGATCACATCCTGCCCTTCCAGGCCGAGGGCCTGGACGTGCGGGGCCGTGTCGTCAGGCTCGGCCCCGCCATCGATACCATTCTGCGGCGCCACGATTATCCGGCGCCGGTGTCGCGCGCGCTCGGCGAGGCGACGGCTTTGGCGCTGCTGCTCGGCACCACGCTGAAATTCGATGGCCGCTTCATCTTGCAGACCCGTACGGACGGGCCGGTTCGCATGCTGGTGGTCGATTTCCAGGCACCGGACCGGGTCCGGGCCTGCGCTACCTTCGACAAGGAGGCGGTGGCTGCTGCCATCGAGGCTGGCAAGACCAGCACGATCGAGCTGCTCGGCAGCGGCCATCTTGCCATGACGATCGACCAGGGTCCGGACATGGCGCGCTACCAGGGTATCGTCGCCCTGGAGGGGGAGAGCCTGGAAGCGGCGGCAGACCAGTATTTCCGCCAGTCCGAGCAGATTCCCACCCGCGTCCGCCTGGCCGTGGCCGAGAATTACGTGGCCGGGGAGGGCACGAGCTGGCGAGCCGGCGGCATGATGATCCAGTTCCTGCCGTCTTCGCCCGAGCGCATGCGCATGGCCGACCTGCCGCCGGGCGACGCGCCCGAGGGCGCCGAGGTGCTGCAGCATCGCGACGGCGATGTCCAGGAAGACGATTCTTGGGTGGAAGCCAAGCTGCTGATGGGGACGGTGGAGGATCACGAGCTCACCGATCCCAACGTGCCGGCCGAGGAATTGCTCTATCGCCTCTTCCACGAACGCGGTGCCCGCGTCTTCGAGAGCTCGGCCATCATCGAGAAGTGCCGCTGCTCGCGTGAGGCCGTCACCACCATGCTGCGTAACTTCTCGCAGCAGGATCGCCGTGACATGGTCGCCGACGATGGATCGATCACCGTGACCTGCGAGTTCTGCAACGCCCGTTACGATTTCGACAAGGCCGAGACGGAAGAACTGGTGAACGCCTGATCCTGGGAGCGCGGGCCTCTTGCCCGCTCTTCCTTTCCTTGCTCGCGCCGTTTTCAAGAGCGGGCAGGATGCCCGCGCACCCGGAAATCTCATGCCCGCACGTTATACCCCTGCCGAACTCACCGCCAAGCTGGTCTCCTTCGACACGGTGAGTTCGCGTTCCAATCTGGCGCTGATCGATTTCGTCGCCGATTATCTCGCCGGACATGGCGTCGAAAGCATCCGCCTGCCCAATGCCACCGGCGACAAGGCCGCTCTTCTGGCCACCATCGGCCCGACGGATCGGCCGGGGGTGGTGCTCTCCGGCCATGTCGACGTGGTGCCGGTGGAGGGCCAGGCCTGGACGGCGCCGGCCTTCGAGGCGCGGCTAGAGGGCGAGCGCCTTTACGGCCGGGGCACCTGCGACATGAAGGGGTTCGTCGCCACTGCGCTTGCCCTGGTGCCCGACTTCCTGGCGATGAAGCTCAAGGCGCCCGTTCACATCGCCATCTCCTATGACGAGGAAATCTCCTGCCTCGGCAGCCTCGACATGATCGCCCGCTTCGACCGGGACCTGCCTTTGCCGCGCGCCTGCATCGTCGGGGAGCCGACGCTGATGGAAGTGGTGGATGCGCAGAAATCGCTCGCCGGCTATCTCACCCGCATCACCGGCCGGCCCGCCCATTCGGCCATGCCGGCCCTCGGCGCCAACGCCTTGCATGCGGCCGCCCGTATCGTCAGCCATCTCGACGACATCGCCGACGAGCTGCAGGCGGCCGGCGATCCCTCGGGCCGATTCGAGCCGGGCTATTCCACCGTGCAGGCCGGCCTCATCCAGGCCGGCAAGGCCATCAACATCGTGCCGGACGAGGCGCGCATCGTCTGGGAATGCCGCGGCCTGCCGTCCCTGCCGGTGGAGTTCGTGCCGGACCGGATCCGTGCCTTCAGCCAGGAAATCGTGCTGCCGCGGCTGAGGCGCAACGCACCCGAGGCGGATATCGTCACCGAACTCGACGTAGCCGTGCCGGCGCTCTCGCCCGAGCCCGGTTCCTATGCCGAGACGCTGGCCCTGCGCCTTGCCGGGCGCAACCGGACCCAGGCCGTTTCCTACGGCACCGAGGCCGGTCATTTCCAGCTCGCCGGCATTCCCACCGTGATCTGCGGCCCGGGCTCGATCAAGCAGGCGCATGGCGCCGATGAATGGATCGCCCTGTCCGAGCTCGAGGCCTGTGCCAGCTTCCTCAGGCGGCTCGGCCAGACGCTGGAGGTTTGAGGCGATGTTCTACGAGCCGCGCAAGGGCGACCACGGCCTACCCCATGATCCCTTCAAGGCCCTGGTGACGCCGCGCCCGATCGGCTGGATCACCACGATGTCGGCGGCCGGAGCCATCAATCTGGCGCCGTTCTCCTTCTTCAACGCCTTCCAGTCGCGGCCGCATCTCGTCGGCTTCGCCGCCGATGGCCGCAAGGACAGCGTCGTCTTCGCCGAGGAGACGCGTGAATTCGTCTGCAACCTCGTCACCGAGGATCTGATCGACGCGATGAACGCCACCTCCGCGAGGCTGCCGCGCGGGCAGAACGAAATGGAGCATGCCCGGCTCGAAGCCGCGCCCTCGCGCCTGGTGAAGCCGCCGCGTGTGGCGCGTGCCGCCGCCGCGCTGGAGTGCCGCTGGACCCAGACGATCCATCTCGTCGATGCGGAGGGCGGCCCGAGCGACGCCTGGCTCGTGTGCGGCGAGGTAGTCGGCATCCATGTCGACGACCGCTTCATTCGCGATGGCCGCGTCGATACCGCCGCGATGCGCGTGGTCTCGCGCCTGGGCTATCGGGACTATTCCGTAGTGGAAAGCACGTTTGAACTGGAGCGTCCGGCTTAGCGGCATCTTGCATCCCCAGTCGTAGGAGGTAATTGTTACCTCTCTATAGTGACGGATCTTGGGGCGGGCGCTGGTATGATCAGGGGCCGACGCAAGATGTTGGTTGCGTTGACGTCGATCCAGTTACGCACAAGCGGAGGCTCCATGCTCAAGGAATTCAAGGAATTTGCCCTCAAGGGCAATGTCGTCGACCTCGCCATCGGTGTGATCATCGGTGCGGCGTTCGGTCTGATCGTCGCGTCGTTGGTTGATGACATCATCATGCCGATCATCGGCGCCATCACGGGCGGGCTCGATTTCTCGAACATGTATGTCGGCCTGAGTTCCAAGGTCCCCGAAGGCGTCTCGCTCGATGATGCCCGCAAGGCCGGTGCGGTCTTCGCTTACGGCAAGTTCATTACCGTCACCGTCAAGTTCCTGATCATCGCTTTCGTGCTCTTCCTGGTTGTGAAAGGCATCAACCGCGTCAAGAATCTGAAGCCCGCTGCGGAAGCGGCCCCCGCCGCGCCTCCGCCTCCGCCGGCCGACATCCAGCTGCTGACGGAAATCCGCGACCTGCTCGCCAGAAGGTAGGCCCATCATGCGGCAGCCTTTTCCGCATGTCGGGAGAGGCTGCCGGCATTCATGCATGCCGGCGATGGAAACCATTCCAAGTTTTGGTTTCTGCCGCTTGCACTGATGTCATAAAGTCCGGCATTCCCATTGCAAGGATGATGCCGTGACTGCCGCCGTCGAGACGATTCCCGCCGCCCCTTCCTTCCTCGATGGCCTCAGGCCGGAAGCGCTCGGCGCACCGGAAAGCGGCATTGTCGAGGTGATGAATTACGGGCGTACGCGCCAGGGCATGATCCCGCTCTGGGCCGGCGAGGGCGACGTGCCGACGCCGGCCTTCATCACCGAGGCGGCGACACGGTCACTGGCCGCCGGCGAGACTTTCTATACCTGGCAGCGCGGCATTCCCGATCTGCGCGAAGCTCTCGCCCGCTACCATACCAATCTCTTCGGCACGCCGTTCTCGGCCGACCGCTTCTTCGTCACCCAGTCCGGCATGCATGCGATCCAGACCGCGGTTCGCCTGATCGCCGGGGTCGGTGACGAGGTGATCGTGCCGACACCGGCCTGGCCAAATTTCGCGGCGGCCATCGGCGTGGCTGGCGCCAAGCCGGTGATGGTGCCCCAGATCTTCACCGAGCAGGGCTGGAAGCTCGATTTCCAGCGCCTCGCCGATGCCATCACGCCGCGTACTCGCGGTATCTTCATCAATTCGCCGTCCAACCCCACCGGCTGGGTCGCCACCGCGGAGGATATCGCCTTCGTGCTCGATCTGGCGCGCCGGCACGGGCTGTGGATCTTCGCCGACGAGATCTATACGCGCTTCCACTATGCCGGCGGCCGCGCGCCTTCCTTCCGCGACATCCGCACGCCGGAGGATCGCATCATCTTCACCGACACCTTCTCGAAGAATTGGGCGATGACCGGCTGGCGCATCGGCTGGATCGAAGCGCCGCCCGAACTCGGGCAGACCATCGAGAACCTCCTGCAGTATTCCACCTCCGGCGTGGCCACCTTCCTGCAGCGTGCCGGCATCGCGGCATTGGAGCGGGGCGAGAGCTTCGTCGAGCACCAGATCGCCCGCGCCCGCCAGGGCCGCGACATCGTCATCAACGGCCTGAGCGCCACCGGCAAGGTGCGCTTCGCTCCGGCGAGCGGCGCCTTCTATCTGTTCTTCTCCGTCGAGGGGAAACCGGATGTGCGTCGCCTGGGGCTCGAGATCGTCGATCAGGCCAATGTCGGCCTCGCGCCCGGCACAGCCTTCGGGGCCGGCGGCGAGGGCTTCATGCGGCTGTGCTATCTGCGCAGCCCCGAGCAGCTCCAAGTCGCCACTCAGCGCCTGGTCGACTGGCTGGAGAAGATCTGAGGAGCGCAAGAGGCGGACAAGATGTCCGCGGTCCCAGCCGCGCCGTTTCCTGCGCGACCTCGGCAAGGTTTGCGCTGCAACCGCCAAGGCTGGGACCGCGGACGTCCCGTCCGCCTCTTGCTTTCCCACAAGTCCGGCGCTCCCGGAGGTGGCCGAGGTCTGCTCTTGCCGGATTTAGGGCTTCGCCCCGAGCCGGGACAGGCCGCCCTTGGCCGGCTTGTTGGCGGGGTCGAGCTCCAGCGCCTTGTTGAAATCGGCAATGGCGTCGTCACGCTCGCCCCGGCTCTCATGGATGCGCGCACGCGTGATGAAATAGTCGGTGACATGGCTGTCGGCGGCGATGGCGGCGTCGGCATCGCGCAGCGCCTCGTCATAGCGATCGGCTGCGAGATAGGTCAGGGCCCGTTCATTGAGGGTATCGGGCTTGTCTTTGGTCAGTTCGAGCGCCTTGGCAAGATCCGCGAGGGCATTGTCGTAGTCCCCGAGCTCGCGCCAGATGATGCCACGCGAGACATAGGCCTGGTCGCTGCCGGGCTGTTCGCGGATGGTCTCGTCATAATCGGCCATCGCCTCGTCATAGCGATGCAGGGCGGCGAAAAGCTGTCCGCGTTCCAGGCGGGCGGAAGGGAAATTGGTATCGAGCGCGAGCGCTTTGGTATAGTCGGTGATGGCGGCTTCGGTATCGCCGAGCTGCCACTGCACGAAAGCGCGGCTGAAATAGGCGGAATCGAACTCGCTGTCGAGGTCGAGCGCCTTCTGCAGGTCCTCCAGGGCACGGGTATAGTCCTTCATCTCGATGAGGGAACGGGCCCTGGCGTAAAAGGCGTTCTTGTAGGTCTTGTCGAGCCGGATGGCCTGCGTGTAGTCGTCGATGGCCGCCATGTGCTCCTCGAGGGCGCGATGGGCATCGCCACGGCCCTTATAGGCCTCTTCCTCGCGACCGTTGAGTGCGATGGCCGCATCGAAATCCTTGATCGCCTCCTCGTTGCGATCGAACTGGAGCAACGCAAAGCCGCGATTGATCAGCGGGAGGGCCGAGCGCCGGTTGACGGCGATCACGGCAGCATAATCGGCCAGCGCGGCATCCATTTCCCCGAGGCGGGACTGGGCATCGGCCCGCGCGGTCAGGCTGGCGGCATCACGCGGGCGCAATTCCAGCGCGGCGCTGAAATCAGCCACCGCCTTGGCGTCGTCGCTGTTTTCCGCATAGGCCTGCCCACGCCGGAAATACACCAGCGCGCGGGTCGACTTGGCCAGTTTCCGGTCGAGCAATTGCGTGCAGGCGGGAATGCGCTGCTCGGACGCTCCTTTCGAGCAATCCCTGTCGGCGCTGTCGGCGAGAGCGGGCGTGCCGGCGCAAAGGGCAAGCAGGACAAGGGCGGGGCGCAGAAAAGCGGTCATACCGGGCACGGTTCCACTGGCGGGGAGAGAAGGAAAAGCTGGCACAGCCTCTATAGCGTTTTGCGATTTGACGGAGTCATTTCGAATCGCAAAGACGCGTCGAAACAAGGAGCTAGAGCAAAGTGCGGTTCGGAGAAACCGCACTTTGCTCTAGACCAAGCCGTGGCAGCTGGGAATGGCAGAACTGTGATCTTTCCCGCCTCTTAAGCCTGCTAAGGCCACGCCCTTGTGAATTTCGACAAACCTGTGTTATCGATTTAGCGTCATTTGGCCGGACGACTGGGCCGGTGCGTTCATGTTCGAGCAGGGCGCACGTTCAGGACACCTCCCCAAATTTCGCAAAACCGGGCGGAGCACGGATTTCCGTGGGACGCCCATGCTTTGGAACGAAGTAAAGGACTATCGATGAGCACGGGAACCGTAAAATGGTTCAACACCCAGAAGGGTTACGGCTTTATTCAGCCCGATGACGGGGGGCGCGACGTGTTCGTGCACATCACCGCCGTCGAGCGCGCCGGTCTGCCCGAACTGCGTGAAGGCCAGAAGATCGGTTACGAGATCCTGACGGATCGCAAGACGGGCAAGGCGGCAGCCGGCAATCTCAAGGCTGTGTGACCCGACAAGCATCTTCAGGCGGAGGGGTTACCGGTTCGCGTGAAGGCAATCGACGATAACAAGAATGGAGAGCCTCTCCGCGTCGCATGACCGGAAGTCCTCTCACTCAATCCCATTCAGAGGCGCGCTCCGGCGCGTCTTTTTTATTGGCTGCAGCCTCGTGTGCCGAAGCGGGCACTTCACGAAGTGCTGAACCACCTTACCATTTGATCATTTGAGATGGCCGGCAAAGGATGTTCAATATCCTGTCGCTTGGGGGCGGACGAGAGGGTTGTATTAACCTTAATTCCGCATGGTCGAAGGCAATGGATTCCTCGCCTGGCCGATGGCGTATTTCTGAAAGGCCGTCTTCATGATCCGACTCCTCGCGGGTCTTAGTGCTGTTTCCACGATTGGTTTTGCCGCAGGTTCCATCATCGGCCTGGTGCCCCTGTATCTGCCCTTGGCCTCCCTCGTGCTCACGGCCGTCTTGTTCCTTGCCGCCCGCATTCCAACAGTTCTGCGCTTCCTGGTGGGGCTGTTTGCCTTCGCCTTTCTCATTCTGGGTGCCGTCACGGCCTTGAACGAGGCCGGTTGGCTGCCGGAAGGGATCCAGGCCTTTCTGCCGCCCGCCAACGCTGCCATTGTCGCCAGCATTCTCGCCTTGCTGCATTATCTGATCTATTTCGTGCCGGTGCTTCGCCGCATCGTCGATCTCGTCAATCCCTACTTCGAAGCCGAGGACCGGACCGAACTCAATCTGGGTTTTCTCGGGAAGTGGCCGGTGCGCGAACGGACAGTGGCCCTCGGTCTGCTCGGCTTCGTCGTCGTCATCAACGTCCTGCTGGTCTATCTGAACGTCCTGTTCAATTTCTGGCAGAATCGTTTCTACACGGCGATTCAAGACAAGGCGGCAGCGGCTTTCTGGACGGAAATGGGAGTATTCGGCAGCCTCGCCACCTTCTGGGTACTTCGGGGCGTGCTCGACTCCTATATCAACGGTTATGCCGTGTTGCGCTGGCGCAATTGGCTTTCGCAGCGCTACGTCAACGATTGGTTGTCGGACAAAGTGCATTACCGACTGTCGCTGGCCGGCAACAAGACCGACAACCCCGACCAGCGTATCGCCGAGGACGTCCGCGACTTTACGCTGTCTTCCTACGACAATTATACCGGTATCTTCTCGCAACTCCTCAGCATCTATGCTTTCGTCAGCATATTATGGGGCATCTCGGCCGAGTTTCCCTACCAGCTCGGTGGTTTCGACCTCAGCAAGATCCCGGGCTATCTGGTGTGGATGCTCCTGGCCTGGGCCGTGCTCTTCACCTATCTCTCGCACCTCATCGGCCGCCCCTTGGTGCCGATCAACTTCAGGGTGCAGAAGCTCGAGGCAGATTTCCGCTATAACCTTGTGCGCGTGCGCGAGAATGACGAACAGATCGCACTTTTGCATGGTGAGGACGTCGAGAAGAAGGGCTTGCTGGCCCGCTTTGCCGCCGTCTACGGCATGCGCTTCGCACTGTTGGTCAGGCAGATCAAACTCGGCTCGCTCACCTTCGCCTATGGCCAGTTCAACCTCGTCCTGCCGTTTTTCTTGCTCGCGCCCGCCTATTTCGCCAATGAGAGCATGAAGTCGGGCACATTGATGCAGACCGCCGATGCCTTCGGCAACATCATTCCCGCCTTCTCCTTCTTCGTGACGTCCTACGCCACGCTGGCGGCCTACAAGGCAACCATCGACCGTCTCACCGGCTTCGACACCGCCATCGCCAAGGCCAATGCGGCTCGCGACGACGGCGTGCATGCTCTGCCGCAAACGGGGCAAACGGCCATCGATGGCCGGGATGTCGACGTTGCCCTGCCGAACGGTGCGGTCCTTCTGGGCGAAGCCAACTTCAACTTGCCCAAAGGGGTGCGTACTCTGGTGACAGGACCGTCGGGCTCCGGCAAGACGACCTTGTTCCGTGCAATCGCCGGTATCTGGCCGTATGGCAGGGGCACCATTGCGCTGCCGCAGACAGACGACGTCATGCTCCTGCCGCAACAGCCCTATTTCCCGCTCGGGTCGCTACGCGCCGCGCTCGCCTATCCGCTCGGCGAGGAGGCCTTCGAAGAGAAACAGTACCGCGACGTGCTGGAGCAGGTCGGCCTCGACGAACTCGCCGATCGCCTCGACGCCGACGACAAATGGGATAATGCCCTCTCGGGTGGGGAAAAACAGCGCATCGCCTTGGCGCGCGCCATCCTGCGCCGGCCTGCTTGGCTGCTGCTGGACGAGGCGACCTCCGCGCTCGACGAAAAAAGCGAGACCGATCTCTACGGCCTGCTTCGTCAAGCCTTGCCCGATACCACGATCGTGTCGATCGGGCACCGCTCCTCGCTTGCCGGGTTGCACGATCGCCGTCTCGCTGTCGTCCCGGACGAGAAGGCTGCGCATGTCGAAGAACGTCCGCTGGCGGAGTTCGGGGCACGATGACAGTAGCTTTTCCTTCCCGCTTTCAGGGTCGGGCACAGCTTTCGCCCGAAGAATTAGGCCGCTCGTCCGGTCTCCTCCAACTCCTGCCGGTCAGTCACATGACAGAAGAGCAGCGCCATAGGTCGGGCTGCGGATACAAGAACCACAAGGGCGCTGCAGCGCTCACACGCAAAGGAACTTTCTAGGTGTTCACGTCCTTCTTCCCAAAACCAAAGGTCTTCTTTTTGACGGCCTGCCTCTGGCTGCTTGCCGCAATACTGCTTTGGTACGGAGGAGCCAGATGGTGGGGTCAATATATCGGATTGCCTGCCGGTGAGGGAGACGGCGACGTGGTCGACTTGTCCTATTTCTGGACCAATTCTTTTCTTTGGTTTTATATCTATTTCGCCGTGTTTCTGATCGTTTTCTATGGATTTTGGGCTGTTTTTAGTCCGCATCGATGGCAGAATTGGTCGATTCTCGTATCCGGCTTTCTGATTTTCGTGACCTATTTCGGCGTCCAGGTCAGCGTTGTTATCAATAATTGGAGAGGCCCCTATTTCAATCTTATCCAGAAGGCGCTTTCTGCACCAAACTCCGTCTCCGCGTCCGAATTGTATCTTGGATTATTGACGTTCCTCGTTATCGCATTGGTTGCCGTTGCTGCCTTCGTGCTCACCTCGTTCGTGACGAACCACTATGTCTTCAGGTGGCGTACGGCGATGAACGATTTCTACATGGACAATTGGACCAGCCTGCGCTCGATCGAAGGCGCTGCTCAGCGTGTCCAAGAGGACACGATGCGGTTCTCCACCATCGTTGAATCGCTCGGCATTTCCCTGGTGAGTTCCGTGATGACGCTGGTGGCATTCCTGCCACTCCTGTCGTCCCTGTCGCGGCATATCGTTGCCTTGCCGGTGGTCGGCGTCATCCCGCAACCCCTGGTCGTGGCGGCGATCCTATGGGCAGTGTTCGGGACGGTATTGCTGAGCGTGATCGGCATTAAGCTGCCGGGGCTGCAATTCCTCAATCAGAAGGTAGAGGCGGCCTATCGTAAGGAACTGGTCTATGGCGAGGATCACGTCGATCGGGCCGACCCCATTACGGTGCAGGAATTGTTCGCCAACGTAAGGAAGAACTATTTCAGGATCTATCTGCACTACACCTATTTCAATACTGCGAGGTCACTTTATCTGCAGGCCGACAATGTCTTCGGGGTCTTCCTGATGATTCCGTCTTTTGCGGCTGGCGCCCTTACGCTCGGGCTGTATCAGCAAATCGCCGGCGCCTTCAACAGTGTTGCCAATTCCTTCCAGTTTCTGGTGAATTCGTGGACGACCATTGTCGAATTGCTGTCCATCCACAAACGTTTGCGGGCCTTCGAGGCATCGCTGGATACCAGCGGCAGGATGACTCATTCCGAACCCACGGCTGTGGCGTGAGGTAACGCTGCTTCGCAACGCAAAAAGGCCGGTCTCTTGCGGACCGGCCTTTTCAATTCTACCCGAAGCCTGTTCTTACGCTGCCGGCTGGAACTTCATCTCGCCATAGGGGCCGCGCAGGGTCAGCGTGTAGCCGTCGTAAGACCAGTCGGTCGAGGTGCGCATCACGAACAGGAAGACCTGCTCGTTGTGCATCAGGCGGTCGGCGCATTTGCGCTTGCTGATGGCGACGGGGCCGATGGCCATGCGCTGGTCGGCGCGCGGAATGATGGTGGCGGACCAGTTGTTGCAGGCCGAGAAGCCGGTGCCGCGATAACTGTCGGAGACCAGGATGGTCGGCCGGTCGTCCTTGAAGGTCTGGTCCTTGTAGGAGATGGCCGCGAAGGTGCGGTTCATCGGGAAGGGACGGGAGGCCTTGCTGTCCATGGGCTTGGGCAGAGTCGGCGGCACGTTGTTCGGCGGCACCGAGCCGAACATCGAACAACTCGTCAGGGTCACGGCCGACAGGGCGGCAAGGGCAAGGGAACGCAGAACGCGCATCAAATCCTCCGGTTCATTGCCGCGCACGATAGAGGCGGAGCTGAAAAATCGCAACGCGGCTTATACAGGATACACGGCCTGGAGAGAAAGATGTTCGCCACCTTCGCACTGTATCCGCCGGAACAGGCCGAAGTCGGGCGCGGCAGCAGCGGTCTCAGCCCAGTCTCTCGGTGATCTTGTCGATCAGGCTTTCACGCAGGGCGCGGTAAGCGTCGAGCTTCTGCTCGCGGTTGCCGCTGGCGATGCTGGGGTCCGGCGTCGGCCAATATTCGACGTCGGCGGCCAGGGTGCGCGTGAGGTCGAGCGCCTTGTGGTGGGCCTGCGGGGCGAGGGTGATGATCAGGTCGAAGTTCAGCCCTTCCAGTTCTTCCAGATCCTCGAAGCTCTGGGGCCGGTGCTTGCCGAGCGAGATGCCGATCTCGTCCAGCGCAGCGGCGACGAAGGGGTCGGGTTCGCCCGGCCGCACGCCGGCCGAGCCGAAAAAGATCGATCGCCCGAAATAATAGCGCCCGATCGCCTCCGCCATGGGCGAACGGACGACATTGTGCGCACAGGCGAACAGGACCGACTGTGGACGGCGGCCCTCCTTCACACCTCAGCCTTTCCAGTAGAGCGCTGAAACAAGGGTGAACAGCCGCCTGGCGGTGGAGAGATCGAGGGCGATCTTGCCCATCAGCCTCTCGCGCAGGATTTCCGAGCCTTCATTGTGCAGGCCGCGCCGGGCCATGTCGATCGTCTCGATCTGGGAGGGCGTGGCGCTGCGGATCGCCGCGTAATAGCTGTCGCAGATGGTGAAATAGTCGCGCACCACGCGCCTGAGCGGCGTGAGCGAGAGGATATGCACCACCACCGGCCGGCTGTCGGCATCGCGGATGTCCAGGACGAGGCGGCCGTCCTGCAGGGAGATGTGCAGTCCGTAGGGGCCGGAATCATAGCCGACCGGCGAGAACACATTTTCCTCGATGAGGTCATAGGCGGCGACCCGCCGCTCATGTTCTTGATCCTGGCTGCCGCGCCCGATGCTGCGCTCATCGAGATGAACGGCGATCAACCGGCAGGTGGGGCTGAATTCCTCATTATCCATGACATCTCATAGCACGGTGCATGGGGTCTCATAGAGCAAAGCGCGCTGAACGGCACGCCCTATAGCGTCTTGCTCTATAGCGTTTTGCGATTTGACGGCGTTACCAAGAATCGCAAAGACGCGTCGGAACAAAGAGTTAGAGCAAAGTGCGGTTCGGAGAAACCGCGCTTTGCTCTAGATACGATTGCTGCGGATCGAGACCGAACGGGCATGGGCGGCAAGGCCTTCCGCCTCGCCGAGCGCGATCGCCGCCGGGCCTATGGCCGCGAGTTGCTCGGGCCCGCATTTGAGGATGGAGGTGCGCTTCATGAAGTCGAGCACGCCCAGGCCCGAGGAGAACTTGGCCGAGCGCGCCGTCGGCAGTACGTGGTTGGAGCCGCCGACATAGTCGCCGATCGCTTCGGGCGTGTGGCCGCCGAGGAAGATGGCGCCGGCATTGCGGATGCGTGCCGCCAAAGCCTCGGCATCCCGGGTGATGATCTCCAGATGCTCGGCAGCGAGACGATCCGCCAGCGGCGGGGCCTCGTCCAGCGAGGCCAGGGTAATGACGGCGCCATAGTCGCGCCAACTCGCTCCGGCAATCTCGGCACGGGGCAGGGTGGCGAGCTGGGCTTCCACTTCGCGCTCCACCGCCTCCGCCAGTGCTGGGCTGTCGGTGAGCAGGATCGACTGGGAGGCGGTGTCATGCTCGGCCTGGGCCAGCAGGTCGGCGGCGATCCAGGATGGATTGGCGCTGTCGTCGGCGATCACCAGCACTTCCGAAGGACCGGCAATCATGTCGATGCCGACATGACCGAAGACGCGGCGCTTGGCGGCGGCGACATAGGCATTGCCGGGGCCCGTGATCTTGGCGACAGGTGCGATGGTGGAAGTGCCATAGGCCAGGGCGGCAACGGCCTGGGCGCCGCCGATGCGATAGACCTCGTCGACCTCGGCGAGCTTCGCCGCCGCCAGCACCAGGGGATTGAGGACGCCGCCGGGGCTCGGCACCACCATCACCAGGCGGGGGCAGCCGGCAACCTTGGCGGGGATGGCGTTCATCAATACGGAAGAAGGATAGGCAGCCGTCCCGCCGGGTACATAGAGGCCGACGGCCTCGATCGCCGTCCAGCGCCAGCCAAGCTCCACCCCGAGGGCGTCCTTGAACAGCGTGTCGGACGGCTTCTGGCGTTCATGATAGGCGCGGATGCGGCTGGCCGCCAAGGCCAGGGCTTCGAGCGCTCCGGCATCGCACTGGGCCCGCGCCGCCTCGATCTCCGCGGCGCTGATGCGCATGGTTTCGGGAGTGAGCGTCAGGCGGTCGAAGCGGGCGGTATAGTCGATTACCGCCGCATCGCCACGTGCGACCACATCCTCGATGATGGCACGCACGGAGGCGTCGACATCCTCCGAGATCTCGCGCTTGGTGGCGAGAAGGGTGGCGAAGGCGTCGGCGAAATCGGCCTGGGCGCTGTGGAGCCGAACCGGCATGGCATTTCCTTGTGCGGCGGACAGTCGTTAAACGAGGCGCTTTGCTTGAGAGGTTACGCTGCCCCTCACCTTACCTCTCCCCGTAAGGCCGGGGCGAGGAGGCGCAAGCGTCATGCCTGATTCTCAAAGCTTTCATCTCGCCCAACCGTCTGGCGAGATGAAAGCTTCTTGAATTGAACTCGACGTTGAAGTCCCCTCGCCCCGGCCTTACGGGGAGAGGTAAGGTGAGGGGCAGCGCAAGCGTGAGTACTTGCGCTGAAGGGAGAATGCAATGCGGTAGCGATCTCCAGCTTCACACCCGGGCGGGTGGCGGGGAACCGCAGGGCCAAGCCGGGCCGAGATCGGACATCGCCGCTTCCAGGCACTCCACCTCGAGGCGGATGGCGCCGCCGCCCTCGAAATAGAGCGTCACCAGCCCTGCCGGATCGTCGCTCACCTCGAAGGAGATCGACAGCAGCACGGCCTTCCGGCTGGCATTCTGCTCGAAATGCGAACGCTTGACCCCGAGAACCCGCTCGAAATGCAGGCCCGAGCGCCGCCTCGTGCGTTCGCCGCTCTGGGCGCCGCACCAGTCATAGCGGTCCATCACCAGGGCGAAGCGTTTCTCGTGCGGCAGGAAGGCGATTTCGGCCGGCGCGACGGCGGCATCCTGGAGATGGGTGGAGATGACCTCCAGGTCCTCTCCATCGAAGGCAAGCAGCTTGAGGGGGGCGGGCGACAGCATGAAATGCATGTAATGTTCCACGGGCCGCGCGGCAAGAGGTCGCGGAAATCGAGGCTTCCAGGATGCGCCTTTCGCAACAATGTCGGTACCGATGACGAGATGCCGAGGCTGCCCGGAAGAATGGCGGTTCCACGAAGCAGTCGCCCGGCGTATGACAGGGATGACCCATCCAAGAGTGCCAATGCCCATGTCGGTGTCCAAAGTAGAGCCCAGCTCCGAGTCCCAATCCCGCAATGGTGGCCGCCTGATCGTCGATGCACTGGTGGCGCAGGGTGTCGAACATGTCTTCTGCGTGCCGGGCGAATCCTATCTCGCCGTGCTCGATGCCCTGCATGACGCTCCGATCAACGTCACGGTCTGCCGCCAGGAAGGCGGCGCGGCCATGATGGCCGAAGCGGCTGGCAAGCTCACCGGGCGGCCAGGCATCTGCATGGTGACGCGCGGGCCCGGCGCCACCAATGCCTCCCATGGCGTCCATATCGCCATGCAGGATTCCACGCCGATGATTCTCTTCATCGGCCAGATCGAAACCGGCATGCGCGAGCGTGAGGCTTTCCAGGAGGTCGACTACAAGGCTCTCTTCGGCTCGATGGCCAAATGGGTGGTGGAGATCGACAAGGCGGAACGCATCCCCGAATTGGTGACCCGCGCCTTCCGCGTCGCCATGCAGGGGCGTCCGGGGCCGGTGGTGGTCGCCCTGCCGGAGGACATGCTGGTCGAGGCCGCCACGGTTGCCGATGCGGCCTTCATCGAGCCGGCGCAGACCTGGCCGGGCCGGGACGAGATGGCTCGCCTCGAGGCCCTGCTCGGCGAAGCAAAGAAGCCTCTGCTGATCGTCGGCGGTTCGGGCTGGTCGCAGGCGGCGGTGACGAGCCTCGTCCGCTTCGCCGAACGCTTCGACCTGCCCGTCGGCACCTCCTTCCGTCGCCAGATGCTGTTTCCGGCCGATCATCCCAACTATGCCGGCGATGTCGGCATCGGCCCCAATCCCAAGCTGGCGCAGCGCATCAAGGAGGCCGATCTCCTGATCCTGGCGGGTGGGCGGCTTTCCGAAATGCCGTCCTCCTCCTATTCGCTGGTGGACATTCCCACGCCTCGTCAGAAACTCGTCCACATCCATGCCGGTGCGGAGGAATTGGGGCGGGTCTACCAGCCCACCCTCGCCATTCACGCGACGGCCCAGGCTTTCGCCTCCGCGCTGGAGGAACTGCAGCCGCCCGGCAGCCTGCCCTGGTCGGCCGAGACGCGCCAGGCGAACCGGGATTTCCACGACTGGACCGACGAGCCCAAGCCCATCCCCGGCACTTTCCAATATGGCGAGGCTTTGCTCTGGCTGCGCGACCGCCTGCCCGAGGATGCGGTGATCTGCAACGGCGCCGGCAACTACGCCATCTGGGTGCAACGCTATCTGCGCTTCCGCCGCTTCGGGACGCAGCTCGCGCCGACATCGGGCTCGATGGGCTATGGCGTACCGGCGGCCGTGGCCGCCAAGGCCCTTGACCGTGCGAAGACCGTGGTCTGCTTTGCCGGTGACGGCTGCTTCATGATGAACGGCCAGGAATTCGCCACCGCCGTGCAGTACGACCTGCCGATCATCGTGGTCGTCGTCGACAACGGCATGTACGGCACCATCCGCATGCATCAGGAACGCGAATTCCCCGGCCGCATTTCGGCGACGAAGCTCAAGAATCCGGATTTCGCCGCCTATGCCGCCGCTTTTGGCGGGCATGGCGAGACGGTCACGACGGCCGCCGAATTCGCGCCGGCCTTCGAGCGGGCGGTGGCCTCCGGCAAGCCCGCCATCCTGCATTGCCGCATGGATCCGGAAGCGATCACGCCGATGACCACGATCACCCGGATCCGCGAGCAGGCCTTGGCGAAATGACGATATCTTCCTGGGATCGCAGGCTTCCAGCCTGCTCTTCCCTCTCTCTAGGCTCGGTATTTTCAAGAGCAGGCTGGAAGCCTGCGATCCCAGGGATCCTCGCCCTTCTCCTTCTGGCATCGCCTGCCTTTGCCGGCGATCCCGTCAAGGGAAAGGCTGGTTTTGCGCGTTGCGCGGCCTGCCACCGGGTCGGCGAAGGCGCCAAGAATGTCGTGGGACCCCAGCTCAACGGCGTTGTCGGACGTCCCGCCGCCACCGCGCCGGATTATGTCTATTCGCAAGCGATGAAGGCATTGGGCAAGACCTGGGACGAGGCCTCCCTGCGCCTCTTCCTCTCCCATCCTTCGGCTGTCGTGCCCGGCACCAAGATGACCTTTGCCGGCATCCGTGACGCCGCCACCGTGGAGGATGTCATCGCCTATCTCGCGACCTTCGACGCCGAGGGGAAGGCAAAGCCATGAGCCGCCCGCTCCAGAACCGTGTCACGCCCTTCGGCGACATCGTCGCCATACCGGCGCGCGGCACGATGATGGGCATTCGCGGAGGCCGGATCCATGACGAGGCCAAGCGCCTGACGCGCCGGCGCTGGACCTCCAGGCGCTGGATCTGCTGCGAGCTGTCGTTCAAGGGGCGATGGCGGGAGGTCATGGGCCCCGGCTACACGCATCTGTTCTTCCTGGACGAGGTCACGGCCTTGGCGGCCGGCCATCGCCCCTGCTTCGAATGCCGTCGGCCTGACGCGCTGGCCTACAAGGCCGCCTTTCCCGAGCCTGGGGCAGGCGCCGATCGCATGGATGAGATCCTGCACGCAGAGCGCCTTGGCGAACATCAGATGGAGGACACCGCGAACCTCCCCGACGGCGCTGTCTGGGCCGATGGCGAAGATGCCTTCACACGCCGCGAGGGCAGGGTGCTGCGCTGGTCTCCCGAGGGCTGGGAGGAGGGGGAGTGGCGGGATCGGCCTGCACGGCTACTGACGCCGCCGGCGAGCGTCGCGGCCCTGCGCAATGGCTTCAAGCCAAGATGGCACGATACCGCTCAAGGTGTGCCGATCTCCTGATCGGCAGGGCCCCCCAAGCCAGACGCAGGAATGCCGATCGGGAGATCGGCACACCCGAACAGTCCCGATCAGTCCGCCAGGGCCGCCGAAATCCGCTTGTTCAACTCTTCCGGATTGACCAAAGCGAGGGCACCGCGGGTCTTGCTGACCAGGCCTTCCTTTTCCAGCGCCGAAAGCTCGCGCGAGACCGCCTCGCGGCGGCAGCCGATGCGGGCAGCGAGGTCGTGGTGGAAGGGCGGCGGTGAGAGCACACGCTGCCCGGGATGGCTCGCGCGGGGCTGGGACAGACGGATGAGCTCGGCATAGAGCCGGTGCTTGGTCTGCAGGAAGGAGTGCTCGGCCAGCTTGGTGTTGAGCGCGCGCACGCGACTGGCGAGCAACTGCAGGATCTGCTTGCAGACAGAGGCGTTCTCGGTGAGCAGCTCCATGAAGACCGGGCCGGAGATGATGCACATCTGCGAGCGGTTGAGCGCGGTCACGTTGGCCGAGCGTCCGACGCCGTCGATGGCCGACAATTCCCCGAAGAACTGGCCGCCGCCGAGCTCGGCCAGGATCACTTCCTTACCGGTGATGGTGCGGTAGAGCACGCGCACCTTGCCGGAGATCAGGAAATAGACGTCGTTGGAATTGTCGTCATAGTCGACGACCAGCTCGTTCTCCTCGAACTTGGCCCAACGCACCCGGCCGTCGAAGGCCTTGATCGTGGCTTCGTCCAACGATTGGAACAATGGAATCTGGGACAGGGTATTCGACATCGTTCCTCCGCTGAAGCGCCTGCCGAACCATGGCACCGGAAAGACGCGTTCATTCCATGAATGTCACGATCGGAATTCGATCGTGGCGGGCCTCCATTGCCGCGCAAAGTGCTTCATGGCGCGCTCCGTGGCAAGTCCGTGCACCCAAGATCCTGCTACCACCGACCTGGCCACGGAATTTCCATGGAACGGCAATGAGATCGCAATTTGCCTGGTCGCCTGCAGCACCTTATTTTCGAGGCAACGATTCGGTTCAATATTCAAGGAAACACGATGTCGAAAACGCGCGTCGCGGTGCTGTTCGGTGGGCGCTCGCCCGAGCATGACGTCTCCATCGTTTCAGGCCTGCAGGCGCTCAATGCGCTCGACAGTTCGAAATATGAGGGCTTTCCCGTCTATATAGCGGGAGATGGGGCCTGGTTCACTGGTGATGCCCTGCGCAACCGCGCCAACTACATCCCGGACGAAGAGGCCCGGCGCGGGCTGACACGGGTCGATCTCGATTTGTCGGTCGGCAAGGGGCTGCTGATCCCGCGCGGCAAGACCGGGCTTTTTGCCAAGAAGCCCGTGCCGATCGAATTCGACGTCGCCCTGCTCGCCTTCCACGGCAATATCGGCGAGGACGGCCAGATGCAGGGCGTGTTCGAGACCGCCAACGTGCCCTATACCGGCGCGCGCACCCTGGCTTCGGCCATCCTGATGGACAAGGCCATCACCAAGCGGGCCTTTGCCGGGCGCGGTATCGGCATGCTGCCGGATGTGGTGGTCTCGCGCCCCGCGACCGGCCTGGTGCCCGACAAGGCGGGCCTGGAAGCCGCGCTCAAGAACATTGCCTTCCCTGTGATCGTCAAGCCGGCGCATCTGGGGTCTTCGATTGGCGTCGCCAGGGCCGAGGACGTCGACACCGTGCGCCAGGTGCTGCCCGGCATCTTCAAGTTCGACACCCACGCGATCATCGAGCCTTTCGTCGAGAACCTGGTCGAATACAACGTCGCCGTGCGCCGGGAGAAGGGCGAGATCGTCACCTCGGCCATCGAGCGGCCCAAGCGCGAGACGGACCTGCTCGACTTCAAGACCAAATACATGTCCGGCGGCTCCAAGAAGACCGGCGGCGGCAAGCAGCCGGGGGCTTCGAGCCAGGGCATGCTGTCGCTGACGCGCGACATCAATCCCGAATTGCCGGTGGCCCTGGAGAATACGATCCGGCAATGGGCGACGGAGGCCTTCGACGCCGTGAACGGCACCGGCGCGCCGCGGATCGACTTCCTGTCCAATGAGCGGACGGGCGAGGTCTGGCTCAACGAAGTCAATCCCTGCCCGGGCTCCTTCGGCTACTTCCTCTGGGAGGCCGCGGCCAAGCCGGTGCTGTTCACCGCCCTGCTCGACCAGCTCATCGAGGAAGCCAAGGCCTGCCACCGAGCCGCCCAGCTGCCGAGTGACCCTACGCCGACGGATGCTCGCCTGTTCAAGCGGTGATTTGACGCGTTCCGGGGTGCGCGGACGTCCCGTCCGCTTCTTCCTCCCCTGCAAGCACGGTGTTTCCAAGAGCGGGCAAGATGCCCGCGCACCCGGGAAATCCTGCTTCAGGGCCGGTCCAAATCTCGGCGCTCCAAAATCGCGGCCCGGACCCGGTCCGGTGTCGCCGGTACCCGCCGCAGTCTGATCCCGGTCGCGTCATGCAGCGCGTTGAGGATGGCCGGTGCGGTGGGAATGAGAGCCTGCTCGCCGACACCCTTGGCGCCGAACGGGCCGACGGGCGAGGCATCCTCGATCAGGATCGTCTCCACCGGCGGTACGTCGCCGATGGTGGGGATGAGATAGTCGTGCAGGTTCTCGCCACGGCCGGGATGGAATTCCTCCATCAGGGCAAGGCCGAGGCCCTGGGCGACGCCACCTTCGATCTGGCCTTCCACCAGAGTGGGATTGATGGCGCGGCCGACGTCATGCGTGGCGGTGATCTTCAGGACCTTGATGGTGCCGAGCTCGCAATCGACCTCGATCTCCGCCATATGGGCCCCGAAACCGTAGAGCGCATAGGGTTCGCCCTGGCCATCGGCGTCGAGGGGGCTGGTGGGCGGATCGAAGGTCTGCTCGGTCGACAAGGCATAGCCGAGCTCATCAGCCGCCAGGTCCGCTAGTGAGAGCGTGCGCACCCTTTCGCCGTCCTCCACCGTGAGCACCGCATCGCCGAAGCGAATCGTGGCCGTCTCGCCGGCATTGGTCTGGCGCAGGATCTGTGCACGCAGGTCCCGTCCGGCGAGTTCCGCCGCCTTGCCGGTGACGAAGGTCTGGCGCGAGGCCGAGGTCTTGCCGCAATCGGGCGACAGGTCCGTATCGGCAGAGACGAGATCGAAGGCCTCCACCGGCGCACCGAGCGCCTGCGCGCAGATCTGGGTGATCACCGTGTTGGAACCCTGGCCGATATCGACGGCGCCCTGGTGCAAGGCCAATCGACCATCGGGCTTGAGTCCGAGCCGGATGGTGGAGGGATTGGGCAGGGAGGTGTTGCCGCAGCCATACCACATGCCGGCGACACCCACGCCTCGCCGGAGCGGGCCTGCTTGCTGCGCGCCATTGAAGGCGGCGGCCTCCTCGCGGGCGCGCCGCCAGGGATCTCGCAAGGCCTCGAGGCATGTCTTGATGCCGACACCCTTGCCGAGCACCTGGCCCGTCACGGTCGGCAGTTCGTTGGTGAGGGCGTTGCAGATGCGGAATTCCAGCCTGTCGATGCCGAGCCTGTCGGCAAGCGCGTCATAGAGCTGTTCCTGGGCGATCGAAGATTGCGGCACGCCGAAGCCGCGAAAGGCGCCTGCCGGCACCAGATTTGTGTGCACGGCACGCGCGACGGCGCGGTAATGCGGGATGTAATAGGGACCGGAAGCGTGGACCGGCACCCGGTTTGCCACCGTCGGCCCCCAGGAGGAATAGGCGCCGGTGTTGAAGTCGCCGGAAAAATCCATGGCGGCGAGCTTGCCGTCCCTGGAGGCGCCGATCCGCAGCTTCATCCGGGCTGGATGCCGCTTGGTGGTGGTGGCGATCGATTCGGCGCGCGAATAGACCATGCGAACCGGGCGGCTGAGCTGCCAGGCGGCGACGGCGATGAAGGGCTGGATCGACAGATCGAGCTTGGAGCCGAAGCCGCCGCCCACCGCGGTCGGGATGATGCGCACATTCTCGGGCGGGATGCCGAGCAGGCCGGCAACGTCGTCGCGATCCATATAGGGCGCCTGGGTACACGCCTGGATCTCGATGCGGTCACCCACGCGGCGGGCAAAGCCTGCCTCCGGCTCGATATAGGCATGCTCGACGAAGCCCGTCTCGAACTCCCCCTCGACCACGGCATCGGCGGTGGCCAGGGCGGCCTCGACGTCGCCGCGCGCGACACGTCCGCGCGTGAGGATGTTCTCGGGGCGGGCAGGGTGGAGGAGTTCGGTCGAGGCGAGGGCCTCGTCCATGGCCGTAAGGGCCGTGAGTGGTGTCCAGCTGACCGGGAAGGCCGAAAGGTCGAGGGCTTGAACGGCTTCCGGCTCGCCGACCACGGCGGCGACGGCCTCGCCGCGAAAACGGGTCTCGCCGCTGGCGAACACAGGTTGGTCGGCAAAGGCCGGGATGACGCCGAAGCAGTTGCGGCCGGGCACGTCCCGTGCGGTGAAGACCCTGACGATACCGGGATGCGCGGCGAGGAAGGCGTCGATGTCTCCGATTTCGAAGGCGGCCCGATGGTGCGGGCTGCGTATGGCGCGCAGCGCCAGGGCGCCCTGCGGTGTCTCGTCGGCTCCGAAAATGTCGCGCCCTTCCACCTTGGCCGCGCCATCGAGACGATCGATACGCGAGCCGACCGGGCTATCAGGGCTGGAAGGGGCGATGGTGGCGGGGCCATCAGCCACGGCCAGTACCGCGGCGATGATCTTGCGATAGCCGGTGCAGCGGCAGAGGACACCGCCGAGGGCATCGGCGACGCTGTCTTCCGTCACCTCGGTTCCACGCTGCAGCAGGGCCGTCGCGGCCGTGAGCATGGCCGGCGTACAGATGCCGCACTGAGCCGCGCCATATCGCAGAAAGGAGGCCTGCAAGGCCCGGGTGAGTGGGTTGCTGCGGGTGAGCCCTTCTATGGTGTCGACCCGGCGCCCTTCGACCTGCGCCGCGGCAACCAGGCAGGAACAGGCGGCCTCGCCGTCGAGCAGGACCGTGCAGGCCCCGCAGTCGCCGGCATCGCAGCCGACCTTGGTACCCGTCAGCCCGAAGCCTTCGCGCAGGATCTGGCTCAGGCGGGTGCCGGCCGCCGCGCCAACGGTAGCGGTTTCGCCATTCAGCATAAAGCCGGGCAGCCTCTGGTCCATCCGCCTCTCCTTGAGCAAAGCGCTTCGGCAGAAGCGCCCTTGTGCTCTCTCTTTGTTTCGGCGCGTCTTTGCGATTCTAGGTAAGACCGCCGAATCACAAAACGCTTTGTTGCAAGGCCGCGTCGAGCGTACGGGCGATCAAGGTCCTGACGGCGTCGCGCCGATACGCAGCGCTGGCCCTGACATCGTCGATCGGCGCAAGACCGGCAAGATGTTCAGGCTGGATCATCGCCCCGAGGCCAGGGTTCGCCTTGGCGCCGACCAGAGCCGTCTCCAGGACCGTGAGGCGCTGGGCGACTTCCGAACAGGCGCCGACGGCGATGCGCGCCTGGCGGATGATACCATCATCGTCGCAAGCAATGATGACGGCCACCATGGCAATCGAGATGACCAGATATTTGCGGGCCCCGAGCTTCAGGAAAGCCGAACGGCCAGCATCGATGCTGCGCGGCACCAGGATCGCGCTCACCAATTCGTCGGGGCGCCGGGCAGTTCTGCGATAGCCCGTGATGAAATCGGCCAGGGCGAGCTCGCGCGTGCCCTTTGCCGAGCGCAATTCCACGCGCGCATCGAGTGCGAGCAGAGGCGGCACGCCATCGGCCGCGGGTGAGGCATTGCACAGGTTGCCGGCTATGGTTCCCGTGTTCTGGATCTGGATGGCGCCCACTTCGCGGGCGGCCTGCTGCAGGGCATGCAAAGCCGGCGGCAACGCAGCCCTGGCGATGGCCGACCAGGTCGTACGGGCGCCGATGCGGATGATGTCGACACCGAATGCGATGCCTGACAGCCCTTCAATGGCGGACAAGTCGAGCACGGCTCCGGTGAGGGGCCGGTCTCCCAGGGCGGGGAAGATGTCGGTGCCGCCGGCGAGAATGCGCATAGGTTCGGCTGCGAGGGCCTCGCAGGCTTCGTCCACCGTTCTGGGGCGCAGATACATCCCCACCTCGCGCAGTGAGAAATTGTTAGTGTACTAATAAATTATCGAGGTCCCGGAGTCTGTCAAGTGAAGGTTGAAGGGGGCGGGTGCCGCGCGCCCGCCCGTCGATCTCTGGCCTTACAAACCGAGGCTTTTCCGGATAGCCGGCAATCCGGCTTGCCCGTCGAAGGTGGTGACGCCCGTGAGCCAGGTTTCCAGCACGCCGGGATTGCCCTTGAGATATTTTTCCGCCGCCGCCGGGCCATCCAGGCCGTCGCCGGTGATCATCTGCATCATCTGGTTCTCGAGTTCGACCGTGAACTTCAGGTTGGCGATGAAGCGGGCGGCATTCGCGCATTGTTCGGCCCAGCCGGCCCGCACATTGGTGTTGACGACGGCCTTGCCGTAATCCGGCCCGAACGTGTCATCACCGCCCGTAAGATAGCGGATCTTGAAGTTGACGTTCATGGGATGCGGCGCCCAGGCCAGGAAAACCATGTCTTCCCGGCGTGCGACGGCTCCTTGCAACTGGGCCAGCATGCCCTGCTCGGAGGATTCGACGACCTGGAAACCCTTCAGGCCGTTCTTGTCGGCATCGATCAGGCCTTGCACGAGGCGATTGCCGTTGTTGCCGGGTTCGATGCCATAGATCTTGCCCTGCAGGCTGTCCCGGAAGCGGGCGATGTCGGCGAAGTCGTGCAGGCCCTTATCATAGGTGTATTCGGGCACGGCCAGGGTGTATTTCGCACCCGCCGGCAGGTTGGCGCCGATCACCGCGATCGACTTGTCTTCCAGATAGGGCTTTCGATCGTTTTCCATGCTCGGCTGCCAGTCGCCGAGGTAGACGTCGATATCCCTTGCCTTCATCGATGCATAGGTGACGGGGATGGAGAGTACGGTCGTCTCGGGCCTATAGCCCAGTTCCTTGAGGATGAGCGAGGCGATGGCGGTTGTCGAGGTGATGTCGGTCCAGCCGACATCGGAGAACCGCACCGCCCTGCAGGTTTCGGGATCGGCCGCGTGGGCAGGTCCTGCCGCGCCCACCAACAGCGCGACCATGGCGAATATCGTGCCGACATGCTTCATTTTACCCCTCCTGGAGCCGATGAGGCTCTCTCCTGTCCTTGGCCCGCTGCGCGACACGGCACGCTGGGACCCCGGAACAGGGATGCAAGGGGATACAGGCATCGAGGGCGCGCGGGCTCTCAGCCAAGCACAGTAGCTGCGTACCGCCTATGTGACTGGAGGCACCCTTGTTGCCGCGGAAGCGCTGCTGTTACGCTGAGGCGGGCCATGTCGCTGGCGTCGCCATGGCCGTGACAGGATCCGCGGTCTTCCGCCGGCGCGCGACGCGGACCCTCAGGGCCCGACGATCACCGGCATCTTGGTTGCAGGCGGCGTGTTGCGGCTGCGCTGGGTGCGCACCACGCCATCGATCACCGTCATGCCGATGCCGGGCAGGTCTCCGAACTCGATGCTCTCGAGCAGGTTCTTGCCTGCCGAATGCTGGGCCTTGTCCATCAGCACGAAATCGGCGGCACGGCCGACTTCGATCAATCCGCAGTCGAGCGAGCGCATGCGGGCGGTGTTGCCGGTGGCAAAGCACAGGGCGATCTCCGCCGGCACGTCGCCGAGCGAGGACAGCATCGAGACCATGCGCAGGATGCCGAGCGGCTGCACGCCCGATCCGGCCGGAGCGTCCGTGCCGAGGATGACGCGTTCGAGCTGGTTCATCTCGCGCGCGGTGCGCAGCGTATAAAGCGCGGCCCGTTCATTGCCGTTGTGCACCAGTTCGAGGCCGCGGCCGCAGCCCTCGCAGATGCAGCGGATCTGGTCGAGGGGCAGGGCGGTATGCCCGCCATTGATATGGCCGACGACGTCGGTATCGGCTTCCAGCACGACGTCCTTGTCGATCAGGCCTGAGCCGGGGATCGAGGGGCCGCCGGTATGGATGGTCGACTGGATGCCGTATTTGCGGGCCCAGCTCACCATCTTGCGCGCCGTGGAGCCGTCCTTGACGCCGCCGAGGCCGACCTCGCCGAGCAGCTTGACGCCGGCGGCGGCGAGTTCCCTGAAGTCGTCCTCCACCATGTCGGGTTCGATCACCGGCGCGCCGGCATGGATCTTCACGCCGCTGGGCCGGAAGGCGGAGAAGGTACGCTGGGCGTAGATCGCCATGGCCTTGAGGCCGGTGACGTCGCGCGGCCGGCCGGGCGTGTGCACCTCGCCGGCCGAGATCATGGTGGTGACGCCGCCATGGAGGTTCGATTCGATCCAGCCGAGCTGGTTCTGCCGGGGCGTCCAGTCGCCGGCGACGGGATGGACATGGCTGTCGATCAGGCCCGGCGTGACGGCTGTGCCGGAGGCGTCGATCACGCTGGTGGCACCGGAAAGATCGAGATCCTTTTGCCTGCCGATGGCGGTGATGCGGCCGCCGACCGCCACGATCGTGTCGGCATCGAGGATGGGATTGGCGATGTCGCCGCTCAAGAGCAGGCCGATATTGCGAATGACGAGCTTGTCATTGGCCCCGCCGTCCCTAGCTTCCTCATGCGCCATGATGCGCTCCTCCCGATGGTTTGAGATCGTTAGTCTACAAACAATTTTGAACAGCTCAAGGGCCGATGAGGCGACAACCTGTCGATCGCCTGCCACCGAAAGCGTCGCTTTGGCCGATGCCGGCGCAGGCGTATTCTAGCGGCGTCCGCATCGTTCGGCTCCTGCATCGAGGCAAGATGCGGCTGGAGGGAAACGTCATGAGTGATCGGGCAAGCATGGAAGAGCTGGTGCGCCGGGCCTATGAGCGGCGCAGCGCCGGCGATTTGGACGGCATCATGCAATGTTTCGGGTCTGATCCGAGCTTTCGGCTCGCGGGCGATGAGGTGCTGGGTATCCTGACGACCGAGGTCCGGGGGCAGGATAATTTGCGGCAGGCGATGCGCAAATTGGTGGATGTCTGGGATTGGACGGACTACCGCATCGACGCCATCCTGGTGGACGGCGATCGCGTTGCCGTGCACGCCAAGGGCACCATGCTGTTCGTGCCGACCGGGCAGCGCTTCGACACGGAGACGCTGGATCTGTTGGAGATCGCCGACGGCAGGATCAAGCAGTTCCTGCAATTCTGCGATACCCATATGGCAGCCAAGGCCATGGGCCTGGCCGCCTGACGATCGCCACAAGAATCGAGGGAGACAGGCTTGCGCGGCGAAACTGCGTTGGGCAGCTCGCCTATAGAGTTTTGTGATTTCTCGGCATCACCGAGAATCGCAAAAGCGTGTCGGAACAAGGAGCTAGAGCAAAGTGCGGTTCGGAGAAGCCGCACTTTGCTCTAGGAGAGGCCGGTTTGAGGACAGGGCCCTCAGCCGGTCTCTTCCTCTTCCTTCGCCTCCTCGGCCGCGTCGATGGCTTCCTTGTTCAGGGTGACACCGACGGTGTCCGGGCGCTCCAGCGGCTCGGGCTTCATCAGGCGCTTGGAATTGACCAGGTCCATGCCGGCATAGATGCCGCCCTGCTGCTGCGCCACGATGCGCCTTGCATCCCGGTCGCGCACGTCCTCGATGATCTCCTCGGCCTCGAGATTGTCGACACCGAGGGCTTCCAGGGTCGATCGCCCGAAGGCGAGGGCGCTCTCATAGGTCTCGCGCATGTGGAAGTCGACGCCGGCGCTCAGCAGGGCCAGCACGTGCTGGCGGTCATAGGCGCGGGAATAGACCTCGGTGAGCGGAAACTCGGCCTTGACCATCTCGACGATCTTCACCGCCGTGGCACGGTCGTCGATCGCCACGCAGATCACGCGGGCCTCGCCGGCGCCGGCCGCACGCAGCACGTCCAGCCGGCCGCCATCGCCGAAATAGACCTTGGCGCCGAAGCGGGCGGCGACGTCGATCATCTCGACATCCTTGTCGATGATGGTCGTCTCGATGTCGGCGGTGCGCAGGACCTGCGAGACGACCTGGCCGAAGCGGCCGAAGCCGATGACCAGGGCCTTGCCATGGGCGTCGGAATAATCCTCTTCCCGGGTCAGCTCCGCCGGCGCGAAGCGGGTGAGCAGGCGCTCGGAGCCGGCCGCGATCAGCGGGCCGAACAGCATGGTGAAGGCCGCCAACGCCTTGACGAAGCCGGCCTGCTCACCCTGGAGGAAGCCATAGGACAGCCCGAGCGGGATCAGGACGAAGGCAAATTCGCCGGCCGGCGAAAGCAGGATGCCGGAGCGGATGGCATCGAGCTTGGTGGAGCCGGTGAGGCGGAAGACGGCGGCGACCGAGACGGATTTGACCAGGATCAGGCCAAGGGCCGCGATGATCAGGGCCAGCCAGTGCTGCAGCACCAGCGCACCGTTGATATCCATGCCCACGCTCATGAAGAACAGGCCGAGCAGCAGCCCGCGGAAGGGCTCGATGTCGGCCTCGAGTTCGTGGCGGAAATTCGATTCGGCCAGCAGCACGCCGGCGAGGAAGGCGCCGAGGGCCATCGACATGCCGGCCCATTGCATCAGGAGGGCGGTGCCGAGCACCAGCAGAAGAGCGGCGGCTGTCATCACCTCGCGGGCGTCGGTGGTAGCGAGGATGCGGAACAGCGGGTTGAGCAGATAACGCCCCGCCAGCACCACCACGGCGATCGAGCCGATCATGATGCCGGTGCGGGCCCAGCCGCCGCCCTCACTGGCCGCATGGGCGGCTTCGACGGCGAAAAGCGGAATCAAGGCCAGGATCGGCACCACCGACATGTCCTGGAACAGCAGGACCGCGAAACTGCGCTGGCCATAGGGCGCCTGCAATTCGCCGCGCTCACCCAGGACCTGCAGGGCAATGGCGGTGGCGGAGAGGGCGAGGGCAATGCCGGTGAGTGCTGCCCCCATCACCGACAGGCCGAGTGCATGGGCGATGCCGCCGATCACCAGGGCGCAGACCACGAGCTGCAGGCCACCGAGGCCGAAAATGTCCTTGCGCATGGCGAGCAGGCGCGAGAGCTGCAGCTCGAGCCCGATCACGAAGAGCAGGAGGACGATGCCGATCTCGCCGATATGCTGGATGGTGACGGTATCGGTGAACAGCGCGAAGCCCGATGGGCCGATCGCGAGCCCGGCGATCAGATAGCCGAGAATGGCGCCGAAACCGATGCGCTTGAAGATGGGAACCGCGATGACGGCGGCACCCAGGAAGAGCAGAAGGCTGGGGAGAAAACTGGCGTTGGAATGTTCCATGAGCCTTCATGCAATTGGAGAGCGGCGAGGTCAATTCTTTAGGGACAACCAGTGTCCGGAAAGGAATTGGAGGTGTGCAGGGACGGCAGGAAAAAGACAGAATATCTCCCAGACTTAATCTCCCCGCACGCCGGTTCAAGAGCGGCTCTCGATCGGCTTGCTTAGGCAAAGAAAAAAGGCGGCGCCTTGCGGCACCGCCCTCTCATAATCAGCCGGTTGGCTGGACTTCTTAGAAGTCCATGCCGCCCATGCCACCGCCCGGCATTGCCGGAGCCGCAGCGGCCTTGTCCTTCGGCGCTTCGCCGATCATCGCTTCCGTGGTGATCAGGAGCGAAGCCACCGAAGCGGCGTCCTGCAGCGCGGTGCGCACGACCTTGGCCGGATCGACGATGCCCTTCTCGAGCAGGTCGACATATTCCTCGTTCTGCGCGTCGAAACCGAAGGTCTTCGACTTGTTCTCGAGGATCTTGCCGACGACGATCGAGCCTTCGACGCCCGAGTTCTCGCAGATCTGCCGGATCGGGGCTTCGAGAGCCTTCTCGACGATCTTGATGCCGGCGCGGATGTCCGAGTTGTCGGAGGAGAGCTTGGCGACCGCAGCCTTGGCGCGGAGCAGAGCCGTGCCGCCGCCGGGGACGATGCCTTCCTGAACGGCCGCGCGGGTGGCGTTCAGAGCGTCATCAACGCGATCCTTCTTCTCCTTGACTTCCACTTCGGTGGAGCCACCGACGCGGATGACGGCAACGCCGCCGGCGAGCTTGGCCAGACGCTCCTGGAGCTTCTCGCGGTCGTAGTCCGAAGTAGTCTCTTCGATCTGAGCCTTGATCTGGGAGACGCGGCCTTCGATATCTTTCTTCTTGCCGGCGCCGTCGACGACCGTGGTCTTCTCCTTCTCGATCGTCACCTTCTTGGCGCGGCCGAGCATCTGGAGCGTGACGGTTTCGAGCTTGATGCCGAGGTCGTCGGAGATCACCTGGCCGCCCGTGAGGATGGCGATGTCTTCCAGCATGGCCTTGCGGCGATCGCCGAAGCCCGGAGCCTTGACGGCAGCGATCTTCAGGCCGCCACGCAGCTTGTTGACGACGAGGGTGGCGAGAGCTTCGCCTTCGACGTCTTCAGCGACGATGAGCAGGGGCTTGCCGGTCTGCACGACGGCTTCGAGCACCGGCAGCATGGCCTGGAGGCCCGAGAGCTTCTTCTCGTGGATGAGGATATAGGGATCCTCGAGGTCCGCGATCATCTTCTCGGCGTTGGTGATGAAGTAGGGCGACAGGTAGCCGCGGTCGAACTGCATGCCTTCGACGATGTCGACTTCGGTGTCGAGGCTCTTGGCCTCTTCGACCGTGATCACGCCTTCATTGCCGACCTTCTGCATGGCCTTGGCGATTTCGCCGCCGATGAAGGCGTCGCCATTGGCGGAGATGGTGCCGACCTGGGCGATTTCAGCCGAGTTCGCAACCTTCTTGGAACGGTCGGCGATGTCCTTGATGGCAGCGGCGACAGCGAGATCGATGCCGCGCTTGAGGTCCATCGGGTTCATGCCGGCGGCCACTGCCTTGGCGCCTTCGCGGACGATGGCCTGGGCCAGAACCGTGGCGGTGGTGGTGCCGTCGCCAGCGGTGTCGTTGGTCTTGGAAGCGACCTCACGCACCATCTGGGCGCCCATGTTCTCGAACTTGTCGGCGAGCTCGATTTCCTTGGCGACGGTGACGCCGTCCTTGGTGATGCGGGGCGCGCCGAACGACTTTTCGATCACGACGTTGCGGCCCTTCGGGCCGAGCGTGACCTTGACGGCATTGGCGAGAATGTCGACGCCGCGCAGCATCTTGTCGCGCGCGTCGGTAGAGAATTTGACTTCCTTGGCAGCCATGTGGGTGTCCTCAGAATGAATGGGAAAGTGGTAGCTGCCGCTTAGGCAACGATACCCATGATGTCGGATTCCTTCATGATGAGGTAATCCTCACCATCGAGCTTGATCTCGGTGCCGGACCACTTGCCGAACAGGACGCGATCGCCAGCCTTGACATCGAGGGGAGTGAGCTTGCCGGAGTCATCGCGGCCACCGGGGCCAACGGCGACGACCTTGCCCTCCTGGGGCTTTTCCTTGGCGGTGTCGGGAATGATGATGCCGCCCTTGGACTTTTCTTCGGCATCGACGCGCTGTACGACCACGCGGTCGTGGAGCGGACGGAACTTCATGGTTGTCTTCCTCTTGTGCGAGGGGCTTGGCCCCTTGGTCCACATCGAAGGGATTTTATGATAGACCGTTAGCACTCAGCAGAGGTGAGTGCTAACGACTGACCCGGATTTAGTCAGGCCCCCGCGGACTGTCAAGGAGCGCCCCTGCAAACAATTTCGACCAAAGTGAATTTGGTGAATGGGGCCGGGGGCGAATCCCGGCCCGATCTCAGGCCGGCCGGGCCCGCGGAGCGCTGAAAGTGGCGAAGAGACAGGCTGCCATGATCAGCGTAGCACCTGCGAGCGTCCAGTTCGTCGGCACTTCGGCGAAGATATAGTAGCCGAAGATCATTGCCCAGACGAAGGCGGTGTATTCCATGATGCCCAGGCGTGCGGCATGGCCGCGTGCATAGGCCCAGGCCAGGCACAGATGCCCGAAAGTGCCGAACAGGCCGACCGTGGCGGTGATCAGCCAATGCTCGAGCTTGACCGGCTGCCATTGCCACGCGCCGGCCGGCAGCACGAACAGGAAGGCGAAGCAGTTGGAGAGCAGCACGATGGTCAATGTCGAATCCTGGCTCGACTGCTGGCGCATCAGCACCATGGACAGGGCATAGAAGAAGGCGCAGCCGAGCGCCGCCATCAGGCCGATCACATCGAAGGCGTGGGCCCCGCTGGCTTCCTGGCCGCGCGCGATCACCAGCACGCCGGCAAAGCCGACCAGGATGGCGACCAGAGCCCGCACGGCGATCGCCTCCTTCAGGATGATGCGTCCCAGCACCGCCATCAGCAGCGGGGCGAGGAAGGTGAGGGTGATCGCCTCGACCAGAGGCAACCGCGAAATCGCCGTGAAGAAGCAGGCCGCCGTCGCCAGCACCACCACGGCACGCAGGGCATTGCGCTTGAAGGCGGCGGGACTTGGCCAGCCCTTGGCGAAGAGAAAGTAGATCACCAGCGCGATCACGGCGCCGGCGCCGTAGCGCATGGTGATGGCCTGCATGAGGGGATAGGTGGTCGAGATCACCTTCATGCCGGTGTCGAGAAAGGCCAGGAAGGTGACCCCCAGCCCCGACATCAGGATGGGGCGCAGCGAAGCCTCGTTCCTCATGGCCGCACCGGCCCTTGGAGTTTTGCCGGGAAGTCGGGCTTGGCGACAACGCCATCCCTTTCGCGAACTTCACGGGTCTCGATAGTGGGGAGGAACACGGGAGTAACCGCTGTGCATCAGGAAATCTTGTTTCCTTTCATTAATAAGGATGGGGGTGAATCGTCCATCGGGCGCCGAAAATATTTCTTTGTCTTCGACCCGTTCTCACTCCTGCCGGAAGCACTTTCCAGCAATCGGAGGAAGACGGCCCGGCACCTTTGTCTTAATTTTGCGTCGTGAGGTTGCGTTGCGTGCGAAAGCGCAGGGACCCGCGACCAATCGCCGTCTTTACTGTCCATCATGGTGCATCGGCCCGAAATCCGGGTTATGACTGAGCCAGATTGGAAGAATTCGAAGCGAGCGACGGCCTCTTGGGGCCGGCAACGCCGGATATTGACCGTCGCCGGCCAAGGCCGGCCGAAGGCGAGTTTGGGTTGAGATGATGAACTATACTGCGATTTTCGAAACGGCCGTCGACGCTCTCCGGCGCGAGAAGCGCTATCGTGTCTTCGCCGACATCGAACGGATCGCGGGGCGTTTTCCCCATGCCCTGTGGCATGCGCCCGATGGCCCGCGCGAGATCGTGGTGTGGTGCTCGAACGATTATCTCGGCATGGGCCAGCATCCCGCCTCGATCGCGGCGATGGTGGAAGCCGCCCAGCAGCTCGGCGTCGGCGCCGGTGGCACCCGCAACATCTCGGGCAACAGCCATCAGGTGGTGACGCTGGAGAACGAGCTCGCCGATCTTCACGGCAAGCCGGCAGCGCTGGTCTTCACCTCCGGCTATGTGTCCAACCAGACCGGTATCTCCACCATCGGCCGGCTGCTGCCCGACGGCCTGATCCTGTCCGACCAGCTCAACCACAATTCGATGATCGAAGGCGTGCGCCAGTCCGGCCGCGAGAAGGCGATCTTCCGCCACAACGATCTCGAACATCTCGAGGATCTCCTGCGCAAGGCCGGCAAGGAGCGTCCCAAGCTGATCGCCTTCGAGAGCGTCTATTCCATGGATGGCGACATCGCACCGATCGGACGGATTTGCGATCTGGCCGAGCGCTACAATGCCATGACCTATCTCGACGAAGTCCATGCCGTCGGCATGTATGGCGCGCGCGGCGGTGGCATCGCCGAGCGTGACGGCGAGATGGGACGTATCGACGTGATCGAGGGCACGCTCGCCAAGGCTTTCGGCACGCTCGGCGGCTATATCGCTGCGGACACGCCCATCGTCGACGCCGTGCGCTCGCACGCGCCGGGCTTCATCTTTACCTCGGCGCTGCCGCCGGCGGTGGCGGCAGCGGCGCAGGCTTCGGTCCGTCACCTCAAGACCTCGCCGAGCGAGCGCACGGCCCAGCAGGCCAATGCGGCCCGCACCAAGGCGGCGCTGGCGGATGCCGGCCTGCCGGTGACGATCTCGCAAACCCATATCGTGCCGGTGATCGTGGGCGATGCCGAACGCTGCAAGGCGGCCAGCGACCTGCTGCTCGCCGAGCACGGCATCTACATCCAGCCGATCAACTATCCCACCGTGCCGCGCGGCACCGAGCGCCTGCGCATCACGCCGACGCCTTTCCATGACGAGGCCTTGATCGCCGAGCTGACGAAGGCGCTGGTGGCGGTGTGGCGCAAGCTTGACCTGCCCTTCCGGCTGCGGGCCGCTGCGGAATAAGCCGGCCTCCGGTACGCAATTGCAGTTTGCCGAGGCGTCTTCGAGTTCGCACGACCTTGTCATAGCCGCCGGGCTTGACCCGGCTATCCAGAAGCCGCACGCGCAACCGGCCGCGAGGGCTGGATTGCCGGGTCACGCCCGGCAATGACAAATCGGAGCGTTTCTTCCTCAAGTGAAATGCGTTGTCTCCGAAATTCGGCTTCTCGTCATGCGAGCCGCGTGAAGCACGCGGGCGCGTGGTGGAGCTTGCGGCGGCGGCATGGGCCGAGACGGGACGGGGCCGAGAACAGGCCGTGGCGGTAACCATGATTGCTAGCGCAAAAGTTACCATATTCCGGGAATAGCGCGCCTTGTGGCCCGAAATCAACGGCTGCGCCTTTTGATTCAATCTTTGTTGGCGATTTACGCACAAACGTTTCGTTACGGCTTCCAGGGGGACTGGGGCCGATCGTTCCGGCGTTTGTTGACGTGAGTATCCATGCGCGTACTGGGCCTGCCAGCCATTCTCGTCGCCTGCCTCGCCCTCGCGAGCTGCAGTGCCATCAGCGGCGATCCTGACCGGCCCATCCGGCCGCCGGAGACCACGGGCTCGGTCGCTTCCTCCATTCCGGCACCGCCGGAACCGGAGCCGATCCAGCAGCCCCTGCCCGAGGGCGTGCCGCCGGACACGGTGGCCATGGTGCCGCCGCCGATCTCCAAGCCGCCGCTGCGGCCTGTCGCATTACCCGCCGAGCCGGTAGCAGCGGTCATGGCGGCGCCGATGGTCAGGTCGGGTCCGCGCGAACGCATCTATGGCCGCCGCTTCCGCGATGCCAAGCCGATCAATTTCGGCAGGGCTTCGCCGCGGGCCTTCGCGGTCCATGGTGTCGACGTCTCGCGCTGGCAGGGCGACATCGACTGGCAGACTTTGCGCCAGCAGGGCGCCAATTTCGTCTTCATCAAGGCCACCGACGGTGGCGACCATCTCGACCCCATGTTCAAGCGCAATTGGCGCGGCGCGCATGAGGCGGGCCTGCGTCGCGGCGCCTATCATTTCTTCTATTGGTGCCGCAGCGGTGCCGAGCAGGCACGCTGGTTCATCCGCAACGTGCCGCGCATCCCCGGAGCGCTGCCGCCGGTGCTCGATGTCGAATGGAACGCGGATTCGGCCTGCAAGCGGCGACCTTCGCCCAGCAACATCCGCGATAACATGCAGGCCTTCCTGACCATTGTCGAAAGACATTACGGCCAACGGCCCATCATCTACACGGCGCCCGGCTTCTACCACGACAATCTGGAAGGTGCTTTTCTCGATTACCCCTTCTGGCTGCGCTCCGTCGCCCGCCATCCTTCCCAGGTTTTCGAGGGCAGAAAGTGGGTGTTCTGGCAATATTCCGGCTCGGGCCTTTCGCAGGGCGTCGGCGAGAAGATCGACCTCAACGTCTTCAATGGCAGCGCCGAGGCCTGGTATCGCTGGCTCGGGACGAATGCGAACGGGGGTGGCGCAGGCCAGGATCGGTATGCATCGCGGTAATAGCTTACAATTTTAATGGACTTTGACGTCGTCGCCTAAATGATTGATCGTCGGCTCGATCGGATTTCGAGTCGATGGATCTTCCAATGCGCATCATCCTTGCCGCCTTTTCCGCCTGCTTCCTGGTTTTCGCCTCGCTCGGCGCGGTGTCGGCGGCCGAGCGCTGGGAGACGCTGCCGCCGACGCCGGCACCCGTCGCCAAAGGCGGCTACGCCGACATCAACGGCGTCAAGCTTTATTACGCAACCCTCGGCAAGGGAGCGCCGGTCGTGCTGCTGCATGGCGGCCTGGGCAACTCGGACTATTGGGGCCTGCAGGCCAAGGCCTTGGCTCGGCGCCACAAGGTGATCCTCGTCGACAGCCGCGGCCATGGCCGCTCGAGCCGGGACGCCAAGCCCTATGGCTATGATTTGATGGCCGACGACGTCGTTGCCCTGCTCGACAAGCTCAAGATCAGACAAGCCGATATCGTCGGCTGGAGCGACGGTGCCATTCTCGGTATCGATCTGGCCATCCGCCATCCCGACCGTGTCAACAAGGTCTTCGCCTTTGCGGCCAACACCGTGACGTCAGGCGTCAAGGACGGCGTCGACAAGAATCCGACGTTCGCCGCCTATATCGAACGAGCCGGCAGAGAATATGCCAAGCTGTCGCCGACCCCGAAGGAGTATAAGGCCTTTGTCGGGCAGATCGGCCAGATGTGGGCGACCCAGCCGAGCTGGACCGACGTGCAGCTCAAGGCGATCAAGACACCGGTGCTGGTGGTCGATGGCGACCGCGACGAGGCGATCAAGCGCGAGCATACCGAACATATCGCCGCCACCATTCCCGGCGCCGGCCTTTTGATCCTGCCCAATGCCAGTCATTTCGCCTTCCTGCAGGATCCGGCCCTGTTCAATGCGGCGCTCCTGGGGTTCCTCGACGGGAAGTGAGGCAAGAGGGCTGTTCGGGAGTTGGCGGAGGACGGATGATGCCGATCGACTGGAATGAGGCGGTCGCTCATGCCTTGTCACTTCCTGGCGCCGAGATGTCAACGAGCTATGGCAAGCCGGCCGTCAAGGTGAACGGCCGGGCCTTTCTCACCCCGGGGCACGAGGCGGATTCCTTTTGCCTCCAGATCGACAAGGACAGTATCGAGATGCTGCTGGCACTCGATCCCGAAACCTATTGGCAGAGCGCCCACTATGTCGGCTGGCCGGCCGTGCTGGTACGCGAAGCGACGCCGCATGCCGACCACGTGCTGGGCATGATCGGCAGGGCTCATGCCTGGAATGCATTACGGCCGGCGCCGCGTAACCGCAAGAAGGCGTGAGCGGCGCCTAAGGCGATCGGCTACGACGGTCGGGAGGCGACGTGGCGTCCCCCTCACGATCGCCTCCAGGCATTGCAGGAACAGATGAAGCATGCCCGGTTTCGGCCCTTTGCCGGTCTCGATCAAGAAGCCGTTACGTCTCGGGGCTTGGCACCAATGGCGGCCCCAGGGATCATCCTGATATTCGGTGCTGGACATCGTCGAACTCCGATCACCGTTGTTCGACATAGTATAGGATCTGTCTGCTGACCGCGGCCTGTCAGCAATCGATGCGTCCCGCTATGCCCGGCGGTCCGGCTCCGAGCGATGCAGGTAGCCGGCGAAGACATCCACCGAAGCCGCTTTTGCGACCTGGGGCAGCAGGCGGCCGATCTCGCCGCGATGATAACCGCCATGCGTGATGACATGCGCCAGCATTTCCTCGCGCGACATCCGTCCCGGCTGCCCGTCCGTGAACCTGAAGCGAAGGGGTTCCTGCAATCCTTCCGTCGACAGGCCGGCGACATAGTCGAGATAGGCCTGGTCCGTCTGCCGAACATCCGTGGCCAGGCCCGTCAAGGGCGGCGGGTCGATGGGCTCGTTGTCGTCATAGCCATGGCTGTGCCCCTGCAGATGGGCCAAGAAGATGCGATCGACGATATGGGCATGATTGAAAAGGCGGAGCGCCGCACCGAAATCGGCAGGCGGCCCGGCCCGATCGACTTCGATCAGAGCATCGAGCAGCAGGCCGTCTGCCCAGGCCTTGTAACGATACAGAGATGTCAGAAGGGACTGCGCGCCCATGCGCTTTCTCCATCTTGCCCGATCACACCAGACTTGCATTGCTCGCGCATTCGTACAAATTCAAATTTAGCCTTCAAGAATAAGCAGATGTTATGAAGCCTTCGATCAATCTCAGGCAGGTGGAAGCCTTCAGGGCCGTCATGCAGACCGGCCGGATGACCTTAGCGGCGGAGCTGATGGCGGTGACGCAGCCGGCGGTCAGCCGGCTCGTCGCCGATCTGGAGCGCGCCACCGGCCTCGATCTGTTCGAGCGCAGAGGCAACCAGATCCGGCCGACACGTGCCGCCATCGATCTGATGCGGGAGGTGGAGCGAGCCTTTGTCGGCCTGGATCGGATCGCCGCGCTCGCCGGGGAAATCGGGCGGCAATCGGCCGGCACGTTGCGGATCGCCGCGATGCCGGCCTTGGGCAATGGCCTGCTGCCGCGTTTTCTCGCGCGCTTCCTGCGCGACAAGCCCGGACTGAGTGCCTCCTTGAATACGCTCCCTTCCGCCATGGTGATCGAAGCGGTGGCGGCTGGCCAGGCCGATATCGGCTATGCGGACGAGCCGCTCGAGCGGGGCGGCTTCCTCATAGAGGCTCATCCGGCGGCTGCGATCGTGGCCATCCCGGCGGGCCACCGGCTGGACGCCAAGACGATGATAGAACCCGGCGACCTTGCCGGCGAGCGCGTCATCAACCTGGATCCCGGCACGCTGTTTTCCATGCGGGTGGAACAGGCGCTGGCGGGCGTGCCGCGGCTCGCCGCGCTCGAAGCCCGGCTCTCCTACTCGGCCCTGACCCTGGTGGTCGAAGGGGCCGGCATCGCGCTCGTCGATCCGGCCTCGGCGAGCGAATTCGCTGGGCAGGACATCGTTTTTCGGCCTTTCAGCCTCTACATCGATGCGGGCTTCCAGATGGTCCGCTCGGCGAATCAAGCGCGTCTCGAAGTGGCGGAGCGCTTTGCGGTCGAGTTCAGAGCCTATCTGAACGAGCACCTTGGCAAAACGCGCTAGCCAGGCTCGGGGGGATTACGGCTTTTCAATAAGCGAGGCGGCCTTTGAGATCGTCGAACGGGATCATGACATGGTCCCGATAGGAATCACGCTCGCTGAGCCGCCCGTACCAGGCCTGCACGTTCGGGATGTCCGGTCGCGGAATATCGAGATTGAAATAGCGATAGAGCGTGGTTCCGACGGCGATGTCCGCCAAGCTGAGATCGTCGCCCAGCATATGGCGCCGGCCTTCCAGCCAGCGGTCGAGCAGCAGGAAATGGGCGCTGCAGCGCTCGATGCCGCGACGGATGCGTGGCCAGTCCCTTTGGGCTTCCGGCGTGCGGTAGAAACCCCAGAACACGTCGGAGAGGAAAGCCGGTTGCAGGGCCGTCTGCGACCAGTCCATCCAGCGCTCGAATTGCGAGCGCTCGCCGGCATCGTCGGGCCAGAAATGCGAGGCACCGAAGCGGGCGGCGAGATAGCGCAGGATCGTGTGCGATTCCCACACTGCATTGCCCGCATCCTCGATCAGCGGCACCCGGCCATGCGGATTCAGCGCCAGGAATTCGGGCCGATCCAGGCCTCTGAAACTGCCACCGGCCGAAATGTGCTCATGGGCGATGCCGAGTTCGCCGACCAGCCACATCACCTTCTGGACGTTGAAGGAATTGCGTCGTCCCCAGATCTTCAGCATGCCCGGCTGTCCTTGATGCCAAAGGGGCGCGAACCGGCATGGTCGCGCCCCATCAAAAGATTGCAAGCTTTGGTCCGCCGCGAGGCGGAAAAGTCTCAGCCCTCGCCGGAGATGCGCTCGATCTGGGCGCCGCAGGCGGCGAGCTTGCGTTCCAGGTTCTCGAAACCGCGGTCGAGGTGGTAGATGCGATTGACGACGGTGTCGCCCTGAGCGGCGAGGCCGGCGATCACCAGCGACACCGAGGCGCGCAGATCCGTCGCCATCACGGGGGCACCCTTGAGGGTGGAGACACCCTCGACGATCGCCGTCTGGCCGTCGAGATGGATATGGGCGCCGAGGCGGGCCAGCTCCTGTACATGCATGAAGCGGTTCTCGAAGATCGTCTCGGTGATGCGCGACTTGCCCTTGGCCTTGGTCATCAGGCCCATCAACTGGGCCTGCAGGTCGGTCGGGAAGCCCGGGAAGGGCTCGGTGGTCACGGCCACCGGATCGATGCCGTGGCCGTTGCGGCGCACGCGGATGCCCTCATTGGTGGCGGCGATCTCGGCGCCGGCCTCGCGCAGCACGTCGAGTGCGTTCTCGAACAGCTCGGGCTGGGCGCCTTCCAGCATGACGTCGCCGCCGGCCATCGCCACGCACATGGCATAGGTGCCGGCCTCGATGCGGTCGGAGATCACGCGGTGATGCGCGCCCTGCAGGCGGGAGACGCCGGTGATTTCGATGGTGGAGGTGCCGGCGCCCTTGATCTTGGCGCCCATCTTGATCAGGCAGTCGGCGACATCGACGATCTCGGGCTCACGCGCCGCATTGTGGATGACAGTGGTGCCTTCGGCGAGCGTCGCCGCCATCAGCGCGACATGGGTGCCGCCGACGGTGACCTTCGGGAAATCGATCTCGGCGCCCTTCAGGCCGTTCTTCGCCTCGGCGACGGCATAGCCGTTCTCGATCTCGATCTTGGCGCCGAGCCGCTCCATCGCCATCAAGAGGAAGTCGACCGGGCGCGTGCCGATGGCGCAACCGCCGGGCAGGGAGACGCGGGCATGGCCCATGCGGGCGAGCAGCGGGCCGAGCACCCAGAAGCTGGCGCGCATGCGCGAGACCAGTTCGTAGGGCGCGGTGGTGTCGACGATGGAGCGCGCATCGAGGCGCACGGTCTGGCCGGTCAGCTCCAGTTCGCCCGGGCGCTTGCCGGCAATGGTGACGTCGAGGCCGTGATTGCCGAGGATGCGGGCAAGCAGGGCGACGTCGGCCAGGCGCGGCACATTGGTGAGGGTGAGCACGTCTTCGGAGAGCAGGCTCGCGATCATCAGCGGTAGGGCAGCGTTCTTGGCGCCGGAAATCGGAATGACGCCGTGGAGCGGCGCGCCGCCGGTGATCTTGATTCGATCCATGGTCGATCCTTCGGAATGGCTTCGGCCTCGCCTGTAATCGGCGCAGTGGCGGCCGGGAGGCAAGCAGTCGAGCAGCGTAAGAGATAAGGTTAACCGGTTTGAGTAAACGAAGCGCAAAGGCCGGACAAGGGCGAAGCCGGGGCAGAATCGCGGCGGGGCCTATTCGCTGTCGTCCTGTGGCATTTTCGCATCGGCATCGGCGGTTTCCCGGCCTTCGCCCGATAATGCATCACGCCCGCGCGACTGGCTCTTGCGCCGGCCGAGATTGGCGCGCAGGGCCTTGGCCAGGCGCTCGGCGCGTTTTTCGGTTTCGGTTTTCACGGGTGTTTTCATCAAATGACGACTTTATGCAGCAACCGGCTTGCGCCGGAGCCTCCCTTGTGGCACTAGAGCGCCGCGCCGGGCAAGTCCCTCGGCAGAAGCTGCAGTAGCTCAGTGGTAGAGCACTCCCTTGGTAAGGGAGAGGTCGAGAGTTCAATCCTCTCTTGCAGCACCATCCCAATTTCCGAAATGGTTGGTTGTTCGCGCTGTCGCTTCGGCGGTCTGCGCCGTGCTTTCGGGCTGTCACACCTTGATGAGGTTCGCCGAAATCGGAAAGGCAGCGCTACGCTCCGGGGGCCTTCAGGCAAGGGGACTCGTGGAAAACATCTTCGGCGGGGGAAAGGCGGACAAAATGAAACGGGCCGGATATCCGGCCCGCATAAGCACCCTCGGCGAATGCCGATCCTTCCTCAAATCTCCGGGCGGACCAGCTTCTTGGCCGGCGGGCGCAGGTCGTAGATCGCTTCCAGTTCTGCCAGCATGTCCGGCAGGCTCCTGGCGCCGGCCGCGAGAGAGGGGACTTCTTCAGTCACGTCGCCGTTGCGGACATGCTCCTGCCACTGGGCTTCGCTCATCTGGCCGGAGAGATAGCAGGCGCGAAGAAGATTGGCTTGTTCGGTAGTCATTGCAATCGATTGGTTGAAAAGAAAACGGGTAACGCCATGATAAAGCGAGGCGTCACGCGGCCAAGTCAGCAATTAGGCGTTGGCCTGCGCCGAAAGAATTAGGCTGAAGGGGGTACGACTAGTCCGGGGCCGCGATGAGGCCGCATCAAGGAAAGTCTGTGATTCCAGGTGCGATGGCGGCGAGGCGGAAGGGCTGGCCCGAAGGAGAGGGCAGCCCGATTGTTTCCGTTCAGGCGAGTGCCGCTGGACGTATGGCGATGCCAGGCAGGCGCGTTTCAATCTTTTCCGGCGCCACTGAAGTTGTCGTCGTGGTTGACGTTGCGTTAATCTTCCGCTCGTTCAAGACGAACCAGCGATGTGCAATTAGAATTACGAGAGCTACAATAAGGTCGAGGACGATCATGCTGAGCATGGTCGAATTAAAAAAATAACTGAACCAGTCGCTGGAAATCTGAGCGTTTTGCGAAATATCTGTCATTCCCTGGTTGAACTCCAGTTCACCTGCAGCGCCCCGCCGCCCGGTAGCCTTACGCTAGGGATGATTAGGTTGCACAAACGTTAACGCATGTCTCGTTATTCGACCGTGACGAAGCGCACAGGCTGCGCGGCACGATGCCGCGCCGCTGGCGGCGGGATAGCGGCCTACCTTGTCGATGCCCGCATGGGCCTTGAGTGCCACAACGGAGACGTGCGGTGAGCTACGGACTTTATATCGGGCGGAACCATACGACGGACGGCATCGCCTATCTCGCCGGCTATGGCGACGAGCCTTCGAGCCACTGGCTCGAGCTCTTGCCTCGCTGCCGGCATGAGGCCGATGCGCGCATCCCGGTCGGCGTGACGCCGCAGGCCGATCTGCCCGGACGGATGAGCGCAATTCCGCAGGTTTCCGAAACGGCGCGGCATCTGCGCGTCAGCTACAGCTACTACAAGGGCGTGCCAGCCCCGCTCACCAATGGCGGGCTCAACGAACATGGCGTCGCGGTGCGCGACATCTGGTCATCCTCGCGCGCCGAACTGGTGGCGATGACGCCGCCGGATCAGACCGGCCCCAATTACAGCGACCTTGCCCGTCTCGTGCTGGAGCGGGCGCGCACGGCCCGCGAAGGCGTCGAGATCATCGCCGACCTGATTGCCCGGCATGGCTATGCCGACTACGGCGGCAATTCGCATCTGATTGCCGATGCCGAGGAAGCCTGGGTGGTGATCGAGTTCTCAGGCGGCCGCGGCCTGTGGGTGGCGGAGCGGCTGGGACCGGATGCCATTCGCGCCTCCCGGCCCGGCTATGTCGGGTTGGTACCGATCGAGGATCCGGCACGGACGGATTTCCTCTATCCGGCGCACTTCGTCTCCTTCGCGCAGGAACAGGGCTGGTATCGGCCCGGCACGCCTTTCGATGCCAATGCCGTCTATGGCGACGGCAAGGGCCGCTGGGCCGGCGTGCAATGGATCGAAGCGGAAATGGCGGCGAGGGCGGCTCGGCCGGAGAAGATCGGCCTTGCGGATATCTTCTGGGCCGTGCGCACGGAAAGGCTGACCGGCGACACCGCCGGCTATGGCCAGGTGGTGCCGCTGCTGGGCGCGGTTCCCGACGCCTTGCGGCTCATATGGCATACGCAGGTCGGCGCGGTGGCGGCGCCGTTCGTGCCCGTGTTCCTGGGCATCCAGAGCGTGCCGGAAGAATATCGGCAACACCGCTATCTCAGCGATGGCGAAGCCTCACGCTTTCTCGATAGCCGCCATGCCGAGAACGGGCGTCCACAGACGCTGTCGGCTGTACCGCAGGGTATCGAATCGACCCGCTCGGCAGGCCTGGCCGGCAAGCGCCTGCTCAACCTGCTCTTCCAGCACCACGAAACCTTCCTGCCCGAAGCCCTGGCACTGTGGCAGGCGATCGAGGCGACGCTCATCGGGGAGCAGGCGCGAATCGCGCGTAGCACCGCGGTGCTGCTCGAAGCCGGCGAGCCGGACCTCGCCGCGCATCTGCTTACTTATTTCACCGGCACGGAGTTGCGGCGCGCCCTCGACACCATGGAGCAACTGGCGCAAGCCCTGGAAATCCGGACGCGCTATCTCTTCGGCTTCAGGACCGAGCCCACTCCGCGGGCCCCGGCGCAGATCTGGTGACGGGGCCGTTGCGCCCCAGCATCGCCGCCATGCCCGCAATGCTCAGCACCAGGGCGAAGGGGATGAGGCGGAAGGTGAAGGAGGCATGCTGGATAGTGTGGTTGGCCTTGAGCTCGACCACCAGCATCGGCAGGAGCGTCAGCGCCAGAACGGCGAGCGCGCCGGCCGCCCGGCCGCGCCGCAGCGCCAGCGAGAACAGCACGAGCCATGCCAGGAGGCAGGCCGCGATCGGCCACCAGCCCAGAGGCATGGCCGCGCTTTCCAGGAGCATTTCGTAGAGGGCCCGCAGGGGCCGGTAGACCCCGTCGCCGCCGCCGAACCAGCGGGCGAAATCCTGGCTCGGCACCGAGGTCTGTTCCCCGAAGATCCGGCCGGCGAGGACCACTAGGCCCCATTTCGTCGCCCACATGGCGAAATAGCCGGCGATGACAATGGCCTGCAAGAGGATCGCCTGCATCAGGCTGGCCCCGAGCGGGCGCTGCTCCGCCAGCACGGCGCGCAGCAGGAAGGTCCAGCCGAGCACATAGGCCAGCAGGTCGGGATTGTAGAGAAAATCGAAGAAATTGTAGATCGCGCCCATGGCGAAGGCCCAGGGCGCGAAGCCAAGCAGTTCCATCGGCCCCCGCTTGCGCAAGGCCACCGCCCAGCACAGCAGGAGGACCGAGAGGGAAATCGTATGGGTCGGCGTCAGGCCTGATATCGGCAGGTCCGTCATCACCAGGCCCAGGGCCGTCACGGCGACGAGCGTGGCGATCCGCGCCGGGCTCGCCGTACCCCGGAGGACGGGAGGCAAGAACGGTGCCAGCACCAGAAAGGCGCACAGGAAGAGGAAGGCGCCGCCCCAGAGCTGCAGGATGCGATAGGAGAAGAACGACAGGAACGGTTCGGTAATGAGGCGATAGCCGTGCCAGTAGCGCGAATAGGGATAATGTGGCTGCTCGGTACCGGCGAGTTGGTCACGCAGGCTGTCGCAGATTGATTTCGGCGGCTGCCACAGCAGGGCCGGAGACTGCAGCGTGAAGGTGACGGGATTATCAGCCACCGGCGCGATCGCCGTCGAGAGGCCGATGCATTCGCTGAAATGGCTGAGCCGATGCCGGCCGATGCGCTCGAACGCCTCGTGATCGCCGAAGCTCTGGCTGGCAAAGGCCTGCCTGACGGCATCCTTGATGGCCTCGGGCCGGCGCAGGCCGTCGGCCAGCCCCAGCGAGAGACAGGCCAGCACGGCGATCACGGCAAGGGCCGCTAGCGCCCGTGCGAGGGTTTTGGCGATGGCGATCGGATCCACGCAGAGAACCCCCGAGTTCCGGTAGCAACGTGCCGGAACTGGCGGCAAATGCTGCATCTTGTCAATTCGCTCGAAATGCCTCGCGAACAGGCAGGCGGCCTGCCGGTTTCCCGGCAGGGCCTTATGACGCAATTGCCCAAATATTGGGCGCTTCCTGAGAACGGGAGGCCTGTACATCCGGAGCCAAAGGCGGCATAGCGCAAGGAAAGGATCGATGTGCTCGGGACTCCCGGGCAAACAGGGAGAAGCCGAAAGTGGCACAGGCAGATATCGCAGTCATCGGCATGGCAGTCATGGGGCGCAACCTCGCCATGAACATTGCCGAGAAGGGTTTCAAGGTCGCCGTCTACAACCGCTCCTCGGCCCGTACCGACGAGGCCCTGGTCGAAGCCGGCGATCTCGCCGGCAACATGATCGCCTGCCGCTCGATCGAGGAACTGGTCGCGGCCCTCAAGCCGCCGCGTGCGCTGCTGCTGATGGTGAAGGCGGGCGCCGCCGTCGACGAGACCATCGCCCAGCTCAAGCCGCATCTGGCCAAGGGCGACATCATCATCGATGCCGGCAATGCCAATTACCGCGACAGCGTCGCCCATGACCAGGCTCTGTCGGCGGAAGGCTTCGAGTTCCTCGGCGTCGGCGTCTCCGGCGGCGAAGAAGGCGCCCGCCACGGCCCATCGATCATGGTCGGCGGCAGCCAGAAGGCCTGGGAGCGTGTCCAGCCCGTGCTGACGGCGATCGCCGCGCGCTATCAGGGCGAATCCTGCTGCGCCTATATGGGTCCGGCCGGTGCCGGCCATTTCGTCAAGACGCTGCACAACGGCATCGAATATGCCGACATGCAGATGATCGCCGAAGCCTATGGCCTGATGCGATCAGGCCTCGGCATGACGCCATCGGCCATTGCCGACGTGTTCGAGGGCTGGACCAAGGGCCCGCTCGCCTCCTATCTCACCGAGATCACCGTGCAGGCCCTGCGCACCGCCGATCCGGCCACCGGCAAGCCGCTGGTCGACGTCATTCTGGACAGCGCCGGCCAGAAGGGTACCGGCCGCTGGTCGGCCATCGAGGCGCTCGATCTCGGCGTGCCGGCGAGCGCCATTGCCGCGGCGGTCGAGGCGCGCGGCCTGTCCGGCATGCGCAGCCTGCGCCAGGCCGTGAACGGCGCCCTCGGCGATGCCGAGCGGGCGGCCATCGGCACGGCGACGCCTGAGGTCATTGCCGAGATCGAGAAGACCCTGCTCACCGGCAAGATCCTGGCCTATGCCCAGGGCTTCGATGTCCTGGCTGCCGGTTCCAAGCAGTTCGGCTGGAACCTGCCGCTCGCCGAGATCGCCAAGATCTGGCGCGCCGGCTGCATCATCCGTTCGCGCATGCTCGACAGCATGTCGCGCGCCTACTCGGCGACGCCGGCACCGGAATCGCTGATCCTCGATCCGGATTTTGCGGGCGAGCTCAAGGCGAGCCTGCCGGCTGCCCGCAGGATCCTCGGCCTTGCCGTCGCCAATGGCCATCCGGTTCCCGCGCTGACCTCGGCTCTCAATTATCTGCAGCAGCTGCGCGCCAGCCGGGCTACCGTGGACCTGGTGCAGGCCCAGCGCGACATCTTCGGGGCCCACGGCTTCGAGCGCATCGACCAGCCCGGCGCCCATCACGGCCCCTGGCACACCGGCGCCGAGTAAGCCGGGGCAAAGTGCGATTTCCATACGTCGCACTTTCTCTCGAATGCTTCGTGTTGGTGCGTTTTCTGGTCGAGAAGCCGCTCGGCTCTTCTGGAAGATGTTCATGAAAAAGGGGCATGGTTCGCCATGCCCCCTTGCAATGCCGGTGTCGGATAGCCGGCGCCTTTTTTCAGAAACGATTGGGAACGCAGCGCCGGCCGGACGGGGCGGGATGTGTGCCGCGAGGGCAGGCCGGGCGGCGATAGGCCGGGCCGGGACGCTGGAAGCGGTCCGCGCGGCGGATTTCGCAGCGCCCGAAGCGGTTGCGCTCCATGCCCGGACCGCAGCGGAAGGCAATTTCGTTGACGACCAGCGAGCCCTTCGTCATCGGTGGGGAGGCAGGCATGGCCTGCGCAGCTCCCGATGCTGCCGCAATAAATCCGAGGGCGGCAACAATCTTTACAATTCTTAACATAGTATCCGTCTCCGTTGGTGAATATTAATAGCCGCCCAGCCGATGTAACGTAGGGGAATGTTACGTTATCGGGTATATGGAGGTGGGCGAAAGGTGTCAATGCACACCGATTGATCAGGCGTGAATGTACACACGCGCCGGCGCGCGTGGTAAATTTTTGGTATTCTCGTCGGGGGCTACCTATTTGTTTGGGCTAGCCATTTTCTTGAACACGCTGTCTATGGCGTTCATTAGCAGCATGTCGGGCTGGTGCCGACAGACGCCCTTCACCGCCAGGATGATGCCGTTGCCATCCGTGCGACTGCCGACCCAGTGATTGTCGTTGCGGCTGTTGAGCCCGGTCCACCAGCCGAGAATCCAGCTATTGCCTTCGCCTTCGAGGCGCGTGGTGGAAAGCCAATATTTGCATGGCATCGTGCCGACGCCGAGCGCCATATAGTCATAGGCCCGGGCGGACGATGCGGTGATTAAGCTAGCAGTTGCTGCCAGGCAGAGTACCCCGACGTGGCCCCTGCGGGGACCTCGTCGGGGTACTCCAGAACAGTCTGGCCGCTTGCAGATCCCTTCTGGTCGTGTCCATGGCCCGATCAGGAGGAGCCTGTCTAGAATCAGATGGAGCTTCCTCACCCTTCATTCCCGTCGCTGACATGATCGAATTGCGCCCCTTGCAGCAGGCGATGCCGAGCCAGGCGGACGCCGACGCCTCGGCCATGTTCCGAGATGAACTCCACCCCGCCGGTCTCGAGCGCCCGGCGGATGGCCGCGGCGTTCGCGCTGGTGATCTGCGGAACGTCGTCAAAGGCATCGGCTCGCCGGATCGTCGCCACACCGAGGCTGGAGGCATCCGCCAGCTTCTGGGCAGTCCAGCGCAGCAGGGCACGGCCGGCCCGAATCTGCGCACCGGTAATCGGGGTAGCATGCATCACGTCAGTCCCCTCTCTTATCGGATGATCGGATAGCGCTCACGACTATACGCCGCCGGCTGTTGGGACGGAACCGGCTGCATGGCCCGCGCGCCAACAAATCCGCCGAATCCTGCGGGTCCGCCTTGGTGACATTTCTATAATGCATATTCCATGCACTATGCTTGACTTTGCCCGGACAGGCCGTTCTGATGGCCCGAAGAGAAAGCTAGGCCGTATTCCTGTTCCGGCCGCGTTCCTGCGGCTGGGATCAGGAATATGCGAATGCCTTGGCGGGATACAGGGAGCCCAGCATGGCCAGGATCGAACGCATCGAATTGTCGATGGTGGTGCTCGAACCCAAGGTGAAACGCGTCGATGCCATCCAGTCCTTCGTGGCACAGGAGACGCCGATCGTTCGCATCTTCGACAGCGATGGAGCAATCGGCATCGGCTATAGCTATACGATCGGTACTGGCGGGCATTCGGTCCTGGAACTCCTGGCGCGCACCTTCGCGCCGGCCCTGATCGGTCGCGAGGCCGCCATGGTCGAGCAGATCTGGCGCGACCTGCTCTTCCTCAGCCATGCCACTTCGGTGGGAGCCATCACCTCGCTCGCGCTTGCCGCGGTCGATACGGCGTTGTGGGATCTGCGTTGCCGCAAGGCCGGCCTGCCCCTGCATGTCATGGCTGGTGGCGCCCAGGACAGGGTCCGGCTCTACACCACTGAGGGCGGCTGGCTGCAGCTCGACACGGCGGCGATCGTTGCCGATGCCCTCCAGGCGAAGGCCGATGGTTTCGGCGGCTGCAAGATCAAGGTCGGCAGGCCGGTGCGTGAGGATGTGAGCCGCCTCGTCGCCGTGCGCGAGGCGGTCGGCGAGGGCTTCGAGATCTTTACCGATGCCAACCAGGCCTTCGCGGTGGACGAGGCGATCCGGCGCGCCCATCATTATCGCGAGGCGGATATCGGCTGGTTCGAGGAGCCTCTGCCGGCCGACGACGTCGACGGGCATGTCAGGCTGGCCGCCTCCACCTCGATCCCGATCGCGGTCGGCGAGAGCATCTACAGCCCCTCGCATTTCCGCGACTATCTGCAGCGGCGCGCCTGCTCGGTGGTGCAGGTCGATGTCGCCCGCATCGGCGGCATCACGCCCTGGCTCAAGGTGGCGCATATGGCGGAGAGCTTCAATGTCGCCGTCTGCCCGCATTTTCTGATGGAATTGCATGTCGGCCTGTGCTGCGCCGTGCCGAATGCGCGCTGGGTGGAATATATTCCCCAGCTCGACGGCGTGACGGGCAAGGCGATGCGCATCGAGGGCGGCTATGCCCTGCCATCGCAGGAGCCAAGCCTGGGGATCGACTGGGACGAACAGGCGCTCGCCGGCCTGCAGGCGGAGGGCTCGGCGAGGCGGATCACGGCTCGCTGACGGAGGGAGGATCGTCATGGCAAGGCGGCTGAAGCTGCAATTCATCGCCGTGACCTGTGAAGAGGACTTCTTCCGCCCGGTCCGCAAGGGTATGGCGGATGCAGCCGCGCTGATGGATGTCGAGGCAACGTTCACGGGGACGAAAGGGGTGGACGCCGGGGAGATGGCCGTGCTCGCACGCCAGGCCATGGCTGATGGCATCGACGGGCTGGCACTGGTCGCCTTCGATGGCGCCGCCTTCGCACCTGTGGTGGCCGAGGCCCATGCCAGGGGCGTGCCTGTTGTGGCTTTCAACATCGACCAGGGCAAAGGCCGTGCCGGTACGCTCAGTGGCATCGCGCAGGATTTCGACGGCGCCGGACGGACTCTCGGCCGGCGCGCGGCAGAGGCCATCGCGCCGGGCAGCCGCGTGCTGCTCACCCTCCATGATGCCGGCATCTCGGCGTTGGAGGAGCGCCGCGACGGCATCAAGGCTGCCCTGGAGGGACACGGCATCGCGTGGGTCGAGACGATAACGGGTCATCAGGTCGAAGAGGCCGCCCGGCACATCCTGGCAGTCCTGGCCGGAGAGCCTGGCATTTCGGCGATCCTCGCCACCGGCCAGGCCGACACCGAAGGGGCCGGGCTGGCGGTGGAACGAGCAGGCCGCACGCTCCATGCCGCCGGCTTCGATCTGTCGCCTAGCATATTGCGTCTCGTCGAAGCGGGACATCTTGCCTTCACCATCGACCAGCAACCCTATGCCCAGGGTTTCTATCCGGTGATTCAGCTCGCGCTCAATTTGCGCTATGGCTTGATGCCGGCAAGCCTTGATGCCGGAGCCGCCATCGTCGACCGAGCCAATGCTTCCCGGATTCGGGCTCTGTCGGAAGCAGGTTATCGTTGAGGGGCCGAGGCCAGGGGGCTTCCTTCGATCGCGTCACGAGTGCGATCGAGAGGGCGCTGTAGGAATGTCGAACATGACGGGCTTTTCGGGCAGGTCCATGGTGGACCCTCGTGGGAAAAGCCTGCTTGGAGGCGAGGGGAGGGGCGGCATGAGCACGCCGGCGACAAGACGGCGATTGAACGAGATCGTCGGCGAAACGCTGGCCTCCCATATTCGCTCGGGCGCGCTGCCGGCCGGCTTCGTCATCCGGGAAAAGGCAGTCACCGATCTCTTCGGTGTCGGTCGCATGCCGGCCGTCGTCGCCCTGGCCCGTCTGGAGGCCGAACGCCTGGTCCATCGCAGGCCGGCATTGCGTGGGCTCGTCGTGGGCCTCAGCCGTACGGTACCGGCGAGGCCGGGCGATCTTGCCGGGCATGTCACCCTGCCGGAGGGCCTTGGGCACGAACTCGGGCAGCGCAATTGGCGCAGCCTGATTTATCCTGCGCTGGAGCGCCAGGTGGCCTCGTGCCTGCTGTTCGGGCGCTTCCAGATCCGCACCCCGGCGCTGGCCGAGCATTTCGGCGTCAGCCGGACCATCGCCCATGAGCTCCTGCTGAGGCTCGAGCGCGTCGGCCTGGTGCGCCAGGAGGTCAATGCGCGCTGGTATGCCGGCCCGCTGACCGCCGCCCGAATCGATGAGCTCTACGAAATGCGCATCCTGCTGGAGCCGGCGGCTCTGCGGCAGGCGGTACGGGGGCTCGAACCATCAATCATCGAAGAAAGGCTCGAACGGGTGTCGCAGGCCCATACCGCCGAGGCGCGGTCGGATGCGTCCCTGCTGCACCGGCTCGAAACCGATCTGCATCAGGACGTCGTGTTGCGTTGCGACAATGAGGAACTGCGTGCCACGCTCTATCGCTGCCAATTGCCGCTGATCTCGGTGCATCTGTCCTTCGGCACCTATGGCGAGCGCAGCGACATTCCCCAGATGATCGGCATGCACAAAGCCGTGCTCGAGCACCTAGCCGAGGGGCGGGTGGAGGAGGCGGCACTCGCCCTCGAAAGCCATTTGCGGCACTCGCGGGACGATAATCCGGCGCGGCTCGCCGATCTGCCTGCACTCGCTCCGTCGCAGTTACACCCCTATCTCGACCCGATTTGACCCCAAAACGGCTCAAATCGACGTAAATTCAATGTCAAATATGACGGGCGCGGCTGCGCTTGCATTTCTGCGCCGATGCCAGCATAAAAGCCCATCGATCTCGGCCGGACGTTTTGGCTGTGTGGTCTCATGGCCACGCTTGCTGATGACCTTCCTACCAATTTCGACCCATGGAGCTTCGTGCCGCCGGTCGGTTGCAGGAAGTTCGATCGTGCCCATAGGAAAGGTTCGTCATGAGCACAGGTACTGTTAAGTGGTTCAACTCCCAGAAGGGCTACGGCTTCATTCAGCCGGATGACGGCTCGAAGGACGTTTTCGTTCACATCAGCGCGGTGGAACGCGCCGGCCTGCGCGACCTGCAGGAAGGCCAGAAGATCACCTATGAGCTGACCGAGGACCGTCGTTCCGGCAAGCTGGCAGCTGATCGCCTGCAGGCTTCCTAAGCCCTGCGGCCGCGTCCCGGGACGCGCCTGAATTTGAGTTAGGATGGGTGAAAGCCCATTTGACGCCTCCGGTCGCACCGGGGGCGTTTTTGTTTGAAAGGGGGCGCTGGATCGAATGGCTCGACGGCAACATGCTGCGAGGAGCGTTTTTCGACGAGTGCAAGCGACAAGGACTATGGCAGCGGAAATGGCGCTGCTGGGTCGTCGATGATCCGAGGATGAAGGTCCGTATTTTTACCGAATGGCCAGCGGAGATGTCGAGGAAGGCGGGCCGGCCTTGAGGGCATCGACATGAGTCGCGAGAGCCGCAAGATTGAACCGGCGGCCATATCTTGGCATCGCGCCCGGCGCCGCCGCGAATCGTGCGTTCGTGCCAGGGTGAGCATATTCTGGGAGTGTGGAATGAAGATCAGTACCATCGCAGCATCAAAGGCTGGCGATGGTACAGTTGGGTGGACTCGAACCACCGACCTTCGGAGCCACAATCCGACGCTCTAACCAACTGAGCTACAACTGCATCTGGGCATGCGTTTAGCGGGATCGTTCCGCTATTTCAAGTGTGCAGGCAGGGGATTTTTTCATTCGCCCCCAACCAAAGAAAAAGGCCCGGACCAAGTCCGGGCCTCGAAACGTCAGCGGAGCCGGAAAATCAGGCAACGCTCTTGAAGGTCTTCTCGACCTGAGCCTTGACCGGAGCGATCGTCTCGTTGGCGACCTTCTGGGCGAGCTCGCCATATTCCTTGGCCTGGGCCGAGAAGGTCTCGGCCTGCTTGCGCAGGAAAGCGGTGTTGAGCTCGATCACGTCCGAGAAGGTCTTCACGCCGAACAGGGCGATGGCATGGTCGAACGAAGCGTTGGTGTTGGTGCGGGCGGACTCCAGGACCTTCAGGCCGAGGGTCGAAACGCCCTTGGAAGCGGTGCTGTAGGCGCCTTCGAAAGCACTGGAGGCTTCCTCGGCAGCAACCTTGATCTTGGCATAGGTGTCCTTGGCCTGGGCGGCGCCCTTTTCGGCAAAGTCACGGACGGAAGCAGGGATTTCCAGCTTGGAGAGATTTTCGAAGGCCAGTTCAGTTTCAGTCTTGTTCTTGGCGGCAACCATAGAACGCTCCTTGGGAGTAAGGGTGAAATTGGATCAGTGGACTTAACGAAACGTCTTGAGGAGCCTTCGGCATGACATGCCGCGATGTGGGGCGACCTCACCTGCCACAATCTATATCAAATGCCCTTGTGCGATGCAATAACTCTGTTGCAGTGCACAATCGTCCGATAAAAGCACAAATTTTAAGCGATTCATGCCCAAAATTATGCCTATCGGTGAATTTTTGCGGGTGGTCAAAGTCGCAGGGATTGACGGAATTTTGCTCGATATTGCGTTGCAATAGGTATTTTTGTGACAATTCGCCGCCAAATTGGTGCTCTTCGCGTCCAGAAGCCAAGGCTGGCATTACGTCGGGGAAAGTATTGCTGGCGGTCGCAACGAAGAGATATGCTGTGATTGCAAGACAGGGCTGTCTTTTTGCGGTGACGGCAAGAATAGTTCAGTTGTCTGGAATTATTAACCCGCAGGTCCCAAGCAATATTTTACCTCGCGCCGGGCAAGTTTTCATGCCGAAAGCCCAAAATCGGCGCTTGCGCGAGGTCTTTCCCGCATCTTCCTCGTGAAAAACCGGAACGGATTCCCCGCATTCCGTGGAGTCGAGGCAAGGCTGCAGCTTTGCCGGGCTGCCTCGACGGGGCAATCCCGGCAACGCGATTCGATGAGGCTCTATTTCTTCGGCTTGGTGACGTCGGAGGCCAGCTTGCTCGCCGTGGCACCGATATCCTTGGCTTGCTCGCCGAAAGACTGGAGCTGCGCCTTGATGAAATCGCTCTGCAGTTGCAGCACTTGCTGGGGGTCCTTGGCTTTGACCAGGCTCGAGGCAAAGTCCAGCGCGGCCGCGACGTTCTGCTCGGCATAGGTCAGGGCTTTGCGGCCGATATCCTTGCCGCCGGTTTGGATGGCATCACTGGTGCCTTCGATGGTACCGGCAGCCTTGTAGGCCGCGCCCATGAAACCGTCGAACGCCTTCTTGGCCTGATCGACGCTCTTTTCCGCCAGGTCGCGCATCTCGGACGGAATTTCGAAGTTCGGCGGCTTGGTTGTCATAGGCGTCTCCTCCGTTGCCCCCGTCCCCAGGCCGGTGACGGTGCGGGTGACGATAGCGCAGGCTTGCCGTTTTAACCATGCCCCAGATCAGCGGGGGATGACGGAGCGGCGGTGATTTACCCTTTTGTTTTCCATCTGTATTCATACTTTGTTAGTCATTTCGGCAGGTTCTTGGAAAACGGCATGATCGAGGCGATGTTGCGGACGGCTTTGATGGCCGATCAGCGCCTGCAGGCGCTGATGGATGACCCGCGCCCGGCCTTTGTCTGGCATCTGGACGGGCGTGCGCTCGCCTGGGCCAACCGCGCCGGAGCCCAAAGCCTGGGTCTGGCACCGGCCGATATTCTGCGTCAGCAATCAAGCGCCGCTTTGGTGTCGCTCTCGCCTCAGATCGCGGCCATCGCCCGGAAACTGCCGAGGCCGGGCGCCATGCGGCTCGACCGTCTGCGCCTGCCCGGCATGGGTGCGCTCGACACCCTGTCCTGCGCCTGCCGGTCCTTTGATGGTCCGGAAGGATTTCTCGGGCTGCTGGTGCAATCGCTCGATCTTCCGCGCGGACGGCGCCAGCAGAGCTGGGCCCCGCCCTCGGTGGCGGACACATTGCCGCCCTTGCCGGGTAGCGAACCGGCTCCTGCCCCATCCAGTGAACCGCCTGCCGCCAAGCCCTTCGAGCAGAGCGGTGCCTGGCGCTGGGTCGAGGCCGATGGCGAACGTGCCGAACCGGTGAGGCCCGATGCACCGCTGTCCTCGCCCCCGGAGCCAGCGCGGAGCGAGGCATCCGAGCCGACGCCGGTGGCCCGCACCAAGCCCTTGCGCTTCGTCTTCCAGACCGATGCCGAGGGACGTTTCGTTTCCGTTTCGACCGAATTGGCGCAGGCCCTGGGCCGGAAGGCCGCAGACTGGACTGGCCGGCGCTTTGCCGACATCGCTGCGGCGCATGGCCTGCGTGACACCACGGCCATCGCCACGGCCTTTGCCGGCCAGCGCACCTGGACGGGCCTGTCCTTCCTGTGGCCCGATTCGGCCGCGCGCCTGGAAACGCCGATCACTTTGAGCGCATCGCCGCAATTCCAGGGCGAGGGGCAGTTTGCCGGCTTCCGCGGCTTCGGCATGGCGGGCCTGCAGCGGCCGCTATCGACCCCGATCGAGGCCGTAGCACCGCCGCCGAAAGCTACAATCGTCTGGCAGGACGCCGATCCGGTGGAGGAAGAGGAACCGAAATTTCGCATACCCGCGGGGAACGTCGACAGCAATGTCGTGCGCTTGCCGAGCAAGCCTTCCCAAGAAAGGCAGGCCTCCGAGCGGCTGGCGCCTGAAAGATCCGCATCCGAGCGGTCGGCCCTCGAACGGCACAGCCTGACGCCAACAGAACGTATCGCTTTCCACGAGATCGCCAAGGCCCTCGGAGCCCGTATCGAGGGCGAGCGCCGCTCGGAGCCGGCCAGGCAGGAACCGCCCCCTGTGGCGGCGCCGGATGATGGCGATCGGGAGAAGCCTGCAACTGCGTCGGAACCGGAAACGCGCGCCGAAAAGCCTGCTACGGCGATTCCTCCTGTACAGGCGGGGCCCAAGCCCGCCGAACCCACCGTCGCGCCGGCCTTGAGTGCCGACGAGATCCGCTGGCTGGAGGATGCCGCTTCGGAGCCCGAGGCAGCATCGGGCGAAACGGGGCCTGCAAGCGAGCCGGAACCGGCCGCGCGGTCGATCAAGCTCGGCCGTCTCGACAAGGTGCCGGTCGCCCTGATCGACCGGCTGCCGATCGGCATCTTCATCGCGCGCGGCGAGGAACTGCAATTTGCCAATCGGACCATGCTCGAACTGCTCGGCTATCCCGATGTGGAGGCGATCCGCCAGGCTGGCGGCCTCGACCATGTCTTTGCGGGCAGTGACCCCGTCCCCCCGGGCGAGGAGGCCAATCCCGGCGTACTCCTGAAAACCGCTTCGGGCGAGACGATTGCCGTCGACGGCCGCGTGCAGACCACCCATTGGGATGGCGAAAGCGCTCTGCTCATTTCCGTGCGCCGTCCCCTCGGCGAGGTCGGCGCCGACAAGCTGCATGCCGCGGAGCGCCGGGCCGACGAGCTCCAGGCGGTGCTCGATACCGCCACGGATGGGGTGGTGATTCTCGACGGGCAGGGGCGCATCGTCAGCGTCAACCGCAGTGCCGAGGCGCTGTTCGGCTATGAGCAGCGCGAGATCGTCGGCAAGGACCTCCTGCTGCTGTTCGCGCCGGAGAGCCATCGGGCCGCCTTCGATTATCTCGACAGCCTGCGCTCCAACGGCGTGGCCAGCCTGCTCAACGATGGTCGCGAGGTGATCGGGCGCGTGCGCCAGGGCGGTTCGGTGCCGTTGTTCATGACCATCGGGCGTCTCGGCGGCGAAAGGAACGGCGAGGAGGCCAAGCGTTTCTGCGCCGTGCTGCGCGACGTCACCAGCTTCAAGAAGGCCGAAAGCGAGCTGACGGCGGCCAAGCGCCAGGCAGAGGAGGCTTCCTCGCAGAAGTCGGACTTCCTCGCCAAGATCTCGCACGAGGTCCGTACGCCGCTCAATGCCATCATCGGTTTTGCCGAGGTGATGATGGAGGAGCGCTTCGGCCCGATGGGCAATGAGCGCTATCGCTCCTATGCCCGCGACATCCACACCTCCGGCGAGCATGTCATCAGCCTGGTCAATGACCTGCTCGATCTGTCCAAGATCGAGGCCGGCAAGCTCGACCTCAGCTTCTCCAGCGTCAATCTCAACGAGGTCGTGCAGCAATCCGTCAGCCTGATGCAGCCCCAGGCCAGCCGCGATCGCATCATCATCCGCATGGCGTTGGCTGGCAACCTGCCCAATGTGGTGGCCGATGGCCGCAGCATGCGCCAGATCGTGCTGAACCTGTTGTCGAACTCGATCAAATTCACCCAGGCCGGCGGCCAGGCGATCATCTCCACCACCCTGTCGGAGCGTGGCGAGGCCGTCTTGCGGGTGCGCGATACTGGCGTCGGCATGACCGAGCGCGAACTCGCCATCGCCATGGAGCCCTTCCGCCAGGTCGCCTCGACCACCCTGGGCGGCACCGGCCTCGGCCTGCCGCTGACCAAGGCGCTGGTGGAAGCCAACCGGGCCGCCTTCACCATCCAGTCCACCAAGAATTCGGGAACGCTGGTCGAGGTTACCTTCCCGTCGACGCGGGTACTGGCGGAGTAGGGCGGGCGCGCGATCCGCGCACGCGCTCGCTCCCGACCAACATTCGGTGTGGACGCCGTTCAGCCCGCCACGTTTACGGCCGTGATCGTCGCTTGGAGCAGCAGGCGGGCGCCGTCCCTTATGCTGGCGGGCTCGACATGTTCGGCCTCGTTATGGCTGATGCCGTCCCGGCAGGGCACGAAGATCATCGCCGTCGGAGCCACCTTGGAGACGAACAGGGCGTCGTGGAAGGCGCCCGAGACCATCCTCTTGCCGGGCAGGGACAGGCGGCGTGCGGCGGCCTCGATGATGTCGATCATCTCGGGCGCGAAGATGCCGGGCGGCATGTCGAAGGCAGTGGTGATCTCGACCGAGCAGCCCTGCTTCCCGCCCTCGGCACGGCAGATCGCCTGGACCTCGTCGACGATGGCATCGAGCCGGGCAGCCGAGGGATGGCGAATGTCGAGGCTGAAGGTCACGGCCTTGGGGATGGCATTGACCGAACCGGGGATGGTGGCGATCCGCCCCACCGTCAGCCTTGCGTCGGCGTCGGAGGGCATCACGCTGGTTTGGAGTTGATGCATCATGCCGACGGCCGCCACCATCGGATCGCGGCGATAGGGCAGGGGCGTGGTGCCGGCATGGCCAGCCTCGCCGGTGACGGTGACCTTGAGCCAGCGCGTGCCCTGGACCCCCGTCACCACGCCGATGGCAAGGCCCTCTTTTTCGAGGGATGGTCCCTGCTCGATATGGAGTTCGATATAGCCGGAGACGGGTGTGCCGAGCGGGCGCATCACCGCTTGGGGCAGGGCTGCGAGCGTTGCCGCCAACTCGTCCGCGAACGAGGCGCCGTCGCTGCCGGCCAGGGATCGCCATTGCGCCGGATCCTCCACGCCCGCAAAGGCCATCGATCCCATCACGCCGGGCGCGAAGCGGCTGCCTTCCTCATTGGTCCAGGCCACCACCTCGATGGGTCCCGGCGTCTGCACGCCCGCATCTTCCAGCGCCTCGAGCACCTCGAAGGCCGAGAGCGTGCCGAGGGCCCCATCGAAGCGCCCGCCGGTCGGCTGGCTGTCGAGATGGCTGCCGATCAGCAAAGGCGGCAGGCTGTCGTCACGGCCGTTGCGGCGGACGAAGAGATTGGCCATGGCGTCCTGGAAGACTTGGAAACCGCGGGCGAGCGCCAGTTCGGCCAGCAGGCTCCGCGCTTCCCGGTCTTCAGGACTGAGGGCCTGGCGGTTGACGCCGCCCGCCGGCGTGGCGCCGATATGGGCGAAGGCCTGGAGACGTTGCTGCAACCGCTCGGCATTGATTGCCGGAGATGTCATCGGGCTAGCCCGGCGATGAAGGCGGTCACGCGGGCCGGATCGACCGGGTTCCACCACACGCCGTCATGCTTGAGGGCGCTGGCGATGATCACGCCGTCGACGATACTGAGAATGTCGTTGGCATTGTCCGGGGTGACGCCGCTGCCCACCAGGGTCGGCAGGCCGGCGGCCTCCTTGATCATCTGGATATAGCCGAGATCCGCGGCATGGCCGGTGCGCTGGCCGGTGGCGATGATGGCATCGGCATCGAAGAAGACGAGATCCTTGACCAGTTCCTCCACCGGCCGGTCGGCGACGATGGCGTGGGCACCGTGCTTGACATGGGCGTCGGCGAAGATGCGGATGCCATGGGCGCGCAATTTGGCCCGGAACCGCATGGCGCGGGCGGCCTCGCCCTCGATGAAGCCTTCATTGGCGACATAGGCATTGGCCCATTGGTTGACCCGGATGAAGCCGGCGCCGGCGGCGCTGGCGATGGAAAGGGCGGGGATGGCGGCGTTGGCCAGCACGTTGATGCCGATGGGACGGCCGAGTTCACGCCGGATGCGGTCGGAGATCACCGACATGTAGGCCGAGGTTTCCGGGCCGATATCGTCAGGCTTGGCGAAGGGAACGTCGCCATGGTTCTCGACGATCACGCCGTCGCAGCCGCCATGCAGATAGGCCTTCGCATCATCGAGGCCGCGCTGGTAGATGGCCTCGATGGCCTCGCCCTGATAGCGCGGCGAACCGGGAAGGGGGGCAAGATGCACCACGCCGATGACGACCTTGGATCTGCCATAGAGGCTCGTCAGCGCGTCGCCGGCGGCCTGGCCGATGGGTTTGGAGGAGGATGTCATGGCTTTTCCGTTTCCAATGTCCTGATGAGGTCGCGGATCTCCGCCGTGCTGGGGCAGGAATCCGAGGTGCCGTTGCGGCCGACAGCGACGGCAGCGGCGGCGATGGCGAGACTGGCGGCCTCTGTCGGCGTCATGCCGAGGTCGATGCCGCCGGCGAAGATGCCGCAGAAGACATCGCCCGCGCCGCTGGTATCGACGGCGGTGACTGCCGGAGCCGGCAGGCGGCGAATGCTTCCCGTCCTGCCCTCGGCAATGAGGCAGCCCCGGCGGCCGAGGGTGACGAGAACGATGCCGGCTCCCTGGCGGAGAAGTTCAGCGGCGGCCTGCTCGGGATCGTCGAAGCGGGTCAGCGCCTGGGCTTCCCCCTCATTGACGATGACGATATCGGCCTGCGGCAGTGCGGGGCCCGCTGCGGCGGGCAGCGGGCTGGGGTTGAGAATGGTGCGGACGCCGCGATGCCGGGCCAGATCCAGGCAGGCCGCGGTGGCCCGGGGCGACAAATTGCCCTGCATCACCATGATGTCGCCTGCAGCGATCCTGCCGGCAATATCCGTTTCCGCGAGCGGATCGAAGGCTTCCGCGCACAGGCTGCCGGTGACGATGATGTTCTCGCCGCCGGCGTCGACCAGTACCGCTGAGCGATCCGTCGGCAGGGGCTTGGCCGTGAGGCGGCAGGCAAGACTTTCCGCCGCGAGGCGGTCGGCGATCCAGCCTCCCGCAGCGTCGCCGCCCACAGCCGCCCACAGCGTCACGTCCGCGCCCGTGCGGGAGGCGGCAATGGCCTGGTTGGCGCCCTTGCCGCCGATGCCGTCGGCGTGACCGGAGGCATTGAGCGTCTCGCCGGGAACCGGGAAACGCTCCAGCCGGAAGGTCGTGTCGACACAGACATTGCCGACGACATGCACCGCCATGGTTCAGCCCTTTGTGGTCGCCCAGACCAGCATCTGCTCGAACAGCTTCTTATAGCCGTCCCAGGCGATGAAGCCCGGCGGCAGCCAATGCGGGCCGACATCGGAGGTCCAGGCCACGGTGCGGCCCTTGCCATGAGTGCCGGTCACCAGCAGTGGCTGGGAACCGTAGTCGGACGAGACGATGGCGAGCACCTCGGCATCCGGCTTGAGCGTCACCTCGTTATAGCCGAGCAGGATGGGCCATTGCGTGCCCAGGCCCTGCAGGATCGGGTGATCGGCCGGGCCGGTGACGACGGGAGCAAAGCCCTCCGGCACTTCCACGCGGTCGTCGAAGGCGAGGCATTCGACCGGCAGCACGTCCTCGACCGGCGTCTTGCGGTAGCGGGCGCCGCCATTGATGCCCTGGAAGCTGAAATAGCCGCCGAACATCAACAAGCCGCCGCCGTTCCGCACATAGTCGCGCAGGAGGCGCAGGCGGTTCGGCGTGGGCTTGGAGTGGATCCAGGTATCGGGATGCAGCAGCAGCGTGTTGGCGCCGATATCGGACAGGACCACGGCGTCATAGGCCGAAAGCGCCTCGATATCCTGCGGAAAATGGCGCTGCGCCTCATGCGCGGGCATGAAGGTGATGTCGAAGGCGCTGTCCTTCAGGGCGGCGAGAAGCTCGTCGGCGCCGGTGTGATAAGTCGCGGTCGGGAACTGGTCGAAGCCCTTGATATGGGTCGAGGTCGAGACCCAGGATTCGCCGGCGAGCAGGATCTTCTTCTTGGACATGGTCACTCCTTGGAAAAGTGGGAGGCGTGGGCTCACGCTGCAGCGGAGAACACGGATTTGGGATTGTCGACGAGCATGCGGTCGATGGCCTCCTGCTCCACGCCGTGGCGCAGGAGGCGGGGCACGAAATGCTTGAGGATGAAGCCGTAGCCGAAGCCGCCATAGCGGGTGAGCATGATCTTCAGGAAGACGTCCTGCGACAGCAGCAGGCGGTCGGTGAAGCCCATGTCGACCAGCGCGCGGATCGCCGTGGCGTTCTGTTCGTCGGAAGGAGACTGGGCGTCCTGGTCGGCAAAGTAATAGTCCATGCCGATCATGTCGTATTCCAGGAAGGCACCGCGCTCGGCCAGGGCCCGCTGATAGGCCAGGTCGGCATGGCTCGGATTCATGTGGCAGAGCACGGTGTGCCTGAGATCGGCGCCTTCGGCCTCGACGATGTCGAGCACGCGATGGCCGAGACGCTCCCAGCCGGGCAAGTGGATGGAAAGCGGCAGGCCGGTGATCCCGGCAGCCCGCGCCGAGGCGCGCAGCGACTTCTCTTCCTCTGCCGTGAAATCTTTGCTGACGCCGACTTCGCCGATGATCCCCGCCATGATCTGCGGCTGCTCCTCGCCGCCGCCGACATCGTCGACGATGAACTGCGTCACCGCCTCGACATCCATCGCCTTCAGCCAGTCCGGATGGGTTGGCTCCAGATAGAAGCCGGTGCCCATGATGATCTTCATGCCGGAGGCGCGGGAGATGCGCGCCAGCTTCTCGGGCGCGCGGCCGATGCCGATATTGGTGGCCTCGATCACGGTGTGGCCGCCGAGCGCCTGGAAGCGCTTGAGCTCGGACAAGGCAAGGTCGCTGTCGTCGAGCGAGACATTGTCGCGGTTCATATAGGGGTTCATCCGCAATTCGCCGATGATCTCGATATTCACCGCCTGCTCGGCGATCGCCTTCTCGTCGGGGTGGCACGGGCATTTCCAGGTGCGTGCGCCGTCGAGCAGGATGTGCTCGTGCATCAAGGTGATGCCGAGATCGTCCACCGGCACCGGACCAAGCACCGTCATGGCGGTGCCCGATTGGATGCCGATCGGCTTGCGCTCCGCTGGGCGGGGCTGGAACAGGTGATCCATGCTCAATGGCTCCGGTTCAGTGGCTTCTCATGGCGCCCTTGAACAGGCGGAAATTGAGCCAGATGGCGATCAGGATGATCGAGCCGGTGACGATGGGTGTCAGGAAGGGCGACATATGCGCCAGCACCAAGCCGTTGGCGATCACCGCGACCGTCAAGGCGCCTAGTACCGTGCCGACGACCGTACCGCGCCCGCCGAACAGGCTGGTACCGCCCAGCACTACCGCGGCGATGACGTCGAGTTCGAAGCCCTGGCCGGCATTGGAGGAGCCGGAGCCGAGGCGCGCGGCCAGGATGACGCCGGCGGCGGATGCGGTCATGCTGGAGAGAATATAGACGCACAACACCACGAAGCGGGTGTTGATGCCGGCGCGCCTGACGGCCTCGGCATTGGCACCCACGCCGGTGACATAGCGGCCGAAGGGTGTCCGGTTGAAGACGAGGAAGGCGATCACCAGCACCACGAGGGCGATCAGGGCCGGCACAGGCATGCCGAGGAACCAGGCGCGACCGATCGCGGTGAAGGGGCTCTGCGCCTCGACCGGGATCGAATAGCCCGCCGTGATCAACAAAGCGAGGCCGCGGATCACCGACAGGCCGGCCAGGGTGACGATGAAGGCGGGGATGCGCTCATAGGCGATGAAGAAGCCCTGTATGGCGCCGATCACCCCGCCCATCGCCAGCATCAGCACGATGACGAGCGGCCAAGGAATGCCCGCTTGCAGCGAGGCCGCCGACAAGGTTGCCGCGAGTGCCAGCACCGAGCCGACCGAAAGATCGATGCCGCCCGTGGTGATTACGAAGGTCATCGCAGCCGCCACGATCAGGAGCGGCGCCGACTGGCGCACGATGTTGAGGAGGTTGGGGGCCGTGAGGAAGGCCTCGGTCCAGATCGAGAAGACCAGGCAGACGAAGATGAAGAACAGGGCGATCGAGATGATGCTACCATTCGCCATCGCCTTGTCGCGCCAGCGGGCCTTGTGGACGCGCGGGCGATGGGCGGGGGTGGTGGACGAGGCCGTCATGCGCGGGCTCCGTTGTCTTGGTTAGAGCCGTTCGTTTGGGCGGCGGCGGCGGAGCGGGCGCTGAATTTGCGGCCGACGATGAGGTTGACCACCTCCTCGATATTGGTGTCCTCGATCCGCCGCTCGGCGACATTGCGGCCCTCATACATCACCTGGATGCGGTCGCAGACGAGGAAGAGGTCCTGCAGACGGTGGGTGATCAGGATCACGCTGACGCCGCGGGCGCTGACGGTGCGGATCAGTTCGAGTACCGCCTCGACCTCGGCGACGGCCAGGGCGGCCGTGGGTTCGTCCATGATCAGCACGGAGGGATTGAAGGACGCGGCGCGGCCGATGGCGATCGACTGGCGCTGGCCGCCGGAGAGGTTCTCGACCTTCAGCCGGGTGTCGGCGATGACGATGCCGAGCTTGTCGAGCATGTCACGGGCCTCGCCATGCATGCGGCGCTGGTCGAGGAAGGGTACGCCGAGGATGCGGTGCCTGGGCTCGCGGCCGAGGAAGAGATTGCCGGCGACGTCGACGCTGTCGCACAGCGACAGGTCCTGATAGACCATCTCCACTCGCGCGGCGCGGGCATCGGCGGGCGAAGAGAAGGACTGCACCTTGCCGTCTATCTCGATCGTGCCGGAGTCGGGGATCACGGCACCCGAGAGCACCTTGCTCAGGGTCGACTTGCCGGCGCCGTTGTCGCCGACCAGCCCGAGTACCTCGCCGGGCCTGAGCATCAGCGATACGTCGTCCAGGGTCTGGATCGTGTTGTATCGCTTGGAGATACCGGTCATCTTGACGCGGTAGGGTTCGCCACTGTCCATCATGGTCCCGCCTGGCAATGAAAAGTCTGTCCCGAGTTCTCCGGGCGCTTGCCCAATGAAGTTCAGGAAGCCTTCTCCCCTTGCGGGAGAAGGTGGCGCGAAGCGCCGGATGAGGGGAGATACGCAGCCTTGTCGGACATTCGCCAACACCCCTCATCCGACCTCGCGTCGCGAGGCCACCTTCTCCCGCAAGGGGAGAAGGAAGTCGCGTCTCGTTTGGCACTGTCGAGAGATGTTCATGCCCCTGCACTCTCGCATTGGAAAGTGACGAAGGACGCTCAGCCCGTTACTTGAACATGCCCCGGAACTTGTCGACGTTCTCCTTGGTGACGATCGTCACGGGAACGTTGATGATCGGCTCGATCTTCTCGCCCTTCTTGAGCTTGGCCAGGGCTTCCACCGCGGCCTTGCCTTCGCCGGCCGGATCCTGCTGGATCACGCCGGTCACCCAGCCCTGGTCGATGCCCTCGATGGCCTGCTTGGTCAGGTCCCAGCCGAAGACCTTGACGCCCTCGGTGCGCCCCTGGCTGGTCACGGCGGAGACGGTGCCGAGCAGGGCGGGCTCGCCGGTGGCATAGAGCGTGGTCATGTCGGGATTGGCCGTCATCAGGTTCTCGGCGGCGCTCAACGCCACGTCCTGCACGTTCTGGCCGTCGACGGTATCGAGGAAGGTGACCTTGAGGCCGCTGGCCGTCACCGCCTTCTTGAAGCCATCCAGCCGCTGGTTCTGGATGTAGGAATTGAGGGCGCCCACCACGCCGATCTTGGCGGTGCCGTTGAGCTTGGACTTGACGTAGTCGGCGTAGAATTTGCCGATGTCCTCGCCCGCCTTGAGATTGTCGACGCCGACGAAGGAGACATTGTCGCCGTCGGGGATCTGGGCGTCGATGGCGATGACGGGAATGCCGGCCTTCTTGGCGGCGGTGATGGCGGGCTTCACACCGTTGACGTCGATGGCGATCAGGATGATGCCGTCGACCTTCTGGGTGATGTAGTTCTCTATCGCGTCGTTCTGCGCACTCGGGACATTGTTGGCGTTGAAAATGACGAGCTTGGCGCCGGCTGCCTTGGCGGCGGCCTCCGCGCCTTCGTTGATCTGGTTGAAGAACAGGGCCTGCTGGTTGATGGTGACCAGGGCGAAGGTGTCGGCCAGGGCGGACACCGATCCGAGGGACAGCGTCAGGGCTGCCGCTGCCGCGCATCCGGCGAGATATTTTGAAAGCCGCATTTCAGTTCCCTTCATGGATGGCCCGTGCCGGGCTCATTCTCAGTTCTGACATCCACATCATTCAAGAGACTTGAATTCATGTCAAGTTACTTGAATGGCGGTTTCAGGGATTCTTGAAACGCCGATGGCGGAGGGCTTTGGAGAGGCTAGAGAAGAAACGCTTCAGTCATCCCCGGCGGGGCCAGAGGCTCCGGGAAGGGGAACCAGAGCAAGGGGCTCCGTTTGCCCCTGGATTCCCTTCCCGCCGCCTTCGGCGGCGCCGGGAATGACAGAAGCGTCTTATTTGCTCCTCGAGGTTTCCTCAGAAAGTGGCGGGCGTGTTGACCCAGAAGATGCTGGCGCGCTCCGTTCCGGTGTTGCGATACCAGTGCGGCAGTTCCGACTTGAACACGAAGGTATCGCCGACGGAGAGCTTGAAGGTGCGCTCGCCGACCATCAGCTCCACGGTTCCGGCCAGCACATAGCCGACCTCCTCGCCCTGATGCTGGATCGGCCCGGCGCTCTCGCCGCCGGCTTCGATGTGGTGAATGTTGCACTGAAGGAGATGGCCGGAGGAATAGGGGATCACCCGTTCCAGCGAGATGCCTTCGCCGCGCCGGAGCGGGTCCAGCGAGATCAGCGGGCGCGTGCCGGCGCGAAAGACGATGCCCTCCTCGCTGTCCGTCTCCTCGAACATCCAGCCGATATTGGTGCCCAGCACCTCGACCAGGCGGTGCAGCATGGGCAGGGAGGGGGAGGCCTTGCCATTCTCGATCTTGGACAGGAGGCTTTCCGAGCAGTCCGCGGCCGTCGCCAGGGCCTTCAGCGTCAGCCCCCTTGTCTGCCGCGCCAGGCGAAGGCGCGTGCCGAGGCGTACCGGATTGGCCTGTTCCAGGGGATCGGGCTGATCGCCGGCGCGCCGTTTGAGATCGATCTTGTTCATTTCGCGATTGCCAGGATGCTGCATTGCCCGAAAGCCTAGCGCGCGATTCTAGGGCACAAGGGCGCGTGCTGTCCACTTCGCTGCCGCAATCGGCGTCGGAACTGCTCGCGCGAGGCTGGGCAGCCGCCACCTCCCATGCTACATCCGCAAGACCTTCGGTGCCCGCTTGCGGGAGAATCGGGAACGCGGTTCGAAGCCGCGACGTGCCCAACGCTGTAAGGGGGACTATCCGGGCAGGTTTCAGGCCACTCGCTCTGCGGGGAAGGCGTCCGGATGGGTGGATCCCAAGTCAGAAGACCGGCCGGAGGCGATAGATCGGCGTGCGCGGACGGCGCGGCGATTGCCATCGTAAGGGGAACAGCGATGGAGCCTTCCAAGCAGGCGCTTGCGCCTTCGGGTCCGTTTTCGCCGGCCGAACGCGAAGCCGTCTATCGCGCCATCTTCACCCGGCGCGACGTCCGCAGCCAGTTCAGTTCGCAACCCGTGCCGGACGACGTCCTCGCCCGCATCCTGTTGGCCGGACATCACGCCCCCTCGGTCGGCTTCATGCAGCCCTGGAGCTTCCTGGTGCTGCGCTGCCCCGAGACCCGCCACAAGGTGCAGGCCCTTTTCGAAGAGGCCAATGCCGAGGCGGTGGCGATGTTCCCGCCCGACAAGCAGGCGCAATATCGTTCGCTGAAGCTGGAAGGCATCGTCGATGCCCCGGTCAATCTGTGCATCACCTGCGATCCCGACCGGGCCGGCCCCGTGGTGCTCGGCCGCACCCATGACATGGCCATGGACCGCTACTCCACCGTCTGCGCTGTGCAGAACATCTGGCTGGCAGCGCGGGCCGAGGGGATCGGGGTGGGCTGGGTCAGCATCGTCGATCCCATGCGCCTGCGCGAGGCGCTGGGCATTCCCGAACGCGTGGTGCCGGTCGCCTATCTGTGTCTTGGCTATGTGCACGAAGCCTATGCCCGGCCGGAGCTGGAGGTGAAGGGCTGGCGCCAGCGTTTGCCGCCGGAGGCCGTACTGAGCTTCGATGGCTGGGACGGGCGGCAGCCCGACCATCCCTTGCTCGCCGCCATGCGGGCCGCTATGGGAGATGCAGCTTCATAGAGCAAAGCGCAAAATGCTTTGGAGTGGCCGGCGCAGATAAGCGCCGTCCCGATCGGATGATACGGGCGATGGATTTCCTGCGTAAGAATGCGATCTGGATCATCGCGCTGCTGATTGCTAGCCTGGTTCTGCTGGAGGGGCCGAGGGCGATCCTGATCGGGGCTTTCGTGGCCGCTGTGGTCGGCCTGTTCTGGCTTTTGCGTGGCAAGGCCCGCAAGCCGGCGGCTGCCCGCCGGCTCGAGGCCGGGCCGAAGGTGGTTCCCCTCCCGCTCGACCGCGGCGCCGATACCGTCCGCCCCCAGGCGCTCGAGCGCGTTTCTCTCAAGACCATCGACGATCCCAGGCTCGCCGCCGTCGTCCTGATGATCCAGCTCGTCCGCACCAATGGCCTGCTGACCCAGGCCGAGCGGGACACCATCCTCGCGCTGATGGCCGATCCGCTCGGTGTCGACGACCGCGAGCGTGTCTATGAGCAAGCCCTGCAACTGACGGATCGCGGCTGGGTGTTCACGCCGGTCGCCGAGGAGTTGGTACCGCTTTTCCGCGCCCGCCTGTCCCTGTCCGAGCGCCAGCAACTCGTCGACATGCTGGGCGAGGTCGCCAATGCCTATGGCGAGGCCAGCGATTTGCAGCGCGAGGCGATCGTCCGGCTGAAGCGGCACCTTCTGGCGCCGGATGCCGCGGCCGGGCGCTCGCTCAATTGAAGTAGAAGGCGTAGCTCGCGACGTCGCCGCCGAAGATGCGGGTGGCCTGTCCCCAGGCCTCGGCGTCCATCACCTTGCCATCGTCGAGGTAGGGCAGGGCACCCGGGCCGGTGATCCACAGCACCAGGTCGAAATTGCCGGGCCGCTCGAACACCCCGGCGAGATTAACGCCCTTGGTGAAGCGCCAATGCGGCATCAAGAGCTTGCCATCCAGCACCTCGTCGACCTGGCCGAGCAGCGCGAGCCATGAATCGATGCGCTCCTGTGTTACTTCCATGGAAGGCAGGACGCCGCTCTTCTGCCGGGGGCCGGGCAGCCATTCGTGGTCGTCGTCGGTTTCCTTGGCGATCAGCGCCCAGGTCTCGCGATTGAGCTGGATCACCGTCTTGAAATGGCCGCGGACTTCCAGCCACATCGCCTTGTCGGCCACCGGCCAGTCGATGGTGTGCACCAGGCTGATCAGGTCGGCGATGGCGTCGGTGTCGCGCTTGCTGGTACCGAACAGGGTCGTGCCCAATCCGTCGCCGTCTTCAGCGCCATTGGCCTTGGCAAGACCGCTGACGGCGCGCGGAAACAGGCTGCCGAAGCCTGCGTCCCAACTGCGCGACATGTCGTGCGACAAGAGGGTCTTGGTCAGGGCCATCAAGAAGTTGCAATAGCCGCGCAGCCATTTGGCGTCCGCCGTGTCGAAGGCGACTATGAAGGGCTTGGGCTTGCCGGCATCGTCGAGGTCGGAGATCGCGGCGCCGATATGGTCGCGCTCGTCGATGATGCCGTCGCCGTTCCAGTCGAAGCGGGTGACGGAGAGATCGACCGTGAGCTTGGCCTCGATGTCGCCGACCTCTGCCAGGGTTTGGTCCGCCTTTTCGAGGTCGGCCACGAAGGTGGTGAGGATGCCGCGAAAATCCTGATAGGTGATGGGCTGCGGATCGGGATTGGTGCTGAAGACGGTACCTGACAGGCCGAGCAGGCGCATTGCCGGGATTTCGGTTGCAAAGCCATATTTGTAGAGGGCTTGCGACAGATGTTCGAGCGCCCGTGCCGTGCGTACCATGCCGAGGCCGAGTCTGGCGTCGGCATTGCCGCTGGCCTTGGTGGCGAGGGCCAGCATTTGCTCGTCCGCCTCGCTGATGCGGCCCTTGCCGAGATAGCTCTGGAACAGGGCCGAGGCCGCATTGTCGGCCCTGGCCGGCGCGAGAGAGACCGCCACCGTCAGCGCGGCGGCCATGGCCCATGTCAGCAGATAGCGCATCGTCATTCCCGTCGGGGCACGGCATACACCGGGAATCGGAGGGAGCCTGCCTGAAAGATCGTTGGATAGGGCATAGGCCGCGAACGCCGCAACGACTTTACGGCGCCGAGGAAAGAGCTCCCTCAGTACAGGTCTCAGTCGAACACACCAGCCACGCTGCCGGTCAGGTCGACGCCATCCTTGAGTACCCGCAGGCGATAGGCGGCAATGGAATAGACCCCGATCAGCCACGAATACATCAGCGGCAGGACGAGCAGCATCATGATCAGGGCTGCGATGCCGCCACCGGGCCCGAATATCCGTGCCAGAACATTCACGACCAGGAGATAGGCGAACCAGATCACCCAGGTGAGGAGCATCATGCCGAACAGAGGCCAGCGATACCCCGCGCTGAGATAGCGGCTGCGGCCGAGTGCGCGGATCGGCCCGACATCCTCGTTGATGCAGATGACGAAGGAAAGCAGATAGGGAAAGACCAGATAGAGCGCGAAAATACCGGCGATCAGCATGGCGACGATGACGAAGCCGGGCGGGGCGCCAATGCCGAAGAAGACCAGGCCGAGCAAGGCGGCAACCAAATAGAGCGCGATATAGGCAAGCAAATAGATCAGCAGCAGGCCGAGGGCTGGCAAGAATCTCTTGGCACCGGCGATACAGGCTGCCAGCACGGGTTTGGCCGGATCGACGTGGCGATCATGGATCAGACGGATCAGTGCACAATAGAAAGCGAGCGACAGGAAACATGCCGCGAGGAGCAAGAGGTAAAATATGCCGATGCTTCTTGCGATGGCCGACTCGACAGCGAGCTGATCGCCATACAAGGCGGACCAGAAGAACGAGCCAAGCAAGCCGAAGAATATGGCGAAGACCGCCAGCTGCAGCAGGAGAGACCAGCCGTAGTTGCGCAGGCTGACGCCGAAGGCATCGGAGATGATCTGCCCGATGCCCAGGGGGCTGCTTCCTGGATGTTCGGATGATGGCGAGGCGACTGACATGAGAGCTCCCCCTTGCTCATGATCAACACAATCGGATCTTCGATCCGGCCGGCACGATTGAAAGGTCAAGGCTCCAACAGAAATGGCTATCCGTTTCGGCAAGTAGAGTGCAATGACGCACGCTATCCTAGCGGCTTCGATTCAGAAACGGAGTCCCGTGCGTCACACCTGATACTGCGGGGAAAACCGATCCATGTCGTCATGGCAAGACGCGTTCGGGCGTCCGAGCCTATCTGTTCCAACGCCTTGTTTGGCTATGCCTTTGCGTTTCTCATGGAATCCGCCAGATCGCAAAAGGTCCTGATGCGGGCCTGGATTGACCTTTGTAGCCCGATCCGCCACAAGGTCCGGCAATCTCTCCTGCCCCATCCGGACAACGCAGCATGGCCGCCGAAGCAAAGTTGAAGAAAGCCGTCGAGCATCATCGCGCAGGCCGGCTCGATGCCGCCGAGGCCGCTTATCGCGAGATCCTGGCCGGTCGCGCCGGGGACTTCAATGCCCTGAACCTGCTCGGCACGCTCCTGCTGCAGCGCGGCGCCAATGACGAGGCCGAGAAGGTGCTTCGCCGGGCGGTCGAGGTCAATCCCGGCAGCGCCGACGCTCAGATGCGGCTGGGGCTCGCCAATCGTGGCCTCGGCAATGAGTCGCGTGCGGAATATTGCTTCCGCTCCTCCCTGAAGCTCGACCCCAAGGCGGCCGATACCCATTATAACTACGGTAATCTGCTGGCTTCGCTCGAGCGCGGTGACGAGGCGCTGCAGGCCTATCTGACCTGTCTGAAGCTCGAGCCGAACCATGTCGAGGCCCATATCGGCCTGGGCGACCTCCTCCTGCACAACCAACGGGCCGAGCCGGCCGCTGCCCATTACCAGCAGGCCGTGGCCTTGAGGCCCTCCTCGCCGGAGGCCCTTGTCGGCCTTGGCCGTTCGGCCCGCGCTCTCGGTAAAACCGAGGAGGCCCGCAAGATTTTCGAAAGACTGGTCGAGCTCGATCCCGAGCATGCCGAGGCCAGGCAGACCCTGGCCGAACTGGGGTAATCGTCGTTCCTCACCCTCCCTTTCAGGGGAGGGTGAGTTCTCATTTTACAGCTCGACAGAACTAGGCCTGTGCCGCCTTGAATTCGCGCCGGCGCGCGTGGAGCAGCGGTTCGGTATAGCCCGATGGCTGCGAGCGGCCCTCGAAGACCAGATCGCATGCCGCCTGGAAGGCTATCCCGTCGAAACCAGGAGCCATCGCACGATAGTGGGGATCGCCGGCGTTCTGGCGATCCACGACCTCCGCCATACGCCGCATGATCTGCCTGACCTCATCTTCGCTCACGATGCCGTGGTGGAGCCAGTTGGCGACATGCTGCGCCGAGATGCGGCAGGTCGCGCGATCCTCCATCAGTCCGACGTCGTTGATGTCAGGCACCTTCGAACACCCGATGCCCTGGTCGATCCAGCGCACCACATAGCCGAGGATGCCCTGCGCATTGTTCTCGACCTCGCGGCGGATCTGCTCGGGCGTCCACTTCTGGTAGCTTGCGACCGGGATTTCGAGGATCGTCTCGACATAGGCCCGCCTGCCGCCTTTCGCCAGCGCGGCCTGCACCGCGAAGACGTCGACCTTGTGGTAATGCAGGGCGTGGAGCGTGGCAGCCGTCGGGCTGGGGACCCAGGCGCAATTGGCGCCCGCCTTGGGATGCTCGATCTTGGCTTCCAGCATGGCCGCCATCTTGTCCGGCATCGCCCACATGCCCTTGCCGATCTGGGCCTTGCCCGAAAAGCCGCATTGCAGGCCGATGTCGACGTTCTGGTTCTCGTAGGCGCCGATCCAGTCCTTGCGCTTGATGAAGTCCTTGCGGCTGAACGGGCCGGCCTCCATCGAGGTATGGATCTCGTCCCCGGTACGATCGAGGAAGCCGGTATTGATGAAGACGATGCGATGCTTCGCCGCCCGAATGCACTCCTTGAGGTTGACGCTGGTGCGGCGTTCCTCGTCCATCACCCCCAGCTTGACGGTATGCTTGGGCAGGCCCAGCACCGCTTCGACATGAGTGAAGACCTCGTCGGCGAAAGCGACCTCGTCGGGACCGTGCATCTTGGGCTTGACGACATAGACCGAGCCGGTGACCGAATTGCGCAGGCCCTCGGACTTTTTCAGGTCATGCATGGCGATCAGCGTGGTCACCATCGCATCCATCAGGCCTTCGAAGATCTCTCCGCCATCCTGGTCGAGGATGGCCGGATTGGTCATGAGATGGCCGACATTGCGCACCAGCATCAGCGCCCGGCCCTTGATCGAGACTTCGCCGCTATTCGGTGCGGTGAAGGTCAAGTCCGGGTTGAGCTTGCGCGTCATTTCGGCACCATCCTTGCGGAAGGTCTCCGTCAGCCCGCCCTGCATCAGCCCCAGCCAGTTGCGATAGGCGACCACCTTGTCCTCGGCATCGACGCAGGCAACCGAATCCTCGCAATCCATGATCGCCGAGATGGCGCTCTCCAGCCGGATGTCGGCAAGGCCTGCCTGGTCGCGGCTGCCGATCGAGTGGGCCCGATTGAAGATCAGCTGGACGTGCAATCCATTGTTGCGAAGGAGCACGGCGTCGGGCGCGCGCGGGTGGCCGCGATAGCCGATGAATTTCTCCGGTTGGAGCAGCGGCAGGTCGTCGACCAGAAGCGCGCCGTTGCGGATATGATAGCGCCGGGCATCCGCATGGCTCGTACCCTCGAGCGGGAAGGCCTCGTCGAGGAAAACCCGCGCCCTTGCCACGACGCGCGCGCCGCGGCCTCGGTTGTAGCTGCCGGCGGGCGGCGGGCCACCGCCTGCGTCGGTGCCGTAGAGGCTGTCATAGAGGCTGCCCCAGCGCGCATTGGCGGCGTTCAGCGCGAAGCGCGCATTGGTGATCGGCACCACGAGCTGGGGACCTGCAACCGTGGCGATCTCGGGATCCACATTCTCGGTCGCGATGGTGAAATTGTCGCCCTCGGGTAAGAGATAGCCGATCTCGGTGAGGAAAGCCTTGTAGGCTTTGCGGTCATGCGGCTGGCCGTGATGGGCGAGGTGCCAGGCATCGATCTGGGCCTGCAGTTCGTCGCGCCGCTGCAAGAGCGCCTTGTTGCGCGGTCCGAAGTCACGGACCAGCGCAGAGAAGCCATCCCAGAAGGTCTGTGCCTCCACTCCCGTGCCGGGCAGTGCTTCCTGCTCCAGAAAGGACGCAAGCTCGGGCGCGACGAGCAGGCCGCCGCGTGCCACGCGTGTGGCCGAGTGTCCGGCTTCAGCCTTATCGTTCATGGTGATCCCTTATCAGTCAGCAATTGTCTTGATCATGGCGAGTCTGGTTGTGGATACGCCAAACATCCCCGGTTGGGTATCGAATTTCCATCTGATGGCAATGCTGAGACGGTCACACTCTCCCAGAGCCAGAACAGCGAGCGTTGCGGCGAAACCGCAGTTTGGCAACGGATTCGAGGAGGGCTTCATCCAGGCTGCCCGCCCTTTTCTCAAGGCTTGCCGGCGCGGCGGGACGCTCGCCGTCGCACATGCCTGGAGTCTCCTTATGGCGTGGGCATTCGTTTGATGCACGACGCGCCGAGCAGCAGGGCGACGAAGAGACCGAAGGCGGCGACCCACATGGCCGTGCTCATGCCGGACAGGGAACTGCCGCCTGCACCGATCACGCCGAACACCGCAACGCCGACCGCGCCTCCGGTCTGGCGGAGGGCGTTGAGAACGCCGGAGGCGATACCGGCACGGGTCTTTTCCACCGTGGCGAGCAGGGCGCCGATCATGGCGGGCACGGCGAGTGCCATGCCGAAGCCGATGAGCAGCAGCGGCCACCAGATATGGGCGTAGCCGGCATCCCCCCGTAGCTGCAGTGCCAGGGCGACGAAACCGAAGGTGTCGATGGCGAGGCCGAGCACGATGGGCAGCCGATTGCCCCAGCGCACGGCCACGCGCCCGGACATGATGTTGGTGATCGCGATGAGGCCGGTCATCGGCAGGAAGGCAAGTCCAGCGCTCAGGGGAGACATGCCGAGCCCATCCTGGAAATACAGGCTGAGCAGGAAGATGGCGCCGTAGAAGCTGACATTGAGCAGGGTGCCGATCAGGGCTGCGGCCGTGAAGATCGGGTTGCGGAACAGGCTGAGCGGCATCATGGGCTCTGCCGTCCGGGCTTCCACCGCCAGGAATAGCGCGCCTGCCAGGAGAAAGACGGCGATGGCGCCGAGAATGGCGGGATGGCTCCAGCCCAGGGGCTCGCCTTCGATGATGGCCGCCGTCAGCGCCACCACGGTCAGGATGCCGAGGATCTGGCCCGGCAGGTCGATGGCGCGCGCATGGCGCTCGGTCGTCTCCTCGGTGAAGCGCAGTGCCATCCACAGTGCGAGCAGGCCGACGGGCAGATTGATCAGGAAGATGCTGCGCCAGCCGAACAGGGCGATGAGCAGGCCGCCGAGCACGGGACCTGCCACCATGGCCAGGCCGCCGACCGAGCCCCAGACACCGATGGCCTTGGCGCGTTCGGACGGGTCGCGATAGGCATGCACCACCAGGGCCAGCGACGGCGGCATCAGCAGGGCGGCGCCGATGCCTTGCAGCACGCGCGCGGCAATCAGGGCGGTGCCGCTCGGCGCAAGGCCGCAGGCGAGCGAGGCGAGGGTGAACAGCGCCAGGCCGAGAAGGTAGAGACGCTTGGCTCCGAAGCGGTCGCCGAGCGCGCCACCGGTGAGGAGCAGGCCGGCGAAGGCGAGGGTATAGCCGTTTACCACCCATTGCAGCCCGGCGACGCCGTCCGCCATCAGGCCACGTATCTGGTCGAGCCCGACATTGACGATGCTGACGTCGAGCTGCACCAGCGCAACACCCAGGCTGAGGGCGGCCAGGCGAGCCGCCGGACGGACCGGCCTTCGCAGGCCGGAACCGGCCGGTTCCGTTGCGGATGCCCAAACCGGCTCGCTTCCGGTCCCGCATGGTTCCGGTACAGCAGGCTGCAGACTGGTCATGATGAAAATCTCTTCTTGAATAATTATCGCGTCGGCGATGTCATTTGAGTATGATATTATTCATACCTAGAAGTGGTTCGATTGGCAATCGACCAATGCGGGATCCAGTCTCCTCAGGGGGCGGATTGCAAGGGAGGCGATAATACTCGACCAGGACGATCACCCCAGCCGGGAGGAGATCACTCTCGGCCCCATCTTGGCAGCGCTTGCCGATCCGCATCGGCGCCGCGTGGTGGCGACGCTCGTGCTCGCCCCCGACGGCACGGAGATCGGCTGCTCGTCCTTCGGCCTGCCGGTGACCAAGGCCACGCGCACCTATCATTTCCGCATGCTGCGCGAGGCGGGCCTGATCGGCATGGTCGACTACGGCAATTGCCGCAAGACCTATCTGCGTCGGGCGGATATCGAGGCGAAATTCCCGGGCTTGCTCGCCTGGGTGGTTGCCGAAGCGGAAGCCGCATCGGGTTGAGAGTTCGCCTTCGAGTGCCGGACAGAGATTTGAGATTTGGTCATCCATGGGCAGCTCCGAGAGCATGATGCTCTTGAGACACCCAATTTTAGCGGCATGAAGACCAGGATGTTTCGGCGGCAGCCGAAACATGCCTGTCGTCAGGGCGAGCCCTTCGCCGTCGGGCAGCCCGGCAGGTCGAACAGGGCGGCGAGCCCGCAGGACGAAGTCAGCATCTTGTCGCCGTTATGGCCCACGCCCTCGACCAGCCACAGGCTGTGGCGGGGCGTGCCGCCGTCACGCTGGCGCATCGCCGAGACATAGGCCTCACCGCGGGCCAGGCGGTAGGGGCCTTGGGCTTCGGCCATGCAGGTCTTGTCGAGCGCGGGGTGGTTGGGATCGGTGTCGGCGGTGCCGAGCAGGTAGATCACGCGCCGGGCGGTATAGGTCCTCTCCAGCGCATCCGGTGAGGGCGAGGCGAGGTAGGACGGGCGGGCCTGCATGCCATATTTCCAGTCGTCGAAGCCCTGGCAGGCGGCGGCGATATCAGGCGTTGGTCGCTCGGCCGAGAAGTAGGCATAGGAAGAGGGATTGGCGACGACATAGCGCACGCCGATGCCTGCGGCGGCCAGCGTGCTTTCGCCCTTGCCGGCGATGGCGTAGCGCTGCACGACCTGCCCGCCACCGGAATGGCCGGCGACCACCACTTCCCGCAAATGCGGGAACAGGCGGCGATCGGCAAGGCGGGCCAGAATGGCATCGAGGGCGGCAAACGAACTCACCGGCTTGGGACCGAGGGCATTCTCGCCCCCCTGCCAGCTCGTCAAAGTCCAGCGCAGGATGCCGGGCGGCAGGTCGAAGGCCTTCGCGTCCACCTTGGCGAGGAATTGCGGCGCGATCATCAGGCTGGTTTGCCCCGCGGTGCCTGCAGCGGCCTGGGCCTTGAGGGCCGAGCGGAAATAGACGTCGGCGTCGCGCAGCCTGCCATGCAGCACCAGGACGGCGCGATCGACCTGCGGCAAAGGCTTGGACCAGTCGGCGGAGACATAGAGCGGCAGTTCGCCGCCACCGGGAACGGCGATGCGACCATCGGCGATGACCTTGACCGGCTTCTCGTTGGGAGCCCGCTCGTCCTGGGCAAGGGCCGGGTTCGGTAGCGCGAGGAACAGGGCCAAGAGCAGGCCGGTCCATCTTGTCATTGCATTCTCCATCGTTGCCGGGAGTATGCTGGGATCGCAGGCATCCCAGCCCATAGGCGCTAACTTAGCGAGTGGAGGCGCCCGAAACGCGGTGTGCCGATCTCCAGATCGGCATCTTCCTGCCAGCAAGCACGGCGTTTCCAAGATGGTCGATCTGGAGATCGACCCACCAAACGAGCATCAAGCCCTGCAAAGCTGGCGCCTATGGGCAGGGATGCTTGCGATCTCAGAACCTGCCATCCCTGGACTACAATCCTCCTGGTTTCGGCCCTCCGGTTGCCCAATCCAGGAGTTCCACCGTGTGCACGATCGGCGTCGTCGTTCCCTGCGCCAGCTGCGTCATGCAGCCGATATTGCCGGCGGCGATGATGTCGGGCCGGGTGGCGGCGATATTGCCGAGCTTGCGCTCGCGCAGGCGCTCCGAGATCTCGGGCTGCAGCATGTTGTAGGTTCCGGCCGAACCGCAGCACAGATGGGCTTCCGCCGCCTCCTTCACCACGAAGCCGGCGCGCTTGAGCAGGGTCTTGGGCGCGGTCTTGATTTGCTGGCCGTGCTGCAGCGAGCAGGCGGCGTGATAGGTGACGGCCTGGCCCGTTGTCACCGTCACCGGCAGCGGCGGCAGGGTCTCCAGATATTCGCTGATGTCCTTGGCGATGGCGGAGACGGCGGCGGCCTTGTCGGCGTAGGCGGGATCGCCGCGCAGCATGAAGCCGTAATCCTTGATGGTGGTGCCGCAGCCCGAGGTGGTGATCAGGATGGCATCGAGCCCTTTTGCCATTTCCGCCGTCCAGGCGTCGATATTGGCCTTGGCATAGGCGAGTGCGGCATTCTCCTTGCCCATATGGTGGACGAGGGCGCCGCAGCAGCCTTCGCCCTTGGGCAGCACAACCTCGATGCCATGGCGATTGAGCAGGCGGATGGCGGCCTCGTTGATGCCGGGGGCCAGCTCCGCCTGGGCGCAGCCGGTCAGCAGGGCGATGCGGCCCTTCCTCGCCGTCTTCGGCGCGAAGCTGCCGGGGCGCGTGGCTGTTGAAGCTGATGGCAGGGAGGCGGGTGCGAGCGCCAGCATGGCGGCAAGGCGCCTGCCCTGGGGCAGCCGCGCCGCCAGGCCTGCGAAGGGGCGGCCGAGCCGCGCCAGCGCCATGCTCCAGCGAAAGGCTCGCCGATTGGGCAGGACCTTGGCCATCAGCGTGCGCAGCAGGGCCTCGCTGGCCGGGCGGCGATAGGTCTTGTCGATGTGGGCTCGGGCATGGTCGACCAGATGCATGTAGTTGACGCCCGAGGGGCAGGTCGTCATGCAGGACAGGCAGGACAGGCAGCGGTCGACATGCTTGACCACCTCTGCCGTGGCCGGCTTGCCGCCTTCGAGCATGTCCTTGATCAGGTAGATGCGCCCGCGCGGGGAATCGAGCTCGTCGCCGAGCAGCACATAGGTCGGGCAGGTGGCGGTACAGAAGCCGCAATGCACGCAGGTGCGCAGGATCTGCTCCGATTCCTTCATATGCGGGTCGGCGAGCTGGGCCGGGGAGAAATTCGTCTGCATGCGTTGATCCGGTCCAGTTATGCCGTCATTGCGAGCGTAGCGAAGCAATCCACAGGCCTGCAAGCACCGTATCTGGGACTGCTGGATTGCTTCGCTGCGCTCGCAATGACGCGACACAGATTGTGTTGTTGCTACTCAATCCAGCCGCCCGGTATTGAGGATGTTGGCGGGGTCGAAGGCCTGCTTCACCCTGGCACTCAGGGCGGCGAGCGGCCCCTCCTGCGCACCGAAATGAAAGGAACCGGCCCGGAAATCGGCGCTGGCCTTGATCAGCATGGCATGACCGCCCTCGGCTTTGGTGGCCGAGACGATCGCCTTGGCGAATTCTGCCGTCTCGGGTGCCAGCAGCCAGATCAGGCCGCCGCCCCAATCGTAGAACAGCCTGATCTCGCCGAGCCAGCGCAGCGAGGCGCCCAGGGCGGCGGCCTTGGAAGGCGCCACTGAGAGACGCCAGATCATGCCGTCCTGCTGGGCCAGCGGCGCGACGTCGGCGATGTCGAACCAGAAGCTGCGGCAATCCTGCTGCCCGAGCGCGGCATGGTCGCCGAAGCGCTTGAGCAGGCTGCCGAGCTGTTCCTGCCGATAGGCGATCGAGCTTTCGAAATTTTCCAGCCGCAGCACCGTCAGGGCCGTGCCGGAGGCAAGATCGGCCGGCACATGCGCGGCCGCCGAAACCTCGAAGGGACTGCCGAGGCCCGCGGACATCAGGGCGACGGCCTGGCCATCGTCGAGGCCCTGCCAGACCAGGCTGGTGCTGGCCTCGGGCTTGGGCAGCACCTTGAAGATCGCCTCGGTCAGGATGCCGAGCGTGCCCCAGGAGCCCGCCATCAGCTTGGTCAGGTCGTATCCGGTGACGTTCTTCATCACCCGTCCGCCATTCTTGATGGTCTCGCCCTTGCCGTTGACGAAGCGCACGCCGATCAGGCTGTCGCGGCAGGCCCCGGTGACGATCCGGCGCGGCCCGGAGAGATTGGCGGCGACCAGGCCGCCGACCGTGGGCTCGTGCGGAGCGGTATCGAGCAGTCGCCGCCAGTCGCCCGGCTCGAAGGGCAGCATCTGGCCGCGGGCGTCGAGGGTTGCGGTGAGCTCCGCCAGGGAGGTGCCGGCCCGAGCACCGATCACCATCTCGGCTGGTTCATAGAGCGTGATGCCGGTGAGGCCCCGCGTCTCCAGGGTGGCGGTGGCGGCCACGGGCCTGCCGATGCCCGCCTTCGAGCCGCCGCCGGTCACGGCGAGGGGAATCTTGTTCCGGAAGGCTTCGCCGACGATGCCGGCCATTTCCGCTTCGCTGGTGGGGGAGAACAGGGTCATGCCGCCCAGCCTCCGGGCTTCATGTCGAGCGGGAAGACCTTGGCCGGGTTGAGCAGCCATTTCGGATCGAAGGCGAGCTTGAGGTCGCGCTGCTGGTCGAGATCGATCTCATTGAACTGTTCGCGCATCAAATCGCGCTTCTCGATGCCGACGCCGTGCTCGCCGGTCAGGCAGCCGCCGGCCTCCACGCACAGGCGCAGGATGTCGAAGCCACAGGCCTCTGCTTTCTCGCGCTGGTCGGCATCATTGACGTTGTAGAGTACCAGGGGATGCAGATTGCCGTCGCCGGCATGAAAGACATTGGCGACGCGCAGGCCATGGCTTTCGGTGATCTCATCGATGCGCTTGAGCACCATCGGCAACTGGCCGGTCGGGATGGTGCCGTCCATGCAGATATAGTCGGCAATGCGGCCGGTGGCACCGAAAGCCGATTTCCGCCCCTTCCAGATCGCGGCGCTTTCGGCTTCCGATTTGGAGATCTTGATCGTGGTGGCGCCATGCTGGCGCGCCATGGTGGAGATCAGGCCGAGCAGCCGGTCGATCTCGGCATCCGAGCCCTCGACCTCGATGATCAACATGGCGCCCGCATCGAGCGGATAGCCGGCATGGGCAAAGCCCTCGGTGATCTCGATGGCGAGCTTGTCCATATATTCGATGGCGACGGGAATGATGCCCGAGGCGATGATGGCGGCGACGCACCGCCCCGCTTCCTCCGGGGTGGCGAAGCCCACCAGCATGGGGCGAGCGCCCTCGGCCGTCGGCAGGATGCGCACCACCGCCTCGGTGACGATGCCGAACTGGCCCTCCGAGCCGATGACGATGCCGAGCAGGTCGTAGCCATCGGCATCCATGGCGTCGCCGCCGATGTCGAGGATCTCGCCCGCCATGGTCACCAGCCTGACGCCGAGGATGTTGTTGGTGGTGACGCCATATTTCAGGCAATGCGCCCCGCCGGAATTCATGGCGATGTTGCCGGCGATGGTGCAGGCGAGCTGGCTGGAGGGATCGGGTGCGTAGAAGAAGCTCTCATGCGCCACGGCACCGGAAATGCCGAGATTGGTGATGCCGGCCTGCACGCGCGCCAGCCGGTCCTCGAAACGCAGCTCCAGCACCTTGCTCATCTTGGAGAGGCCGACGACCACGGCGTCCGCCTGGGGCAGGGCCCCGCCGGCAAGCGAGGTGCCGGCACCGCGCGGGATGACGGGAACGCCCTCCTGGTTGAGGAATTTCAGGATCGCGGCGACTTCCTCGGTGGTCTCGGGCAGCACCACGGCGAGCGGCACCGCGCGATAGGCGGTGAAGGCGTCCGTCTCATAGGCGCGGCGCTCGTCCTCGCTGACGATCAGATTCGCCGCAGGCACTAGCCCGGCCAGCCCGTCGACGATCGCCTGCCGCCGCGCCAGGATGGCAGGGTCGGGAGGCGGCATCGGAATGCCGGTGGTCGATGGGGTGCCTTCAGGCATGGTCGGTTTCCTCCTGCAGCGCCGAATCCCGCACCGCGCCGATGCACTCAGCCCTACCAGGGGCCATTTTTACGGCCTCAAGGTAGTAATCATGCATGTCCTATTGAATTTTTGCCGCCATTATCGCGCGAGCCGCATGAAATTTCGATAGACAATGGCGGCGTTGGCCTCGAAGCCCTCGGCATGGGCGGCGATGTCGGCCTGCAATCGCTCCATGGCGCCTTCGCCATTGCTCCGCTCCAGGGCGGCCTTGTATTCGGGCACGCAACCCCATTGCTGCACGGCGGCGTTTTCCGCCTCGACATGATATTGCATGCCCCAGGCGCGCGGCGCGGCACGAATGGCCTGGACCGGGCAGAGGGGCGAGGAGGCCAGCACGTCGGCGCCCTCGGGTGGCTGGGCCACGCGTACAGAATGCCATTGCAAGGCCCGAAAGCGCGGCGCGAGGCCCTCGAACAGCGGGTCCGCCTGGCCGGCTTGCGTCACATCAACGTCGAAGACGCCGACTTCGGAAGGGATCTGCGGCCCGCAGGTGCCGCCGAGCGCGTCGGCCAGAAGCTGATGGCCGAGGCAGATGCCGAGATAAGGCCTGCCAAGCTCGCGTACCCAGCGACGGATGACGCGCTTCTCCTCCACCAGCCAGGGAAACTGGTCGACGTCCCAGACATCCATGGCGCCACCCATGACCCAGAGCGCGTCATAGGGCTCGAGTGCGGGAATGGTGCTGCCCTCGTCGAGCTCGACCGCATCCCATTCCACGCCGTCGCGGGCGAAGAAGGAGCGGAAAATGCCGGGATGCTCGGAAGCGAGATGCTGGAGGACGAGAATACGCATGGCGGTGTGAAAGCCGTCGCTAAACCAATGGTCAGACCATCCGACAGGCAATCATCGCTTCGTGCAAGCCCTATTATCGCCCGCAAACCCTCATCCCGCCGGCAGGGGACCCGAAACGGGCGCGGTGCGTCGCCGCAGGCCGAGCCAGAGGGCGCCGCCGATCAGAAAGGCGAGGCCGCCGAAAGTCGCCAGGCTCGGCGGATGTGCTGGCACTTCGCTCCAGCGCGGAGACACCACGTCGGCGGTGTTGAACGCCTCGCTGCTGAAGCGGCAGAGCACCAGTGCGGCATTGTTCCGGATCATGTCGAGCCCGACCTTGTCGACGAGCGCGCGCACCTCCGCGCGGTCCCCACGCGTCTGCCTGAGCTCGAGGAGCAGGGCCTGCGTCCCGGCGAGATAGGCGTGGCTGCATTCGTTGAAGGGGCTTTCCTCGTCCTTCAGGCTGCCCGGCACCAGGCCGCGGAAGCAGAAGAAATACTGCCAGTCGACGAAGGCACGCAGCCGGCGCGCGGTTTCGTCGAGGCCGGTCTGGCGATCGGCCACGGCGAGAATCGCGGTCATATTGTCGGCGATGACGGCCATCTGGCCGTGGGTGAGATTGGGAATGGGGATCCCGGCCCCGCTCCCGTCGCCGCCGGAGGACTGGCGATGGGCGTCGGCGGAGGTCACGAACAACAGCACTGCGAGCAGCAGGGCGCCGATCAGACGACAGGCGAAACCAGCTCCTCCGCTCCTTGCGCTGATGCCCGGCATTCCAGCCCCGCCTTTGCTCGATCCTGCCCACGGATATCCGTTTGGGAAGGCAAAGCGCGGCGCGGGCGCTCTGTCAAGCCGGCTCGATAATGCCGAACAGGCTGACGAGCCCCAGCACGCCCATACCGAGCAGGAGTTCCAGGCAGGTCAGGCTGGCCAGCAGCCGCAGGGTCTGGGTGCGGGCGAGGCGGATCCGGGGCACGAGCCAATAGCGGTTGGCCGACGCGGTGGCGATCATCGCAGCGACCAGTCCGATCTTGGCTGCGAGCAGCGCCTGATAGGGCGAAGACCAATCAGCCGGCGGATGCCCGAGCACGAAGGCCGTGTTGGCGATGCCGGTGACGACCACGAGCGAGACGGCGACGTGGCCGGCGGTCGAGAAGCGGCGCAATGCCCGGCCGGCGCTGGCAGAGGGAGGCGCCTCTCCGAGCATGGCCAGGCAGGGCAGAAGCGGGATGAGGGCGCCGAGCCACGCGCCGGCGGCCAGCAGGTGAAGCATGTGATTGCCCCTCTGCAGAAAGCCGGGCCAGCCGCTGAGCATGGCGGCATGGCCGGTCAGGGCCAGGCTGGCGAGCAGCAGGCCTGAACAGCAGGCGATAGCCGGCAGGCGACGTTCGCCGAGAAGGAACGCTGCCGGCAGGCACACCGCGAAGGCCAGCCGCCATTGCCAGGCCCGGCCGAAGCTGCTGTCGGCCAGCACCGAGGCCAGCAGGGACGGATCGAGCGTATCGGCCCAGCCATCGCCGATCTCGCCGGTCTTCAGCATGAGCCAGGCCAGCGTGGTCGCGGCGGCGAGGCCTGCCGCCGCCGTCAGCAAAAATCTCAACCGCACCTCGAGCCGGCCGGCCAGCTCCTTCGGCGCCAGCACGGCGAGAAAGGCGCTGGCGCCGAACAGGACCATCGCGGCGGCATAATGCAGGAAGCGACAGGCCTGGAGGGCGGTTTCGAGATCCATCAGGGCTTCACGTCGAAGGAATAGCTGCCCTTGACCTTGTGGCCGTCCTTGGAGAGGACGTGCCACTGCACCGTGTATTTGCCCGGCGCGAGCTTGGCGGCGACCGGTACGGAGAGGCTGGCCTCGTCATTGCCGGCATGGGCGGCATCGCCGGTCACGATAGCCTTCTGGTCGGGGCCTGTCAGGCTGACGCCCGAGAATTTGAGATCGACGCCTTCGCTGAAATGCAGCTCCAGGTTTGCAGGCGACGCGACTGCGCTGTCGCCGGCCGGGGCCGAGGATTTCAGATGGGCATGGGCGAGGGCCGCGCCGGTCGCTCCGAGGCCGAGGGCCAGGGCGAATGTGAGGGACGAGACCTTGCGGGTGACGGACATGATTGGAACCTTCATGGATTGCTCCGCCCGGAACGGCGGAAGGAAAGGAAGTGGCGTTGGTCGGCCGGGGCGGGGAGCCGCCTCGAACCCGGGGCGCTCGCCGGTCAGGCAAAAGCGCGGCGCAGAGGCGGCACGGAGCGGATGACGAGAAGATCCAGCGCCACCATCGCGACGATGGCAAGGCCGGTGATCGGGAAGGCGAGGCCAACGGCGATGGCGACGATCCACAGGCCTCGATAGATGCCGGGATCGCTGGGATAGGGTGGCACGCCGAGCCTGCCGGTGGGGCGGCGCTTCCACCACATCATCACGCCGGAAACGCTGGCGAGGATGATGGCAAGGCAGGTCGCCAGCATGACGAGCTGGTTGGCAAGGCCCCATTGCTGGCCCTGATGCACGTTGATGCCGAACTCGATCGCCTTGGCGATACCGCCGAAATCCTCGAATTTGAGATCGATGATCGGCTTGCCCGAATATTGGTCGATATGAATGGTGCGCTCCTTGGACAATTCGTCCGGGAAGATCGCCGCGGTGTAGACGCCGTTTTCTTCGGTCGGCAAGGCCATCTCGAAGCCGGGCGCAATGCCGAGGTCGCGCGCGACGGCGACGGCGCGGTCGAGCCCGATCGCATGGGTATAGGGCTGGGCCGATTGGGGCACCGGCGAATTCTCCACCGTCCAGCCCGCCTTGCTGACGACGTCCTGCAGCGGGACGGTGGAACTCGGCGTCTCGTCCCAGAGCTGGGTCGGGTAGCCAAGGCCCGCCTGCGTCGCGAACCCGTTGAGCTGCTTGCCCCAGAAGCCGGCCCAGGGCAGGCCGCTCGCGGCCAGGAAGAAGATCACCAGCCCGGCGAAGGCGCCGGTGACGGCATGAAGGTCGCGCCACCACACCCGGCGTGCCGGCGTGCCGCGGACAGTCACCACGCCGCCGCTCTGGCCGCGGGGCCACCACAGATAGATCCCCGTCGCCACCAATATGAGGGCAAAGCCGCCGATGGCCTCAATCAGCCGGTTGGTGAAGGTGCCGAACAGTTCCAGGCTGTGGATCTTCTTGATCAGCCACATCGGTTCGCGGTCGGCGCGCAGCGTATCCAGCACGGCGCCGCTATAGGGGTCGAGGTAGACGTAATGTTTGCCGCTGTCGTCCTTGTAGGTGACCTTGGCCGAAGATGTGGCGTCGGCAGGTTCGGCATAGGCGGTTGCGGCGGCCTCGGGCCGGCCGTCGAGGGCCCTGTCCACCAGCTCTTCCGGCGACAAGGCCGGCGTGCCGGGATTGGCGACGACGGTTCGATGGGCAAAGAGCGTGTGGTTGATCTCGTCCTTGAACAGATAGAGCGAGCCGGTGACGGCCAGCAGGATCATGAACGGGACGCAGAGGAGGCCGGCATAGAAATGCCAGCGCCAGATCGCGCGCTGCAGCGACAGGCGCGCGGGCGGAGCGACCGCAAGGGTTTCCGCGCCGTGGGAGATGGTCATGGCTGTGTCCTGAATTGCCCTACGCCCGCGCAGGGATGCGCGTGCAGCGTTAGGCCGAAAACAAAAGAGAGGTTGTTCTCAGGTCATGCCACCGGCGGACCGCGCGGCTGGGCGGCTGCGCGATGGAGGGAAGGAGGAATGCGGGTATCCGCCGTCCGGTTGGCGAGAGCTACCGCGACGGCCAGGCGCCGCGGCAGGTCGATACCGGAAGGCGCGGCAGGCCCGCCGAAGCCGGGGCAGAGGATGCAGCACTCGGCCTCATGGCCACGATGATCTGCGGGCGGGCCCGATCCTGCATCGGTGATGCCCATGCCGTTGCCAGCACAGACGATTTCGAGCGCGGCGAGGTTGCGGTCGAGCGTGTCGGCCCGCAATTGCGGCGCCATCAGCACGCCCATCAGCAGGGTGTTGACGAGCAGCGCATAGACGGCGAGGGCCGTGATGGCGGCCTTCGTGATGTCCCTGCCTATGCGCGAAACGTGCACCGTCGCTGGTTCCTGATGGGTCTTATGGAAGCGCGCCCGGTGGAAGCCGGCGCGATGATCATCTTGTCATTGCCGGGCTGGGCCCGGCAAGAAACAACATTGTCGCGATTTTGGACCTGCCGATGCGATCGGTCCGGAAAGCGGCAGGCCTGTTTGTCAATCCCGCAGCGCCGGCAGGTCCTTGTAGAGGGCCAGCGCCTCGGGGTTGGCCAGGGCCTCCTGGTTCTTGACGCTGCGGCCGGCGACGATGTCGCGCACGGCAAGCTCGGTGATCTTGCCGGACTTGGTACGCGGGATGTCGGCGACGGCGATGATCTTGGCCGGCACGTGGCGCGGCGAGGCGCCGGTGCGGATCTGGCGCTTGATGCGATCGACGAGGGTGTCGTCCAGCGCCACGCCCTCGCGCAGGCGTACGAACAGCACGATGCGCACGTCGCCCTGCCAGTCCTGGCCGATGGCGAGCGATTCCAGCACATCCGGGATCTTCTCGACCTGGGCGTAGAGCTCGGCGGTTCCGATGCGCACCCCGCCTGGATTGAGTGTGGCGTCGGAGCGGCCATGGATGACCAGCCCGCCATGGCGGGTCCATTCGGCGAAGTCGCCATGGTGCCAGACATTGTCGAAGCGCTCGAAATAGGCGGCCCGGTATTTGTGGCCGCCTTCATCGTTCCAGAACTTTACCGGCATGGAGGGGAAGGGCCGGGTGCACACCAGCTCACCCTTCTCCTCGCGCACGCTCTGGCCCTCGTCGTTCCAGACGTCGACCGCCATGCCGAGGCCCGCTGCCTGGATCTCGCCCGACCAGACGGGCGAAGTGGGATCGCCCAGCACGAAGCAGGAAACGATATCGGTGCCGCCGGAGATGGAGGCAAGGTGGAGATCGGCCTTCACGTCTTCATAGACCCAGCGGAAGCCTTCCGGCGACAAAGGCGAGCCGGTCGAGGTCATCAGCCTGAGCGTGCTGAGATCATGGGTCTCGCGCGGCGTCAGCCCGGCCTTGTGGGCGGCATCGATATATTTGGCCGAGGTGCCGAACATCACGCCCTTTTCGCGGGTGACGAAATCGAACAGCACGCCGGCTTCAGGATGGAAGGGCGAGCCGTCGAACAGCAGCAGCGTCTCGCCATTGGCGAGGCCTGCGACCAGCCAGTTCCACATCATCCAGCCGCAGGTGGTGAAGTAGAAGCTGCGCTCGCCCGGTCTGAGATCGCATTGCAGGCGGTGTTCCTTGACCAGCTGCAAGAGCGTGCCGCCGGCGCCATGCACGATGCATTTGGGAACGCCGGTGGTGCCGGAGGAATAGAGGATGAACAAGGGCTGGTTGAAGGGGAGAGCCTCGAATGCCACCGGCTTGGCCCGGTAGGGCGCGGTGAGAATGGCCAGCGTCGTGCCTTCCGGGATCTTGGCCGCCACCGCCTCGGCCTCGCCGAGATAGGGTACGACCACCGTCTTGCAGCCGAGCTCGGCGGCGATGGCGATCACCTTGGGACCGTTGTCGATGCGCTTGCCGGCATACCAGTAGCCGTCGATGGCGAAGAAAAGCTTGGGCGCGATCTGGCCGAAGCGGTCGAGTACGCCGCGCTCGCCGAAATCGGGCGAGCAAGAGGAGAAGATCGCGCCGATCGAGGCTGCTGCCAGCATGATCGCCACCGTCTCGGGCCGGTTAGGCATCATGGCGGCAACGCGGTCGCCCACCTGCACGCCCTCGGCCCGCATCGCCTGCTGCAGCCGGGAGACGAGGTCGGTGAGCTCGCGCCAGCTCAAGGTGAGGCTGGCCTTGTCCTCACCCTGGAAGATCAGGGCGGGTTCGTCGTCGCTGCGCGGCAGCAGGTTCTCCGCGAAGTTCAGCCTGGCGTCCGGAAAGAAGCGGGCCTCGAGCATGTCGTCGAGATCGCTGGCGAGACGCTCGCCTTTCTCGCCCTTGATGCCGCTGTCATCCCAGATCAGGTTCCAGAAATCGGCAGCGCTTTCGACCGACCAGCGGTGCAGGTCGCGATAGGTCTTGAGGGAAAGGCCGTGCCGGGCGTTCGCAGCCGCGATGAAGGCTGCAACCTGCGTCCCAGCGACACGCGCGGGCGAGGGGACCCACAAGGGCTTGTCATCGGCCGGCTCGGCAGACCCCTTGGTGGCCTCCGCCGGCGCCTCGCCGGACGTGGGGTTCTTGCGGTCCTTGGCGGTCTTGCCGGCGGTTTCCTTGGCAGTGGCTTGGGCAGTGGTTTCCTTGGCCATGTCCTGGGCTGTTTCCCTTTGCTTCGGCGCTTCCCTTTGCAGAGTTTCCGGCATTGCCGCATCGCTCTTCGCAACTGCAGTATGACGATTTCGCGCTCTAAGGAAGAGGGTAATGCACCAACGCGTCTCAACCGGGATCTGCGCTTCGGTTCGAAAGCGGCCGGTCATCCGGACGATTGCAGCCCCTTGGAAAGGCCGAAGCCTTTGCCGGCGCTCTGCTATAAGACCGTCTCGTGCGTGAGGGAGCGGGGGTGATGGAGATCTGGACGGAACTCGACAGCCTGGTGACGGCGAATGGCGACCAGATCGCCTTGCGCCGGCGCGGCGATCTCTTCGACATCCGCTTCAACGGCTGGGAACTGATGTCGAACCAGGATCCCCGCTCGGAGATCGTACTGGCCGAGACCGTCTGCCGCCATCTTGATACAGCAGCGCCGCGCATCCTGATCGGCGGCCTCGGCTTGGGCTATACGCTGAGGGCGACGCTCGATGCCGCCGGTCCGCAGGCACGCATTCTCGTCAGCGAACTCCTGCCCGAGATCGTCGCCTGGAACCGGGGCGTGCTCGCCCCGCTCGCCGGCCACCCGCTTGCCGACCCGTGCGTCGAGGTCCGCACCGGCAGCGTTGCCGAGATCATCGCCGCCGAGCCCGGCGGCTTCGACGCCATCCTGCTCGATACCGACAATGGCCCCGATTATGTCGTGCACGCGCCGAACCACTGGCTCTATTCGGGCGAGGGAATTGCCCGCATCGCCGGCGCTCTCGCGCCAGGTGGCGTTGCCGGCCTGTGGTCGGCCACCCAATCGGAAGCCTTCGAGGCCAATCTGATTGCCTCGGGGCTGCCCTGGCGGCGCGAACGAGTATCGCTGGGGGAGCCGGGACAGGAGCCGTTTCATATGGTCTATCTGATCGGGGGGCCCGCAGGATAACAGCCGAGAGATTTCACGGAAGGTTGGGCGCCGGCCTCTTCCGGCTTTCTTAACCATGACGGCCCATGGTAGGGGGACTGGAGGCACGCGATTGTATCGTACCCGTCATGGCTGGCGACCGCCGCTTTTCCCGCATGGCGGCTTTGCCACAACCAAGCCTCGCTTTTACCATGATGGACTGCCATTTATAATGGATCGAGTTTGTGATTCAGCTCCGTCGCCCGGGCGCATGGCAGAGGTCACCAACCACCTTTTGATCGAGCGAGGCGCGGAAACGGCATGAAGCGTATTGGGCTATCCCTGGCCGCTATCGCCGCTGCGCTCATCGCACTGGTGCTTACCGTGCCATGGCTGACGCCGGAAAGCGTGCTGCGCGATACCTTCACCCGTGAGATCGTCGTTCTGACCGGCCGCACGCCTGTCATCGAGGGGCAGGTGCATCTGGCCTGGGCGCCGCTGCCGACGCTGATGATCGAGAAGGTGACCATTCCCGCCGCCGAAGGCCTGCCGCCGCTGCTGGTGGCCGACAAGATGCAGGGCACGCTGCGCCTGGCGTCTCTGGTGATCGGGCGCATCGAGATCTCGGGCCTGATGCTCAAGCGCGCCAGCATCGGCCTCACCGCCGGCAAGAATGGTATTCGCTCGTGGGACTTCAAGGAGGGCGTGCTGGCCGAGGCCGCAGCCGGGCGCTTCGACAAGCCGATGCCGGTCAAGACCATCCGGCTCATCGATGGCACCATCCGTTATGACGACAGCGCGCTCGGCCGGGCCACCTCCGTTTCGGTCGACGACGTCACGTTTGCCTGGGCCGGTCGCAGCGACGCGATGTCGGCGGCCGGCGTGATCAATTGGCGCAACCGCGAGGCCGAGATTGCCGTCGCACTCGCCGATCCCGCCAGCTTGATCGCAGGCGGCAAGTCGGACATGCGGGCGCGCATCAAGGGCGATACGCTCAACCTCGCCGCCAGCGGCACGCTGGATGGGGCGGGGCGGCTGGACGGCAAGGTCTCGGCCAGCGGCACTTCGCTGCGCGACACGCTGCGCTGGTTCGGATTTGGCCTGCCGGCCGGGCGCAGCCTTGCCGCCTATGACCTGCAGTCGCCTCTTACGCTCGATCACAGTGCCATTTCCCTCAACGAGGTGCAGCTCTCGCTCGACGGCAACGAGGCCGAAGGCTCGCTCACTGTCGAATTCGGCAAGGAGCGTCCCAAGGTCAGTGGCACGCTTGCCGCCGATGCGCTCGACCTCAGCGCCTATTCCAATGAACTCCAGCTTGCCGATGGCCGGCCACGTAAATGGCGTGCCGATCATATCAGCATCAACAGCCTGCTGGTCAGCGACCTCGATCTGCGCATCTCGGCTGGCGAAACTACCATCGACAAGGTCCGTCTCGGCCGTGCCGCGGCAACCGTTTCCACCCGCAACGGTCAGCTCGAACTCGCCCTCAGCGAGGCCGTCGCCTATGGCGGCACGCTCAAGGGCAATATCGCGCTCAAGCCTTCCGACAAGATGACCGAACTCGCCGCCGCCGCCAGCTTCGAAGGCGTCGACATGGGCAGCGCACTCGGCGATCTCTTCGGCTTCCGGCGACTGGAAGGAACCGGCACGGGGACGATAACCGTAAGCGGCACCGGTGCTTCTATCGCTGATCTGTCGCGCTCGCTGCAGGGGAGAGCCGATATCAGCGTTGCCGGCGGCTCCCTGGTCGGCATCGATCTCGCCAGCCTGATGCAGAAGATCAAACGGCGGCCGCTCGCGGCGCGTTTCGAATCTTCCTATGGCGGCCGCACCACCTTCGACCTCGCCAAGGCCGGCTTCAAGATCACGGACGGCATGGCCAAGACCGCCGACTGCCGCATGGAGAACGGATCCCTTTCGGTTTCGCTGACCGGGGATGCCAATATCGCCCTGCGCAGCCTCGACATGGCCGGGGTGGCCAATTGGAATGACTCCGATGTCGCCAACCCCTTCCGGCTGCCCTTCCGCGTTTATGGGGGCTGGGAGGTCCCGGTGATCGAGCCCGACACCGAGGCCTTGATCCGTCAATCGGGTGCCGCCGCGCCGCTGCTGCGCAGCTTCATCCAGCCGGGCCGTGACGTCACGCAGGACACCGGCAAGGCTCCGCCGGCCTCGGCGGCGCAGTAGGGCGGTTTAGCGTCCGCTTTCACCGGCCTGCGAGCGTTCCAGCACGGCAAAGAAGATCACCGTGAGAGCGAGCACGATCACCAGGAGCACGAAGGCTGCCGCCGCTCCCTCATTGAGCGACAGGCCGAGAAAGGCCCGGCGATAGGCGAAGAAGCTCAGCACCTCCGTGGCATTGCCGGGGCCGCCTTTTGTGAGCACATAGGGCAGGTCATAGGTGCGGAATTCGTTGATCAGCTGGATGATGATGGTGATGGCCGCCACCGGCCGCAGCATAGGCAGGGTGATATAGAAGAATTGCTGCCATGCCCGCGCGCCGTCGACCTCGGCAGCCTCGTAGGGGTCGCGCGGCAGGGCGGCGAGGCCAGCGGCCAGGATCAGCACAACGAAGGACATCTGCTGCCAGATGTCGATGGCCGCCATCGTCCACAACGCCATGCCCGGCGTGCCCAGCCAGTCGAGCCGGGGCAGGCCGAAGCTCTCCATCAGATGGTTGGCGATGCCGAGATTGGGCTGCAGCAGCATGCGCCAGATCAGGGCGACCGAAATCGGCGACATTGCCATCGGGATGGTGAGGATGGCGAAGTAGACCGGCTTCATGTGCACGGTGCGGTTGAGCATCAGGGCGATGCCGAGGCCAATAACGAACTCGCCGATCACGGTGATGGCCGAATAGCGTACCGTAAGCCAGAGGGCGTTCCAGAACAGCGGGTCGGCCAGCATCGATGCGAAGTTCTTGAAACCCACCAGCGGCATCAGGCTGGGCTTGATCAGCGTCATCGACGAGATCGACAGGATGCAGGCATAGACCAGCGGAAAGCCCATCACGATGGCGAGCAGCACGAGGCCCGGCAGGGCGAAAGCCCATCCGATCCGCCATTCCCGGCTGCGTCCTGCCAATCCCATCACGCTCATCTGTTGCACCGCTGGTTTCTAGGGCAGAACCGGCGCGGCCCGAAGACCGCGCCGGGGCAAATTCACTTGTCGAGCAGTTGCTGCAAGCCGTCCGAGGCTGCCTTCAGCGCCGCCTCGGAGGTCGCCTGGCCGCCGGCAGCGAGCGAGAGCTGCGTGCCGAGCACGTCTTCGTACTGGGCCGAATAGGTGAAGATCGGGAAGGACTTGCCGCTCGCCACCACGGATTCGGCCGTTGCGTAGAAGGGGTACTTCTTCAGCACCTCGGCATCCTTGTAGACGTCGGAGCGCACGGGTGCGTGGCCCTGCAAGGCGCGCTTCACCGAGATCTCCTTGCTCTGCACCCACTGGATGAAGGTCCAGGCCGCTTCCTGCTCCTCCGGCGTGGTGTTCTTGGGAATACCCCAGCCCCAGCCGCCACTCTCGCCATGGCCGCCGGGCATCACCGCAAGGCCGACCTTGCCGGCGACAGTCGGGCATTTGGCGGCATCGTCCATTTGCGGCAGCATCCACCAATAGGTCACCATGGAGAAGGCCGCGCCCGAGCACATCAGCCGCATGGTGTCGTCGAGCGTGGCCGAGGTCGCGCCCTGCTGGGCGCCGTTCTGGATGTTGTCGACATAGAGGTCGAGCGCCTTCTTGGCCTCCGGCGTGTTCAGAGAGGCCTTGCCGGAGGCGTCGCGATAGGCACCGCCCGCCGAGAACAGGTAGTTGGAGAATTCCATGCTGTTGGGATCGCCGCGCTGGCCCTGCATCGCCGCGCCGGCGACCTTGGCGTTGGCCTTCATGAATTTGGAGATCGCGACATAATCCTCCAGCGAGGTGGGCAGAGCGAGTTCCTTGCCGGTGGCACTCTTATAGGCAGCCTTCAGCTTCTCGTCGGCGAGAAGGTCCTTCCGATAGAGCAGACCCATCGAATAATTGTACATCGGCACTAGGTTGAGCTTGTCCTGGCTGCCGCCGAGCAGCTCGATGGTGGAGGGGATGAAGGCTCCGAGGTCGTATTTGCTCTTCTCGGCCAGAGGCTTGAGATCCAACAGCCAGTTCGCCGCCGGGAACTCGCCGGCCCAGAGGAAGTCGACTTCGAGCAGATTGTAATAGCTTTGCGGCCCCGTGAGCTGGGCGACCAGCTTGTCGTGCATGTCGGGATAGCCGATCTTCTCGAACTCGACCTTAATGCCGGTCTTCTGCTCGAATTCCGGCAGCAGTGCTTCGATGATCTTGGTCTCCGGCACGTCCTCCATCAAAGCGCGCAGGGTGACCGTCTCGGCGGCGGCCGACGACAGCGACGCCCCCAGCAGCATCGCCGTGCCGGCAGCCGCCAGCAGGGTTCTTTTCAAGCGGTTCTCGTTCCAGATCATGGCTCTATCCCTCTCTCATAATGCGCGGCTTTGTCGCCGCTCTGCGTATTGCCAGCCTATTTGACGCTGCCGAAGGTCAGTCCCTGGACGATGAAGCGCTGGATGAAGCGCGAGGCGACCACCAAAGGCAGGATGGCGAGGATGACGCCGGCCGAGACCTTGGCGATCTGCACACCGTTGGAGGTCTGCAGCGCGGCGAGCGCCACCGGTATGGTTGCCGTGGTCGGGCCGCTCAGCACCAGGGCGAACAGGAATTCGTTCCAGGCCAGGATGAAGCCGAGCACGCCGGCGGCGGCGATGCCGGGCAGCGACACCGGTAGCACGATGCGCCAGAACGCGCCCCAGGCTGTGGCGCCGTCGGTCATGGCGGCCCATTCGAGATCGATCGGCACGCCTTCGAAGAAACCCATCAGGATCCAGGTCAGGAAGGGCAGGTTGAGGGCGGCATAGACGATGATCAGCCCGGTCAGCGAGTTGGAGAGTTCCAGGCTGCGGAACAGCGTGAAGGTCGGCAGCACCAGCGCCACCGGCGGCAGCATCTGGGTGGCCAGCACGATGAAACGCGCCCAGCGCCCGCCGGTACGGAAGCGGGCGAAGGCATAGCCGGTGGTGGCCGCGAAGGGCAGGGCGACCAGCACCGAACCGAGGGCAACGACCAGGCTGTTGAGATAGGAGCCGCCGAAGCGGCTGGAGATCAGCGCCGCGTAGTTCTCGGTGGTGAAGGCCGGCATCAGCTCGCTGCTGTAGGAAAGCTGCTCGGGCAGGAAGCTGGTCCGGAGCACCCAGAGCGGCGGCAGCAGGATGAGGGCGCAGACGAGGACGAGGCCGAAATGCAGGCCGAAGCGCCGGCGGAAGGGGATGGTCTCGCTGTCGCTGCGCATCGTCGTCAGGCTCCTCCCGTCAGCGCCGGTCTGGCGATCACCTGCTCGGTTTCGGGATCGAACAGGTGCATCGGCAGCGCGTCGACATAGAGCTCGACGGTCGAGCCGATCGGCGCCGTGAAGTTCCGCCCGAGCCTCGCAGCAATCTCCAGCGGCTTGTCGCCGGTGCCGCCTGCGCCCGCGATCTGGCCTATCAGGATGTTCTCGGCGCCGAGGGCCTCGATGGCGACGACGCGGATCGCGATTTTCTGCCAGTCGGGATGCTGCGGGGTTTCGTAGAAGTCCTCGGCCCGGATGCCGAGGATCACCCGGCGCCCGGCCTGGCCGCCATAGACGTGGTTATGGCGGGCCGGCACGCTCAGCCTTGCACCGGCATCCGTCACCACCGCGAGGCCTTCGGCGGGCGCGGCTTCGAGCCTGGCCGGGATCAGGTTCATCGGCGGCGTCGCCAGGAAGCGGGCAACGAAGGTGTTGGCCGGATTGGCATAGACTTCGAGCGGCCGCCCGGCCTGGACCAGCCGGCCCTCGCGCATGATGCAGATGCGATCGCCCATCGTCATCGCCTCGACCTGGTCATGGGTGACATGCACGATGGTGCGGCCGAGGCGGCGATGGAGCTTGATGAGTTCGAGTCTCATCTCGGCCCGAAGCTGGGCATCGAGGTTGGAGAGCGGCTCGTCGAGCAGGAAGGCGGCGGGCTCGCGCACGATGGCCCGTCCCAAGGCGACGCGCTGGCGCTGGCCGCCCGACAGCGCCGCCGGCTTGCGGCCGAGCAGGTTCTGCAGGCCGAGCAACTGTGCGGCATCGGCGATCTTGGCATCGATGGTGGCGGCGTCGACGCCGCGCATCTTCAGGCCGAACGCCATGTTCTGGCGCACGCTCATATGCGGATAGAGGGCGTAGCTCTGGAACACCACGGCGATGTTGCGGTCGCGCGGGGCGACGCGGGTCATGCTCTTGCCGCCGATACGCAGCTCGCCGGAGGAAATGCCTTCGAGCCCGGCAATCATGCGCAGCGTGGTCGATTTCCCGCAGCCTGAAGGGCCGAGAAAAATGACGAATTCGCCGTCCGGGATGGTCAGGTCAACGTCGCGCACGCCATAGGCGCCATTGGCGTAGAGCTTGGAAACGTGGTCGAGTTCGATGGACGCCATGGTGCTTCCTAGCGCGCTGGCAGAGAGGCGAGCGTCGAAATGTGGAAAAGAACAGAATCAAACATGATCAATAACGGTTTCCATCGCCAGTGTTCAGTTTCCCCATGGCGGACCAACTCGTCATCCTTCCGCATGATTACGACAATTCTGATAAGAATGACAATAATCACTAAAAAAGAGGCGGATATGGTCCCTATTTTTTTGGGTTGGACTCAAATGCGCCTACGGAAAGGCCTGCCGATTCCGTCGACTGAACAGCATGCTATTCAACAAAATATAACATCGCAAGAGCGATTGTGTTAGAAAATGTTTGATTTGAATCTTTTAATTGACAGGTGCCCCGAGGGGCGTGCCGGGCACGGCGCACATGCCAGGAAGGCGCAAATGAGAAGACCCCCGCCCCGTGGACGGGGCGAGGGCCTGAAGCTTTCAGACAATTGGTCGGGGCAGGTCAGCCAGCGGCGGCCAGCCGTTCCGCGCGCTCGCGCTCCCTTTCGGCCCGGCTGGTATAGATGGCGGCGGCCACCACGCCGAGGGCGACCACGGCCAGCATCAGGGTGCAGGCGGCGTTGATCATCGGCGTCACGCCCAGGCGTACGGAGGAATAAATACGCATCGGCAACGTGTTCCAGCCCGGCCCCGAGGTGAAGCTGGCCAGGACCAGATCGTCGAGCGACAGGGTGAAAGCCAGCATCCAGCCCGAGATCACCGCCGGTGCGATGATCGGCAGGGTGATCAGGAAGAAGGCCTTGAAGGGGCGGCAGCCCAGATCCAGTGCCGCCTCCTCGATCGAGCGATCGAAGCTGACCAGGCGCGACTGCACCACCACCGTGACGAAGCACATGGTGAGCGTGACATGGGCGATGGTGATGGTCCAGAAGCCGCGGTCCATGCCGAGCGAAATGAAGAATAGCAACAGCGACAGGCCGATGATGATCTCAGGCATCACCAGCGGCGCATAGACCATGGCGGAAAAGGTCATGCGGCCGGGGAACCGGCCCATGCGGATCAGCACCACGGCGGCAAGCGTGCCGAGGATGGTGGCGATGGTGGCGGAGACGGTTGCGACGATCACCGTGATCTTCGCCGCATTCATGAAGGCTTCGTCGCGGAAGAGTTCGGTGTACCAGCGTGTCGACCAGCCGCCCCAAACCGTCACCAGCTTGGAGTCATTGAAGGAATAGACCACCAGGACGACGATCGGCAAATAGAGGAAGGCAAGGCCGAGGGCGACCGACGTCATGTTGAACCAGGAAGAACCTTGTTTCATCGGTCGGTCTCCAGCGCCTTGGCTTGGCTATGCTGATAATAGGTGATCGGCACGACCAGGATGATCAACAGGATCACGGCGACGGCGGAGGCCGCCGGCCAGTCGCGGTTGGAGAAGAACAGGTCCCACATCTGCTTGCCGATCATCAGCGTGGACGAGCCGCCGAGTAGGTCGGGGATGACGAATTCGCCCACCGCCGGGATGAAGCAGAGCATGCAGCCGGCGATCACGCCGGGCAGGGAGAGCGGGAACGTCACCAGCCAGAAGGCCTTGATCGGCTTGCAACCCAGATCCGCCGAGGCTTCCAGCAAAGTGTGATCCATCTTCTCCAGGGTCGAATAGAGCGGCAGGATCATGAAGGGCAGGTAGGAATAGACGATACCGATGAAGATCGCCCAATTGGTGTTGATGATCTGCAGGGGCTCGGAGATGATGCCGAGCTTGATCAGCGCCAGGTTGAGCAGGCCCTCGGGCTTGAGAATGCCGACCCAGGCATAGACGCGGATCAGGAACGAGGTCCAGAACGGCAGGATCACCAGCATCAGCAGGATGGGGCGCAGGCTCTTGGGTGCGCGTGCCATGCCATAGGCGACCGGATAGCCGACGATCAGCAGGAGGATAGTGGAGATGAAGGCGATCACCACGCTGGACAGATACGCCTTGAGATAAAGCGTGTCACCGTCCTCGCCCCAGATGTTGAACATCGTCCAGTAATTGTCGAAGTTCAGCTCGGAGACGAAGCCCTGAATGCTCTGCCAGGTCCCGTCGAAGTCGAAAACCGGCAGATAGGGCGGCTGGCCGAGCGCCGTCTGGCTGAGCGAGATTTTCAGCACCATCAGGAAGGGCAGGGCGAAGAAGATCGTCAGCCACAGATAGGGAACGGCGATCACCCCGGTGCGTCCGGAGAAGAAGCCCTTGCGGGTCTTGTCAGCCATGCCGCCCTCCTATTTGGTCAGGACGACGCCGGCATCCGGCGCAAAGCTGACATGGACCTTGTCTTCCCAGGTGATCGGGCGCTCGACGAAGCGGCTCATATTGGCCTGCGACACCCGGATGCGCTGGCCGGTGCCGGTGACGTCGACCAGATAATTGGTCCAGTCGCCGAGATAGCCGATGTCGAACACCTCGCCCACCAGCGAATTGCCTGGCGTGGCGGGCGCATCGAGCGAGATGCGCATCTTCTCGGGCCGGATGGCCAGGAAGACGTTCTGGCCGAGGGAGCAGCGTTCGGCGCTGTCGACGCTGAAAGCCTGGTTGCTCGACGAGGTGATGGTGAGCGAACTGCCGTTCTGCGACGAAACCTTGCCCTCGAGGATGTTGATGTTGCCGATGAAGTCGGCGACATAGCGCGAATTGGGCTGCTCGTAGATCTCGCCGGGCGGAGCGACCTGTACCAGCTTGCCATGGTCCATCACGGCGATGCGGTCCGACATCGTCATCGCCTCTTCCTGGTCATGCGTGACGATGACGAAGGTGATGCCGAGTTCGACCTGGATGTCCATCAGCTCGAATTGGGTTTCCTCGCGCAGTTTCTTGTCGAGGGCGCCGAGCGGCTCGTCGAGCAGCAGCACCTTGGGCTGCTTGGCAACGGCACGGGCCAGGGCGACGCGCTGGCGCTGGCCGCCCGAGAGCTGGTGCGGCTTGCGGGTGGCAAACTTCTCCAGCTTGACCAGCTTCAGCATCTGGCTGACGCGGGTCTCGATCTCCGCCTTGGGCATCTTGTCCATCTTGAGGCCGAAGGCGATGTTGTCGGCTACGCTCATATGCGGAAACAGCGCGTAGGACTGGAACATCATGTTGACCGGCCGCTCATAGGGCGGCACGCCGGCCAGATCCTTGCCCGCCAGGGTGATGCGCCCCGATGTCGGCTGCTCGAAGCCGGCCAGCATGCGCATCAAGGTGGTCTTGCCGCAGCCCGAGGGGCCGAGCAGGGAGAAGAATTCGCGCGGATGGATATCGAGCGAAACCTCATTCACTGCCACGAAATCGCCGAAGCGCTTGGTGACGTTCTCGAAGCGGATGAGGGGAACTTCTTTTGGATCGGCCCAGGGCTGGAATTTGCGGCGAACGCCGCCGATCGCCTTCTGCGATTTCACGGGCGCCGTGGCGCCGCCCCCGCCTGTATCAGACATGGTATCCCATCTGTTTGTGGTGATTGGTTCCAGCCTAAACCGGGAAGTCGGCGGCGGTCTACAGGGGAAATGCAATTCTGCGCAAAAATGTGATCACATTTTTTGTGATCACATTTTTTGGCCGTTCCGATTGACTTTTACATGCCGCTAAAGGCAGTGTGGCGCCAGCGTCGGTCCACCGATGCCTCTTTTGCGCGTCTTCCCCGATGCGCGGCGCGTGCGCCTCCGCCCTCCTAAACCAAGGGCCCGAACCGGAGGTTAGTCGCGTGATGGCTTCCTAGGCAGAGTTTCCCGGCAAGGCCCTCGGATGGGCCTTGCCGGGAAACTCTGCAAATATTTGATATCTTGCAGATTTCTCTCGATCGGGCCGCTGGCTCGATCGAGAGAAATCTGCCTGGTGGGCCGTCAAACAGGTCGCCGGCGCGTGTTTCGGGTCGCCGCTCCGCACTTCCTGCGGGGTGGAAGCCGCATGTGTGCGACGATGAGCAAAAAGAAGAAGTCAGACAAGCCCGAGCATTCTGGCGTGCCGGATATCGAATCCGCGCGCGGCATCTCCGGTGTCGAAAGCGCGAAGGACTGGTTCCGGGCGCGGGACATCGAAGAGATCGAGTGTCTGGTTCCCGACCAGGGCGGGGTGGCCCGCGGCAAGATCATGCCGGTGTCGAAGTTCCTGACCTCCCCGGTGATGAACCTGCCGCTTTCGATCTTCTACCAGTGCATTACCGGTGAATATCCGGCCTATGACGGGCTGGTGGACGCGGTGGAAGCCGATACCGACATGTTCATGCAGCCGGACTGGTCGACCCTGACCTCGGTGCCCTGGGCGATGGACCCGACCGCGCAGGTCATCCACGACGCCGTGACCCGCGACGGCCGCCCCGTCGAGCAGGCGCCGCGCCAGGTGCTGCGCCGCGTCCGCGAGCTCTATCGCAAGAGGGGTTGGCAGCCCGTGGTGGCGCCGGAGATCGAGTTCTATCTCGTCGAGCCCAACACCGATCCGGATTATCCGCTGAAACCCCCGATCGGCCGCTCGGGCCGCCCGGAACTCGGTCGGCAGGGCTATTCGATCTCGGCCGTCAACGAATTCGACGCCCTGTTCGAGGACATCTACAAATATTCCGAGCATCAGGGCCTTGAGATCGACACGCTGATCCACGAGGACGGCGTGGCGCAGATGGAGATCAATCTGCGTCATGGCGACCCGCTGGAACTGGCCGACCAGGTCTTCCTGTTCAAGCGCACCATCCGCGAAGCCTCGCTGCAGCACAAGATCTACGCCACCTTCATGGCCAAGCCCATGTCGGGCGAGCCGGGCTCGGCGCTGCACATCCACCAGTCGATCGTCGATGCCGAGAGCGGCCAGAACATCTTCTCCGATCCGGAGACCGGCGGGCCGACCCCGCTGTTCTTCTCCTTCCTGGCCGGCCAGCAGAAATATCTGCCGGCGATCATGTGCATGCTGGCACCCTATGTGAACTCCTATCGCCGGCTGACGCGCGATTCCATGGCGCCGATCAACGTGCAGTGGGGCTATGACAACCGCACGGCCGGCCTGCGGGTGCCGCCCTCCGGGCCCGATGCGCGGCGCGTCGAGAACCGGGTACCTTCCTCGGATGCCAATCCCTACCTCGCCATCGCCGCCAGCCTCGCCGCAGGCTATCTCGGCATGAGCGAGGAACTCGAGGCAACTCCGCCGATCGAGTCGGATGCCAAGAACCGCGATTTCGAGCTGCCCCAGAGCCTGCTCGAGGCGGTCGCGGAAATGGATGAGAGCGAGGCGATCCGGCAGGTGATGGGCTCGTCCTTCGTCACCGCCTATGCCGCGATCAAGCGCCAGGAGCACGAGACCTTCATGAAGGTGATCAGTCCCTGGGAACGCGAGCATCTGCTCCTGAACGTGTAGTATTTCTGAGAGCGCGGACATCCCGTCCGCTCTTTCTTCCCCAAGCACAATATTTCCAAGAGCGGACAGGATGTCCGCGCTCCCAACATCATGACCGACAATACCGGCCATCCGGCCAATTCCTATTATACGGCGACGGCCCGCAAGCTTCCCGCCCAGCCTCGGCTTCTGGGTGAGGAGCGGGCCGATGTCTGCATCGTCGGCGCCGGCTATACCGGGCTTGGCGCCGCGCTGGCCTTCGCGGAAAAAGGGCTTTCGGTGATCCTGCTCGAGGCCGCCGAGATCGGCTCGGGGGCCTCGGGGCGCAATGGCGGCCAGGTTCATTCCGGCCAGCGCCGCGACCAGGACTATCTGGAGAAATTGGTCGGCCTGGACGGCGCCAAGGCGCTATGGCGGATGGCCGAGGACGCCAAGGCCCATCTCAAGGGCCTGATTGCCCGGCACCGGATCGCCTGCGACTACAAGCAAGGCATTCTGATCGCCGACCACAAGCCGTCTTATGTGGCGATGTCGCACGCCTATGCCGAAAAGCTCAGGACTGTCTACGGCTATGACAAGGTCGAGGCGATCGGCAAGGCCGAGCTCGATGCCATCCTTGGCGCGAGCGGCTATCATGGCGGCTTCGTCGATCACGATGGCGGCCACCTCCACCCCCTGAACCTGGCTTTGGGGCTGGGGGCGGCGGCACTTGATGCCGGGGTCCGGGTCTTCGAGCGTTCGCGTGCGGTCAGCTATCGGGCGGAGGGGGCGAAGGCGGTGATCCGCACGTCGCAAGGCAGCGTTTCCGCCGACTGGCTGATCCTCGCCGGCGACGGCTATCTCTCGGGGCTCGACGCCTATACCGAGGCTCGGGTGATGCCGATCAACAATTTCATCCTGGCGACCGAGCCTTTCTCGGACAATGAAGCCAGGGCCTTGATCGCCAACGACTATGCCGTCGCCGACAGTCGCTTCGTGGTGAACTACTATCGCCTGTCGGCGGACCGGCGCCTGCTCTTCGGCGGTGGCGAGAACTATCGCTCGGGCTTCCCCTCGGACATGAAGGCCTTCGTGCGCAAGCGCATGCTCAAGGTCTTCCCGCAACTCGAAAACAAGCGCATCGACTATGCCTGGGGCGGCACGCTGGGCATCACCACCACGCGCCTGCCTTTCGTGCGGCGGCTGGCGCCGAACGTGCTGACGGCTTCGGGTTATTCAGGGCAGGGCGTGATGCTCGCGCCCTATTTCGGCAAGATCCTGGCGGATGTCACCGCCGCCAGCCTTGGCGAGTTCGATCGCCTCGCCGCCCTGCCGACGCCGCCGTTCCCGGGCGGACGCCTGTTGCGCTGGCCGACCCTGGTGGCCGGCATGAGCTATTACGCGCTAAGGGACCGGCTCTGAACCCACGCTAAACGCGCTCGAGCGGGGAGCTTGCCTGCGTGGGCTCCCCATTCTGAAGCGTCTTTGCGATTCTCGTCGAGCCAATTCTCAAGGACGCTTTCGCCGGTTGGGTTCGCGCGAGCAGGCTGCCCGGCATCCGGCTTGCAAGATCCAGGAAAAAATCACACTCTCCCGCTGCTTCGGAAGTCTTCTGTGCCACGATGCGGGATGCTTCCTTTCTATACGCAATCAAGACAACGTCATTTTACAATATTGTCAAAGCGGGATGGAAAGCACCATGGTTTCCTATTTGGATTATTATGAGCCTGGATCGAGTATGCGCCGGATTTTGTCTGCGCGATTGATCGGATGGGCTGTCAGGACTTCATTTGTCGTGGGGACATTGACCTTGGCCGCGGTCCCGGCAAGTGCGGGAGGTGTCGAGCCCTGGATCACGACATGGGCGGCCACGCCTGCTCCGCGCTGGGCAGAAGAACTGCCGGCCCCCTTCGACGTGCCGGAAGTGCTGGGAGACCAGACCGTCCGCCAGATCGCCCGCATCAGCGTTGGGGGCGAGCAAATACGTATCGTCATCTCCAACGAGTTCGGCACGCGCCCGGTAACCATCGGTTCGGCCAGCGTGGCCCTGTCCAAGGGCGGCAGCGCCGTGGATGAGGGGTCCGTCAAGGCCTTGACCTTCGGTGGCAAGCCATCGGCCGTGATCCCGCCCGGTGCTCCCCTGGTCAGCGACCCCGTGGACCTCACGGTCAAGGCCCTGTCGAGCCTGGCCGTCAGCTTCTACCTGCCCAAGCGTGCCGGCATCACCTCGGTCCATTGGGACGGCGTGCAGACCGGCTATGTCTCCGGTCCGGGAGACAAGACCAAGGAGGCCGATTTCGCACCCGCCAGCACCAACAAATCGCGCCTGCTGCTCAGCCGCATCCTGACCACGGCCAAGCCGGAGTCGAAGGCGATCGTGTTCTTCGGCGATTCCATCACCGACGGGGCCTGCTCCACGCCGGACAAGAACAATCGCTGGCCCGACCATGTCGCCGAGCGCCTGCAGGCCGAGGGCCATGCCGATGTCGCCGTGGTCAACGAGGCCTATTCGGGCAATCGCGTGCTCTCCAACGGCATGGGAACCAATGCCCTCAGCCGCTTCGACATGTCGGTGTTGAGCCATCCGCGGGTTTCGACCGTGGTGATGATGATGGGCATCAACGATATCGGCTGGCCGGGCAAGGACGCCATCACCCCGGCTGATCCCGAGCCCACGGCCGAAGACGTGATCGCCGGCTACAAGCAGATCATCGACCGGGCCCACGCCCATGGCATCCGTTTCGTCGGCGTGACCCTCACGCCCTTCGTCGACACCTTCAAGGGGCTGCCGACCTCCGGCTACTACACGCCGGAGAAGGAGAAGATCCGCCAGGAGGTCAATGCCTGGATCCGGACCAACAAGATGGCGGACGGGCTGATCGATTTCGACAAGGTGCTCGAGGATCCCGCCAAGCCCGACAACATCAATCCCGCCTATGATTGCGGCGACCACCTGCATCCCAACGACGCCGGCTATCAGGCCATGGCCAAGGCGGTCGATCTCGGCGTGCTGGTGCCCAAGCCGTAGCAGGGCAAACGGCATCCCCGGCGTCGGCCCTGCGCCAGGGATGCTCCATGGAGTTCGACAGATGGCGTCAGGCCAATCGGCGGTCGAGTTCGAGAAGGGTGCGCAGCAGCACCGCGGCGCCGTCGGCGCATTGCCGGGGCGATGAATATTCCCGCTCGTTGTGGGAGAGCCCGTCGCGGGATGGGATGAAGATCATCGCCGTCGGCGCGAGGGTCGCCATGTGGGCGGCGTCGTGGCCGGCGCCGGAGGCGATGTCGCGGCAGGACAGCCCACAATCGGCAGCCGCCTGGCGGACAGCTTCGATGCAGGCGGGATCGAAGGCCACCGGCTTCTTGGCCCAGATCCGCTCGATGCGGCTGTCGGCCTGGCCGGCAACGGCCTGCCGCAGTGCCGCTTCCATGGCGTCCAGCCCGGCTTCGCTGGGATGGCGCATGTCGATCTGCAGGCTGACCTGGCCCGGGACGACATTGCGGGAGTTCGGGAAGGTATCGGCATGGCCCACCGTCAGTACGCCGGGAGCGTGGGCACGGCCGATCGCCTCGACATCGAGGATGAGCCGGGCGGCGGCGGTCAACGCATCGCGGCGGTTCGCCATCGGGGTCGAGCCGGCATGGGACTCGGTGCCCTCGATCACCACGTCGAACCAGCGCAGGCCCTGCACGCCGGTGACGGCGCCGATCGCGATGCCTTCCGCTTCCAGAACAGGTCCCTGTTCGATGTGGAGTTCGACATAGGCGACGGGAGCCTGCCTGTCGACGTGGCTGCCGCGATAGCCGATGGCTTCGAGGGCCTGGCCAACGCTGATGCCGGCGTGGTCGCGGACCGCGAGCGCCTCGTCGAGCGCGGTGGCGCCGGCATGCACGCCCGAGCCGAACATGGCCGGGGAAAAGCGCGAGCCTTCCTCATTGGTCCAGTTCACCACGGTCAGCGGGTGTTCGGTGACGAGGCCTGAGCTCTTCAGGGCACGAAGAACGGCGAGCCCGGCCAGCACGCCGAGGATGCCGTCATAGCGCCCGCCGCCCGGCTGGGTGTCGAGATGGCTGCCGGTCATGATGGCGGGCAGGGCGGGATTGCGCCCGGGATAGCAGGCGAACAGGTTGCCGATCGGATCGACGCCCACGTTGCAGCCAAGCTCGAGGCAGCAGGCCGTGAACCAGTCCCGGACAGCCTTGTCTTCCGGCGTGAGCGTCAGGCGGGAGACGCCGCCATTTCCGGCGCCGCCGAAATGCGCGGTGGCCTCGATGTCGGCGTTGAGCTGTGCCGCATCGATGCGAGGCATCGAGCCCGGCCGGCTGGCGAGAGGCTGGTCCATCATTCCGCCTTGGCGGTTTCTTGCAGCTTGTAGCGGAAATTGCAGTGGCTGGAACCGTCCATGATGGTCTGCGTACGCTCCAGCGTGATGCGCGGATCATAGCCGGTGCAGAACACCCCGTCGCGGTTGCAGGACAAGAGGTGCCCGATCTTGCCCAGCCCCATTTCCTTGTAGGTCTCGGCATAGCGGCAGCGATGGACGTTGTAGTCGAACTCGGTGTCGGTGGCCTTGACCACTTCGATCACCAGCGCGTCGTCCTGGGTCCACAGCGCCTGCAGATCCTGGAAGCTGCGCAAATCGGTGCCACCCGGGGTCTTGGCGGCAAAGCTGCGCCCGGCCGCGATGGCGGCCTTGCGAATGGCGGAATCCAGGATCGATTGCGCCACCTCCTCGCCGAGGCGCTCGCGCATTTCCTCGTAGATGGGGGCGATGATGCCGGCTTCGATCCGGCGGCGGGCGAGAATGCCGATCTCGCCCTCCATGACCGCCTTTGCATTGTCTTCCCGGCCGGACTCTCCTGCCTGGCTCATGGTCTGCCTCCTGCTCGCTGATCGATCATGCTGCCAGTTGGGCAGCGTCCGGGCCGGAGGCAAGCGAAAAATCGACGGCGGCTGCCGCGTGGATCGCCGTGGAGTCGAAGCCGGGCAGGGTCAGGCCATCGGGGGAGAGGATCAGGCAGATCTCGGTGCAGCCAAGGATGACGCTGTCGGCACCGGCAGCCTTGGCCTGCTCGATCAGGGCTTCCAGCTTGCGGCGCGAGGCTTCCTCGACCCGTCCGGCGCAAAGCTCGGAGAAGATGATGTCGTGCACCACGCTCCGGCCGCCGGCATCGGGCACCATCACCTCGATGCCGTGCTCGCGCATGCGCTCGGCATAGAAGCCGTGTTCCATGGTGTAACGGGTGGCGAGCAGGAGAGGGCGGCTGCGGCCGGCCGCCGTCAGCGCCTTGGCGGTTTCGTCGATGATGTCGATCAGCGGGCAGGCGATCGCCGCCTGCACCGGATCGGCGACCAGATGCATGGTGTTGGTGCAGATCAGCACACAGCCGGCACCGGCATTCTGGAGATCGCGCGCCACGCTCGCCAGCCGTTCGGCGGCCGCATCCCAGTGCCCGGCCTTCTGCATGTCGACGATGTCCTGGAAATTCACCGAATGCAGCATGACCTCGGCCGAATGCAACTCGCCGCGCCGGGCGCGCACTGCCTCGTTGATCAGCTTGTAATAAATCGCCGAGCTCTCGAAGCTCATGCCGCCGATCAGGCCGATTTTCCGCATGTCCATCTCCCGTCCCAGGGCTTGGTTTCCATGTCGGAATAATGCCTCGAAACCCGCGAAAATAGATTGCATTGTTTGGGCGCCGTGGCTGCTATTTTAACAAAAATATTGCGATATTTTCATACATACGCAAAAATCTTGCGCGATAAAGATGGATGCGCAGAGAAATCATGAAGCTCGATCAGCGCGACAAGCAGATCCTGGCAATGCTCCAGCTTCAGGCGGATCATCCGCTCGCCGATCTCGCCGAGAAGACCCATTTGTCGCCTTCGGCCTGCTGGCGGCGCATCAAGCGGCTGGAGGAGGAGGGCTACATCCTCCGGCGCGCGGCCCTGCTCGACCGCAGGAAAGTGGGAGTGCCGACCACCGTCTATGTCATGATCCGCACCGCGAACCATTCGCTCGACTGGCTGGAGCGCTTTCGGGCTCTCGTCGCCGATACGCCGGAGATCGTCGAGATGCATCGGCTCACCGGGGATATCGACTATCTGCTCAAGATCGTGCTGCCCGATGTAGAGAGCCTCGACCTGGTCTACAAGAAGCTGGTGGCCAAGCTGCAGTTCAACGACATCTCCTCCTACATCTCGATGGAGATGTTCAAGGACACCACGGTGCTGCCGCTCACCAATGCCTGACGGCAGGCCTCAGGCCAGGGGGATGAGCGCCTTCAGCCGCGCCATCCGCCGGCCGAACAGGGAGGGATCGCCGAGGGCGCGTGCCGTGACCAGCGCACCCTGGATGCCGGCGACGATATCCTCGGCAAGTGCGTCGGCGAGATCAGGCGCCTTGCCGAGGCGCCGCAGTGCCCCCGCCAGGGCGTCGCGCCATTCGGCGAAATAGGCGTTGATGGCGTCGGCAAAACGGTCGCGCACATCCGACAGGGCGAACACGCCGACGATGCAGACCCGCCCGCCCGAGTGGAAATAGCGGTCCGTCGCCTCGAACATGGCAGAGATCGCGGCAGCCGGATCCGTCGTGGCGCGCAGCGGTTCGAAGACATGGCTGCGGAACCAGCCGTCGATATGATCGAGCACGGCAGCCGCCATCTCCTCCTTCCCGCCCGGGAAGAAGTTGTAGAGACTGCCCTTACCCAAGCCCGTCCGCTGGCCGATGAGGGCGAGGCTAGCGCCCTCATAGCCATGGCTGCGGAAGACCTCGGTGAGAGCCGGGATGATGTCGGCGCGCTCGCGAATTGTCTTCATCTAAAGGCCGAGATCGTTGAGACCCGGGTGGTCGGCGGGGCGGGGAGCGGAGCGATCCCAGTGGAACTTGCGCTCGCTCTCGGCGATCGGCAGGTCGTTGATGGAGGCGTGGCGCACGGCCATCAGGCCGTTCTCATCGAACTCCCAGTTCTCGTTGCCATAGGAGCGGAACCAGTTGCCCTCGGCGTCGTGCCACTCATAGGCAAAGCGCACGCCGATGCGGTTGTCGCCATAGGCCCACAATTCCTTGATCAGGCGATAATCCTGCTCGCGCTGCCATTTGCGGGTGAGGAAGGCCACGATCTCGGGCCGCCCCCTGAGGAACTCCGAGCGGTTCCGCCAGCGGCTGTCTGGCGTGTAGGCGAGCGAAACGCGCTCGGGATTGCAGCTGTTCCAGCCATCCTCGGCGGCACGGATCTTCTGGATCGCGGCTTCACGGGTGAAGGGGGGAAGCGGCGGGCGTTGTTCGGGCATGACGACATCCTCTTTGTACCGATCGTTCCATCATGGACCGATCGGTACAGGAGTCAAGCCCTTCCTTGGAGCGCAGACATCTCAGCGACATGCAGGCATGTCGCTGAGATGTCCGCGCTCCGCCTCACGCCTTCTGCGGCAAAGTCAGCCCATATTTGCTGCCGAGTTCGACGAAAGCCTCTTCGCTGACCGGGTCGACGGGCACGCCGTTGCGTGCCCGCTCTTCCTCTACCGCCCATTCGCGGTCGCCCGGCGCCATCGGCTTGCCGGTCGCGCCTTCGGCCGGCACGGCGGCGCGGATATTGGCGAGATAGCGCGTCATGATCGCACCGTAGATCTCGGGGGCGATGAAGGCCGAGGGGTTGATGGCGAGGGCAAAGCCGCCCATGTCGCGCGGGGCGCCGGTCGAAGGCTGGCCATACATCGGCACCAGTTCGGTGGAGAGCGCCATGCCGGTGAGGGGGGCAGACAGGATCTCCACCAGCCCGGCGAGCGCCGCGCCCTTGAAGCCCTGCTCGCCGCCCACCGGCGAGAGCACGCGGGCAGCTTCCGGATCGGTGGTGTCGACGCCCTTCTCGTCCACGGCCACGCCTCGCGGCAGAGTGAGGCCGAGCGAACGATAGAGCAGCACGCGGTTTTGCGGAATTGCGCTGGTCGCCATGTCCATCAGCCAGGGGCGCTGGCCCGGCACCGGTGCGCCGATGGCGATCGGGCTGGTGCCGTGGAAGGCGTCGCGCCCGTCGAACAGCCGCACGGCCGCGTCGGAATTGGCGGTGAGCAGGCCGATGAAGCCCTGCTCGGCCGCCCACATCGGATAGGCGCCGGCGGCGCCCATATGGGAGGAACGCCGGATGGTGACCGCGCCGATGCCCTGCGTCCTGGCGATATCGACGGCCACTTCCATGGCCCGGTAGCAGGCCAGGTGTCCGATGGCACCATCGGCATCGAGAACGGCGGTGGCGCCTTCGCCGCGCTGCACTTCGAGTTGGGGATGGCCGTTGATCTCGCCACTGGCCAGCACCGAGAGGTAATAGGGCAGCAGCCGGACGCCATGGCTGTCCACGCCTAGGCGCGAGGCATGCATCATGGCGCGGGTAGCGGCCTGTGCCGAGGGCGCATCGGCCCCACCGGCCAGGAGGGCGGATTCGAGAAAGGCTTCGAGGCTGCTACTCGTATAACGCTGCGGTTCGCTCATCGGTCACGCTCTGTCTTCGGATAATCATCCCGGTTATCGGGATCGATCTGGTCGGCTTCTTCGCCGGGAATGGCATAAACGCCCTTCAGCCAGCGCGACAGATCGATGTCGGCGCAGCGCTTGGAGCAGAAGGGCTTGCTGGCCTCGACACTGGGCTTGCCGCAGATCGGGCATTTGCGCTTGACCAGGGGGGTAGGTACGGGGTCGCTCATATCTCGTCCCTCCAGGTGCCGCGAACCGGGAAGCCTGCGCCTTCGAGCAGGCTCACCGTCTCGTAGAGCGGCAGGCCGACGACATTGGTGTAGGACCCGACGAGTCGCAGCACGAATACACCGGCCAGGCCCTGGATGGCGTATCCGCCCGCCTTGCCGTGCCATTCGTTGGAGTCGAGATAGGCATTGAGTTCGTCTAGCGACAGATGCTTGAAGCGTACTCGCGTTTCCACCAGCCGGGTCCGGATGGTGCCGTGCGGATCGGCGACGGCGACGCCCGTCATCACGATATGGCTGCGGCCCGACAGCAGGCTGAGGCAGGCTTCGGCATCCTCGCGCGTTTCGGCCTTGGGCAGGATGCGCCCGGTGCAGGCCACCACCGTATCGGCCGACACCGTATAGGCGCCGGCGAGATCGGAGCGGCTTGCAAGGGTCGTCAGGGCGGTTTCGAGCTTGCCCCTGGCGAGGCGCTGCACCAGCATGCGCGCCGCCTCGCCGCGCCTGGGCGTTTCATCGATATCGGTGGGCAGCAACGCATCCGGTTCGCAGCCTGCCTGCTCGAGCAGGGCATGGCGGCGCGGGCTGGCGGAAGCGAGCACGAGCTTGGGACGTTCAGTCATGACAGGCGCAATAGCAGGATTCGTCGTGTTTGGACCAGAGTCGGCTGAGAAATAGAACCGGCCCCGTTGGATCGCGGCCTGCCTCCAGGAGGAGGGCATCCTTCGAGAGGCGCCGCCGGCTTGCAAAAAGTTCCGTAGGGAACACAAGTTGAGGTCGCATCTATATTAAGGCGCCCGGCAACTATAAATGCCGTGCTATGTATTTCATTGCGAGGGGCCGAGGACAATTTGCGCGGCATGTCAACATGCCCGAATGACCTCCAATGATTTCGATTGAATCGTGAATGGGGAAGGGGCTGGCATGCAGCATAGAGGTTGTATCGCTTTGGCGGCGGCGAGTATTGCTCTGCTCGCGGGCGGGAGTGCGAGAAGCGAGGTCATCGGCCGTTACGACATGGGGCAATGGGTGATCGAAGCCAATGCCAGCAATGGCCGCTTTGAATATTGTGCTTCCAGCGGCAAGTATTCGAGGGGCGCGGCGGTGCATTTCCTGCTGACGCGGGAAGCGGCCTGGGGCATGGTCATCGAGAATCCCAACTGGAACTGGGTCAGGGATTCGCGAGGCGATGTGACCTATTGGGTCGACAATTACCGTTCGCGTGCCAGCGGCGCCAAAGCCACGGCGCCGACCCGGCTGCTGATTCCGCTGGCCGATTCCACGCAGCTCTTCCAGGAGATCCGGGCCGGTCGGGTTCTCTATTTCCAGCCTCGCGGCAACAAGTCTTTCTCGGTTACCCTGAATGGTACGTCGTCGGCCCTGAGTGCGCTGATGCAATGCGTGACACGCTACCGCTAGATCGTCGAGAAGACGCGTCCGGCTTCGACGCGTCTTCGCCATTCAAGGCTGGCGGCGAAACGTGGCGCTACCGTTTCGCCTATTGCCCCTCAGGATAGTCGGCACCCTCGGTCACTGCCGCCCAGGCGTCGAAGTCCTGTGCGAGCTGGGACAGCTTGATGCGGGCGCCTTCGAGAGCTGCCTTGCCGAGCAGCAGCCGCAGGGGCGGATTCTCGGCCTCGACGGCCTTGACGATCGCCTGGGCGGCGCGAACCGGATCGCCCGGCTGCTTGCCGCTATTGCCCCGGATCTGGCCCTGACGAACGCCCGCCGTTTCGCGATAGGCCGCGATGGTCTGCGGTGCCTCGTTGGCGGAACGGCCCGCCCAGTCGGTCCGGAACGGGCCGGGTTCGACGATCAGCACCTTGAGGCCCAGGGGCGCGACTTCCTGCGACAGCGATTCCGACAGGGCTTCGACCGCGAATTTGGTGGCGGTGTAGAAGCTGACGGAGGGCGGGGCGCGCAGGCCGCCGATCGAGGAGATGTTGACGATGGTGCCCGAACGCTGCTGGCGCATTGCCGGCAGCACCGCGCGCGTCATCGCCGTCAGGCCCCAGACATTGATGTCGAACATCTTGTGGACTTCGGCCATGTCACTCTCTTCGAGCGAACCGAAATAGCCGATGCCGGCATTGTTCACCAGGACGTCGATGCGGCCGAACCGGTCCAGCGCCACGGCCAAGGCAGCATCGATATCGGCCTGTTTCGTCACGTCGAGCTTGAGCACCAATGCCGTATCGCCGAACTCCATGACGAAGTCCTCGAGTTGGGCGGGATTACGGGCGGTGACGACGGTCGGATAGCCCAGCGAAAGCGTGTGGCGCGCCAGTTCGCGGCCAAAGCCGGTGGAGCAGCCGGTGATGAACCAGACGGGCTTTGCAATTTCTGACATGACAATCTCTTTGGAAAGCAAAGGTAAGGCATCTTACATAGAACCAACACTCTTGCTCAATAACCGGGGTAAAAACATACAGGCCGTATAGCCTGCCTGATGAATAGCCGGCTCTTTATCGCGTTTTTCAGCCTGGTCGGGCCAGCGTGATCTCCCGCCTTTCGGCATTGGCTCGGCTAGCGGCATCGAGGCAGGCGATCAGCTGGCGTGCATAGGGTCCATCGACGGGAACCGGCGCGCTTGCCTCGATGGCGGCTGCCATGGCCCGCCATTCGGCCTCGACCGCGCGCTGCATCCAGTCCGGATCGGCGGAATGGGCGATCGGCGTCCAGCTGCCGCTGCGCCCGATCGAAACGCCGTTTTCGAAATCGATGCGCAGGGTGCCGCCCTCGCAGACGAGGTCCATGGCGAAGCTCACGGCGCCGTCGCGATAGCCGATGCTGGCGACCTGGCCGATGCGCCCGTCCGTGAAGCGCAGCAGCATCAAGGCACTGTCATCGGCTTCCTGCTGGTGGAACCAGGTGCCGGAGAGGGCGCTCACCCCGGCGACTTCACCACCCATCAGCCAGACGAGGCGATCGAGGGCATGGATGCCGGCCGTCATCAGCATGCCGCCGCCCGTCGCATGGGAGAGATGCCAGGGGCGCCGATTGGCTTCCATCCACAATTTGATCATCCAGCTCGAGCCGAGCACCGGCCGGCCGAGCGTGCCGCCGTCGAGGATCTCCCGGGCGACGAGGCAGGGGCGGGCGAAATGCATGACATGGCCGACCATCAGCCGGATATCGGCCTGTCGCGCGGCAGCATTGATGGCGTCGCATTCGGCGAGTGTCGGTGCCATCGGTTTTTCCAGGAGGATGTGCTTGCCGGCCCGGGCCGCGGCCACCGCCATTTCAGCGTGGAGATGATGAGGGGTGGCAATGACGACGGCGTCGACCGCGGGGTCGTCGAGCAAGGCGCGCCAATCGGTGTGGGCATTGCCGCCATGTTCGTGGGCGAACACCCGGGCGGCTGCGGCGTCTTCCCGGCATATGGCCGCGACACGAAGGCCCCGCGTCGCCGCAATCGCCCTGGCATGAACCGCACCGAAATGGCCGGCCCCGATGATGCCGATACCGATCATGCCATCGCCCTCCGATAGGCCTCGTCGATCAGCGTCATGGCCCGCCAATAGTCTTCGATGCCGACGAGAGGGGCTTCGCCGCGTGCCAGCCGGGCCAGCGTATCCGCCATGAAGGCCTTGTAGCGCTCACCGGGCAGCAGGGGCGGTTCCCCGCGCACGGCCGCATCGTCGAGCGTCGTGGTGCTGCAATGATCTCCGCGGTCGACGAGATAGGCGTTTGCACTGGAGACACGCCATTCGAAGTCGCCGCCCCGTGCCATCGAGGCATAGGTATAGCCGGCCTCCACCGTGACGATCAGTCCCCGGTCGCTGCGCAGGGTGAGGACGGCGTAGTCTTCGACGGCCTCGCCATGGAGATGGCCGAGAGAGGCGGAAACCAGTTCCAGCCCGTCATGCCCCGCCAGGGCCAGCGCGGCCTCGACGCCATGGATGCCGAGATTGCGCAGGGCGCCGCCGCCGCTGGTCTGCGGTGTCAGTAGCCAGGGCACGCCGTCGATCCGGTAGCGCTCCGGCGGTCCGTTCACGATGCGGAACTGGGCGTGGGAAAGCCCGCCGAGCCGGCCGGCGGCGGCGAGTTCGGCAATACGCGGCCAGATCGGGCTGCAGCGATTGGGAAGCGGCACGGCGATGAAGGCGCCCCGCCGGCCGCGATCCCTGAGCGGTTCGAGTTCGCCTGCCGTTAGTGCCGCGGGCTTTTCCAGCATCACGGCAAGCCCCGCATCGACAAGCGAGATTGCGCGCTCGACCAGACCCGTTGGCCTGCCCATCAGCACCACCAGGTCCGGCCGGGCCCTGGCCAAGGCCTCGGGAGAGGCGTGGGTCTCGAGGCCGTTTTCCCGGGCAAAGCGCGCCGCGACGTCGGCATCCTCGTCCCACACCCCGGTGATGGTTGCCCCGGCCTGGTGGGCGGCCTCCCGGTGCATGGCCGCATGCCAATGTCCGACGCCGGCCAGGGCGATGCGCATGGCCATTTCCTCCACGGTTCAAAGATTGACTTGACAGATATCCTACAAGTCAATCACTATCAAGCCACGGACAACGAGGGCTGGTGGCTGTGGATGTGGCAGGGGCAGGCAAGGTGAAGTCGATCAAGCCGCTCGACCGGCCGCCGCTCCTGCATGTCTCCGTGCAGGAGAGCCTGAAGAGCTATATCGCCGACAACCAGCTTGGACCCGGCACGGCTCTGCCACCGGAAAGCTTCCTCGCCCAGCAATTGGGCGTCAGCCGCAATTCGGTGCGCGAGGCGATCAAGGCGCTGGAGTCGGTTGGTATCCTGGAGACGCGCCGCGGCATCGGCGTCTTCGTCAAGGCCTTTTCCTTCGCGCCGCTGCTCGACAATCTCGCTTATGGCCTGGGTGGGGCCCTGCGCGAGGTCGAGGAGGTGCTCGAGATTCGCCGTGTGCTCGAGGTCGGCCTGATCGCCAAGACGGTCGCGCTGATCGGTGAGGACGACATCGAGGAATTGCGCCAGACGGTCGAGCAGATGCGGCAGGCTGCCGAGCGCAACCAGAGCTTTGCCGCCGAGGACCAGCGTTTCCACAATCTGCTGTTCCGCTGCCAGGACAATCGCATGCTGACCAGCCTGATCGATGTGTTCTGGCTCGCCTTCTACAAGGCATCGGATTTCGTCAACCTGGCCAATATCGATCCGATGGCCACCTGGCAGGACCATTACGACATCTATGCCGCCGTGGCGGCGCGGGACGTCGAGGCCGCTCGCAGCCGGCTCGACCAGCATTATGACGGCATCGCCCGCCTGCTCGCGACCAGGAAGACAGCGCCGACGCCCGACTGAGAGGCCTGCGGCACGACCAGACAAGAAGAGACGAGGGGAGAAATCATGGCACTGAGGAAGATCGCGCTCGCGCTTTTGGCCGCGACGATCATGGCAATGCCCGCTGTCAAGTCAGCCCGGGCTGCGGATGGCACGGCGATAACCGGGGCCTTCGATGTCGGTCCGGGCGGGTTCCAGGGCAATTTCAACCCGCTGGCCGCCACCGGCGGCTTCACCTGGCTCAATCTCTATTTCGAGCCTCTGGTGATCTATGACGGCAAGCTGGAGAAGATCGAAGGGGCGCTCGCCACCAAATTCGAGGTCGGCGCCGACCGGCTTTCCTACAGCTTCACCCTGGCCGACACCAAATGGCACGACGGCCAGCCCTTCACCCCGGCCGACGTGAAATTCACCATCGAGACCGCCAGGAACGGCGCCACCGGTTCGGTCTTTGCCGCCCGCCTCAGCGCGATCCAGGCGGTCGAGACCCCCGACGCCCATACGGTGGTGCTGAAGCTGTCGGCCCCGAATGCCGGCCTGCTCGACACGCTGACCCAGTTGATGATGTTGCCCCAGCACGCGCTCAAGGATATTCCGGCGGAGACGCTCGCCAAGAACCCCTGGTGGTCGAAGACGCCCGTCGGCACCGGCCCCTTCAAGTTTTCGCGCTATGTCACCGACCAATATGTCGAGCTTGCCGCCAATGACGATTATCGCGGCGGCAAGCCGGTGACGGGCCGCATCATCAACCGCTATTTCGCCAACACGGCGGCGGCGGTAGCAGCCCTGCGCGCCGGGGAGATCAGCTTCAGCTATGTGGAAGCCGACGACGCCGCCTCCTTCAAGGGCAACGATGCCTATCGCGTCATCGACGGCAATTCCTTCGTGGTCAATTATCTCGGCTTCAACCAGGAGGCGCCCCTGTGGAAGGACCTCAAGGTGCGCCAGGCCGTGATGCACGCCATCAATCGCGACGCGATCGTCCAGAGCCTCTATGGCGGGGCCGCCAAGGCAGCCAATTGCGGCTATGTCGCCGACCGGCTCCAGCCCGCCGGCCTCGATCCCTATGGCTATGATCCCGAAAAGGCCAAGCAATTGCTGGCCGAGGCGGGCTGGGACAAGATCAATGGCGACAAGCCGATTACCCTGCTGACCTATTACAACACACCGCAGGCCACCAACGTGCTTGCCGCCGTGCAGGCCATGCTGTCCCAGGTCGGCATCAATGTGGTGCCGCGCGCCGTCGATACGCCGACCTATAACGGCACCATCTATGCCCAGAAGCCGGATTGGTCGCAGTTCCCGCTCGTCTATGCCGGCCTGCGCAACGGCCCGGATCCCGGCGGCCTCAATATGGGCCTTAACGAAAAGCAGATCCCGCCGCAGGGCGCCAATTTCCTGCGCATCAAGATGCCAGCGGTGACACAAGCCTTCGATGCGGCGCTGAACGAATCCGACGATGCCAAGCAGGCCGAGCGCTACCAGGCCGTCTGCAAGGCGATGAATGCCGATCTACCCTGGGCGACGCTCTGGGTCGCCAATCGCTATGGCGTGGCATCGAGCAAGCTCAAGAACTTCGTATGGCTGCCGGCGCCTGGTGGTGGGCCCTATGCGGCGCATCCGGAGAAATGGGCGGTGGAATAGGGAGGCGCGACAAACCTTCTCCCCGTGCGGGAGAAGGTGCCCCGAAGGGGCGGATGAGGGGGAGAAACGCCACTTAGCAAGGCATCTGCTTGCACCTCTCATCCGTCATTGCTTCGCAATGCCACCTTCTCCCGCGAGGGGAGAAGGTTAGCCGCGCCTGTCTGATCGCGCCCACCATGAGGAACGCCATGCTGCGCTATTACCTCAACCGCCTGCTGGTCGGGGCGGCGATGCTCGTCGCTTTGAGCCTCCTGGTCTTCGTACTGCTGCGCCTGGCGCCTGGCGATCCGATCGATGCCTATATCAATCCGAATGTCGCGATGTCGCAGGAGGACATGGCGGCGGTGCGCAGCCGGCTCGGCCTCGACCAGCCTTTGCCGGTGCAATATGCAGCCTGGCTCGCCAGCGCGGCCAGGGGAGACCTCGGCTTTTCGCTGCAGCGCAACGGCGACACGGTGCTCGGCCTCATCGGCGAGCGTCTCGGGCCGACACTGCTGCTGATGGGAGCAGGGCTGGCGATCGCCATCGTCGTCGGCATCGCCACCGGCATTCTCGGCGCCGTCAGGCGCAACTCGTCGACGGATGTGGGCCTGTCGATCGCCGCCTTCTTCGGCATCTCCAGTCCCGCCTTCCTGACGGCCCTGGTCGGCCTCTACGTCTTCTCGGTGCTGCTGCGCTGGGCGCCGTCGGGCGGCATGCTCACCCCGGGCGCGCCCTTCTCGGTGGCGGACCTCTTGCGCCACCTCATCCTGCCGGCTCTCCTGCTCTCGATCGGCCATGCCGCGCTGATCATGCGCTATATGCGCGCCTCGCTGCTGGAGGTGCTCAACCAGGACTATGTGCGCACGGCCCGCGCCAAGGGCGTCAAGGAATTCTGGGTCATCGTCAAGCATGCGCTGCGCAACGCTCTGCTGCCGGTGGTCACGCTGATCGGCTCCACCATCGGCATTGCCGTGGGCGGCGCGATCTTCCTGGAAAGCGTGTTCAACTGGCCCGGCATGGGGCTGCTGCTCGTCAATGCGGTGTCGACGCGTGACTATCCGGTGATCATGGGCGCGACTCTGGTGGTGGGCGCCTGCGTCATCGTCGTCAACATCCTCACCGACGTCGCCTATGCGGCCGTCGATCCGCGCATCAAGGTTGCCTGAGATGGCGCTTTCGACACAGCTTCGGTCCCGTGGCAACGGTCCGCTCGCGCGGGCGATGAGGCGCTTTGCCGCCAACAACGTCACGCTTGTGGGCCTTGCCATCCTGCTGGTCATGCTGGCGCTGGTGGTCTTCCATCCCTGGCTGCTGCGCTACAAGCCCAACGACATCGACCTCCTGGCCATCAACAAGGGGCCCAGCGCCGCCCACTGGTTCGGCACGGATGGTGTCGGGCGCGACATTCTCGCGCGCGTCCTGCGCGGCGGCCGCATCTCCCTGCTGGTGGCAGGCAGCTCGGTGGTGATCTCGCTGGTCATCGGTTATCTCGTCGGAGCGCTCGCCGCCATGGCGGGGCGTGTCGCCGATGCGGTGATCATGCGCCTGGTCGATCTCGCCATGACGCTGCCGCCGGTGATCCTGCTCCTGGTGATCGCCTCGATCACCGGCGCGGGCATCCTCTCCACCATCGCGGTGATCTCGCTGCTGTCCTGGCCGGTGCTAGCACGCATGGTGCGGGCGCGGCTGATGGAACTGCGCGAGCGCGACTTCGTCATCGCCGCGCGCGGCATGGGTGCCTCGCTCGGCCACCTGCTCTGGCGCCATGGCCTGCCCAACACCATCGACATCCTCGTCGTCTATGCCGCGCTGCAATTTGCCGCCGCCATCCTGCTGGAAGCGGGCCTCTCCTTCCTCGGCCTCGGCATCCCGCCGCCGGAAGCGAGCTGGGGCAACATGCTGAACGCCGCCCGCAGCACCGTCGTGCTGGAGCAATACCCCTGGCAATGGCTGTTCGCCGGCGCTGCCCTCGTCCTCACCGTGCTCGCCATCAATTTCGTCGGCGATGGCCTGCGCGATGCCTTCGATCCTCGTTCCGAACTCAACTGACTGCAGAGAAGGTTCTCCATGTCTTCCGCATCCCCCCTGTTCCACGGCGTCGTGCCGCCGGTCGTCACGCCCCTGACCGCCGATCTCCAAGTGGACTATCCCTCCTTCGCGCGGGTGATCGAGCACCTGATCGCCGGCGGCGTGCATGCCCTGTTCGTGCTGGGATCGACCAGCGAGGTCGTCTTCCACGACGAGGCCACGCGCCGGAAGGTGCTGGAATTTGCGGTCGAGACCGTCAATGGCCGGGTGCCGGTGCTGGCCGGCGTCGTCGATCCCACCACCGATCGCGTCATCGCCCATGCCAGGACGGCGCAGTCGATCGGGGTGAGTGCGGTGGTCGCCACCGCGCCCTTCTATGCCCGCACCAGCGCGCCGGAGGTGATCGATCATTTCCGCTATCTGCGGGAAGCGATCGACGTGCCGGTGGTCGCCTACGACATCCCGGTCTGCGTGCATTTCAAGCTCGATCGCCACACCGTGGTGACGCTGGCCCGCGAGGGCAGCATCGTCGGCCTGAAGGATTCCAGCGGCGACGACGGCAATTTCCGCTATGCCCTGATGGACCTTGCCGATCGTCCCGAGATCATGATGATGACCGGCTCGGAGATCGTCTGTGACAGCGCCCTGCTGATGGGGGCCCACGGCATCGTGCCCGGCCTCGCCAATGTCGATCCTGCCGGCTATGTCCGGCTCTACGACCTCTGCCGCAAGGGGGACTGGGCAGGCGCGCGCCAGGAGCAGGAGCGCCTCTGCCGCCTGTTCGAGATGGTCTGGGTCGCCGCGCCGCGCGTCAGCGCCGGCTCGGCCGGCGTCGGCGCCTTCAAGACGGCGATGCGCCGGCTCGGCATCATCGAGACCAATGAGATGGCGCGTCCGCAGCGGGCGCTGAACGAAACCGAGGCGGCCACGATCGAGACGATCCTGCGCCAGACCGGCCTGTTGGGCTGAGCATGGCAATGGCCGCGCAGCCGATCCTCGCCATCGAGGGCCTGAACACGGTGTTTCGCGTCAGCGGGCGCGAAGTGCCGGCCGTGTCGGATCTCGACCTCGCGATCGGTGTCGGCGAAACACTGGCGCTGGTGGGCGAGTCCGGCTCCGGCAAATCGGTGACCGGCCAGTCCATCATGGGATTGCTGCCGGGCAGGATCGCGCGGGTGGCCGGCGGCAGCATGCGCTTCCGCGGCAGGAGCGGTGCCCTGCGCGATCTCACGACGCTCGATGCCGAAGAGCGACGGCGCATCCGCGGCAACGAGATCAGCATGATCTTCCAGGAGCCGATGACCAGCCTCAACCCGGTCTACACCATCGGGGACCAGATCGCCGAGCCCATCCGTGTGCACAAGGGCCAGCCGCACAAGGCGGCCATGGCTGCCGCCGTCGGGCTGCTCGACAAGGTGGGCATTCCCGATCCCGCCCGGCGGGCCCGCCAATATCCGCACGAGCTCTCCGGCGGCATGCGCCAGCGCGCCACCATCGCCATGGCGCTCGCCTGCGATCCGGTATTGTTGTTCGCCGACGAGCCGACCACGGCGCTCGACGTCACCATCCAGGCCCAGATCCTCGACCTCCTGCAGCGCCTGCAGGCGGAGAACGGCATGGGCGTGCTGTTCGTCACCCATAATCTCGGTGTCGTCGCCGAAATCGCCCACCGCGTTGCCGTGATGTATGCCGGCCGCATCGTCGAGCAGGGGCCCGTTCGCGAGGTCTTCCGGCGTCCGCGGCATCCCTACACCAAGGGCCTGCTCGCTTCGGTGCCGCGACTGGGCGAGGCGACCCGGCTCAAGAAGGCCGGCGGGCGCCTCGCCGCCATCCCCGGCGCCGTGCCGAGCCTCGCCGCCATGCCGCAAGGGTGCGCCTTCGCCGCCCGCTGCTCCCTGGCACTGCCGGCTTGCCGGGAAGCCATGCCCGCTCTGGCGGAAGTCGGGCCTGATCATGCCAGCCGCTGCATCCGTTCGCAGGAGTTGTGAGATGGAGACGTCCCCTTCCGGATCACCGCTTCTCAGCGTGCGCGGCCTCGCCAAGCAGTATGGCGGCGGCTTCGGCCGCGCCGCGCCCGTCCGGGTGCTCGACGACATTTCCTTCGAGGTGAAGCGGGGCGAGGTCGTCGGGCTGGTCGGCGAGTCCGGTTCGGGCAAGACCACGATCGGGCGCTCGATCCTGCGGCTGATCGAACCGAGCGCCGGCGAGATCATGTTCGACGGCAGCGACATCGCGCGCCTGTCGCCCGGGGATCTGCGCCGCCAGCGCCGGCGCATGCAATATATCTTCCAGGACCCCTTCGCCAGCCTGTCGCCGCGCATGACCATTGGCGAGATCCTGACCGAGGGACTGAACATCCAGGCGATCGGCACGCGCCGCGAACGCCAGGACAAGGCCCGCGCCGCCCTCGAAGCCGTCGAGCTGCCGCCCGATGCCCTCGACCGCTACGCCTACGAATTCTCCGGCGGCCAGCGCCAGCGCATCGGCATTGCCAGGGCGCTGATCCTGCAGCCGGACCTGATCGTGGCCGACGAACCGGTTTCGGCCCTCGACGTTTCGATCCAAGCCCAGATCGTCAATCTCCTGCGCGACCTCCAGGCCCGTCTCGGCCTGACCATGCTGTTCATCTCGCATGATCTCGCCGTGGTGGAGTTCATCGCCGATCGCGTCATCGTGCTCTATCTCGGCCGCATCATGGAGATCGCCCCCTGCGACCGGCTCTACGAGGCGCCCAGGCATCCCTATACACGGGCGCTGCTATCGGCGATCCCAGAGCCGGATCCCGACCGGCCGCGTGCGCGCCAGATCCTGAAGGGCGACATTCCCAGTGTCGCCAATCCGCCGTCGGGCTGCGTCTTCCGGACCCGCTGCCCCCACGCCATCCAGGCCTGCGCCCGTGAGATCCCGCAGCTCGAGGAAGTCGAGCCCGGCCATTTCAAGGCCTGCATCCGACAGGACATCAGCCTATGACCCTTCGCGGCAACTGGGCCACGTTGTTGCTGCCGATCACACCGGACGATGCCATCGATTTCGGCGGCCTCGGCGAGGAGATCGACATCCTGATCGCTGATGGCGTCGACGGCATCTATTCCAACGGCACGGCCGGCGAATTCCACAACCAGACCGAAGCCGAATATGAGGCGATCCAGGCTTTGCTGGCCGAAAAATGCCGGGCGGCCGGTATGCCCTTCGTGATCGGCGCCTGCCAGGGCGATCCCCGCCAGTCGCTGGAACGGGTGCGGCGGGCGGGGGGGCTACAGCCGGCGGCGATCCAGGGCATCCT
>NZ_LYXZ01000131.1 GCF_001676615.1 Labrys sp. WJW | reverse complement strand
GTCTGGGGCATCATGAACTCCTTCATCGGCATCTCGCAGTCGCACACCACCAATCTGGCGGTGGTGGCCCCCGGCATCGCCGAGGCCTTGCTGGCCACGGCGATCGGCCTGGTCGCCGCCATTCCGGCCGTGATCATCTACAACGTCTTCGCCCGCGCCATTGCCGGCTACCGTGCTCTGCTGTCGGATGCTTCCGGCGAGGTGCTGCAGCATGTCTCGCGCGATCTCGAGCGTCTGGAGCGGGATGGCGCGGCCACTCCGCTCCGCACGCTGGCGCCCGCGCGCACGCAGACGGCGGGTTGACGGCATGGGCGTCTCCCTCAAGGATCCGCAGGACGGCGATCTGTCGGAAGTCTCCGACATCAATGTCA
>NZ_LYXZ01000130.1 GCF_001676615.1 Labrys sp. WJW | reverse complement strand
GTCAATCCCGAAGGGCCCAACGGCAATCCCGATCCTTTGGCGGCGGCGCGCGACATCCGCGAGACCTTCGCCCGCATGGCGATGAACGACGAGGAGACGGTGGCGCTGATCGCCGGCGGCCACACCTTCGGCAAGACCCATGGCGCCGGCGATGCCGCCAATGTCGGGCCGGAACCCGAGGCCTCCGGCATCGAGCTGCAGGGCCTGGGCTGGCACAACCAGTTCGGCTCCGGCAAGGGCGGCGACACCATCGGCTCGGGCCTGGAGGTGACCTGGACCTCGACGCCGACCAAATGGAGCAACAACTTCTTCTGGAACCTGTTCGGCTATGACTGGGAGCTGACCAAGAGCCCGGCCGGTGCCCATCAGTGGACGCCCAAGCATGGGGCCGGTGCCAATTCGGTGCCGGATGCGCATGACCG
>NZ_LYXZ01000016.1 GCF_001676615.1 Labrys sp. WJW | reverse complement strand
AGGCTCGTCCCACTCGCCGACCGTTCCGCGAGCGTGACAGTGGCGAGGAACGCCCGTTCAAGCCCCGCCGCGCCGAGGAACGTGGAGAAGCACGCCGGCCGTTTCGATCGCGCGACGAGGGCACCGAAGGCGGTTTCCGGCCGCGCCGTGATGCGGAACGCGGGGAGGGCGCTGAGCGTCCCTTCAGCCGCAAGCCTCGCCGCGAGGGTGAGGACGGTGGGCGCTCCTTTGCACCACGCCGTTTCGACAGCTCTTTCGAGCCGCGCGAGGGCGGCCGCAAGGCCTTCGAGCCGCGTTTCGACGATCGCCAGGAGGAGCGCGGCCCCAAGCGCCCCCCGCGTCGCGCCGAGGCCAAGGCGGAAGCGGTGGCCAAGCCGGATGCCGAGGCCAAGACCGGCGCCTTTGCCGGGGAGCGTGTGGCCAAGGTGATCGCGCGGGCCGGGCTGGGATCGCGCCGCGATGCCGAGACCTGGATCGAGGAAGGCCGGGTCGCCGTCAATGGCGAGGTGCTGACCAGTGCGGCGCTCAATGTCCAGATGGACGACAATATCACCGTCGATGGCAAGCTCCTGCCCCGGCGCGAGCGTACGCGGCTGTGGCTCTACCACAAGCCCCGTGGCCTGGTGACCACGGAGAAGGATCCGGAAGGACGCCCGACCGTGTTCGAGAACCTCGATCCGTCGCTGCCGCGCGTGATGTCGGTGGGCCGGCTCGACATCAACACCGAGGGCCTGCTGCTGCTCACCAATGACGGCGGTCTGGCGCGCCAGCTCGAACTGCCCAAGACCGGCTGGCTGCGACGTTATCGCGTGCGGGCTTTCGGCGAGACCGATCAGGTCCAGCTCGACAAATTGTTCGAGGGGCTGACGGTCGACGGCGTCGACTATGGTCGCATCGAAGCGCGCCTCGACAAGGAACAGGGTTCCAATTCCTGGCTGACCCTCGGCTTGCGCGAAGGCAAGAACCGCGAAGTCAAGAACGTGCTGGGCTCCATCGGCCTGGAGGTCAACCGCCTGATCCGCGTGTCCTACGGGCCGTTCCAGCTCGGCGACCTGGCCGAGGGCGCGGTCGAGGAAGTGAAGACCCGGGTTCTGATGGACCAGCTCGGCCCCGAGCTGGTTGCCGAGGCCGGCTGCGAGTTCGAGGCGCCAATCCACGAGGCCGCCGGCGAAAAGCCGGTCAAAGCTGCGGCCAGGCCCGCAAAGGGTGGCCCGGCGCGCGGACTGCGTGTCAAGTCGGAGGAAGACGGCAAGGAACGCGTGATGCGTGGCAGCCTGGTCGAGGATCGCCATGGCCGGCGTGTGCTGGTCCAGCGGGTCGCTGACGTGGCCGACGAAAAGCCGGCTCGGCGCAAGCCCTTCCGTTCCCGCGACGAGGAGGGCGGCGACCGCCCCTTCAAGGCCCGCGCGCCTTTCCGGGATCGTGACGAAGGGGGCGAGCGTCCGCGCAAGCCCTTCCGTGCGCGTGCCGAGGAGGGCGGCGACCGTCCCTTCAAGCCCCGTCCTTCCTTCCGCGACCGCGACGAAGGGGGCGAGCGCCCGCGCAAGCCCTTCCGTGCGCGTGCCGAGGAGGGCGGTGACCGCCCGTTCAAGCCGCGTCCTTCTTTCCGCGACCGCGACGAAGGGGGCGAGCGCCCGCGCAAGCCGTTCCGGCCGCGTGGCGAGGAGGGCGGCGACCGCCCATTCAAGCCGCGTCCCTCCTTCCGCGACCGCGACGAAGGGGGCGAGCGTCCGCGCAAGCCGTTCCGGCCGCGTGGCGAGGAGGGCGGCGACCGCCCATTCAAGCCCCGTCCCTCCTTCCGCGACCGCGACGAAGGGGACGAGCGTCCGCGCAAGCCGTTCCGGCCGCGTGGCGAGGAGGGCGGCGACCGCCCGTTCAAGCCCCGTCCCTCCTTCCGCGACCGCGACGAAGGGGGTGATCGTCCGCGCAAGCCGTTCCGCCCGCGCGATGGAGAGGGCGGCGACCGCCCGTTCAAGCCCCGTCCTTCCTTCCGCGATCGCAATGATGGCGGTGAACGTCCCTCGCGTCCACGCCCAGGCGGCAAGCCGGGCGGTGCGCCGCGCCGGGGGCGTTGACGGCTGACCGATGCGCATCATCGGCGGGCAATTTCGCGGCAAGCAACTGGCTACACCGAAGTCGGAGGCGATCCGGCCGACTTCGGACCGCTTGCGTGAGACCTTGTTCAACATCCTCGCGCATGGCTATGACGATCCCGTGCGCGACGCACGCGTGATCGATCTGTTCGCCGGCACGGGCGCGCTCGGTTTCGAGGCCCTGTCGCGCGGAGCCCGCTTTGCCACCTTCGTCGACGAGGGCGCGGAGGCGCGTGGGCTGATCCGCTCCAATGTCGAGGCGATGTCCCTGGGCGGACGCACCCGCCTGTTCCGCCGGGATGCGACCAAGCTGGGCATGATCGGGCCGGGCGAGCCCTTCTCGCTGGCTTTTCTCGACCCTCCCTATGGCAAGGGGCTGGCATCACAGGCACTCGTCAGCCTTGCCGATGGCGGCTGGCTGACCAAGGGAGCGCTCTGCGTGGTCGAGGAGGCGACGGACGCCCCCCTCGAAGCGCCGCCCTCCTTCGCTCTGGCCGATCAGCGCGACTATGCGGGCACCAGGCTCAGCTTCCTCCATTACGAGCCCTGATGTCCGACGCCGGGGCGCATTGATCGGGCGACGGCTTCAGCCTCCGCTTGGCATCGCTTTCGCCTTTGCCGCCTTGCTGTCATGGTCGGTCGTATCCAAAACGGGGGCAGGCATGGCGACGGTAACGGTCGAACTGCGCAATGTCGGTGAGACGCAGGCAGCCATGGGCTGGGCCGGCGGACATACCATCGTGGTGGACCGCCCCGAGGGCAACGCCGGCGGCATGGGGCTCGGCTTCAATGGCGCCCAGCTGCTCGCTCTGTCGCTTGGCGGCTGCTTTTGCAACGACCTGCGCTACGCTGCGGAAGAAATGGGTGCCGCCGTCGATACCATCGCAGTCAGCGTCGCGCTGGAGCTCGAGGGCAAGCCGCTGTTGGCGACTGCTGCAAAGCTCAAGGTGCGCTGCCGCATGTCGGACGGGTCAGACCCGCAGCCGGTGATCGAGCGCGCGAAAACGATCTGCATGGTGGCCAATTCCCTGCGCAGCGGTGTACCGGTTGGCATCGAGATGGTCGCGTGAGCAGGCGCATCCGGGACATGCGCAATCTTGGCCCGGTCACCGAGCGCATGCTGGTCGAAGTCGACATCTGCAGTCCGGAGGATCTCCGGCGGCCGGGAGCCGTCGCCGCCTATCGGCGCCTGAAGTTCCGGTTCGGGCGCGGCATCAGCCTGAACGCCCTTTATGCCTTGGAAGGAGCCTTGAGCGATCGGGACTGGCGCGAGATCGACCGAGGCTTGAAGGAATTGGTCGACCGGAAGGAGGAAGGGAGCCGGTAGGGATTGTTTTCTTCGGACCTATGCCTTGCTAGGCTCATGCTCCAGGGGGTAAGGGATACTTCACTTCCCGCGTTTCCTACCCATATTGGGTGGATCTTTCGCTTTCCCTCCCGATCGGACCTTTCATGACGCTTGCGCTTATCCCCGGTCTCGGCGGTGCTTCCCATGCCCAGGGCCCGGCGATCACGGATTTCACGCTTCCCAACGGCTTGCATGTGGTGGTCATTCCCGACCGCCGTGCGCCGGTGGTCACCCACATGGTCTGGTACAAGGTGGGCGGGGCGGACGAGCCGAAGGGCAAGTCGGGCATCGCGCATTTCCTCGAGCATCTGATGTTCAAGGGCACGGAGAAGAACCCGGGCGGCTTTTCCAAACAGGTTGCGGAGCTGGGTGGCCAGGAGAACGCCTTCACCTCCTATGACTACACCGCCTATTTCCAGCGGGTGGCCAAGGAGCATCTCGGCACCATGATGGCCTTCGAGGCCGATCGCATGACCGGGCTCGCCCTTACCGACGAGGTCGTCGACCCCGAGCGCAACGTCGTGCTCGAGGAACGCAAGATGCGGGTCGACAACGATCCCAATTCGCAGCTTGCCGAAGAGATCGCCTCGACCCTGTTCACCCACCATCCCTATGGCACGCCGATCATCGGCTGGGAGAACGAGATCGAAGGCCTCAGCCGGCAGGACGCCATCGATTTCCACAGCCGTTTCTACACGCCGAACAATGCCAGCTTGATCGTGGCTGGTGACATCACGGCCGACGAGGTGCGCGAACTGGCCGAAACCCATTACGGCCCCGTGGCCAGGCGTGCCGACCCGCCGCCGCGTCTGCGGCCGCAGGAGCCCAGGCAGCGCGCCGACCGCCGCGTCCGGCTGGCCGACAAGCGGGTGGAGCAGCCGATCTATCAGCGCCATTGGCGTGCGCCTTCCTATATCCAGGCCCGCAATGGCGAGGGCGAGGCGCTCGACCTCCTGTCGCAGATCCTTGGCGGCGGGCAGACTTCGCGGCTTTATCGTGCCCTGGTGGTCGACAAGAAACTGGCTTCGGCCGCCGGCGCTTTTTATGGCGGTTCCGCCGTGGACGAGACGCGTTTCGGCGTCTGGGCCATCCCGATGCCCGGCGTCAGCTTCGAGGCGCTGGAGGCAGCCGTCGACGAGGAGATCGGGCGCATCGTTGCAGAGGGCGTGAGCGAGGCGGAATTGGAACGCGCCAAGACGCGCCTCGTCGCCGACGCGATCTATGCCCAGGACAACCAGTCGACCCTGGCGCGCTATTACGGCGCCACCCTGTCGGTCGGCGGCAAGGTGGAGGACCTGCAGCTCTGGCCGCAGCGCATCGCCGCCGTGCCGTCCGGAAGACTGCCGGAAATGGGCCGGGCCGTTCTGCTGGAGGGCAAGTCGGTGGTCGGCCTGCTCGAAGGGCAGGCTTGATACGTTTCGCACGTCATGATGGATGCAGCCAGGCAGACCGGCAGCGCCGTCTATGATTGTCTGGATTGCTGCGCCGCGCTTTTCCTGTCGGGAGTCTTGCAGCGGCGTATCAGTCTCCTGCCGTCATCGCCGGCCTTGCCGGTTGTGACGATCGGTTTTTGTGAACGAGTGTTTTCATGATCCAGAAGATCGTCTCGCCTCTTGGCATCGAAGCCTGGCTGGTCGAGGACTATGCCGTACCTGTCATCGCCATCGACTTCGCCTTCAAGGGCGGAGCGGCGCAGGATCCGCCCGATAGGCCAGGCCTTGCCCACATCATGTCGGCGCTGTTCGACGAAGGGGCCGGTCCGCATGACGACGAGGCCTTCCAGCGCCTGATGGAGGAGAATGCCGTCGAGCTTTCCTTCCATGCCGCTCGCGACCAGATCAATGGCTCGTTGCGCACGCTGGCTGATCGCAAGGCTTTCGCCTTCGATCTTCTCCACTATGCCGTCAGTGAGCCGCGTTTCGAGGAAGCCGCGGTGGAACGCGTGCGCCAGAGCCTGCTGGCCAGCTTGCGCCGTGAGGCCAGCGATCCCAACGCCATGGCATCGCTGGCTTTTTTCGCCGGGCTTTTCCCCGACCACCCCTATGGCCGTCCGACCCGCGGCACGCTGGAGAGCATCGGTGCCGTCAACCGGGACGAAATCGCGGCCCAGCACCGCCGCCTGCTCGCCAAGGACGGGCTGACGGTGTCCATCGTCGGCGCCATCGATGCCCACGATGCCGAGGAGATGCTGGACAAGGTGTTCGGCTCGCTGCCGACCACGGCCCTGCTGCAGCCGGTGCCGGAGGCCCAACTCGCGGGCCTGGGCACTCGCAAGGTGATCGATCTCGACGTGCCGCAGACCGTACTGCAATTCGCCACCCCCGGCGTGAAGCGCGACGATCCCGACTTCATGGCCGCCTTCCTGCTCAACCACATCTATGGCGGCGGCAGCTTCTCCTCGCGCCTGTTCCAGAAGGTGCGCGAGGAGAGGGGCTTAGCCTATTCGGTCTCCACCCAGCTCGGCGCATTGGCCCGCGCCGCCTTTGTCGGCGGTGGCGTTGCCACACGAAACGACAGGGCGGCTGAAAGTCTTGCCATCATCGAGGCGGAGATGGCCGAGCTCGCCAGCAACGGGCCCGGCGCTGCTGAATTGGAAAGCGCCAAGAAATACCTTACCGGCTCCTATGCGCTGCGCTTCGACTCATCGACAAAGATCGCCAACCAGCTGACCATGATCCAGATCGAACGGCTTGGCATCGATTTCATCGATCGCCGCAACGGCCTGGTCGAAGCGGTGACGCTGGACGACACCAAGCGCGTGGCCCGGCGGATGTTTGGAGGTGGCAAACCCTTCGTCGTGGCCGTCGGGCGCCCGGAAGGGCTGTCCTAGGATCGCAGGAGAACTCCTGATGCCGACCCGCGTCATCCCGGCGATGACCGGGTAAAGGCATTGCACCACAAAGAACATGGCGAAGAACGGCAAGAAACGACGAGAAGATCGAGCTCGATCGAACGTTTTCTTCTCGCCGGACAAGGTTAAATCGTTCTGCTTACGTCACACTGACTATTGCACGAAGGGGCCGACTGCATCACCCTGTCGCTCGTCGAGAAGCGGCGGGGGTCGCTCAAGCGGGAGGATGTCATGAAGCTTTGGAGTGTTTCGGCTGTCGTCCTTGTTGGTCTCATGGCGGCAGGCTGCGTGAGCACCGGTCTAGGCACCTCGCGCGGGCCTGGCGCCAGCGGCGCTGCCGTCGCGGTGCAATCCGGGCTCGTCAGCAAGATCGATCAGTTTTCTTATATTACCCCAGCCTGCCGGGAAGTGCCGGGCGTCGCGGCTAGCGTCACCAAGCAGGCGGGCTATGGCCGGGTGAATATCCGTAGGACCCGCGACTTTTCTCCTTATGAGGCCGGCAATTCCAGCGCCGCCTGCAATTCACGGCGCGTGCCGGTCTGGCAGGTGCTCTATACTTCCGCACCCGGTTATCGAGGTCCGGACCAATTTGCCTATCGCAAGGCTTTCCCCGATGGCAAGGTGCTCGACGTCATCGTCAATGTCGATGTGCAATAGGGCAAACAGGCGTTCATGACCGGACGCTTCCTTGCTCGCGCTCTTTGCTTCCAGCCGGTCCAACGGATCGGCTAGAGTATCTCTGCGATTTGCAGTGCTTTCGCCAAATCGCAAAACGCCTTGGAGCTTGAGGCTTGCCTGCCGGCCGTTCCGATGGCCGGCCCCATGGTGTATTGTTTCCGGCACGTGACGCATTCGTTCTCCACTCGGAAGGGCGAATGCATCAAGCCCTTGATTTTGCGCCTGATTTTTCTCTGGTGGAAAGCAGGCGCTGATGGACGATTCGCCCTATGGCCATCCGTGCTCTCCCCCAGATCCTGATCGACCGCATCGCCGCCGGCGAGGTGGTGGAGCGGCCGGCGAGTGCCGTAAAGGAATTGGTGGAGAACGCCATCGACGCCGGCGCCCGCCGCATCGAGATCGTCACCGAGGGCGGCGGGCAGCGCCTGATCCGCATCGTCGACGACGGTTCAGGCATGTCGCCCGAGGACCTGGCTTTGGCCGTGCAGCGCCACGCGACGTCCAAGCTGCCGACCGAAGACCTGCTCGCCATCGACACGCTGGGTTTTCGCGGAGAAGCCTTGCCATCCATCGCCTCGGTGTCGCGCCTCAGCATCACCACGCGCGAGCGTGGCTCGTCCACAGGGGCCGTGATCGCCATTGAAGCCGGCGAGCACCAGGCAATCCGCCCGGCAGCGATCGGGGAGGGCACGCGCATCGAGGTGCGCGACCTTTTCTATGCCACTCCGGCCCGCCTGAAATTCCTCAAGACTCAGCGTACCGAAGCGGCCGCGATCGGCGATGTCGTCAAGCGTCTCGCGATGGCCAACCCCGCCATCGCCTTCACTTTGGCCGGCGAAGACCATTCTCCCTCGACCTGGCCGGCCGGTGACGAGGAGACGCGCCTCGGCACCTTGCTGGGTGCCGACTTCATCGACAATGCGATTGCCATCGACGTGACGCGCGGGGATGTCCGCCTGCATGGCCATATCGGTCTGCCGACCTTCAATCGCGGCACCGGGCAGCACCAATATCTGTTCGTCAACGGGCGGCCGGTGCGCGACAAGCTGTTGCTGGGTGCCGTGCGCGGTGCCTATGCCGATCATCTGCCCAAGGACCGCTTTCCGGTTCTGGCCCTCTTCCTCGACATCGCCTCGCAGAATGTCGACGTGAATGTCCATCCGGCCAAGGCGGAGGTCCGCTTCCGTGATGGCGGCTTGGTTCGCGGCCTGATCGTCTCGGCGATCCGCTCCGCGCTGGAGCGGGAGTCAGGCCGTAGCTCAAGCGGCAATGCCGATGTCGCCCTCGGCCTGCTCGCCCGCAGCCTCAACCGCCCTGCCGATCTCGACTGGGATTGGCGGGCGTCGCCCGCGGCGCCTCATCTTGCGGGTATGGGAGACGGCGGCCTGGCTGGCGGTGGCATGGGCAATGGTGGCTTGGCTGCAGGAAGCGGTTTCGCGGCGCCCGCCCAGGCCGGATTCGACGCGCTGGTGATGCCTTCCGCGGATGCGCGCGCCACGGCAGTGTCTCCCGCGCCCGACAGTCTCGACCGGCCGCTCGGCGCAGCCCGCGCGCAGCTGCACGAGACCTATATCGTGGCCCAGACTCGGGAGGGCGTCGTCATCGTCGACCAGCACGCCGCCCATGAACGCCTGGTCTATGAGCGCCTGAAGCGCGAGCGCGCGGCCGCCGGTGCCAAGTCGCAATTGCTGCTGATTCCGGAAGTCGTCGACCTCGATCCTGCCGATGTCGAGCGCCTGACTGCGGCGAGCGAGGATCTGGCGGCTCTCGGCCTGGTCGTTGAGCCGTTCGGGCCGGGTGCCCTTCTGGTACGCGCCACCCCGGCTGCGCTCGGCAGCACCGATCCGGCCGCGCTGATCCGCGACCTCGCCGACGGCTTTGCCGAATGGGGTTCGGAGATCGTGCTGGAGCGGCGCCTCGACCATGTCGCTGCCACCATGGCTTGCCACGGCTCCGTACGGGCCGGGCGGCGCCTGTTGCCGGCGGAGATGGATGCGCTCCTGCGCGAGATGGAAGTCACTCCCAATTCAGGCCAGTGCAACCACGGCCGGCCGACCTATGTGACGCTGAAGCTCGGCGACATCGAGGCCCTGTTCGGGCGACGGTAAACCCGAAACGGGAATGCACAAACGAAAGGGCCGGTCTTGGAACCGGCCCTTTGGCATTTCGCTTGTTCGACCGCTTTTCTTACTTCACCCGCGGGGTCTTGAAGACTCGGTCGAACCAGGATTCACTCTTGTTGCCCTCGGAAGGCAGGGGCTCGTTGCCGGCAAGCGGGGCCGAGGCGAGCGGCTTGCGGTAGCCAACAGGCGGCTCAGTCAAGGAACGGCGTGGCGGTTCGACGCCGGCGGCGAGTGGCGTGTTGTCCTCGCCGAGGTTGAGGCGCTTCTGCAGCTCGCTGGGCTTGAGCGGAACCGAACTGGCCTTGGCCGCGTCAAACGGCTCCGGCGCGTCGACCCGACCGGCACCCGGCACGCGGCCTGCCGCCATCTCGTCAGGCGAGAGCCGGCCATCGCCGTGCTCGGCCTTGCTGCGCGGCATCACGCCGGCGGCCTTGCGCTTCTTGTAGTCGGGATCCACCGGCCAGTTCGGGTCATTGTCCGAAGTCGCAGCCGTGCCGGGCGGCGGCAAGTCTAGCTTGCCCGGCTTGGCCAGCGGTGCACGGTCGGAATAATTGATCGCCGGCGCATCGTCACTGGTGCCGAGCATCTTCTGGAAGAAGTTCTGACCGAGGGACTGCGCATTCGCCGCACCCGTCGGCGCCAGGGCAACCAGTGCCGTCGCCGCAGCCAGGCCAAGCCAAATCTTTGTCCGCATCCTGTATCCCAATCACTGCTAGATTTCGGTGCAAATTCCGGGAGAGACTTTCGCTCTACTGCCCGGAAAATGCGTCAAAACCAAGAAACCACCGCTCCTACGAGCAACCAGTACCTGAAAAAGTCAGGAAGACCCGTGCGTCTGTGGCTCTTTGTTCACCACCATGTCATACAACAGCAGGGCCACGCCCGCAACGATGGCGACATCGGCCAGGTTGAAGACATACCAGGAAAAATCGCCGGCATGGAGCAGGAAGAAGTCGGCAACGCCTTCCCGCTGCAGCCAAGTGGGGGCCAGCGGTCCCTCTATCGCCAGCAACCCGTCGACGGCATTGCCGATGGCGCCGCCTATGATCAGGCCGATGCCGATCGCCGATGATTTCGTGTGGATACGGGCAAGCCAGGCGAGAAGAAGCACGGTGGCAATGAGGCGAAAGGCGACGAGCAGGATGAGGCCGATCTGGCTTTCCTGCTGGAACAGGCCGAACGATACTCCCCGATTCCAGACCAGGGTGAACTTCAGGAACGGCGTCCAGTCGACGGCCTCCTGATACATGATCAGCTCACCGATCTGGAAGATGTGGAGCGCCCAATATTTGAAGCCCTGATCGATGATGATGGCGAGAACCGCCACCATCACCCCGATGAAGGTGTAACGCCCGAAAAACACTGACTTCATCCCTCAGGCTCCCGCCGCCTGCCATTCGCGCATCGCCGCCGCGTCGCGCGGGGTGATGTCCGGGAAGGCGGGGTCGGCGGTCTTCGGATCGAAATAGCGCCAGGACCGCGCGCATTTGACACCATCGGCCCGGCCGGGAACGACGGCGATGCCGGCAACGCCGTCGAGGCGATAGGCCTCGGCCGGACCTTCGTCGGCCTGTAGCGTCAAGCCGGAGACGATGCAGACATCCTCGAAATCGACGCTGTGCAGGACCGCCAGCGTCGCTTCGTCTGCGACATGGACGGTTGGTGCAGCCTCGAGCGAAGAGCCGATGCGCTTGGCCGCGCGCTCATGCTCCAGTGCGCCGGTGACCACGCGCCGTGCCTCGCGCACGAGCTCCCACTTCTGCGCAAGCGCCGGGTCGAGCCAGGCAGGATCGGCCGCCGCGAAGGGCTGCAGATGCACCGAGTTCTCCTCGCCGAAGCGGGAGGTCCAGGCCTCTTCCATGGTGAAGCACAGCACCGGCGCCAGCCAGGTCGTCAGGCAGGTGAAGAGCCTGTCGACCACGCTCAGCGCAGCCCGGCGGCGCAGGGACGATTTCGGATCGCAATAGAGCGCGTCCTTGCGTACGTCGAAATAGAAGGCGGAGAGATCAGCCGTCATGAACGTCGCCAGCAAGGCGACCACGCGCTTGTAGTCGTAGCTTTCATAGGCGGCCCGCACCTCGCCATCGAGCTCGGCCAGCCGATGCAGCATCAGCCGTTCGAGTTCCGGCATCTGTCCGGCGGCGACACTGTCGCCTGCCTCGAAATGGGCGAGCGTGCCCAGCATCCAGCGGATGGTGTTGCGCAGCTTGCGATAGGTGTCCTCGACCGTCTTCAGGATCTCGGGCCCGATGCGCTGGTCATCGGCATAATCGGTGGTGGCGACCCAAAGGCGCAGGATATCGGCACCGGAACGCTTGATCACGTCCTGCGGGGCGACGGTGTTGCCGATGGACTTCGACATCTTGCGGCCCTGCTCGTCGAGCGTGAAGCCGTGGGTGACCACGATGTCATAGGGCGCCCGCCCGCGCGTGCCGCAGCTTTCCAGGAGCGAGGAATGGAACCAGCCGCGATGCTGGTCGGAGCCTTCCAGATACATCACGGTGTCGTCGCCGCCATCGACCTTGCGCTTGATGCCGGCGAGGCCCGGGAAGTGCTTGGGATCCTCCAGCGTGAAGGCATGGGTGGAGCCGGAGTCGAACCAGACGTCGAGGATATCGTTGACCTTGACCCAGCCTTCACCGGCGCGCGCGCCGAGGAAACGCTCGGCGGCACCCTCCTGGTACCAGGCGTCGGCGCCTTCGGTTTCGAAGGCTGCCGATATCGCCTGGTTGACGGCCTCGTCCTTGAGGATCTCGACGCCACCACCCGGCTTGTCACGCATGAACACGGCGATCGGCACGCCCCAGGCGCGCTGGCGCGACACCACCCAGTCAGGGCGGTTGGCGATCATGCCGGTGATGCGGTTCTCGCCGGCCGCCGGCACCCATTGGGTCTGCCGGATGGCGTTGAGGGCGAGCTCGCGCAGCGACGAGCCGTCACCGAGCGTCGGCCCGACATCGTTGCGCAGGACGCCCTCCTCCGTACGGGCCGGCGTCGCCGCCGGTACGGTGCCCGGAGCCACCTCGTCGATGGGCTTGTCCATCGCGATGAACCATTGCGGCGTGTTGCGGAAGATCACCGGCTTCTTCGAGCGCCAGGAATGGGGGTATTGGTGCTTGATACGGCCACGGGCCACCAGCTTGCCGTCGGCGACCAGTGCCTTGATCACGGCGTCATTGGCATCGCCCTTGTCGCCCTTCTCGGTGATGACGCGCTTGCCGGCAAAGCCGGGGGCGTCGGCCGTGTAGAAGCTGTCGCCATCGACGGGATAGGGGATATGCGTGTTGATGCCGCGCGCGTTCAGTTCGCGCTGATGCGCCGTCCAGACGTCGAAGTCCTCGCGGCCATGGCTGGGGGCGGTATGCACGAAGCCGGTGCCGGCTTCGTCGGTGACATGCTCGCCCTCGAGCAGCGGCACGTCGAAGCCGTAGCCGGGGTCGAAGCCCGCCAGCGGATGGGCGGCGGTGAGGCGCGCCAGCTCGCCGGCCTCGACGCCGCCGAGGCGCTCATAGGCTTCCACCTTGGCTGTTTTGAACACCTCCTCGGCCAGCTTGTCAGCCAGGATGAAGCTGTCGCCCACCTTGGCCCAGTTGTTCTCGGGCGCTGATGTGACGAGATAGAGCCCATAGGCGACGCGGCTCGAATAAGCGATGGCGCGGTTGCCCGGGATGGTCCAGGGCGTGGTGGTCCAGATCACGAAGGCGGCCTTGGCCAACTCGTCGCGCGTGGCACCCGAGCGCACCGGAAACTTCGCCCAGATCATGTCGGAGGTATGGTCCTCATACTCGATCTCGGCCTCGGCCAGAGAGGTCTTCTCCACCACCGACCACATCACCGGCTTGGAGCCGCGATAGAGCTGGTCGCTCATGGCGAATTTCATGATCTCACGGGCGATCTGCGCCTCGGCCGCATAGGCCATGGTGAGATAGGGATGCTCCCAGTCGCCTTCGACGCCCAGGCGCTTGAACTCCTCGCGCTGCACGCCGACCCAGTGCTCGGCGAAGGCCCGGCATTCGCGGCGGAACTCGACCAGCGGCACCTCGTCCTTGTTCTTGCCCTTGGCGCGGTACTGCTCCTCGATCTTCCATTCGATCGGCAGGCCGTGGCAGTCCCAGCCCGGGACATAGTTGGAATCGAAACCGAGCATCTGCTGCGAGCGCGTCACCAGGTCCTTCAGGATCTTGTTGAGCGCGTGGCCGATATGGATGTTGCCATTGGCATAGGGCGGGCCGTCATGCAGCACGAATTTCGGCCGGCCGGCCGAGATGTCGCGCAGGCGCTGGCGCAGATTCTGGGCCTGCCAGCGGGTCAGGATCTCCGGCTCCTTCTGCGGCAGGCCGCCGCGCATGGGGAAGGCCGTCTGCGGCAGGAACAGGGTCTTGGAATAGTCGTAAGCCCCAGAGCTCGCCTTCGAGCTCTCGGCGGTCTCGCTGGAGGGGGACGCAACATCGGTCATGAACAGGGATCCGTCGATACGGAGGAAAGGGAAAAGCGGCGCAAACCCGGACCTTCCGCGGAGCTCAGCCGAGCCCGCACGCGGAAGCCGGGACGATAATTCGGGCTATGCGCAGCATATATGTCATGCGGGCGTGAATAGCAGGCTCTGCGCGCGGGATAAAGCGGTGAGGGGAGGAGAGGTCGGGATTTTCTGGGGCAGTGCCACCTGTCTTGCCCTAGCATGAGCTTCCGCCTCACCCTATCTGCCATGAAGGCAGCCCCTGTACTCGCTGGCCCTTTCACTGATAGGCTCTGACCTGGAGTTCGAGAATGACCGGTTCGTCCGACTACACGCCCCCGAAGATCTGGACCTGGAACAAGGCGAATGGCGGTGCGTTCGCCAATATCAACCGGCCGATCGCCGGCCCCACCCACGACAAGGAGCTGCCGGTCGGCCGCCATCCCCTCCAGCTCTATTCGCTGGGCACGCCGAACGGCGTCAAGGTCACCATCATGCTGGAGGAATTGCTGGCTCAAGGCCACAAGGGCGCCGAATATGATGCCTGGCTGATCGAGATCGGCAAGGGCGACCAGTTCGGCTCAGGCTTCGTCGACGTCAATCCGAACTCCAAGATTCCGGCCTTACTCGACCGCAGCGGCCCCGAACCGATCCGGGTGTTCGAATCCGGCTCGATCCTGTTCTATCTCGCCGAGAAGTTCGGCGAGTTCCTGCCGAAGGACCCGGCCACCCGCGCCGAATGCATGTCCTGGCTGTTCTGGCAGATGGGGAGCGCGCCCTATCTCGGCGGCGGCTTCGGCCATTTCTACGCCTATGCGCCGACCAAGATCGAATATGCCATCGACCGTTTCGCCATGGAGGTGAAGCGTCAGCTCGACGTGCTCGACCGCCGCCTGGACGAAGTCGAGTATCTGGCCGGCAGCGACTACACCATTGCCGACATGGCCGTCTGGCCCTGGTATGGCGGCCTTGCCAGGGGCTGGCAGTATGGCGCGGCAGAGTTCCTGCAGGTCGAGGACTACAAGAATGTCCAGCGCTGGGCCGAGGCGATCTTCCAGCGGCCGGCCGTGCAGCGCGGGCGCATGGTCAACCGCACCTCGGGCGAGCCGTCGAGCCAATTGCGCGAGCGCCATGACGCCAGCGATTTCGAGACCAGGACGCAGGACAAGCTGGAGGCCGCGAGCTGATGGTCATCCCGGACGCGCTGCAGCACGTAGTGATGCGGCGCGGATCCGGGGCGGCGAGCAGGATGAAGCATAATACCAACGGCGGCGATGTTTGACCCGTGTGTCATTGCGAGCGCAGCGAAGCAATCCAGGAGCCGTGGCCGCTACGTTTTCCAGCACTGGGTTGCTTCGCTGCGCTCGCAATGACGATGCAGATCCGGGACGACCTTTTGTCTCGTCACTGCAAAGGCGGCTTGCGCAGGAAGGCGTTGCGATCGGCCGATTTGACGCGCAGCCAGCTCTCCCGGCCATCGCGCAGGACCCGCATCGGCACCTCGACGCCGGCCGGGCCGCCGCTCCACACCTTGCGATAGAAATCGGCGAGGCCCCGGACTTCCTCGTTGCGGATGTCGGAGATGATGTCGCCCGCCTTCAACCCCGCCTTGGCGGCCGGTGATCCCTTGGCCACGCTGGCGACCACGACCTTGCCGTTGCTTTCGGCCGAGAAGGCACCGAGCCAGGGGCGCGGTGGCTGGTCGACCTGGCCCCGTGTCAGGAGATCGTCGAGAATGGGGGGCAGGAGGTCGATGGGCACGACCATGTTGATGTCGAAATCCTCGCCGCCGCGTTCCATCTGCAGGAGCAGGGATCCGATGCCGAGAAGCCTGCCGTCTTCGCCGACCAGGGCCGCGCCTCCCCAGCCGGGGTGGGCAGGCGCGATGAAGATCGCCTCGTCGAGCAGATATTCCCAATAGCCGGCGAATTCCTGCTTGGCCACGATACGGGCGTCGACATGACGCCCCGCACCGTCGACGAACACCGCCTCGTCCCCGACAGCCGCCTTGCCGGAGCTGCCGAGCCCCAGCGCCGGCAGGCCGAGCCGGCCGAGCGCCTGTACCAGGCCGAAGCCCGTCGCCTGGTCATAGGCCACGACATGGGCGGGAACCACACGCCCATCCTGGGTGGTCAGCCAGATCTCGTCGGCTTCGGTAACGAGATAGCCGATGGTGAGCACCAGCCCGTCATCGCGGATGACCACCCCGCTGCCCTCCCGCTCGGTGCCGAGCGCGGTTGCGGTGAAGGCGTCCTGTGGAATCTTGGCACGCACGGCCACGACCGAGCGCATGATCGAACGAAGTGTCATGGCATTCATCTTGGTGAAGAGCGTCCGCGGCGAGGCAGGATGCGCAATACCCGGGAAGCGGGCAAGAAAGATCTTCTAGAGTTATGCAGCCGGGCGGCGTGCTGCAAGGGCATAGGAGGCAAGAGCGGCGATCGTGGAGTGGACCCGGCCGTCGGCCGGATCGCAGTCAGCTTTTCTTGGCAAACCAGATCACATGCCGGGCGCCGCTTCGCCCCTTGTTGGCCCGGACGCGGACCTCGTCCACCGCAAAGCCTGCCTGGCGTAGCCGCCTGTCGAAGGCCGAAGAGGGGCCTTGCGACCATACTGCCAGCAGGCCGCCCGCCGTCAGCGCTCCCCGGGCAGCCGCGAGGCCTTCCAGGCTGTAGAGGCGGTCATTGCCGGCATGGGTCAGCCCTTCGGGGCCGTTATCGACGTCGAGCAGGATCGCATCGAAGCGGTGCCCGGCGCGGATCACGCCGTTGACATCGCCGAGCTCGATGCTGACGCGTCGATCATCGAGGCTGCCCGCGAAGATCTCGGCCATCGGTCCCCGGGCCCAGGTCACGACGGCTGGCACCAGTTCGGCGACCACGATCTCGGCATCGTCCGGGAAACTTGCCAGCGCGGCGCGCAAAGTGAAGCCCATGCCGAGGCCACCGATCAGGATGCGAGGGTGCCTGCGCGCCGCCAGGCGCTCGGCGGCCAGCGTTGCCAGCGCTTCTTCCGAGCCGCTCAGCCTGCTGTTCATCAATTCGTTGCTGCCGAGCATGATCGAGAATTCGCTACCGCGCTGCTTGAGGCGCAACTCGCCGCCGCCGTGGGGGATCGTCGCAGTCTCGAGGTGCTTCCAGGGGATCACGGCGGGCTCATAGGCGGGAGGCGATGGCAAGCGTCTAGCAGAACGTGGCGACAATTCCAGTTTCTATCGGCGGGTCCACTAGAAACCGGCGCAACAAGCCTTCTCCCGCAAGGGGAGAAGGCTGGTCGCGCTCATTCTTGCGAGTATGGCGTGTCGTCGCTCCTATCCGATGCGCGCCATCACCATGCCGGCCGTCACGGTGGTGCCGGCTTCGATCTCCTGCGCCAGCTTCCCGGCCCGGTGGGCCTTGATTTGCATTTCCATCTTCATCGCTTCCATCACGGCGACGACATCGCCCTCCGCGACTTCGGCGCCGTCTTCCGCCTGCCAGGAGCGCAGCGTGCCGGCCATCGGCGCGATGACCGCATCGGGGTGGGCCTCTGCTGGGGCTGCTGCGGACGGCGCCGCGGATGGTGCGGCCTGCAGCCCACCCAGCAGGGCGGCGGGCAGGCCGAGGGTGACACGCCGGCCATCGATCTCGACCGCGGTACGGAACAGTGTCGCTGCCGGCAGCGGTTCGGGCCGTGTGGCGGCAGCGAGGGTGGCGGCAAAGTCGGTCTCGATCCAGCGAGTGTGGACCTTGAAATCCTGCTCGCCGGTAAAGTCGGTGTGGCCGATCACCGTGCGATGGAAAGGCAGCACCGAGGCGACCCCCTCGATGCGGAATTCGGCGAGGGCCCGCCGGGCACGCGCAATGGCCTCGCGCCGCGTCGCGCCGGTGACGATGAGCTTGGCCATCAGGGAATCGAAGCTGCCGGGAATGGTCGAGCCGGCGGCGACGCCGCTATCCAGGCGGATACCGGGGCCGGAGGGCGGCTCGAAGGCGGTGATGAGGCCGGGGGTCGGCAGGAAGCCGCGCCCGACATCCTCGGCATTGATGCGGAACTCCAGGGCGTGGCCTCGTGGCGCTGGTGTCTCGGTGATGCCGAGGGAATGGCCATCGGCGACGCGCAACTGCTCGACCACCAGATCGATGCCGGCGGTCTCCTCCGTCACCGGATGCTCCACCTGCAGGCGGGTATTGACCTCCAGGAAGGAGATCGCGCCCGAGGCGCTCAAGAGGAACTCCACCGTGCCGGCGCTGACATAGCCGGCCTTGGCGCAGATATCGCGCGCGGCCTGGTGGATGCGGGCGCGCTGCTCGTCGCTCAGGAAGGGGGCCGGGGCTTCTTCCACCAGCTTCTGGTTGCGGCGCTGCAGCGAGCAGTCTCGGGTGCCGAGCACCACGACATGGCCATGGCGATCGGCGATCACCTGCGCCTCGATATGGCGGGGGCGGTCGAGATATTGCTCGACGAAGCATTCGCCGCGCCCGAAGGCGGTGACCGCCTCGCGCACGGCCGAGTCATAGAGTTCGGCGACCTCGTCCATGCGCCAGGCGACCTTCAGCCCGCGCCCGCCGCCGCCGAAGGCGGCCTTGATGGCGATCGGCAGGCCATGCTGCTCGGCAAAGGCGAGGACTTCGTCGGGGCCACTCACCGGATCGGCGGTGCCGGCAACCAAGGGGGCGCCGACCGCCAAGGCGAGCTTACGAGCCTGCACCTTGTCTCCCAATTGCTCGATGGCCGATGGCGGCGGGCCGATCCAGGTCAGGCCGGCATCGATCACGGCCTGGGCAAAGGCGGCGCGTTCGGAGAGGAAGCCATAGCCCGGATGCACGGCGTCGGCGCCGCTGCGGCGGGCGATGGCGATGAGCTTGTCGATGTCGAGATAGGTTTCGGCCGGCTTGTCGCCACCCAAGCCATAGGCCTCGTCCGCCATGCGGGCATGCAGGGAGTCGATGTCGGCATCGGCGTAGACGGCGACGGAGGCGACGCCATAGTCGGCGCAGGCCCGTATCACGCGCACGGCAATCTCGCCCCGGTTGGCGATCAGGACCTTCTTGATGGGCATTATAGTCCCCCTGGAAACTGGGTGATCGGCCGGAAACGGATCTGCGCTCCGATGGGAATCTGGCCGGCGCGATCGAGATGGTACGGGGCGACGGCGGCGATGACGGGATAACCGCCGGTCAACGGATGATCGGCGAGGAACAGTACCGGCTGCCCCGACGGCGGTACCTGGATCGAGCCCTGGATCGTGCCTTCGCTCGGCAGTTCCTTGCCTTCGCTTGCCGGCGCGCGCTTCAGCGCCCGCTCGCCGGCGAGGCGGATGCCGATGCGGTTGGACTGGGGCGTCACCGACCAGGATTGGCTCTCAAAGTTCTCGAGAGCCTGTTTGGAGAGCCAGTCGGAGCGCGGACCCATGACGACGTCGAGAATGACGGGGTCACCCGGCTTCGGTAGCGTGGGTGGGATGTCCGGCAGCCCCGTCACAGCGCCGGGCGGCGGCGCGAGCCCGGACAGGCGATCGCCGACCGCAATGGCCGGCGGCCCGATCTGGGCCAGCGTGTCGGTGGCGGCGCTGCCAAGTACCGGGGCAACGGCGAAGCCGCCGCGCACGGTGAGGTAGGAGCGCATGCCGGCCTGGGGCTCCCCGAAATGCAGCCTGTCGCCGGCAGTGAGTGCGATGGCGGCGTAGCGCGGCACCAGGTAGGCAGACCCTCCGGCGGTCGTCAGGGTGAGCGGTCCCTCGGCGCCGGTGACGGCGACCACAGTCTCGCCGAGGCACAGGAGTTCGCAACCGCCATAGGCGATCTCGATGCCTGGCAATGGGCTGGGGTTGCCGACCAGCCGGTTGGCGCTGCGCAGGGCAGCGCGGTCCATCGCGCCGGAAACGCTGACGCCCTGCCGCGCCTGGCCGGGGCGGCCCAGATCCTGGAACAGCATCTGGGGACTTGGCTTGACGACGTCGAAGAGCGGGATGGAAGAAGGGATGCCCTCATCCTGGCCTTGTGCCAGCCGGGGGAGGGAAGCGCTGGCGTCGCGTTTCCGCGTCTGATCCTTCCTGCCGCTGGCTTCGACGAAACGTACGCGGTCGCCGGGCTGCAGCAGAGCGGGGCGCTCGCGTGCAAGGTCCCACATCGGCAGGTCCGTCACGCCGATGATCTGCCAGCCACCGGGGCTGGCCTGCGGGTAGACGGCGCTGAAATGCCCGGCAAGACCCACGGAACCTGCGGCCAGGCGTGGACGCGGCGTGGCGCGCCGGGGCAGGTCGAAGCTCGGATGGCCGCCGCTGAGATAGGCAAAGCCCGGCGCGAAGCCGGTAAAGGCCACGGTGTATTCGCTGCCGGTATGGCGCCGGATCACCTCCTCGACCGGAATTTCGAGGAGATCGGCAACCTCGGCAAGATCCTCCCCATCATAACGGACCGGGATCTCGATCAGGGTGCCGCTCTGCTCGACCTTGGCATCGAGGCGACGCCGGCTGATGGCGCTGATCAGCTCTCCTTGTGCGATGGCGGCCGGACGAAAGCGCACCAGCAGGGTCCTGGCCGCCGGCACGATGTCCTCGATGCCGGCGATGGGCTCGGTGCGCAGGGAGGCCTGCAGGGCCAGGGTTTGCGGCAGGTCGGGTAACTCCACCATGAGGGCATCGAGATTGACCGGCAGGAAGCGCATCAAGGCTCTCCGTCCGCTGGCGTCATGAAGGAGCGCACGGCCACCCCCGAGCATTCCAGCAAGGCACGGATCTCGCGGGCCATGGCGACGGCACCGGGGCTGTCGCCATGGACGCAGATCGAATCCGCTTCGATGCGGACTGCGCTGCCGTCGATGGCGGGAACCGTGCCTTCGGTGACGAGGCGCAGCATGCGTGCCGCCACCTCTTTGGGATCGTGCAGCACCGCGCCGGGCTCGCGGCGAGACACCAGCGAGCCGTCGGGCATATAGCCCCTGTCCGCAAAGGCCTCGGCGACCACGGTGAGGCCGGCGGCCCAGGCCCAGCCGATCAGGGGAGAGCCGGCCAGCGCTACCAAAGTGAGCCCCGGATCGATCTGCCGGATCCCCTCGATGATGGCCTCGGCCTGCCGCCGGTCGTTGGCTATGGTGTTGTAGAGGGCGCCATGCGGCTTGACGTAGGACACGCGGGTGCCGGCGGCGATGGCCAGGCCCTTGAGCGCGCCGATCTGGTAGATGGTGTCGGCGATCAGGTCCTCGCCGGCGACATCCATGTTGCGCCGTCCGAAGCCGCCGAGATCGGGGTAGGCGATATGCGCGCCGACGGTAACGCCCTTGGCCGTGGCGGCCCGCAGCGTGGCGAGGATGCCGGTGGGATCGCCGGCGTGAAAGCCGCAGGCGACATTGGCGCTGGAGACGATGGCGAGCATCGCCTCGTCGTCGCCCATGCGCCAGGCGCCGAAGCTCTCGCCGAGATCGCTGTTGAGATCGATATTCATGGCACGAAGCTCCCGATGACGTCACGCCGCCCGGCTTGCCTGGCGGCTCAATGGATCTGCCCACCGCTCTCCCGTACGTCGTCCTGGACGGTGAGGGCGGTGCGCGTGAGGTACCTGATCGCCTCCACCTGCGTCGCCAGCGCCAGGCTCGGCAGCCCGGACCGGCGCGCGGCATGCTCGGGCAGGCAGGGCATATGGACGAAGCCGCCCCTCGTGCCGGCAAGTGGGCGGTGCGTCGCCAGCCGATGCATCAGGGCGAAGAAGACATGGTTGCACACGAAGGTGCCGGCTGTGTTGGAGAGCGAGGCCGGGAGGCCCGCCGACCTGAGGTCGCGCACGATCGCCTTGACCGGCAGCGAGGAGAAATAGGCAGCCGGCGCCCCCGATATCACTGGGATATCGATCGGCTGGCGGCCGTCATTGTCGGCAATGCGCGCATCGTCGAGATTGATCGCCACGCGCTCTGGCGTGATCTCGGCGCGCCCGCTCGCCTGTCCGAGGCTGATGACGAGGCGAGGCCGCCATTGCCTCAGGGCCTCGTCCAAGCGCTCGATGGCGGCCCCGAACACGCAGGGCAATTGCACCGCGCGGACCAGGGCACCCTCGCAGATCCAGCCATCCAACGCCCGGGCAACCTCCCAGGAAGCGTTGGTCTCATCGTTTTCGAACGCTTCGAAGCCGGTGATCAACACGGTTGGCGGCGTCTGGTCTGGCGGCTTTTTGGGGCTCATGACTGCTTTCCGCAAAGGATGTCCTGGAGTGCTTTGCGATTTGACGGAATCGCCTGGAATCGCAAAGACGCGTCGAAACAAGGAGTTAGAGTAAATAAGCGTTCATACTTGAACGCGTTTTGCTCTAGAGAGGCATCAGGACATAGAGCAGTACGACATTGGCGGCGAGCAGCGCCAGCGCCGTCGGAATCTGGGCGCGGATCACCGCATTCTTGTCGATCTCCAGCAGAGCGGCCGGCACGATGTTGAAATTGGCAGCCATGGGGGTCATCAGCGTACCGCAATAACCCGACAGCATGCCAACGGCGGCGATCACCGCTGGATTGCCGTGATAGACGCCGATCAGGACCGGCACGGCGACACCGCCCGTCATCACCGGAAAGGCGGCAAAGCCATTGCCCATGATCACGGTGAACAGCGCCATGCCGACGACATAGAGAGCGACCGCCACCAGGCGAAGGTCCATGTTGACATAGCTGGTGGTGAGGTGGGCGACTGCCTTGCCGACACCGGCATCGGAAAAGACCAGGCCGAGCATGCCCAGCATCTGCGGCAGGACCAGGGCCCAGCCGAGTGCATCGGTGAGACGGCGGGATTCGCGCAGGCCCTGGACGGGTGTTTCGCGCGTCAGCCAGCAGGCGAGGACGAGCGCAACGATGCAGGCGATGCCGAGGGCGAGCAGGGTGGTGTTCTTGGGATCGAACAGCGGCGTGCCGCCGATGGCGGCGTAGTGGCCCGACAGCGTGATCACCATGGTCAGCAGCGGAATGGCAAGCGCCGGTACGAACAGCTTGTTGCCGAGCCGTTTTGCACTGGCCACCGCTGCGGCGACGCTGGGAATGTCGTGGCGGCCGGCACCGACCCCGCCGAGCCCGGCAATCAGCGCCAGCACGACGACGCCCACGCCGACCACGGCCGGCGGCAGGAAGTCCCCGATCAGAAAGGCCAGTGCATAGAGGCCCCAGAACAGCGCGCTGCTGAAGCGCTTGGGATGGTTGCGGTCGGCCAGGGTCATCACGGCGGTGACGGCCAGGATCGCCCCGACGAGATAGAACAGGTGTGAAAGGGAGAGGATCATGTCAGCCCTCCGACTGCACTTCAGGCCGCAGGCCGGCATCGGACGGAGCCTCGGCTAGATCGCGGGCAATGGCCGCATCGAGGCGTGACAGCCGGAAGGCATGGATGGCAAAGGCCGTCAGCGCCGTCGGGATGCCCCACAAGGCAACATGAAGCGGCTCGACCTCGACGCCGGCCTCCCGGAGGAATGTCGTCATCAGGACGATCGCGCCGAAGGCGACGAAGATGTCCTCGCCGAAGAACAGGCCGACATTGTCGGTGGCAGCGGCAAAGGCCCTGAGCTTATGGCGGACCCGCTCGGTGAGCGAGCCATGCCGGACTTCGGCCGCGCCTTCCGCCATGGGGGCGATCAATGGGCGCACCATCTGGGGATGCCCGCCGAGGCTGGTCAGGCCCACCGCTGCCGTCAGCTGTCGGGCGGCGAGATAGACGATGAGCAGGCGGCCCGATGTCGCCGAACGGATCCTGCTGATCCACGCCTGGGCATGCTGGCGCAGGCCATGGCGTTCGAGCAGGCCGACCACGGCGAGCGGCAGCAGCAGGATCACCGCCAGATTGCGCGTCTTCAGGAAGCCGGTGCCGATGGCGGAGAGAACCTGCAGCGGCGGGAAGCTCGCGGCGAGGGCCGTGCCGATGGCGGCAACGATCACGACGAGCATGGGATTGAAGCGCAGGACGAAGCCCGCGACGATGATGGCCACGCCGATCAGGGGCCATAGGCTGATGTCACTAGGCACGGTGTTCGCTCCCCGGGGACATTGGATGGTCTGGATACGTGATCGGCTCTTGTAGGGTAATATTGCCCGATCCACCGGCAATATCATCGAAATTGATGCCTTGATCAAGGACTTTGATTGAACGTATATAAATTATTGTTCAACAATATGATGATGCTTTCCGAACGATCGGAACGCGGGACCTTAGGCGATGCCTTTTGACCGGGTCCTGTCCGCGTGGCAGCCGGGTTTCCGCCCTTCAGGCGCGGACGTGGCCTGCCCGGCAGCACGCCTTCTTTTCAGCCCAGGCCGTTTGTCGCCGTGAGACCCTAGGGGCTTCGTTGTGAATCCCGAGGATTGCCCTACAATCCGGCTCGTCGTCATGGACAGATGGAATGGCTACGTTGAGTGAAGATTGGACAATGGCACGAGGCACCGCCCATGACGCAACCGGGTGATCCCCGTCCGGCCTCATCCGTCCTGACGCTCGGCGAGCGTGTGGCCGAGCAATTGCGACGCAAGATCACGCAGGGCGAATTCGGCCCCGGACAGCGCCTGTCGGAGCAGGCGCTCAGCGACGATCTGGCCATTTCCCGCAACACGCTGCGCGAGGTCTTCCGGGTGCTGACCAAGGACGGCCTGCTCAGGCACGTTCCCAATCGCGGCGTGTTCGTGGCGGTGCCGAGCATCGCCTCGATCATCGACATCTATCGCGTCCGGCGCCTGATCGAATGCCAGGCCCTCGCCCAGGCCTATCCGCGCCATCCTGCCAAGAAGCGCATGCGCGATGCGTTCGAGGAAGCCCTGCGCTGCCGGACGGTGGAGGATTGGCCCGGGGTGGGCACGGCCAACATGGCCTTTCATATGGCCGTGGTGGAACTGGCCGACAGCGAAAGGCTGAATCTGCTCTTCGCCCAGGTTCTGGCGGAGCTGCGGCTCGCCTTCGGCATGCTGCAGGATGCCGAATTCCTGCACGCTCCCTTCGTCGACAGGAACCTTGCCATTCTCGAACTGGCCGAAGCGGGGCAGTTCGACAGGGCGGCCGCCTTGCTCGGTGACTATCTCATCCATTCCGAACGCCTGGTCCTTGCGGTCTATGCGCGGCGCATGGCGGATGGCAGCATTGGGGAATTGTAGGGCGTCCGCTTCTCGATGGACCGTGTCAGCGCTTGACGCCCAGCCTGACCAGCACTTCGGGCGGGATCCTGAGCTCGCGGATGACACCGCCATGGGAAGCCATGCCCATCAGCTCTCGCTGGATGAAATAGCCATAGACCGCGTCGACGGCGTCGGCCAGCAGGCGGGAGCGGGCGGGGTCCTCGGGTGCCGCCGCGTGCAGGGCGGCCATGGCCTGGCCGGCGGCCTCACCCGCCCGTTCCAGCGAGGCGGCCTTCTCCACGCGGATCTCGGCGCCGAGGACGTCGAGGGCCGAGCGGGCGGTGGCAGGGGAGAAATTCTGGGGCAGGCGGACGCTCATGCCGACATACTGCCGCTGGCTGGAACGCTTGTCGATATCGTCTTGGCGAGAAGCCTGCGCTCGTAGTGGCTGCGGGTCGCGGCTACAGTGCTGCAGCCGCCGCCCGTCCGGCTTGCCGCCCGCTGAACAGGCAACCGCCGAGAAAGGAACCTTCCAGCGCCCGATAGCCATGCATGCCGCCGCCGCCGAAGCCGGCGGCTTCGCCAACGGCATAGAGGCCGGGCAGGGGAGCAAGGTCCCCGCCGAAGACCCGGCCGTCGAGATCGGTTTCCAGGCCGCCCAGCGTCTTGCGCGTGAGGATGTTGAGCTTGACTGCGATCAGCGGGCCATGGGCGTGATCGAGCAAGGCGTGCGGCCGCGCGGTACGGATCAGCCGGTCACCGAGATAATGGCGGGCATTGCGGATGGCCATGATCTGACCGTCCTTCCCGAAGCGGTTGGCGAGGTCGCGGTCGCGTGCCTCGATCAACTGCCGTATCGCGGCGGGGTCGAGCAGGGGCTCCTGCGTCAGGGCGTTCATGCCGGCGACGAGACGTTCCAGGTCGTCGGCCACCACGAAATCGGCGCCATGCTGCTTGAAGGCTTCCACCGGCCCGGTCGCCCGCCGGCCGATGGCGCGACGCAGCGTCAATTTCCAGTTGCGGCCGGTGAGGTCCGGGTTCTGCTCCGAGCCCGAGAGCGCGAATTCCTTGCGGATGATGCTCTGGGTCAGGATGAACCAGCTATGGTCGAAGCCGGTAGCGCGCAGGTGAGCCAGCGTTCCCAGCGTGTCGAAGCCCGGATAGAGCGGGCCGGGAAGGCGATTGCCGCGCGCGTCGAGCCAGAGCGGGGAGGGGCCAGGGAGGATGCGGATGCCGTGGCCGGGCCAGATCGGATCCCAGTTCCTGAGGCCTTCGACATAGTGCCACATGCGGTCGCGATTGATCAGTCGCGCTCCCGCCTGTGCCGCAATGGTGAGCATGCGCCCGTCGACATAGGCTGGGACGCCGGTGACCATCGTCTCCGGCGGCTGGCCGAGCCGCCGCGGCCAATGGCGGCGTACCAGCTCGAGGTCGCCGCCGATGCCGCCGCTGGCGATGATCGTCACCGGCGCAGTCAGGGAAAAGTGACCCACCACCTCGCGCGAGGTGGCGGCCCCACGTGGCGCGTTGCTGGGCGCGAGCAGGCTGCCTTCCACGCCGGCGATCGCCCCACCCGCATGGATCAAGCCGTCGACGCGGTGGCGAAACCGCAGCGCGAGCCTGCCTTCCGCCTCGGCGGCCAGGGCGCGCCGTTCGAACGGCTCGACCACGCCCGGACCCGTGCCCCAGGTGAGATGGAAGCGCGGTACCGAATTGCCCGGGCCGCCGGCACTGCCGCCACCCCGCTCGGCCCAGCCGACGACGGGGAAGATCCGATGCCCCATCGCGCGCAGCCAGGCGCGTTTCTCGCCCGCGGCGAAGGCGAGATAGGCCTCGGCCCAGCGCCGGGGCCAGTAATCCTCCTCGCGGTCGAAACCGGCCGTGCCGAGCCAATCCTGCAAGGCGAGCTCGAAACTGTCCTTGATGCCAAGGCGACGCTGCTCGGGGCTGTCGACCAGGAAGAGGCCGCCAAGCGACCAGAAGGCCTGGCCTCCCAGATTCTGGCGAGGCTCCTGGTCGAGCAGGATGACCCGCTTGCCCGCGGCAGTGAGCTCGGTGGCCGCGACCAGTCCGGCCAGGCCCGCCCCTACGACAATGGCATCCGCGTCGGCCATGGCCTCTCCCGCGACTCGCGATGTCAGGCATCATGCAATGAATGCCCCGGCGGCAGAAGCCGGTGAATGTGACGATCGCGACACGGGCATGATGCTGAAATTGCACGTGGGTGCGATGTTGTCCGCGCCTGCGGCATCTTGCCCGGGCGGCATTCAGCGACTAAGTCGGTTTGATGGTCGATGCGAATGGGACATTGTCGAAGCTGCGCGCAGGATTTTCGCGCCAGAGCCTCAAGACGAAGGTGCTGACCGGCATCGGCGGGTTCGCAGCCGCCGCGATTTCGCTGGGGGTCTCGCTCTATCAACTGCGCAATTCCGAGCAAGTGCCGGACAGGACGGCCGGGCAGACGATCGAGGCGGGGCGCTGGCTCGTCACGCCGAATGCAGCCGCCCTGGCCGCGGTGCTGCCGGATGGCCGCCCGATCAAGGCTGGCCGCCGCGCGGTGGTGCTCGAACTCACGCTTGCCAACCGTACCGAGCGCACCTCCAATGCCGTTGCCGGCATCCTGAAGCTCACCAATGTTGCCGGCGCGGAGGGGCCTGATTTCTACCTCGTCCGAGACAGGGAGCGGCTGATGGCGCTGCAGCCCCGCCTGCCGGAGCGCCTGCAGGCCGTCTGGATCCTGCCGGCCGATGCCGCCTTGCCCAAGACGCTGGAGCTCACCGTCGCCGGTGCGACCTTCAAGCCGAAGGACAATCTCTACGGCGCCCCAGGCTGGTTCAATCCGCATGATGTCGCCCGCGTCAGCGTGCCCCTCGATGCCACCGGGAGCCCGGGATGAAGAAGGCCGCCATCACCGTGGTGATCGTCCTGACCGGCATCGCCCTGCTGGCGCTGCTGCGCTGGACGACACCCGGCTATGCCGTCCTCACCGGGCCGATCGAGACGGCAGGCAGACAGGGAACACCCGCTCAAACTGCCGAGTTCAGCCTGAAAGTCGACAAGCTCATTCTTTCGGAACTGCTGGTCTTCCAGCGCTACGGCAGGAAGGTCGAACGCGGCACCGGCGGCGTCTGGGCCGTGGTCACGGCGGATGCGTCCGCCACCAATCGCACACTCGTGCTGGCGGGCATTTCGCTCCGCGGGGCCAGCGGCCGGACCTATATGCAGAGTTCCCGGGTGGACGGCATGGCCCAACTGCTGTCGGGCAAGGAGTTGCAGCCAGGCCTGCATCAGCCGGGCCTCTTCATATTCGAGCTGCCGGCCGACGAACTCGCAGGTGCGGAATTGGTCGTTTCGCGGGAGGCCTTTCCGCGGCTCACGGCCCAGCTCGCCATCTCCCTGAACGAAGGTTCCGCCATCCGTCGCACCGTCCTGGAGATCGGCCGTGACCCCCTCTGAGCAGGCACTCCAGGAAAGCCGTTCCGCCTCGCGCTGGTTTTGGCGCAGCCTGATCGCGATACCCGTGCTCCTGCTGGCCGTCTTTGTGTTCGGTGCCCGGGTCGACATCATGGACTATGTCGCCTCGCACGAATTGCGCATCACCACGGTCAAGCCCAGCGGGGCTGCCCCCTATGCGCATGCCGACTGGTCGCTTGTTTCCGCCCGGTTCGCCGATAGCGGCGAGGGTACGCGCCTGCCCTTGCCGAAGGATCGCAGGCTTCTCATCGTCCGTCTCAAGGCGGTGCCCGAGGAGAAGATCGTCGACGAGGCGCAGCGGCAGGCCATATGGCTGGGCTGCAGCCTGACCCTGCTCGATGGCCGGGGGCAGCGCTGGAGCCCGTTGTCCTTCGTGTTGTCCCGCGACATCAGCCGCGCGCTGGAGCCCACGGCGACGCCCGTGGCGGGGTGCTTCGAGGCCGCCCGTTCCATCGGCCTCGATGGCCAGCCGACGCTGGTCGAGGAGAAGTTCCTGCTTCCGGCCGAGATTGCTTCGGACCTTTCCGTGCGGCTTTCCTTCCGTTCGGCCCTGCCGGATGCCCTCAGCTTCCCGCTGGAACCGCGCTGATCGGCCGGCGCGCATTGCGCCATTGCCGGCCCTGGGCAAAGCCCGTTTCCAGCCCGGCGGCGAGCAGGGTGATCTTCAGCGGCATGATCAGCGCGCCGCTGCCGGGTGCGCTCGGGCTGCCCAGCAGGATGGAGAGGCCGTGGGCGATGATCTGCCACAGGCCGATCTCGTGTGGACCGATCAGGCGCGTGGCGCCGTACCAGGCCCAGGCCGAGCCCCAGTCCAGGATTCGGAAGGCGACGAGAACGGCGGCGACGAGGGCAAGGCCCGTGCCGAAAGTCAGGCCGACACCCTCCGCCAGCGCGCGATAGCGCCTGGCCGTACCGGCCACGAAATGGGTGAGAAAATCGCGCAGGAACTTGGGAAGCCCGTCCCAGCGTGCGATCGCCCTGCTCCAGCGGCCCTGTGCGGAAGCTCCCGTCCGCCCGATGTCATAGCCGTAGACCAGTGCTGCCAGGGTCAGCCAGACAGCGGGGTAGAGCGCATAGGAGAACAGGGCCGACAGCATGTCCCACCAGGAGGCAGACGCGGCCTCGACGGGCGGATCGACGCTTGCCGCGCGAGCGGCCGATAACAGCGAGGGGTTCAGGAATTCCGGCAGACGGGCAATCCAGGCCATGATCTTGTCATGCCAGGCCTGCAGCACATAGAGCGCGATAAAGGCCCAATTGGCTTCACACACCACGATCAGGAAAGGCCAGAGCACGCGCTTGGAGCGCTTGTGCATATATTTGGCACCGAGCCTCACCAGCCAGGCAATCGCCACCAGCAACAACAGCAGCCCGCCGCCGCTGACTTCGAGAATGCGGGCATTCTCGCCAAAGGGAGTCAGATCGAGGGCAAGCTTGGAATATTCACGTATCGTATCGCTGAGGAAACCCCAGGCCGCATAGAAGGCGAAGAACGGCACCAGGGCCAGTGACAGGGCCATGGTGAAGCCGGCAGGCCCGCCCTCCCGAGGTTGGCTCTCCGGTGATTCGGCCGCCCTTGCCGCCGCCTGCAGGGAAGGCAATCCAGGCCGGACGAGTTCGAACAAGGCGACGATCACCACCAGCTTGACCAGAACCACCAGCGTAAGCGTCGAGAGGCCAGCCAGGCGATTGAGGAAGCCGATGCGCACGGCGATCTCGGTCAGCACGCCCTCGGCCAGTATGCCGATCAGCCAGATTGCCATCAATTGCGGCCAATGGCGCCAGAGCAGGACCATCCAGGTGGAAAGGAGACGGGTGAACGCCGACAATGTGCTGGAGGCCTTCTGCTGGTGGCAGCGCGGTTGCGGCGCCGGATTTCGGTGCGAACCATAGCAATCGAAAGTAGGATGGGCCAGTTGAGAGGCCGGCCGAGCGGCTCTCCGGAGGGGAGATCTTCGCCGCTCTCAGGCTGCAACCTCCGGTTTCGGCACTAAATCGCCGCATTCCGGAGCAGAAAATAGAGGTGAATCACCCGGGGCTCCGGTCGAAATCCAGCATGTGAGCCGATTTCGCGAGAAGGCGTTGCGGGTGCCCCGTCGCGGGCATGCCGCGTCCCGGCTGTCGAAAGGAGAGATCCCTTGACGTCTCGGATTGAAGATTATGCCCTCATCGGCGATTGCGAAACGGCGGCCCTGGTGTCCCGCGACGGGTCCATCGACTGGCTGTGCTTTCCTCGCTTCGATTCGCCCGCCAGTTTCGCAGCGCTGCTCGGCACGCCGGAGAACGGGCGCTGGCGCATTGCCGCCACCGACAGGAAGGCACGGATCAGCCGCCGCTATCGGCCCGATACCCTCATCCTGGAGACGACCTACGAAACCGATGAAGGGGTCGCCACCCTGATCGATTTCATGCCGCTGCGCGACGGAACGAACGACCTCATCCGGCTGGTGGTGGGCCAGAAGGGCACCGTCGCCTTCAGCACCGACTTCGTGGTGCGTTTCGACTATGGCCGCACCGTACCCTGGGTCACCCGCGCCGATGACGGCACCATCACGGCCGTGGCCGGACCGGATCGGTTGATCCTCTCGACGCCGGTGCCTCTGGAGGGCGAGGACCTGCACACCGCAGGGTCTTTCAAGGTCAGCGCCGGTGAGCAGGTGCCCTTCGTGCTGACCTACGGCCCTTCCACGACGCCACGGCCGACCCAGCCCGATGTCGAGGCTGCGCTGGCCAATACGGAAAGCTATTGGCGCGATTTTGCCGCGCGCTGCCCATCGGTCGGCCCCTGGACCGATGTCGTCAGGCGCTCGCTGATCACCCTCAAGGCGCTCACCTATATGCCGACGGGCGGCATCGTGGCCGCTGCCACCACGTCGCTGCCCGAACAGATCGGCGGTCCACGCAACTGGGATTACCGCTATTGCTGGCTGCGCGATGCCACCATGACGCTGCAGGCTTTCATGAAGCTCGGCTATTACGAAGAGGCGTCCGCCTGGCGCGAATGGCTGATGCGGGCCATCGCCGGAGCCCCCGAGCAGATGCAGATCATGTATGGCCTGTCGGGCGAGCGGAACCTCCTGGAATGGGAGCCTCATTGGCTCAGCGGCTATGAAGGTTCGCGGCCTGTGCGGATCGGCAATGCCGCTGCCGAGCAGTTCCAGCTCGATGTCTATGGCGAGGTTGCCGACGCCATGATGCAGGCCTCTGCCGGCGGCCTGCAGCGCCATCCCCGCACCCGGGCGCTTAGCGAAGTCATCATGAACTTCCTCGAGACCGCCTGGCGTCGTCCCGACGAGGGGATCTGGGAGGTCCGCGGCGGCGCGCAGCACTTCACCCATTCCAAGGTGATGGCTTGGGTGGCCTTCCACCGGGCCGCCAACATGGCGATCAAGTCCGGAGACAGGCCCGCCTTTGCCGAGCGCTGCCAGCGCGTGGCCGACGAGATCCATGACGATGTCTGCCGCAAGGCCTTCGATCCCGACCTCGATAGCTTCGTGCAGTCCTATGGCTCGAAGACGATCGACGCCAGCCTGCTGCAGATCCCGCTTGTCGGCTTCCTGCCGGCGGACGATCCCCGGGTGATCGGCACGGTCAAGGCGGTCGAGACCATGCTGATGCGCGACGGCTTTCTGCTGCGCTACAACACCGACCATGTCGATGACGGCCTGCCGCCGGGCGAGGGAGCCTTCCTGGTCTGTACCTTCTGGCTGGCGGATGTCTATGTGCTGCAGGGCCGCGAGGAGGATGCGCGGCGCCTCTATGAGCGGCTGGTGGGCCTTTGCAACGATGTTGGGCTGCTGTCGGAAGAGTACGATCCGATCGCGGAGCGCATGCTCGGCAACTTCCCGCAGGCCTTCAGCCATATCGGATTGATCAACACCGCCCTCAATCTGGCGCGGCGGACCGGTCCCGCCGAGGAGAGGGTGGAGGCGAGCGGCCAGCCGGTGGCGCAGGCGGATCCCGTCTGATCGCCGCCAGCGAAACCTTCACGCACGATTCCTCGGGAACCCGCCATGTTGCATCACATTTCCTTCGGCGTCGGGGACATCGAACGCTCCGCCGCTTTCTACGACGCGGCCCTGGGAGCGCTCGGTTATGTGCGCGTGTGGGAGGATCTGCAGCCCGATGACCCGGACCAGGCGGTGGGCTACGGCCTGCCCGGCGGCGGAGACAAGTTCACGATCAAGCTGAGGGGCAAGCGGGCGCGATCTCCCGGCACCGGTTTCCATCTGGCCTTTGCCGCATCCAGCCGGCAGGCCGTTGCACAGTTTCACCGGGCGGCGCTCGCGCATGGCGGCGTCGACAACGGCGCGCCCGGCCTTCGCGCCCATTACGGTCCGACCTATTTTGCCGCTTTCGTGATCGATCCGGATGGCCATCCCATCGAGGCCGTCTGCAAAGTCGGAACAGTAGGCGCTCGAAGCCGTTCCATCTCGCCCACGGGAAGGGGCTTGACAGACGACTTGATTAGGTAGATCGGTCTACCTAATCAAGGAGCCAGGAACGTGACGGATCGCATGCCAGCCAGGGAGCGCCTGCTGAAGGCCGCAGCCGAACTGTTCTACAGCGAGGGCGTCGGCGCCACCGGCATCGACGCCATCACGGCAAGGGCCGGGGTCGCCAAGATGAGCCTCTACAATAATTTCTCGTCCAAGGCCGATCTTGTGAATGCCTATATCCAGGGTAGGCGCACCGAATGGCAGGAGATCTATCAGGAGCGGCTCAAGAGCGCGGCAACGCCGCAGGAGCGGGTGCTGGCGATCTTCGATTCCTATCTGGACCACGCCGGTGCGGCCTATGAATGGGGTTTTCGAGGTTGCGGCCTCCTCAACGCCGCGGCGGAACTGCCGGTCGGCGATCCGGGCCGTGCGTCGGTCGCCTCGCAGAAGGAAGAAGTCGAGCGCCTGTTCAGGGCCTATCTTGGCGAGATGCGGCCTGACGCGGGCACGGCGATCGATGAAACCGCTGAACATCTTTCCTTCCTGCTCGAAGGCGCCATGTCGCGCGCCGGGCTGGACGGGCATGACGGGCGCCTGAAGACCGCACGCAGGATTGCCGCCTCGATCCTGGAACGGTTCTGAGCCCGGATGTCATGCCCATGAGTGAGGCTGTCAGCCCATCTTCTCCCCGGGAGAACAAGGTTGTGGCGATTGCCGTGCTGCTCGTGCTCGAAGCGGCATTGGTGATCTCATGGAGTGCCGGGTTCGTCGGCATCCGGTTTGCCATCGACCATGCCCCGATCTTCCTGATCCTGCTGTGGCGCAGCCTGGTCTCCGGCCTAGTCTTATTGCCCTTCGCCCTCACGATGGGGCCGCCGCTGCGCTGGAAGGACGTGCTGCCGCAGATATGGTTCGGCGCGCTGGCGATGTCCGGCTACCTCGCCGGCTTTGCCCTGGCGATCGTCTTCGGCGTGCCGACCGGCCTCGTGGCCCTGATTGCCGACATGCTGCCTTTGGCCGTGGCCATCCTGTCCTGGCCGGTGCTGGGGCAGGCCTTGAATGCGCGTCAGTGGCTTGGTTCGTTCCTTGGCCTGGCCGGTGTCCTGATCGCCTCGGGCTGGTCCCTCGACATGGGCCATGTCCCACTCTGGGCCTATGGCCTGCCCGTGCTCGGGACACTGTCACTGGCCCTGGCGACCTTGCTGCAGAAGCGCAGCCCGGCCGGCGCCATGCCGGTGCATCAGAGCCTGTGCATCCAATGCCTGTCCGCTTCGGCAATCTTCGCCCTGTTCGCCTGGCATGAGGGCAGCGTCCTGCCTGTCCTCGACAGGGGTTTTGTCGGCGGCATCCTCTGGCTGGTTTTCGTTGCGACTTTCGGTGCCTGGAGCCTCTATTACGTCGCCCTGCGCAAATCCTCGCCCACCCGCGTCACCTCGGTGCTGTATCTCAGTCCCCCGGTGACGATGATCTGGGCCTGGCTGATGTTCGGCGAGCCGCTGTCTTGGGCCATGGCGGCGGGCTTGGTGGTTTCCCTGGCCGGGATCGTCATCGTCGCGCGATCGCCGGCCATCGCGGCGGGCCACGCCGGCGATCCCTGAGGGGCGGATCATTTGATCAGCCAGGCGAAGGCCCTGGCAAGGAAAGCCTGGCCGTCCCCTGTGATGGGCTCGCCATGCGCCATCAGCACCTTCGCGGTCGGCCATGCCAGGATACGCTTGACCGCCTCGCGTGCGGCGGGCCGGTTCACGAAGGCCATGCGGAACTTGCGGGGCACCGACGGTTCGGGGGCGACCATGAGGTCGAGTTTCGCCACCACCGCCCGCCAGCCGTCGAACCAGGCGGCGTCGAAATGCTGGATGAGATCGGTGAACAGCGTCGTACGGCTCGGGCGATGGAAAAACACCACCTCGGTGGTGATCAGATTGCCCGGCACGAGGACATGGTCGAGATCATCGGCCCAAGCCGGAATGGGCGCCTCACCGAGATCGAAGTCAAAGCGGATGTCCTTGCGTTTGGTCCTGAGGCCGGGCGGTGCATAGACGCTGGCGCCGGGATAAGCGTGCTGCCAGTCGCCCAGGAAGAGGTGATGAAGCGAATTGGGGGGCACCAGATAGCGCACGGCGCCCAGTGCGTCGACCTGAGCCTGCAGATCCTGCGACAAGGCGATCGGGGACCAGACGAGGAGATTGCCGCCGGATAGCCGGATGATGGCCATGCGGGTGGGGTAGTGAAAGCCGGCCACCGAGGTGGTCGGGCCATCCGCAATCCAGATCTCGTCACCGAAATTCTTCAGCATTGCCGATCTTCCCGCGGTTTGCCGGGTTCCGTTCGATCGCCTGCTCAGGACGCCGTAATGCGTCGGTGCACGCCGTCGAGGCTCTCGGCGAAAGCCTCGAAGAGCTTGCGATCCGTCAATTCGCGCAGGACCTGTTCGTTGATGCCGCCGCGCGTCGCATATTCCTGCGCCAGATGCATGAAATCGGCATTGGGCGCCGCTTCCGGCGCCTGGGCCAGGGCCTTGAAGAGGGCGCCGACATAATCGCGTGCCGCCGGATCGGCAACGCCATGGCCCTGCAGCCAGCCGTGAAGGGTGTCGAGATATTTGAAATAAGTGGCGAATGTCGCGGTGGCAACGCTCAGCGCATCGAACTCGGCAACATCCTTCACCGCAAAGGCTTTGCCGAACCGGGCGAAGAAGGTCACGACGTCGGGATCGGGCGGATAGATGATCGTCGGCCCCTGCCTCTGGGCGACCATCGGCATCGGCAGCGCCTTGGTGACGCGCTCGGCCGGGGAGACGAGGGCGGCGATCTCCTCGAGAGACAGAGTGGCGATCAGGCTGATGACGCGATGGTCCGGGCGGAACCGCAGACCCGACAGCACGTCATCGGCGATCTGGGGCCGCACGGCGAGCATGATCGTGTCGCAGGCGTCGAGGACGGCTTGGTTGTCGGCCGCGATCCGCACATCGGCAAAACGCGCTGCGAGGTCGGCGGCAATAGCCTCGTTGCGCGGCGACAGCACGACCGGCACGTCGTTGTCGGCGACCGACTTGAGACCCGTGACGATTGCCGATGTCAGCGCGCCCGTTCCGATGAAGCCGAGTTTCATGGAGCGCTCCGCGCCGTCATCTGGCGGGCGATGCGACTGTCCTCGTTCATGCGCTCGACCAGGGCTTCGATCGAATTGAATTTCAGTTCGCCGCGGATATAGCCGACGAAAGCGATCTCGATCTCCTTGCCATAGAGGTCGCCAGCATAGTCGAACACGAAGGTCTCCAGCAAGGGCGGGCCATTGTCGAAGGTCGGGCGGCGGCCGAAACTGGCGACACCGGCATGCACCACGCCATCGATCAGCGCACGCACGGCGTAGATACCAAGGGCGAGGCCGCATTGCGGATCGAGCGCCATGTTCGCCGTGGGAAAGCCGAGCTCGCGGCCACGCTTCTCGCCGTGGACGACGGTGCCCAACACCGACCATTCATGGCCGAGCAGGCGATTGGCACGCGTGATGTCGCCCGCCGCCAGGGCGCGGCGAATGGAGGAGGAGGAAACGGCCTCGCCGCTCTCGCGCGTCGGCGCCACGATGGCGATGTCGAGGCCGAGGGCGCGGCCATGCTGCACCAGGAATTCGGGGGTGCCGCGGCGATCCTTGCCGAAATGAAAATCATAGCCGACGGCGACGGCATGGGCGCCGAGCCGCCGGACCACCAGCTCTTCCAGGAATTCCTCGGCCGTCATGCCGGCAAGCGCCCGGTCGAAGGTGAGGGTGACCAGCGCGTCGAGCCCGGCCTTCTCCAGGAGGCGGGCCTTCAAGGCGGGCGGTGTCAGTCGGAACAGGGGCTCGTCCGGCCGGAACAGGCTGCGCGGATGCGGCTCGAAGCTGAGGGCGACGGCCGGCCGCGACCGATGGTGCGGTCCCGGCTGCGAGCCCCTGGCGAGAGCCTCGGCCGCATCGATCACCGCCAGGTGACCGCGATGCACGCCGTCGAAATTGCCGATCGCGATGGCGGCGCCGGCAAGATGGGCGGGCAGGGTGACGGGATCGAGAAACTGCTCGAAGGCCATGATGTCTACCAGATCAGCCGCGGCATGACCGCGTCGGGAATGACGCCCTTGTCGGCAAGGAAGGCAGAGAGCGCCTCGGGGTCGACGCCATCGCCTTCATGGCCGGCCTCGAGCGCGTGGATGCCGCCGGAAATGAACAGCGCGCCGCACCCGATGGCGGCGGCGCCGGCGAGATCGGTTCGCACGGAATCGCCGATGGCCAGTGTACGCGCGGAGGATGTCGGCTTGCCGCGGAGCGAGGCGGCCGTCTCGAAGGCGGCGTCATAGATCGGCTTGTAGGGCTTGCCGCAGATGGCCACCTCGCCGCCGATGGCGCGATAGGCTTCCGCCAGCGCACCGGCGCAATAGATGATGGTGCCGCCGCGATCGACGATGAGGTCGGGATTGGCGCAGATCATCGGCACGCCGCGCGCCCTGAAGCCCGCCAGCATATCCCTGTAGGTCTCGGGCGTCTCGATGGTGTCGTCGAACAGGCCGGTGCAAACGACCACCTCGGCCTCCTCGGGCGTGTCGGCGAAACGGATGCCGAGGCCGTCATAGAGCGGCCGGTCGCGATCGGGGCCGAGATGGAAGACCCTCCTGGCTGCCACATGGGCGATCTGCGCCCGCGTCACGTCCCCCGAAGTGACGATGGCGTCCCAGCATTCGCGCGGCAGGCCGAGCCGGTCGAGCTGCGGCATCACCGACTGGGCTGGCCGCGGCGCGTTGGAGACCAGCACCGCAACGCCGCCCTGCCGGCGATAGGCAATGAGGGCGTCGGCAACACCGTCGAACACCCTGTGGCCGTTGTGGATGACGCCCCAGATGTCGCAGAAGATCAGGTCATAGGCGCTGGCAATCTCGCGAAAGCCATGGATGAGACGGGGCGAGGAAGCCAAGGCGGAGCCTTTCCGGTCGAATGGGTTAAGCGGTGCGGGGCGACGGTGCCCTTCACATAAGCCCTCAGGGCCGGGCTGGGAAGAGACAAGGGAGCGGGGGCGTCGAACGGGGCCGGAAAGAGCGCCACCGCCTTCTCCCGCAAGGGGAGAAGGATCCTGGCTAAACCCGCTCCAGCAGCTTGGCCAATTTTCGTTTCAGTTCCTCCTTTGCCGGCCTCGCCAGGCGGAAGACCACGCTGGAGCGGGCGAAATCGAGGGCGCGGATGCTGCCGACATTGGGGCGGATCAGGATGTCGGGACGATAATGCGCCGCCTTGGCATCGACGATCGCGGCCTGCATGATCTGCAGGGCGCCGAACATTGCCTCGAAGGTGCCGGGCATGTCGGTCTCGGCAGCGATGGTCGCGGCACCCGAGACGTCGATGCCGACGAGAATATCGGCCTTGCCGGCAAGGTGGTCGAGCGGCAGCGGGTTGACGGTGGCGCCATCGACCAGCACCTGGCCGTCGATGCGCACCGGTCTGAAGGCGCCGGGGATCGCCATGGAGGCGGCGACGGCCTGGCGCAGCGGGCCGGCGGTGAAGGCCCGCTCACGGCGGCCGTAATAATCGGTGGCCACAATGGTGAGCGGGATGGCAAGATCGGCAAAAGCCTGGGGCACGGCCTCGGGCAGAAAGGCGTCGCAAAAGACCTCGGCATCGATCATCACCGGATTGCCGAGGCCGGAAAACAGGTCGGCCAGCCGCCCGCTGCGTGCTGCCATCAGCTTGTTGCGCATGCCGCGCCGATCGGCGAGCATGGCCAGCGTATAGGCATGAAGCTCGGCGGCCGAGAGGCCGGCGGCATAGGCTGCGGCATAGATTGCGCCCATCGAGGTGCCGGCCATGGCGACCGGCCGGATGCCGAGCTCGTCGAAGACTTCCAGCATCGGGATATGGGCGAGGCCGCGTGCACCACCGCCACCCAGGGCCAAAGCCACGGTCTTGCTGGAACGCGTGACCGTGGGCGTCATGTCAGGCCTTGCCGATGGCGCGCCAGCCGATGTCGCGGCGGCTGAAACCTTCGGGCCAGTCGACGAGATCGACGGCCTCATAAGCCCGCTTCTGCGCCTCCGCGACGGTCTTGCCGCTGGCGGTGATGCCGAGTACGCGTCCGCCATTGGCGAGGATATGGTCGCCCGAGCGCTTGGTGCCGGCATGGAAGACCAGCACGTCGTCGAGCGAAGCCGCCTTGGCGAGATCCCGGATTTCCGAGCCGCGCTGGAAACTGCCGGGATAGCCCTTGGTCGCCATCACCACGCAAAGCGCCGCGTCGTTCTTCCAGCGCAGGGAGATGGTGGAGAGCACGCCGTCGGCCGAGGCGATCAGGGCCGGCAACAGGTCCGAGCGCAGCCGCGGCATCAAAACCTGCGTTTCCGGATCGCCGAAGCGGACATTGTACTCGATCAGCTCAGGGCCGTCCTTGGTGATCATCAGGCCGGCGAAGAGTACCCCCTTGAACGGCGTGCCGCGGGCGGCCATGGCCCGTACGGTGGGGCGGATGATGGTTTCCATCACGCGCTCTTCCATCTCTGATGTCATGATGGGGGCAGGCGAATAGGCGCCCATGCCGCCGGTATTCGGGCCCTTGTCTCCATCGAAGACGCGCTTGTGGTCTTGCGCGGAGATGAGGGGAAGGGCGGTGGTGCCGTCGCACAGGGCGAAGAAGCTCGCCTCCTCGCCCTCCAGGAACTGCTCCACCACCACTTCGTGGCCGGCCTCGCCGACGCTGCCGGCGAAGATGGCGTCGACGGCGGCAAGGGCATCGTCCAGCGTCATCGCCACCACCACGCCCTTGCCGGCGGCCAGGCCATCGGCCTTGATCACGATCGGGGCGCCCTGTTCGCGGACATAGGCGCGCGCAGCGACAGCATCGGTGAAGCGCCGATAGGCAGCGGTCGGGATGGAAAATTCCTGGCAAAGATCCTTGGTAAAGCCCTTCGAGCCTTCGAGCTGGGCAGCGGCCTTGGTAGGGCCGAAGGCCTTGATGCCGGCCGCAGCGAGATCGTCGACCAAGCCGGCGACCAGCGGCGCCTCGGGACCCACCACCACGAAGTCGATCTCGTTCTCGCGGCAGAAGGCGATCACCGCCGGATGGTCGGCCGGGTCGAGGGCGGCACAGATCGCGCATTCTTCCATGCCGGGATTGCCGGGCGCGGCATAGAGCCTCTCGCAGAGCGGGCTTGCCGATATCGCCCAGGCCAGGGCATGTTCGCGCCCGCCCGATCCGATCAGAAGAATGTTCATCGTCACCGCCTGCAGAAATTCCGTTGGCCGGACCTTTGCCCGATCAGGGGGCAGGATGCAATGTCGAAGCGTATTCCCTGGGAGTGCGGACGTCCTCGCCCGCTCTTGGAAACGCTGCGCTTGGGGGGAGGAGCGGACGAGGACGTCCGCGTTCCCAGGAGTTCCTTCCTCAGCCGATGGCGGTGTCCACCACCCACCAGCCTGGTCGATGCCGTGCGATTGCTTGTCTTGCTGCGACTGCGGTCTCCGCCGTCTCGAAGAGGCCGAACACGGTGGCACCCGAGCCTGACATGCGGGCGAGACGGCAGGCGGGCTGGTCACGCAAGACGGCGAGCGCCTCGCCGATGGCAGGGCGCAGGGCAAGGGCCGGTGGTTCGAGATCGTTGCGGCCCCGATCGAGATGGCCGATCAATGCCGCCGGACGCCGCTCGCCTTCGATGGTCGCGGCCAGGGAAAGGTCGGGGGAGGCGACCGACCCCACGGGAAGGGCAAGCGCTCGGAAGACGTCCGCCGTCGGCGTGGCAATCCCCGGATTGAGCAGGACGGCGGGCAGGGGGGGCAGGGGAACTGGAACGGACAGGGTTTCTCCTGCGCCACGCATCCAGCGGCTGACGCCTTGCAGGCAGACGGGCACGTCCGAGCCCGTGGCGCGGGCAGCGGCCAGGACTGTCTCCTCAATCGAACCTTTCTTGTCCGTCAACGGCAGGCCATTGGCGCGGGCGAGCAGGCGCAGGGCAGCTGCGGCATCGGAGGAGCCGCCACCGATGCCGGCGGCCGCCGGCAGGCGCTTGTCGAGGCGGAAATGGCCGAGCATGAGGCCATCATGCCTCTCGGCGAGGGCCCTGGCCGCTTTCAGGACGAGATTGTCGCCAATGCTGCCGGTCTCTTCCGCACGAGGCCCGAAAACCTCCAGGGAAAGGCCGGGCCCCGGTTCGAGACTGAGCTCGTCGGCGATATCGGCAAAGGCGACCAGGCTGTCGAGCACGTGAAAGCCGTCAGCGCGTCGCCCCAGCACGGCCAAGGTCAGATTCACCTTGGCACGCGCTTTCTCGCTCAGCCGGGCAGGCGAGACTCTCGCCTCGCCCGCTCCCGGAACGTCAGCCGCCATTGTTGTTGGACGGCGCGGCAGGCTTCACGGGTTCTGCAGGTTTGGGTGCATCAGCCGGCTTAGCCGGATCGACGGGCTTGGGAGCCTCGGTCGGTTTGGAGGGATCAGTCGGCTTGGAAGTATCGGCCGGCTTGGGTGTGTCGGCCGGCTTTGTCTCGCCTGCGGGCTGGGGAGCGTCAGCAGGCTTGCTTTGGTCAGTAGATTTGGGTGCTTCCGCGGGTTTGTCGGCATCGGCCGGCTTTTCGGGCTGCGAGGGCTGGGCAGCATCCGGCGTCTTCGGTGCATCGGTGGGTTTTGCCTCGTCCGCGGGCTTGGACGCATCCGCCGGTTTGGCCGCATCAGGAGACTTGGTCGCATCAGGAGACTTGGCCACGTCACCGGTCTTGCTGGCATCGGCCGAGGCCGTGTCCCGCATGCCGTCCTTCAGCTTCTGCTCGATCTTGGCTTTCTCGTCCGGCTCGGGCTTGGCATCGAGAGCGTGGCGCCACTGGAAGGTCGCCTCCAGCTTACGCCCGATCTTCCAATAGGCATCGCCGAGGTGGTCGTTGATGGTCGGATCGCTCGGCTTGAGGGAGACCGCGCGCTCAAGCTGTTCGACCGCCTCGTCATATTGGCCGAGCTTGTAGTTGGCCCAGCCGAGGCTGTCGACGATATAGCCGTCGTCCGGGCGCTGATCGACGGCCTTCTTGATCATCTCCATGCCTTCCTGGAGATGCATGCCCTGATCGATCCAGGAATAGCCGAGATAGTTCAGCACCGAGGGCTGGTCGGGGAAGAGTTCGAGCGCCTTCTTGAAGTCCGCCTCGGCCTTGGGCCACTGCTTGATGCGCTCATAGGCGATACCGCGGTAATAGAAGGTGGCCCAGTCATTGCGGGTGGGTTTGCCGATCACGTCGACCGCCTGCGAGAACGCCACGGACGCCTCTTCCCAGCGCTTGCGCTGATTGAAGATGCCGCCGAGCGAGATGATGGCGTCCAGATCCTGCGGATTGGCCGAAATGATCTTCTTCAGATGCGCCACGCCCTCATCCGTCTTGTCGAGCTCGTCCAGCGTGGTGGCAAGCTCGATTTCGGCGTTGCGCTTGAGCGGCGAGGAAGCGGGCACGCTCTTGAACAGGGTTTCGGCGGTCTGGGGCTGCTTGAGGTCGCTGTAGAGTTCGGCGAGGCCGATCAGGGCCGTGGCATTGGCGGGCTCCAGATACAGCGCCAGGCGATAGAACACCACAGCATAGTCGGCACCGCCCTGCTTGGCGATGCCGGCGGCGACCGAGACCAGGATATCGGCCGCGCCCTGCTGGGCCGTGGTCACGGCCGGCGCGATGCGCTTGCCCGCCTTGATGTCGGCGATCAGTGCTGCGACGATCGGCTGGCGAGGCACCTTGGCTGAATAGGCTTCCAGCACCTTGAGCGCATCGTCCTTCTTGCCGGCGCGCGCCAGTGCCCGGGCATAGGCGTCGACGATGGAGACGGCATTGGCATCGCGCTCATGGGCGTCCTTGAGCCGGGCGATCGCCTCATCGCGCATCCCCGCCATGTCGAGCATCATGCCGGTCGAGAAATTCTTGAAGGTGGAAAAGCCGTCATTGGACGAGATGTCGTCGCTGGCCACCACGCCTTTCTTGGTCTGGCCGGCACCCGCATAGGTCCAGGTTGAGATCAGGGGCGTCGCCAGCTGCAGGATGGGCTTGTCGAGCGTGAAGGCGAGCTCGTCGCGGGCCTTGGTGTAGTCCCGCCCCTTCAACGCCCTGATGCCGAGCACGAGATGGGCGATCGGGTTCTTCTTGTCGATCGCCACCACGCGCCGGGCGAAGGTGACGGCCTTGTCCATTTCGCCCGAGGTCAGCAAGGCAATGAAGGTGCGGTTGGTCAACTCCTGGCGAGCCTGCTCGTCCTTGAACAGGCCGCTGCTCAGCGCCTTGGCATAGAAGGAGGCCGCATTGTCGTCGTCGCGCACATTGGCGGCCAGTCGCCCGGCCAACAGGCTGCCTGAAGCGGAAGTCGGCCGGAATGGACGTTCGAGCGCCTTGGCCGCCAGTGCCGGCGCCATCAGGGTCGTCGAGAGGGCGATCGCCAACAAGGCGGCGGAAAAAGACGTGCGGGAAGACAGGGGCACAGGGAAGAAAACTCCGAATCAGCCGGCCGCCTCGACACAGGCGACGCAGTCGCGAATTATTCGCCGCTACCATGGCTGCTTTGAGGCGAGGGAACAACCCACCCTCCGCGCTAATCCGCCGATTTTGCCGGGCCGTTTTGCCCGTCTTCGATCGGCCGCCGCCGGCCTGCAACCCCAGCGGGCGCCCGTGCCGGCAGGTATCGACCGCTCCTCTTGGAATGGCCCGGGATCGGTGCTTGACAAGCTGACGCTGGGATACGACCCCTTGGTCATGTCCGCTCCCGCCGCCTATGCGCCCCCCGTGCCCCATGTCGCTCGCGGGTCGGCTGCCTACCGCAAGATCAGCCTCGCTCTCTTCCTCGCCGGTTTCGGCACTTTCTCGCTGATCTATTGCGTTCAGCCCCTGCTGCCGCTGCTGGCCGAGGAATTCCATGTCGGCGCGGCCCAGAGTTCGCTGGCGCTCTCCCTGACCACCGGCGCGCTCGCCTTTGCCATCTTTGCGGCCGCCGCCGTTTCGGAGCGATTCGGCCGGCGCGAACTGATGTTCGCCTCCATCGGCCTTGCCAGCCTCCTCAATCTTGCCGTGGCGGTCACGCCGGGATGGCATGCCATCCTGGCTTTGCGTGCCGTCGAAGGGCTGGCCATTGGCGGGGTACCGGCCATCGCCATCGCCTACCTGGCCGAGGAGATCGAGCCCAATGGCCTGGGTTTTGCCATGGGGCTCTATATTGCGGGCACCGCGCTTGGCGGCATGGCGGGCCGGGTGCTGACCGGCATCCTTGCTGAATTCCTGACCTGGCGGCTCGCCTTGGCGATCGTCGGTCTCGGCGGCCTCGTCCTGGCGCTCGGCTTCGTCCTGCTCCTGCCGCCCTCGCGGCATTTCACGCCGCGCAAGGGTTTCGATCTTCGCTATCACCTCAGGGCGTGGGCTTCGCATGTCGGCCGGGAGAGGCCCGGTGCCGTGCTGGCAAAGCCGCTTTTGTTCGCCGTTGCCTTTTGCGGCTTCGGCAGCTTCGTGACCGTCTACAATTACGCTGGCTTCCGGCTGATGGCGCCGCCCTTCGACCTCAGCCCGACGCAGACCGGCCTGATCTTCACCGTCTATCTGTTCGGCACCGTCTCTTCCTCGCTCGGCGGCATGGCAGCCGACCGGCTGGGGCGGGCGCCGGTGCTGATCGCCGGCCTCCTGACCATGGCGGTTGGCATCGGCCTCACGCTCTCCTCGAGCCTCACCGGCATCATTGCCGGCATTGCGGTGCTGACGGCGGGCCAGTTCGCCTGCCATGCGGTGGCGAGCGGTTGGGTCGGCCGGCTGGGCGGTGCCAGCAAGGGCCACGCCGCCTCGCTCTACATGCTCGCCTATTATCTCGGCGCCAGCATCGTGGGCTCGACGGGCGGCTGGTTCTGGAGCGTCGGGGGATGGCAGGCCGTGGTCGGCTTCACGCTGGTGCTGATCGCGCTTGCCGTCGCATGCGCGGTGCGGCTGATCCGTTCCGGGCGTTGATGAAAGAGCCGGGCGTCGCTCCAAGCGAAGAAAGCTGTCGACCTGCGCTCGATTGACGGCCATGTTCGGCGCGATAGGGACGAGGGGAGGCGGGCGGCTTTGCCGTCGCCGTGCCGTCGGCAGGATCGAGCCGGGGCGCCGGGGAGCGGGATCATGAACGCATATCGCCTGATGATCGTGGCTGCGGCAATGCTCCTGTGGCTGGCCGGCCAGGCAGCCGCGGCTCCCAAGGGCGGCTGCGCCTCGGATGATCCGGCCGTCGCCATTCCTGCCTGTACTGCCGCCATCAACCGCATCTCGGTGACGCCTGGCAGCCAGGCTACCGCCTACCTGCAGCGCGGGCGCGCTTATTACCGGCAGAAGCAATATGGCCTTGCGATCAACGATCTCAGCGCGTCGATCCGACATAACGACAAGAGCTATCTGGCCTATGTCTTTCGTGGCCTCAGCTCTGCCGAACTCGGCGACCACAATGCGGCGATCGACGATTATGACAAGGCCATCGCCATCAAGCCGGGATCGGCGGAGGTCTATTTCTATCGTGCCAATTCCCGTTCGGAGCAGGACGATATCGAAAACGCCGTCGCCGATTATTCGCGCGCCGTCGATCTCGATCCGCGTATGGGCCCCGCTTTTGCCAATCGCGGCAATCTGCAGCAGCGGCTCGGCCGCCATGACAAGGCCGTCGCCGACTATACCAGGGCAATCTCGCTGAAGCAGGGGGTCTCGCTGATCTACAGCAATCGCGCCAATTCCTATGTCAACCTCAAGCGCTACGACCTCGCCATGGCCGATTTCGACAGGGCGATCGCGGCCGATGCCGGCAATTTCAACGCCTATAACAACCGTGCCAACCTGCATTACGCCCAGGGCGAGATCGACGAGGCCATCGCGGATGTCAGCAAGGCGATCGCCCTGAATCCCGGCATGGCCGAGTTCCATTCGGGCCGCTGCGCGCTCTATCTGGCCAAGGGCGCATTGCGGGAGGCGCTGGCGGATTGCGACACGGCAATCGCGACACGGCGCGACTATGCCGAGGCCTATCTCAATCGCGGACTGGCCCATTGGCGCCTCGAGGAGAGGGAAGCCGGCCTGTCCGACATGGAAATGGCCTTCTCGATCAATCCGAACCTGCCCAATGTCCAGCGTTATGTGACGCTCTTCCGGGCCTCGAAGGCAGTGCAGCAGGCCGAGGCCGGCAAGAAGAACCTGCCGGCCGCCGCCCAGAAGGCTACGGCCGACGGATCGCGGCGGGTCGCGCTGGTCATCGGCAATTCGCGCTATCAGGCCGTGTCGCAACTGCCCAATCCCAGGCGTGACGCTGACCTCGTCGCCGCGGCTCTGCGAACGGCTGGCGTGCAGGACGTCACGGTCGCCTACGATCTCGGGCGTGCCGGCATGGTCGATGCCCTCAGGGCTTTCTCTGCCAAGGCCGATACGGCCGACTGGGCCATCCTCTATTATGCCGGCCATGGCATGGAGCTGACGGGGCAGAATTATCTCATCCCCGTCGATGCAAGGCTGCAGTCCGATCGCGATGTCCCCGACGAAACCGTCAGCCTGCAGCGAGTCCTGTCGGCGTTGAGCGGCGCGCGCCGCCTGAAGCTGGTGCTGCTGGATGCCTGCCGCAACAACCCCTTTGCCGCGCAGATGACGATGACGGCCGCAACCCGCTCGGTCGGGCGCGGCCTCTCGCGGGTCGAGCCTTCGGGAGCGACGCTGGTGGTCTATTCGGCCAAGGAGGGCACGGTGGCCGAGGATGGCGACAGCCGGCACAGCGCCTTTGCCGAAGCCTTCGCCAGACGGGTGGTGGAACCAGGGCTGGAGATCAACAAGGTATTCCGCTTCGTGACCAGCGACGTGATGTCACGAACCGCAAACCGGCAGGAGCCCTTCGTCTACGGCTCGCTGCCGCCCGAGGATTTCATCTTCACCGGCGTGCAGAACCAGCCGTCATCGGCATCGTCCTCGCCCTGACCCCGCGCGCGGCCTTCTGGCAGGCGAGGGCGGTGGGCGCTCAGGCTGCCTGATCGGTCCCCGCAGCGGTGACGGACAGGGGCTCGCCATCGATGAAGACGCGTTCGACCTCTAAATTTCCATCGAGAACCACGATGTCGGCCCGCTTGCCCGGCGCTAGGCTGCCGACCTCGCCGGCGATGCCGGTAAGCTCGGCCGGCGTCAGCGAGGCCATGCGGATGATGGCGGGCAGGTCCTGGCCGATGGCCTTCGCCATGGTCTTCACCATCCGGTCCATGCCATGCATCGAGCTCGCCAGGCTGCCGTCCGCGCCCCGGACGGAATGGCCGTCGCTCCAGACCCAGCTGCCGTCCGCCTGTGAGCCGAAGCGATATTGGCCGGGCGGCATGTCCATGGCGCGGTTGGCATCGGTGACGAGGCAGCAGCGCCGGGGCCCGATCAGGCGGAAGGCGAAGCGCAGCAGGTCGTCGGAAAGGTGGACGCCGTCGGCGATCACCTCGGTGCTCATCGCCGGGTTGGCGAGGACATATTGCTCCATCCCGGCCTGCATGGGCGTGCCGAAGCGCTTGCGCAGGGAAGTGACCGAACTCATGGCGCACCAGAAATGGTCGACGTGGCGCATGCCATGCGCGAAGGCCGCCTCCAACTCGCTCCAGCAGGCATTGGAATGGCCGCAGGTGACGAAGCAGCCTCGTTCGCGGGCATGGCCGAAGAAATCGAGGGCGCCGGGCAGTTCGGAGGCGCAGGTCGCGATCTTGATGATCTTCCGGCCGAGGAAATATTCATATTCCTCCCGCACCGGGTCGCGCCGGCCCTCCGGCGCGTGGATGCCGACCTTGTCCTCCGCGAAATACGGGCCGTAGAAATGGATGCCGGCGATGCGGGCGCCGTCCGCGGGCGTCCAGGATGCCTGCACATTTTCGCACGCTTTCACCATCGCATCGAGCTGAGCAAAGGAACCCGTCGTGGTGGTCGGAAAGATCGAGGTCGTGCCGTGCCTGGCATGGGCGACATTGGTCCGTCGCACGGCATCGATGGTGCCATCCATATAGTCGGCGCCGGCACCGCCATGCACGTGAATGTCGACGAAACCCGGCGACAAATAGCGGCCGGTGAAATCGAGCAATCCCTTGCCTTCATGCGTGGAAGCATAGGGCTCGATCGCGTCGATCCGGCCGTCCGTGCAGCGGATCACGGCGTCTTCGTGAATGGCGTCTTCGAGGATGACGTTGCCCTTTAACAGGAGCTCTTTCATGCTGGATCCGTCGGCAGGTGTTGTGATAGGAGATGCATGTATCTATCGATATCGGCGTAAACGTGCAATCGAGGAATCATCGTGCCCATCGAATCCACGCCTGATGAACGGCGCGCTTTCGTCCTGTCGGAGCTGGAGGCCAAGGGCCGGCTCTCGACCCAGGAGGTCTCGGCCCATTTCGAGGTTTCCGAGGACACCATCCGGCGCGATTTCCGGGACATGGCGGCCGAAGGCCTGATCAAGCGCGTCCATGGCGCCGCCCTGCCGGTCTCGCCGGGCGGATTGCCCTTCCAGGGGCGCTACAAGATCGCAGCAGGCCTGAAGGCGCGCCTAGCCCGGGCGGCGGCCGGGCTCGTGCTGCCGGATCAGGTGGTCGTCATCGACGGGGGCACCACCAATCTCGAAGTGGCCAGGCAGTTGCCCCGCGATCTCCGGGCGACCATCGTCACCAACAGTCCGCTGATTGCGAGCGCAACGACCGAGCATCCGCATCTGGAGGTCATTCTGCTCGGCGGCATCTTCGACAAGCGCAGCCAGATGGTGCTGGGCGCGCGCGTGCTCGACCAGCTTCACGCCATCAATGCCGATCTGTGCTTCATCGGCGTGCACGGCATCCACGAGGAGTTCGGGTTGACCACTGCCGGCTATGACGAGGCTGCGATCAAGGCGGCCATGATCAAGGCGGCTGCCGAGGTCGTCGCGGTGGCGACCCCGGATAAATTCGGCACCGTGGCGGCGCACCATTTCGCTACGCTGTCGTCGATCGATACGCTGGTCACCGAAGAGACGCCTCGTGCCCGCAACCTGCTGGAGAAGGGTGGCGTGAAGGCGATTTATGCCTGAGACGGGGCAAGCCGCACTGCCTTGGAGTCAGGCCTCGCTCCGCCTTTTCGACTGCCGGGAGGCTGCCGCCGCCGCACCCAGGGCACCGATGCCGGCGCCGATCAGCGCGCAATTGATGAGGATGCCGACGAGATCGGTGCGATTGGCCGCCGCGATCGCCTGCGCCGCCTGCTCGGCACCGACGCCCCCGGTCCTCGCATCCATCATGGCGACCATGCCCGGCTCGTTGCATTTGGGCAGGAGCGTGTATTTGGCCTCGTCGCTGCCGCCATAGATCTTCTCGATGGCCTGCTCGCAGCGCAGCCGGTCGGCCGGGGAAACCCCGGGCGTGCCGAACTGCAGATAGAGGCCGGCGCCGAGGAGGATGACCCCGAGGCCGGCGTAAAGAAGCGCCTTCACCCGCACGCGCTCCGCTTACATGTTCGGATAGTTCGGGCCGCCGCCGCCCTCCGGCGTCACCCAGTTGATGTTCTGGGCCGGATCCTTGATGTCGCAGGTCTTGCAGTGCACGCAATTCTGCGCGTTGATCACGAAGCGCGGATCCTTCCTGGCCGCTTCGTCGCCATAGACCACCTCATAGACGCCCGCCGGGCAATAGAGCCGGGCCGGCTCGCCATAGACCGGCAGGTTCTTCTCGATCGGAACCTTGGGGTCCTTCAATGTAAGATGGATCGGCTGGTCTTCCTCGTGATTGGTCGAGGACAGGAAGACGGAGGAGAGCTTGTCGAAGGACAGCTTGCCGTCCGGCTTGGGATAGTCGATCGGTTTGCATTCGGCGATCGGCTTCAGGGTCGCATAGTCGGGCTTGCCATGCTTGAGCGTGCCGAACAGGGAGAAGCCGAGCTTTTCGTTGAGATGCATGTCGATGCCGCCGAGCACCACGCCGGCGAAGGTGCCGAGCTTTGACCATAGCGGCTTGACGTTGCGCACCTTGTAGAGGTCGCGGCCGATCTCGCTGGAGCGCCAGGCGGCCTCGTAGGAGGCTGGCTCGTCATGCGAACGGCCCTCGGCCAGCGCCTTGGAGAGGTGTTCGGCCGCCAGCATGCCCGACAGCACGGCATTGTGGCTGCCCTTGATGCGCGGCACGTTGACGAAGCCGGCCGCGCAGCCGATCAGGGCGCCGCCGGGGAAGGAGAGCTTGGGCACCGACTGGTAGCCGCCCTCGGTGATGGCGCGCGCGCCATAGGCGATGCGCTTGCCGCCCTCGAAGGTCGGCGCGATCAGCGGATGGTGCTTGAAGCGCTGGAACTCGTCGAAGGGCGAGAGATAGGGATTGGTGTAGTTGAGGTGGATGACGAAACCCACCACCACTTGGTTGTTTTCAAGGTGATAGAGGAAGGAGCCGCCGCCCGTCTTCGAATCCAGCGGCCAGCCGAAGGAATGCTGCACCCGGCCCGGCACATGCTTGGCCGGATCGATCTGCCAGAGCTCCTTGATGCCGATGCCGTATTTCTGGGGCTCGCGGCCGTCGGCGAGATTGAACTTGGCGATCAGCGTCTTGGTCAGGCTGCCGCGGGCACCCTCGGCGAAGAGGGTGTATTTGCCGTGGAGTTCCATGCCGCGGGTGAAGCCGGATTTGGGCTGGCCGTCGCGGCCGATGCCCATGTCGCCGGTGGCAATGCCCTTCACCGCGCCCTTGTCGTCATAGAGCACTTCAGCGGCGGCAAAGCCGGGATAGATCTCGACGCCGAGGGCTTCGGCCTGGGTCGCCAGCCAGCGGCAGACATTGCCGAGCGAGCCGACGAAATTGCCGTGGTTCGACATCAGCTTGGGCATGCCGAAATTGGGCAGGCGCAGGGCGCCGGACGGGCCGAGATAATAGAACTGGTCCTCGGTGACCTCGGTCACCAGTGGGCGATCGTCCGCCTCGCGCCATTCCGGCAGCAGCTTGTCGAGGCCGATCGGATCGATCACCGCGCCGGAGAGGATATGGGCGCCGACCTCCGAGCCCTTCTCCACCACCACCACGCTGGTTTCGGGATTGAGCTGCTTGAGATGGATCGCGGCCGCCAGACCGGCAGGTCCGGCGCCGACCACGACGACATCATATTCCATCGCCTCGCGGGGGCCGAGATCGGCACTGTCGGTCATCGAGTAGTCTCCGGTGGTTTGAAAGAGCTTGGAGTGATCGTGCTTTTTTCACGTTTTTGGAATGGGTGCAAACAATGCCGCGACGGTTTCCCAAACTAAGTAACCAATTGGTGCGTTAATGTCACGTTGGGCAGGGCCGTCGGTTCCATCCGCGGGCAGCAGTGTTCGGGATCACGGCATCTTCTCCCGTTGCGGGGGGCGACATTTCGCCAGCATGGCCGGCAGCACACGAAAAGACGATATCGATCGCAACGATGCCCTTGATCCGTCACTGATTGTCATATTCTCCCGGAAAAGGCGTGGAAGGGTTTCGCCGTTCTCCAAGAAGGCCGGTTCTGCGGCCCTATACTGATGCAGATGATGCTGTCTCTTGGGTTACCCTTTCCCATTGCCACGCGTGCTAGGTAGAGTAGGCTGTCTGCGGCTTGCGATCCGTCGGTATGGAGCATACGGGCATGGGCATTCTGGACTTCATCTCCAAGCAATTTATCGATGTCATCCAGTGGACGGCCGAGGAGCCGGGCCTGTTGGCCTACCGCTTCCCGATGTCCGGCATGGAAATCCAGAACGGCGCCCAGCTCGTGGTGCGCGAGACGCAGAAGGCGGCCTTCTTCAACGAAGGCAAGATCGCCGACATCTTCGGCCCCGGCACCTATACGCTCACCACCCAGACCCTGCCGGTGCTGACCTATCTGAAGAACTGGGACAAGTTCTTCGAATCGCCCTTCAAGTCGGACGTCTATTTCTTCGACACCAAGGACCAGATCGACCGCAAATGGGGCACCACCCAGCCCCTCACCATCCGCGACAAGGAATATGGCCCGATCCGCATTCGCGCCTTCGGCAATTATTCCTATGCGATCGGCGATGTCGGCGCGTTCTGGTCGCGCCTGGTCGGTACGGCCGAGCGCTGCACTTCCGAGATGATCGAGGGACAGCTCCGCGGTGCCGTGCTCACCGCCATTGCCTCGACGCTCGGCCAGAGCAATGTCGCCTTCATCGACATGGCCGCCAATCAGGAGGCCTTCTCGCAGAAGCTGGCGGAAGCCATCCGTCCGGCGCTTCGGGACTACGGCATCGACGTCAAGAGCTTCTACGTCCAGAGCCTGTCGCTGCCCGAGGAACTCCAGCGCATCCTCGACAAGGCCAGTTCCATGAACATGCTGGGCGATCTCAATCGCTACGCCCAGTTCCAGACGGCCGAATCCATTCCGCTCGCCGCCGAGAATCCGGGCGGCCTTGCCGGGGCAGGGGCAGGGCTCGGCGCCGGCATGGCGATCGGCCAGGCCATGGCGCAGGGCTTTGCCAATGCGGCGCCGGCCCAGGTCCCCGCGGCGCCGGCCGCGCCCGTGCAGCCGGCCGAGGACCCGATCCAGCTCCTCGAAAAGCTCGGCGGGCTGCTGGCCAAGGGCATCCTGACCCAGCAGGAATTCGATGCCAAGAAGGCCGAATTGCTGTCGCGGATCAAGTGACCCCGCTCGCCGGGAAATCAATCGAAGAGCGTGTCATCCCCGGCCGAGCTACTCGCGAGCGCAGCGAGAGAGGGCGAGGGGAAGGGGATCCAGGGGTAATGAAAAACATCGATGGGCCCCTGGATCCCCTTCCCTCGGCCTCCGGCCTCGCCGGGGATGACAGAGCCCTTATCTTGGAACCGTCCCTCGGCGCAGGAAGCCGGTCAATCCCGTGATCCATACGAGGCCCAATGCGTAAATTCGCCTGCCCTTCCTGCGGAGCGGATGTCGTGTTCCGGTCGGCGCAGTCGGTCTATGCCGTCTGTGCCTATTGCCAGTCCATGGTGGTGCGTACCGATGTGGACGTGACGTCGCTCGGCGTGATGGCGGCGCTCCCCGACGACATGAGTCCCCTTCAGCTCGGCACCGGCGGCGTGTTCGACGGCCAGTCCTTCACCATCATCGGACGCCTGAAGATCGGCTGGAGCGACGGGCTGTGGAACGAATGGCACATGCTGTTGGATGACGGCCGGGAAGGCTGGATCGGTGAGGCACAAGGGTTCTTCTCGGTCAGCTTCGAGGCGGAGGAGGCGACCTGGGGGGGCGTGCGCGAAGCCTTGGAGCGCTGCCGGCCGCTGCTGGAGGGGAGCGAGACGGGCACCGCCGGCATTGGGCCGGGCTTCTCCGTGGCGATGAATGGCGTTCAGCTCAGGGCTGTCGACATCAAGCTGGCGACCTGCCTGGGGTCGGAGGGCGAATTGCCCTTTGCGGCCCCCAAAGGCAGGCGCACCGTGTCGATCGATTGCGTCGGCGCCGAGGGCGAATTCGCCACGCTCGAACATGATGGCGAAGAGGTCAATGCCTATTTCGGCCGCTATCTGGAATGGGATGCCTTGCGCTTCTCCAATCTCAGGCCGCTGGAGGGCTGGTGATGGACGAGCCTCTCACGCCGCCGGCACCACCTCTATCCGCGCAGCGACCGCCCGGGCGACCGCGAACTTTTGCCTGCCCCAATTGCGGCGGGTCGGTGACCCTGCGCGCCGTCGGCCAGTCGATCAGCGCCACCTGCAGCCAGTGCTCCTCGCTGATCGACGTCGCCGACGAGAATCTGCGCATCATCCAGAAGGCGCAGGCTGCGCTGGAACCCTCGGAGATTCCGATCGGCGCCCGCGGGCGGCTGCAGGACGTCGAATGGGAGGTCGTCGGCTATATGCGCCGGAGCGACCGGACGGGATATTACGAGTGGATCGAATATCTCCTCTACAATCCCTATCGAGGCTATCGCTTCCTGGTCCGGGAGGCCGGTCACTGGACCCTGGTGAGAATGCTCACCCGCGACGTGCCGGCGGCCGGCAGCACCATCGACCTCACGGTCGAGGGGCGGCGCTATGCCTTTTTCAGCAAGGGGCAGGCGCTTACCAAATATGTCGCCGGCGAATTCTATTGGCGGGCTTCCACGGCGGATGTCACCGAGACGGCGGACTATATCGCTTCGCCCCACCGGCTGATGGTCGAGAGCAATGCCGAGGAAATCATCGTCTCCGAAGGTGTCTATCTCGAACCCAGCCTGGTGGCGCAGGCCTTCAAGCTGCCGCTGGCGGACGAACGCCATGGGCCCGGCGTCAACCAGCCCAATCCGCACAAACGCTGGCTGAGGGTGCCCCTCGCCGCGCTCGGCCTGGCGACGCTGCTGCAATTCGGCTCGCTCGCCCTCTCGCCCGGACGCCAGGTTGCCTCGCAGACCTTCACCCTGACGTCCGCCGACAAGGGCAAGACTTTCGCCTCCGAGCCGTTCCGCCTGGATGGCCGCGGCAATGTCGAGTTCGAGACCAGCGCCGAGCTCAAGGACGATTGGCTGGAACTCGACGTCGCCCTGGTCAATGTCGAGACAAATCGCAGCTACCATGCCTCCCAGGGGCTGGAGAATTACCGCAGCGGGCGGGTTACCGAGCGCACCAGCGAATTGCTGTCGCCGGTGCCGGCGGGCACCTACAAATTGCTGATCGACACCAATGCCGGCCTGTTCACCAAGGCGGCGGAGACCGTGCCGATGGTGGCGCGCGAGGATTACCTGCAGACCTGGTTGCGCAACAATGGCCAGGGCGGCAGTTTCCCCTCCTCGCAGCCCGCCATTGCTCCTGCGCCCGCCAATCCGCTGCCTTCGGAGAAATTCACCGTCACGGTCCGGCACGACGTGCCGATCTGGTCTAACTATCTCGGTGCCGTCGGCCTCCTGGCTCTCGGCGCCGGCTTCGGCTTCTTCCGCGACCGGCGCTTCGAGCAGTCGCGCTGGGAGCAGGGCGGCATCGACGAGGAAGCGCCATCGGTGTCCGGCAACCTGGCGGCGGGCGGTTTCGTTGCTGCCGCCGGCAGCAGCAGTAGCAACTCCGATTCCGGGACCGACAATTGGTGGTCGTCGAGCAGCGACGATGACGACGACAGCGGTGGTTCCTCATCGAGCGACGATTCCAGCAGCAGTTCCAGCAGCGAGGACACGTGAGCAGGATTCAGATGATCTTCGCCGGGGCGGTCGTGTTCGGCATGGCTCTCGGCAATTTCGGCGGCTATTCGCTGGCCAATATGTGGCACGCCAAGCAGACCACCAGCCGCGGCATCAGGAGCAGCGACGATGGTGGCTCCTTCGGCTGGTTCGGCGGCGGCAGAAGCTCCGGCGGCGGCTATTCATATCACAAATAGGGGGCTTTCATGGATGTCTCGGGCCTGATCGAACTGAAATATGTGGTGGCCTCGCTGGTCTATTCCGGCATCGGCCTCCTCGTTTTCGTCATCGCCTTCTGGCTGCTCGACCTGCTGACGCCGAAGGTGCAGGTGTGGAAGGAATTATGCGAGAAGCGCAACACCGCGATGGCGATCTTTCTGGGTGCTGTGGCGCTCGGCATCGCCATCATCATCGCCTCGGCGATCCATGGCTGACGGCGTGTCAGGCAGGACTGTCATGCTTTGGCCTTTCAGTCATTGCGAGCGCAGCGAAGCAATCCAGCCGGTCCCATTCCAGGGCCCCTGGATTGCTTCGCTGCGCTCGCAATGACGTGAGGTTTGGGTGGTAATCCCACCACAACAGTAATTCGAAAGCGCGTTCGTGGAAATCCTGCTGCTTTTCTCCGCCTTCGTGATCGCGACCTGCGGGCTGATCTACGAACTGATCGCCGGCACGCTGGCGAGCTATCTCCTTGGCGATTCCGTCACGCAGTTCTCCACCATCATCGGCACCTATCTCTTCGCCATGGGCGTGGGCTCCTGGCTTTCACGCTATCTCGAGCGCGATCTCCTCGGCCATTTCGTCCGCATCGAACTGCTGGTCGGGGCGGTCGGCGGCAGTTCGGCGGCGGCCCTCTTCATCCTGTTCGACCATGTCGCCTCCTTCCGGCTCTGGCTCTATTCGCTGGTCGGGGTAATCGGCATCCTGGTCGGCATCGAGATCCCGCTGCTGCTGCGCATCCTGGAAGGGCGGCTCGCCTTCAAGGACCTGGTCTCCAAGGTCTTCACCTTCGACTATATCGGCGCGCTCTTCGCTTCCCTGTTGTTCCCGCTGGTGCTGGTGCCCTATCTCGGCCTGATCCGCTCGGCCTTCCTGTTCGGCATCCTCAACACGCTGGTGGCGATCTGGGTGCTCTATGCCATCAAGGCCCCCATCCTTCGGCGCGGTGCGCACAAGGCCGCCGCCTTCGCCGTGCTGGCCCTGCTCGGTGCCGGCTTCGCCTGGTCCGAGCGCATCCAGTCGATTGCCGAGGCGAGCGCCTATCCGGGCACGGTGATCTATGCCGAGTCCACGCCCTATCAGCGCATCGTGGTGACCCGCCAGCAGCGCGACATCCGCCTCTTCCTCAATTCGAACCTGCAATTCTCCTCGCTCGACGAATATCGCTACCACGAGGCGCTGGTGCATCCGGTGATGAGCGCCCTCAAGGCGCCGCGCAAGGTGCTGATCATCGGCGGCGGCGACGGGCTGGCGCTGCGGGAGGTGCTGAGATATCCGGCGGTCGAGGCCGTTACCATGGTGGATCTCGATCCGGCCGTGACGCGCCTGTTCTCGCACAACGAGATGATGACGGGCCTCAATGGCGGCTCGCTGTCCTCGCCCAAGCTGACCCTGATCAACGCCGACGCCTTCCTCTGGCTGCGAGAACAGAAGACGGCCGAGATGCGCTTCGACGCCGTGATCATCGACCTGCCCGATCCGTCCAATTTCTCGATCGGCAAGCTCTATTCGCTCACCTTCTACCGCCTCTTGAAATCGGCGGTGAACCAGGACGGTCTGGTGGTGATCCAGAGCACCTCGCCTCTGGTCGCACGCAAGTCCTTCTGGTGCGTCAACAACACGCTGGCAGCGGCCGGCTTCCAGACAGCAGCCTATCACCTCTTCGTGCCGTCCTTCGGGGAATGGGGCTTCATCATCGGCTCCTTCTCACCCTATCGTCCGCCGGAGCGCTTGCCCGAGGGGCTTCGTTTCCTCGATGTGACCACCATGAAGGCGATGTTCCAGTTCCCGCCCGACATGGCCCATGTCCAGACCGCCATCCAGCGCCTCGATGACCAGCCGCTGGTGCGCTATTTCGACGAGGAGTGGGGCAATTACCTCATTTATTAGATATTCAGCTTCGACCCTGCCGGCCGTCATTGCGAGCGCAGCGAAGCAATCCAGCTCTGCCCCGCCCAACGGATTGGATCGCTTCGCTGCGCTCGTAATGACGTTTTCAGGGCGGCCTTCACCATGACCCGGATCAGCCGCAAGCAATTCCTCGCCTTGGGGGCGGCCTCGCTCGGCCTGGCCGGCGCCGGGCTGGTCGGCGGGGAATTGCTGGCGGGCAAGGGGATGACTGGAAGCGGCGAGGGTGGTTCCGTGCCCGGGGAACTGGTGGGTGCGTCTTCCCGCATCGGTCACAGGTTGCGGACCGGCAGCTTCCCGATACCAGGGGAGATCCTGAAAACCGACATCCTCATCGTGGGCGGCGGCATAGCGGGCCTCGGCGCCGGCTATCGCCTTGCCAAGGCCGGCTATGACGATTTCCTTCTGCTCGATCTGGAGGCTTCTCCCGGCGGCAATGCTTCCAGCGGCCGCAACGAGGTTTGTGCCTTTCCCTGGGGCGCCCACTACGTGCCGCTGCTCACCGAGGAGGCCAGGGCTGTCAGGGCGCTGTTCCAGGATTTCGGCGTCATCACCGGCTACGACGCCAAGGGCACGGCCATCTATGACGAATATGCCCTCTGCGCCGATCCCTCGGAGCGGCTCTATCGCTATGGGCGCTGGCAGGAGGGCCTGATGCCTTCCATCGGCCTCGACGCCGACGAGGAGGCCGACGGCAAGCGCTTCTTTGCGGCGATGAAGGCGTTTCGCCAGCGCATCGGCAGCGACGGCCGGCGCGCCTTCGCCATTCCACTCGACCTGAGCTCCCAGGACGACGATCTGATGGCACTCGACGGCCTCACCATGACGGCCTGGATGGAGCGGGAGGGCTATCGCTCGCCGTCATTGGCCTGGTATGTCGATTATTGCTGCCGCGACGATTACGGCACGCGCTCGCGCGACGTCTCGGCCTGGGCCGGCATCCATTATTTCGCCGCCCGCAACGGCCGCGGCGCCGATGCCGAGGACCAGGGCCTGGTCACCTGGCCCGAGGGCAATGGCTATCTGGCGCGCCGTCTTGCCGACGCGCTCGGCCCCCGCATCCGGACACGATCGCTCGCTTATGCCGTCGAGGCGAAGGGTGATGGCGTTACCGTCGACGTCTGGGACGCGGCCGCCGACAAGGCTTTCCGCATCGAGGCCAAGGCGGCCATCCTGGCGACGCCGCATTTCGTCACGGCACGGTTGCTCCGGGATCCGAGCCTTGCCGCCGGTTTCTCCTATGCCCCCTGGGCAGTCGCCAATATCACGCTCGACCGGCTGCCCGGCGGCACCGGCGCCAATCTGAGCTGGGACAATGTCGTGTTCGACAGTTCCTTGCTTGGCTATGTCGTCGCCACCCATCAGATCACGCAGATGCGCCCGACGCGGACGGTGCTGACCTATTACTGGCCGATCAGCCATCTGCCGCCCGAGGATGCCCGCCGCGAGGCGCTCGCCCGTCCCCTGGCGGACTGGCAGGCGATCTTCCTGAAAGAGCTCCTCGCCGTGCATCCCGAGCTCGAAGGTCATGTCGAGCGGGTTGATGTCTGGGTCTGGGGCCATGCCATGATCCGGCCTGTGCCGGGCTTCATCTGGGGCACTCAGCGGCGGGCCGGCCTGCAGCAGCGCCCGCCGGTCTTCACCGCCCATTCCGACATGAGCGGCGTCTCCATCTTCGAGGAAGCCTATACGCATGGCGCGCGTGCGGCGGAGAGGGCCATGGCCTATAGTGGCCATCCCTTCGAAACGGTGCTGTGATGGCGCGGGCAGATCAGGGAAAGCCATTGGCAGCGCAAGCGCAAACCTCGAGAGCCGGGCCGGCTCCGCCGGCGGATGCTACGCCCATCCAGGCCCGCGCCTTCGCGCCTGGCCTGCATCTGCTCATCGACTTCTGGGACTGCCAGGGCCTCACCGATGCCGCGGGCATCGAACGCGCCCTGCGCAAGGCCGCAACCGCCTGCGGCGCCACGGTGCTCGGCGTCAAGCTGCATGGCTTCGGCGAGACAGGCGGCATCACCGGCGTCGCCCTGCTCGCCGAATCCCATATCAGCATCCACACCTGGCCCGAGACCGGCTATGCCGCCCTCGACATCTTCATGTGCGGGCGCTGCGATCCCCGCCAGGCCCTGCCGGTGCTGGAGGCCCATTTCGCGCCGGGGCGAGTGAAGGTGAGCGAGCACAATAGGGGCTGAGGCCACCGTTCCTTTTCATGGCGATTGCATACCGCAGGTGTATTGCTATATTGATACACATGGACGCTTCGGAATTCGCCATTCTGCCCGGTGCGGCTGAGCCGATCTATCGACAGATCGCCGGCCAATTGCGCCGCATGATCGTGAGCGGCCAGTTGGAGAAGGGCGCGTCTTTGCCCTCTGTGCGTGAGGTGGCCGGCTTCCATGCGATCAATCCGATGACGGTGTCGCGTGCCTATTCACTGCTGGAAACCGAAGGGCACCTCGAACGCCTGCAGGGACGAGGCATGATCGTCGCGACGTCGTCCCGGCGCGCTGCCTCACTCGACCAGCGCCTCGCACTGATCGAACCTCATCTCGTGGAACTGGCGCGTCAGGCGCGTGAATTGGAACTGCCCGACGACGTCATCTTGCGCAGGCTGACGGCCTTGCTGGAGGGGAAGGAATGACGAATTTTGCGTCGACTCAATCGATTCCGGCAGCGACGCCGATACGCGCGGCTGGGCTCAGTAAGGTCTACGGTACGCATCAGGCCCTCACCAATGTCAGCGTGCGCATAGAGCCCGGCGAGATCGTCGGGCTCGTCGGTCGAAACGGCGCCGGCAAATCGACGCTGATCCGGGCTTTGCTCGGCCTGATCGAAGTCGAGGCCGGCACGGCCTGGGTCTTCGACGAACCGGCCTTGACCATGAGCGACGGCGTCAAGGAACGTCTGGCCTATGTGTCGCAGACCCCGACCGCACTCGAATGGATGTCGGTCAAGCAGATGATGCACTTCATCGCCCGACTCTATCCGAGATTGGATCGAGACTATGTGAATGAGGCACTCAAGCGCGCCCAGATCCCGATCGATCGCAATCTCTCGGCACTTTCGCCGGGAGAACGCCAACAGGTCGAACTGGTGCGCGCACTGGCCATTCGTCCCGAGCTCCTGGTCCTGGACGAGCCCGCCGCTGCGCTCGATCCTGCGGTCCGCCGGGAGCTCTTACGCGACATCGTGATCCGGGCCGGGGAAGGCGGAACCACCGTGTTGTTCTCGACGCATATCGTGTCCGATCTCGAACGCGTGGCCTCGCGTATCCTGTTCCTGCATCAGGGACGCGTCATCCTGGATGCTCCGGCGGATGATCTCAAGGAATGCGTGGCCCAGGTGGTCGTGCCGTCCCATGCACTGCCGGAAAGCTCCATTGTAGGAGAGCTTCATCGTCGAATTCTGGCTGATGGCGCCATCTCGCTGGTGCTTCGGCGCTCGCCCGCCGAAGACTGGCCCGATTTCGCCCGTCGGGCTGGGATCAGAACGCTCGGCATCGAGGATCTCTTCGTGGAGATTGCGCAATGAAACGGGAGCAGATCTGGCTGAAATTGACGTTGGGTTGCGATCCTGCAGCCGCAGCTTCTTATCTGCTCTCGTTTGTGGTGCTACTCGTCATATCTCCTTTGCTGCGCCTCGACGGTCAAGTTTACACGCGCGTGATGCCCATCTATCTCGGTTCTTCTGCAGCGTGCTGGTACTATGCCTTGGAAGTGGCCCGACATCGTGTTGAGGCGGCAAAGGACTTGCTCGTTCCTCGCCTTGACCGCTATGCCGTCGAGGGACTTCTTATTTCAGCGGCTGCCCAGACCGCTCTGCCATCCTTGATCATTGGATTGTGCCGACGTTCCTTGACCGAAGGGTTGGTTTGTTGCGCCATTCAGGCTTGCCTCGCCATGGGAGGCTTGGTCGCGTTACGAACTGGCTCCGACAAGAAGATGCAACCGAGGGTGAAGGCAGGTGTTCTGGTCGGCCTCGCTGCAGCACTATTTGTACTTGAAGAAACAGGGCGGCGGGCAGAGATTCCTCATTTTTTCGAATGGGCTGTATTGATGCTGACATTGTGCCTGATTGCTATCGCCATGCATCTCTACTGGCCCGCAACCGAGTTGCCAAGACTTGTCGCCTCGCAGCCAATTGGATACAAAGTTAAGACTTCAATAGGGGCCGTCAGTAAAGCTCTGCTAGTGCAAACTCAGCCTACTGAACGCAAGCCAGCGATGCCGAGTAGCTCTGCTTTTGTCTTTGAGCCGGTAACTCCGCCAGAAGGGCCGGTATCGTCGGTCGAAGCACTGCGGTGTCTCTTATGGAGAAACCTCAACATTGGCTTTGGGTGGCGACAGGCAGTGGTTGGACTGCGGCGCCGTTTCGTGGTTGTCGGCTTAATTGCAGGTATAATGATTGGTTTCGACTATTTTCTTGCCGGCAATTTAAATCCGTCTCCGAATTTTTTTTGGTTCTTTCTCGCTATATTTAATTCATCAAGCCGAGATCAGGACGAAATGGTTTCGAAATTCAATCAGGATAAGTCGTCTGATCGTGAGTTTGCGGCATTGATGCCGATGAGTGGGCAGGGGCAATCTCTGAAGGTTGGGTTTCTCGGTGTCGTTATCTCACCGGCAATTCAAGATTTTATCTTAGATGCTTTGAGTATAAATATTGGCATGATAATTGTATTTTTGTATAATATGAATTATGCGTTGTTGGATTTCTTACCGTGGCTTTCTGTAATTAATATTTTATTGCTTGCCGTAAGTTTTATCAGGGCGCGGTTTATTTTAAAAGATATATTTAGAAAGGGTATTGAGATAAATTTAAAAGAAGAATATACTATGATTATATTGTTGCCTTTTGCATTGGCCCTCGCGATTATTTTGGCATTTACTGGATCATTTGCAGTCGTAGTAGGGGGGCTTTGTATGGTTGCAATTCTATGGGCTGCTATGCTGATGAAGGAGGATTTACGCGTTTATTACATGCACCCGCATCCGTTCTTGCCAAAACGATAACATCATCCTTGCTTAATTGCTGTTACTTACTCCTCCACGCCCATATCGGCGTCGGTGAGGTAAATCGTCTCAATCTTCCCCGATGGGTGCACGCAATACCAGCTATAGGGGTTCAACTCCTCGTCGGTGATGATCGAGTAGCAATCCGCTACCTTCGAAAAATAGATCGCGAAGCGTCGCTCCTCTTCGAGCGAGTCCGGGCCGGGTTGCCAGACTTCGAGCAGGAGAGGATAGGTTTCGCTCAGAGCTTCCACGATGACATGGACGTCGAGCGGGGTGCTGCTACTCGCACCCCAGCTCTCGATCATTTCGTCCTTGGAACCGAAATAGGTGATCGTCCGGTCCGGCCCGAAATAGTGCCGGATGGCGCTTCTGATCGTCTCGGTGTCGAGATTGCGGTCGACGGAGAGCTGGAAAAAGCCCATGCTTGGCTCGGTCTCTGTGCAAGCCCCGCCGGGCTTGTGTCCGGCGGGAATGATCGTTTCCTATTCCGCCGCGTCCTTGATGGGCTCGGGCTGCGTCCAGCGCAGCACGGGCTGGCGGGCGGCACGGGTTTCGTCCAGGCGCCGGCGCGGGGCGTGGTAGGGGGCGCCGGAGAAGCGCTCGATCTCGCCGCGCCTGGCTGACAAGGCAAGGTCGCGCAGCGCGGCGATGAACAGATCGAGCGAGGCCTTGGATTCGCTCTCCGTCGGCTCGATCAGCATGGCGCCGTGCACCACGAGGGGGAAATACATCGTCATCGGATGATAGCCCTCGTCGATCATCGCCTTGGCGAAATCGAGCGTGGTCACGCCGGTATCCTTCAGCCAGGTGTCGTCGAACAGCGCCTCATGCATGCAGGGCTGGTCGCCGAAGGGGGCCGACATCAGATCAGCCAGGCCGGCACGGATATAGTTGGCGGAAAGGACCGCATCTTCCGAGGCCTGCCGCATGCCGTCGGTGCCATGGGAGAGCATGTAGGTCAGCGCCCGCGTGAACATGCCCATCTGGCCGTGGAAGGCGGTGAGGCGGCCGAAGGGCGTCTCGCCATTCATCACCTCTTCGGCCCGTTCGACCAGCACGCGGGCATTGACGACATAGGGGAAGGGCGCGAAGGGCGCGAGCTTTTCGGAGAGCACCACCGGCCCCGCGCCCGGCCCACCGCCGCCATGGGGCGTCGAGAAGGTCTTGTGCAGGTTGATGTGCATGGCATCGATGCCGAGATCGCCGGGACGGACCTTGCCGACAATGGCGTTGAAATTGGCGCCGTCGCAGTAGAAATAGGCGCCCGCCTCGTGCACCACGTCGGCGATGGCGCTGACGTCGCGCTCGAACAGGCCGCAGGTGTTGGGGTTGGTCAGCATGATCGCGGCGACATGCGGGCCCAGGGCCTTCTTGATTTCCGCCGGATCGACGGTGCCGTCCGCGCGCACAGGGATGGACTCCACCGTGAAGCCGATCAGGGCGGCGGTGGCCGGATTGGTGCCATGGGCCGAATCGGGCACCAGCACGACCTTGCGGGTCTCGCCTTCGCCCCTGGCCGCGATGGCGGCCTTGATCGCCATCATGCCGCAGAGCTCGCCATGCGCGCCGGCCTTCGGGCTCATCGCCACCGCCGGCATGCCGGTGAGGGTCTTGAGGTAATGGGCGAGATGATCGATCACCGCCAGCGCGCCGGGCACGGTTGAAATCGGCTGCAGCGGGTGAATGTCGGCAAAGCCCGGCAGCCGCGCCACCTTCTCGTTGAGGCGCGGATTGTGCTTCATGGTACAGGAGCCGAGCGGGAAAAGCCCGGTATCGATGCCGAAATTCTTCTGGCTCAGGCGCACGAAATGGCGCATCGCCTCCGGCTCGGCAAAGCCGGGCAGGCCGATCGGATCCTTGCGCTCGAAGGCACCGAGCCTCGGTTCGAAATCCTCGACCTCCTCGACGTCGACGCCGGTCACATCCGTGCGGCCGATCTCGAACAGCAGGGCTTCCTCGATGATGAGGGCGCGGTTGCCGGTGAAGGTGGGGTTGAAGGCCTCGGCGCCTTCGCCGGGGGAGGAGGGACGCCCCTGACGGTTCAACATCAGACCAGCTCCTTCAGGGCGCTGACGAGGGCGGTGCGGTCCTCGTCGGTGTTCACTTCGGTGGAAGCGATGATCAACAGATCCTTCAGCTCCGCATTGGGCGACAGGCGCGAATAGGGCACGCCGCCCAGAATACCCCGGGCTGCCAGCTTCTCCAGTAGCGAGGCGGCACTGCCTGATACCCGGATGGTGAACTCGTTGAAGAAGCTCTGCTGGATGATCTCGATCCCCTTCACCTTGCCCAGCATGTCGGCCAGCTTCACCGCATTGGCATGGTTGACGCGGGCGAGCCTGCGCAGGCCCTTCTCGCCGAGCAGCGCCATGTGAATGGTGAAGGCCAGCACGCACAGGCCCGAATTGGTACAGATGTTCGAGGTCGCCTTGTCGCGGCGGATGTGCTGCTCGCGGGTGGAAAGCGTCAGCACGAAGCCGCGTCGGCCCTCTGCGTCCACGGTCTGCCCGCACAGGCGCCCCGGCATCTGGCGCACATATTTCTGCCTTGTGGCGAACAGGCCGACATAGGGTCCGCCATAGCTGAGGGCATTGCCGATGGACTGCCCCTCGCCGACCACGATGTCGGCACCCATTTCGCCCGGCGATTTAATGAGGCCGAGCGAGACGGCCTCGGTGAACACCGCGATCAGGAGGGCGCCGGCCTTGTGGCAGGCCTGCGCGATCGGTGTGAGATCGCGCAGATTGCCGAAGATATCAGGGTTCTGCACCACGACGCAGGAGGTCTCACCATCGATCCCCGCAATCAGATCCTCGCTACCGTCGACGTCGGCGGGCATGGCCACCTCGGTATGGCCGGCCATCTTGGAGATGGTATGCACCACATCGGTGTAATGGGGGTGCAGGCCGCCGGAGAGGATCGCCTTGGAGCGGCGGGTGACGCGGTGGGCCATCAGCACGGCCTCGGCCGTGCCGGTCGAGCCGTCATACATCGAGGCATTGGCGACTTCCATGCCGGTCAGCAGCGCGACCTGGGTCTGGAACTCGTAGAGATATTGCAGCGTGCCCTGCGCGATCTCCGGCTGGTATGGCGTGTAGGAGGTGAGGAATTCCGAGCGCTGGATCAGGTGGTCGACGGTTGCCGGCACATGATGCTTGTAGGCGCCGGCGCCGACGAAGAAGGGTACCGAGGATGCCGTGACATTGCGCGAGGCGAAGGCGGTCATGATCTTCTCGACCGCCATTTCGCTCTTGGCGTTCGGCAGCACCGGCGGCGCTTTCAGGAGCTTGTCGGCGGGGACGCTGGCGAAGAGATCGTCGATGCCGTTGACGCCGATCTTCGCCAGCATGGCGCCGCGATCATCGGCGGTCAGGGGTAGGTAGCGCATGGATCAGGCTCCGATATGAGCCTTGTAGGCCGCATCGTCCATGAGAGCGTCGAGTTCGGCCGGATTGGAGAGCTTGATCTTGATGAACCAGCCCTTGCCGAGCGGATCCTCGTTCACGGTGGACGGTGCGTCGGGCAGGGCCCCGTTCACTTCCAGCACCTCGCCGGAAACCGGCGCATAGACTTCGCTGGCGGCCTTCACCGATTCCACCACCGCGGCTTCGTCGCCCTGCTTGAGCGTCTTGCCCGCGGCGGGAAGCTCGATGAACACCACGTCGCCGAGCTGCGACTGGGCGTAGTCGGTGATGCCGATGGTGGCGACGTCACCCTCGACGGATACATATTCATGGTCGCTGGTGAATTTGATCGTGGCCATGGGACAGTCCTCTGGTGGAATCGGTTGGTGGAGTTGGGGGATGGAAATCGATAAGTTTTGTACGACAGGGGCAGCGCAACCGGTCACGTTGAAATGCCTCTACGATTTATGAAAGCGGTGCGGGACGAAGGGCATCGGCGCGACCTGGATCGGCAGGTCCTTGCCGCGCAGCTCGACGAGAAGGCTGGTGCCGTCAGCCGACAGGGCAGGGGGCACGTAGCCGATGGCGATGGGGCCGCCCACGGTGGGCCCGAAGCCGCCGGAGGTGACGATGCCGACGGTTTCGCCAGCCGCATTCTTCAAGGCCGCCCCCTCGCGCACGGGCGCTCGACCTTCCGGCTTGAGGCCGACGCGGATACGCGCGGGGCCCGAGGCGATTTCGCGCTGGATGCGCGACGCGCCGGGAAAGCCGCCCTGTTCGCGGCGGCGCTTCTGGATCGACCAGATCAGGCCGGCCTCGATCGGCGAGATGGTCGGATCGAGCTCATGGCCATAGAGGCACAGGCCCGCCTCCAGGCGCAACGAGTCGCGGGCGCCAAGCCCGATCGGCTTGACCCGCTCGTCGGCCAGCAGCGTGCGCCACAGGGTGACGGCCTTGTCGTTGTGAACCGAGATCTCATAGCCGTCCTCGCCGGTATAGCCCGAGCGGGAGAGGCCTATGGCGATGCCGTCGAAGCTCGCGCGCTGCGAGGCCATGAAGGGCATGGCCGAGGCATCGGAACAATGATCGCCCAGCACGGCGGCAGCGAGCGGGCCCTGCAGTGCGAGCAGCGCGTAGTCTGCAGCGACAACCAATTGGGCGCTGTCGCCGAGCTTGTCGCGCAGCAGGGCGAAGTCGGCATGCTTGCAGCCGGCATTGACCACCAGGCCGAGCTTGCCGTCTTCGGCCGGATCGGTCGAGCGTGCCACCATGAGGTCGTCGAGCGTGCCGCCCTCATCGTTCAGGAACTGGGTGTAGCGCTGGCGGCCCGGGGCGAGATTGAGAATATCGGCCGGCACCAGCGTTTCCAAGGCCGCAGCGACGGCTTCATGGCTGTCGGCGATCAGATAGGCCTGCCCCATATGCGAGACGTCGAACAGGCCGGCCGCATTGCGCGTATGGTTGTGCTCGGCGATGATGCCGGTGGGATACTGGACCGGCATGTCATAGCCGGCAAATGGCACCATGCGTGCGCCAAGGGCGACATGCTCGGCATGAAGAGGCGTCTTGAGAAGCGGGGCTTGCTGATCTGGGCTTGCGGCTGGCTCGGCCATGGGCACTCCGGCAAAAGGTTGCACGCCGGACGAATGAATGTCCGGTTGTGCCCCCTCTGTCGCGGTTACCTGAGAGATTTCGCGACCCCGCACCCAAGTTCCAGGTGCAAGAACTGGGAGCCACTTACGCCCTTCGGTGAGCCCGAATGCTCGCGCATTCGTGCCGCTTTCCAGAGTTTCGTTCCCCCGCGGTCCGGTTGCCTGAGAGTTTCCGGGGCGGTTGCTCCTTCGGCGCCGGTCCGTGATTCCTCAAGGGAATCAGACCGAACTCTTCCGCGGGGATCGGCCGAATGCCGGGAAGCTATCCCTCGCCTCAACTGTCGTCAACCCAACAGAATGAGGCGCCTTGGGAAAAGGTCTGAAGAATTTTGAGCCCGCTCAGCGCCGGCGTTTTTTCTTGGTGACAGTGCCGCCCTTGCCGTCGAATCCGACCACGATGTCATAGGAACTGAGCGGCTGCTCCAGGCCGATGGTGATCGGGGCCGAGGTGTCGACCACCCGGAAACTGCCAGGACCGCCGCCGGGCGTCGCCGCGGCGGAGACGCGGATCACCTTGGTGTAGACGGGCTTCTCGTCGCGGTCGCGGATGGTGATACGCACTGGCGCCGAATAGCCACCGCCGCCGGACGAAGCGACGTGACCCTCCACGCCGACCTTGATGGTGACGGTATTGCCGCTGGCGAGATCGCACTCACGGGCGAAGTTGGTGATCGAGAATTGCGCACTGGGGGGACCGTAGGCGGCCGCGCCGGTAGGAATGTTGATCTGCGGGCACTCGGTGTCGGGGTCGAAATCCACCCGCAGCGGGACCTGGGATGCGGTCTGCGTCTGTGTCGGCGCAGCCGTTTCCGTCGGCGTGCCGTAGACACCGGTAATCATGCTGCTGGTGCAGCCGCCGAGAAGGAGCGCCGGGGCGACCACACCTGCCAACAGGGCGCTACGAGCCGCCCAGACGCCATACTGACTGCCAACCATCGTCACGCTCCGCTGAATGCACGGCGTCCTTATAGCATGCCGTTCGGCTTCGGCCAGTCCGCCGCGAGCCCGCTATGCACAGGCCCCTTGAACCAGTCACCAGTCGTCGCGCTGCAGGAAGCGCCGCAGGATGTGGTGGGAGTAGAAACTGGCAACCGTGGCGAGGAAGGCCGGGAAATCGACATGGGCATTGTCGTCGGCACTGTCGGAGATGGTGCGCAATACGCCACAGGGAACGCCGTAGTCATGGCAGATCTGGGCCACGGCCCCGCTTTCCATCTCGATGGCAAGGGCGTCCGGAATGTCGTCGCGCAGGGCTGCGACCGCCGCGTGACCGTTGACGAACTGGTCGCCGCTGATGATCAGCCCGCGATGAAGGCGAGGAGCGGCAAGAGCGAAGCGTTCGCGAATCTCGGCGGAGAGCTGCGGCAGATCCTCGGCCAGGAAGGCCTCGATCGCTCCCGACAGGCTGTTGCCGATGGGAGCATCGGCGGCGAAGCGGGACACGCCCGTCAGGGGAACCTCGTAGCGCGGGAAGATCGGGCGCGCGTCGAGATCGTGCTGGAGCATGGCATCGGCCACCACGATATCGCCGACCCTGACCGATCGGGCGCCACCGCCGGCCACGCCGACATTGAGGATGGCGCCAACCTGATAGGCATGGATGAGGCCGGCGGCGGCAGTGGCGGCGGCAACCTTGCCGACCCGCGAGAGCGTCAGCACGCAGGGGCGGCCGAAGAGATGGCCGCTATGGTAGTCCCGGCCGCCGATGCGCTGCGTCTGCGTGGCGCCGTCCTGCTTCATCAGGGCGAAAAGCGCTTCGGCCTCCTCGGCGAGCGGGACGAGGATGCCGAGGGGAGAGGTAGAAGAGACTGTCATGCAAGCTTCCGAGCGGGCGGGTTCAGCGAAGGCGGGAACGGACACCATAGGCCATTCGTTCATCGCCTTGATGTCAAGCCATTCCGCTGGGGCGACATGCCTTCCAAAAAGAAAGGCCGGGACTGAGCCCGGCCATCTCGTCTCGTTGGTGGGGGAGGTGCGGCGTCAGACCGCGATGCGCTCTTCGATCTCGTTGGGCTCGCGCAGCACATAGCCGCGGCCCCAGACCGTCTCGATGTAGTTGGTGCCGTTGGTGGCGTTGGCCAGTTTCTTGCGCAGCTTGCAGATGAAGACGTCGATGATCTTCAGTTCCGGCTCGTCCATGCCGCCATAGAGATGGTTGAGGAACATCTCCTTGGTCAGCGTGGTGCCCTTGCGCAGCGAAAGCAGCTCGAGCATCTGATATTCCTTGCCGGTCAGATGCACGCGCGAACCATGGACCTCGACCGTCTTGGTGTCGAGATTGACCACGAGGTTGCCGGTGGCGATCACCGACTGGGCATGGCCCTTGGAGCGGCGGACGATGGCGTGGATGCGCGCAACCAGCTCGTCCTTGTGGAAGGGCTTGGTCAGGTAGTCGTCGGCGCCGAAGCCGAGGCCCTTCACCTTGTCCTCGATGCCGGCAAGGCCGGACAGGATGAGGATTGGCGTCTTGACCTTGGCCACCCTGAGCGAGCGCAGGACCTCGTAGCCCGACATGTCGGGGAGGTTCAGGTCGAGCAGGATGATGTCGTAATCATACAGCTTGCCGAGATCGACACCTTCCTCGCCCAGATCCGTCGTATAGACGTTGAAACTCTCTGACTTGAGCATCAGCTCAATGCTTTGCGCCGTGGCGCTATCGTCTTCGACAAGAAGTACGCGCATCTCAATCCCCCACTGCGGCCTCGGAGGGTCGACCGCCGTCGCGAATGCGCAGACGGCACGGTGAAGTCACCTCGTCGATGATCAACCGCGACGCTACGCAGGCATGGTTAACAAATTGTGATTCTCTCATGCAAGCGAAACTTGAAAACAAGGTCCAAAACTCCCTGTAACACATTGCCTGAAAGACAGATTCGGTGAGCGACGAGCGTCAACATTCACATGAAGAAACTCGCCTAAGCGATTCAATCGACTCACCCATTCGCCGCAGAATTTCGACAAACGTGGCGGTGAGTTCGTTGACCGTTGTTAGGGATCATTAACGAGGCAGGTAAATTAATGGTTACCGTCAGGGCAGGTTCTTAGGGATTCAGAGCGAATCAACAGCTTTCCCCGAGCCGCCCGCGCCATGGTGGGCGGAGTGGCAGTCTCGTCGGCGACCCAGGAGGAAGACCGGTTCGCTGCGGAGCAGCTTCGTCGAATCCGCCTGCTTCTTCAAGTTGTTAGAAACAAGTAAACGCAGTATTAATTCTACGATTCCTGTCTGATGTGAAGCATATCTTCCGCATGAATCGGTAGTCCTGCTGCAGCTCGCTGCTCCCCGGAGAAATATTAAGAAAAGCGGCGGCGACGTGGAGAAATGGCGCGCCGACTTGGTAAATCATGGCGTACGATTTTCTTGATTGTCGACTGTCCCGCCTTGGTTCGCGGCTTTTTTGCGGCGAGTAAGGAAGAATTCACGTCCATGCCGGATGGTGTGGGTCTTCGCCGGGCCGATGGCCTGGCGATCCGATTGTGCGGCCTGTCCCCCACGGTAGGGGCGGCGGGCCGATGCGGCTGATGGAGTAGTGAGTAATGAAGTCGCGCGATACCCTTATTCGTCTCAAGCGCTTCCAGGCAGACGAGAGACGCCGCCAGGTCATCCAGATCGAAACCATGGTGGCCGAGTTCGAGCGCATGGCAAGCGAACTCGAACGCGAAATCAAGGCCGAGGAAGCCAAGGCTGGCATCACCGATCCGAGCCATTTCGCCTATCCGACCTATGCCCGTGCAGCCACTGCACGCAGGGACAATCTGCGTGGTTCGGCCGACGATCTGAAGATCAAGCTGGAAGACGCCAGGAGCGCGCTCACCGATGCGCTGGACGATCTGAAGATGGTCGAGACGCTCGACGATCGTGAAAAGGCCAGCGAGCGCAGCATCGCTGCCCAATAGAAGGCTGACGTTGGACAGCCAAATCCTGGCCAACCTCGGGCTTGGACAACCGGTACGATACGAGGCCGTCGCTCACTGCTTGGGCGTCGGCGGCTTGGTGCTGGTACAGCGCAGATCCTTGCGCACGCAGGAAATGCCCGGGGTCGAACACATCGGCTTGCCATTCACCACCGCGCAGATGATGCATTCGTCGGTGACCTCGCTGCAATCGGGATTGCCGGCGATGAAGGAAAGCACGCGCTCGTCGGGGGCGATGGGTTGGGAGGGCGCCGGAGGCTCCGGCGGCTTGGCCTGGCTGTCCTGCGCCCGTGCCGGTGACCATCCCTGGCCGATAGTCAGCATGGCGGCAGCCAGACACAGGCGGATCAGTACGCTGCGCATTAGGGCACACTCCCTGCAACCGGCCTTCAAAACCAAGACTTACAGCAAAACAGCGTCAGCCGCGAAACGCCGTGACCTCGATCTCGACCTTGATCTCGGGCTTGATGAGATCGCAGATCAGCATGGTGGCCGCAGGTCGAATCTCCCCAAAGACCCCGCCGGTGACCGCCATCACGGTCTCCACATGGTCGGTGCTGGTCACGTAATAGGTCGCGCGCACCACCTGGCTCATGGCAAAACCACCCTCGGCCAAGGCCTTTTCGATGGTGGCCAGCGTGTTCTCGGTCTGGGTGGCGACGTCTTCCGGCAACGTCATGCGGGCATAGTCATAGCCGGTGGTGCCGGAGACGAAGCACCAGTCGCCCTGCACCACGGCGCGGGAATAGCCGGCGCTGCGTTCGAGCGGGGAACCGGTCGAGATCAGTTTACGGGGCATGGATGTTTCCTCACACAGGCGCGGCGGTGATGCGCACGCCGCCATCGATCGCCTCGATCGTCACGGACATGCCGGCGGCCCGGGCAATCAGCCCGGTGTAGTAGGGCTGGATCAGGTGGCTATCGAGCGTGCCGTTTTCGGGCTCGCCCGCCAGAAGGCTGATCAGGCCGGGGGGAATGCGCGAATTGCCGCCAAGCGAGACGACCTCGAAGGTCGGCGCCTCGGGATCACCGGTCACCTTGGCATTGATGGAGCCGCCACGCGGAATGGTGGTGGTGGCGACCACGAGCAGGTTCAGCAGCAGCTTGACCTTGTTTTTCGGCATGAACTGGCGCGGTGCCGACCAGCTCAGCGTCACCTTCTCGTCCTGGATGAAGCCGCGGGCGACGTTCTCGGCATCGCCGAGATCGATCGAAGCGCCGGCCGAGCCGGCGGCCCCAAAGGCGATCCGCGCAAACTGCAGGCGGGCCGAGGCGTTCCGGGAACTTTTCTTGATCAGGTCGAGGGCAAAGGCCTTCATCGAGGCATCGTCTTCGTCCTCGAGGACTTCGAGCCCGTTGACGATGGCGCCGACCGGATTGATCACGTCATGGCAGACGCGAGAGCAGAGCAGGGCGGCCAGATCAAGCGCATCGAGTTGAAAACCAGCGGTCATCGCAGCACCCAGAATAAATCAGGAGAGAAAGGCAAATCGGAAGAGAATCAGGTCTCGGGAACCTGTTTTTCAGATAGACTCTGCGGCGCGGGATGTGAAGGCGCGAGGTGCCTGCATGTCCCGTTCCGCCCTGTTTGCAACCCTGGAGTGCGCTGACGAAGGGGGTGCAAAGATGAGCAGCAGACCCAATATTCTTGCGGTACGACGCCAATCAGGACTAAACAGGCCGCTGCTATCGGAGGCCCTTTTGACCCAGACCGCTCAGACTTCACTCTCGCCCCTTCCCAGCCCGGACGCGATTGCGCATGCCTTTGCCGAGATCGCCCGTGAGGCGGGCGCTGCGATCATGCAAGTCTACGCCAAGGGATGCGACGCCCGCATCAAGGACGACCGCTCGCCGGTGACGGAAGCGGACGAAGTGGCGGAAGCGATCATCCTGCGGCGGCTGGCGGATGTGATGCCGGACGTTCCGGTGGTGGCGGAAGAATGCGCTGCCAAGGGGGTGATTCCGGAAGTCGGCAGGCGCTTCATCCTGGTCGATCCGCTCGATGGCACCAAGGAATTCCTCAACCGCAACGGCGAGTTCACCGTCAACATCGCCCTGATCGAAGATGGCAGGCCGGTCGCCGGTTGTGTTTTCGCGCCGGCGGTCGACACGCTTTACGCGGGAGGTGATACGGCCTGGCGCGTTCGGGACGGCGCCGAAGAAACCATCTCGACGCGGGCCTACCCCGCCGAGGGATTGACGGCGCTGTGCAGCCGTTCCCATCCCGACGCCAAGAGCGAAGCCTTTCTGGCCGAATATGCCATTGCGGACCGGCGCGAGGCCGGATCCTCTTTGAAGTTCTGCCGGGTGGCGGAAGGCGTCGCCGATGTCTATCCGCGCTTCGGGCCGACCATGGAGTGGGATGTCGCGGCCGGCCATGCCGTGCTTTCCGCCGCGGGCGGGCAGGTGCTGATGCCCGATGGCGAAGACTTTCTCTATGGCAAGGCCGCTGCCGGCTTCCGCAATGTCGCTTTCGTGGCCTGGGGCCAGGACGCTCCTCGCAAATAGCTGAGTTGCCGCGGCTTTTCCTCGTTATCCTTGCCTCAATCCCGCGCAGATGCGGCCATGTTTCCGGGCGTTTTGCCTGCTGGAATCGCGTGGTCGTATCGCCAAGGCCTCTTGTGACCCGGTGGCCTCACCGGGACCCGCGCGGACGCGTCGAAACGAAGAACGAGGGCAGGAAGGGCAGCCATTCGGATGCACTTCGCTCTTGGAAGCAATTTGTTAACGCTGATAGGCCACAAAATAGGGCTCACAGACGCCCAAAACAGGGCTTACAGAGGCCTAAGCCAACGAGGCTCGCGATGAACGACATTCTTCCCCGCCGCAAGGCTCTTACCATGATGGCCGGCATGGCTCTGTCCGCGACCGGCTTCGTCTCCCCCTCCCTGGCGCTTGCGCAGTCGGAGCGGCCGGAGCGCATCTCCTCCAACGAACTCGTCAATTCCGGCCACCGTTTCTTCGGCACCGTGTCGAGGGATCTGGCGCTCACCATTCAGAAGGCCGTGGCGCGCTGGGGCGAGCCCAATGGCTACATCCTCGGCCAGGAAGGGTCGGGCGCCTTCATCGGCGGGCTTCGCTATGGCGAGGGCACGATGTTCACGCGCAATGTCGGCGACCGCAAGGTCTACTGGCAGGGCCCCTCCGTGGGATGGGATTTCGGTGGCGACGGTGCTCGCACCATGATGCTGGTCTACAATATGGATCGGATCGACGAGATCTATAGCCGCTTCCCCGGGATCGCCGGTTCGGCGTATATCATCGGTGGCTTCGGCATGACTGCGCTGGGTGATGGCAATATGATGGTGGTGCCCATCAAGTCCGGCGTCGGCGCCCGTCTCGGCATCAATCTGGGTTATCTCAAATTCACGCCGTCGGCGACGTGGAATCCCTTCTGATCCCGCGCAACTGTGCGGCATCTGTGGGTGGTTGCTGGTGTTCATCCCAGCCGGGAAATGCAGATACCAGTGCTGCGGTCAGATCATCTATACAAACCGTACGCAATGGACGCCAGTTGGACATCCAAGTGCGATTTTAAGCACGCTGTGCGTTTTCATCCTGCATTGTCGTCGAATTGACGTATAGTACGGCGAAGATATCGCCGTACTGAGACTCTGCCGTGCTCGATTATGCGATTGCCTTTTTCCTCGGAGCAGCGCTCGCTGCCTTGGCCGCACTGGCCATGGTGCCTGCGATCTGGGGACGTGCGCGTCGCTTGATCCGTCGTGAAATGGAAACCGCGTTGCCCCTGTCGATGGCACAGGTGCGGGCCGCCCAGGATCACGTCCGGGCGGAAGCGGCCATGCGACACCGTCGCCTTGAACAGAAAGCCGAGCATGAGCGGGCCCAACGGCATCAGCTGATGGCCGACTATGGCCGTCAGAGTGAAAGGCTGCGCCGGCTCGAGGCCCTGCTCGGGGTCGATGCCGCCAGGCTTGGTCAATTGGAAGACGGTGCAGCCCATGGCCAGCGCGACGTGCTCACCGCCCAGCAGGAGGTTGCGGCGCTGAAGGCGGAGCTGGCGGCGGCGCGAGTGACCATCGCGCTGCGCGATGACGAAGCCCTCGATCACGGCCGCGAGCTTGCTGCGGCGCAGGAAAGCAATGACAGCCTGCGCATCGAATTGGTCGCTCTTCGTACCAAGCTCGGTGCGGCGGAGGATGGCGCGGTTCTGCATCAGCACGAATTGCAGGAGGCGCTGGAACTGGCTTCCGGCAAGGATGACCGCCTCGCCACCCAGTCGATCGAGCTGATGCGGCGCGACACTGCCATCGCCGCGCTCGAGGCGCGGACGGCCTCGTTGCAGCGCGAATTGCAGGCGATGGCCGACAAGAGACAGGTAGCCGAAACCGAGCGATCTGACAGCCTGGTCCGACTTTCGGACTGGGAGGCGGATTTGCGCCGCAAGGATGCCCTATTGGCCGAACGCGATGCCCGGCTGGCCCTGGCGGGGGGACGGGAGGCCGAACTGATCGCCGAGCTCAATCGCCTGCGCCGCAGTGCGGAGCCGAGCGCCGCCGAGGAAGAAATCGGTGCCCTGAAGATCGAGCGCGCCCGCTTGCAGGCCGAGCTTGCCGCTCTTCGCGAGGAAGCCCATGAATCCTGGCTGCGCATCGAGGCCGACAACAGCCTTCTGCGCCGCGAAATGGCGCAGGTCGCTGCCGAAATCGCCCGCGAGGCGGCAACCCGCCGGGCCGTCGGTGTGGTGCCCGGACCGGAGCGTCAGGCGGCGAATGATCCGGCTGCACAGGACCAGGCAGCACAGGCAAGCCAGGAAGCCCGGCCGAACTGACCTCGCTCTCAACGCATTTCGAGGGTATGGCTGCGCAAGGATTCCTTCGGCCACACCTGGTCGATCGGCGCGCTGCCGAAGTAGCAGAGTGGCGGGAGCATTCGTCACTCCCGTCAGTGACCGGGCTGATATTACAGCGCGGCGGCGATCTTCGCCGCCAGGCGCGCATTGTTCTCCACCAAGGCGATATTGGCGATCAGGCTGCGCCCCTCGGTGAGGTCGAGCATGCGCGAGAGCAGGAAAGGCGTGAGAGCCTTGCCGGAAATGCCCATGGCATCGGCTTCGTCCACGGCCGCTTCGATGGCGGGATTGATCTCGTTGGCGGCGATCTCGTCGGCCAGCGGGATGGGGTTGCCGACCAGCACGCCGCCGTCGAGCCGCAATTCCGCGCGGGCTCGGATCAGGGCGGCGATGTCGGCGGGGTCGTCGAGGCGCATCGGTGCCGCCAGGCCGCTCTTGCGGCTCCAGAAGGCAGGGAATTCGTCGGAGCCATAGCCGACGACCGGCACGCCGAGCGTCTCCAGGGTCTCCAGCGTCTTGGGCAGGTCGAGGATGGCCTTGGCGCCGGCGCAGACGACGCAGACCGGCGTGCGCGCCAGTTCCTGCAGATCGGCCGAGATGTCGTAGGTCTTCTCGACGCCGCGATGCACGCCGCCGATGCCGCCGGTGGCGAAGACGCGGATACCGGCCCGGTCGGCGGCGATCATGGTGGCGGCCACCGTGGTGGAGCCGTTCTTGCCCGTGGCGACGGCATAGCCGAGGTCGGCACGGCTGAGCTTCAGGAAGCCGGTAGCCTTGCCCATGGCTTCGAGCTGGCTGTCCTCCAGCCCGGCATGAATGACGCCGTCGAGCACGGCGATGGTTGCCGGCTCGGCACCGCCGGCCCTGACCGCCGCTTCGACCTTGCGGGCCGTTTCGACGTTCTGGGGCCAGGGCATGCCATGGGTGATGATGGTGGATTCCAGCGCGACGACCGGCTTGCCGGCCTTGAGGGCGGCAGAGACAGCGGCGGAATGAGCAATGGACGTCATGATGCTATCGTTTCGGTTGGATGGGAATTGATGTAGCGGGCCAGCACGGCCTGCATGGTGAGATCGGAACGCACGGTCTGGGGCGACTCGACCGTGAGGGCTGCGGCAGCCATGGCCCGGTGGGCCGCCATGAGGAAGCCGTCGCCGGCGGCAAGGCGTGCGAGCGTGGCCCCGGCCAGCGCATCGCCGGCCCCGTTGACGTTGGTCGGGCGGGAGGCCAGCGCTGCGATCGGGGTTACCTTGCCTGCTTCCCAGGCCAGGGCTCCGCGCGGGCCGAGGGTGAGCAGTCCGCGTGGCACCGGGCCCGCCGCGAGCCTTGTAGCCAGGGCTTCCGCTTCCTCCTCGCTTCCGAGCAAAGCGCGCGCCTCGTAAAGATTGAGGAAGAGGATATCGATCGAGGCCAGGATCGGTACGAGCTTGGCCAGCTTCTGCACCGAGACGGGCACGCAGGCGAGGGGGCGGGGTCCCTTCGCTTCCGCCACGGCCTGCAAAGCGGCCGGCGGCAGATTGGCGTCGGCGAACACGTACCCTTCCGGAGGGAAGCTGGCTATGCGGATGGCGATGGTTTCGGGCTCGATCCGGTCGAAGATCGCCATGTCGGCGAGACCGATCACCAACTCGCCCTCGCCGCTGAAAATAGCGGTGTAGGAGGCGGTGGTGGCTCCGGCGGCCAGCCTGACGCAGCTCATGTCGATGCCGGCCCGGTTGCTTTCCTCGACGACACGCCGCCCCTCCAGATCGTCGCCGACCAGCGAGACGAGGCCGACCTCGATGCCCAGGCGCGCCAGATTCTCAGCCACGTTGCGGGCGACACCGCCCAGGCTGGTGCGCATCGTGCCGATGTTCGAGGTGTAGAGGCGCTCCTTCGCATCGGCGGTCTCGCCGACACGGTCGATGACGCAGCCGCCTGCACATAGAACGGGACGATAGGCCATGGCTCCTCGCGACGGGCCCATAGGCCCGAAAGCGCATTCCGTGCCACAGATTCGCGCCCGCAACAATGCGACGCTCCGCCGGTTGCCGCTTTCCTCTTGCGTCACGCCGCGATTGCCGTCATGAGAATCCCGCCTTCCAAGCGCATCCGGGACAGGCCTTGCTCTTTCCCGGTAACCGCCACATTTTGCGCATTCTTGTTTGGCTTTTGTGGCTCTTCTTCCCTCCGAGATGATTTCATGCGCACTGCCCCCTTGCTTGCCGCCCTGTTGCTGATGGCCTCGCCAGCCCTGGCCCAGACGGAGCCGCAGCCTTCGTCGCCCCAGGCCCAGCCACAACCTCAAGCCCAACCGCAGCCTCAAGGCCAGCCTGAGCCCCAAGCCCAGCCTCAAGCCCAGCCTCAAGCTCAGCCGCAATCCGGGGCGCAGCCCGCCGCACAGCCGCAGCCGCAAGGCCAGCCACAGGGGCAGGCGCAGCCCCAGACCCAGGTGCAGGCCTGCACCACGCCGACCGATCCCGCCGGCTTCCCGGCCTGGCTGGAGAATTTCAAGAAGGATGCCGCGGCCAGGGGCATTGGCGCCCAGGGCATGGCCGCCCTGGAGGGCGTTGCCTACGATCCCAAGGTGATCGGGCTCGATCGCGCCCAGCGGAAGACCTTTTCGCAGACCTTCGAGGAATTCTCGGGCCGCATGGTCAATGCCTATCGCATCAAGCGCGGCAAGCAGGTGATCAAGAAGTATCAGGCGGTGTTCGACAAGGCCGAGGCCGAATATGGCGTGCAGGCGCCGATCATCGCTTCTCTCTGGGCGCTCGAGACCGATTTCGGTGCCAATGTCGGCAAGTTCGAGAGCATCCGCTCGCTGGCAACCCTCTCCTTCGACTGCCGCCGTGGCGACAAGTTCCGTCCCGAACTGATCGCCGCCCTCACCATCGTCGACAAGGGCGACGTGCCGCTGCACGAGATGCGTGGTGCCTGGGCCGGTGAGATCGGCCAGGTCCAGTTCATGCCGACCTCCTATCTCAAGCACGCCGTGGACTTCGATGGCGATGGCCACAAGGATCTGGTCAAGAGCCAGGCCGACGTGATCGGCTCGGTCGCCAAGTTCCTGTCGGGCCGCTGGCAGCGTGGCGCCGGCTGGAATCCCGGTGAGCCGAATTTCGACGCCCTCAAGGCCTGGAACGGCAGCGAGCTCTATCGCAAGACGGTCGCGCTGCTGGCCACCAAGATCGCGGAATAGGCCAAAGGCCGGTCTTGCGACCCGATGCAGCTCACGTTGGCAAACACTGCAATTTGTCATAGCCGGGCTTGACCCGGCTATCCAGAAGCCACATGCGCAACCGGATCGAAGAGCTGGATTGCCGGGTCAGGCCCGGCAATGACAAAGGTCGTGCAAACTCGAAGACGCTAAAATGAACCGCGATGCGGTTCGGGGACCCGCTTTTTCCATGTGGGGACCGTGAAAATCCCCTGTTCGGCATGAAACCCGCGTGGCAAGGTTGCGGCTTGAGCCCGCCACACCGGAGTTTCCCGATGCTTCGCCGCACCTTTCTCGCCCTTGGCGCCATCGCAGCCTTGGCCGTTCCCCTAGGACTGGCCCAGGGGCCGGCCGAGGCCCAGACGCTGCCTGACCTGAAGGGCCGGACCATCGTCGCCGTCACCGAGAACGCCTATTTCCCGTTGAACTTCACCGATCCCAAGACCGGGCAGGGCATCGGTTGGGAATATGACGCGGTCAACGAGATCGGCAAGCGGCTCAATGCCAAGATCGAGTGGAAGACCTCGTCCTGGGACGCCATGATCCAGGCGGTGCAGAACGGCCAGTTCGACATCGGCATGGACGGCATCTCCATCACCGACGAGCGTAAGAAGCAGATCGCCTTCTCCGACCCCTACATGGTGTCCGAACAGTTCATGCTGGTTAGGGCCGACGAGAAGCGCTTCGCCGATTCCAAGAGCTTCGCGGCCGACGACAAGCTTTTCGTGGGCGCCCAGTCCGGCACCACCAATTTCTTCGTCTCGGTCACCGACCTGCTCGGCGGCAACGACAAGAGCCCGCGGCTCAAGCTGTTCGAGACCTTCGGGGCCTCGGTGCAGGCGCTCAAATCGGGCGATGTCGATACGGTGCTGATGGACAAGGCCGGCGCCGAGGGCAACATCGCCGCCTCACCGGACAGCTTCAAGATCGTCGGCAACGGCCTTGGCCATGACGAGTTCGGCTTCATCCTCAAGCAGGGCTCCGATCTCATCGGTCCGGTCAATGCCGCGCTGGCCGCAATGAAGGCGGATGGGACGACCAAGGCGCTCGATAAGAAGTGGTTCTTCGACTACAAGACCGCGAACTGAGCCGGGATCGGCTTCCCGGCACCACGGTGTCATTGCGAGCGGAGCGAAGCAATCCAGTTTTCTGCGGGCGGCGAAGTCCGGATTGCTTCGCTCCGCTCGCAATGACCAAATTGTCCGTCGCTTCGACCCTTGAGCCGCCTGCCTTACTCCCGGATCTTCCTGCCTTCACATGACGACGTCTCACGCGCCACCGCCGCCACCCTCCTTCCTGTCGAAAGTGCCCTGGTGGCTGGTGATCCTCATCGTGCTGGGGACGGCCGTCCTGATCGGCGGCCTGGCCAGCGAGCAATATCGCATCATCTTCGGCGTGGTGGGGCAGGGGCTCTTCGTCACCATCCGGGTAACGGTGATCGCCTTTGCTGCTTCGCTGGTGCTCGGCACCATTCTGGCGCTCGGGCTGGTGTCGCGGTCGCGCTGGCTGGGGGAGGGGCTCAAGGCCTATGTCGAGATCATGCGCGGCGTGCCCATGATCGTGCTGCTCTATTACATCGCCTTCGCGGTCGGCCCGGCCTTGATCGAAGGCTATGTCGCCCTGTTCGGCCCGGCCATCGCCGCCGGCTTCATGCCGGAGATCACCATCCGGGATTTCAGCTTCGAATGGCGGGCGATCTTCGCGCTGACGCTGGCCTATTCGGCCTTCATCGCCGAGATCGTGCGCGGCGGCATCCAGTCCATCCCGGCCGGACAGTTCGAGGCGGCCCAGGCGCTCGGCCTGACGCGCTTCAAGACCATGCGCCTCATCGTGCTGCCGCAGGCCTTCAAGACGATGACGCCGCCTCTCGGCAACGACCTCGTCTCCATGCTGAAGGATTCCTCCCTCGTCTCCGTGCTCGGCATTGCCGATATCACCCAGAACGGCAAGACCTATACGGCCTCGACCTTCCGCTTCTTCGAGACCTATACGGTGGTGGCCTTCTTCTATCTGGTGATGACCATCGGCCTGACCCTGCTGGTGCGCCGTCTGGAGCAGCGCATGCGCCGCAACGAGGTCCGGCAGGATTGAGTCTACTTATTGCGGATCCTGGGCTCTGATCTGCACATGGATGGCCATTGGCGGCTGATCGAAATACCGCAGCAGCGCCGGACATAGCCAGCCTTCGTTGCCGAAGTCGGGCGAGAAGTAGATATTGCCGCTTCCATCCGCGCGTCGCCATTCCAGCTGGAAAGTACTGCCAGGAAAGGGTGATGCGGAAAACACCATGACGAAGCCCTTGCTTGCATTGGGTATATGGGCTGTCGCCTGATCAATCAGCGTATCAGCGCCGCCAACAAAAGGCTCCTGTACGAGCCCAACCTTCGGATCATCGAATACCCACATGCCGAGGTGACGATAGGGGGCAATCACATTGATGGCATTCATGAGCGTCGTCCTGTCGGGTCTTTGCAGCATCGAGAGAAATCTTGTCTGGTCATGGCCTTGATGCCACACTTCGTCAAGATCATGCCAAACATGCCCTCCCTCAGCGGCCCCCTCGTGGCTGTGCTCGTCTATGATGGCCTCTGCACCTTCGAATTCGGGGTGGCCTATGAGGTCTTCGGCCTGCCGCGTCCTGAGATGGGGCCCTCCTGGTATCGCTATGCCACCTGCGGCATCGAGTCGGGGCCGCTTCATGCGGCGGGTGGGCTGACGGTCGAGCCGCATTCCGGCCTGGAATTGCTGGAGGAGGCCGATCTCATCATCGTGCCGGGCTGGCGCGGTATCGCCAGCCCTGTACCGGCGGACCTCATCGATGGCCTCAAGCTCGCGCATCGGCGTGGCGCCCGCCTGATGTCGCTGTGCTCAGGCATTGCCGTGCTGGCTGCCTGCGGCCTGCTCGATGGTCGGGAGGCGACGACGCATTGGCGCTATGCGGCCGATATCGGCGCGCGCCATCCTACCATCGTACTCGATCCCGACCGGCTCTATGTCGACCTTGGCGACATCATGACCGCCGCCGGAAGCGCAGCGGCGCTCGATCTCTGCCTGCATGTGATCCGGCGCGATTTCGGCCCGGATGCCGCCAACACCGTGGCCCGCCGGCTGGTGGTGCCTCCGCATCGCGACGGCGGCCAGGCTCAGTTCATCGAGCGGCCGGTGCCGCGTGAGCGTGAATCCGCCCGGCTGGCTCCCTTGATCGATTGGCTGCGCCAGAATTTGGTCGCGCCCCACCGCATCGAGACGATCGCTGCCCGCTCCGGCATGAGCCAGCGTACCTTCCAGCGCCGCTTCGAGGAGACGACGGGCCTGCCGCCGGGCGAATGGCTGGTGGCCGAGCGCGTGCGGCTGGCCCGCGAGCAGCTCGAGCGCGATCTCGGCGCCTCGCTCGGCGACATCGCCGCAAGCTGCGGCTTCAATTCGCTGGAGACGATGCGCCATCATTTCCGGCGTCGCGTGGGCCTCAGTCCTGCAGCCTATCGGGCGCGCTTCCGCTCGGAATAGCTGTTCCGGACAAGAAGTTTAGTCGGCAAATTTCAGCACGGATTGCAGCAAGCCCGGGAATTTTTCATCGATATCCGGGCGCAGGGCGACGAAGCAGCGCGTGCCTTCCTTGCGGTGGCTGACGATGCCGGCCTCGCGCAATTGCTTGATGTGATGGCTCAGCGTCGAATTGGCGACCTGGCAATCGAATTCCGTCGATCCCTTCTCGCCCTCCGCGAGCAACGTGGTGACGATGTGCAGCCGCACCGGATCACCGAGGGCGGCCAGAACGCCGATCAGATTGATGTCATTCACATCGGGGTGAGGGTGTTGCTTCATGCGTTCTTCTACCTATATTCGACGAATATCGAACTTTGAGACTTTAACGCCTCGGCGAGCCGACCACCAGTTAAGTCTGTGTAAGCCAGGTACGGGAGTTTCAATCGATCGCCCAGAAAAGCCATTTGGAACAAGGTTTCTTTTAATGCCCTCGCTGCTCGACCCCATTCGCATCGGCGCGCTCGACCTGCCCAACCGCGTCATCATGGCCCCGCTGACCCGCACCCGGGCCAGCGCGGGCCGCGTGCCCAACACGCTGATGCGCGACTATTACGTCCAGCGCGCCTCCGCCGGCCTGATCCTGACCGAAGCCACCGCTGTCACGCCGATGGGCGTCGGATATCCCGACACCCCCGGCATTTGGTCGCGGGAGCAGGTCGAGGGCTGGAAGGTCATCACCAAGGCCGTGCATGAGGCCGGCGGGCGCATCGCTCTGCAGCTTTGGCATGTCGGCCGCATTTCCGATCCCGTCTATCTCGACGGGGCCCTGCCGGTGGCACCGAGCGCCATTGCACCTGCCGGCCATGTCAGCCTCATCAAGCCTGAAAGACCCTATGTCACGCCGCGTGCGCTCGAGCTCGAAGAAATTCCCGCCATCATCGAGGCCTATCGCCAGGGCGCAGCCAATGCCAAGGAAGCCGGCTTCGACGGTGTCGAGATCCATGGCGCCAATGGCTATCTGCTCGACCAGTTCCTGCAGGACTCAACCAACAAGCGCACCGATGCCTATGGCGGCTCGATCGAGAACCGGGCGCGGCTGATGCTCGAGGTCACCGACGCGGTGATTTCGGTCTGGGGCGCCGATCGCGTCGGTATGCATCTGGCTCCGCGCGGCGATTCGCATTCGATGGGCGATTCCGATGCGCCGGCCCTGTTCGGCTATGTCGCCCGGCAATTGGATGCCCGCGGGATCGCCTTCATCTGTGCCCGCGAATATGCCGACGGCTCCAGCGTCGCCCCGGTGATCCGCAGCAATTTCAAGGGCGTGTTCATCGCGAACGAGAAGCTGACGGCCGAAAGCGCCGAGGCTTTGGTCGAGAGCGGCGAAGCTGACGCGGCGGCCTTCGGCAAGCTCTTCATCTCCAATCCGGACCTGCCCACGCGCCTGTCCCTCGGAGCCCCGCTCGCCCCCTGGAATGCCGCGACCTTCTACGCCAAGGGCGCCGAAGGCTATACGGACTATCCGGCGCTGGAAGAAGTGCCGGCGTGATCTTCCTGGGAGCGCAGACACCTAGTCCATGAGCGCTAACTTAAGTCGGACAAGGCATGACCAAACCCTCCCCTCGATGGGGAGGGTCGACGCGTAGCGTCGGGGTGGGGTGACTTCTTTGCAAGAATCTACCGCTTCCGCTGTGGAGACCTGCGTATTTTCACCCCACCCCGGCCTTTCAGGCCGACCCTCCCCATCGAGGGGAGGGTAAAGAACCCGCGCCTCCAACCTTATGTTAGCGCCTATGGACACCCAGTCCGCGCTCCAGAAATCACTTCACCTTCTTCACGTCCTTGATGTCGGCGAACACGATGGAAGGCGACCGCTCGCCCTGGTAGCGCAGGTCGAAGGCGGATTTGGCCATGAACACCGGATCGCCGTCGAGATCATCGGCGATCGAGAAATTGTGGGACGTGACGAAGCTGTCGAGTTCCGGCTTCGTCGGCGCCGAGATCCAGCGCGCCAGTGCGAACTCGGACGGCTCGAAGCGGATCTCCAGCCCATATTCGGCGGCGAGCCGGCCCTGCAGCACGTCGAGCTGCAGGGCGCCGACCACGCCGACCAGGGCAGGGGAGCCGTCGCGCGGGCGGAACACCTGCACCACGCCTTCCTCGGCGAGGTCCTGCAGGGCATCCTTGAGCTTCTTGGCCTTCATGGCGTCGGGCAGGCGCACCCGGCGCAGGATTTCCGGGGCGAAACTCGGCACGCCGAGAAAGGCGATCTCCTCGCGCTCGGTCAGCGTGTCGCCGATGCGCAGGGCGCCGTGGTTGGGAATGCCGACGACGTCGCCCGCATAAGCCTCCTCGGCCAGGGCACGATCCTGGGCGAAGAAGAATTGCGGCGCGTTGAGGCTCATCGACTTGCCGGTGCGCACCTGCTTCACCTTCATGCCGCGCGTCAGCTTGCCCGAGCACAGGCGCACGAAGGCGATGCGGTCGCGGTGATTGGGATCCATGTTCGCCTGGATCTTGAAGACGAAGGCGGAGAGATTGTCCTCCGTCGCCTCGACCATGCGGGTGGCTGCTGCCTGGTCGCGCGGCTGGGGCGCATAGTCGCCCAAGCCCTTGAGCAGGTCGCCCACGCCGAAATTCTTGATGGCCGAGCCGAAGAACACCGGCGTCATATGGCCTTCGCGGAAGGCGGCGAGATCGAACTCGCCGCAGGCTTCCTGCACCAGAGCGATCTCCTCCGAGGCTGCCTCGGCATCGATCGAAGGCACGGCGCGGGCCAGCGCCGCGGCATCGCCGGCCTCGACCGGGATCGGCGCGGTGTCCTTGTCGAGCAGGCGGACATGGCTGGCCTGGAGATCATAGGTGCCGGCGAAATCGCGGCCGCGGCCGAGCGGCCAGGTCATCGGCACGGTGGAGAGCGCCAGCGTCTTCTCGATCTCGTCGAGCAGCTCGAAGGGATCGCGCCCCTCACGGTCCATCTTGTTGATGAAGGTGACGATGGGAATGTCGCGCAGGCGGCAGACCTCGAACAATTTGCGCGTGCGCGCCTCGATGCCCTTGGCCGCGTCGATCACCATCACCGCCGAATCGACGGCCGTGAGCGTGCGATAGGTATCTTCCGAGAAGTCCTCATGGCCCGGCGTGTCGAGCAGGTTGAAGACCAGGCCCTCATATTCGAAGGTCATCACCGAGGTGACCACCGAAATGCCGCGCTCGCGCTCGATCGACATCCAGTCCGAGCGGGTATTGCGCTTTTCGGCCTTGGCCTTGACCTGGCCGGCGAGCTGAATCGCACCGCCGAACAGCAACAGTTTTTCCGTCAGCGTGGTCTTGCCGGCGTCCGGATGGGAAATGATGGCGAAGGTGCGCCGCCGCTCGACTTCGCGGGCGAGCGGGGTGAGGGCCGAAGTGTGTGACAGATCGTTCAAGGCGGACCTAAGGAAAAGTTTGCAGCCCCAAAGCAGGGGAGATCATCGGGAATTGGCGCGCTTTTGGCACGAAACGGTGTCCGCGTCACCCCCGACGATGTCAGCGCGGCCTGTGGATGAAACACGCAATGCAAAAAAACTGAAACTTGCCTGTTGCAATCCGTCACGGGCTTTGGCATAGAGCGCCCACGCCGATGCAACGAGCATCTGCGGCCCACGGAAGCGGGTGTAGCTCAGGGGTAGAGCACAACCTTGCCAAGGTTGGGGTCGAGGGTTCGAATCCCTTCGCCCGCTCCAGTGGTCCCTTCGGGGAAAAACAAAAAAGCGGTCCTTCGGGGCCGCTTTTTGCTTTTGGAGCCGTTTCCGCCTGGAATCGAGCCGGTGGTGATGTCGAAGCCGGGCTTGATTCCGCCGGCCTGCATGGCGGCGAGCGAGAGGGCGAGATAGTTCTGGGCCTGCGGGGCCTGCCAGGAGGCCGGCCGCCCCCTCGGGTGGTAACTCAGGCGCTTATGCCACCATCGACAAGAATGCCCGAACCGGTAACGTAGGCGGCGCCAGGCCCGGCGAGGAAGGCAACGGCCTCGGCGACCTCCCGGGTCTTGCCGTAGCGGGCAATAGACAGGCTCGGGAGGATGGAAGGCGCGAGAGGGCCGTCGGCGGGGTTCATGTCGGTGTCGATTGGGCCGGGGCGGACCAGATTGACGGTAATGTCACGAGGGCCGAGTTCACGGGCGAGACCGCGGGTGAAGCTCTCCATCGCGGATTTGGTGGCCGCATAGACTGCTATACCAGCGAACGGGACAGACAGACCCGCATTGCTGCCAATAGTGACGACACGGCCACCATTCGGGATGTGTTGCAGCGCAACCTGGGTGGTCACGAAAACGCCGCGCACATTGACATTCAGCTGCAGGTCGATCTCCTCCAGTGATTGCGCGGAAAAGGCACCCGCAATGAGGACGCCAGCGTTGTTGACCAGGATGTCAAGGCCGCCGAGGTCGGCCACGGTCTGTTCGACCGCTGTCTTCGCGGCTTCCGGGCTGGCGGCATCGGCTTGGATGGCGAGGGCCTTGCGGCCCAGGGCACGAATCTCGGCGGCGAGAGCCTCTGCCTTGTCGGCCGACTTCTCGTAAGTGATAGCGACGTCGGCGCCGTCTTCGGCCAGCTTCAGCGCGATGGCCGCGCCGATGCCGCGCGCCGCACCCGTAACAAGGGCGCGCTTGCCGGCGAGAGGAAGAGTGGCAATGTTCATGGCAGTATTCCTAGGTTAGATCATTTCTGTATCGTTCAACACAGAAATGGTTATCGACCTTGCTCTGCCAGCACAAGAGAATTATGTAACGATTAGCAAAAAAAGAGAACCGCATGATGCCGCACCCATCGGCGCCCCTTGCTCCGAAGCGGGGCCGCCCTGTCAGTTTCGATCGAGAGGAGGTCTTGGAACAGGCAATGCGCGTGTTCTGGGCGAAGGGCTTTGCCGGCGCCTCAATGAGTGACCTCACTGCCGCCATGGGCATCGCCTCGCCCAGCCTCTACGCAGCCTTCGGTTCCAAGGAGAACCTCTATCGTGCGGCCCTCGATCACTATGTGGCGCTTCACAAGGAAATCGTGTTGCGCATCATGGAGCTGCCGACGGCACGCGAAAGTATTGAAGGCCTGTTGCGCAACGCTGTCACCGTCTTCTCGCGCACGGATTTCCCGAGCGGATGTATGGTCGAACAGACGGCCGGGGAGGCATGCGACATGTCTCCCGAACTCGCGGCGAGCCTTTGCGAATTGCGCGCGGCGAATGACGAGAACTTCTCGACACGGCTGCGCAAGGGTGTTGAGGACGGCGATGTCGCCGCCGGGACCGATATCCGCGCCGTCGCCGCCTTCTATGCCACCGTCCACAAGGGCTTGAGCCTAAGCGCGCGGGGCGGGACCGGGCCGGACGAACTGAATTCCGCCGTCACTTCGGCGATGGCGGCCTGGCCGTTGCTGGCGGGGACCTGAGAGCCCGAGTCCAAGAGCCTGTTTCAACTGGACGCTGGACTACCCCCCATATGTGAGACAGCAAAATTAAGTATGAGGAACGGGTTAGGTTAGAGATCTACAGCATCGAACCTGATTTCTGAATCAGGCTCGATGCTGAAATTCCTTGTTGCCGCATCTTTTTTGCCGAAAATCGGTACCCACTTTTCGGCGCGATGCTCTAATGTCGCGAGAAGTTTGGCGTTCCCACCTTCTTCTATCGCTACCGCACCGTGGACGGCGTCGAACTGCTGGTGGAGCACAAGGCTGCGCCGAGCCGCGACCGCATGGCCGACATTCTGCGCAGCCTCCGTAAGGCCTTTGTCGAAGGGGAATGACGTAGCTCCCTACTTCTTGCCGCCCATCAAGGCGATGAAGTCGGCGGCCTTGTCCTTTTCGTACATCGAGCCGGTGGTGATGTCGAAGCCGGGCTTGATTCCGCCGGCCTGCATGGCGGCGAGCGAGAGGGCGAGATAGCTCTGGGCCTGCGGGTCCTGCCAGGCAGCCGCCAGGACATAACCGTCCTGCACCTCGTTGGCGGTATCGAGCGAATTGCCCCAGCCGACGACCGGAATCTCGCCAGGCTTCACGCCGACCTGGTCGAACACGCGCTTGATGCTGCCGGAGACGAGATCGCCAAGCGGAAGGATCGCCTTGATCTTGCTGCGGTTGGCCGTGAGGTAGTCGCTCATGCGCGAGATGATGTCGGCCTGGTCGAGCGTCGAATCGGTGACCTCCCAGCTGATGTTCAGCGGCTTGAACACGCTGGCGATGCCCTTTTCCTGGTCGGCGCCATAGGTCGCGCCAGGCACTTCCACCGGCATCCAGACGAAATCGCCCGATTTCACCAGCCCCTTCTCGACGAGGTAGCGGGCATGGTCGGCGCCGGCCTTGATGTTGTCGCCGCCCACGAAGGTGGAAAAGCGGACCGTCTTGTCATCGGAGTTGAAGGCGATCACCGGGATGTTCTTGGCATTGGCTTCCTCGACCGGCTTGACCAGGCTGCCGGCGGCGGGGCTCGCCGTGACGATGCCGTCGGCGCCCGCCGCGATCGCGGCCCGGATGGCCTCCTGCTGCGAGGCGACGTCGCCATTGTGGAAGGAAGTGTTGACCTTGTTGCCGGTGTCCTTGGCCCATTGCTCGGCGCCGGCCAGGAAATAGGTCCAGACCGGGTCGGCGGCCGAGCCATGGGAGATCCAGTAGAACGTTTTTGGGGCCGCCTCGGCCGGCGACGGCGCAGACGAGAACGCCATGCAGAGTGCGGCGCCGGCGCCGAGACCCCAGCGCGCCATCCGCTTGGCGAGAACTTTCAGTGACATCAGATCCTCCCGATGTGATTGTTTGTTGTCCTTGTGAGATCGCGCCCGGCCCTTAGGGGCTGGTTCGCGCATCCCAGACGAAGCATCCTACATCGACAGTCGCGGCCGGATGCCGCTGATTCCACAATTCTTGTGCTGGCAGGTTTTTCGCTCCGGCGGAATCACCCGGGATCGAGCCTCGCTTCGGTAGATCGAGGCAGCCGCGATCATCCTCGCTGGCCTGCACAGGCTGAATCAGGGCCCGATCTGCCTGGCCTTGGCGAAGGCCTCTGCCTGCCGTTCCGCCTCTTCACGCTCCGCCGCCAGGCGTTCGGCGCGCTTTTCGCGCCGCCAGGCGATCAGGCTGTTGATGGTGAGTGCGGCGAAGCCGAGCGTATAGACGGCGGCGACGAAGGCGCTGAACCAGGCATTGTTGTCGCCGGTCCGCAAGGCGCGCTGGAGCTCGATAGTGGTGGCGACGCCGTAGATCAGCACCACCAGCATGACGAAGTTCTGCACCCGCGCGCCAAAGCGCCGGAGGATGAGATGCAGGCACAGATAGAAAAACGGCATCACCACGGCATTGGCGACGATACGGCCGATGGGATGGAAGATCGAGGGCAGCATCTCGCCGAGCCAGCGCGCCCCGACGAAAGGGACGATCAGCAGCAGGGCATAGAGCAGGCCGAGGCCGGTCCAATCCAGCAGGCGATTGGAAAATGCCGGTCTCGTCGGTTCTGCCGTCATGTTCCCGTTCCGTGGACTGCACCCGCTCCGGATTTAAGCATATTCCGGAGCCGATAACAGAGGAAACAGGAGCCCCGCGATCAGGCCGTGCCGGCTTCGCGAATGACGCGGCCGAGCCGTTCGATGCCCTGGTCGATCGCGGCATCATTGGCCAGCGAGAAGCTGAGCCTGAGCGTGTTGGCGCCCGAACCGTCGGCATGGAAGGCCTGGCCCGGCACGAAGGCGATGCGGGCGGTCTCGATGGCGCGGGCGAGAAGGCGGGCGCCGTCCATACCGTCCGGCAGCGTCACCCAGACGAACATGCCGCCCTCGGGGCGCGACCAGCGCACGCCCTCCGGCATGTGGCGTTCGAGGGCGGCCAGCATGCGGTCGCGGCGATGGCGATAGGCGCCGCGGATCTTCTCGACCTGGGCCGGGAAGGCATGCTCGGCCACATGATGCATCGCCATCTGGTTGATGGTGGGGCTGTGCAGGTCCGAGGCCTGCTTCATCAGCACCAGCTTCCTGATCACGCCGGCGGCGGCGCAGATCCAGCCCATGCGCAGGCCCGGCGCCAGCGTCTTGGAGAAGCTGCCGCAGGAGATGGTTCTGACAGCATCGATATGGCCCTCGCGGGCAATGTCGAGCGCCAGGATCGGCGGCACGTCGGCGCCGTCATAGCGCAGCGACTGATAGGCGGTGTCCTCGATCACCACGATGTCGAGTTCGCGCGCGAGATCGAGCACGTGCTCGCGCCCGGCCCTATCAAGCGTCTCGCCGGTCGGATTGGCGAAATCCGGCGTCAGATAGGCGAACTTCACCCGGCCGCCCGCCTTTGCTGCAGCGTCGGCATAGGCGGAAGGAGTCATGTTGCCTTCCACCGGCGCCAGCCTGTCATAGCGCGGCTCATAGGCGTTGAAGGCCTGCAGGGCGCCGAGATAGGTCGGCCAGGTGACGAGGGCGGTATCGCCCGGGGAGAGCAGCAGCTTGCCGAGATAATCGAGCGCCTGCTGCGAGCCGGAGGTGATCAGGATGTTGTCCGGGCCGCAGGTGACGCCGATGCGCTGCATCTGCCGGACCACCCAGTCGCGTAGCGGCGGAAAGCCCTCGCTGGTGGAATATTGCAGCGCCGCGCCGGCGCTCACATCGCCGAGCACGCTGGCATAGGCCGTCCGGAACGCTTCGTTCGGAAACAAGGCAGGGTCGGGAATGCCGCCGGCGAAGGAAATGATGTCCGGCTGTTCCAGCAGTTTCAAAAGTTCGCGGATTTCCGAGGCACGCATCCGTCCCGCCCGCGTGGCGAAGATCGCTTCCCAGTCCAAGATCCTGTTCTCCTGATAGACGGCGGCGAGGTGCTTGCCGTCATACGATCACGGCATCGTTTCCTGTCGGGAAGTTGCCCCTTTTCTGGGCGCGATGCTCATGTTGCGTGCAGCATCCTCCTTGCGAAAAAATATGTCAATAATGCTGACATATTTTTTCGCTTGTTGCGCCGCAAGGCCGCCGGCGTGGCCGATCAGGCCTTGACCGTCACCAGATAGTCCTCCTCCAGCCACGGGCCGCCGATCGGGGCGAGGCGGAAGCGGATCTCGCTGCCATCAGCCAGGGAAGAGGTCGGCAGGTCGAGGACGTGGAGGGACAGGCCGGCGTCATGGGTACGGCCCTCGTCGTGGCTCGCCCAGCCGTCGAAACTCCAGCGTATGGCCGAGAGGTCGGCAAGCTCGATGCGCAGGATCTGGCCGGGGGCGATGGCGTGGCGCTGGTGGTTGAGCCGCCAGAAACGGCGGTCGCTGACGATCTTGCGGGTCAGATAGCGCTCGACCGTCTGGGGCGGGGTGTCGAACACCGTCCCGTCGCGCAGCGAGCGAAGCAGCTTGATGTGCTCGCCATGGGCCCAGACCAGCGGCATGGCACTACCGGTCGGCTTGCCGAGAAAGAGTTCGTGCTCCGGCCGGTCGGCGCCGTCCCAGATCTGCTCGGGCAACTGGCCACCAGGACCTGCCGATGCTTCGAGCGCGGCCAGCAGGCGCCGGGCTTCCTCGGGCCGGCCTGCGGCGAGTTCGTAATGCGCCCTTTCACCAGTCAGCAGCGGCCAGAGTCGGCCGACGCCGGTGCCGTCGAAGGCGGAGCCATCCTCATGCTCGCCATAGCCGTCATTGTTGTAGCGATACCAGCAGGGGCCGTTGGGCAGGTCGCGTTTCAACAGGTGATCGATCGCCTTCACGGTCGCCACCATGCGTGGGTCGTCGGCGGCACGCAGGCCGAAGCGCACCAAAGCGAGGGCATCGGGACTGAGCAGCATCTTGGCGCTGAGCACGGCCTCCTGGGCGGAGCGGTTCTTGATGGCGACAGTACCGCCGAGCCCTGGCCCGTCCTCGTTGTCGCCGGGGCCGATGCGGACATAATAGCCGGGAATACCCAGCGTGCTCGCCAGTTCGGTATCGGTGGCGAAGGTCCAGGCATCGATCTCGGCATGCCATTCATCCGCCGTCTCCCGCAGCAGCGTGGCGGCATCCGGGCGATCCGCTGCGTCCATGGCGTCGGCGGCGGCGAGGAGGGCTGATATCTCGACCGCAAGCGTGAAGGGCGAATAGCCGGCGTCCTCTTCCCAGCGGTCCTCGTCGGTGACGGGGCCATTGCGCAGCACGAAGCTCGCCGCGTGTTCCACCATCGGCAGGAAGCGCCTGGCCTCGGCGGCATCGAGGCTGCCGGCCCGGACCAGCATGTCGAAAAGCAGGATGGGAAAGGCGGTCTCGTCCATCTGGATGCCGTCCCAATAGGGATGGCCGTCGATCCAGTTGTTCTGGGCCCAGTGGCCGTCGCCTTCCTGGATGGCGGCGAGATAGTCGAGGATGCCGCGCGCGTCGGCCGGACTGCCGGCCGCCAGGAAACCGCCGGCCGTCTCGACCAGATCGCGCGGCCAGACCAGATGGTAGCCGCCAAGGTCGTTGTCGCCCTTGTTGTAGCCCCAGGGCGTCGACAGGCTGGCAATGGCGCCGCCCGTGAAGGCGCCGGTGCGATGGGCGGCGAGCACCGCGGTGCTGGTGCGATAGCTGGTGCCACGCGCGGGGCTGACATGGTCGAGATCCTCGAGCCCGGCCTGCCAGCCTTGCCAGATGGCACGTACGCGCCGACGCGCGGGCTCGAGCCCCTGCTGCAGGCTGGCGATGGCGTTGAGGGCCGCTTCTTCCGGCCTGAGGCCGAGGCCGAGGGTGAGCAGCACACGGCCCTGGCTGCCGCGAAGGTCGAGCGTGCCGCTCAGCGCGACATTGCCGTTCTCGGCGCGGAGCCAGGCCGAATTCACGCCTTCGCCGCGTTTGAGGGTCTGCCAGCCATCGGAAAAGCCGACATAGCCGGCCGAGCGGTCCTGCCAGGGAACCGAGGCGGCGAGGGCGAGCGAATAGCCATAGCTGCCGCTGGCCATCAGCAGGCCATGCCCCTTGTAGTCGTCGACCCAGGCGGTGTTGCGGGTGCCCTGGTTGACCAGATGCGGCGACAGCAGCACGTGCAGGCCGTAATCCTCGGCCTCGCCCTTCAGGGCCTCGAAGCGGATGTCCTGCAGCAGGCTGTCGCGGAAGGGGTCGGCCAGGATGGTCTTGCGGATGCGGTAGCGCCCGTCCTTCGCCGTGTTGACGAGTTCGAAGACTGGCGTACCGTCGCTCTCCATGCGGATCTCGCCGTCCGCATCGCGCTTTTCTTCGGAAAAATAGTCCGCGGCCGTGACGAGGAGGCCGCAATCCCGGATGCAGGCAAGGTCGATGCGCGGATAATAGATCTCGTTGAGGATGCCGTGGCTGAGCGCGAACCAGACTCGGCTCGACGCGGAACCAGCGGTGCCGATTCCACTCTTGGCGGCCGAGGTCCAGCGAGGCTCGACGCCCGGGGCTCCGGGAGGTGGGGCGGTTTCGCTCATGCGCTAGTCTTCTTGCCGGCTGGCTTAGCAATGGTGATTATCTTGGCTTTGGCCGGTGATCTGGCCTTGGCAGGCGTGCTGGCCTTGGCGGGTGTTCCGGCCTTGGAAGGCGCCTTGACCTTGGAAGACGTCCTTGTCCTTGAAGGCGGTTGGGGCGCTTCCTCGGATTCGTGAAAATTCCTCAGGCGCCAGAGGGCCGCACCGCCATCGAGGCCGGCATCATTCGAGCCGAGCGTGACATTGGCCGGCAGAGTGAGCTTCACATGCTTGGTGTTGCCGCCGCCAAGATAGAGGTGGTCATAGTGGAACAGTACGAAGAGCACGTCGATGACGTGTTTCAGCCGCTTGTTCCAGCGCTTGTTGCCGATCTTCTCCCGTGCCGCCTCGCCGATATAGTCGTCATAGGTCTTGGTGCGGGTGATGGGGTGATGGGCCAGCTCCATATGCGGCATCAACTCGCCGTCGCGGAACACGGCTGTGCCCGCTCCGGTACCCAGCGTCAAGGCAAGCTCGATGCCCTTGCCCTTGATCAACCCGAGGCCCTGGACTTCCGCATCGTTGATCAGACGTATCGGCTTGTTGCCGAGCCGGGCGGCAAGCTTTTGCCCGAGCGGAAAGCCGTCCCAGCCATAGGGTGCGAGGTGCGGCGCGGTGAGGATGCGGCCATGCCGCACCAGGCCGGGAAAGCCCACCGAGATGCGGCTATAGGCGGGGAGGGACGCGACCAGCTCGGCCAGGGTCTCGACCAGCAGATCGGGCGGGCAGGGATGGGGCGTGGCAACGCGCACCCGCTCTCCCTGCATCTGCCCGCTCGGATTGATGATCGCCGCCTTGAGGCCGGTGCCTCCAATGTCGATGGCGAGGATGTCGGATGTCTCCTTGGCCACGGGCGGGCTCCCTGATTGACGGCGATCCCAGTTCTACCGGGCTTCGTCGATGGAAAGGCGCAATTGTGGCTGGCTTGTGTTGCCGGCTTTATTTTGGTGGTGATCCTATCAGCTCGGTTACCCCTAGAGCAAAGTGCGTTCATGACTGAACGCTTGTTTGCTCTAGCTCCTTGTTTCGACGCGTCTTTGCGATTCCTGGCGACTCCGTCAAATCGCAAGACACTATTGGGCAATTCGGAGGCGGAATCCGCCTCGGATCGGGCGGGCGGCATTCGATTGAGGCAGAATGTTGCCCTATTGCTAAGCGCTATGCACAAAATCCATGCAGCCGCCGCATACCGGGCATACGCGCCAGTCTGTGCGATTTTTTACCGTGCGGTGCAAAAGAGGAGTATATGCACTGCAACAAATCAATCTCTCTGGAAAGTAAGTGTCATGGTTCTCTTCGGTTTTGTTTCTTCGATCGCTTCTCGTTTCACGGCCTATCGCAATTATCGCCGTACCCTCCAGGCTCTCTCGGCTCTTGATGACCGCGAGCTTGCTGATCTCGGCATCTTCCGCGGCCGTATCGAGGAAATCGCTCGCGGCGCCGCTCGCTAATCGAGCCTAGCGTCCGTTACGGAATGCAAAGCCGCCGGGATGGTTCCCGGCGGCTTTTTCTTTGGTTATTGCTCGCGCCGATTCCCTGCAGAACAGCAGGACAGGCTATGCTGCACCTGCGAAGAGCAGCAATGACTAACCCATCGGCTGTGCGGAGCGCCTCTGCCAGGCGTCCACGCTCAGCGCATAGCTCGTGCGATGCGCAAACGGTCCCGGAGCTCTACTGGCGTTCGAACCAGGCCAAGGCCGGTTCAGCCTCGGTGAACTTGGTTTCCTCGTCCAGCTTAACCCGCTCGCCCCCCTTCTGTTCGAAGAGCCGGCCGCGATAGAAGGTTGCCACGCCGCCTTCGGGCAGCGGCTTGTCTAGCTTCCACAATTCCGCCCTGGCGTTCTGGCGGATCCGGACCCAGCGCAGGGTCGTCACAGGCCGTCGATCCGCATCAGCGCCTCGAAATGCAGTTTGGCCTGGTGGTCGAGCACATTCATCCATTCGCGGGCCGTGCTCTCGATGACCTGTTGGGGAATGAGCTTGAGTGGCCGGCCGGTCGACATGGCCAGCACCTGCTGGCGGCAGGCGCGGTCGAGATAGTAGAGGTCGTCGAAGGCGGTGGCGACGGACGGGCCGCCGACGATGATGCCATGATGGGCCAGGAAGACGATATCGGCCTTCTGGTCCGACTTGGCGGAGCTGGCGATGCGCTCGCCTTCCTTCTCGCCCGAGGCAAAGCCGCCGAATTCGTCATTATACGCCGTTCGGCCGTAGAAGCGGGCTGCCGTCTGATGGGCCATTTCGAGCCGGCCCCCCTCGATCATGGTGAGGCTGGTGGCCCAGGGCATATGGGTGTGCAGCAGGCAAAGATGGCGCGGATTGGCGCGGTGGCCGGCAATATGGATGTTGCGCGCGGTCGCCTCGAGCTCGCCTTCGCCTTCCAGGATCTGCCCTCGTCCATCGACCAGGAGAAGATCGGCCGGGCGCATCTCCGACCAGTGGACACCATAGGGATTGAAGAGATAGCGCTCTTCGGCGCCGGGGACCTGCACCGAGAAATGGTTGCAGATGCCCTCGTTGAAGTCGAACTTCGCGGCGAGGCGGAAAGCGGCCGCGAGTTCGCGGCGATAGAGGTCGATATCAGGCATTGCATTTGTCCGATCACGGGATGGAAAGCTTTCTTATCCCGTGATGCCGGGCGAACGGCAACGGCTATGTTGCCGCATTGGGCATTGCACAGGAAAGAGCCGGCTTGCCAGGGCCCTATTGGCTGCCGATCAGGATACCGGTAAGCAGCACCAGGATGCCGCCGAGGACGACCTGCACGATCGCCGACGTGAAGGGCGTGGCCATGAAGCGGGTACGGATCCAGGCGATGGCGATGAGCTCCAAGACGACCACGCAGCCGGCGACACCGGTCGCGACCCAGAAATCGGGAATGAGATAGGGCAGGGTGTGGCCGAGGCCGCCCACCGTGGTCATCACGCCGCAGGCCGCACCGCGCACCCAGGGGTGGCCGCGCCCGGTGATCTCGCCGTCGTCGGAGAGGGCTTCCGTCAGGCCCATGCTGATGCCGGCGCCGATCGAGGCGGCGAGGCCGACCAGGAAGGCGTCCCAGGAGTTCAGGGTGGCGAAGGCGGCGGCGAAGATCGGGGCGAGGGTGGAGACGGAACCGTCGATCAGGCCGGCAAGGGCGGGCTGCACGATCTGCAGCACGAACAGGCGCCGGGAGGTCTCGTCCTCGCTGCGCTTCTGGTCGGCCGGCAGCTTGGACTCCAGCGTTTCGGCCAGGCTTTCATGGCGTTTTTCCTCTTCGGCGAGGTCGGCCAGCAGGGTACGGATTTCGACGTCATGGGCCCGTTCCGCCGCCTTGGCATAGAAGCGGGCGGCTTCCAGCTCCATCGCCTCGGCCTGCTCGCGCACCGCGTCGATGCGCAGATTGTCGAGCAGCCAGATCGGGTTGCGCTTGAGGAAGCCGCTGACGTCCTGGCGGGTGATGTAGGGCAGGGTGTCGCCGAACTTGGCCGTGTAGGTCTCCAGCAGGCGGTGGCGATGGCCGTGCTCCTCCTGCGCCATTGCCTCGAAGATCCTGGCCGAACCGGGAAAATCGGCGCGCAGGCGATTGGCGAATTGCAGATAGATGCGCGCATCCTCCTCCTCGTTGGAGATGGCGAGCGCCAGGATCTCGGCCTCGTTCAGGTCGGAAAAGCGTTTCATGACGAACCTAGATTAGAATAGTTCTAAATTAAACTCCTTCTATCCCGCCCGCCGGTCCCTGTCGAGCCAAATCCCTCATCCCGGGAAGACGGGCGGCGCGAGCAATGCCGTCAGCATCGAACCCACCAGAAAGTTGAGGAGCAGGCCGATCAGCACCACTGCGATCGTATAGATCGGCGTCTTCATGGTAGGGATCCGCATCAGCACGGGAGCGCCGACGAACAGGAGATAGACGCTGTAGAGGCCGACGATGGCGAGCAGTCCCAGGGCCGGAACGATCGTGAAGATGTTGGCGAGCCAGGCCGCCGTCATGCTGTAGGCAGCGAGCTTGAAGGCGCTGAGGAAGTCGGACCTGCCTCCGAAATGAGGAGCCAGTCGGTCGATCACGATCGCCATGACATGGAGCATGGCAAGGGTGATCACGTAGCGCAGGGCGGCCAGAACGAGGCCGCCGACCAGGCCGATGCGAATGCCGCCGATGCCGATCAGAGAGGTGCCGATGAAGCCGGCGACCGGCCCGATGGCGGCGAGGTAGAGGACATAGTCCCGATAGATGCGCTCGACGCTGGTCGCCTCGGCGGCGATATTTCGCCATTCCGCCGACGGCGACAACAACAGGTTTCGCGCCCGCGCCACGACATCCATGACCATGATGATGACACCTCCGATCGATCGCTCCCCCTGCATAGCATGGGGCGCGGCATCGTCATGGCCCGTCGCAGGTGCCTCGAGAGTTATCCAATACCGTTGAGGGCACAGAGCAGCTTCATGCGATGGGCCGCCTTCTCGGGATCGACGAGGAGCTGGGCCTTGTCCGCCAGGCGGAAGATATCGGCGTAGTGGGCGACGCCGCGGGCCGATTCGGCGCCGCCCACCATGCGGAAATGCGACTGGAAGCCGTTGAGCCAGGCCAGGAACACCACGCCGGACTTGTAGAACTGGGTGGGTGCCTCGAACAGGCGGCGGGCGAGGGTCACGGTCGGATCGAGGATGACGCGGTAGCCCTCGTCATTGCCGGCGGAAAGCCGATCCATCGCGGCGGCGGCGGCCGGTGCGATCGGATCGAAGATGCCGAGCAATCCATGCGAGAAGCCCTGCAGATCGCCCTGGATCAGTTCGGCATAGTTGAAATCGTCGCCGGTATACATCGCCACGCCCTCCGGCAGCAGCCGGCGCATGGTGATTTCCTTGCCGGCGTCGAGAAGGGAGATCTTGATGCCGTCGATCTTGCCTGCATGGCTGCGGATCAGTTCCAGCACCGTCTGCATGGCGGGTTCGAAGGTCTGCGAGCCCCAATAGCCTGCCAGAGCCGGGTCGAAGGCCTCGCCCAGCCAGTGCAGGATGACCTTGTCGCGGGTCTGCTCGATCAGCCGCCCATAGACGGCGAGATAGTCGTCGGGGCCTTTGGCGACACGACACAGCGCCCGGCTCGCCATCAGGATGATGCGCCCGCTATGCTTCTCGACATGGGCGATCTGTTCCTCATAGGCACGGATGACGTCGTCGAGCGTGGAGGCGGCTTCGGGAGTGAGCTGGTCGGTGCCGGCGCCGCAGGCCAGGTCCGCGCCGGGCACGCTGCGGGACTCGGCCAGGGAGCGCTCGATCAGCTCGGCGGCACCGGGCCAGTCCAGGCCGAGGCCGCGCTGGGAGGTGTCCATCGCCTCGGCGATCTTGAAGCCGAGCCCCCACAGATGATGCCGGAAACGCAAGGTTGCGTCCCAATCGATCGCCGGCCTGCGCCAGGGATCGTCCAGCCGGCGAGGATCGGCGACGACATGGGCGGCCGCGTAGAGAATGCGTGGAAAATTGCCGGAATGGACGAGGGGATAGGGCGAGGACGGCCCGTAATGATAGGCCTCCAGGCCACCATCGACGGTTGGCAATATCAGTGCACTCATCGGCCTCTCCTCGTTCCTCTCTTATTCGGCTTCTTCGATGCGCCGGCAATTTTCACCCGATGACGGGATCTCGCGGGGAATCTGCTGCAAAGCAGGATCCAACACATCGTCCCAGGATTCCGGTGAAAAATGGCCGAGGCGTCGCGGCCTTGGGGATAAGCATGGCTATTAGAACGTTCCAAAGTCAAGAATATTTCATCTAAGACAAGATTTATTCTTTTGCATCAATGGGTTCCTGCCCATTCGAAAGCGGTATTGACACAGCTGTAGGAACGTTCCAAAAATACTGCCCACTGGCCCGGTTCAAGAGGCCGGCTGAGGGAGCGCAAGGATGAGCGGAGGCAAGCGCGGCGTAAGCCGGGCCACGACGATCGTCGATATTGCCAGGGCTGCCGGCGTGTCGAAATCGACCGTGTCGCTGGTGCTCAAGGAGTCTCCCCTCGTCAAGTCGGCTACGCGCGATCGTGTCATCAGGGCCATCGACCAGCTCGGCTATGTCTATAATCGCTCGGCCGCGAGCCTGCGCACCGCCCGTTCGAGCTTCGTGGGCATGGTGATCTCAGACCTGATGAATCCCTTCTTCACCGAGCTTGCCGTCGGCATCGAGGACGGGCTGCACAATATGGGCTTCGTGCCCATCCTGGCCAACACCAACGAAGACGTCGAGCGGCAGACCCGCGTGTTGCAATCCCTGCGCGAACATGGGGTTGCCGGCATCATCATGAGCCCGGCACGGGGCACCGATGTCTGGTCGCTGGCCGAAACCCTGCCGCGCTCACTGCCGATGGTGCTGACCATGCGACGGGTCGAGGGCAGTACCTTGCCCTATATCGGCCCCGACAACCGCACCGGCTCGCGCGAGGCGGTGAGCCACCTCATCAATCTTGGCCATCGCTCCATCGCCTTTTTTGGCGGCTTCGGCACCATGACCACCCAGAAGGAGCGCATTTCCGGCTATCGGGACGCGCTGATCGAGGCCGGCCTGCCGCTGCGCGACGAACTGATCTTCGAGGCGATGCCGACACGCGCTGGCGGCGCCGAGGCGATCGCCGCGGCTTTGGCGAGCGTCCACAAGCCGACGGCTGCCTTTTGCTACAACGACATCGTGGCGATGGGGGCGACCCGCGCCCTGGGGTTGCGCGGCATCCGTGTCGGCATCGACTTTGCCGTGATCGGCTTCGACGACATCGTCGAGGCCGAGCACAATGCTCCGCCCCTCACCACCGTCAATGCCGATACCAGGATCATGGGCACACGTGCGGCCCGCAGCCTGCTTGGCCTGATCGACGGCGCCGATCCCGAAGCGATGTCCTTCATCGGCACGACCCGTTTGGTCGTGCGGGAATCCTGCGGCGCGCACGGACGTACTATCTTGAAGGAGACGGCATAATGGCCCAGGAAGCGGCGAGAAGAGGCTTGCGCTGGGGGATCGTCGGCGCCACGACGATCGCCAGGGAATGGATGATCGGCGCCATCCGCGAGACGGGCGGCGACGTCGTCAGTGTGATGTCTTCCGATGCCGAGCGCGGCAAGGCCTACGCCAAGGCGAACGGCATTCCCCATTCGACTCGGAGCCTTGCGACCCTGCTCGCTAGGGATATCGATGCCGTCTATATCGCCACCACCAACGAAAAGCACAAGGCGCAGACCCTAGCCGCCGCCAAGGCCGGCATCCATGTGCTGTGCGAAAAGCCTTTGGCCCTCAAGCTTTCCGATGCGCACCGGATGGTCGCCGCCTGCAAGGAAGCCGGCGTCGTCATGGCGACCAACCACCATCTGCGCAATGCCGCCGCCTTTCGCGCCATGCGCGAGGCCGTTGCCTCCGGCAAGATCGGCAAACCGCTGTTCGCCCGGGTCTTCCACGCCGTCTATCTGCCGCCCCACTTGCAGGGCTGGCGCATTAGGGATGCCAAGGCCGGTTCCGGCGTAGTGATGGACATCACCGTGCACGATGCCGACACGCTGCGTTTCGTGCTCGGCGAGGAGCCGGTGGCGGCAACCGCTTTCACCCAGCAGGGTGGCATGGGCGGCACAGGTATCGAGGACGGCGTCATGGGCGTGGTGCGCTTCGAGAGCGGGCTTCTGGCTCAGTTCCATGACGCTTTCACCACTGCCTATGCCAATACGGGCTTCGAGGTGCATGGCAGCGAAGGCTCCCTGATCGGCACCAATTGCATGACGCAAAAACCTGTCGGCGAGGTCGCGCTGCGCAATGCGTCCGGCGAGCACAAGCTGCCCTTCGAGCCGGAAAACCTCTATGTCCGCAGCGTCGCCAATTTCCAGAACGCCGTTCGTGGCAAGGGCACGCCGTCGGCCACCGGCGAAGATGGCATCCGCTCGATGGCACTGGCCCTGGCGGTGCTGAAATCGGCCAAGACGGGCCGCGAAGTCGCTGTCGAGCCGGGGCTCTGATCCGATGGCCTTCCCCAAAATCCTTTCGGCCGACCAGGCTGCCGCGCTGATCCCCGACAATGCCGTGGTGACCGTCTCGTCCTCCTCCGGTCTTGGCTGTCCGGATGCGATGCTCGCCGCCATCGGCCGCCGCTTCGATGCAACAGGCCACCCGCGCAACCTCACCACGCTGCACCCCATCGCGGCGGGCGACATGTGGGGCATCAAGGGCGTCGATCATATCGCCAAATCAGGCCTGCTCGCCCGCATCCTTGGCGGCTCCTATCCGTCCGGCCCCTCTTCGGCCGAGCCGCCGGCGATCTGGAAGATGATCACCGGCAACGAGATCCCCGCCTACAACATCCCCTCCGGCATCCTGTTCGACATGCATCGCGAGGCGGCTGCCAAGCGCCCGGGCGTGCTCACCAAGATCGGCATGGACACCTTCGTCGATCCGGCTCGCGAAGGTTGCGCCATGAACGGTCGGGCGGCCGAGACGCCGATCGTGCGCAAGGTCGAGTTCGACGGCGAGGACTGGCTCTATTTCAAGACCATCGTGCCCGAGGTCGCCATCATCCGCGCCACCACGGCCGACGAGCGCGGCAATCTCTCCTATGAGCATGAGGGCGGCTATCTCGGCCCGCTCGACCAGGCCCTGGCCGTACGCAACAATGGCGGCATCGTCATTGCCCAGGTGAAGCGCCTCGCCGAGAGCGGCACGCTCAAGCCACAGAACGTGCTGGTGCCGGGCGTCTTGGTCGATGCCATCGTCGTCGCCCCAGACCAGATGCAAACGACGCAGACGCCCTACGAGCCGGCGATCTCGGGCGAGATCTTCCGGCCCCTGTCGAGCTTCGAAATCCCCGAATTCGGCGTTTCCAAGGTGATTGCCCGCCGGGTAGCGCAGGAATTGCGCCATGGCGATGCCGTCAATATCGGTTTCGGCATTTCCGCCAATGTGCCGCGCATCCTGATCGAGGAGGGACGGCATGGCGAGGTGACCTGGGTGATCGAGCAGGGGGCCGTCGGCGGCGTGCCGCTGCTCGACTTCCAATTCGGCTGTGCCTCCAATGCCGAGGCGATCATGCCTTCGCCCTATCAGTTCACCTATTTCCAGGGTGCGGGCTTCGACGCCTCGCTGCTCTCCTTCCTGCAGATCGACCGCGAGGGCAGCGTCAACGTCTCCAAGCTCGGCGTGCGTCCGCATGTGACGGCCGGGGCGGGCGGTTTCGTCGACATCACCGCGCGGGCCCGGCGCATCATCTTTTCCGGTTTCTTCACGGCCGCCGCCGGCCTTGCCGTCGAAAACGGCGCGCTGGTGATTTCCAGGGAAGGCAAGGTCAGGAAGCTGGTTGAGACGGTGGAGCACGTCTCCTTCTCCGGCCGCCGCGCCGTCGCGCAGGGCCAGGACATCACCTATGTCTCCGAACGCTGCGTGCTCAAGCTGACCGAAAGGGGCATCGTGGTCACGGAGATCGCGCCCGGCGTCGACCTCGAGCGCGATGTCCTGGCCCAGGCCGAGTTCCCGCTTGGTGTCACCGACGATCTCAAGACAATGGATGCCGCGCTGTTCCGGCCGGAGCCGATCGGATTGGATCTGGGGGGAGGGAAGGCGTGAAAAGGAACCGCACCCATGTCTGACCCCGTCCGCCTCGACATCGAGGACGCCATCGCCATCATCACTTTGGCGCGGCCCGAAAAGCTCAACGCCCTCGATGAGGCGATGATATCGGGGCTTGCCATCGCAGCAGAGCGGATCGATGCCCATGGTGCCATCCGGGCCGTCATCCTCACCGGCGAGGGCAAGGGCTTCTGCGCGGGTGGCGACATTGCCGCCTGGGGCAAGCTCTCGCCGCTCGACATGGGCCAGCGCTGGGTGCGCGACGGCCATCGCGTTTTCGATCGCCTGACCCGGCTGCGCGCGCCCTTGATCGCCGCCATCAACGGCCATGCGCTGGGCGGCGGCCTGGAACTGGCGGCGACGGCCGATATCCGCATCGCCGAGGAGCAGGCCAAGTTCGGCCTGCCCGAGACCGGCATCGGCATGGTTCCGGGTTGGTCCGGCACGCAGCGCCTCGTCACCCGCTTCGGCACGGCCGCAGTGCGCCGCCTGGCCTTGACCGGCGAGATCGTCACGGCCGAGCGGGCGCTGCAACTCGGCCTGATCGACGAGATCGCGCCCAAGGGGCAGGGGCTCGAGCAGGCACGCGAACTTGCCCGCAAGATCGCGGCGCGCGCGCCCATCGCCAATGCCGTCGCCAAGCAGATGATCAATGCTGCGGAGGGCGAGGATGCCGCCGCCGCCATCGAAATACTCGCCGGATCGCTGGTGTCCTACACCGACGATCTCAAGGAGGGCGTCGCCAGCTTCGTCGAGAAGCGCACGCCCGATTTCAAGGGAAGATGACCGTGACGATCGCCGTCCGCCTCGACAAGGCTCGTTTTGCCGCCGCGCTCGCCGGCATTCCCCGTGAGCACCAGCTTTTCATCGCCGGCACCTTCGGGCCTGCCGTGGAGGGGCGAACCATTGAACGCCTCAGCCCCGGTCATGGCGAGCGGGTGGGCCTCTATCCGCAGGCGGGTGTCGCCGATCTCGATCGTGCCCTGGCTGCCGCGCGCAAAGCCTTCGACGAGGGGCCGTGGCCATCGATGACGGGAGCCGAGCGCTCGCGGCTCATCCACAAGGTTGCCGACCTGATCGAGGAGAGGCTCGAGATCTTCGCCACGCTCGACAGCCTGGAATCCGGCAAGCCGATCAGCCAGGCCCGTGGCGAGATGGCTGGCGCCGTCGATATCTGGCGTTATGCGGCAGGCCTTGCCCGCGACCTCAATGGCGAGAGCTACAACACCATCGGCGCCAACAAGCTCGGGCTGGTAATGCGCGAGCCGATCGGCGTGGTCTCCATCATCACGCCCTGGAACTTCCCCTTCCTTATCGTCAGCCAGAAGCTGCCTTTCGCGCTTGCCGCCGGCTGCACCGCGGTGGTCAAGCCGAGCGAGATGACCTCGGGCTCGACCCTGCTGCTCGGCCATCTGCTGGCCGAAGCCGGCTTGCCCGAAGGGGTCGTCAACATTCTCTCCGGCTATGGCCCGGAGATCGGCGGGCCGATGACCACGGACGGGCGTGTCGACATGGTCTCCTTCACCGGCTCCACCCGGGTGGGCAAGGCGGCGATGGCGGCGGCTTCGGGCACGCTCAAGAAGCTGTCGATGGAGCTCGGCGGCAAGAATCCGCAGTTGATCTTCCCCGATGCCGATCTCGACGCCGCGCTCGATGCCGCCGTGTTCGGCTCCTATTTCAACGCCGGCGAATGCTGCAATGCCGGCAGCCGCCTGCTCGTTCACCAGGACATCGCGGCCGAGTTCGAGGCCGAATTCGTCAAGCGCTCCCGCCAGGTCGTGGTCGGCGACCCCCTGGATCCGGTCACGCTCGTCGGCGCCCTGATCTCGCCGCAGCACCTGGCCCAGGTCGAGGGGCATGTCGCCAACGCCCAGGCCGAAGGAGCCGAGGTCGCCCTCGGAGGAGCGCGTCTGGACAGCGAGGCCGGCCAGTTCATGGCGACCACGGTGGTGGCAGGCGCCCGGGCCTCGATGGCGATTGCCCGCGACGAGGTGTTCGGGCCGGTGGCGACGGTGATGCGTTTCGCCAGTGCCGAGGAAGCCGTTTCCATCGCCAACGGCGTGGATTACGGTCTGTCGGCCAGCGTCTGGAGCCGGGATTTCGACACGGCGGTCGGCGTCTCCAGGCGCCTCAGGGCCGGGACGGTATGGACCAATACCTTCATGGACGGCGCCGCCGAACTGCCCTTCGGCGGCTTCCGGCAATCGGGGATCGGACGGGAACTCGGCCGCAATGCCGCAGCCGACTACACCGAGGAAAAGACGATGCATCTTCATTGCGGACCGCGCACGGCCTGGTGGCTGCCGCGGTAGGCGAATGAGACCAGGAGGCATTGAAAATGCCTCCTGGTGCCTTCTGCCGATTTTCTTCAAATCCCTGATTTGGAGAAGAGAAAATCGGCAGGTGTCCAAGCCGAGGATGCATCAGCATCTTCGAGGCTTGGAATGAGACGTCGCCGGAACGTATCCGGCAATCATGGTCATGGGAGGAATAGATGACCGTTCGTACCAAACTGATCGCAGGCGTGGCGCTTGCCGCTGCCAGCTTCGGCTTTGCCGGCGCGGCGCAGGCGCAGACCAAGGAAGTGCAGATGCTGCACTGGTGGACCTCCGGTGGCGAGGCGGCCGCGCTCAACGTGCTCAAGCAGGACCTGGCCAAGGAAGGCTATGCCTGGAAGGACGTGCCGGTTGCCGGCGGCGGCGGCGATGCCGCCATGACCGCGCTGAAGGCCATGGTCGCGGCCGGCAACAATCCGACGGCGTCCCAGATGCTGGGCTATACCGTGCTCGACTATGCTGCCGCCGGCAAGATGGGCGACCTGACCGAGCTCGCCAAGTCGGAAGGCTGGGACAAGGCGGTGCCGGCACCGTTGCAGAAATTCGCCGTCTATGACGGTAAATGGGTCGCCGTTCCCGTCAATGTCCATTCGGTCAACTGGCTGTGGATCAACAAGGCCGTGATGGACAAGATCGGCGGCACCGAACCGAAGACCTTCGACGATTTCATCGCCCTGCTCGACAAGGCCAAGGCTGCCGGCGTGACGCCGCTCGCCCTCGGCGGCCAGGATTGGCAGGAAGCCACCATGTTCGACTCGGTCGTGCTCTCCACGGGTGGCCCCGAATTCTACAAGAAGGCGATGAACGACCTCGACGAAGCCTCGTTGAAGTCGGACACCATGAAGAAGGCCTTCGACAACCTGGCCAAGCTCAAGACCTATGTCGATCCGAACTTCTCGGGCCGCGACTGGAACCTGACCACCGCCATGGTGATCAAGGGCGATGCCCTGGTGCAGGTGATGGGTGACTGGGCCAAGGGCGAGTTCAAGGCCGCCAGCAAGACCCCTGGCACCGACTATATCTGCATGCGCTTCCCGGGCACCGACGGCAGCGTCGTCTACAACTCCGACATGTTCGGCATGTTCGCGGTTCCGGATGATCGCAAGGAAGCCCAGCTTGCGCTCGCCAAGGCAACGCTGTCCAAGTCCTTCCAGTCCTCTTTCAACGTGGTCAAGGGTTCGGTTCCCGCCCGTACCGACGTGCCGGATACCGATTTCGACGCCTGCGGCAAGAAGGGTATCGCCGATCTGAAGAAGGCCAATGAAGGCGGCACGCTGTTCGGCTCGCTGGCCCAGGGCTATGGCGCGACGCCGGCTGTCGCCACCGCCTACAAGGACGTGGTGGACAAGTTCTTCAACGGCCAGATCAAGACCTCGGACGAGGCTGTCGCCCAGCTGGTCAAGGCCATCGACGAAGCCAAGTAAGCGCTGAAGCAAGCGTTTCTGTAGGAAGCGAACCGACCGGGCGCCGATTGCGCGCCCGGTCGACAGGCTCTCGGGGCACAAGAACAATAAGCGGGGAACCTTCATGACATTGGCTACGACAAGCGCGCCGCCTCGCCCGGGCTTGCGCGAGAAACTTCAGGATGCCTTGCCCAAGATCGTGTTGGCGCCCAGCTTCGCCGCGATCCTGGTGTTCGTCTATGGCTTCATCCTGTGGACGGTCTATCTGTCCTTCACCAATTCCAAGACCTTCCCGAGCTACGACCTGACGGGAGGCCTCGCCTATCAGCGCCTGTGGGGCTGGACCTTCGAGAGCGACCCGCCGTCGAGCTGGTATTATTCGATCACCAACATGGCGATCTTCGGCGTACTCTATGTCGGCATCTGCCTGGTGCTGGGCCTGTTCATCGCCATCCTGCTCGACCAGCGCATCCGGGGCGAGGGCATATTGCGGCCGATCTATCTCTACCCGATGGCGCTCTCCTTCATCGTCACGGGTGTGGCCTGGAAATGGTTTCTCGACCCTGGCCTCGGCCTGGAGGCGACGCTGCACAATCTGGGCTGGACCAGCTTCCATTTCGACTGGATCAAGAACAAGGACCGGGTGATCTACACCGTGGTGATCGCGGGCGTCTGGCAGGCCTCGGGTTTCGTGATGGCGATGTTCCTGGCCGGCTTGCGCGGCGTCGACGGCGAGATGCTCAAGGCCGCCCAGATCGACGGTGCTTCGACCTTCCAGGTCTATTGGCGCATCGTCATTCCGATCCTGCGGCCGGTCTTCCTGTCCGCCTTCATCGTGCTCGCCCATATGGCGATCAAGTCCTACGACCTCGTGGTCGCCCTGACATCGGGCGGGCCCGGTGGTTCGGCCTGGCTGCCCTCCAACTTCATGTATGAATACACCTTCAAGCGCAACCAGATGGCCATCGGCTCGGCCAGCGCCGTGATCATGCTGATGACGATCAGCGCCATCATCGTGCCCTATCTCTATTCCGAATTGCGGGAGAAGAAGTGATGAGCGCCGCCACCCGGGACGTTGCGGGGCCGGTCGGCTCCAATTGGGTCAGCCGCGTCGTGATCTACGGCCTCTTGCTGATCTTCGCCTTCGTCTATCTCGTGCCCCTGTTCGTGATGCTGACCACCTCGTTCAAGACCATGGACGAGATCCAGGGCGGCAACATGCTGGCCCTGCCCAACTCGCCGACCGTGCAGCCCTGGCTGAAGGCCTGGAACGAGACCTGCGTCGGCCTCACCTGCGCGGGGATCAAGGGCTATTTCTGGAATTCGCTCAAGATGGTGGTGCCCGCGGTGGCGATCTCCACCATCCTGGGCGCGCTCAACGGCTATGTGCTGACGAAGTGGCGTTTCCCCGGCCATAAGATCGTCTTCGCCATGATGCTGTTCGCCTGCTTCATCCCGTTCCAGTCGGTGCTGCTGCCGATGGCGACGGTGCTGGGCAAGTTTGGTGGCATCGGGTCCTTCCTGCAGTCGACCATCGGCACCTCGCTCGGCTTCGGTTCCTCGACCTTCAATCTCGTCTTCGTGCATGTGGTCTATGGCCTCGGCTTCACCACTTTGTTCTTCCGCAATTATTACGAGGCGTTCCCCAATGAACTCGTGCGGGCTGCGATGGTCGATGGTGCCAGCTTCTTCCAGATCTTCCGGCGCATCCTGCTGCCCAATTCGATCCCGATCTTCGTGGTCACGGTGATCTATCAGTTCACCAACATCTGGAACGACTTCCTGTTCGCCTCCGCCTTCGCCGGCACCGGCGATGTGATGCCGATGACGGCAGCGCTCAACAATGTGGTGAACACCACCACCGGGGCGGTCGAATACAACGTCAACATGGCGGCCGCGATGATCGCCGCCCTTCCCACCCTCTTCGTCTATATCGTCGCCGGCCGCTATTTCGTGCGTGGCCTGATGGCGGGCGCTGTGAAAGGCTGACCCAATGGCGTTCCTGGAAATCAACAATCTCAAGAAGCGCTACGGCGCCGTCGAAATCCTCAAGGGGATCAATCTCGACCTCGACAAGGGCGGCTTCCTCGTCCTGGTCGGCCCGTCCGGCTGCGGCAAGTCGACCCTGCTCAACACCATCGCCGGGCTCGAAAACATCACCGAGGGCGAGATCCGTGTCGACAGCAACAAGATCAACGACCTGCATCCCTCCAAGCGCGACATCGCCATGGTGTTCCAGAGCTACGCGCTCTATCCCAACATGACGGTGGGGCAGAACATCGCCTTCGGCATGGAGATGCGCGGTGTTCCCAAGCCCGAGCGTGACACGGCGGTTGCCCAGGTCGCCAAGACCTTGCAGATCAGCCATCTGCTCGACCGCAGGCCCTCGCAGCTCTCAGGCGGCCAGCGCCAGCGCGTCGCCATGGGCCGTGCCTTGGTGCGCGACCCCAAGCTTTTCCTGTTCGACGAGCCACTCTCCAATCTCGATGCCAAGCTGCGCGTCGACATGCGCGTCGAGATCAAGCGCCTGCATGCCACCACCGGCAAGACCATCGTCTACGTCACGCATGACCAGATCGAGGCGATGACGCTGGCCACCAAGATCGCCGTGCTCAAGGATGGCGAGCTGCAGCAGGTCGGCACGCCTGCCGAGATCTACAACAAGCCCAACAACCTCTTCGTCGCCGATTTCATGGGCTCGCCTGCCATGAACCTGATCCAGGCCAAGTCAGCGCGCGAGAATGGCAGGACGGTGCTCAGGATCCTCAACAAGAGCGGAGGCGGCGTCAGCCTGCCCGTGCCCGAGGATATCGCAAGCGCGCCGCTGGAGGATGGCCGCGAGTTGATCTTCGGCATCCGGCCGGAGGCGATCACGGATCATGACGGTGCCGATCGCAATTCCAAGGCGATCGAGACGGTGAACGCGGTGGTCGACGTGGTGGAGCCCGCCGGCGCCGACACCTTCGTCGTCACTCATCTCGGCGGCAAGGAGGTCACGGCACGCATGCGCTCCGATGCCGTGGTGGCGCCGGGCCAGGAACTGCCTTTCGCCTTCAATCTCGACAAGGCGGTGGTCTTCGATCCGGCCAGCGGGAAGAGGCTGTAATTCACTGGTTACACCACTTCCATGCGGATACGAGGCTGCTGAAGGATTGAGCGAGATGGCAGGCCAAAGAACATGGCTCGACGTTTGTGCCCCCTCGCCCCGCTTGCGGGGAGAGGATAGAGGTGAGGGGCTGCGCAATCCTCTATTTTGCACCCGTTATGCTTCCCCTCATCCCTCGCCGTTGCGAAGCAAGGGCGGACTTCTCCCCGTAAGAACGGAGCGAAGGAGGCGGCTGGCGTCGCGTTCTTCGCCACTCGTGAGCGCCGATCGGAATCTGCATGCCTTCGCCTGACATCGTCATCATCGGTGCCGGCATGGGCGGTGCGACGCTGGCTCATGCCCTGGCGCCGAGCGGGGCGGAGATCCTCATCCTGGACAAGGGCGGTCAACTGCCGGACAGGCCGGAGAACCGGGATGCCCGCGCGATCTTCCAGCGGGGCTTCTTTCGCCCCGAGGAGAGCTGGTACGACAGCGACGGCAGGCCGTTCAATCCGGGCAATTACTACTGCAACGGCGGCAATTCGAAATTCTACGGCGCAGTGCTCCTGCGCTACCGCGCCGAGGATTTCGACGGCATCGCCCATGCCGATGGCGATGCACCGGCCTGGCCGTTCCGCTATGGCGAACTGGCGCCTTACTATGACGAGGCCGAGCGGCTTTTCCAGGTGCGCGGCAGGGCCGGGGAGGACCCCACCGAGCCGCCTCGCACCGGCGACTTCGCCTTTCCGCCCGTGCCGGACGAAAGGGCGATCGCCGAGGTGCGCGAGCGCCTCACCCGCATCGGCCTGAAACCGTTTTCCCTGCCGCTCGGCGTCGACATCGACACATGGCTTTCCTATGGCAAGACGCCCTGGGACGCCTTTCCCGATGCGCGCACCGGCAAGATGGATGCCGAGACCTGCGCGCTGCTGCCGGCGCTCGAACATGCCAATGTTCGGCTGCAGAACCATTGCGAGGTGCGCCGGCTGATCCCGGCTGCCGACGGCAGGCGTATCGAGGCGGTGGAATATCTGGAGGGCGGTGAACTCAAGCGCGTCACGCCGCGCCTCGTCGTGCTGGCGGCCGGGGCCGTGCGCTCGGCGGCGATCCTGCTGGCTTCCGCGCCCGAGGGGCTCGCCAACAGCTCCGGCATGGTGGGCCGGCATTTCATGAACCACAATCTGTCGGCGATGATCGGCGTCGATCCGCGTTTCACCAACGATTCGATCTACCAGAAGACCTTCGCGCTCAATGATTTCTATCTCGGCGACGGCAAGGGCGGCCCGCCGCTCGGCAATGTCCAGCTGCTCGGCCGTGTCTCCGGTACCATCCTGAAGTCGGACCTGCGCAAGGTGCCCGAATTCCTGCTGAACGCCGTGGCCCGCAAGACCATCGATTTCCTGATCATGAGCGAGGACCTGCCGGATCCCTCCAGTCGCGTCCGGCTCGATGGCGAGAAGATCGTGCTGGAATGGCGGCGTTCCAACATGACAGCGCATGAAGGATTGCAGGTCGTGATGCGCAAGGCCCTGAAGCAAGCCGGTTTTCCGATCGTGCTCACCCATTTGTTCGACCGCAAGACGCCGTCGCACCAATGCGGCACCATCCGCATCGGTGCCGATCCCAGCGAGGCGCCGCTCGACCCCTTCGGCCGTGCCTTCGACCATCCCAATTTGTTCGTCGCCGATGCCTCGACCCTGGTAACCTCGGCTGCCGTCAACCCGTCGCTGACGGTGGCGGCCCTGTCCTTGCGGACTGCCAAGCATATTTGTGAAACGGAGCTGAACCGATGAGCCGTCCCGTCGTCCTCGTCACCGGTGCCCGTCGTGGCATCGGCCTTGCCATCGCGGTGGCCTTCGCCGAAGGCGGCTACGACATCGCCTTCACCGATATCGTCGACAATGACGATATCGACGATGCCGAATTGGCGATCGGCCAGGCAGGCGGCGCTGCGCTGTTCTTTCAGAACGACGTCGCGGATCTCGCCAGCCATCAGGGCCTGGTCGACGAGGTGCTGTCGAGCTATGGCCGGCTCGACTGCTTTGTCTCCAATGCCGGCATCGGCTCGCCGGTGCGGGGCGACCTGCTCGACCTCGAACCCGGCAATTTCGACCGGGTCATGAACGTCAACATGCGTGGTGCGATGTTCCTCAGCCAGGTGGTGGCCCGCACCATGCTGAAGCTGCCGCCGCCGCAAAAGCCCGTGCGCAACCGCTCCATCCTGTTCGTCACCTCGGTCAGCGCCGAAATGGCCTCGCCCGAGCGGGCCGATTACTGCGTCTCCAAGGCGGCGCTTTCCATGTGGGTGAAGAACCTCGCCGTCAGGCTGGCACCGGACAGCATCCCCGTGTTCGAGATCCGCCCGGGCGTGATCCGCACCGACATGACCGCCGTAGTCGCCGACAAGTACCAGGCTGTGATCGACCAGGGCGTGGTGCCGGCCCGGCGCTGGGGGGAGGGGGCCGATGTCGCGCAGATGGCGCTGGCGCTCGCCGGCAGTTCCTTCGGCTTCGCCACCGGCAGCGCCATCGCCTGCGACGGCGCACTCTCGATTTCGAGGCTGTGATGGCATCCGGGTGCACGGGCATCCTGCCCGTTCTTGGAAACGGCGCGCTTGGGGAGAGGAGGAGCGGACGGGACGTCCGCGGTCCCAGTCGCGCTGCTTCCTGTGCGATCCTGGCAAGGTTCGTGATGGAACCGCCAAAGCTGGGACCGCGGACGTCTCGTCCGCTCTTGCAAACGATGCGCTTGCAGGCAGGAAGAGCGGGCAAGATGCCCGCGCACCCGGAAAGAGTTCGCCATGACTGACTACATCATCGTCGGGGCGGGGCCGGCCGGTTGTGCCCTGGCGGCAAGGCTGAGCGAGGATCCGGCTGTCAAGGTCCTCTTGATCGAGGCGGGCGGGCGCGACAGCCACCCCTTTTTCCACATGCCGGCGGGTTTTGCCAAGATGACCAAGGGCATCGCCAGCTGGGGCTGGTCCACGGTGCCCCAGAAGCATCTGGATGGACGGGTGCTCTGGTACACCCAGGCCAAGGTGCTGGGCGGCGGTTCCTCCATCAATGCGCAGATCTATACGCGGGGCAATCCGCGCGATTACGACGTCTGGGCCTATGTGCATCGCTGCGAAGGCTGGAGCTATGCCGAGGTCCTGCCCTATTTCAAGCGGGCCGAGGACAATCAGCGCTTCGTCGACAGCTACCATGCCGCCGGCGGGCCGCTCGGCGTCTCCATTCCCATCAATCCTCTGCCGATCAACGAGGCCTTCATCCGCGCCGGCCAGGAATACGGCCTGCCCTACAATGCCGATTTCAACGGTGCCAGCCAGGAAGGGGTCGGCCATTACCAGGTCACGGTGCGCAATGCCCGGCGCTCTTCCGCCGCAGCGGCCTATCTGAAGCCGCTCGAGGGCAAGCGGCCGAACCTGAGCATCCGTACCGATGGGATGGTAACCCGCATCCTCGTCGAGAAGGGGCGGGCTGTCGGCGTCGAGGTCGCCGGCAAGGGCGGCAGGAGCGAACTGCGCTGCGAGCGCGAGGTCATCGTCTCCTCCGGTGCCATCGGCTCGCCGCGCCTGCTGATGCTCTCCGGCATCGGCCCGGCGGCTCATTTGAGCGAGGTGGGCGTCAAGGTGGTGCATGATCTGCCGGGTGTCGGCGAGAACCTGCAGGACCATCTCGACCTCTATGTCATCGCCGAATGCACCGGCGACCACACCTATGACAATGTCGCCAAGCCGCATCGTACGGCCTGGGCCGGGCTGCAATATCTCCTGTTCAAGAAAGGGCCGGTGGCCTCCACCTTGTTCGAGACCGGCGGCTTTGCCTATGCCGACAAGGGCGCCCGCTCGCCCGACATCCAGTTTCATCTGGGTTCGGGTTCGGGCATCGAGGCCGGCGTCGCCCGCTTGCGCAATGCCGGCGTGACGCTGAATTCGGCCTTCCTGCAGCCGCGCTCCCGTGGCACGGTGCGGCTCAAATCCGCCGATCCGATCGACCACCCGCTCATCGATCCGAATTACTGGTCCGATCCCTACGACAAGGCGATGTCGCTGGAAGGACTGCGCATGGCGCGCGAGATCTTCCGTCAGAAGGCGCTGGAGCCTTTCATCCTGGCCGAGCGCATGCCGGGGCCGGACAAGGTCAGCGAGGAGGATCTGAGCGACTATGCCTGCCGGACCTGCAAGACGGACCACCATCCTGCCGGCACCTGCAAGATGGGGATCGACGACATGGCCGTGGTGACGCCCGAACTCAAGGTTCGGGGGCTGGAAGGACTGCGCGTCTGCGATTCCTCGATCATGCCGATCGTCAACTCCTCGAACACCAACGCGCCCACCATCATGATCGGCGAGAAGGGTGCCGATCTCATCGCCGGCAAGCAGCCGCTTCCCGCCGTCAATTTCGGTTCCTGACAGGACAGCATCATGATCCGCCATATCGTTCTCGCCCGCCTGCGCCCGGACCTGTCGAAACAGGAGACCGAGGCATTGCTGGCCGCCATTCTGGACATGAAGTCGGCGATTCCCGGGATCGTGGCTGTTTCGGCCGGCCCGGACAACAGTCCGGAGGGGCTGGCGCGCGGTTATGGCCACGCCTTCACCGTGGACTTCGTCGACGCCTCCGCCCGCGACGCTTACCTGCCCCACCCCCATCACGCCAAGATAGCCCAGGCTCTCCTGGCTGCGACGCAAGGCGGTGTCGACGGCCTGCTGGTGCTCGACTTCGAGGCCTGATCGCGGGCTAAAGCGTTTTTCAGAAAAGTTGATAGACTTTTCGATTAAGAAAACGCGTCAAAACAACAGGTTAGAGAGCAAAGTGCGACTAGACGGAAGCGCTGCATTGCTCTCACTCTTTGGTGGGACGCGTCTTTGCGATTCTTGGTGATTCCACCAGATCACAAAACGCTCTGGCCGGGTATGCGGCTCGGCCGAGCGGAGTGCCGACGCCACAACCCCTTGTTAACTGCAATACCACGCCCCTTTCGCGCAGCGGAGGGGCGTTTTGCGTTGGTTTTGGCAGGTTTTGCGCTCGTTTCCGCGCAGATGTACGCCTTTCGCCTTAATTCCGCCGCCGGAAGGGAAGCATGATCCCGGCCGGCCGTACGGGTGTGGCTTGGCTTCTTGTACAATCTCTGATACTGAGAATGAACGTTCATTCTCATTCGGGGTTGCGATAGTGGTGATCGAAGCAGGGGTGGCGCCGCCGCCCACGGTTGCAAAGGGAGCCGACGCGCGTCGAAATCACATTCTCGATGCCTTTGAGGTGTGCATCCAGCGCACCGGGTTCCATCGCACCACCATGCAGGACGTCGCCAGGGAAGCCGGCATGAGCGCCGGCAATCTCTACCGCTACTTTCCCTCCAAGGAGGCTTTGGTGTCGGGCCTGATTGAGCGCGATCGCGAACGCTTCAGTGCCGATTTCATGAATGTGGCGCGTTCCAGCGACGTCATGGGTTCCTTCGTCGCGCTCGGTCGCAAGCATTTCCTTGAAACCCCGCGCGAGCGCTGCGTGCAGTTCATGGAGATCTGGGCGGAGGCCAGCCGCAACCCGCAGGTGGCGGAGATGTGTGCGGCCGTCGACAGGGAGGTGAACGACTTCATGGTCGCGATCCTGGAGGCGGCCAAGGCCTCGGGGCAGATCCCCCCATCGGTGGACAGCTCGGCCGTGATCACCGTGCTTTCGGCGATGGGAGACGGCATGTTCACCCGTCGCGCCCTGGAGCCGGATTTCGATGTCGAGGACGGCTTCCGGCTGTTGGTGAACGTCATGGACGCTTTGATGTCGGGAAAGATCCCGCTCGATCGTCCTTTGCCTGTGATGTCAGATTCTCCGGGCTCTCCGCCCGTTTCAGAGGAAAAGCCCCATGTCCGCGGTTGAAAAGCAGAACCGGCCCGAGCGCGATGGCGAGCGGCAGCGGCGGGAGGAAGGCTTTGCCGACGAGGCGAGCCTGAAGGCGCTGCGCCTGTCCGGTCGCTCCCATGGGGAGGCGGTCGAATATCGCCGCACGCCCTGGTACACGAAGCTCACCGTCCTGATGCTCGTCGTCATCGTCGCGGCCGCGGTTCTCTATGCCTATCGCGAGCCGCTGATGGCCCGTCTCAACCCGCCGCCCCCGCCTGTGGTGGTCACCAAGCCGCCGGCGGTCACCGTGACGCCGGCCGTGACCGGCGCCATCACCGAGCATGCGGTGGTGACCGGCAATCTGGTGGCACGCGAGGAGATCCTGGTCTCGCCCCAGATCGAAGGCTATGCCGTCGACAAGATCATGGTCGAGGAAGGGGACCGCGTGAACGAAGGCCAGGTGTTGGCCGAGCTCTCGACCACCACCATCGATACCTCTCTCGCCCAGAACGAGGCGCAGACCGCCAGGGCCGAGGCTGCGATCGCCCAGGCCGAGAGCGCCATTGCCGAAGCCAAGGCCAACCAGGACCAGACCGCCAGCGCCTATGCGCGCTCCAAGGCGCTGGTCCGGACCGGCAACACCACGGCCGAGCAGCTCGACCAGCGCGAAGCAGCCGCCAAGATGGCGGATGCGCGCGCGGCGGCGGCCGAACACGCCCTGACCGTGGCCAAGGCCGACAAGAAGCTAGCAGATGCCCAGCGTTCCGAATTGATGGTTCGCCTGGAGCACACCAAGGTGCGCGCGCCGGCGGCGGGCGTGATCAGCCGCCGGACTGCCCGCATCGGCGCGATCGCGTCGGCATCTGGCGATCCCCTGTTCCGCATCATTCGAGACGGCGACGTCGAGCTTGAAGCGGACGTGCCGGAGGCGACTTTGGCGCGCATGCGGCCCGGGATGACGGCCGAGATCACCACGGCGGGTAGCAAGGAGCCTTTCAGGGCCCGCGTCCGCCTGGTTTCGCCCGAGGTGAATTCGGTTACGCGCCTGGGGCGCGTGCGCATTGCCATCGACCAGGCGCCGGGCCTGACGATCGGCGCCTTTGGGCGCGCCAGCGTGGCGGTTGCCAACCATACCGGCGTGCTCGTGCCGCAATCGGCGGTTCTCTACAGCGAGGACGGAGCGACGGTGCAGGTCGTACATGACGGTGTCGTGGCGACCACGCCGGTCAAGCTCGGCCTGCGTACCGAAAAGCAGGCCGAGGTCATCGAGGGCGTCAAGGCCGGCGATACGGTGATCGCCACCGCCGGCACCTTCGTACGTGACGGCGACAAGGTCAGCGCCGTCGGGGCGGGCATGGCCCAGCCCGCGACCGAGTCCAAGTGAGGCGCCGATGTCGTTCAACGTTTCGGCCTGGTCCATCCGCAATCCGGTACCTTCGATCGTTCTGTTCGTGGTGCTGATGGCGCTTGGCTGGGTCTCGTTCCAGAACCTGCCGATCACGAAATTTCCCAACATCGACATTCCCGTCATCACCGTGACGGTGACCCAGGTCGGCGCTGCGCCGTCCGAGCTGGAGACACAGGTGACGCGCAAGATCGAGGATGCCGTCACCAGCGTCGCCGGCGTCAAGCATGTGCAGTCGACCATCACCGACTCCACCTCGACGGTCGCCATCGAGTTCTGGCTCGGCACCAACACCGATCGCGTCCTCAACGACGTCAAGGATGCGGTGACCAAGATCCGCACTGAACTTCCCCGTGACATCGAGGAGCCGGTGGTCGCGCGCCTCGAAATCGAGTCGCAGTCGATCATGACCTATTCGGCCACGGCGCCTGGCATGACGCTGGAGCAGCTGTCCTGGCATGTCGACAATGTGGTGAAACGGGACCTGCAGAGCCTGCGCGGCGTCGGCCGCGTCGACCGCATCGGCGGCGTGACGCGCGAGATCCGCGTCGCCGTCGATCCCGATCGCCTGCTTTCGCTCGGCATAACCGCCGCCGACGTCAACCGTGTGCTGAAGGCGACGACGGTCGATCTGTCGGGTGGCAAGGGCGAGGTGGGCAATCGCGAGCAGGCCATCCGGACCCTGGCCGGCGCCCATACGGTCGACGAGCTCAAGGAGACCAAGATCACGCTGCCCGGCGGGCGGCAGGTGCGCCTCAACGAGATCGCCGACATCACGGACGCCTATGCCGACCAGACCTCGTTCGCGCGCATCAATGGCTCGACGCCGATCGTCGCCTTCTCGGTCTTCCGCTCCAAGGGTGCCAGCGACACCACGGTCGCAGCCGCGGTCGCCGCCAAGATCCAGGCGCTGCACCAGGCCCATCCCGAGGTCAGCTATGCGGTGGTGGACGATGGCGTCGCCTCGACCTATGGCAATTTCGAAGCGGCGATGCAGACCCTGGTGGAAGGCGCGATCCTTGCCGTCATCGTCGTGCTGATCTTCCTGCGCGACTGGCGGGCCACGCTGATCGCCGCCATCGCCTTGCCGCTCTCGGCGATTCCGACCTTCTGGGCGATGAGCATGATGGGCTTTTCGCTCAATCTCGTCAGCTTGCTCGCCATCACGCTTGTCACGGGTATCCTGGTCGATGACGCCATCGTCGAGATCGAGAACATCGTCCGGCACATGAAGATGGGCAAGTCGCCCTACCGCGCCTCCATCGAGGCGGCTGATGAGATCGGTCTTGCGGTGATGGCGATCACCATGACGATCATCGCCATCTTCGCGCCCGTGAGTTTCATGGGCGGCATCGTCGGCCAATATTTCAAGCAGTTCGGCCTCACGGTGGCGGTGGCGGTGTTCTTCTCGCTGCTGGTGGCGCGCCTGATCACGCCGATGATGACGGCCTATTTCCTCAGGCCGCATGCCCATGTCGAGGCGCGTGATGGCTGGATCATGCGGGCCTATACCCGCTTCCTGGAAATGACGCTGGCGCGCTGGTTCTCGCCTTATCTCACGATCGTGGCCGGCTTCGGGCTGTTGATCGTGACGTTTGGCCTGATGGGCCTGCTGCCTCAGGGCTTCATCCCGCCCGAGGATAACGCCCGCGTCGTCATCTCCGCCGAGATTCCACCGGGCGGCAAGCTCGAGAATACCCAGGCCAAGACCGACGAGGTGGTCGCCGCCATCCGCAAGATCCCGGAAGTCGAGCAGGTCTTCGTGATCGGCGGCACCTCGCCGACCGGGCAGCTCGACCCGCGGCGTGCGGCGATCTATGTCAAGCTCACCAAGCGTGAGACACGCGCACGCCACCAGCTCGCCATCCAGGATGATATTGCGCGCATCCTCACCGCCATTCCCGACATGCGCGCCTGGCGCGTCAACGACAATGGCGAGCGCGACGTCAACCTGGCGCTGAAGAGCAATGATCCGAAGGCGCTCGCCCTGGCGTCGTCTCGCCTGGAAGGCGCCATGCGCCATGTGCCCGGCTTCAACAATGTCGCTGCCAATACCGGCCTCGAACGGCCGGAAGTGCGCATCCTGCCGCGAACCGACGATGCCGCCCGCTATGGCATCACCACCGAGCAGATCTCGGAGGCGGTGCGCGTGGCGACCATCGGCGACATCGACGCCAATCTGGCCAAGTTCAATGCCGGGGACCGGCTGGTGCCGATCCGCGTGCAGTTGACGGAGGAATCCCGTGGCAATCTCGGCCTGATCGAAGCGCTCAGCCTGACCACGGCCTCGGGCGGCAGCGTGCCGCTATCGGCGGTGGCGGATGTCGAGTTCGGCCAGGGGCCGACCTCGATCGAGCGCAACGATCGCGAGCGGCAGGTCAAGATCGGCGCCGACCTGCGCAAGGGCCTGGAGATCGGCGAGGCGTTGGAACTGGCCATGGCCTTGCCCGAGGCCAAGAACCTGCCCAAGGGCGTGGTCTTCGCGCCCACCGGAGACGCCGAAGTGATGGCCGAGGTGTTCTCGGGCTTTGCCATGGCGATGGGGACGGGCCTGCTGATGGTCGCGGGCGTGCTGGTGCTGCTGCTCGGCAGCCCCTTCCACGCCATTACCATCCTGCTCTCGCTGCCGCTGTCGATGCTCGGCGTGGTCCTGGCGCTGCTCGCCACCCACAACTCGATCTCGATGCCGGTGGTGATCGGCATCCTGATGCTGATGGGCATCGTCACCAAGAACGCCATCATGCTGGTCGACTTCGCGGTGGAGCGGGTCAAGCATGGCATGCACCGCCATGACGCCATCATCGATGCCGGACGCAAACGCGCGCGGCCGATCGTGATGACCACCATCGCCATGGTGGCCGGCATGGTGCCGACGGCGTTGGGACATGGGGATGGCGGCGAGTTCCGGGCACCGATGGCCATCGCCGTGATCGGCGGCCTGATCGTCTCGACCCTGCTGTCGCTGATCTTCGTGCCGTCCTTCTACGCGGTCATGGACGATCTCACACGTGGCATTTCCTTCCTTTTCGGTCCCCTGGTTGGGCCGAAGGACGAGATGGAGAAGCACGGCGTGCCAGCTGCGCTGGACAACGGCCACGGCGGCAGGGGGACGGCCGCGGCGGCGGAATAGGGCGGGAAACATCCAAGGCCCTTCAACTGCTTTGGACACAGATCGGCGCCGCGGTCAGGGCGCCGGTCATTCTCAATTTTTCACGGCTCGGCAGGCGCCGGCATCATCGAAAGCGACGATAGGGACTGTCATGAACTTCATGCCCTTGCCGGACCGTGATCCGACCCCTCGCGAACGAGCCTATCTGGCGGCCCTGGAAGCGGGCGAACTGAGGCCGTCGATCAGCGGGCAGGCCGGAAATATGTGCCGGAAGTTCGGCTGGTGCGAGGCCGTCTTCCATTTGCCCGACGGCTCGCAGAAAACGCGATCGGAATTGCCCAGCCAGATGGATTCGATCGCGGTGATCAAGGCGGGCTACCGGGCCATCGGCTATTGCCTCACCCCGCGCGGCCGAGCCGCCCTGGCGCGGCCCGCAGCGAAGAAGTAGCGCGTTTTCCCTCTGACAGATGATGGGGGCTACAGCCAGTTCTTCCACCGAAACAGCACATAGGGGGCGATGGCGACCACCACCATCAGGATCAGGGCCATCGGGTAGCCGTGCGCCCATTTGAGCTCGGGCATGTTCTCGAAATTCATGCCGTAGACCGAGGCCACCAATGTCGGCGGCATGAAGATCACGGCCATCACCGAAAAGAGCTTGATGATGTTGTTCTGTTCGAGATTGACCAGGCCGAGCGTGGCGTCGAGCAGGAACTGGATCTTGCCGGACTGAAAGGTCGCGTGCTCCTCGAGCGACTGCAGGTCGCGCAGTGTCATCTTGACTTCCTCGCGCAACTCCGAGGGCACCTTGGCGGCCTTGAGGCCTGCGGAGAACCACAACAGCACCCGCTCGATCGAGACCAGGCTTTCACGCGATTTCGAGACGAGGTCGCCATGACGGCCGAGCGCCTGCAAGGTGCGCTGCAGGGTGGCGTTGCGATTGCCTTGCTTGACGGACTCCTTGAACACACCGCGCGAGAGCGCGTCGAGGCGCTCGCCGGTGTCCTGCAGCACCTCGGCCGCGCGGTCGATGACGGCATCGATCAGCCCGGCCATGATCGCCTCGGGACTGCCTCCGCAGCCGCCGGCCTTGACCGCATGGCCCGTATAGGTGGTGAAGGACTTCGGTTCGCTGTAGCGCACCGTCACCAGAACGCTGGCCGTGAGGATGAAGGTCACCGCCGAAATGTCCGGCTCGCTGGTGTTGACGTTCACCAGGAGGCGGGTAGTCATGTAGCGCGTGCCATTCTCCGACCAGATCAGCTCGGAGGGTTCGATATCGTCCATATCCTCATGGGTGGGGATGGAGATGCCGAGCAGCGTCTCGACCTGCTGATCTTCCTCGCGTGTCGGGTTGAGCAGGTCGATCCACAGGATATCCCCCGTGAGGGGCTCACCCGGCTGCAGCGTGTGGGGCAGCAGCCTGTCCTTGGTCGTCGGGCACAAGCGATGTGTGGTGATCATGACAGGCCCTGCGACAAGGGAGTGAGGAATTGGCCATCCCGCCAAATCGCAAAACGCTCTAGGGAGGAAAGATGACGGCAGCGTGATCTCGATCGGTATCGATCATAGCCAGCAGAAAAGCCGCCGATGGCGTTTGTCAAGAATGACGAAGGTCGCGTCCCAGGCCTTGTCGCCAACCTGGAACGCGATCTCGGCAAGGCGCTGCGCAAAGCGGGCATCGTGAAAGGCCCAGCGCCGATCCTTCAGTGGGCTCCGCTGCAACTGCGGGCAAGCACGGTGCGGGGCGTATTTGCGCTCAATTTGAGCGGGGCGGCTTGGCCTTGGGCGTATTCTGGGGCTGAGGCCCGCCCCTGAAAACAATCGGGAGCCGCAGCGAGAAGCTCTCTCCGGTCACGTTGGCGGGCGGCTTGGGGAGGGGCGTGGCCCGCTTGAGCGCGTCGAGCGCGGCCTCGTCGAACTCGCTCCTGCCGGAACCCTGCACCACCTTGGCCGACTGCACCTGTCCGTTGCGATCGAGGACAAACTGGACCATGACCTGTCCGGACGGCAGGGGCGGGGGTGCTTCGCCTTCCTTCAAGGGCGGCTGGGGCAGGTTCGGAAACAGGGTATTGGCCCCTACCTGCCTGAGCAGGGCGGCATGCCAGCTCTTGGCGTCGGTGATCGGCGGAGAGGCGGGGACCGGCTTGGACTGGGCCCAGACAGGGGAAGCCGCGAAAAACGCTCCCAGGGGCGCTCCAAGCAGGGCCAGGGTCAGTGCAAGACGTCGGAAGGCAGACATGTGACGTTCCGGAAAGCTAAGGCGTTTTACGACTTGGAGAAATCGCCCAGAATCGCAAAGGCGCATCAAACCAACGAGATGGAGCAAAACGGCGTTTCCATCCAAACGCGCTTTGCTCCGGGGAGCACACCCTTGTTGCCTTTCCGGGGAGATTGCAAGCTTTTGATATTACTATAGAATAATTCTTATCGGGGCTTTCTGCGAAGCCCGCTCATCCCTCGATTTCCTCCCGCAGCATCTCCAGGGCCAGCCATTCTTCCTCGGCATGCGCCTTCTCGGCTTCGAGTTTGGCGAGCTGTTGGCTGAGCTCGGCGAATTTCTTCGAATCCCTGGCGAAGAGGCCGGGGTCGGCAAGCCGCTCGTGCAGGCTCGCCGCCTTGGCGGCAAGCTGGTCGATCTTGCCGGGCAGGGTCTCGAGGGCGTGCTTTTCCTTGAACGAAAGTTTGCGCTTGCCGCTGCGCTCCGGCGCCGAACCGGCCGCTGCCTGATCTGCGACGGCCGGCTTGGGCGTTTCCGCCTTCTCGGTCGGCTTGCGGGCGACGCCCCCGCCGCGCTGGGCCACCATGTCGCTATAGCCGCCGGCATATTCCGTCCAGCGCCCGTCGCCCTCGCTCATCAGGATCGAGGTCGAAACCCGGTCGAGGAAGTCGCGGTCATGGCTGATGACGATGACGGTGCCCTGATAGTCCCCGATCATCTCCTGCAGGAGGTCGAGTGTTTCCAGGTCGAGATCGTTGGTCGGCTCGTCCAGCACCAGGAAATTGGAGGGCTTGGCCAAAGCGCGCGCCAACATCAGCCGGCCGCGTTCGCCGCCCGACAGCACCGAAACCGGCGTGCGTGCCTGCTCGGGCGGAAACAGGAAATCGCGCATATAGCCGATGACGTGCTTGCGCTCGCCGCCGACCTCGACATAGTCCGAGCCGCCGCCGGTGAGCGTATCGCTGAGGGTCGTCTGCGGGTCCAGGCTCTCGCGGCGCTGGTCGAGCGTCACCATCTGCAGGCTGGCCCCAAGCTTCACCACGCCACTGTCGGGCGGGACGGCACCGGTCAAGAGGTTGAGCAGGGTGGTCTTGCCGGCGCCGTTGGGGCCGACAATGCCGATCCTGTCGCCTCGGGCGATGCGGATGGAGAAATCCTTGACGATCGGCGGGCCGCCCCAATTCTTGTTCACGCCGATCGCTTCGACCACCAGCTTGCCGCTTTCCTCGCCTTCGGTCATCGTCAACTTCACCGCGCCGGTGACGCGGCGGGCATCGCGGCGCTCCTGCCGGAGGGCGGCGAGATTGGCCATGCGGCGGACATTGCGCTTGCGACGGGCGGTCACGCCATAGCGCACCCAGTGTTCTTCCGCCACGATCTTGCGGTCGAGCTTCTGGCGGTCGCGCTCTTCTTCTTCCAGCACCTGGTCGCGCCATTCCTCGAAGAAGGCGAAGCCGCGATCCGTGCGCCGGGTCTGGCCGCGATCGAGCCAGACGGTGGCGCGCGACAGGTTTTCCAGGAAGCGCCGGTCATGGCTGATCAGCACCAGGGCCGAGCGCAACGAGCCGATTTCCTTTTCCAGCCATTCGATGGCCGGCAGGTCGAGATGGTTGGTCGGCTCGTCGAGCAGCAGGATGTCCGGTTCGGGGGCAAGCACGCGGGCAAGCGCCGCGCGCCGGGCCTCGCCGCCGGAGAGATTGTCGGGGCTCTCCTCGCCCGTCAGGCCGAGCTCGTTGAGTAGATAGAGGGCGCGGTAATCGTCGTCGCCCGGACCGAGGCCCGCCTCGACATAGGCGAGCGTGGTGGCAAAGCCGCTTAAATCCGGCTCCTGCGGCAGATAGCGCACCGTGGCGCCGGGATGCACGAAACGCTCGCCGCGATCGGCCTCGATCTGGCCCGCGGCGATCTTGAGCAAAGTCGACTTGCCGGAGCCGTTGCGGCCAACGAGGCAGAGCCGCTCGCCGGGGGCAATCGACAAATCGGCTCCCTCGAGGGTCGGGGTGCCGCCAAAGGTCAGATGGACATCGCGCAGGAAGAGCAGGGGAGGAGCCATGCGCGCCTTGTGCAGGCGGCCACGAAGCGGGTCAAGCCTTCATTCTGTGCGCACTGTGTCCTAGCGCACGTCCTAGCCAGCCTGCGGGGCATAGATGAAGCCAATGTGAACGGCAGTGCGTTCACGAGAACGCGATATAAAGAAATTCGGAACGTTGCAGCAAAGGCACAGCCGAACACGGAAGTCTTGCTTATTGTAAGTGTCGGTTCTCCCGATCCCAGTAGGATGTATAATGTCGTCTCTCTCCCGCCGCGTCTTTCTCATGGGCGCCTCGCTGACTGGACTGGGCTTTGCCCTGGCCAGTTGCGTGACCGATTCAGCCGCAATCAAGCCGGTCGTCGTGGCTTCGGCCGACCCGGCAACGCTGCCGGCGGTGCCGGTGGACGGCCGCCCGACCGATGAGATCACGCAACCCGAACAGCCCCTCACGCCCGAGGGTACATATGACTACAAGGCCATCTACGCTCAAATGACCGACGGTAAGTTCGTCGTTCCGGCCGTGGATACCAAACGCATCGGCGCTCAGTTCCTGCGCGCCGAGGTCGACTATCCGTCCAGCGAACCGGCGGGCACCATCGTGGTCGATCCCAGGGCGCATTATCTCTATTACGTCATGGGCGGTGGTCGAGCCATGCGCTATGGCGTCGGCGTCGGCAAGCAGGGCTTCGGCTGGTCCGGCACGGCGGAAATCCGCTACAAGCGCGAATGGCCCGATTGGTATCCGCCCAAGGAAATGATCGCCCGCCGGCCCGATCTGCGCGGCAGTCTCGCCCAGTTGCAAAGCGGTGTAGGCGTGCGCGGCGGACCGCGCAATCCGATCACGGGACGTGCCATGTATCTGTGGCAGAACAACAAGGATACGCTCTTCCGTATCCATGGCACCAACGAGCCCTATAGCATTGGACACAATGCCTCCTCTGGCTGCATCCGCATGATCGTCCAGGATGCGATCGACCTTTACAAGCGCGCCCCTCTCGGTGGCCGCGTTGTCGTCCTCGGCCCCGGCATGTCGGAAGCCTGAGCGGGACGCCGATTTCGCCACATCGCTGTGTTTGTGCAAGGCCGGGCTCATGCCCGGCCTTTGCTTTATGACAAGACCCTGTCTGAAGGAGGGAGACGGTCTTGTCTTTCCCTGGTGTACGTACATCAAATCGCCGTTGCACAGTCCGGAAGGATTTGCCATGGTGAGGCAAGCCGAGGGGCAGGTCAGACAAATGGTCCCAGGCCGAAGGGGCGAGCCGGCACATGGATCGGCTCCTGACCTGCGGCCCGAAGGCATCACCTCAGGAGACGCAGCATGGCGGCCACGATCAAGGGACCGGCGATCTTTCTCGCCCAGTTCGCGGGCGACGCCGCGCCCTTCAATTCCCTCGATTCCATCTGCAAATGGGCCGCCTCGCTCGGCTACAAGGGCGTGCAGATCCCGAGCTGGGACGGCCGCCTGTTCGACCTCAAGAAGGCCGCCGAATCCAAGACCTATTGCGATGAGGTCGCCGGCGTCGTTGCCAGCCATGGCCTCGCTATCACCGAATTGTCGACCCATCTGCAGGGCCAGCTGGTTGCCGTCCATCCGGCCTACAATGAGGCCTTCGATGGGTTCGCGCCGCCGGAAGTGCGCGGCAAGCCAAGGGAGAGGCAGGCCTGGGCCGTGGAGCAGCTGAAAGCTGCAGCCACCGCCTCCCGCCATCTCGGCCTCGATGCCAGCGTCAGCTTCTCCGGCGCCCTGGCCTGGCCTTTCGCCTATCCCTGGCCGCAGCGGCCGGCTGGCCTGATCGATGAGGCGTTCGGCGAACTCGCCAAGCGCTGGAAACCCATCCTCGATGCCTATGACGCAGTCGGCGTCGACGTCTGCTACGAGCTGCATCCCGGCGAGGACCTGTTCGACGGCGCCACCTTCGAGCGCTTTGTCGATCGCCTGAAGGGCCACAAGCGAGCCAACATCAACTACGACCCGTCGCATTTCGTGCTGCAGCAGCTCGACTATCTCGCTTTCATCGATATCTATCACGAGCGCATCAAGGCCTTTCACGCCAAGGATGCCGAGTTCAACCCGACGGGCCGCCAGGGCGTCTATTCGGGCTATGCCTCCTGGACGGAGAGGGCGGGGCGCTTCCGTTCGCTGGGCGACGGCCAGGTCGACTTCACCGGCGTCTTCTCCAAGCTCGCCCAGTACGACTATGCCTCCTGGGCCGTGCTCGAATGGGAATGCTGCCTCAAGCACCCCGAAGACGGCGCGGCGGAAGGGGCGCCCTTCATCGCCGCCCATATCATCCGGGTGACGGAGAAGGCTTTCGACGATTTCGCCGGCGGCGGCACCGATCGCAAGGCGGTGCGGCGCATGCTCGGCCTCAACCGATAAGCAGAGGGAAACACGATGGCGATCGAGGGCCGTTCGGACAGCAAGGCAGGCGGACGCGTGCGCTATGGCATGGTCGGAGGCGGTGAGGGCGCTTTCATCGGCGCCGTCCATCGTCTTGCCGCCCGCATGGACGACGATTATGTGCTGGTGGCGGGCGCCCTGTCGTCCACGCCCGAGAAGGCCCAGCGTTCGGGCGAGGCATTGGGGCTCGATCCGAGCCGGATCTATCCCGATTTCGAGACGATGGCGCGCAAGGAAAAGCGTCGCAAGGACGGCATCGAGGCTGTCTCCATCGTCACGCCGAACCACATGCACGCCCCGGCGGCGGAAGCCTTCATCAAGGCCGGCATCCACGTCATCTGCGACAAGCCGGTGACCACCACGCTGAAGGATGCGCTACGCCTGAAGAAGCTCGCCGCCGACAAGGGCGTGATCTTCGCGGTGACGCATAACTACACCGGCTATCCCCTCATCCGCGCGGCGCGCGAGATGGTGAAGTCGGGGCAGCTCGGCGCCATCCGCCTGATCCAGGTCGAATATCCGCAGGACTGGCTTACGACGCCGATCGAGCACACCGGTCAGAAACAGGCCGATTGGCGCACCGATCCCAAGCGCTCCGGCGCCGGCGGCGCCATCGGCGATATCGGCACCCATGCCTTCAACCTGGCCCAGTTCGTCGGCGGGCTGGAGGTTTCGGAGTTGCTGGCCGAACTCACCTCCTTCGTGCCCGGAAGGGCGCTCGACGACAATGTGCAGATCCTGCTGCGTTACGCCAATGGCGCACGCGGGGCCTTGTGGGCGAGCCAGGTGGCGCCCGGCAACGAGAACGGCCTCATGCTGCGCGTTTATGGCGAGAAGGCCGGGTTCCATTGGCGCCAGGACAATCCGAACTATCTCTATTTCACCCCGCATGGTGAACCGACCCGCATCATCACCCGCGGCTCGGCCGCGGCCGGCGAGGACGCCGCGCGGGTGACGCGCGTGCCGCCCGGCCATCCCGAGGGCTATCTGGAGGGCTTTGCCAATATCTATGCCGAGATTGCCCGTGCCATCCGGGCCGCTCGCAGCGGCGAGACCCTCGATCCGGCCGTGCTCTTCCCCGGCATCGACGACGGCATCGCCGGCATGGCCTTCATCGAGGCGGCGGTGAAATCCTCCAAGAAGGGCGGCGTCTGGGTGAAGCCGTAGGAAAACGGGCCTCTATCCCCCATGTAGCCCACTTCAGCGTCTTCGAGTTTGTACAGCCTTTGTCATTGCCGGGCTTGACCCGGCAGTACAGTTCCTTGTGCTCCGTGGCTTCTGGATAGCCGGGTCGAGCCCGGCTATCACAAATCGAAGCCTATTCCCCTTCAGTGAACCGGATGGGACCCGCTATCCGGCTCTGACCTCGGCGGAAACGACGAGCGTCTCGATCCGACGCAGGAGTGCCTCGTCGGCGTCGATCTGCCAGGTCAGCAGGTGGTACCAGTTGAACCCTGCCCACAATGCGATGCGTTCATCGATCAGGTGGGCAGGAAATTCGCCGCGCGCTGCTGCTCGTTCGAAGAGATGGCGCACCGGCCGGAAGAGCGCCGGCAGAAACTCGTTGCGCAGGCGCGAGCCTGCCGCCTCGCTCGCTTGCGCCTCGGCGAGCAGCGCCCGGAAGGCGCCACCGGGCGGTGTCCGCCAGAAGCGCCAGAGGTCGGCGGTGTGCTGCACCAGATCCTCGATCAGGCTGCCCGTGTCCGGCAGGCTGATCGCCCGAGCCTTTTCGGCCCCATAGGCTGCCATGAACAGATCGGCCTTGGTCGGCCACCAGCGATAGACCGTGGCCTTGCCCGCACCGGCTCGCCGGGCGGCCTCCTCGATGGAAAATCCGGCATAGCCCCGATCCGCCAGAAGCTGTCGTGCGGCCTCGATGATGGCGGTCTCGGTCTGTGGATTGCGCCGGGCGCCGATCGAGCGGCGCCTTGGCTGCGTGGCTTTCGTCTCCATGCTGTGCCTCCCCATCTTGACATAACGAAACGTATCGTTTTATTCAATCATAACGATACGTATCGTTTCATTAGTCGACAAATACGCGCCGTGAAACCGCCTGCCGTGAATCACATGCATCAGATGGAAAATACCGCCTCCGCCGTCATCCGGCAGGCTGCTCCCGCCTTGGTCCTGACCCTGGCGGTCGCAACCGGAGCCATCGTCGGCAATCTCTATTATGCCCAGCCTCTGGTGGCCAAGATCGCGCCCGAGATCGGCATCGGTCCGGATCTGGCCGGCGCCATCGTCAGCCTCACCCAGATCGGTTATGGCCTGGGGCTCATCCTGCTGGTGCCCCTGGCCGATCTCATCGAGAACAAGGTCCTGGCCCTGGCGACGCTCGTCTGCGCGGCCGCCAGCCTGCTCCTCGCGGCCGGTGCGCAAGGTGTCGTGGCTTTCCTGTTCGCCTCGCTCGCCATCGGCATCTTCTCGGCCGGTGCCCAGATCCTGGTGCCGTTCATCACTCATTTCGTTCCGCCCGAGCGACGCGGTCGCGCGGTCGGCCTGGTTATGGCGGGCCTGATCACCGGCATCATGCTGGCAAGGCCGGCCGCCCTTTTCGTGGCGGCCTATCTGAATTGGCGGGCGGTCTTCGTGGCGTCGGCCGTGCTGATGATCGGGATCGGCGCTGTCCTGTGGCGCATGATGCCGCGCTATCAGCCATCCGGCACGAGCCATTACGGCGCCGTGCTGGCCTCGCTGCCGGGCCTGGTCCGGAATACGCCGATCCTGCGCCGCCGAGCCCTCTACCAGATGCTGTTGTTCTGCGCCTTCAACCTGTTCTGGACCGCTGCGCCCTTGATGCTGGCGGAACGGTTCGGCATGTCCGACTATGCGATCGGGCTCTTCGCTCTTGCCGGGGCGGGTGGCGCGCTGGCGGCACCGCTGGCGGGGCGCTTGGCCGATCATGGGCATGGCCGCATGGCGACCTATGGCGCGATGGCGGCCCTGGCGCTGGCCTTTCTTGCAACGGCCCTCGGCGAACATATCCTGTCGCTACTGGTGCTCATCGTCGCGACGCTGGTGATCGACGCGGCCGTGCAGACCAACCAGATCGTCAGCCAGCGCACCATTTTCTCGACGGCTCCGGCGGTTCGCGGGCGCATCAATGCCCTCTACATGACGACGGTGTTCGTCGGCGGGGCCTTCGGGTCGGTACTGGGTACGCTGACCTACCACGCCGGTGGCTGGATGGTCACGGCCGCGACCGGTGCCGCGCTCGGTATTGCCGGGTTGGCTGCCTTCGCAACGGAACGGCTCGAGCATCGCTCTCCCGACGAATGAGGGTGACGAACAGCGCTCAGCTTCGCTTGCGCAGGATCTTGCCCAACGTGCCGGCAATGCCATCGCGGAAGGCGAGCACGCAGATGATGAAGACGGCGCCCTGGGCCACCGTCACCCAGGAGCCGAGCGGCGCAAGATAGGTCTCCATCGCCACCACCAGCAGGGCACCGAGCATCGGTCCGAACAACGTGCCGGTACCACCGACCAAGGCCATCAGCACCACCTCGCCTGACATCGTCCAGTGTACGTCCGTCAACGAGGCGAGCTGGAACACCAGCGCCTTGGTGGCGCCGGCAATGCCGGCGAGCGTGGCCGACAGGGTGAACATCATCAGCTTGAAACGCTCGGCGTCATAGCCCAGCGACAGGGCGCGGGGCTCGTTGTCGCGGATCGCCTTCATCACCTGTCCGAAGGGCGAATGTACGATGCGGTGGATGGCGAACAGGCCCAGGAGCACGATCACGGCGACCAGGACATAGAGTGCCTTGTCGTCGGAAAGGTCGATGAGGCCGAACAGCTTGCCGCGCGGTACCGCCTGGATGCCATCCTCTCCGCCGGTGAAGGGGGCCTGCAGGGCGAAGAAATACACCATCTGGGCGAGCGCCAGGGTGATCATGGCGAAATAGATGCCCTGGCGCCGGATGGCGAGTGAGCCGACGACGAGGCCGAGAACGGCGGCGACGGCACCTCCGCACAGGATCGCCAGCTCGGGTGTCAGGCCCCAGACCTTGGCGGCGTGGGCGCTGGCATAGCTCGCCATGCCGAAGAAGGCGGCGTGGCCGAAGGACAGCAGGCCGCCATAGCCAAGCAGCAGGTTGAAGGCACAGGCAAACAGGCCAAAGCACAGCACCTTCATCACGAAGACCGGATAGGCGACGAAGGGTGCGATGGCGATCAGCACGACGATCAGCAGCATCACGCCGCGGTCGCCGAGCAGGGGCGCGCCGCGGATCGCAGTGGCCGGTTGGGTGGAGGCGGCCATCAGGAAGACCTCCCGAACAGGCCGGCAGGCCGGACAAGCAGCACGATGACCATCACCACGAAGACCACGGTGGCCGATCCCTGCTGGTAGAAATTCTTGACGATGCCTTCGATCAGCCCGAGGCCGAAGCCCGTCACCACCGAGCCGAGGATCGAGCCCATACCGCCGATCACCACCACGGCGAAGACCACGATGATGAGATCGGAGCCCATGTTGGGATTGACGTTGGAGGTGGTCGCCGCCAGCACGCCTGCAAGCCCGGCCAGGCCGACGCCGAAGCCATAGGTCAGCATCCGGAGCATCGGCACGTTGATGCCGAAGGCCTCGACCAGCTTGGGGTTTTCGGTCGCTGCACGCAGATAGGCGCCGAGCCGCGTCTTCTCGATCACCAGCCAGGTGGCGAGGCAGACGGCGAGCGAGAAGGCGATCACGAAGACGCGGCTCTTCGGCAGTATCATGAAGCCGAGATTGACCGGACCCGTCAGCGCGGGCGGCAGGGTATAGGGCACGCCGGAGACGCCGTAGTAATTGCGGAACAGGCCCTGGATGACCAGTGCGAGGCCGAAGGTGAGCAGCAGGCCGTAGAGATGGTCGAGCTGGTAGAGCCTCGAGATGAAGAGCCGCTCGATGGCAATGCCGACCAGGCCGACGCCGAGCGGGGCGAGGATGAGCGCCGGCCAGAAACCGATGCCGGCATAGTTGAGCAGCATCCACGCCGCGAAGGCTCCCATCATGTAGAGGGCGCCATGGGCGAAGTTGATGACGTTCAGCAGGCCGAAGATGATGGCAAGGCCCAGGCTGAGCAATGCGTAGAAGGAGCCGTTGATCAGGCCCAGCGCGAGCTGGGCCATGATGCCCTGCAGGGGAATGCCGAATATCGTGGTCACCTTATGGGTCCTTCAGCGTCGTCTGCTTCGTCATCGGCAAGAGGGAGCGAAAGGCGCATGGCATGATCCGCCATGCGCCGAACGGCTCTTGTTTACTACTTTGCCAGCGGGCAGCCGGCCTCGGCCATGGGCTGAAAGGCCTCGGCAGCCGGAATGGTGGCGAGCAGCTTGTAGTAATCCCACGGTCCCTTGGATTCGTCGGGCTTCTTGACCTGGAACAGATACATGTCGTGGGTCACGCGGCCGTCCTTGCGTACCTCGCCCTTGCCGAACAGAGGATCGTCGGTCGGCGTCGCCTTCATCTTGGCCATCACGGCCGCGGCGTCCTTGGACTTGGCGGCCTCGATGGCCTTGAGATAGTGCAGGACACCGGCATAGACGCCGGCATGCACCATGGTCGGCATCTTGCCGCCGCTCTGCTCGGCGAAGCGCTTCGACCAGGCACGGGTGCCGTCGTTGAGGTCCCAATAGAAGGCTTCCGTCAGCACGAGGCCCTGGGCCGCCTGCAGGCCGAGCGCATGCACGTCGGAGATGAAGATCAACAGGCCGGCCAGGCTCTGGCCGCCCTGGGTGATGCCGAATTCGGCGGCCTGCTTGATGGCGTTGACGGTGTCGCCGCCGGCATTGGCAAGGCCGATCACCTTGGCGCCGGAGGACTGGGCCTGCAGCAGGAAGGAGGAGAAGTCGGAGGTCGGGAAGGGAGCCTTGATCGAACCGAGCACCTTGCCGCCCGCGGCCGTGACGATAGCCGTCGCATTCTCCTCCAGCGACTTGCCGAAGGCATAGTCGGCGGTGATGAAGAACCAGCTGTCGCCGCCCTGCTTGACCATGGCGCCACCCGTGCCCTTGGCCAGGGCATAGGTGTCATAGGTCCACATCAGCGTGTTGGGCGTGCATTGCTTGCCGGCGATCTCGGTGGAACCGGCGCCGGAATCGATGAAGATCTTGTTCTTTTCCTTGGTGACCTGGCTGACGGCGAGCGCCACCGAGGAGGTCGGCACGTCGAAGATGGCATCGACGCCATCCTGGTCGTACCATTGGCGGGCGATGCCGGCGCCGATATCGGGCTTGTTCTGGTGGTCGGCCGAGACGATCTCGACTTTCAGGCCCTTTTCGGCGGCCTTGAAATCCTCAACCGCCATTTTGGCGGCGATCACCGAGCCTTCGCCAGACAGGTCGGCATAGACGCCGGAACGGTCGTTGAGGATGCCGAGTTTGACTGCGATGTCCTCGGCGCTTGCCGGCCCCAGCGCCGAGCCTGCGAATACCGCGGCGAGGGCTGCTGCTGCGAGCAGGGTCCGTTTTGAAATCATAAGCGTCTCCCGTTCAGCTTTTTACACCGAGAGGAATTTTCAATACCTCTCGGTTCTCTCTAACGATTTTCGCCAAATCGGAGATTTGGCATCATTGGCGTCACACGCCCAGATAGGCGTGCAACTTGTCGCTGTTGGCTTCCAGTTCGGCATTGGGGATCATGTCGATCACCTTGCCCTGCTCGACGACGTAATGGCGGTCCGCCACGGTCGAGGCGAAGCGGAAATTCTGTTCGACCAGGATGATGGTGAAGCCGCGCTGCTTGAGGCTGGCGATGGTGTGCCCGATCTGCTCGACGATCACCGGTGCGAGGCCTTCGGTCGGTTCGTCGAGCAGCAGGAGGTTGGCGCCGGTGCGCAGGATCCGGCCGATGGCCAGCATCTGCTGCTCGCCGCCCGAGAGCTTGGTGCCTTGGCTGGCGAGGCGCTGCTTGAGATTGGGAAACAGGGTGAAGATCTCGTCCACGCTGAGGCCGCCGGGCTTCACCACCGGCGGCAGTTCGAGATTTTCCTTCACCGACAGGCTGGCGAAGATGCCGCGCTCCTCCGGGCAATAGCCGATGCCCAGGCGAGCGACGTGGCGGGAGCCGAGACCGATGGTCTCCTGGCCGCCGAAACGGATCGAGCCCTTGCGCCTGGCCATCACGCCGATGATCGATTTCATCGTGGTGGTCTTGCCGGCGCCGTTGCGGCCGAGCAGGGTCACGACCTCGCCGGGATTCACGTCGAAGTCGATGCCGTGCAGCACATGGGACTCGCCATACCAGGCCTCGAGGCCTCGTACCCGGAGCAGGGGATCAGGCTTGTTCACGGGGTCAGGCATGGCCACTCCCGATATAGGCCTCGACCACGCGCGGGTCGCCGGAGACGGTTTTGTAGTCGCCCTGCGCCAGCACCTTGCCGCGTGCCAGCACGGTGATGGTGTTGGAGAGGGTGGCGACCACCGAGAGATTGTGCTCGACCATCAGGATGGTGCGGCTCGCCGCGATCCTGCGGATCAGTTCGGTGGTGCGCTCGACGTCCTCGTGCCCCATGCCGGCCATCGGTTCGTCCAGCAGCAGCATTTCCGGATCGAGCGCCAGGGTCGTCGCGAGCTCCAGGGCGCGTTTGCGGCCATAGGAGAGTTCCTTGGCCGGCGTCGCGAGGAAGGATGTCAGGCCGACGCTGTCGGCGAGTTCGGCGGCTTCTTGGTTCATGCCGTCGAGAACGCGCTGCGAGCGCCAGAAATCATAGGAGTGACCCCGGCGGCGCTGCAGGGCGATGCGGATATTGTCGTTCACGCTCATTTCGCCGAACACGGCCGAGATCTGGAAGGAGCGGACCAAGCCGAGCCGAGCCACCGCGGCGGGCTTCATGCCGGTAATGTCATGCCCTTTATAGGTAATGCGCCCGGCCGACGGAGACAGGAACTTGGTCAAGAGATTGAAACAAGTGGTCTTGCCGGCGCCGTTCGGACCGATCAGAGCATGGACCGTTCCGCGCATGACCGAGAGATCGACGCCGTCGACGGCCCGGAATCCCCTGAAATCCTTGGTCAGGCCTTCGGCTTTCAGGACTGTATCTGTTGCCATCAAGCGGAGCGTTTCCCCTGGCGCTTCTAAATCTTGCTTGGTTCTAGTCTTGGCCGTCCGGGCAAGCTTCGTCAATGGCGATATGGCACCAATACTGACCTTAAGATAGGCAACCCAATAGGCGGCTGGGGACACAGCAATATGACGGAAGGCCGGGCCGGCCATGCCCGTTGCCGGGGCTGGTGCCCTATTACGCAGCCCTCCAATCGATGTTCAGTGCAGTGCAGCATTGCCAATGGCTGCACCCCGTAGAACAAGCGACAATTTGGCTTGCAATGTTTAGGATTAGGTGATCAACTAAACAAATAAGCAAACTGCGAGCCGGCAGTGCCGGCCGTCACAAGAATGCGGGGCGGAGGCGGGGCGATGCACAGCCAAGCAAGAGAGCAGCTCATTCGCGCGGTTGCTGCAACCATAGTCCAACATTCCGAAGAACTCACCACGCTCGATCAGGCGATCGGCGACGGCGACCATGGGCTGAACCTCAAGCGAGGCTTCGAGGCCGTCGCTGCCGAATTGCCCGGCCTTGCCGAAAAACCCTGGCCGGACCTGCTCAAGGCGGCCGGCATGGCGATGGTGATGAAGGTCGGCGGCGCGTCCGGCCCGCTTTTCGGTACCTTCTTCATGGAATTGGGCAAGACGGTGGGTGCCGAGCCCGACCGCGCCGCGGTGGTTGCGGCCTTCGCCAAGGCCGTCGAGGCCGTCAAGGCGCGCGGCCGCTCGGAGGCCGGGCAGAAGACGCTGCTCGATGTCCTCGTTCCCGTTCAGGCCGCCCTGGCAGCCGGTGCCGATGCCGCCACGCTCAAGGCGGAAGCCATCGCCGCCGCCGACAGGACGGTGCCGATGCAGGCGATCCGCGGGCGCGCTTCCTTCCTGGGCGAACGCTCCGTCGGCCACATGGATCCGGGCGCTCGCTCCTCCTCGCTGATCATCGCCACGGTGGCAGACGAACTCAACAAGCAGGGCCTGATGTCATGACCGTGAGTCTGGTGATCGTATCGCATTCGCCCAAGGTCGCCGAAGGCGCGGCCGACATGGTTAGGCAGATGGTGGGCGAAAGCGTGCGCGTCGCCTGGACGGGTGGCGATCCCGGCGGCGGGCTCGGCACCGATGTCGCGAAGATCATCGCCGCCATCGACAGTGTCTGGTCGGAGGAAGGCGTCGCGGTCCTCGTCGACCTCGGCGGCGCCGAGACCAATGCCGAGATGGCGGTCGAGATGCTCGACGAGCACAAGCGCGACCTCGTGGTCATCTGCAATGCGCCGGTGGTGGAAGGCGCGGTGATCGCTGCGACCGAGGCTTCCGGCAACTCCTCCCTGGCCGCGGTTCGCTCCGCCGCCGAAGATCTCTATGGATAGGATTGATATGCCTGATATCAACGGAGCATTGACGGGCAAGGCCGAGCTGACCAACGCCATCGGGCTGCATGCCAGGCCGAGCGTGAAGCTGACCCAGCTCGCCAAGAGCTTCCAGTCGAGCATCGAGCTGGCCACCGATGCGGCGGGGCCCTGGGTCGACGCCAAGAGCCCGGTCAAGGTGATGCGGGTGAAGGCGCCCAAGGGCACCGTGCTGCATTTTATGGCGGACGGGCCCGACGCCGAGGCGGCGCTGTCAGCCATTCTGGGACTGATCGAGGAAAAGTTCGGGGAAGAGTGACGATGCGGGGGGCATTTTCGAGAAAAGTTGACCAGTTTTTCGCTTGAGAAAATGCACCGAAACAAAGAGGTGGAAGAATTGCGTTTTGGGGAAATCGCGATTTTCTCCGGAGCAGGGGGCGGCCATGACTGAGCGGCGGATATCGGGACGTCCAGCCTCGCCGGGGCTCGCCTCCGGTCCTGTCTTCATGATCGGCAAGCCGAGGCCCCGGACCGAGAAGGCGACGGCAACACAGGAGGACGGCGACGCCGCCTTGCGCAGTGCCATCGATGCGGCGCTGGTCGATCTGGTGTCCCTGGTCGAAGCCGTCGATGAAGAGGGGGCCGACATTATCGGCTTCCAGATCGCCATGCTCGAGGACGAGGCCCTGTCCGAAGGCGCCTTCGACGCGATCGCCGCCGGCGTCCCGCCTGTCCATGCCTGGCGCTCGGCCCTTGATGCGGAGATTGCCGATTACGAACGCAGTGAGGACGCCTATTTCCGTGCCCGCGGCACCGACCTTGCCGATATCCGCGACCGCGTGCTCGCCCACCTCACGGGAGTGGCCGAAAGCGAGAAGGTGCCGCCCGGTTCCGTGCTGGTGGGCGAAGACCTGCCGCCATCGCTGTTCCTGTCGGTCGACTGGAGCAAGGGCGGCGCGATTGCCCTGGGCGCCGGTTCGCCATCCTCGCATGTCGCCATGCTCGCCCGCAGTCGCCGCGTGCCGATGGTGACCGGGCTCGGTGCGCTCGGGGAAGCGAGCCAGGCCATCGTCGATGGCGCGGCTGGAACGGTGACCTTCGATCCCGGCAGTGCCTCGCTCGCCGATTTCGGCCCGGCCCTCGCGCGCCGGCACGAAGCCGATGCCCGCGCGGAAACGATGAAGACCGAACCGGCGTTCCTTGCTAACGGCACCCGGATCGACATCATGATCAATGTCGCCTCGCCGGACGATCTCAAGGGTATTTCGCCGGAGATCTGCGACGGTATCGGCCTGGTGCGCAGCGAGTTCCTGTTCGAGCCCGGCCGGCCCCTGCCGGACGAGGAAGCGCAATATGCCGCCTATGTCGCCATTGCCGCCTGGGCCGATGGGCGGCCGGTGACCATCAGGACCCTCGATGCCGGCGGCGACAAGCCGATCCCTGGCGTCACCAGCGATGGCGAATCCAATCCCTTCCTGGGACTGCGCGGATTGCGGCTGTCCCTGGCTCGCCCGGAAACCTTCCGCGTCCAGCTCAGGGCATTGGCGCGGGCCAGCCTGCATCACGAGATCCGCATCATGCTTCCGATGGTGACGGTGCCGGGGGAACTGGCCGAGGCGTCCGCCCTGCTCGACGAAGTGGTGGCTTCCCTCATTGCCGAAGGTACGCCCTGCCGCCGGCCGCCGCTCGGAATCATGGTCGAGGTTCCCGCCGCGGCGCTCGGCGCCCTGCGCTTTCCCGCCGATTTCTATTCGATCGGCTCCAACGATCTGACCCAATACACCATGGCCGCTGCGCGCGACATTGCCGACGTCGCCGGCCTCAACGACGCCGGCGATCCGGCCGTGCTCGAATTGATGGCCCGTGCGGTGGGGGCCGGCAAGGCACGCAAGGTTCCGGTCTCGATCTGCGGCGATGCCGCAGGTGAGGTGCGCCTGGTACCCAAGCTCATCGGCGTCGGCCTGACCTGCCTGTCCGTGCCGCCCGCCCTGGTAGGGGCCGTCAAGGCCGCAATTGCAGATTTCAAACATGTCTGATGCCCGCGATGCCAGCACGCGTTCGATAGCGGCCTACAAGGCGCTGCTGCGGCGCGCGCTGGACAATCGTCCCTCGGGCACGAGGCTGAAATTGGCGGCGGCCCTCGGCACCAACAGGTCCTTCATTTCGCAGATCACCAATCCCGGCTATCCCATTCCGATCCCGGCCCAGCACCTCGACGTCATTTTCGAGGTCTGCCACCTCGCGCCGGCAGAGAGGACGGAGTTCCTCAAGGCCTATCAGGCCGCCCATCCGGGGCGGACGCAGGCCCAGGGCAAGCCGGCCCAAGGGCGCAGCCTGACACTCACCTTGCCGGATCTCGGCGATGTCAGACGCAACCAGGCGATGGACAAGGCCATTCTGGATTTCGTCGCCAGCCTCGTCCACTACACGCGCGCACTCGATCGCAAGGCCAAGGGGGAGGAGGAACCGGTTCCGGATGAGCCTGGAGAAAGCCAGGTTCGGAGTTGAGTCCGAATATCGGTTCCGGCAGTGGCCCGATCTAACCACGAACAATATGGAGGCCCATGGAATGAAAAAGCTCATCAATGCAGTCGATGACGTGCTGGCGCAGAGCCTGGACGGGTTCGCGGCAGCGCATGCCGATATTGTCACCCTGGGCGAAGAGCGCAAATTCGTGCGCCGCCGCCAGGTCAAGCCCGGCAAGGTGGCCCTGATCTCGGGCGGTGGCTCCGGCCATGAGCCGCTGCATGCCGGCTTCGTCGGCTTCGGCATGCTCGATGCAGCCTGTCCGGGCCAGGTCTTCACCTCGCCGACGCCCGACCAGATGATGGCGGCGGCCGAGGCCGTCGATGGCGGTGCCGGCACGCTCTATATCGTCAAGAACTACGAAGGCGACGTGATGAACTTCGCCATGGCGGCGGAGATGGCGTCCGGCCCGGTCGAAAGCTTGATCCTGGACGATGACGTCGCCGTGGAGAACTCGACCTGGACCACCGGCCGGCGCGGCGTGGCCGGCACGCTGATCGTCGAGAAGATCCTCGGCGCCGCAGCCGAGCGTGGCGACGACCTCGCCGGCCTCAAGGCGCTGGGCGCGCGCGTCAACAGCCATACGCGCTCGATGGGCGTGGCGCTCACCTCCTGCACGGTGCCGGCAGCCGGCAAGCCGACCTTCAGCCTCGGCGAGGACGAGATGGAGATGGGCGTCGGCATCCACGGCGAACCCGGCCGTCGCCGTGTCAAGCTGGCCTCCGCCGATGCCATCGTCGACGAGATGCTGGGCGCCATCGTTGGTGACCTCTCGCTGACCGCGGCCACCGAGGTTCTGCTCTTCGTCAACGGCTTCGGCGGCACGCCGCTGATGGAGCTCTATCTGATGCAGGATCGGGCGCGCAAATGGCTCGACGGCAAGGGCATCAAGGTCGCCCGCTCGCTGACGGGCTCCTATGTGACCTCGCTCGACATGGCCGGCTGCTCGCTGACGCTGTCCGTGCTGGACGACCAGGCCAAGGCGCTGTGGGATGCGCCGGTGCACACGCCGGCCCTGCGCTGGGGCGTATGAGGAGCGTAGGCTTGTTGGGTGCCGTGGTGCCTGTAACTTTTGGTTCGGACGAATAACGCCAACCCACAGAATGCCTGACTTGTCATCCCCGGCCGTATCCTCACAAGCTCTGCTTGTGAGTGGTAGCGAGGGGAAGGGGATCCAGGGGCCAGCGAGTGCGGATTTTGGCCCTGGATTCCCTTCCCGCCACCTTCGGCGGCGCCGGGAATGACAGCGTTCCATCTACACGCAACGGTCAAGATTTATGAGGTCGGTATAAGACGCAATCTTCCTTTTCCCCTTGCGGGAGAAGGTGCCGCAAGGGGGGAGCGGATGAGGGGTGAAACAAAACCTTCCCCGAGATATGTGCCAACGCCCCTCAGCCGTCATTGCTGTGCAATGCCACCCAAGGCACTTCCTTTGGAAGTGCCAGATCCCACAGGAAGAGAAGGGAGGATTGCGCCCTTTCCCGATCTCCCTCAACCCGCCAGCAGTTCGTCCGTCGAAGCAAGCTTGGCGTAGCCGAAGGCGAGCGATGCCATGGCGGCGGCGTGGACCTGCGCCGCCGGCACGGTGACGCCGCCGAATTCCAGGTCACGCGTGGCCGCAGCATCGTGGGCAACGGTGACTGCATAGCCGAAATCGGCCGCCGCCCGGGTCGTCGCCTCGATGCACATGTGACTCATTGCGCCCGCGACCAGGACGTCGGTGACGCCGGCATCGTCGAGCAGCTTCTTGAGGTTGGTGTCCCTGAAGGAATTGGGGAAGTTCTTGACGACGACCTGCTCGCCGGCGCGATTGGCGACGCTTGGGTTGATCTCGGCGCCCGGCGTGCCGGCTACGAAGAAGGGAGCATCCGCCTTGGCTGCTTCATGGCGCACATGCACCACGAGCTCGTTCTTCGCCCGGGCTGCCTCCAGGAGCCGCGCGGCATTGGCGGTGGCTGTCTCGATGCCGGACAGGGTCCATTTGCCGCCCGGGAAATAGTCGTTCTGGATATCGACGAGGATCAAGGCACGCTTGGACATGGGATGTTTCTCCAGTTTCAAAAGATGTTGTGATTGCTGAAATAGGACGCCCGGCGCAGAATGCCGATTGGCACATGTGACAAAAATCAGGGCGAAAGTGACAAATGACCTCGGCTCCCTCCGAGATCGGCCTCATGGCCTATCCCGACGTTCAACTGGCCGCGCTCTATGGTCTCACCGACCTTTTCGCCATCGCCGACAGGATCGCCCGGGAGCGCAGGGAGGGTAGTGGCCCGCTGCTGCGGGTGAGCCATTGGGAGTGTGATGCCAAGGGCCAAATCCACAATCGCGACGGCGAGGACGACGCGATCCCGGGCATGATCATCCTGCCGCCGAGCCTGGCAAAACCGCCGAACGAGGCCTGGACTACGAACCTCGCCGAGTTCCTCCGAAGCTGTCACGGCCGCGGCAGCGTGCTGGCCTCCGTCTGCATCGGGGCCTTCCTGCTCGCAGAAACCGGGCTGCTCGACGGGCGCGAGGCGACCACGCATTGGAGCTATGCCGATGATCTCGCCGAACGCTTCGGCAAGGTCAGGGTGGATTCGGCCAAGATCGTGATCGACGACGGCGACATCATCACTGCCGCGGGATTGATGTCCTGGACCGATCTCGGTCTGAAACTGGTGGAGAAATTGCTCGGAACCAGCGTGATGGTGGCAACGGGGCGCGCCATGCTGGTCGATCCGCTGGGACGCGAGCAGCGCCATTACAGCGTGTTCTCGCCGCGGCTCAACCATGGCGACGAGGCCATCCTCGCGGTTCAGCACTGGCTTCAACAGGCCTATGCCGGCGACGTCGACGTCAACGCCATGGCGGCAAAGGCGGGGCTGGAGCGGCGCACCTTCCTGCGCCGCTTCGGCAGGGCGACCGGCTTGAGGCCTATCGAATATTGCCAGCAGCTCCGCGTTGCCAAGGCCCGCGACATGCTGGAGACGACGCGGCTTTCCTTCGACCGCATCGCCTGGAATGTCGGCTATGGCGATCCGGTTTCCTTCCGCAAGATTTTCGTGCGGACGATGGGATTGACGCCGGGCGACTATCGCCGCCGTTTCGGGGCGGCCTGAATAGGGTTCCGGCTCAATCCTTCAGGCTCGCCTCGATCAGCAGGTCGGCGATAACGGCAACCGAACCGGCCGGTCCGCCCTCGTGGAAGATCTGGCCGCTGACGAAAGCGCCTTCGATCAGCAGCAGCAGCCCGTCGGCGAGCAGGCCCGGATTCCTGGCGCCCATGCGCTCGGCCATGCCTTCCAGGCGCTCGCGCAGCAATACCTTGCCGCCCTCGGCGACCATGCGGGCAGGGTTGTCCTCCTCCGGGTATTCCACGGCGGCATTGCTCAGCCCGCAACCGCGATAGCCGGCGAGGGTGGCCCTTTCGCCCAGGCCCGTCAGGTAGTTGCGCAGATGGGTACGCGGGTCGTTCTCGAAGCCGACGCCTGCACCTTCGAAGCGGGCCCAGAACTCGGCGTCGTAGACCCGGACATAGGCCGCCGCCAATTCGTCCTTCGAGTTGAAGCAGCGATAGAGCGTAGGCTTGGTCACGCCGGCTTCCGAGGCAATGGTGTCCACCCCGACAGCCCGGATGCCCTCCTTGTAGAAGAGCTCGCGCGCGGTCTTGAGGATGCGCTCCGCCGCGCGGGGCTGCGGCGGCGAAGCGGCGTTTGCGGATCCGGTCATTTGCCTCTTTCCAATTTCCGATAACGATGTTACAGACCGGTACGTATCAAGTCAATCTCGACATCCTACAGGTCTCCCGATGCAGCGCGTCAGTCGCCGGCCTTTCGGCCAGAATTATGCATTCGTCGTCGTCGCCGTCATCTTCCTTTCCCTGCTGGTGGCGGCGGGTGTACGCGCCGCGCCCGGGTTGCTGCTCCAGCCCCTGCACAAGGCTTTCGGCTGGGGCATCGACACAATCTCGCTCTCCGGTTCGATCGGCATTCTCCTCTACGGGCTGGTCGGTCCCTTCGCCGCCGCCCTGATGAACAAGTTCGGCATCCGCCGGGTGCTGGTGATCGCGCTGACGCTGATGGCGGGCTCTATCGGTCTCAGCCTGCTGATGACGGAGTCCTGGCAGTTGATCGCGACCTGGGGCGTACTCTCCGGGCTCGGGTCCGGCTGCGTCGCCATGGTGCTGGGCGCCACCGTCGCCAATCGCTGGTTCAAGACCAATCGCGGCCTGATCATGGGGCTGATGGCGGCCAGTGCGGCAACGGGTACGCTGATCTTCCAGCCGGGGCTCGCCAAGCTCTCCGAGATCGGCGGCTGGCAATTGGTGGTGGCGGCGGTGGCGATCGCCTGTGCTGTCTTGATTCCGCTTGCCTTCTTCCTGGTGCCGAACCACCCTAGCGACATCGGCCAGCGCCCCTATGGCGCCGATCCCTCCGCACCGATCGAGGCGCCGCACGCACAGACGGGCCTGATCGACGCCTCGCTCGGTGCGCTGGTGCGGGCGGCCCGCACGCGCACCTTCTGGTATCTCTTCGCCACCTTCTTCATCTGCGGCTTCACCACCAATGGCCTGGTGGGCATGCACCTGATCTCCTTCTGCGGCGACATGGGCATCCCGGAGGTGCAGGCTGCCGGCCTGATGGCGATGATGGGGATCTTCGATCTCTTCGGCACCACTTTCTCGGGCTGGCTGACCGATCGCTACGATCCGCGCAAGCTGCTCTTCGTCTATTACGGCCTGCGCGGCATCGCCCTGATCTATCTGCCTTTCAGCGGCTTCAACATCTACACGCTCACCATTTTCGGCGTGTTCTACGGCCTCGACTGGATTGCCACCGTGCCGCCGACCGTGCGCCTGACCAACGAAGCCTTCGGCGATCGCGACGCTCCCGTGGTGTTCGGATGGATTGCGGCGGGCCACCAGATCGGCGCCGCCAGCGCTGCGGCCCTGGCCGGCTATATGCGGGTGCTGCAGGGAAGCTATGTCGAGGCCTTTCTCTTCTCGGGCCTCACCGGTATCATCGCCGCGCTGATCGCTCTCCTGATCGTGCGCCAGCGCGTGACGGCAGTTGCAACTGCCTGATGGGTGCCACCAGAAAATTGCCGGCCGCGTCAAGCTGCCGGTTTGCGCCGGGCATTTGTTAGACTAATGTCCGGCCAGTTTTGTTACCTCTAGGATCTTCCCGATGACACTGCATGCCCGTAACTTCATCGCCGGCGAATGGGTCGCCTCGTCCGATCTCGCGCCGGACGTGAATCCTTCCAACACCGCTGAGATCGTCGGGCATTTCCCCCGGGCGACCAAGGCCGAGGCCGAAAAGGCCATCGCCGCCGCCAAGGCCGCATTCCCGGGCTGGAGCCGCTCGACCCTGCAGGAGCGCCATGACGTGCTCAAGCGCATCAGCGACGAGATCCTGGCGCGCAAGGAGGAACTCGGTGCCATCCTGTCGCGCGAGGAAGGCAAGACCCTGCCCGAAGGCATCGGCGAGGTGGCGCGGGCCGGCCAGATCTTCGGATTCTTTGCCGGTGAAGCGCTGCGCCTAGCCGGCGAAATCATCGGCTCGGTCCGCCCCGGCGTCGGCGTCGAGGTCACGCGCGAAGGCATCGGCGTGGTCGGCCTGATCACGCCCTGGAACTTCCCCGCTGCCATTCCGGCCTGGAAGATCGCGCCGGCGCTCTGCTACGGCAACACTGTGGTGCTGAAGCCGGCCGACCTCGTGCCGGCCACTGCGCATGCCCTGGGTGAGATCATCGCGCGTTCCGGCCTGCCGGCCGGCGTATTCAACCTGGTGATGGGCCGCGGCTCGGTGGTCGGCGAAGCGCTGCTGTCCTCGCCCGACGTCGATGCCATCTCCTTCACCGGATCGGTCGGCACCGGCCGCAAGATCGCCGCGACCTGCGTCGCCTCTTCACCGATGAAGAAGGTGCAGCTCGAAATGGGCGGCAAGAACCCCTTCGTCGTGCTTGACGATGCCGACGTCAAGGTGGCCGTGGAAGCCGCCGTCAACGGTGCCTTCTTCTCGACCGGCCAGCGTTGCACCGCGTCCTCGCGCCTGATCGTCACCGATGGCATCCACGATGCCTTCGTGGCCGCGCTGGTCGAGCGTCTCCAGGGCGTCACCGTCGACGATGCCATGAAGGTAGGCACCCATATCGGTCCGGTGGTCGACCAGAGCCAGCTCGACCAGGACCTGAACTACATCAAGATCGGCAAGGAAGAGGGCGCCAAGCTCGCCTTCGGCGGCGATCTCGTCAAGCGTGAGGCCCCCGGCTTCTATCTGACGCCGGCTTTGTTCACCGGCGCCAGCAACGACATGCGCATCGCCCGCGAGGAGATCTTCGGGCCGGTTGCCGCCGTGGTGCGCGTCAAGGATTACGACGAGGCATTGGCCGCCGCCAACGACACCGAATTCGGCCTTTCCGCCGGCATCGCCACTACCAGCCTGAAACATGCCACGCATTTCAAGCGCAATGTCCAGGCCGGCATGGTGATGGTCAACCTGCCGACGGCGGGCGTCGACTATCACGTGCCGTTCGGCGGGCGGAAGGGCTCGAGCTACGGCCCGCGCGAGCAGGGTCGCTACGCCGCCGAGTTCTACACCACGGTGAAGACCAGCTACACGCTGGCCTGAGGCGGCTCGCCTTCCGTCAACTTTGCGAGGGAGCGCGCGAGATTGGCGCGCGCTCTTTCCTCAAGCTTTTCGGCGAAGAGATCGCTGAAATAAAGCCGCGGCCGGGCCATGAAGCGCCGTAGCACGGTTGCCCGCCCGATGCGCCAGGCCGCCTCCGGCACATGCGCATATTCGCGTCGTACCGCCGTCTCATAGGCATCGAAGCGCGTCGCCTCCGTGCCGAGGATCTGCAAGTCGAGATCGAGGAAATAGGCCATGTCCGATCGTTCCCGATCGGCCGGCTCCTGCGTTTCCCCGGAGCTCGCGAGTTCGTGCTTCCGGGTCGCCAGGATCAGCGCAGCGACCTGTTCCAGCCGTCCTTGTTCGAGCCGCCCTGCCAGAACCTGACGGGCGAGGTCGGCGCTGCGCTCCTCATTATCCCGGGCCGCGGCATCGTAGACCGCATCGTGGAACCAGATCGCGAGTTCCACAGCCTCGATATCGTGGAGAAGGGAGCGACAGTCCCGCAGGCCCGCCAGCATGGCCTCGATATGGCCGACATCGTGATAATGCCGTCGCGAATCCCGATAGGCCGCGAGCAGTTCGGCGAAAGCCGGCCCGGGAATGGCCGATGGCCTGGAAAGATGGTCGCCAGCGTTCATGGCAGCAATTCCCAGCGTGCCCTGTCGTTATAGCTGGCGATTCCATGGAGATGATCGACGAGACGTTGCCGGGCACTCGTCGAGGCCTCGGTCAAGCTGAGCCGCCGTTCAAGGTGATTGCCCGCGCCTTTCCAGGTGTCGCCGCAGACCCTTGGTCCGGGAACAAAGGGTTCAAATCGCACCCGAGAGCTCGAAATTGCCGGCATTGAGAAGGGTGGCGATAATACCGAGGGCTTGCCGCAATTCGCTGCGTGAGGGGGCCGCACCCACATTGATGCGGACTGCGTGGGCCAAGGTCTCCCGGCCGATCGCAAAGGCATCGGCGGGCAGCACCCCGACACCGCGCTGGCGGCAGGCCCTGGCGAAACTGGCGCCGCGCCAGGGCTCGGGAAGATGCAGCCAGGCATGGGGTGAAGCCTGGTGGGTCTGGACGTCGAAGGCTGCAAGTGCCTCGGCCAGGATCGCCTGCCGCTCGTAAAGCTCCTCGCGCTGCCTCTCGATGATGCGGGCCACGCTCCCTTCTTCGAGAAGATTGGTGGCGATCAACGGGATGAGCGGACTGACGCTCCAGCAGTCGATCCGCAGCGCCGCCGCGACATTGCCGAGAACGGCGCGCGGAGCCACCACAAAGCCAAAACGTAGGCCCGGCGCGACGCATTTCGACAGGCCACCGACATAGACTGTGAGTTCAGGTTCCAGGGTGGCGAAGGAGGGGAGGGGCGTCTCGAGCAGCGGGCGATAGACATCGTCCTCGATGATCAGCACGTTGTGCCGGCGGGCAGTTGCAGCCAGCGCCCGGCGCCGGGCTTCGCTCAGGGTCACCGTCGTCGGGTTGTGCAGGCTGGGCACTAGGAAGACCGCACGGGGACGCCAGGTCTGGCAGGCATCCTCGAAGGCATCCGGGCGCATGCCCTCCCGATCCGAGGGAAGACCGCGCAGATCGAGCCCGTGCGATCGGCAAAGGGCGCTGATGCCTTGATAGGTGATCTGGTCGACCAGCATGACGTCGCCGGGTTGGGTCAGGGCACGCAACACACAGGCCAGGCCGTGCTGCGCTCCATCGGTCAGCACGATGCGGCTGGCGTCGCCATCGCCCGCGATGTCCTGCAGCCAGCCTGCGACGGCCGTGCGGGCCCAGAGCGGCCCTTCCGGGGGGTGATAGTCCTGCAAGGCGCCGAAGCGACGATCCCTAGACAGGCGCGGCAGCAATATCGACAGGGCTTCGAGATAGGCGGAGGTGGCTGGCCGGTTCACCGATAGGTCGATAAGGCCGGCCTCGTCGCTGGGGGCTGATTTAAAACCGGGATCGTCGCTTTCACGGGGCGCCACCAGGGTACCACGGCCCGGACGCGCCTCGACCAGACCGCGCTGCTGGAGGGTCGAGAAGGCGCGGGTGACCGTGGTGACGTTGAGGCCGAGAGCCTTGGCGATCTCGCGCTGCGGCGGCAGTTTCTCGCCTTCCGCCAGATCGCCACGGGCGATGCGCTCGCCGATGGCATCCGCAAGGCGTTGATAGATCGGCCGGTCGTTATCCGGCAGCTCCAAATTGTCCAGCATCTGTGTTTGGCGTTCCTGGAGGCGACCCTTTGGCCCCTCTTAGCATGGCAAAAGGCATCAGACAATGCGGGTTGTATGCGGTTTGTCAGAGGGGATTTGCTAATTGTAGCTCATACAATTGGGCTTTCTTGTTCTGTTGTGGGGCCTTGACGTGGTCCATCTTCGCAAATATGGTCACTCAAATAAAAGTTGTGTGACCATACAATTCTAACGCAAGGTCATGCATCACAAGCTCCAGGCGGAACCGGGGCAGCAGCACAGGGCGGCCCGAACGGGCGCAGCGAAGGGGAGGTCGGGACAGCGATGGCAGCCCAGTCAGGCGACAGCGAAAAGGATGGCGCCAAATTCGTCGAATTCATCGACGTCGAGAAGATGTATGGCAGTTTCCATGCCGTGCGGCGGCTTAATCTCGACATACGCCGTGGCGAGTTCCTCACCTTCCTCGGGCCGTCCGGATCGGGCAAGACCACCACGCTGAACATGCTGGCCGGGTTCGAGCGGCCCAGCGAGGGCATGATCCGCCTCAACGGGCAACCCGTCGAACGCATGCCGCCCTATGAGCGCAATATTGGCATGGTTTTCCAGAACTACGCGCTCTTTCCGCATATGAGCGTAGCCGACAACGTCGCCTTCCCGCTGTCGGTGCGCAAGATTCCCAAGAATGAGATCGGACCGCGGGTCATCCGCGCGCTCGAAATGGTCAAGCTGGGCCAGTTCAAGGATCGAAAGCCCACCCAACTTTCCGGCGGCCAGCAGCAGCGTGTCGCGCTGGCGCGAGCCCTCGTCTACGAGCCCACCCTGGTGCTGATGGACGAACCGCTCGGGGCCCTCGACAAGAAGCTGCGCGAGCACATGCAGATCGAGCTCAAGCAGCTGCATGAAATGCTGGGCGTGACCGTCGTCTATGTCACGCATGACCAGAGCGAAGCGCTGACGATGTCGGACCGTGTCGCCATCTTCGAGAGCGGCGAAATCGCCCAGATCGGCTCGCCCGATCAGCTCTATAACGACCCGGCGACGGCGTTCGTCGCCGGCTTCATCGGCGAGAACAACGCCCTCGACGGGACGGTCGAGCAGGTGAATGGTGACGAATGTGCCGTCACGCTGCCCGGTGGGCTGAACGTCATCGCCAAGGCTATCGGGCCGTTGCCACAGGGTGCGTCGGTCCAGCTCGCCATCAGGCCCGAGCAAATCCAGCTGGCGGCCGAGGTCAACGGCCAGGACAACCGCATCGGTGCCACGGTCGATGGCTGCATCTATCACGGGGACCATCAGCGCCTGCTTGCCCGGCTCGCCAATGGGCAGATCCTGACCGTCAAGATCCGGCCGGAGGCTGTTATGGCCAATGGGGCACCGGTCGATCTGGCCTGGTCGGTCGGCGATTGCCGCGCCTTTCTAGCCGGCGCCTCAACCAAGAAACATTGAAAAACCGGGAGAGAACGATGAAAGGTCTAAGATATTCGCTCGCATTGGCCCTGGCGGGGGCATCGCTTTGCTATCACATGCAGGCTGCTTCGGCCGGAGAACTCACCATCATGGCCACCGGCGGCGCCTGGCAGACCGCCCTGCGACAGGCCTGGTTCGAGCCCTTCGCCAAGAAGGCCGACATCAAGTTCAACGAGCAGGAATATACCGGCGAGCTCGGCAAGATCAAAGCCATGGTCGAGACCGGCGATGTACCGATCGACCTGGTGACGGTCGAAACCTCCACGGTGCTGCAGGGCTGCGACACCGGCGTGCTGATCCGGCTGGATTACGCCAAGATCGCCGACAAGGAGCGCTTCCTGCCGGGCACGGCGCTGGATTGCGGCGTCGGCATCGACGTCTATGGCGATGTGCTCGCTTATGACGCCAGTGTGCTCAAGCAGGCGCCCACCTCCGTACTCGACATTTTCGACACCCAGAAATTCCCGGGCAAGCGTTCCATGCGCAAGGCGCCGTCACAGAATTTGGAATGGGCGCTGATGGCGGATGGCGTGCCGGCCGAGCAGGTCTATGACATCCTCGCCACGCCCGAAGGGGTCGACCGGGCCTTCAAGAAGCTCGACACCATCAAGAAGGACATCGTGTGGTGGGATGCGGGCGCCCAGCCGGCCCAATTGCTCGCTTCCAAGGAAGTCGTGATGACCACGGCCTGGAACGGCCGCATTCAGAGCGTGATCGATCAGGACAAGAAGCCCTTCGCCCTGGTCTTCAACGACCAGATCGTCGAATTCGACATGATCGCCATCCCCAAGGGCGCCAAGAATATCGACCTCGCCTATCAATATCTCAACTATATCGCCCAGCCCGAGACCAGCGCCCAGCTCGGCCGCTTCATCCCCTATGGCCCGGTGATGAAGGACGCCACGCCCTTCATTCCCAAGGAAGTGCTGCCCAAGCTGCCCACCGCGCCCGAGAACATGCAAAAGCACCTGGTCTCCAATGTCGAATTCTGGGGCGACCATGGCGAGGATCTGGTGAAACGCTTCAACGCCTGGCTGGCGCAGTAACGCAAGAATCGTCATCCCCGGCGTCGCCGCAGGCGGCGGTATCCTCACAAGCTTTGCTTGTGAGTGGGGGATGACGGCGCCTGCTCGCCGATTCCGGAGGGGACCGTCATGTCATCCACCGCACTGCCGACGACCGGCGCGATGCCGAGGACCCGGCGAAGGGGCAACCACGAAGGCCTGAAGCCGCTCGCCCTGGCGGCTCCGCTGCTGATCCTGCTGGTCTTCAGCTTCGGCGCCCCGATCCTGGCTCTGTTATCCCGGGCGATCTACGAGCCGACGATCGCCAAAACTTTGCCGCGCACCGCTGCCGCCCTCGGCAGGGACAGCGCGGATGGCGTGCCTGGCGATGAAACCTTCCAGGCCCTTGCGGCCGATCTGAAGGACGCGGCCGGCGCCGGCAGCATCAACGAATTCGCCAAGAGCTTGAACACGCGCCTGCCGGGCGCGCGCAGCCAGATCCTGCGCCTCGGCCGTGCCACGGCCTCCGGCCAGCCGCTGGACAAGGCGGCCATGCTCAAGGCGGCCCCGCTGCTCGGCCAGGACCGGACCTGGGTGGCGATCAAGGATGGCCTCAACGGTTTCACCTCCTTCTACCTGCTATCCGCCTTCGATCTGCGCTGGACCGATCAGGGCAGCATCGGCGCGGTGCCGCCCGATCAGGCGGTGTTCATGCGGGTGATCGGGCGCACCTTCCTGATCGCCGCCCTGGTGACGCTCGGAACCCTCATCCTCGGCTTTCCGCTCGCCTACTGGATGAACAATCTGCGGCCGGCTCTGGCCGGGATCGTGCTGGTCCTGGTGCTGCTGCCTTTCTGGACCTCGATCCTGGTCCGCACCGCGGCCTGGACGGTGGTGCTGCAGAAATTCGGCCTTCTCAACGATGTGCTGCTCTGGCTCGGCCTGACCTCGGAGCGGCTGGAGCTGATGTACAGCCGCACCGGCCTGGTCCTGGCGATGACCCATATCCAGCTCCCCTTCACCCTGCTGCCGATCTACAGCGTGATGCGCTCGGTCAACACCTCCCAGCTCCGGGCGGCCCAATCGCTCGGTGCCCGGCCCTTCACGGTGTTCAGGCGGATCTATCTGCCACAGGTGATGCCCGGCGTGCTGGCGGGCTGCCTGCTCACCTTCATCCTCTGCCTTGGCTACTACATCACGCCCGTGCTGGTGGGCGGTGCCAGTGACCAGCTCGTCAGCAATTTCATCGCCAATTACGTCAATGTCGAACTCAATTGGGAGATGGCGGCCGCGCTCAGCTTCGTACTGCTGACCTCCACCCTCGGGCTCTACATCGTGATGACGCGCTATCTCGGCCTCGACCTCTTCAAAATGGGATGAGCCATCATGCTGTCTCCCTATCCGACCCTCGGTGAACGCATTCGTGTCGGCCTGCTCTGGGCCTGGTGCGTCCTGGTGCTGATCTTCCTGGTGGTGCCGATCTTCGTGCCGGTGCCGCTATCCTTCAACGCGGGCTCCTTCTTCACCTTCCCGCTCCAGGGCGTATCGACGCGCTGGTATGAGGTGGTGCTCGGCACGCCGCGCTGGCTCTCGGCCATCGCCAACAGCCTGATCATCGGCATCGGCGCCACCATCCTGGCCACGGTGTTGGGAACGCTGACGGCGATTGGCCTGTCCGATCCGCGTTTTCCCGCCCGGCGCTGGATCGTGCCGCTCTTGATCTCGCCCCTGATCGTGCCGGTGGTGGTGACGGCGGTCGGCACCTATCTTTTTTATGCGCGGATGGGCCTAGCCAACTCCTATGTCGGCATCATTCTGGCCCATACCGTGTTGGCGAGTCCCTTCGTGGTGGTGACGGTCGGTGCCAGCCTCTCGGGCTTCGACCGCAACCTGATGCGGGCGACCTCGATCCTCGGTGCCAGACCCTTGACCGGGTTCTTCCGGGTGATGCTGCCGCTGATCCTGCCCGGCGTGCTGTCCGGAGCGGCCTTCGCTTTCGTGACCTCCTTCGACGAAGTGGTGGTGGTGCAGTTTCTCGCCAGCGCCAATCAGCGTACCTTGCCGCTCGAAATGTTCACGGGCCTGCGCGAGCAATTGAGCCCGGCGATCACCGCGGCCGCGACCCTGATGATGGGGCTCTCGATCATCCTGCTGGTGGTTGCCAATCTGCTGGCGCGGCGGTCGCGGCGAATGGGAGAGGCCGTTACGCCATAGCAGAGCCGGACAAGTGTCTTAGTCGTAGAAGCCGGGCGACTGCTTGAAGCTCGGCCAGGCGTCGGGGTCGTGGCCGGTGACCACCTTGGCATCCGTCTTCGCCGCCAGGGACCGCAGCTTCTGCACGGAGCGCACCGTATCGACCGTCGAGGCAAGGAAGCCGGGCAGGGCCTTTTCGTTCCAATGGTCGAGCGTGTAGGCGGCATCGACAGCCAGCAGGATGGCGCCGCTCTTGGGCAGGGTGACCAGGAAGGACTGGTGCCCGGGGGCATGGCCGGGCGTGAAGATCATCTTGAGCGTGCCGTCGCCGAACAGATCGTAGCCGTCGGTGGCCTCCGCTTCCAGGAATTGCCATTTCAGGCCCGGCCGGTCGAAATCGTTACGGATATAGCCGCCGGCGGCGAACCAGTCGGGCGCATAGGCATACTCATATTCGCGGCGCTGCACGACGTGCACGGCATTGGGGAAGCGGCCGATCGCGCCGGTATGGTCGAGATGCAGATGCGACTGCACGACATGGGTGACGTCATCGGGCGAAATGCCCATGGCGGCAAGCTTCTGCACACAGCCATCCCTTTCCTGCATCACCGGCCAATAGGTCTTGGAAATGCCGCCCCAATAGCCGCGCGGATCGCTGGCGCACTCGACGGCGTTGCCGCCATCGATCACCACCAGCCCCTTGGGGTGCTTGAGCAGGTACCAGGGGACCGGGATCTCGTAGTCCGTGTTGGCGCCCTGGTTCATCTTGATGTTGTGCAGCTTGCACTTCAGCGTGCCGCACTGGAACATGTGCAGTTCGATCTCACCCATGGTTTCCTCCTGGCCTTTTTTCTGTGCGGCACGCCTACCAATTGCGCAGGGATTGGCGCATGACGGCCTCGATCCCGGCGGCGTCGATGGCCTTGGGAGCACCGACCAGGAGGCGTTGCTGCTTGAGCGCGCCCTGCACCAGAGCGGGAATGTCCTCCTCGCCATAGCCGAGTTCGGTGATGCCCGACGGCGCTCCCACCGCCTTCATCAGCCGGATCAGGGTGTCCGGCAGCGAGTCCGGGCCCGGATTGGCGATCGGCCCGGCATTGAGGAGCTCGGCGGCTTGGATGTGCTTGTCCGGGGCCGCGTCATAGGTGAAGCGGAACACGGCCGGGGAGGTGACGATCACCGAGAAGCCGTGCGGCACGAAATTATGGCTCGTCTCGTAGCCGGGGGCGCTGTAGCTGTGCTTCAGGCCGGCGAGGGGATAGGCGCAGGCATGCGGGATGTGCACGCCCGCCGTGCCGAAGCCGATGCCGGCCATGGTGGCGCCGAGCATCATGGTGCCGCGCGCTTCCAGGTCGTTGCCGTCGCGGACGGCGCGCTCGAGGAAGCGCCCGCCGAACTCGATCGCCTTGAGGGACCAGATGTCGGCCACCGGATTGCTGCCCTGATAGGGCGGCCGGTCGTCCGGCGTGGCCGGGCGCGGCCTGGCGTCGAAGGGGCGGGAGATGAAGGATTCCACCGCGTGGCAGACGACGTCGAGGCCGCAGGAGGCCGTGACCGCTCCCGGCGTGGTGCGCGCCAGTTCGGGATCGACGATGGCCAGCGTCGGCCGCATATAGCGGTGCGAGATGCCGGTCTTCATCTTGAGTTCGGGAATGTCGAGCACCGCCACCGTGGTCGCCTCCGAACCCGAGCCGGAGGTGGTCGGGATGGCGATCAGGGGGCATAGCGGCGAGGACGGCTTGCGGCCGCCGCCGACAGGCGCGTTGACATAGTCGATGATGGCGCCGCCATGGCTGCGGATGAGGTTGGCGACCTTGGCGGTGTCGATGGTGGAGCCGCCGCCCAGGGCGACGAAGCCGTCGACGTCCTGGGATGCGGCGAAGGCAGCGGCCTCCCCGAGCGACTCGATGGTCGGCTCGACGAGAATGCTCTCGAAGACGCTGATGCCGACGCCGGCGCGCGTGATGATGTCGATGACGCGTTCGGTCAATCCCAGCCGGCGCAGCCGCGGATCGGCGACCAGCAATATCTTGCGCAGCCCGAGGCGCCTGAGCTCCCAGTCGAGTTCCTCGACCGCCCCATTGCCGAATTTGAGCTGCGTTGCCTCCAGGGTGAAGATGGTCTCGTTCGCGCCCCGATCATTGGGTGCCATCGTCATGTCCTCCTGCGCCGGCGATCATTCCGCCAGCCGGGCGGTGGGGCCGCGCGGCCAGTCCGTGATCGGGTCGTGTGTCCTGACTTGCGAAGTTGGCGGAAGGCTTCCACAATGGTAGAAGTATGTCAATATCACATAGTGACATGGTCATATGATGAATTTAATCTCAGCGTATTTTGAAACGGATTGTCGATCCGCGTAACATTTCCAGTTGGGAAATGGTCCGCTCGAGAACCCAGGAGGAGGCGTATTTGGCCCTCAAAGAGCGAATGCGCCCGGCCCCGGAAGCCGCGGGGGCCGTCGGTGACGAGGACAGGCGGATCGGCAGGCCGCTGCCTTTGGCCGACCGGGTGGTCGCCGCGCTGCAGGAGGACATCGAGAAGGGGCGCTTCGAAGCCGGTGCCCGCCTGCCGACCGAGCCCGAACTGGCGACCAGCTTCGGCGTCAGCCGCACGGTGATCCGGGAGGCGGTCTCGCGCCTCAAGGCTGATGGCATCGTGGTCAGCCGCCAGGGCGCCGGGGTCTTTGTCAGCGCCGCCCCGCTGCAGCGTTCCTTCCGCATCCGGGATGCCGAGGTTGGCAGCGGCGTTGCCCTGCGGGAGATCTTCGAATTGCGCCTGTGCCTCGAAGTGGAAGGAGCCGGTCTTGCCGCAGTCCGCCGTTCCGAGGCCGACCTCTCCGTGCTCCGGCATTGGTTGCAGGAAATGGATCGCACCAAGCTTGGTGAGGATCTCGGCGTCGGCGCCGATATCGAGTTTCATCGCGCCGTCGCGGCGGCAAGCGGCAATGGCAAGGTTGCCGATTTCCAGCGCTATCTATCCCTCTTGCTGCATCAGAGCGTGACGGTCGCCCGCAGCAACACCCTGACGCAGAAAGGGGCGGCTCATGTCGACAGCGTCATCGGGGAACATGGCGATATATACCGCGCCATCGAGGCGGGTTCGGCTGCGAATGCGCGCAGTGCCATGCGCCGCCATCTTTTGCGGGCGGCGACGCGGCTCGGTGTGATCGGAGAGGAAGAGGCGGCGCTCCTGGCTTAGAGCGTCGTCATTCGTCGTAGCCGCCGGCCGGAACGTCCTGGATCGAACCCGTATAGTCCTCGGACGGCGGCGGTGCGCCGCCGGCACCACGCTGCGCGGCGGCAACCCAGCCGGCAGGCGCGCGCGGACGGCAGATGCTCTTGCTGCGCACGCCGTGGCGGGCAAGATCGAGATGCAGATGGTTGTCGTGCAGGGGCGCACCGGGGCCGAGCACGGTGGTGAATTTGGCGCAGGCGCCGAAGGCGATGTCACGCCAGAAGCCGCGCTCCTGGGCCGAGCCGCGCCAGCCGGTCAGGATGCGCGTCTCCCGGCCATCGGCCAGCTTGAAGCCCTTGACGTCGACGGCGTTGGCGAATGCGTGTTCGGACATGCGGCCGAAATGGCCATTGTTGCGCCGGCGGCAGGAATAGCTGCCGAACGTCGTCATCTCCACGATCGGGGAGCCGAAATTGGCCATCGCCGCCGGCTGCACGTCTTGAACCAGCCAGCGGGTGATGGCGGGGATCATCGAGCAGGAGAGCACGAGGCTGCGATCCATCGAGACCGAGAAGGGACCGCCGTCGGCGATGCGAACCGGACCGGGGGATGGGGCGGCCCGGTAGGACATGGGAGCCGAAGCCTCTCCGTCACCGATTGCGCCGGTCTGGTCGCCGACCGCTGCGGGCGGCAGCAAGTCATCCGGTGCACCGGATGGCTGCGGAGCATATTGCGGCTGAGGCGCCTCATTCGGCTGAGGGGCCACGGTTGCCGGTGCGCGGGGCCGCAGGGCCGCGTAGACGGGTGCGGCAGGTGCCCCGGTGGTATTCAGGGCCGTAACGCGGAAGGGGTGGTCGACACCACACACGCCAGGCCCCTCGATCGCCTGGGCGATGCGAATGCCGGCGGTTTCCCGGACCTCACCGGAAGCGAGGCACTGGGATTCGGCCTGGGCACGCCAGGGCTCTCGCTCTTCGAGATTGAAGAACGACCCGCAACCAGCCAGGCTACCCAGAACCGTACCCAGCACGAGAGAACACGCAACGCGACGCAACATATCCGGAGTTTACCGGCCATTTTCAAAAAGAAGCGTTAACCGCCCAGACGTGGTCGATTTCATCTGTGCGGAGTGCTTCCACGATGGCCAAGCAGGGCAAAAGCGTGTATGCCGCTTTGCCTTTTCCAAAGAGAAAAGTGTCATCCATGCCCGTGGACGATGATCGGCCTTTGGCGAATTACATCGCGATCGTCCTCGCCGGCGGCGAAGGGCGGCGCATGGGCTGCAACAAGCTGTTGCTCGATATCTCGGCCCGCCCAATGATCCGCCATGTCGTCGAGACCGTCCGCGGGGTCATCGCCGACGTCATTGTGGTGACCGGCCATCAGCAGGAACGCATCGAAGAGGCGCTCGTCCGTACACCGGTCGAATTCGTGGCTTCGCCTCCGTCCGATGGCACGGCGACCGCGATCCGGCGTGCCTTTGAGCGCGCGCGCCTGTTGGCGGCCCAGAGGAATTGTGACGGTATCATGTTATGTGTCGGCGACCAGCCGCGGCTGACGGAGCGTGAAATCGCCGGTTTGATCAAGCAATACAGCGCCGGCGACCGGCGCAAGGCACTGGTTCCGGTGCGCGGCGAGCGACGAGGCTACCCTGTGATGATACCGCCGGATTTTGACGTGGAGGGCGTTGATCTTTTGAGTGAAAGTCTGATTGCCGATTATCCCGACCAAATCGCGGCTTTTCCTACACGCAATCCTGTCTATGATTCCAGCTTGGACACGCCGGAAGATTTTCGGAGCTTTTTTGCAATCTCGGAACGTCTCTAGCACGTACTTTAATACCTGGAGCGCTCCTTGCCGCGTGGAATTCGTCGGACTAGTTGCATGTATGGGATGGCCGAATGTCGCCGTAGACGTTAGGTTTTGTGTGTTAAACTTTTAAAACAAAACCTAATACCAAAATATTGGCGTTTCAGTTTTTGAAATATTTTGTATTTATCTCTTTATATATTGAATTAATTCTTAAATTCATGAGAATACCTCGCTAGTCAATTTTGCTTACAGGCCTATACCCGTGAGGTTAATCCACATTCGTACGACGCATATCTTTGTATACCGCTTATGCAAGTCTTGCCCATTCGCGCGGTTGACGCTAAGGGCAGGTTGATAGAGCTCTTACCAGCCGCGAGGTCCGCAATGTCGTTCACGCTCACCCCCGAAAATACTCTCCCGGTCGACGGTGTCGCCGGGACATTGATCGGGCGTGTCTGGCTGCCGGATGTCGAAGGGCCGGCCGTCGTGGTTGCCAAGGAGGATGGCCTGCACGACATTACCTCCAGCTTCCCGACGGTCAGGGATCTCTGCGAAGCGCGAAATCCGGCCCAGGCGGCCAAGGCGGCGCCCTCCACCGAAATCGGGCCCCTGGCGGAAATCCTCGCCAACACGCCGCCGGCCAACCGTGACCTGCGCAAGCCCTGGCTGCTGGCGCCGATCGATCTCCAGGCCATCAAGGCGGCGGGTGTCACCTTCGTGGTGTCGATGCTCGAGCGGGTGATCGAAGAGAAGGCGCGGGGAAACTCGGCCGCAGCCGCTTCCCTCAGGGCTGAGATCGTCAAGTTGGTCGGTGACGACCTGGCGCGCCTGCGTCCCGGCTCTGTCGAGGCGGCGCGGCTGAAGGAGGTGCTCATCGCCCAGGGCGCCTGGTCGCAATATCTGGAGGTGGGCATCGGGCCGGATGCAGAGATCTTCAGCAAGGCCCAGCCCATGGCGGCCGTCGGTACCGGCGCCGATGCCGGCCTTCATCCCAATTCCACCTGGAACAATCCCGAGCCCGAAGTGGTGCTGGTGGTATCCTCGGCCGGCAAGATCGTCGGTGCGACGCTGGGCAACGACGTCAACCTACGCGATTTCGAGGGACGGTCGGCCCTGCTGCTCTCCAAGGCCAAGGACAACAACGCATCGGCGGCGGTCGGCCCCTTCGTGCGGCTGTTCGATTCCACCTTCTCGCTCGACCATGTCAGGCGCGCCGACGTGACGCTGGAGGTACGCGGGCCAGAAGGCTACCGGCTCACCGGCATGAGCTCGATCTCCAAGATCAGCCGCGATCCGGGCGATCTCGTCTCGCAGATGATCGGCGTCAACCATCAATATCCCGATGGCGCGGTCCTTTTCCTGGGCACCATGTTCGCGCCCATCGACGATCGCGACGAGAAGGGCAAGGGTTTCACCCACAAGATCGGTGACGTCGTCACCATCGCCGCGCCGGAACTCGGCTCGCTGACCAATCGCATGGTGCGCAGTTCCGATGCGCCGCCCTGGACCTTCGGAGCCAGCCACCTCCTGCGCAACCTGGCGCGGCGCGGCTTGCTGTAATCGGCCAGGGGTGGGCGGTCGCGTAACGGCTGTTCCGCCTGAAGGTCCGAAGGGACTCTCGTCCGTAATACGATTCGCTTCAGCGTCATTGCCGGGCCCAGCCCCGGCAATCCAGCCTGGGTGTCCGCCGCGGGTGGGTGGCTTCTGGATAGCCGGGGTGGCCCGGCTCATCTGCTTTCTTGAGCGATCCTGCTGCCTTCAAGCCAGTTCTTGCGAACGCAATTGCTCCGGCGGGTGGCCGGCGGCTACGAAGCCCCTGACGGTCAGTCCGATTTTCCAGTTCTTCTGCTTGCCGCTGATCGAGAAGAGATTGTAGGAGGCCGGCCAGCGGGCTCGCTCCGGCGCGGCCGAGGCCGAGGGGGTGCACACCACCGGTATCGGTCCCTTGGGGCCCTTGATGCGATGCACCAGCCCGGTATGGATATGCCCGTGCAGGACGAGTTCTGCCCCGGTACGGCGCAGTACGGCGTTCAGCCGGTCGCAATCGATCAGCATCGCGGTCGGCCCGGCATCCTGGCGGCGCACCGGGTGGTGAAGCATGACTACGCGGCAATAGCCCTCATGCTCCAGATGTTCGAGAATGGGGCCGAGCTTGGCGATCTGGCGCGGGCCGAGCTTGCCGGTGGCCATGAACGGCGCGGTGGGGATGGCACTGGACAGGCCGACAAGCGCCACTTTTCCGCGGATGCGCACATAGGGAAAGCGCTCGTCCTCATCGAGGGGATGGGCGCCGGCGTTGTCGCCGCGCATCCAGGGATCGAAGGCGGAGAGCAGATGGAGGGCGCCGCCCTTTGTGTAGGCATCGTGATTGCCGGGCACCAGCGAGACGAAGTCAGGCGCGCCGACGGTTTCGAGAAAGGCGCGCGCCGCCGGATATTCGCCAGGCAGAGCGAGATTGACCACGTCACCGGTCAGGGCGATGTGGTCGGGCGCTTGCGCATGCAAATCCACCAGGAGTTGCTGCAGCACATCCATGCGGTGGACGTCGCGGCGTCCGCGATTCCAGTTGATCCAGCCCAGAACCCGCTTTCCCGCCAGTTCCTTGGCCCTGGCTCGCGGCAAAGGCCCGATATGGGGGTCTGAAAGATGCGCGAGCTTGAACATGAGGAGGCAATCGGGGAGGCAGGGTATCACGAAGCGACAGGCAGTAATGCTAGCGTGGCCATATGGCCTGCCTCTGTCAACGCAAAACGCCTGCGCGTTCTCGCGAACGGCAGGCGTCCTTTTGGCCGGGGACCATCAACCGCCGTTAGGCAGCGGGACGATCGTTAAGCTTTGCTGAAGGTCAACAATGCGACAGTGTCGCGGGTAGCCTGGGTCTTGGCATGGATACGAACGGCGCTGGCAAGCAGCCGGAAATAGGTAAACATCGAACTATACCGGGGCGAAGGCCCCTGGGTCTCCTCTATTAGGGTGGCGCCTCTATACCGTAAGAACAGGTATTTTCCCAGCCGATAAAGGCTGCTTGGCGCGCTGGACAGCCATGCGTGGGCGGGATGGCAGGGTGTAGGAAGTTTTTTTGCGATATGATCCGAGACAGGGCCTGGCCACTTCCTTCCAATCACTGAGCATCGATGGATGAATTCTTCTTCAATTACATTGCGACAGAAGATCGGGCGTCTGGTGACTCCGCTTTTCATGGTCTATTCCCGCATGCAGCGCGGTATGACTTTGGGCGTCCGCGCCGCCGTGCTCGACGGGCAGGGCAGTGTCTTTCTGGTGCGGCATACCTATGTGCCAGGCTGGTATCTTCCGGGAGGAGGCGTCGAGACGGGGGAAACCGCACTGGAGGCCTTGGCCCGTGAGCTCGAGGAGGAGGGGCATATCCAGCTCAAGGGACCGCCCGAGCTGCAGGGGCTCTACTGGAACCGCGAAATCAGCCGCCGCGACCACATCGCCTTCTTCGTGGTGCGGCACCACACCCAGTCACAACCCCGCCTGCCGGATCACGAGATCGCCGAGGCCGGTTTCTTCCCCCTCGATGCCTTGCCGGAGGAAACCACCAAGGCGACACGCCGCCGGCTCGACGAAGTGGCGGGCCGGCGCCAGCCCGACGGCCTGTGGTGATGCAGCGGTGCATGCCGGCGGCATTTGCAGTGAGCTGGTTCCCGAAATGGCACGATCCGCGCAGCAAAATACTGTTTGATCGATAAATCCGGTTGTAAGGCGTCTGCTTTTGCTGTACGCGCCGCCCATGATGACGAAGAGCCTTCAGCTGCGACGACGAACCGTGGTTTCGCCCCACTCCCTTTCGTGCGCCTGAACGGCTGAGCCGGCGGGCGCTCCCTGCTTGCCGGAACCATCGCAATGCCTGAAATCGCCATCGACCTGACCCCCGAGACGCCCGACGACGGTGCCGTCATCGACAAGCTGCACGAACGTGCCTTTGGGCCCGGCCGCTTTGCCCGCACGGCCTTTCGCCTGCGCGAGGGGGTGCCGCCCCATCCCAAGCTGTCCTATGTGGCCCGCATCGGTTCGATGATAGTGGGCTCGATCCGGCTGACGCCGATCCATGTCGGCGAGGCCTCGGCCCTGCTGCTCGGGCCCCTGACGGTGGAGCCCGCCTTCCGTTCGCGCGGCATTGGCCTGACGCTGATGCAGGCCAGCCTGACCGAGGCCGCCGAGATCGGCCATCGGCTCGTCATCCTGGTGGGCGACGAACCCTATTACAGCCGGGTCGGCTTCAAGCGCATCGCGCCCGGACGTGTGGTGCTGCCCGGGCCGGTCGATCCGCTACGCCTCCTGGTGAAGGAACTCGTCGATGGGGCCTTCGACGGCGTCGCGGGTGCAGCGCGCGGCGGCTGAGCCAGGTCGCGCATTTTCAACATGCCGCGCTGGTCATGTCGTCATGCGCACGGCGTTCTCCAGGATGGCCTGGCGCTGCAAGCCGTCCTCAGCGAAGCCGCCGTCGATCCAGGCCTGCTCGGCGCGCGCGAGGATGCGGCCGATGCGCGGGCCAGGCTTGATGCCGAATTGCGCGAGATCCCTGCCGCTGAAGGGGGGCTCGGGAATGCTCCAATGCTCCGGTAAAGCCAGGGCCTCGGCGAAATCCGCGTCGGGGTGGTGCGCGGCCGCGACGAGCATGCCGTCGCGATAAAGCGCAGGACCGAGGCGATAGAGCCATTCCCGGGCTTCGGGAAGCGCAGGGGCGCGTCTGACGCGCTCCAGCAACAGGGCAATCCTTGCCAGGCGCTTGGCCTCGGCGTTGGAAAGGCGCAGCCGCACCGCCAACCGCTCGGCATCGAGGCGCGTGAACAGGCCGAGGGCCGCCAGCCGCCGGATGGCGTCGGGTTCCGCCCCGCTTCCGGCTTCGAGGCCCGTGAGGCGCTGAAACGCGTCGACAAGGGCGATGCCGCCCAAAAGAATGCCGAGAAACCCGGCAGCGCCGATCTCGGCGAGGACCTCGGTCGCCCGCGGCGCCGTCAGCAGTTTGAGAAGTTCGGCCCTGACGCGTTCGGCCGAGAGCCGGCGCAGGCCCTCGCGCCCGCGTATCGCCGCGGCGAAACTCGCTTCATCGAGCGGACCCTTCCCGAAACGGGCATGAAAGCGAAAAAGGCGCAGAATGCGCAGATAATCCTCGGCGATGCGCCGATCGGCATCGCCGAGGAAGCGCACCCGTCGCTCGGCGATGTCGGCGAGGCCGCTGGCATAGTCGTGCAGCCGGCCGTCCGGGGAGAGTGAGAGCGCATTGATGGTGAAATCGCGCCGGAAGGCATCGGCCCGGAAATCGCGGCCGAAATGCACGACGGCGCGACGGCCGTCCGTTTCGATGTCCTCGCGCAACGTCGTCACTTCGAGAGGGTGGCCATCGATGACCACGGTCACGGTGCCGTGCTCGATGCCGGTCGGCACCACCTTCCAGCCCCGTGCCCGAGCCCGGGCCTGGGTCTCGACGGGCAGGGCCGTGGTGGCGATGTCCCAGTCGGCGACGGCCACGCCGAGCAGGGCGTTGCGCACGGCTCCGCCCACCACCCGTGCTTCTTCCCCGTCTTGGTTCAGGGCTGCGAGCAGCGTCGACAAGGGGGGCTTGTCGAGCCAGGGGAAACGCTCATCCATCCGATCAGGCACCCAAAAGCATCTTCCAGGAAAGTCGCCGAGCTTCTCAGCTAAGAAAATGCATTAAAACAACAAGTTAGAGAAAAAATCCGATTCGGAGAATGCGCACTTTTCCCTATCGTGTCTGAGGCTCGACCAGCTTGCCGTTCTCCATATGCGCGGGGACATAGGCACTGCCGGCGGGGGCTCCGCCATAATGGGCGAAGAGGGCCAGGCCGACCGCCATGCTCATCACACCCAGCGCGATCAGTCGCAGCAGCGGCAGCCCCGACCGCGCGGGGGCACCGGATTGACCGCCGCGCAGCAACAGCCAGATCCCGTAGACCAGGAAAGGCAGGATGAACAGTACCGCCTCGAACAGGAAAGGCCGGAACATCAACGTACGACCTTCATCGTCTCAACCATAGATCCGCTCATAGAGGGTATGGATGATCCCCGCCGTCACACCCCAGATATAGTGGCCCTGCCAGGGAATTGCATAATATTGGCGCATGGCGCCGCGCCATTCACGGCTTTCGGCAATATGGTTGGCCGGATCCATCAGGAAGGTGAGTGGGCATTCGAACACGCTGTCGACCTCGGCGGGATTGAGATGCAGCACCATGCCCGGATCGGCCAGCGCCACCACCGGCGCGATGCGGTAGCCCGAGCTCGTGAGATAGAGATCGAGATAGCCGATCGGGCTGATCAGGTTGGCCGACAGCCCGACTTCCTCTTCGGCCTCGCGCATCGCGGCCGCCAGCGCACTGCCGTCTTCGGGATCGATGCGCCCGCCCGGAAAAGCGATCTGGCCCGAATGGTTGCGCAGCGCGCTCGAGCGATGGGTGAGCAGCACCGTCGGCCCGTCGGGCCGGTCGATGAGGGCGATCAGCACGGCCGCGGGCTTGGAGGGCGCTGCGGGCAATTCGGCGAGCAGGCCGGGGGAGAAGCGATGATCGCCATGATCAGGCACGCTGTCGAGATGGAGCCCTGCCGGCGGCTCGACGGCAAGCCGGTGCCGGGCTCGTGCGAGGAAGGCCTCGAGCTCGGGATGGTGGGTCGAAGGGGGCAGGGCGGTCAGCATGTCAGGGATCGGTGTTTCGGGGCTCGGCACCGATTTCATCGGCAGGGGCCATGGCAAAGAAATTGCCGCCGGAGGCGACACCGAACATGGCGACCCCGTCGATCTCCCGGATCTCGCCGAGGTCGGCAAGATCGTAATAGAGAGCGCGGTTGACCCGGGCCCAGAGGCCGGCGCGCACATGCACATAGGGCTTCAGTCCCTCGGATGCGCCGATCTCGAACCGCATGGGATGGTCCGGGCCGGCCTCGGTCCAGTCGTCGACATTGGTGCGGAAGGACAGGACCTGCCCGTTCGGCCCTGGTTCCACGCGCATCTCCACGGCCACGAAGGGCACGTCGTCCACCACGATGCCGACGCGCTCCACTGGCGTCACCAGCACATAGCGATCCTCGTCACGCCGCAGGATCGAGGCAAACAGCTTGACGAGTTCGATCCGTCCGATCGGGCTCTTCATATAATGCCAGCTGCCATCGGCCGCGATGCGCATGTCGATATCGCCGCAGAACGGGGGATTCCACAGATGCACCGGACGGGCGCCGGCATGTTTGCCGGTTTCCTTGACGGCCTTGGTCAATCCGGCCAGATCGGTCTGGGCCATAGTCGAAAACACTCGGTGATAAAACGGACGTGAAAACGGCAGACAAGCTCTCGCTCCTGCCTTAGTTGCTCTCTAGTATCCTGCGATACAAGGGAATCGCGCAAGCTTTCCCATTATCCAGCGCCTGTCCGGCGCGTTTCCTGCGAGGCATGATGACGGCCGATACCGCCACCAATCTCGATGAAGCCATCATCCGCTCGGCCGAAAACACGGCAGATCTGATCAAGCGGGCCCGCGAAGCGGTGCATGGCGTGATCTTCGGCCAGGAGGCCGTGGTCGATGGCGCCCTGATCACCTTGCTGTCGGGCGGGCACGGCCTGCTCGTCGGCGTACCCGGGCTTGCCAAGACCAAGCTGGTCGAAACGCTCGGCGTGGTGCTGGGGCTCGATGCCAAGCGCGTGCAGTTCACGCCGGACCTGATGCCCTCGGACATCCTCGGCACCGAAGTGCTCGACGCCAGCGAGACCGGCAAGCGCAGCTTCCGTTTCGTGCGCGGGCCGGTTTTTGCCCAATTGCTGATGGCCGACGAGATCAATCGTGCCTCGCCGCGCACGCAGTCGGCCCTGCTGCAGGCGATGCAGGAATATCACATTACCGTGGCGGGCGAGCGCCATGACCTGCCCAAGCCTTTCCATGTCCTGGCGACCCAGAACCCGCTCGAGCAGGAAGGGACCTATCCCCTGCCGGAAGCCCAGCTCGACCGGTTCCTGATGCAGATCGACGTGCCTTATCCCGACCGAGAGGACGAGAAGCGCATTTTGCTGTTCACCACCGGAGCCGAGGAAGCTCCGGCGCGGCCTGCCATGAGCGTGGAGGACCTTCTGGGTGCGCAACGCCTGGTCCGGCGGTTGCCGGTCGGCGAATCGGTGGTCGAGGCCATCCTTACGCTGGTGCGCTCGGCCCGTCCCGGCGAGACGCCCGACCTTGCCGGGAAGATCGCCTGGGGTCCGGGCCCGCGCGCCAGCCAGGCCCTGATGCTGGCGGTGCGCGCACGTGCCCTGGTGCAGGGCCGGTTCTCGCCTTCGATCGACGATGTCATCGCCCTCGCCGAACCCGTGCTCAAGCACCGCATGGCTCTCAGCTTTGCCGCCCGGGCCGATGGCGAGAGCATCGAGGGCGTAATCGGACGCCTTGCGCACAAATTGGGCTGAGCCGAATGGCGGTTTCCACGCGGCTGATCGACGAGCATAAGGCCGTCAGGTCATCAGGCCTGCAGCAGGCGGCGCTCGATCTGGCCGAAGCCATGCCCAGGCTTGCCCTGGAGGCGCGCCGCGTGGCGGCGACGGCATTGCATGGCCTGCATGGCCGCCGCCGGGCCGGGCAGGGCGAGAATTTCTGGCAGTTCCGCCATTTTGCGCCCGGAGAAGCAGCCGGCAATGTCGACTGGCGTCGCTCGGCGCGCGGCGACGAACTTTATGTGCGCGAGCACGAATGGGACGCGGCCCAGACCCTGTGGCTGTGGGTCGACCGTTCGGTCTCGATGAATCTGGCGTCCAATCTGGCGCAGACCTCCAAGCTCGAACGGGCGCTGGTGCTGTGCCTGGCTTTTGCCGATCTCCTCGTGCAGGGCGGTGAACGCGTCGGGCTGATTGGCCTGGCGCGGCCGACCTCGCAGCGGGCGATCATCGAAAAATTCGCCCTCGCCTTGATGGCGGCGGCTCCACCCGCCAGGACGGAGCGCAGCGGCCTGCCCGAGCGGATCGCGCTCGGGCCTCGCAGCGAAGCCATTCTGATCGGCGATTTTCTCGACGAACCGGAGGTGACGGGCGGCACCATTGCCGCCCTGGCGGCCCGCGGCGCGCGCGGTCATCTGCTCGTCGTCGCCGATCCGATCGAGGAGACCTTCCCGTTTGCCGGCCGTACCGAACTGATCGATCCCGAGACGGGTGAAAAATTCCAGGCTCCGCGGGCCCAGGACATCCGCCAGGCCTATGAGGCCCGGCTCGCCGCCCATCGCGACGCCTTGCGGGCGATCACGCACCGTTATGGCTGGAGCATGACGCTGCATCGCACCGACAAGCCGGCCTCCCAGGCCGTGCTGGCCCTGCATCCGCTGCTGCAGCAGGGGGAGGGGATATGATGGCGGCGATCGAGAGGCTAGATCCTCTGAGGCTTTGTCGATGCTAGGTTCGCTGGCTCTCGCCTCACCCTGGATGCTGGCGGCCCTGGCCTTGCTGCCGGCCATCTGGCTGCTGCTGCGCCTGGTGCCGCCAAGGCCGCAACGTGTCGACTTTCCACCCCTGCGCCTGCTCTACGGCCTGCTTCCGCGTGGGCGGGTGGCGGCGCGCTCGCCCTGGTGGCTGACGGCCTTGCGCCTCATCCTGGCCGCCCTGGTGATCGCCATGCTGGCCGTGCCGACGCTGCGGCCTTTCAGTCAGGCCGGACCGACGCGTACGGCGCCGCTGTTGTTCCTCGTCGACAATGGCTGGGGTTCCGCCGCGACCTGGGCAAAGCGCCAGGAAGTGATCCAGGCCGCGCTTGCCGCGGCCGAGCAGGATCGCCGCCCGGTGGCAATGGCGGCCCTGGCCGAACCGCTCACCGATCTTTCGCTCAGTCCCGCTGCGAGTCTCGGTCCGCGCCTTACAGCGCTTGCCCCGCAGCCCTGGCAGGCCAATCGCGGCGCCTATGCGCCCGCCATCACCTCCTTCCTGCGTGCGGCGCCGGAGGCTGAGATCGTCTGGTTCTCGGACGGTCTGGCCGGGGATGGTGACAATGGCTTTCTCGCTGCTTTGTCGGAAGCCGGCAAGCAGGGGCGGGTGACGGTCTATCGTGACGATGGCCGCAGCTCGCTGGCCCTTGCCGGCGCGGCCAATGCGCCGAGCGGCATCTCGGTGCGTGTTCTGCGCACGGGCAAGCTCGATCGCGTCCTGTCAGGCACGGTGAGGGCGCTCGACCTCAAGAACTTGCCGGTCGGCCAGGTCGATTTCAGCTTCCCGGCGGGCGCCGGCGAGACCACGGCACAGCTCGACCTGCCCGTCGATATCCGAAATGATGTGGCGCGGCTGGAAATCGTCGGCGATGCATCGGCCGGTGCGGTGCAGTTGCTCGACCGCACCTGGCGCCGCCGCATGGTCGGTATCGTCTCGGGACAGGACAAGGATGTCAGCCAGCCCCTGCTGTCGGCGAATTATTACCTCACGCGGGCGCTCGAACCCTATGCCGATGTGAGGACCGCCGAGGGAACGTCCCCCGCCGAGGCGATCGGCCGTTTTCTCGATGACAAGCTGCCGGTCTTGATGCTGGCCGATGTCGGCAATCTCGGTGATGCCGAAGCCAAGCTCTCGACCTGGATCGAGAATGGCGGCGTCCTGGTGCGCTTCGCCGGCTCACGCCTTGCTGCCGCTGAAAACACGCTGTTGCCGGTGAAGCTGCGCCAGGGCGGCCGCACCCTGGGTGGTACGCTCTCCTGGGAGAAGCCGCAAAAGCTCGGCAGCTTCGACGCCAATAGTCCTTTCGCAGGCCTCGCCTTGCCGGACGACGTCAGCGTCAAGCGTCAATTGCTGGCCGAGCCCGATATCGATCTGCCTGGCCGGACCTGGGCCGCCCTGGCCGATGGCACGCCGCTGGTCACGGCCGAGAAACGGGGCAATGGCGTCATCGTGCTCTTTCACGTGACGGCCGACACCACCTGGTCCAATCTCGTTTTGTCGGGAACCTTCGTGGAGATGCTGCGCAAGGTGGTGGGCCTCGCCAAATCCGCGCCGGTTGCGGGTGCCGCCGCAGCGCAAGCGAGCGCCGCGGCGCCGGTCTATGCGGCGCCGAGCCGGACGCTCGATGGGCAGGGTGCCTTCCAGGTTCCGCCGGCAACCGCCCAGCCCGTGCGGGCGGACCAGCCCGGTATCGGCCGCCCCGATCATCCGCCCGGCTTCTACGGGCCGCCCGATGGCCTGGTGGCCGTCAATGCGCTGGCGGCCAATGCCGTGTTGAAACCCCTGGACTATACCGCCGTGAATGCGTCCCTGGCCGACTATACCGTTGCCAAGCCGATCGCCCTCGGGCCCGTACTGCTGCTGGTCGCACTGGCCCTGTTGCTGGCCGATGCGCTGATCGTCTTCTTCATGGCGGGGGGCTGGACGCGCCTTGCCCGCTCCGGCGTGGGGTCGGCGGCCCTCGTCGTGCTGGCGCTGTCCCTCACCCTGTCGGCATCGCCGGATGCCCAGGCGCAGAGCCGCCCCTTCGACGCCGCGCTGAAGACGCGTCTTGCCTATATCGTCACCGGCGACAAGGAAACGGACGACACCAGCCTCGCCGGCCTCAAGGGCCTGACCGCCTATATCGCCGAACGCACGGCGCTGGAGCCGGGGCCGCCCGATGGCATCGATCCGGCCAAGGACGAGCTCGCCTTCTATCCGCTGATCTATTGGCCGATCGTACCGGGCAAGGAACCGCCCGCGCCAGCGGTGATGGCGCGCATCGACGCGTTCATGAAATCGGGTGGCACCATCATTTTCGATACGCGCGATGCGGTGCAGCAGGATGCGGGCGGGGCCGCGACCCCAGCCGGCGAAACGCTCAAGCGCCTGCTTTCCGGGCTCGACATCCCCGAGCTCGAACCCATACCGGCCAAGCACGTGCTGACCAAGACCTTCTACCTGCTCGACAAGTTCGTCGGGCGTTACGACAATGGCGAGACCTGGGTGCAGGCCACCGCACCGACCTCAGAAGACAGCGACAAGCCCGTCCTGGGGGGAGACGGCGTATCGCCCTTGATCATCACCTCCAACGATCTGGCGGCAGCCTGGGCCGTCGATGCCCAGATGAATCCGCTCTTTCCGGTTTCCACCGGGCTGGAGCGCCAGCGTGAGCTGGCCTATCGCGCCGGCGTCAACATGGTGATGTATGCGCTGACCGGCAACTACAAGGCCGATCAGGTGCATGTGCAGGATCTCCTGGAGAGGCTCGGACGCTGATGAGCGATTTCTCCCTGCAATTCCTGCCTTTGCTGCCCTGGCCTGTCGTCATCGGACTGGCCGTGCTGGCGGCTGCGGTAGCGGCACTGTGCCTGCTGGCGCGCCTGCGCGGGGCCTGGCTGCGTGCGCTGGTTCTGGGCCTGTTCATCCTCGCTCTCACCGGCCCCATCCTGACGCGTGAACAGCGCGCGGTGCTGCCCAACGTGGTGGCCCTGGTCGTCGATCGTTCAGCCTCCCAGTCGCTGGATGAAAGGACGCGGCAGACGGACGCGGCGCGCGACGAACTGAGCCGGCAGATCAAGGCGCTGGGCAATACCGAATTGCGGGTGGTCGAAGCGGGGGGAGGGGGCAAATCCGGCGCCGACGGCACCCAGCTCTTCGCGCCCTTGGCGACGGCCCTGTCCGATGTGCCGCCGGACCGCGTCGGCGGCGCCATCCTGCTGACGGACGGCGTGGTCCACGACGTGCCGGCTCGGGCGGCGGCCCTTGGTTTCAAGGCGCCGCTCCATGCCCTGATCACGGGCCGGGAGGATGAACGCGACCGCCAGATCAACCTGGTCGAGGCGCCGCGCTTCGGCCTGGTGAAGCAGGCCACCACCATCCGCTTCCGCGTCGTCGATCGCGGTCCGAACATGCCGTCGACGGCCGCCGTGATCCTGCGCCGCGACGGCGAGGAGATTGCGCGTACCACCGTGCCGGTCGGCGAATTGTCCTCGCTGCAGGTTCCGATCGAGCATGCCGGCGTGAACGTGGTCGAGCTCGAAGCCGAAACCGTGCCGGGCGAACTCTCGCCGGTGAACAACCGGGCCGTGCTGCAGATCGAGGGCATCCGCGAGAAGATGCGTGTCCTGCTGGTCTCGGGCGAACCCAATGCGGGCGAGCGCACCTGGCGCAACCTGCTCAAGGCCGACGCCAATGTCGAGCTCGTGCATTTCACCATTCTCAGGCCGCCGCAGAAGGGGGACGGCACGCCGATCAACGAACTCTCCCTGATCCAGTTCCCGACGCATCGCCTGTTCGACGAGGAGATCAACCGCTTCGACCTGATCATCTTCGACCGTTATGCGCAGGAAGGCCTGCTGCCGGCCGCCTATTTCGACAATATGACGGAGTTCGTGCGCAATGGCGGGGCCATTCTGCTGGCGTCGGGCGCCGATTACGCGTCCGAGAACAGTCTGTGGGGGACCGGCCTGGCCGAGATCCTGCCGGCCTCGCCGTCGGGCAACGTGCTCTATCAACCCTATCGGCCGGAGATCAGCCCGCTCGGCAAGCGCCATCCGGTGACGCGTGACCTGCCGGGCGGCAACGCCAATCCGCCGGCCTGGGGGCAGTGGTTCACGACGGTGGAGACCAAGCTGCGCGAAGGCAGCGCCGTGATGACCGGTGCTCGGGGCGACCCGTTGCTCGTGCTGGCCCATCAAGGCAAGGGGCGGGTGGCCCTGCTGCTGTCCGACCATGCCTGGCTGTGGGCACGCGGCTATGAGGGCGGTGGCCCCCATGTCGATCTGCTGCGCCGCCTGTCGCACTGGCTTTTGAAGGAGCCCGATCTCGACGAGGAGGCTCTGCGGGCCCGGGCGGTCGGCCGCGACATCACCGTCGAGCGCCAGACCATGGCGGAGACGGCGGCGCCCGTCGAACTGACCGGCCCGAATGGCGAAAAGGTCCGGCTCGCCCTCAAGCCGGAGAAGCCCGGCCTGTGGAGCGCGGTCTATTCCACCGATGTGATGGGACTGTGGCGGGCAGAGGACGGGGCCTTGCAGGCGATCACCAATGTCGGCCCCGCCAATCCACGCGAATTCC
>NZ_LYXZ01000129.1 GCF_001676615.1 Labrys sp. WJW | reverse complement strand
GAACTGTGCGAACCCCGCGAAGATGTTCAAGATGAGCCGCCCGGTGGCGCTCTTGGTGTCCACCGTCTCACCGCCCAGATTGAGGACCCGCAGCGCCGTCCCCTTCTCATCGAGTTCCTTCACGATTTCCCAGAGCCCCACGGTAGAGCGGGCCAAGCGGTCCACCTTTGTGACTACCAGCGTGTCGCCCTTGCGGGTGAATATCCGTGCCTTGCGAAGCTGCGCCCTCACGTCCACTGAGAATATCTGCTCCGAATAGACCTCCTCGCACCCCGCCTCTTTGAGGTCCCGAAGCTGGGCCTGAAGGCCAGCCTCTTGTTCCGTGGTCGACGTCCTGGCGTATCCGATAAGCATGCCCGTCAAGCCCCCCTTGGTGTCCAATAGGATCACGAGATGATGAGGCGCAATGTCCAGAATGCCAGGAGGGAGTCTATTGGACGCACCTGAGGAGCAAAGCGGACACGTCCATGGGCAGGGTCCAATGGATACGCCATCTCCCAGCGGCGTGCATTGACAAGCCAAGCGTAAGTGAAGGATGCAACGCTGTATCGATGTTGATCGCTGGAAGGTGTGCGATGGCGAGCTACGAATTTGAACTAGCTCCGCCCCCGGAACCGGGTCGTGACCGGGAGTTATGGCTGATGCACGCGGCTGGGCTCATTCTATTCGAGGATGTAGGAAAGTATGCGCGAGGCGAGATTGCCCCCGGCCTCGATCCGGTTGCACGCGAAGCCGCCGAAAAGGCAATCAATGACGCACTCTATGGGCTGATGATGGTTATAGACGGCGTTTCTGGCCGTTTGACGAATGATGAACATCAAGTGACGCTGGGCTTCAGTGCAAAACTAGAGGCAGCGCCCCATGCTTCACCAAGCGAACCCACGGTTCTGGATCTATTCAATTCCGATGGCATGTGTATCGGATTTCATCATTGGCGCGAGGGAGATTTCGGTCCGGATGCGGTGATACGCACTAGCGGCGACAAGGTGTAGAGGCTTAGTAACGAAACGAGGCAGCCGGCACAAATTCGCTGCAATACAGAAAGTCGCCGCCCCTCTTGAAATTCCCCTTTAGTTTCAATAGGTTTCCTTTTCCTAGGCGCAATCCTCTTCTGGGCACCAATTTCCGAAAGGCTCGACGAGGCTGACGGCCCGTCGGGCCTTTTGCATTTCGGGGCCTCGCAGAGCGCCGCCCAAGCCCGCGCCACGGATTTCAGCTATCCTCGGCTTTCAGCTGTCGTCGCGCAGTCTCTCGGCCCGTTCGCGGGCTTCAGGGGGGATCGGCAGCAGGCCGGAGCCCCGCAGCATCGCCTCGATCGCC
>NZ_LYXZ01000128.1 GCF_001676615.1 Labrys sp. WJW | reverse complement strand
TCCCAGACCATCCGGTCGCGCCAGTCCGGCAAGGGAGCCGTCGCCGATCTGGTGACGGCGGCCAACCGCGAATTGCAGCGCTCGGACGATTTGCCGGCCGAGGGCATCAAGGAGCGCCTGGCGATCGCACTTGCGCGCATCGAGGCGCGTGCCGGCCGCTCGATGACCCGCGGCACCGGCCTGCTCGCCACCATCGGTGCCACCGCCCCCTTCGTCGGCCTGTTCGGCACGGTCTGGGGCATCATGAACTCCTTCATCGGCATCTCGCAGTCGCACACCACCAATCTGGCGGTGGTGGCCCCCGGCATCGCCGAGGC
>NZ_LYXZ01000127.1 GCF_001676615.1 Labrys sp. WJW | reverse complement strand
GGTCCGCTTTATGTTGTGAAGTCGCAGATCCATGCAGGTGGCCGCGGCAAGGGCAAGTTCAAGGAACTGCCCGCCGATGCCAAGGGCGGCGTGCGGCTGGCCAAGTCGATCGAGGAAGTGCGCGCCAATGCGCAGGAGATGCTGGGCAACACGCTGGTGACGGTGCAGACCGGGCCGGCGGGCAAGCAGGTCAACCGCCTCTATATCGAGGACGGTTCCGACATCGAGAAGGAGTTCTACCTCTCGGTGCTGGTCGACCGCGAGACCAGCCGGGTCGCCTTCGTGGTCTCCACCGAAGGCGGCATGGACATCGAGAAGGTGGCGCATGAGACGCCGGAGAAGATCGTGACCTTCTCGGTCGATCCGGCCACCGGGGTGATGAACCATCACGGCCTGGCGGTGGCCAAGGCGCTCGGGCTGTCGGGAGACCTGGCCAAGCAGGCGGTTGCGCTCACCACCAGGCTCTACACCGCCTTCGTGGCCAAGGACATGGCGCTGCTGGAGATCAATCCGCTGATCGTCACCAAGGGCGGCGAGCTCAAATGCCTGGACGCCAAGATGGGCTTTGATTCCAATGCCCTCTACCGCCATCCCGACATCGTGGCGCTGCGCGACGAGAGCGAGGAAGACCCCAAGGAGATCGAGGCCTCGCGCTACGACCTCAACTACATCGCGCTCGACGGCTCGATCGGCTGCATGGTGAACGGGGCGGGTTTGGCCATGGCCACGCTCGACATCATCAAGCTCTATGGCGAGGAGCCGGCCAACTTCCTGGACGTGGGGGGCGGGGCGACCAAGGAGAAGGTGACGGCGGCCTTCAAGATCATCACCGCCGACCCGAAGGTGAAGGGGATCCTGGTCAACATCTTCGGCGGCATCATGAAGTGCGACATCATCGCCGAGGGCGTGATCGCCGCGGTGCAGGAAGT
>NZ_LYXZ01000126.1 GCF_001676615.1 Labrys sp. WJW | reverse complement strand
GCCGTGGTGAAGGGCGAGTTGCGCCCGCTGCCGTCCTGCGCCACCGAGCCCGGCGCCGTCGAAAAAGCGATCAGCGTGCCCTTGGCCGAGGAGGCGTCGAGATCGATGCGCGCCAGCCCGCGCGTGCCCGCCCCCCGCGTCAGCTGGCGCGTCAAAGGATTGTCCCGGCACGAATCCAGGATCACGATCTTCACCTTCGGCGCCGCGCTGTCGACCAGCTCCAAAAGCTTGTCCAGCGACAGGGTCTGGGTGTCCAGATCGAGCTCGTCCGAGATCTTGGCCGAGACCGGCACCAGATAGTTGCGCCCCTTCACCTGCACGCCATGGCCCGAATAGAA
>NZ_LYXZ01000125.1 GCF_001676615.1 Labrys sp. WJW | reverse complement strand
CTGCGTCTGAAGGAAGCCGGCAAGGCGAGCGAAGTGGTGGTGGTTTCGATCGGTCCGGCCCAGGCGGCCGAGACGCTGCGCTCGGGCCTGGCCATGGGCGCCGACCGTGGCATCCTGGTCAAGACCGATGCCACCGTCGAGCCGCTGGCTGTCGCCAAGCTCTTGAAGGCTGTGATCGGCAATGAGAGCCCGGGTCTGGTCATCCTCGGCAAGCAGGCCATCGACGACGACATGAACGCCACCGGCCAGATGCTGGCGGCGCTGCTGGGCTGGCCGCAGGGCACCTTCGCCTCCAAGCTCGAGGTGGGCGGCGACAA
>NZ_LYXZ01000015.1 GCF_001676615.1 Labrys sp. WJW | reverse complement strand
GGCGATCGAGGCGATGCTGCGGGGCTCCGGCCTGCTGCCGATCCCCCCTGAAGCCCGCGAACGGGCCGAGAGACTGCGCGACGACAGCTGAAAGCCGACGATAGCTGAAGTCCGTGGCGCGGGCTTGGGCGGCGCTCTGCGAAGCCCTGAAATGCAAAAGGCCCGACGGGCCGTTAGCCACGTCGAGCCTTTCGGAAATTGGTGCCCAGAAGAGGACTCGAACCTCCACACCTTGCAGTACACGGACCTGAACCGTGCGCGTCTACCAATTCCGCCATCTGGGCGCGGGGGTCTTCTAGGGGGGCGGAGAGCCGATGTCAACGCCCATTTGCAGTTCTTGCGACAGCTTGATGAAACCGCCGCGAAACCGGCGTTCTGCCTTGCGTTTGACACCTTGCTGGGCTTGTCTGCGCGGAATTCGAATGGAGTGAATGCCTTGGCCGCAGCGATTCTCGACGAGGCCCTGCTTTATGATGGCTGGAACCGCCTGCTGATGGTCAAGGCCCGCACGCCCGGCGGCGCGGTGATTCACCGCAGCGTCGAGGATCACGGTGATGCGGTGACGGTTCTGCCCTTCGACCCCGAGCGCCGGCTGGCCCTGTTGGTGCGCCAGTTGCGTGTGGCGATTCTCAAGGGACATGGCGTGGAGGCCTCCCTGGAAGCGCCGGCCGGCATCCTGGACGAGGACGATCCGGCCGATTGCGCCCGGCGCGAGGCGATGGAGGAGGCGGGGCTGGAACTGAAGGCCCTGGTCCCGCTCGGCGCCGCCTTCGTGATGCCGGGCATCTCGACCGAGAAGATGCACATGTTCCTGGCCGAATATTCGGCGGCGAGCCGCGTGGGCGCCGGCGGCGGCCTGGCGGAGGAGAACGAGGAGATCGAAGTGGTCGAGATCGGGCTGAAGGACCTGGCCGCCATGGCCGACCGCGGCGAGCTTTGCGATCTCAAGACCTACGCGCTGGTGCAGACGCTCCGGCTCAAGCGGCCGGAGCTGTTTTAAAGGATGATCGCGCGGGTCCCATCCCTTCTCCCCTTGCGGGAGAAGGTGGCACGAAGTGCCGGATGACGGGTTTCTCGACATTTCCGAGAGGGCGCGCGACCCCTCATCCCGCTGCCGGGACCTCTAGTCAACTTAAGAGAGTTGACGACACCCGCAAGGGGAGAAAGACATAGGTATGCGGGCCTTACTTCCTGACGCTGCGGGCGCCCTTGGCGATGTCGCTCACCAGCGCCAGCACGGCCGGCACGGTCTTGTCCGTTGCCCGGTTGTCGGCGTCGAGGCTGGTGCGCACCGCTTCCACCAGGGCCGAGCCGACGACCACGCCGTCGGCACCCTCGGCGATGGCCCGGGCGTGCTCGGCGGTCTTGACGCCGAAGCCGACGCAGACCGGCAGGTCGGTATGCTGCTTGATGCGGCCGACGGCACCCGCCACCACGCCGAAATCGGGCGTGGCCGAGCCGGTGATGCCGGTGATCGAGACATAATAGACGAAGCCGGAGGTGTTCTGCAGCACCTTGGGCAGGCGCTTGTCGTCGGTGGTTGGCGTCGCCAGGCGGATGAAGGCGATGCCGGCTTTCAGCGCCGGCAGGCAGAGCTCGTCATCCTCCTCCGGCGGCAGGTCGACCACGATCAGGCCATCGACCCCGGCGGCCTTGGCATCGACCAGGAAGCGCTCGACGCCATAGATGTAGATCGGGTTGAAATAGCCCATCAGGATGATCGGCGTGGCATCGTCGGCCGGGGTCTTGCCATTGCCCTGGCGGAATTCGCGGATGACGCCGAGCGTCTTGGTCAGCGTCATGCCGGACTTGAGGGCGCGCAGGCCCGCGGCCTGGATGGCCGGGCCGTCGGCCATCGGATCGGTGAAGGGCATGCCGAATTCGATGATGTCGGCGCCCGCCTCCGGCAGGCCGGCGAGGATCTTGGCGGAGGTCTCGATATCGGGGTCGCCGGCGGTGACGAAGGTCACCAGGGCGGCGCGCTTTTCGGCGGCCAAAGCGGCGAAGCGGGCGGTGAGGCGGCTGGTCATGGGGTCACAGGCTCGGAGCAAGGGGCGGCAGGATGGGATGGCGTCCTGGGATCGCCGGCATCTTGCCGGCCTCTTCCGTTCCCAGGATTGCAACGTTTCCAAGAGCCGGCAGGATGCCGGCGGTCCCAGGGAAGAACATCACAGCGACGTTCCCAAGATCTCGGCAACCTGCGGTACGTCCTTGTCGCCACGGCCGGAGAGGCTGACCACCATCAGGTGATCCTTTGACCGCTTCGGCGCCAGTTCGGCCACCCTGGCGAGGGCGTGGGCCGATTCGAGCGCGGGAATGATGCCTTCCAGGCGCGACAGCAGCTGGAAGGCGTCCAGAGCCTCCTGGTCCGTCGCGGACAGATAGGTGGCGCGGCCGACCTCGTGCAGCCAGGAATGCTCCGGCCCGATGCCGGGATAGTCCAGGCCCGCGGAGATGGAATGGGCTTCCTCGATCTGGCCGTCGGCATCCATCAACAGATAGGTGCGGTTGCCGTGCAGCACGCCGGGGCGGCCGCCGGCGATCGAGGCCGCATGCAGGCTGGTGAGGCCGTGTCCGGCCGCTTCCACGCCGATGATCTCGACCGAGGGATCGTCGAGGAAGGGATGGAACAGGCCCATGGCGTTGGAGCCGCCGCCGATGCAGGCGATCACGCTGTCGGGCAGGCGCCCTTCGGCCTCCATCATCTGCTCGCGGGTCTCGCGGCCGATGATCGACTGGAAGTCGCGCACCATGCCCGGATAGGGATGGGGCCCGGCCACGGTGCCGATGCAGTAGAAAGTATCGTGCACATTGGTGACCCAATCGCGCAACGCCTCGTTCATAGCGTCCTTGAGCGTCTTGGAGCCGGACTGCACCGGGATGACCTCGGCGCCGAGCATCTTCATGCGGAAGACGTTGGGTGCCTGCCGCTCGACGTCGACGGCGCCCATGTAAACGACGCATTTCAGGCCGAAGCGGGCGCAGAGCGTGGCGGTGGCGACGCCGTGTTGGCCGGCGCCGGTCTCGGCGATGATGCGCGGCTTGCCCATGCGACGCGCCAGCATGATCTGGCCGAGCACGTTGTTGACCTTGTGCGAGCCGGTGTGGTTCAGCTCTTCACGCTTGAGATAGATCTTGGCGCCGCCGAAATGCTCGGTCAGTCTTTCGGCGAAATAGAGCGGCGAGGGCCGGCCGACATAGGTGGAAAGGTGTCCCGCCATCTCCTTGTGGAAGGCCGGGTCTGCCTTGGCTTGCTTGTAGGCCTCCTCCAGCGACAGGATCAGCGGCATCAGCGTCTCGGCGACGAAGCGTCCGCCGAACTGCCCGAAATGACCGCGCTCATCGGGTCCGTTGCGGAAGGAATTGAGCTTGGGGGTGTCGGTCATCGTTGCGGCCTGTTGTCAGCGGGATGACGTGAAAGCAGCGCGTGCTGTCTCCACGAAAGCCCTGATCTTGTCGGGGTTCTTCACGCCGGGCCGGTCTTCGACACCCGACGAGACGTCGACCCCGTCGGGGGTGCTGATGCGGATGGCTTCGGCAACATTGGCGGGATCGAGCCCGCCCGATAGCATGAAGGGCAGGGTGCGGTCGAGATGCTTGAGCAGCGTCCAGTCGAATGTCACGCCATTGCCGCCGGGATGGGCGGCATCCTTCGGGGGCTTGGCGTCGAGCAGCAGCCAGTCGGCCACGCCGCGATAGGCGGCTGCCCCTTCGAGATCAGCGGCGGAGGAGACGCCGATCGCCTTCAGGACCGGCAGGCCGTAGCGGGCCTTGACGGCGGCGACCTGCTCGGGGCTTTCCTTGCCGTGCAATTGCAGGCCGTCGGGGGCGAGGGCGGCGACGATGGCATCCAGCCTGGCGTCGTCGGCATCGACGGAAAGCGCGGTCTTGCGGGCGCGGCCCGCTACCTGCGCGCCCAGCTTCGCCGCCAGGTCATAGCCGATATGGCGGGGCGATTTCTCGAAGAACACGAAGCCGACCATGTCGGCGCCGGCAGCCAGAGCCGCTTCCAGCGTTTCGGGGGTGGAAAGACCGCAGATCTTGATCAATGCCATAATGGCGTCGAGATAGTTGCATCCGGCGCACAATGCCAGTGAAATTAGGACGGAGCAGGGGGAGAGCGTGCGAATGTTGCCGAAGGGGCCGGTTGTTGGTTTGCTCGCCGCGATGGCCGGGCTGATGGTGATGGCAGTGCCCGCCGAGGCGGCGCTCTGCTATGCCCGCGACTATGACGCAGCCCATCTGGTCAAGCATGTCGAGCAGCGCGTGACCCGCATCACCGTTCGCCTCCTGGCCGACAACGGTTCGGGCATCGGTATCGGCCTGTGGTTCCGGGGCGACAAGCGCCAATGGTGGGCGGGCGGCGGCTGCCGCCAGCAGGGAGCCGTCTTCACCTGCACCCTGGACGGTGACGGCGGCAAGCTCACCGCGACGCAGAATGCCAAGGGCATCCGCCTCGACGTTCCCGGCGCAGGCATCCAGGTGGAGCATCCCGATGCGCAGGGCAATGCCAGTTTCCAGGCGGTGGACGGGCCGGAACACCGGGTCTTCCTGCTCTGGCCGGCGCCGGAGGCGGCATGCGAGCCACAGAATTGAGGGCCAACCGCCACCCCTCATCCCCCTGCCGGGACCTTCTCCCACAAGGGGAGAAGGGACCAATAAGCCATAGAACGTTGCATTGGTTGCAGAGCATTTGTTTTGTTCTGCACCCCCAGGATAAATCCCCTTCTCCCCTTGCGGGTGTCGTCAACTCTCTTGAGTTGACTAGAGGTCCCGGCAGGGGGATGAGGGGGGCAGCGCCTTCCTCGCATAGTCTGCTGGCACTCGTCGCAACGATCCTCCTCCCCACCCTCGCCCTCGCCGCCGACCTGCCGCCCGGCTTCGTGCGCCTCGCCGACATCGCGCCCGGCATCCGCCAGGACATGCGCTATGCCGGTTCGCATAATTTCGTCGGCCGTCCTGTCGCCGGCTATGAAAGTCCGGTCTGCTGGCTCAAGCGAGAGGCGGCGCAGGCCCTGGCCGCGACGGCCCGCGACCTCGAGAAGCGCCATTGGCGGCTCGTCGTCTATGATTGCTACCGGCCCAAGCGCGCCGTTGCCGACTTCCTGGCCTGGGCCGGGGATGCCGCGGACCAGCGGACCAAGCCCGAGTTCTATCCCCGCACGCCCAAGTCGAGACTGTTCGCGCTCGGCTATGTCGCCCGCACGTCAAGTCACTCGAAAGGGATCGCAATCGATGTCGGAGCCGAATCGTTGGATGGTGTAGGGGAGCCGAAGCCCCTCGATTTCGGCAGTGGCTTCGATCTGTTCGACGAGACGTCCTGGACCGCGAGCAAGACGGTCCCGGCCGAAGCTGCCGTCAATCGCCGAATCCTGGTTGCTGCCTTCGCCGCCCATGGCCTCGTCAATTATGCGCGGGAATGGTGGCATTTCAGCCTGGCCGGCCCCTTGGGGGCGCCGGCCTATGATGTGGTGATCAGGGAACCCTGAACACTATTTCTTCGGCCGCTTGGCACCCTGGGTGTTCAGATACACCGCGTAGAGCGAGGTGGTGCCGCAGATATAGAGGCGGTTGCGCTTGGGACCGCCGAATTCGACATTGGCGACGACTTCGGGGATGAGCACCTTGCCGAGCAGCGTGCCGTCGGGAGCGTAGCAGATCACGCCTTCGCCGGACGAGGTCCAGACATTGCCGTGGATGTCGACGCGCAGGCCGTCGAACAGGCCGGCCGGCGAGGTGGCGAACACCTTGCCGCCCGAAAGCGCGATGCCGTCCTCGCCCACGTCGAAGACGCGGATGTGGCGCGGGCCGTTCTCGACATGGGTGGCGCCGGTGTCGACGATGTAGAGCCTGGATTCGTCGGGCGAGAAGGCAAGGCCGTTCGGCTTGACGAAATCGGTCGCCACCGCCTGCAGCTTTCCGCCGCGGGCGGGCAGGCGATAGACATAGGAGGCGCCGATTTCGGAGGGGGCCGCATCGCCTTCATATTCGGAATCGATGCCATAGGTCGGGTCGGTGAACCAGATCGAGCCGTCCGACTTCACCACCGCATCATTGGGCGAGTTCAGGCGCTTGCCCTCATATTTGTCGGCCAGGATGGTGCGGCTGCCGTCATGCTCGATGCGGCTGACGCAGCGCCCGCGATGTTCGCAGGCGATCAGGCGTCCCTCGCGGTCGACGGTGTGGCCGTTCTGGTTGCGGCTGTCATGGTCGTAGACCGAGACCGAGCCGTCGGTCTCATCATAGCGCATCAGCCGGTTGTTGGGGATATCCGACCAGATCAGATATTTGCCGGCCGGAAAATAGGCCGGCCCTTCCGCCCAGCGCGTGCCGGTATGGAGCTTGTCGAGCTGCGAATTGCCGAAGATGAGCGCCTTGAAGCGCGAATCGACGACCACGAATTCCTTGGGGAGCATGTCGGTTCCTCGTTCGTTTTGGTTGGCGGCATGGAACGACAATTGCCCGGCAAAATCAATTCATCGGACAAAAGAAAACGGCGCGGAAACCGCGCCGTTCGAGATCCCTCCGGCGTGCCGGAATTCCGGCACGCATCGGTATCGGCTCACTGGCCCGTCTTGACCCGGGTCCAGGTGCGGGTGACCAGCGTCTGTACCTTGGCCGCATAGGGCTGCACGGTATAGGTCTTGGCCAGCATGTCGTCGCTCAGATAGATCTGCGGATTGTCCGTGATCTCCTTGTCGACCAGGGGCTTGGCCGCCAGCACGCCCGAGGCGAACTTGGTGGCATCGGCGTTCTTGGCAGCCACGTCAGGACGGATCATGTAGTTGATGAAGGCGTGGGCCGCATCGACATGCTTGGCGTCCTTGGGAATGGCCATGGTGTCCATCGACATCAGCGTGCCTTCCTGGGGCACGACATAATCGACCTTCACGCCGTTCTTGGCTTCCTCGGCACGCGCCTTAGCCTGATAGGTGTCACCGGCCCAGCCGATGGCCAGGCAGATGTCGCCATTGGCGAGCGCGTTGATATATTCGGACGAGTGGAACTTCTTCACATAGGGACGGACGCCTTCGAGCAGCTTGCCGGCGGCCTCGATGTCCTTCTTGTCGGTCGAGCCCGGCTCCTTGCCGAGATATTTCAGGGCGGCGGTGAGGACGTCCTCGGGGCTGTCGAGGAAATAGACGCCGCAATCCTTGAACTTGGCGAGGTTCTCGGGCTTGAACACCACGTCCCAGCTGTTCAGCGGCTTGTCGCCATAGACGGCCTTGGCCTTGTCGACATTATAGGCGATGCCGGTAGTGAACCAGGTGTAGTCGACGAGATATTCATTGCCGGGATCGTAAACCGCAAGATTTTCCATGATCTTGGGCCACAATTCCTTATAGTTAGACAGTTTGGATTTGTCTATTTTCTGGAATACGCCTGCCTTGATCTGGCGCGATGCAAAGGTCGCAGAGGGGAAGACGACGTCATAGCCGGAATTGCCGGCGAACAATTTGGTTTCCAGCACCTCGTTGGAATCCATGGTGTCATAGACGACCTTGATTCCGGTTTCCTTGGTGAAATCTTCGAGCACGGTCGGGCCAATGTAATCCGACCAGTTATAGACGTTGACGACCTTGTCCTCGGCCATGGCCTGGCCCGCGAGCAACGCCACGGCCGTGGCCGCGAGAGCCAGTTTCTTGAAGGCTGACATCGGGAACACCTCCTCTGGGTGAGCGCCGCGCATTCCCGGACGCGACGCTGTCGTGCGGAAGCTAGAACTCCTGCGAGACCTGCTCAAGCCTTCCGAAGGGTTTTTGATGATGTTTTATATAGCAAGTCCGTTACCGGGCAGGATTGAGTGCTGCGAGACTACAGATAGGTTTCATATTCCAGGCTCGAGATGCGGCGCTCGAACTCGGCGCATTCGAGTTCCTTCATCACCGCATAGACTTCGGCGAAGTGCTCGCCGAAATGCCGACGGGCGAAGTCCGAGGCCCGGAACAGGGCGACGGCCTCCTGCATCGAGCCCGACAGCCTGGGAGCGCCGAGATCGTAGGCATTGCCGATGATCGGCTCGGGGGCCGGCATCTTCTTCTCCATGCCCTCATGCATGGCGGCCAGGATGGCGGCGAGCACGAGATAGGGATTGGCGTCGGCACCGGCGATGCGGTGCTCGATGCGGGTGGCGGCTGGGCTGCCATTGGGGATGCGCACGGCCACCGAGCGGTTGTCATAGCCCCAGGTCAGGGAAACCGGCGCATAGGAGCCCGGCATCAGGCGGCGGAAGCCATTGTAGCTCGACACGAACAGCAGCGCCGTCTCGGGCATATGGGTCAGCATGCCGCCCACGGCATGGCGCAGCGTTTCGTCGCCCGTCTCCGGCTTGGCGAAGACATTGGCCCCTTCTGCATCGAGGAGGCTGGCATGGATGTGCATGCCGGAGCCGGCGGTGTCGAGATAGGGCTTGGGCATGAAGCTGGCGACGAGGCCGTGCTTGCGCGCCACGCCCTGGATCATGCGACGCAGCAGCACGGCGTCGTCGGCGGCCGCCATGGCGTCGTCGCGATGATAGAGATTGATCTCGAACTGGCCGGGGGCGGCCTCCGAAATCACCGAATCCGCCGGCAGGCCCTGGATCTTGGCGGCCTCGCGCATCTCCTGGATCACCGGCGCGAAGGTGTCGAGATCGGAGATCGAATACATGTTCTGGCGGGCGGGGCCGGTGTCGCGGTGGAACACGGTCTTGGGTGTCTCGCCCGGCTTGCCGCCGCCCTGCAGCAAATAGAATTCCAGCTCGAAGGCCACCACCGGCTTGAGGCCGCGGGCGGTGAGCTTGTCAAGCTGGGCCTTGAGGATATGGCGCGGATCGAGCATCCAGGGCCGGCCATCCGGCAGGTACATCGAGATCAGTGCCTGCATGGCAGGCTGGGAGGACCAGGGCACCGGCTTGAGCGTGCCGGGAACCAGGCGGCACAGGCCATCCTTGTCGCCGGTCTCGATGTGGATGCCGGTTTCCTCGACCTCGCGCCCCCAGACGTCCAGGCCGAACATGGATTGCGGCATCGCCACCCCGTCCTTGAGGACCTTGTCGATCGCCGAGCCGGGCAGCCATTTGCCGCGGAGAATGCCGTTGGTGTCGGGAAGCAGCACTTCGATGACGTCGACTTGCGGGGCCGAAGACAAGCCTGCCGCGTCGCCGGCGAGTTTGTTCACGCCGTGCGTTTGGAATCCCATGGTACACCGGGGTTATGAATGCGTCGTGTCTTGACGCATCCTTCATCTGCACTAATTGTGATCACAAATTTGTGCGGTGTCAAATGGAGTCCGTTTTGCCCATGCCGAGTTTGCGCAAGTCGAGTTCGCCCAAGTCCGGTTCGCCCAAGTCGAGCAGCAGCGAGCCCGCCAGCAAACTGGCGCCCGTGCATGACAAGGTCTATGCGGCGATCCGCAGTGGCCTGGTCGGCGGGCAGTTCGTCCCGGGCCGGGCCGTGACCCTGCGGGGGCTGGCCGAGATGCTCGGCGTCAGTCCGATGCCCGTCCGGGCGGCCGTGACGCGATTGGTCGCGGAGGGGGCCCTGACCTTGACCGCGACGCGCCGGGTCAGCGTTCCCGTGATGACGCCGGCCCGCTTCGAGGAACTGGTGCGCGTGCGCATGCTGCTGGAGGGGGAGGCGGCCGAAAGAGCGCTGCCCGCCATCGACGCCGAGCGCCTCGCCGCCATCCGGATGCATGACGACGAGGTCGAGCGCTGCCTCGCCGAGGACGATGCCGAAGGCTATATGCGGGCCAACCACGCCTTCCATTTCGCCATCTACACGGCGGTACCCTCCTCGGTGCTGCTGCCCCTGATCGAGACGCTCTGGCTGCAATTCGGCCCGTTCATGCGTCTCGTCTATGAGGACCTCGACATGAGCGGCCTCGTCGACCAGCATCATCGCGCCATCACCGCCATCGAGCGGGGCGACGCCAGGGGGCTGCGCGATGCCATCGAGGCCGATATCGGCGACGGCATGCGCATCATCGGCAAGATGGCGCTGGGCTGAGGCTTTTTGATCCGAGTTTTCAGCGAAACCGGCGCCACCGCATTCAGTGACCGGGGGCGCCGCGGTGCCAATAGGCAACGGCGCTGACGACGTCCTTGGGAAGCCGCAGGACCTCGCGCCAGTGGTGGCGCAGCCGCTGCGCCGTTTGCGCCTCCGCGCCGAGCCAGCACTGGATACGGCCCTGTTTGGGCGGGGTGATCGCCATGGCGGCTTCGGCCAGCGGGTCGCTCTCGGCGGTGGCGCGCCCCTGGCGCATCAACCATTTCAGATCGATGCCCGCAGGCGGGGCGAGGGGTTGGATTTCGTCGGCGTTTTCCACTTCGATGAGGATGATGCCGCGTGCCGTTGGCGCCATCGTTTCGATGAGGCGGGCAATGGCGGGGATCGCCGTCTCGTCGCCGGCGACCAGATACCAATCGGCTTCCTCCATCTCTCCGCCGCCAGGGCCGAGCATGCCGATGATGTCGCCAATGCTTGCCCGTGCAGCCCAGCCTGAGGCGATGCCCTCTTCGGCATGCAGGACGAAATCGACGTCGATTTCGCCCGCTGCCGCGTCGATGCGGCGGATGGTGTAGAGGCGCTGTGTCGGACGGCGTTCCTCCGGCGGCCAGATACGGCGCCCGTTCCTGGCTGGGCGGGGCCATTCCGGCTTGTCGAGACCGGCGGGCGGGATCAGCAGGCGGATATGGATGCCGTCCCGCGTGAAGCGTTCGAGATCCCGGCCTGCGAGGGTGATGCGGCGGATCAGCGGCGTGACCTGGATGATGCGTTTCACCCGCATCTCGCGAAGGCCGGGGAGGGCGGTAAGATCGCACCCATGTCCGGTCCAGGCCAGATCCGGTTTTTCCGCCTCGGCTGCTTTTTCCAGGCGCAGGCTGAGCATGAACTTCAGCGCCGACAGGCCTTGTTCCGTCCTCGCCTCGGCGCGGATCACCAACTCGTGGGCATCGGCATCGATATGGGCCGTCCCCAATCCTCTGGGCAGATCGACCCGGGCCCCGGCCGGGGTGAAGGCCGTCGTGAATTCGTCCCGTGCAAGGTCATCGCAAAGTAATTTAATGTATTCTGGCCCCATCTTTGTTCTGAAGTGAACTTCGGCTGTCAGGTTGCTCATGGTGGCGAAAACTCACGGATGGATATCGGAAAAATGCGAATTCCACCTAGCGCTTCCAATTAAATGATTCAATATCAATGATTTATAGGAATTCAAAGCGGGGCGGTCATTTGACGCCAGGTGCTGGCCGGTCAGGACGGGAGCTTTCGATAGCCCGTCTCAGGCAATTCTGGCCCCGCGCAGTTTCAACGTATTCTTATTTGAAGTTGCGTGAATGAGAATAATAAAAATTGGCGTAAATTGAAGATTTAAAAATAATATGACAATTCAATATTTGTTCTTGATTTAAATTATTTGCATCGTGTTTATGCGCCCGGGGATTTACTTCGGGGGTTTGGAATGGAGACGAGGATCGTTCTGGCTGTGGGCCTCATTCTTGGGGGCTGCATGTCGGCGGCGCGCGCCGAGGAGCGCAAGCCGCCACAGGGACAGCCGGTCGCGCAGAGCGGCGCGGCTGAGGAGCCGGTGATGCTGGACCCGGTTACCGTCGTGGCAGAGCGGGCCAAACGCCAGCTCCTGGACGTGCCGGCCTCGGTGACGGTGATTTCAGACAAGGAGTTGAAGTCGCACATGGTGCGCGACATCGACGACCTCACCCGCTACGAGCCGGGTATCAATGTCAGCCGCAACAGCTCCAGCACCGATCCCTTCGGCGGCAATGGCGGTTTCACCATTCGAGGCGTGGGGGGCAACCGCATCCAGATGCGCGTCGACGGCTCGCGCATCCTCGACGGCAACACCGACGGCACGCGCGACTTCGTCGACCTGCCCTTCGTCAAATCGGTCGAGATCATTCGAGGGCCGGCCTCGGCGCTCTATGGCACGGATGCTGTCGGCGGCCTGGTCGCCTTTACCACCAAGGATCCTGCCGACGTCATCAAGGAAGGGCGCAATTGGGGGCTGGAGGCGAGTACCAATTTCGACAGCTACAACAAGGCGCTGGTGAACACCGCCCTCGGTGCCTGGCGGGTCTCTCCCAATCTCGAGATCCTGCTGGGTTATTCGATCAAGAAGGCGAACGAGGCCAAGCTCTCGCGCGCCCGGGCCGATGGCGGCCGCTATGGCTGTCCGCGTTGGGTCGAATATGGTGCCATCGATTGCGGCACCTTCAACCCGCTGGACGAACTGGGGCAGAACTTCCTCGCCAAGGTCGTCTGGCGCCCGACCGAATCTCTGGAACTCAAGCTCACCGGCGAGATCTTCGACCGCAACAGGGATGTCGACTCCCTCTACAATCGCGGCCCGACCACGGTGCGCACGCCCACCAATCCCAATCCGCCGTTGCTGCCTTTCATCCATTCCTGGACAGGAAGCCAGGAATTGACGCGCTACCGCATCGCGCTCGACGGCCTGTGGAAGTCAGAATACGCCTTCGCCGACCAGATACGCTGGAACATCACCTGGTCGCCGCAGCGCCGCGAGGTCACCAGCCGCGAACATCGCACCCTCGCCAATGGTAACCAGCAATATCAGGACAACGTCACCGAGTTCGGGCAGCGCTTCCTGCAGGCCGGCCTGCAGATCGATTCATCCTTCAAGCTCGGGCGCAGCGACCACAAGGTGGTCTGGGGCTTCGACGGTGAATATGGCTACACCGACTATGTCCGCAATCGCACCACCCGCGTGTTCACCCCGGGCGGCGTGCCGGTCTCCAACTCCACCGTCGTGCCCTACACCTGGAACTTCGCCGATTCCAACACCAAGAGGCTCGACGCCTTCGTGCAGGACGAAATCAGCCTGCTGGACGGCAAGCTGCTGATCACGCCGGCGCTGCGCTATTCCTGGAACCAGATTACGCCCAAGCCCAAGTCCGACTATCGGCCGGTGCCCGGCTATGTGCTCAGGCAGCGCGAGGAATCGGCGCTGACCAAGAAGCTCGGCATCATCTACAAGCTCAATGAGACCTATTCGGTGTACGGCCTCTATGCCGAGGGCTTCCGCATGCCCAATGCCGAGGAGCTCTATACCGGCTCCTCCTCGGGCCAGCCGGACAACAATCTCGTGCCGGCGCCCAATCTGAAGCCCGAGCGGGTCCGCTCCTTCGAGGCGGGGCTGCGCGGGCGCCACGGCTGGGGCTATTTCTCCCTGTCGGCCTTCCATGCAGACTATACCAACTTCATCCAGAATTTCGTGGAGATCCCGGCCAGTTCGGGTTCGGGGGTCGACTATACCTGGGCCAATCGCGCCAAGGTCCGGTTGACCGGCATCGAAGGCTCCGCCGAAGTGCAATGGGCCGAAAACTGGGGTTCGAGCTTCAGCCTTACCTATCAGCACGGCAACCAGAAGACGACGCGCGACGCGCCGTGGACCCCGTTCAATGGCGCCAGCCCCCTCACGGCCGTCGCCAGCCTGCGCTGGACCAAGCCGGAGCACGGGCTGGAAGTCGAGATGATCGGCACCTTTGCCTCCAAGGTCAGCCGCACCAGCGCTCCCAACCTCTTCAAGCCCGGCGGCTATGCCGTGTTCGATATCCTTGGAAGCTGGAAACCGAGCGAGAACATCACGCTGCGGGCTGGCATCCTCAACATAGCCGATACGCGCTATTTCCGCTGGCCGATGCCCACGACCTACAGCCAGACGGCAAGCTCGAGCGTCGCCTTCTCCAATCCGCTCGAATTGCAGACGGCCGCCGGCCGCACCTTCAAGCTCGGCGCCAACATCACCTTCTGAGGACCTCCCATGAACCAGCAACGACATCAGCGCGAACGCTTGTTGCATCATGCTGCCGACGTCCTGGAAACGGCAGGGCGCCTGGGGCGGGTGATGCTCACCACCAGTCATGACGGCGCCACCCATGAACGCATCGGTGCCGTCGATCGGGTCGAACGCTCCGGCCTCAAGGTGCGGTTGGCGGGCCTAGCCCATGATGCCGACATCGATACGACGACACTCGGCGCCGTCATCCTCGACCGCACCGGCCGCATGAAGGACAAGGCACTGCCGCGCCTCGACTTCCATGGCAGGGACGGGGCGGTGCTGTTCAGCCTGGTCGGCCTCGACGGGCTCGACCCCTTCGAGGCCGGTCTCGCCGAACTGCGCGGCATGGCGGCCGAGGCGGCCGACCCTGTCATACCGGTGACGCGGACGGACGTGCCGGAAGACGATCCGGGTTCGATTCCCTTCGAGGTGGCCCGCTGCGCCGCTGTGCCTGTTGCCATCGAATTGCGCCGCGACGGACTCAGGCAGGCCTGGTCCGGCAACATCGAGACGGTCAAGCCGGCCATGGGCTTCATCAATGTCATGCAGCCCGATTTTCACCTGCATCTGCGTGCCGGCGCGGTCGGGCGTTGGCGAATGCGGGTCGACAGGGCCGGGTCGGATGGGGTCGAATTGCTGGCCGAGAATGTGCGGGGCGAGTTGATCGGGCTGGTGGTGCGCGGTCCGGCTGCCGTCCTTGCGCGCCGCGATTGAACGAAAGGCTGGTCATGCCACGGATTTTCAGCCAGGCGTGGCGATTGTTGCGCCTGTGCGTCGCCGGCCCGGGGGGCCGCACGGGCCTTGCCTTGCTTGCCGTGGTTCTCGGCCTCAATCTGGGCAGCGTCTATATCAGCCTGCGGCTGATCGACTGGAATGCCCAGTTCTACGGTGCCCTCGAAAAACGGGACGCTGCCGCGGCCGTCAACCAGATCGGCGTGTTCGGCCTGCTGATCGCCATCAATGCGGCGGTCTATCTGTCGGCGGTCTATCTGCGCAAGAGCGTGCAGATCCGCTGGCGTCACGCGTTGACCTCGGCTGCGCTCGACCGTTGGCTCGACGGCGGGACGCATGTGCGGCTTCGCCAGACCAATGCCGCACCCGACAATCCCGACCAGCGTATCGCCGAGGACTGCCGCCTCTTCGTCGACAAGTTCACCGAGGAGGGGCTGGAGGTCGTCACCAGCATCGTGGGACTGGTATCCTATGTCGCCCTGCTGTGGTCCCTGTCCTCCTTTCCGCTGGCCTTCACCCTGTTCGGCATGGCGGTGGAGATCCCGCGCTATATGGTGTGGGCCGCCCCGGTCTATGTGCTGATCTCCAGCGGGCTCACCCATTGGCTCGGCGGTCCGCTGCTGGCGCTCAATGCGCAGCAGCAAAGCCGGGAGGCCGATTTCCGCTTCGCGCTCGCACGCCTGCGCGAATCCTCCGACGCTGTGGCGCTGATGGCGGGCGAGCCTGCCGAAAGGCGCATGCTGGACGCCCGCTTCGGCGCCATCATGCGCAATTGGCGGGCGTTGATGAATCGCGATCTCATTTTGGGATGTTTCACCAGGCCCTATCACAGCACGGTGCTGCGCATCCCGATGTTTCTCGCCTTGCCCGCCTATCTTGCCGGGCATGTCGCGCTGGGCGGGCTGATGAAGCTGGCTTCGGCCTTCCAGAACGTGGTCACCACCCTGTCCTGGTTCATCTTCTCCTATCGCAACCTGGCCGAACTCGCCGCAGCCATACGCCGTCTCGACGGCTTCCTCGCTGCCTTGGCGCCGGCCCCCGAGAGCGAAGGCGTCCAGGCCGGCAGGAGCGGGCTCGATCACCTCTCAGTCCAGGGACTCGCCCTGGCCACGCCCGATGGGCGCGCCCTCAACATCCTGGCGGATATGAGATTGGAGCGGGGCGAGAATGCCTGGCTGACCGGCGCGTCGGGCATCGGCAAGAGCACGCTGATCAAGGCGATGGCCGGCCTCTGGCCGCATGGCGAGGGCAGGGTGGCCCTGCCGGCCGGCAAGCGGATCGCCTTCCTGCCGCAAGCGGTCTATCTGCCGCTGGCGGATCTGCGGACCGTCCTGGCCTATCCGCAGGATCCGGCGGCGCTGTCCCGGCAAGCCTATGTCGAGGTCCTCAGGCTGGTCGGCCTCGAACACCGGCTGCAGGAACTCGACGAGGAGGCGCCGCCGCTCGGCCTCTCCGGCGGCGAGCAGCAGCGCCTGGCGCTTGCCCGGCTGGTGCTGGCGCAGCCGGACTGGGCCGTGCTGGACGAACCGACAAGTGCCCTCGACGGCGGTGCCGAGGTTCAATTGTTCTCGGCGCTGCGGGCGGCCCTGCCGCATACGAGCTTCATCGTGGTGGCGCATCGCGAACCAGCCGGCCTGGGGCCGATGCGGCGGATCGAACTGGAGCCCTGCAGGCTGGAGGCCGCGTCATAGACGGCATGATTTTTGCCTTGGAGTTCTGCTGGAGTGTCCTTGCGATTCGCCCGTATCGGCAAGAATCGCAAGGACGCATCGAAATTGAGAGTTGGAGCAAAGGGCGTTCAACCCTGAACTCTTTTTTGCTCTCGGCGATCGACGGTGTGAAGGGCGAAGCGCGCTGCTAGGACGCAGCATTCTGTCCTCAAACTGTCGCAATCGCGGAGAAATATGCTCCAGCTTCCAAAGTGCATCGAACGGTGAAGCGCATGCGTTTGAACAAAATTCTCTATTTTGGCGATTTTGTACTCTGCCCTGCTGCGGCCTTCGGCCTGCTACTCTTGACTCTTCTGCAGCATGACGCCACTGCCGTCGGCATCTGGGCGATGGCTTTCGTGCTGGGCTGCATCGGCTGGACTTTCGTGGAATATGCGGTGCATCGCTGGGTCTACCACGCGGTTCCCTTCTTCGACCGCATGCACGATGCCCATCACCAGGAGCCCAACGGCATGATCGGCGCGCCGTCCTTCCTGAGTGTCGGCTTGATCTTCCTGGTGTTCTACGTGCCGCTCTATTTCGCCAATCATGCCTTTGCCGGCGGCTTCACCAGCGGCATCCTGCTCGGTTATGTCGCCTATATGCTGGTGCACCACGCCTCGCATCACTGGCAGTCGAAGCCGGGCAGCCTGCTCTATCGCCTGCGTCTGGCCCACATGGTGCATCATTATCGCGGCGAAGAAGGCAATTACGGCGTGGTCACCTCTTTCTGGGACCACATCTTCTCCACCTATGTCGAACCTCAACGGCGGCGGGCATCCTGATCGAGCAGACGATTGGTTCGATGTCCCTCATTCGGGCATTGATCGTGCGTGCGCCCGTCGCGTAGGGTCGGGACATCATGCCCGATCTCGTCCACGATATTGTCCGCTACCAGAACAAACGCGGTGGCGCCCACCGAGCCGGTACCCTCACGACCGGACCGCTCGAGCGTATGGAGTATTACCTGAGGGACCATTTCAAGGGACGGCCCCTGCGCTCCGTCGAGACGGGGTGCGGCGCCTCCACGATCCTGTTCTCGCATTACGCACAAGAGCACACCGCCTATTGTTACGACGACAAGGCCGAGGAGAATTCGAGCGTCAATTTCGCCCTGGGGTTCCCGGGACTGAAAAACAATGTGAATTGGGTCTTCGGGCCGACGCAGCGCACGATTTTTGCGAACCCGCTCAAGCATGACGTCGACATCGTCCTGATCGATGGCCCCCATGGTTATCCGTTTCCGGAGCTGGAGTATTTCGCCTTTTACGAGCGCCTCAAGGCGGGCGGCATCCTGATCGTCGACGACATCCACATCCCCACGATCAACAATCTCTATCGCTTCCTGATGCAGGACGATGGCTTCCACCCGCACGGTATCACGGGCGCGACGGCCTATTTCCAACGCAGCGATCGCCCCGCCTTCAACATGGAAGGCGATGATTGGTGGCTGCAGCGCTACAACGTGCAAAAATTCCCCGCGCGTCGATTCGATCGCATCGAGGAAAATTTCAAGCTCCCTGTTGGAATCGACTTCCAGGGCAAGCTCAATGAACCCCCGCCTCTATTGGCACGCGGCTTTTCTCTTCAGAACGGGCGGCCCGTGACGGAGGGCTACACGTCGCTGGTCCAGCTGAAGCTCGGACTGAAGGCGCCGACGAAACTGACTTTTGATGTCGAGTTGACCCCGGCCGGCGTAGCCGAGCGGCGCAATCGCCTGTCGGACCGCCCCGGCTTCAGCGTGATCGTCGATGGCCAGGAGATCGGTTCCTATGATTTCGAGGGCGCGGGCAGGCGTCGAATACGCTTTGAGGCGCAAACCCGCGGCAGCGAGGTCGTCGATCTCGAATTCCGCCACCGCGGCCTCCTATCGGGCAACGCTCTACCCGATTGGGAGAAGTCGGAATCCTTCGACAACCGCTATCCCAATTTCTGGCTCGATTCGATCGCTGTCGCTTCGGACGACAGGCCCGATGCCAGGCCCAATCGCATCAGTCGTGTCGACGGCAGCGTGATGTCGTTCGACTACCGGGCCGAGCGCGTGAGCTTCCTCGTCAATGACGAGGCGGATTCGGTGCAGGCCTTTCATGCCAGCGGGCAATTCTACGAAGCCGAAGAGCTGGAGCGCATTCGAGCGCATCTTCCCGCCAAGGCCACTATCCTCGATGTCGGCGCGCATCTCGGCAATCACACGGTCTTCCTGGGCAAATTCGCCGATGCCCGCATGATCGTGCCGATCGAGCCGCAACCGGGTGCCGCGGCATGCCTGCGCATCAATTGCGCCTTGAACAGTCTGACCAATGTCGACTTCTCCTTCCTCGGGACCGCCCTGAGCGACCAGGCCGGCGTCGGGCAGACCTTCACCTACAGCAAGCACAATACGGGCGGCACGGTGATCCGTCAGGCCGAGGAAGGCGCGGTGCAGATCGCCAAGGGGGACGACCTCTTCGCCGGGCACAGCTTCGATTTCATCAAGATCGATGTCGAGGGCATGGAGCTGAAGGTGCTGGGGGGGCTTGCGGCCACCATAGAACGCTGTCGCCCGCTTCTCTTCGTCGAGGTCACCGAGGCCAACGAGACCCGGTTCCGCCGTCTCGTCCGGGACTGGAACTATGCGATCACCTGGTCTGGCCAGACTTATCCCAAGCTCACCAATTTTCTGCTCGAACCCGGCAAGCCGGCCAAACCAGGCAGGCGGTGGTTCTGGCGGTCATAGAGCAATGCGGTTCACTTCAGCATCTTTGAATGTGCGCGACCCTTGTCATTGCCGGGCTTGACCCGGCAATCCAGCCTTTCGGCCCGTCGTGTGGGGGCTTCTGGATAGCCGGGTCAAGCCCGGCTATGACAAATCGGAGCCTTCCTTCCTGACCACATCGCATCGGAATTCTAAGGGCCGCTTTTACCTCATGTTCCCCGGCACTCCCGTCAGGTCATGAAGGCGAAGCGGTTGGGGTCGTCGGCTTCCTCCGCCAGGGCCTTGCGATAGTCGGCGATGACGGCAGGCGTCTGGCCGTCGGCCCTGAGGCGGCCACGGTCGATCCAGATCGTGCGCTCGCACAATTCCGCGACCTGGTCGAGGTCGTGGGAGACGAACAGGATGGTGCCGCGCTGGCGGAAGGCACGGATCAGGGTGCGGCAGCGCTCGCGAAAGGCATCGTCGCCCACGGCGAGGGCTTCGTCGACGATCAGCACGTCGCCGTCGGCATGGGCGCAGATGGCGAAGGCGAGGCGGGCGCCCATGCCGCTGGAATAGAGCTTCACCGGCTGCTCGAAGAAATCGCCAAGGCCGCAGAGTTCCTGGATGGCAGGCAGCCTTGCGGTGACCTGGGCGCGCTTGAGGCCGAGAATGGCACCCGACAGATAGCAGTTCTCGCGCCCGGTGAGCTCGTAGTCGAAGGCCGCGCCCAGCGCCAGCACCGGGGCGATGCGCCCCTTGACGGTGAGGGAGCCGATGGTGGGCGCGGTAATGCCGCACAGGATCTGCAGGAGGGTCGACTTGCCCGAGCCGTTGCGCCCGACAATGCCGACCGCGGCGCCCTTCGGGATGGCGAAACCGATCTCCTTGAGCGCCCAATATTCGTCGTAATAGCGCTTCTTGCCGCCGAACAGCACCTGCTTCACCTGGTCGATCGGGTGCTTGTAGAATTGGTAGGCCTTGCCGAGATCGCGGCATTCGACTGCGAGGTCCTGAGGGACGTCTTGAACGAGACCTTGGACAGGATTTGGGGCGAGCGTCTGTTCAGATGATGTCGACAAGGATCGTCTTCTTTCGCATGAACAGGGTCTGGCCGGCATAGAATACCGCAAGCGAGGCGGCGAGGCAGGTCAGATAGAGCAGGCCATCCGGCCAGGCGCCGCGCAGGATGGCGGTGCGCATCATCTCGATGATGCCGGTGAGGGGATTGAGATAGGCAAGCCAGCGCCAGCCTTCCGGCACCTGGCTCGCCTCATAGAACACCGGGGTGGCGAACATCGCCACCGGAATGATCGAGATGATCAAATGGTTGAGGTCGCTGGTCAGGGCGCCGATGGTCGAGAGGATCCAGACGATGCCGAGCAGGACGAGGCCTAGCGGCAGCAGGATGAAGGGCAGCGCCAGCCAGGACCAGTGGATCGACTGCTCGATCAGGACCTGCCCGGTAAGCAGCACGCCGAGCGCGATCAGCATGTAGACGCCCCCGCGCGCCACCGCGATCCAGGCCAGGATCTGCGGCGGGAAGATCGAGCGGCGGATGATGTGCTTGTGCTCGGCCAGCAGAAGTGGCGCGCGATAGGCGATCTCGGCGAAGTAATTGAAGACGACCAGGCCTACGAAGATCGAGAAGGCATAGCCGAAGCGCCCGCCGCTGTCCTGGGAGACGCCGACCTTGAGTGCACCGGAAAAGACCAGCGTGTAGATCGACAGCATCACCAGGGGCGCCAGCACGGCCCAGGCCCAGCCGAACACCGAGCCGCGAAAGCGTACCTGCAGTTCGCGGGTCAGGATGGCGCGAAACAGTTCGCGCTGGCGCCAGATATCGGCAAAGGGCTGCAGCAAGACGAAATTCCAGGTAGTCGAGGCTTCTTCAGCCCCTTCCTAGAGCAAAACGCGTTCAAGTGTGAACGCTATTTTGCTCTAACCCTTTGGTTCGACGCGTCTTTGCGATTCTTGGTGATTCCGCCAAATCGCTATGGAGCAAAGCGTGTTTGAGTGTAAACGCTTCACTGCCTGCGCCCGATGCCCACACAGGGACGGTGGCAGGCCAAAGGGAGCGGCCTGCCACCTCTTCGTCATTTCCAGCGACCGGTACCGCCGCCGGTTCCACCGACCGTGCTGACGCCGCCCGACATGAAGTTGCCCAGCAGGGCGTGGCCCTTGCTGAAGAAGTTCACATTCAGCATCACGGGACTGGCGTTGAACTGGAAGCTCACGGTTTCCGCATAGAGGCGGTTGAGGTCCTTGGTGAATATCGTGCCGAACATCACGCCGCCGCCGGGACTGGAAACGCCACCGGCATTGCCGGTGAAGGTCTTGAGGACATGGCCATATCCCCTGTCGGTCGTGACTTCGATCGTGAAGCGCAGATAGAAGATGGCGCTGATGATGGTGCACTTGGCCGGATATTGGTCGGCTGCCGCCGTGCCCATGATGTCGGCCGTGATGGCCTTGATCTGGTCCTGCTCGAGCAGCCCCGCCATCGAGCTTGCAAACTCGCGGGCGGCAAGGTCGGGGTCGTAGTTCAACTTGGCGTCGTCCATGGAGCTCTCCTGATCTTGATCCAAAGTTCAGGCGCGTTGGCGCTCTTTTTTCTCGGTTCTCTCGTCAGGGCCTGCGGCCAGTGGCAACAGGCCCTGGAACGGGACGTCAAGTCTTGCCTTGGCGCCTTGATCGGCGGCTTTGCGCGTGAAGAGGCATCATGGGCGAGGCTCCGGGAGCGATTTCTATTTGTTAAAATGAACCAAAATACCTCAAATGTGGTAGGATAAGCGTCTCTATATATTTGGATAAACGTCTCTTTCTGGTGGATTTATCTAAAAAATACAGAAAATCATAACCCGAGCGTGAAAATATTATTTCAGTATTTGCTTTTCATTTTGCTGAAATTCGAACCCATGAAAGGTGATTCTTAGTTTTATTGAGGTAAATGTCGTAACGGTCTTTCGTAAATGAAAATTTCATCATGGAACTGTAAGCAGATGGCAGTTAAACTGCAGATATCTGAATTTTGAAGAACGTGTCGTTATATTGTAATTGTCGCTCGCGCGTTCTTTGCCGAGGCACGCGCGGGCCGCCCTTGCAGCAGCATCGGAAGATGTTATTCGTTGGTAGGTGTCAGGCCGGTGCGGCAGGGCGCGAGCCAACCTTGTTCGGGAGACATGCGTGAAGCGATCCACTGCCGACTGGAGCAAGGATGCGTGGAGCTGGCGTCCGGGCGATGGGCGCTGGTCGATGAGGCGCCATGGCTTGCCCAAGACGGCCGTCTATGCGCGTCTCGATACGCGCGACCATCGTCCGCACGAGCGCTATGATTTCTGGCGCGAGGCCGCCCTCTACGAGATCGACGCGGACCAGCGCAGTGACCCCTCGCCGTTTCTGGCGGAGGGGGCAGGCGTGATGGGGCCGGGAGGCTCGATCTTCACCACGCGTTCGCACGCATTGGCGGGCGGGCGCCGGTTCGGGCAGAGCGAGCGGGACGGTGGTGACGATATCGCCATCGGCCTGGTCCTCTCAGGCAAGCGCCGGCACGAGGAAGGGGATGAACGCAGCCTGGCCACGGCTGGGCAATTCTTCGCCTTCGATGCCAGAAGCGAGAGCCGAGTGACCTGGACCGCCTTCGAAGCGGTGCATCTGGCGATGAGGCGCGAGCGTGCGGAAGCGATCCTGGGGCCGCAGCTTCCGTCCTCGGCCGCGCTCGCCCGCTGGCTGGGGGCATCACCCGCCGGCCGTATCCTCGCCGCCCAGATGCGGGCCCTGGCCGGCGAGATCGACAATCTCCATCCCGACGAGCGCGCCAGCCTGCTCCAGATCACGCTCGATCTGGCCGATCTCGCCTTGCGCGATGTCGCGGGGCGGAGCGAGGACGAGGATCTCGAAGTTGCCGGCAGCGTCTTCAGCGCCGCGATGCGGTTGATCGACGTCAATCTCGCCAACCCCGCTTTCGATCCCGATATGCTGGCGGGGCTGCTCGGCTGCTCGCGCGCCACGCTCTATCGCTGCTTTGCCGAGCAGGACATCGCCATCGCCGAGGCCATTCGTGCGCGGCGGCTGGGACGGGCGCGCGACATGCTGGCCCGCGCGCCGCGCAGCGTGCCGATCGCCGATATCGCCATGCGCTGCGGTTATCTCGATCCGGCCCATTTTAGCCGATTGTTCCGCCAGGAATTCGGCGTCAGCCCGACGGATGCCCGCGGTTGAGCCGCTCTTGCCCGTCACCCGTTGCCTTTCCCGTCCGAACTTGACAGAAGGGCGGCATGCCCGTCACCGTCCGTCCCGTTTCCTCCAAGCGCGAGCTCAAGCAGTTCCTTGCTTTGCCGAGGCTTCTCTACGCCTGTTACAGCGACTATGTCGCGCCGCTCGACCATGATCGGGCGCAACTGATCGATCCGGCCAAGAGCGCCTTCTGGACCCATGGCGAAGCCGCCTATTGGCTCGCCTATGACGGGCAGGGCCGGGCCGTTGGCCGTATTTCCGCGCAGATCGATCATCTCGCCACGGGGGCCCAGCACGAGGGCATCGGCTTCTTCGGCTGCCTCGACGCGGTGGATGACGAAGGGGTGGTGGCCGAGCTGGTGCGGACTGCAGCCGCTTATCTCGCGGGCAAGGGCAGGGCGGTGATGCGCGGCCCCTTCACGCTGTCGATCAACGCCGAATCCGGCCTGCTGATCGATGGTTTCACCGCGCCGGCCATGGTGCTGATGCCCTGGCACCCGCCCTATCTGCGCGCCCATCTGGAGGCGGCAGGCCTCGCGCTGGTAAAGACGCTGCATTCCTATGGCTTCGACCGGCGCCGCAGCGATCTTGCCGACAGGCTCGAAAAACTCGGCATGGAGCGCCGCCGAAAGGGGTTCGACATCCGCGCCATGCGCATGGACAGGCTGGCCGAGGATGCCGAACTCGGGCGATGCCTGTTCAACGGTTCCTGGGCCGCCAATTGGGGCTTCGTACCGGTCTCGCAGGCGGAAATGGCGGCGATGATCAAGGCCTTCAAGCCCTTGCTGAAGGCCGATTATGGCGTCTTCGTCGAACGAAACGGGGAATTATTGGGCTTTGCCCTGTTCCTGCCCAATGTCTTCGAGATCACGGGCGATCTCGGCGGCTCGCCATCCCCCATCGGCTGGCTGAAACTGGCGTGGCGTGGCCTGACGCGGCGCTTTGCCGGCGGCCGCGCCGTGCTGTTCGGCGTGGCGCCGCGCCTGGTCGGCTCGGTCTCCGGGGCCAGTGTCGCGCTCATCCTGGTGGATGAATTGATGCGCCGGGCGGCCATCACCGGTGTGCAAGATTTGGAATGCGGTTGGATTCTTGACGACAACTATGCCATGACGAGCGTAGTTGAATGGCTCGGGGCCCGGTCGACACGCCGTTTCGGCGTCTTTGAAGCATCGATTTAGTCCCATTGCGCCCATGGCGTTTTGTGATTTGACGGCATTGCCTAGAATCGCAAAGCGCGTTGAAACAAAAAAGCTTGAGCAATCGAGCGGTTAGCTACAGCGCGCTTTGCTCAAGCGACGTGTCCAGGAAGAAGATGTCGACCGAAACCAAAGATAACATCCTGTCCGATCCGCAGCGTGTCTATGACGAGGTCGTCAACCTGATCGTATCCGAGGGCATGGTGGATCGCGAGAAGGTAACGCCTGACGCGACCTTCGAGACACTCGGCCTCAAATCCATCGATATCGTGATGATCCTCACGGCCGTGGAAGAAAAGTTCGACGTCTATATTCCGATGGACGGCTCGATCGCCGAAGCCAAGGATCTCAAATCCTTCATCGACGGCGTGCTGGCCCGCATTGCCAGTGAAAAGTCCTGATTTGAAAAGACGCGTCTATATTACCGGCATGGGGGCAGCGACGGCGGTGGGGCTTGGTGTTCCGGCGCTGTGGGAGGCCGCCCGCGAGGGCCGGAGCGGCATCGGCCCGCTCGAAGTGGCGCGGGAACTGCGCCACAATATCCGCATCGCCGGCCAGCTGCGCGGTTTCGACCCGGCTGCCCATATCGAGCCCGATGTGCTGGCCTTCTGCGACCGCTTCACCCAGCTCGCCATCGTGGCCGGCGACGAGGCCCTGGCGCAGGCCGGCTTTGCACGCGGCGCGCGGCAGGGCGAACGCACGGCTACCATCGTCGGCACCGGCATCGGCGGCGGTGAAACCATCGAGATCGGCATCCACAACGCCTATGTCACCGGCCAGCGCCTCGATCCCTGGAGCGTGCCGCGCCTGATGCCCAATGGCGCCGCTTCGCAGCTGAGTGCCCGCCACGGCGCACGCGGCCCCTCCTTTGCGGTCGCCAGTGCCTGTGCATCGGGCACCCAGGCCATCGGCCTCGGCGCGCATTTCATCCGGGCGGGCATGGTCGACCGTGCCGTGGTCGGCGGGGCCGAGGCCTGCATCACCGCCTCGGGCATGAAGGGCTGGGAAGCGCTGCGCGTGCTCTCCCCCAATGCCTGCCGCCCCTTCTCCAAGGACCGCAACGGCATGGTGCTGGGAGAAGGCGCCGCCATCTTCATGCTGGAGAGCGAGGAGAGCGTCCGTGCCAGGGGGGCGACCCCGCTGGCCGAGCTCTGCGGTTACGGAACCTCCAGCGATGCCGGCGACATCGTGCGCCCGGATGCCGGCGGAGCGGCCTCCGCCATGCGCCAGGCCCTCGATGATGCCGGGCTGGAACCGGAGGCGATCGACTATGTCAACGCCCACGGCACCGGCACGCTTGCCAATGATGCCACCGAGGCCGCCGCACTCGCCGCTGTTTTCGGCGAGCGCCTGGCCAGCCTGCCGGTTTCCTCCACCAAGCCGGTGCACGGCCATGCTCTCGGGGCGGCTGGCGCCATCGAGCTGGCAATCACCGTGATGGCCCTGCGCGAGGGTGTGGTGCCGCCCACCCTCAACTGGACAACGCCCGATCCCCGATGCGATCTTGATTGCGTGCCGGATCAGAAGAGGGCGGTGACGATGCGCCATGCCATGACGAATTCCTTCGCGTTCGGCGGCATCAATGCGGTGCTGATCGTCGGACAGGCATGAGCGCGCCGCCGCCCCTGCGGATCGGCCCCATCGCGGCTCGGGTCGAGGCGGACGCCGTGCGGCGCTATCGCGAGGCGACCGCCTTCGATAGTGCGATGAGCGGGGGGATGGCGGGCGATGGCGACGAGGTTCCCGCGACCTTTCCGGCGATCTGGCTGTGGCATCCGGCCGCCAAGGCCGCCTTCGACGATCTTGCCGGCGAGGAGCATCTCATACCCGTGCTGATCGCCCAGCGCTTCAGCTATCGGCGCGCCTTGCGCATCGGCGAGGAGATCCGCTTCGTGATCACCCGGCGGGCGGATGCATCCATGCCCGACGACGTGCAGATCGAGGCGCATATCGAAGGCCGGGATGGCGAGGTCATCGCCGATTTCGCAGCGACCTACCGGTTGTTCCAGCCGGAGCTGGCGCGATGAGTGCCTCGATGCCATCGCTCACCATCGGCCCGATCGGCAAGGCTGAGGTCGAGGCGTTCGCCCGGGCTTCGGGCGATACCAATCCCCTGCATGTCAGCGCTGCCATCGCCCGCACCATCGGCCTGGAGGCTGCGCCCGTGCATGGCATGCTGCTGGTCGCCTATCTCAATGAGGCGGTGCGGCGTTTCCTGCCGCAGGCAGTGATCGCAGGCCTGTCCACCCGCTTCATGGCACCGGTGCCCGTCGGGGCTGAAGTCGAGATATCGGGGCGGACGGTCAAGCGTCACGAGGACGGCGAACCGGCCGTGCTGCGCCTCTTCGTCAAGACGAGCGGCGGCGTCGTCGCTTGCATGGCGGAAGCGACTCTGTCGCGCGCGATGGAGAGGGGGGCATGAGCGGCCGGACCGTGCTGATCACCGGGGCCAGCAGCGGGATCGGCAGGGCTCTCGCCCTCGAATATGCCACGCCTGAAACCCACCTTTTCCTTGTTGGCCGGGATGCGGTACGGCTGTCCGACGTCGCCGAGCTCTGCCAGGCGCGCGGCGCCATGGTCGTCACCGGCCGCATCGATGTCCGGGATCGCGTGGCGCTTGCCGACTGGGTCGCGGCGCGGGACGGCGAGGTACCGATCGACCTCGCCATTGCCTGCGCCGGCATCGTCTCGGGCACCAGCGCGCAAAGGCCGCTCGACCCCGGTGAGGCGATGCGGGCCGTGCTCGCCGTCGATCTGATGGGAGCTGTCAACACCATCGAGCCAGCACTGGAAGCCATGCGTCGCCGAGGCCGCGGTCACGTCGCCTTGGTCGGTTCGCTGGCGGGCCTGCGCGGCTTCCCGTCCTCGCCGGCCTATTCCATGGCCAAGGCCGCCATTCACGCTTATGCCGAAGGCATCAGGCCGGCACTGAAGCGCGAAGGCATTGCCGTCAGCCTGATCGCGCCGGGCTTCGTCACCACGCCGCTCAACGCCGAGCTCGTCGCGCCGCAACCGCTCAAGGTCACCGCCGCCAGGGCGGCCCGCATCATCCGCAGCGGCCTCGACCGCCGCAAGCCGGTGATCGCCTTTCCCTTCATTCTCTATGCGGGTCTGCGCCTGCTCACTTTGTTGCCCGCCCGTTTCGGCGACTGGCTGCTCGATCGTCCCGGTGTCGACGTGCCGTTGACGCAGGAGCGGGAGAGAAGCGGACCATGACGTTATTCGCGGCCCTGGCCGGCCTGTGGTGGCTCGCTCTCGTCGCCCTGTTGCTCGGTTCCACGCTGCTCGCCTTGCTCCAGCCGGCGCTGGCGGCGCGCCGGGCCGTTGCCGGCGAACGCGGGCCCGTCTCGGTGCTGGTGCCGCTCCGCCGCGCCGAGGAAGCGCAGAATGAGGCAAACAGGAAGTTGACCGATCTGAACGATCCCGGCCTCGAAGTCCTGTTCTCGGTGCAGTTCGCAGCCTCTCACCCTCCCCTGAAAGGGGAGGGTGTACAAGCTCCCGCCCGCATCCTCTTCACCACGCCCATTCCGGGCGCCAATCCGAAGATCGCCAATCTCCTCGAACCGGTCGAGGCTGCGGCCCATGACCTCCTGCTGATCAAGGATGCCGCCACCATTCTGCCGCCCGATACCCTGACCGCGATGATGGCGAGCCTGGCGCCGGGGGTCGGACTGGTCTCTTCCGTGCCCGTGGCGCGGGGCCCCGGCAATTTTGCGGCCATGCTGGAAGCCAGCCTCGTCAACACCTATGGCGGGCGGTTGCTGCTGGCGCTCTCCGCGCTCGGGGGCGGAGCCGGCATCGGCGCGGCCATGCTGCTGCGGCGGTCTGACCTCGAAGCTGCCGGCAGCCTGCGGGCGATCCTGCGCGCCGTCGCCGACGACCATGCCCTGGCCAAGCTCCTGAAGGCGAGGGGGCTACGACCGGTCTTTGCCGCGGCCACCGTCGATCAGGACCTTGGCGCCCGCCGGCCTGGCGAGATCTGGCGGCGCCATCTGCGCTGGGCGATCTGCCGGCGCCTCGAGGAGCCCCTGGCCTTCGCCGCCGAGCCTTTGACCGGCTTGCCTGCCGCCTGCCTTGCGGCGCTCGCCGGCGCCGCTCTCCTCGGCCTGCCCGCCATACCCCTGCTGGCGCTGACGATCCTCCTCTGGCCCGCGGCCGAATGCGTCCTCGCCTGGCGCAAGGGCTGGCCGCTCTCGCCAGCCATGCCGCTGGCCGTGCTGGCCAGGGAGGCGCTCATGCCGGTGCTATGGCTGAACGCCCTCGCGGCGCGCCGCCTTGCCTGGGGCACGGCCACGATAGCGCTGTCGGGGCGACACTGATGCTGCTGGTGATCGATGTCATCGGCCTTGTTGCCGGCCTTTTCCTCGTCGTCCTGCTTGGCCAGCATCTGCGCCTTGCCTGGCGCGCGCGCCGCTACCGGCCGCCGCCGATGAAGCCGGATGGCGAGCCCCCGCATGTCCTCCTGCAGATCCCTGTTTACAACGAGGCCGGTTCCGTCGAGGGAGCCCTGGCCTCGGCCCTGGCGCTGGACTGGCCGGCCGACCGGCTGACCGTCCAGCTTCTCGATGATTCCACCGACGAGACGGCGGCCCTGGCCGCCGCCGCCATCGCCGGCCTGCCGCCGGGAGGCCCGGCGGTGCAGCAGGCCAGGCGCGTGAACCGGGACGGCTTCAAGGCCGGCGCCCTTGCCGAAGGCATGCAGCGTTGCGATGCCCCGCTGATCGCCATTCTCGACGCCGATTTCAGGGCGCCGCGGCAATGGCTGAGGCAGGCGGCGGCGGTGCTGGCCGCCGATCGGCAGGCAGCCTTCGTGCAGTTCCGCTTCGAGTTCGGCAATCGCGACCAGAACTGGATGACTTTGGGCCAGCAATTCTCGGTCGATGCGCATTTCCTTGCCGAGCAGGCGGGAAGGCAGGCCGGCGGTGACATGTTCCAGTTCAACGGCACCGGCGCGGTCTGGCGCCGCGCCGCCATCGAGGCCGCGGGCGGCTGGTCACCCGATACGCTGGCCGAGGATCTCGACCTGACCTTGCGCAGCTATGCCGCCGGCTGGCATGGCCAGCTGATGCTCGAGCCTCCGCTGACCTGCGAGGCGCCGGCCGATCTCGTCAGCTGGCGCGTGCAGCAGGCGCGCTGGTCGACCGGCTTCGTCCAGGTCGCGCGCAAGGGGCTGCCGCTCGCCTGGCGCTCGAACTGGAAACTGGGCGCCAAGCTCGGCACCAGCCTGCTGCTCGGCCTGCAACTGGGCCTGCCCTGTTTCGTGCTGGCGGCCGCCGCCTTCGTGCTCGACGGCCTGTTGCGCGGCTTCGGCAGCGGACATGCCGTTCTGGTGACGGCTGCCGCCCTCTATGCCGGGATCGCAGCCGTTTTCATCACCCTGCCGCCATTTCTGCGCTTGCGCCGGGGTGGTATCATCCGCTACGGGGCAACCCTGATCGCAATTCCGGCCCTGCTCGTCTTTCTGGCTTTGGCCAATTCGGCGAGCGTGGTCGCCGCTCCCTTCGCTGGCCGGCACGATTTCGTGCGCACGCCCAAGCGTGGTGACCGGTGAGAGACGATAGGCGAGTATGGGGCTGAGAGACGGAGTTTGACGGGTTTGTGGGAGAGTTTCTGGGCGGTCGCCGGTTGGCTGGCGGTGATCTTGGCCGTGATATCGTTGCTCGGCTGGTCGGTCACCTTCGGCTCGACCCTGGCGACCTTCTATCTCGTCTTCAAGCATTGGCGCCTGCGCAAGGCCGGCGTCGAGGCGGAGCGCCTTTTGCTGGCCCGGGGCCTGCCTGACAGGGCCGACCTTCCGGATGTGGTGGTGCAGATCCCCACCTTCAATGAAGGCGCCATGGTTGCCCGTGCGCTCGACGCCGCCACCGCCCTCGATTGGCCGCGCGAGCGCCTGCATATCCAGATCCTCGACGATTCCACCGACGGCTCCACCGTCTTCGCCAACGAAGAGGTGGCGCGGCGCCGGGCGCTGGGCTTCGACGTGGTGCTGATCCATCGCAAGGACCGCACCGAATACAAGGCCGGCGCGCTCGCCAATGCGATGACGCTGACGCCGCATGGCTTTTTCGCCATTCTCGACGTCGATTACGTGCCTGACCCCGATTTCCTCAAGAAGACCATGACCTGCCTGTTGGCGGATCCCAAACTCGCCTTCATCCAGGCCCGCTTCGACTATCTGAACCGGGATGCCAACCCGTTGACGCGTACCCAGGCGGTGCTGCTCGACGCGCATCTCGCCATCGAGCAGGGCACGCGCTGCTGGGCCGGCCATCCCCTGCCGTTCAACGGCACCTGCGGCGTCTGGCGCCGCGAGGCGATCGAGGCGGCCGGCGGCTGGCGCGGGGGCACCTTGGCCGAGGATCTCGACCTGTCCTACCGGGCCTGGCGCATCGGCCGGCGCGGCTCGTTCCTGATGAGCGTGCCTGTGCCCGGCGAACTTCCCGAGACGATGAAGGCGTGGATGACCCAGCAGCAGCGCTGGACCAAGGGCTTCGGCGAGGTGATGCTGCGCCTGCTCTGCCCGATCCTCGGCGATGGTTCGCTCTCGCTCACCGATCGCCTCAAGGCGGCGATGCATCTGGGGGTGTGGTGGTCGGGCCTGGCCTGGGCGGTGGCCCTGCCGGCCGGCATCGGCGCGATCGTGCTGGGAGCACCGCTGCGCTGGGAATTGGCCGGTGTCCTGGTCGGCCAGCTCTTGATCGGCTATGTCGCGCTCTTCGTGTTCCTCAGGGCCGGCAACCTGTCCCTGCGGCCCGGACAGACCAGCCTCTCCGATTTCCTGCGGGAATTCGTGCAGGTCTCCCGCGATCTCTTCCGCATCGGCGCCGTCATCGGCCCCGCTCAGCGCGAGGTGATCTTCCGCAAGCGCAGCGAGTTCGTGCGCACCCCGAAATCCACCGCGGCGCCCAAGGTCGTCTGAGATCGCTCCGTTGTCTCAGGCCGCCGGCCTGAGCACGCCGGTCTGGCGGCCCGCCGTGGCGATGATGTCGAGCGCGGCCTCGATGTCGGTGGCACTGTGGGCTGCGGAAACCGAATAGCGCAGCACCACTTCGCCATTGGGCGTGGCCGGCGGGATCAGCATGTTGACGTAGAGCCCGGCGCGGAGCAGGGCGGTCCAGGTGTCGAGCCCTGCCTTGATGCCCGGCATGCGCACGGCGCCGACCGGGCCGGGCGGGGCGAGAGGCGGCAGGCCGAGGCCGGTCAGGCCGCGATGCAGCATCTCGGCATGGCTGAACACGCTAGCGCGGCGCGCGCTGTCATCAGCGATGATCGACAGGGCCTGCCGGGCGGCGGCCACCACCGGCGGGGGCAGGGAAGCCGTGTAGAGATAGCTGCGTGCGGCAAAGCGCAGGGCCCTGAAGGCCGGATCGTGGGTGACGCAATAGCCCCCGACCACGCCGACGCTCTTGGAGAAGGTGCCGACGATGACGTCGACCTTGTCTTCCACGCCCTGCGCTTCGGCAACGCCGCGCCCCTTGGCGCCAAAGAGCCCGAGGGAATGGGCCTCGTCGACCAGCAGCACCGTCCCGCTCTGCGCGGTCACGGTGCTGATTGCTTTGAGGTCGGCGACATCGCCGAGCACGCTGTAGAGGCCCTCGACGATGACGAGCAGGCGGCTTGGTGCGATCTCGCTTTGCGCGATGACGCGGGCGAGATCGGCAGCGTCATTGTGCTTGAAGGTGAGGATTTTCGCGCCCGATAACCTGCAGGCATCGAAGATCGAGGCATGGCAATGGGCATCGAGCACCACGGCATCGCCCTCGCGCACCAGCCCGCCGATGGCACCGAGATTGGCCATGAAGCCGGTGGAGAACACCACGGCATCGCGCCGGCCGTAGAGCTCGGCGATGGCTTTTTCGAGCTCGACATGCAGGGCCTGGTTGCCGCTGGCGACGCGCGAGGCGGTCGAGCCGGTGCCGAAGCTCGCCAGCGCCGTGCTGGCCGCCTCGATGCAGGTGGGGTCGAAATTGAGGCCGAGATAGGAATTGGTGCCGAACATCAGGGTCTCACGCCCCTCGATCACGGCACGAACCGGGCTGAGCACGCGCTCGATCACCACGTTGAGCGGGGTAAGGGCACCCCCGGTGGAGCGCTCGAAAATATCGGCGAAACCCTGCGATCGTGCCCTGATGCCCGGCGGCCCTGCCATCGTCACTCCTTGTTTCCAAGCCAATCAACGGATTGGCTTGAGTCTTTCTTATGATTCCCGGCGATGTCGCCAGATCATGAAACTCGAACGCCCGGCAAGAGTTTCCCCTGTCGCCGGCTCGTTTCGGTCTTACCCTATTTTTTCGTATCGTCCATCCGGACCCGGACGAATCTGCTGCCTGAAGGGAGTTCGTGCCTTGAAACGCCTGATCGTCAGCCATCGCACGACCTATCGCTATGCCGAATCGGTTAGTTTCGGGCCGCATCGCATGATGCTGCGCCCACGCGACAGCCACGAGATGCGGCTGATCTCGGCCACCCTTACCACCTCGCTGCCCGCCGAGTTCGCCTGGACCTATGATGTCTTCGGCAACGAGGTCTGTACCGGCGTGTTCACGGGGCAGGCCGGCGAATTGTCGATCGAGAGCCGGCTCGAGATCGAGCGTTTCGCCTCGGCCGTGCCGACGATCCATCTGACCGGCGGGGAAGCGCCTTTCCCGGTGACCTATTCGGCCGACGAGACCATCGATCTCGGCGCTGCCATGCTCGCCTCGGCCGACGACTATCCCGACGAGCTCAGGCTCTGGATCGCCGGCGCCCCGAAGCGTCATCCAGGCGGGGCGCGCGATCTTTTGACCGGCCTGTGCCAGGAGATCCATGGCGAGTTCGCCTATGTCACCCGCTTCGAGCAGTCGACCCAGGACCCGGCCGTCACCTTCGCAAACCGGAGCGGCGCCTGCCGCGACTTCGCGGCCCTGTTCATCGCCGCGGCCCGGCTGCTCGGCTTCGGGGCGCGCTTCGTCTCGGGCTATCTGTTCGACCCGCCTCCGGAGGCCGGGGCGCCCGTGCTGCAGGGAGCAGGGGCGAGCCATGCCTGGGCCGACGTCTATCTGCCGGATATCGGCTGGATCGAGTTCGACCCGACCAACGGCCTGGTGGCATCCGACCGGCTGATTCGCATCGCGGCCGTGCGGGAACCACATCAGGCCATACCGATATCAGGCTCATTCATCGGCTCTCCCTCCGCCTTCATCGGACTTTGGGTCGGCGTGGATGTCGAGGAGGTCGAGGAGGCGGGCTTGTCGCCGTAGAGCGCAGGCGTACCGAATAAGCCGATTGGAGGGTGAACGTCCTTCCCCATCTGCAGGAGGGGTTGTTGCCTATCAGCACCAAAATGCCACTGCAAAAGCCCGGTGAAGTTGCTACATTGGCCTTATGACAAAACTGCTCCGCGAAGCTTTTGAGAAAGTGCGGGCCCTGCCTCCCGAGATGCAGGATCAGGTCGCGCGTATGCTGCTGGCCTATGCCGGTGGCGAAGAGCCAATAGTCGAAATGACACCGGAAGAAATAGCGGACCTGATCGAAGCCAAGGCCGAAGTGGCGCGCGGTGATGTGGCGTCCTCGGCTGAGGTGAAATCGGTGCTATCCAAATACCGCCTGTGAGCCTGCGTTATTCAAAACGAGCACTTCAGCAGATCGATAAAGCCCTGGGTTACATCGCAGAGCGCTCTCCTGCCGGGGCTGCAAAGATCGAAGCGCGCATGTCGGCGATCCTTCTACTCTTGCAGATTCAGCCACACGCTGGTGCAAGGACAAGAATTGCAGATGTGCGTCGGGTTTTCCTGATCCCCTATCCATATCTGCTCGACTATCAGATCGTCGGCGATGACATTATTGTGCTGCGGTTTCGACACACCGCGCGCAATCCAGCCTCAATTCCAGAAAAAGCCTGACTGGTATCGTTATCCCGAACGGTTTGTGCATTTTCCCGAGCCGTCCTTTCTCCTCCGGCGCGGTGGGTGAGCCCAAGAAGCCCGATGTTTCGCCGACAGGGCTAGAGCATCGCGCCGAAAAGTGGGTAGCGGTTTTCGGCAAAAAAGATGCGGCAACAAGGAATTACAGCATCGAGCCTGATTCAGAAATCAGGTTCGAT
>NZ_LYXZ01000124.1 GCF_001676615.1 Labrys sp. WJW | reverse complement strand
CTTCGCCTTGGCCGGCCTTCTGGAATGTCTATCTGGAGAAATGAGTCGCCTCTCGTCGTCGAATCGCGCCGCCCCTCACCCCTACCCCAGTCCACTCCGAGTGGAGTGGACGATACCCGTAAGGACGGGGCGAGGGGGCATAGGCGTCGCGATTGATTCGCAAATCTCTCGCCTCGCCCGACGGTGCCGCGAGACAAAACCGTCTCGGTGTGAGTCGTGCGGCCGAAGTCCCCCTCGCCCCGTCCTTACGGGTATCGTCCACTCCACTCGGAGTGGACTGGGGTAAGGGTGAGGGGCTGCACGACCCGGCAGAAAGAGGCAGTAGCCGCTGCCGTGCAAGTCGACGCCTGGAAT
>NZ_LYXZ01000123.1 GCF_001676615.1 Labrys sp. WJW | reverse complement strand
ACCGGAGCGACCGGCTCGACAGCCTGGGGAGCCAGGTCGGCAGCGAAAGCCGAGGTCGAGGTGAGGAGGAGAGCCGCGAGGGCCAAACGCATTTTCATTACTAGGACTCCAGGGCCGGAAATTCAGTGTGGGAGCATATAGACAGAAACCGCGGGGAGAGTCTGTAGCATTCCGGCCACACTGGCAGGCAAACTGAAGGCGCCTGATGGGCAGGGCCATGAAAATTGAAGAACGCAGCCCGCTCGCTTGTGGTTAACGAACGATTTATTTTTTGATGTGTTTTGTTAATATTTAAAAAAATATTAAGAGGAATTTTTTGCCTGAAGCCAAGATTCAGGGGCGTGGCAGCTTAGGGCGGCTTAATGACAATCGAAGATAAGTATTTCTGATAGAAATACTGCAGTGGTTTGTTGCGTGCGGTGAGATGGAGGAGGGCTTGGGGGCACTGCCATTTTTAGTTTGGGTGAGAAGCGCCCAGCCTCAGGTGTTCAAGGTTCGGCACAAAATCTTTGTCTGGCGGCGTGAGAAGCGGCGCGTTGTGGCCCGGTTACCGATATGACGGAGAGATCCACGAGACGTCTCCATTTGTCGGCAATTCGCCCGGACAACGATTCCGATAGCATGACAAAGAAAAAGCCCGGCTTTTGCCGGGCTCTTCCTTACGCAATGATCCAGATACGCGGATCAGAACTTGTAGCTCACGCCGAGGGTCAGGTCGGTGGAGTTGAACTTCACCTTGTGGCGGGTGCCGCCGAAGGTGCTGCTCTTGTCGCCGAGGTCGACATAACGGGCTTCGCCGCGGACGATCCAGTTCTGGTCGATGGCGTACTCGACGCCAGCACCAGCCGTCCAACCAACGCGGGTGTCGGTCTTGGAACCAACGCCAGCAATGCTGGTCTTCACGTTGCCGTAGGCAACACCACCCGTCACGTAGGGCAGGATGTTGTCGAAGGCATAGCCGAAGCGAGCGCGGGTCGAACCCTGCCACTCGTTCTTGAGGGTGGCGCGAGTGACGATGTCACCGTCGGTGACAGCCTTGGACTTCTTGACGCTCGAATAGTCGATGTCGGTCTCGAGGCCGACGACCCAGCCGCCGTCGAACTGAGCATTGTAGCCAGCATGGACGCCGCCGAGGAAGCCAGTGCCATTGAGCTTGGCATGGTCAATCTTGCCCTGGCCGATAGCTGCGCCAGCATGGATACCAGCGTAGAAGCCGGTCCAGTTGTAGACGGGAGCGACGACCGGAGCGACCGGCTCGACAGCCTGGGGAGCCAGGTCGGCAGCGAAAGCCGAGGTCG
>NZ_LYXZ01000122.1 GCF_001676615.1 Labrys sp. WJW | reverse complement strand
ACCTCGGCCGGTGCGGTCGAAAAACTGTTCGCCGACACCATCGCCGCCGTCGGCCGGCCCGACATCGCCGTCAACACCGTCGGCAAGGTACTCAAGAAGCCCTTCGTCGAGATCACCGAGGCCGAATATGACGAGATGACCGCGGTCAACTCGAAAACAGCCTTCTTCTTCCTCAAGGAAGCCGGCAAGCACCTCAACGACAACGGCAAGATCTGCACGCTCGTCACCTCGCTGCTCGGCGCCTATACCCCGTTCTATGCGGCCTATGCCGGCACCAAGGCGCCGGTGGAGCATTTCACCCGCGCCGCCTCCAAGGAGTTCGGCGAGCGCGGCATCTCGGTGACCGCCATCGGCCCCGGCCCGATGGACACGTCCTTCTTCTATCCGGCCGAGGGCGCCGA
>NZ_LYXZ01000121.1 GCF_001676615.1 Labrys sp. WJW | reverse complement strand
TCGATATAGGTGGCGAAGTTCTCGCGGTTGGCCATGGCCCGGCCGCCGGAGATGATGATCTTGGCCGAGGCCAGTTCCGGACGGTCCGACTTGGCCAGCTCCTCGCCCTTGAAGGTGGAGAGGCCGGGATCGGCGGCAGCCGCCGCCGGCTCCACCACTGCCGAACCGCCCTCGCCGGTCGCGGCGAAGGAGGCGGTGCGCACGGTGATCATCTTCTTGGCGTCGGCCGAGGTCACGGTCTGGATGGCGTTGCCGGCATAGATCGGCCGCTCGAAGGTATCTGAGGAGACGACCTTGACGATGTCGGAGATCTGCATGACGTCGAGCAAGGCGGCGACGCGCGGCAGCACGTTCTTCCAGGCCGCGGTCGAGGGCGC